>JAZKHX010000002.1:15608-283198 GCA_040385165.1 Pseudomonadota bacterium | reverse complement strand
AGCCCGGCAGCGCCGACTTCGAGAAGGAGAAGCGGCTGGCGCGCCACCACCGCCCGCAAAGCCTGCGGCTGCAACCGCCCCGCCACCCGGTCGAAGTCGCGATGCTTTCGCGCGACCGCCAACCCCAGCCCGGCGCCCAGCCGCAACCCCGCCCCGTCCAGCCGCTGCCGGGGCGACGCGACCAGCGTCTCGACCCGAGGCAGCGCGCGGCCAAGGTCCCGCAGCCGTTGCCGCCGCAAGGTCACGCCCTGCCCCACCCCACGCACCAGCCGCGCACCCTGCGCCTCCAGTGCCGCCAGCAGCTCCAGCCGCACCGGAACTGCAAGCTCTGCCGCCGCCGTGGGGGTCGGCGCGCGCAAGTCGGCGGCATAGTCAATCAGCGTGGTATCCGTCTCATGCCCCACGGCCGAGATCAGCGGAATGGCCGACCCCGCCGCCGCCCGCACGACGACCTCTTCGTTGAACCCCCAAAGGTCCTCCAGCGACCCACCCCCGCGCGCCACGATCAGCACATCGGGGCGCGGGATCGGCCCTCCCGGGTCGATCGCGTTGAACCCCTTGATCGCCGCCGCCACCTGCGCCGCACAGTCCTGTCCCTGCACTGCCACCGGCCAGACCAGCACATGCCGGGGAAAGCGGTCGCGGAGGCGATGCAGGATGTCCCGGATCACCGCCCCGCTGGGTGAGGTCACCACCCCGATCACCTGCGGCAGATAGGGGATCGGCTTTTTCCGGGCGGGGTCGAACAGCCCTTCGGCCCCAAGCGCCGCCTTGCGCTTTTCCAGCATCGCCATCAGGGCACCCGCCCCCGCCGGGGCAACATCTTCGACGATCAGCTGATACTTCGACTGGCCCGGGAACGTGGTCATCCGCCCGGTGGCGACAACCTCCATCCCTTCTTCGGGGCGCACCTGCATCTTGGCGACCTGCCCCTTCCAGCTGATCGCGGCAATCACGCTGCGATCATCCTTCAGGTCGAAGTAAAGATGCCCCGAGGCCGGACGCGACACCCGCCCCACCTCGCCCCGGACGCGGACAAGGCCGAACTCGCCCTCGATCACCCGCTTAACCGCGCCCGAAAGCTCGGAGACGGTGTATTCGGGCTGGTTGCCCTGCGGTGCGGAGGCGTCGTCGTCGATCAGGTCCATGGCGCTTGCCCTCCGTCGGCCCCGACCCTATGACGCCGATACGAAAGTTCCAAGCGGGGGCGCGGCCATGAACATCCTGATCCTTGGCTCCGGCGGCCGCGAACATGCCCTTGCGTGGGCCGTGAAGCAGAACCCCAAGACCGACCGGCTGATCGTCGCCCCCGGCAACGCGGGCATTGCGTTGCTGGCCGAATGCGCTGACATCGACATCCTTGACGGCGCAACCGTGGTGACCTTCTGCGAAGAAAACGCCATCGACTTCGTCATTGTCGGCCCCGAGGCCCCCCTTGCCGCCGGGGTCGCCGATGCCACCCGCGCGGCGGGGCTTCTGACCTTCGGCCCCTCAGCCGCCGCCGCAAGACTGGAGGCCTCCAAGGCCTTCACCAAGGAAATCTGCGACGCCTGCGACGCCCCCACCGCCGCCTGGGCCCGCTTCTCCGAAGCCGCTCTGGCCCGAGACTACGTCCATGCGCAGGGTGCCCCCATCGTCGTCAAGGCCGATGGTCTCGCCGCCGGAAAGGGCGTCATCGTCGCGATGACCGAAGCCGAAGCCCTTGCGGCCATCGACGACATGTTCGGCGGCGAATTCGGCGCAGCCGGGGCCGAGGTCGTGATCGAAGAGTTCATGGCCGGCGAGGAGGCGAGCTTCTTCGTCCTGACCGATGGGGTGAACGCGCTCCCAATCGGCACCGCACAGGACCACAAAAGGGTGGGCGACGGCGATACCGGCCCCAACACCGGCGGCATGGGGGCCTATTCTCCGGCCCCGGTCCTGACACCGGAGGTGCAGCGCGAGGTGATGGAAACCACCATCCTGCCGACGATCCGGGAAATGGCCCGGCGCGGCACGCCCTATCAGGGTGTCCTCTTCGCGGGACTGATGATCGAAGACGGCCGCGCGCGCCTTGTCGAATACAACGCCCGTTTCGGCGACCCGGAAACCCAGGTGCTGATGATGCGGCTTGGCGCGCAGGCGCTGGACCTCTTGCTCGCCTGCGCCGAGGGGCGGCTGGATCAGGCGCAGGTCAACTGGGCCGAGGACCACGCCCTGACTGTGGTGATGGCCGCAAACGGCTATCCCGGAACCTACGCGAAAGGCAGTCAGATCAGCGGGTTGGAGGGGCTTCCCGAAGACAGCCGCCACATGGTCTTTCATGCAGGAACCGCAGCCGGCGAGACCGGGATTGTCGCCACCGGCGGGCGCGTCCTGAACGTCACCGCAAGGAGCGCGTCGCTGCGCGAAGCCCGTGACGCCGCCTATGCGATGGTCGACGGGATCGACTGGCCGGGCGGCTTCTGCCGTCGCGACATCGGCTGGCGCGCGCTCTGACCGCCTGGCGTCACAGAACCGTCACAGAATCGAAACCGTATCGAATCCCGCACCAGGCAACCTGTCCGGCTGGGGGGGGCCAACAGCCGCCTGCCGACAGGCGACTGCCCCTTGTGCCAGCAATCCCTCGTGATCGAACAAGGCACGTCGAACTACGAGCGCGACTATTCCGACTGCCGCACCACCCCATTTCACGAGCTTGGCGACGAGGTTCCCTCGAACCAGTCCGCCAACCCAACGATGTATGACGTGATCGGGGCCTGACACCGGGCAGAGGGTGGGATGTGCCACCCACCCTACCACCCCCTTGCGCCCAGCGGCCCTCACGCCTAAACACCGCGCGACTTGCGCGCAGCGGAGAGGACGAATGCCGCTTCTGGTGATGAAATTCGGCGGAACCTCTGTGGCGGACCTCGCTCGGATCGAGAACGCCGCGAAGAAGGTCCAGGCCGAGGTCGAGCGCGGCTATGACGTCATCGTCATCGTCTCTGCCATGTCCGGCAAGACCAACGAGATGGTCGGCTGGGTCGAACAGACATCCAAGCTCTACGATGCGCGCGAATACGATGCCGTGGTGTCCAGCGGCGAGAACGTCACCGCCGGCCTGATGGCGCTGCGCCTGCAGGAAATGGGCGTCCCGGCGCGGTCGTGGCAGGGCTGGCAGGTGCCGATCAATACCACTTCGGCCCATGGGGCCGCGCGCTTCCTCTCGATCCCGCGCGAGAATATGGACGCCAAATTCGCCGAAGGCTTCAAGGTCGCCGTGGTCGCGGGCTTCCAGGGCGTCAGCCCCGAAGGCCGGATCACCACGCTGGGCCGGGGCGGCTCCGACACCACCGCCGTCGCCTTTGCTGCCGCCTTCGGGGCCGAACGCTGCGACATCTACACCGATGTCGACGGCGTCTACACCACCGACCCCCGCATCAGCCCCAAGGCCCGCAAGCTCGACCGCATCGCGTTCGAGGAGATGCTGGAGCTGGCCTCGCTGGGTGCCAAGGTCCTGCAGACACGGTCGGTCGAACTGGCAATGCGCTACAAGGTGCGGCTGCGCGTTGTCTCCTCCTTCGAGGAGATCAATGAGAACTCTGGAACCCTGGTCTGCGACGAGGATGAAATCATGGAATCGAAAGTTGTTTCCGGCGTCGCCTATTCCCGCGACGAGGCGAAGATGACCCTGCTGCGCGTCGAGGACCGCCCCGGCGTCGCCGCGGCGATCTTCGGCGCGCTTGCCGATGCAGGGGTGAACGTTGACATGATCGTGCAGAATATCAGCGAGTTGGACAAGCCCTCCGACAACCGGGCCTATACCGACATGACCTTCAGCCTGCCGACCAACCAGGTCGACCGCGCCCGCAAAGCCATCGACGAGGCCACCGCCGCAGGCAAGTTCGTCTATTCGGAGCTGGTGACCGACAGCGATGTCGCCAAAGTCTCGGTCGTGGGCATCGGCATGCGGTCACAGGTCGGCGTCGCCGCCAAGATGTTCGCGGCACTGGCGGCGGAAAACGTGAACATCAAGGTGATCACCACCTCCGAAATCAAGATCTCGGTCCTGATCGACCGCAAGTACATGGAACTTGCAGTCCAGGCGCTGCACGATACGTTCGAGCTGGAAAAGGCCTGACTGCCGCCGTCTCAGGCTGCCGGGGCCAGCGCCTCGAAGGCCGCAAGACTTGCCTCGATCATGCCTGCGGTTCCGGTCAGGCTGATCCTGAAATCGCCCGGTCGCTCGAACAAGGTGCCGGGCATGATGAAGACTCCACGCTTGGCCATGGCGGCGGCAAAGGCCAGGGCATTGCCGCCGGGCGCCTTGCCCCAAAGGTAGAACGCGCCTGCGGGCTTGGTCATCGCATAGCCCCATTGCGTCAGGGCGTCGTAAAGCCGGTCGCGCTTGCGTTCATAGGCGGCGACGTCGATCGACACCGTTTCCAGGTCCTTCACCGCATATTGCAGGATCGAATCCGGGAAGGCACATCCGGACGCCAACTGCGTCTTCTCGGTTGCTGACCGCAGTATGGCGCGGGCCTCGGCAGGCATGTCCGGACAGATCGCGAGATAGCCAAGCCGCAGGCCCGGTGCCAGCAGGACCTTGCCGAAACTGTAGTCAATCAGCGTCCAGGGATAGACTTCGGCCGGGCTGGTGAAGGCCGACCCGTCGAACCGGATCCGGCGGTATGGCTCATCCGACAGGATGAAGATCGGCCGCCCGAACTCCTCCGACTTGCGCTGCAACAGTGCGGCCAGCTCCGCCAGCCGATCTCGGCTGTAGATCACGCCGGTCGGATTGTGCGGCGTGTTCACCACGACGATCCGCGTGCGCGCGGTGATTGCCGCCGCAATCGCGGCCACGTCCAGGTCGAAGTCCTTGTCCCGCAGCGGAACCTTGACCGCGACGGCATGGCACAGCGACAGGCTTGTCTCGTAGAGAAACCAGCCCGGCACCGGGATGATACATTCGTCTCCGGGGTCCATCAGGATCGAGAATGCCAAGGTGATCGCCCCATAGGCCCCCAAGGTCATGGCAATGTCCTCTGGCGCGAAGTCCAGACCCAGCTCGGCCCGCAATCCCTCGGCAATGACCCTGCGCGGCTCTGCCTCGCTCAGCTTGTAGGCGAACCAGTCCACGCTTTGCGGCTCGATATGGGTGCGAAGCGCGCCGACAAGATCGGGCAAGGGCGGCTCGTGCGGGTTGCCGAAGGTCAGGTCCGCCAGAACTTCGCTGTCGCGTACACCAGCCCGATAGGTCTGAAAGAAGTCGATGACACGATGCAAGTCATTGCCGGACGCGACGGCATGATCGGAAACCAGTTTCATTCCGCATTCTCCAAATTCATTGACAAATTGCGACCCGCAAGATCGCCGCTCATCCTGTGCAACCTGATCCGAGGCGGCAGGTTCACGTTACTCTCGCCGCGGTGAAAGCCAAACGGAATTCCCGCCCGCTCCCCGACGCCACCGCCATCGTCCGCCGCGCCGGCGCCGCGCGCAGAATGACGCCTGGTCTGCCCGGCGCGCCCTGGCATCCTGATCAGGCAGGTCTGCACCGAACATCACGGGGCCCTTTTCGCCAGCTCCGACAGGCCATGGGACAACATCTTCTTGCCACCCGGCCAATCCCGGATCGGCGGGGATCGTTTCGTCACAAATCGTGACTGCACATCTTCATGTCATGCTTGCAAAGTTTTGATGAAGATCGAGCATGGGTTTCATGAAGCGCATCTTCACCATCCTGATCTTCCTCCCGCTGCTGTTCAGCCCCACCGCCAGCGCGGCGGATCTCTGCCCACTGGTAACCGAGCTGAACCGGGCTCTGATGGAAAGCACGGACTACCAGCCAGCCGCTTGCCCGAAGCTCGGTTTTTCGACCCTTGATGCCGATGCTGCGGTGCGGTCGCAAGCCGGGGCGTTCTACCCCGACAGCGGTCGGATCGAACTCGCGCCCGATCTCGACCTTGGCTCCGCCTATGGACAGAGCTTCCTGCTGCACGAAATGGTCCATGCCGCCCAGTTTGCCGCAAGGGCCGACGCGCGGGCACGCTGTCCGGCGGCGCTGGAGGCAGAGGCATACGCGGTGCAGGCGCAGTTTCTGCTCGAGGCCGGCCTTGCGCGCGATGCCCTGCTCACCCGGATGATTGGTGACCAGCTGGGCCGCTGTGGCGCCCAGCCGGACTACTGAACCGCCGTCAGTCCCGTTGTGCCATGGCCCAGGCGACGATCAGGAACGCGGGATCGTTGGTCAGATCGTCTTCTTCACGGTATGCGGGCGGCCACGGGATTTCGAGGTTCCGCATCGCAACCTGGCGGTTGCCCCATTGTTGAGCCTGGACGCGCGCTACGTCGAACCCCGCCTCGACCAAAAGGTTGCGCAGGCCCCGGGCCGTCCAGCGGGAACAATCCACCGGCACGGCGTGGTACGGAATGAAGAACGGCACGGCGATCCAGAACCAGCCGCCGGGACGCAGCATCCGGTAGACATTGCGGGTCGCGGCATGGGGGCGGTCGATATGCTCCCACACCTGGTTGGCCAGGATCAGGTCGAACTTCAGCACCTTGCCGTCAATATCGCGGAACGGTCCGGTGCAGGGGTCGTGCGCCGGAAAGTAAAAGCTCCGGTGGCTGCGAAAACCCATCGTTTCGCCCCACTTTCCCGAGATTTCCGCCACGTCCAGCTTGTCCGGGCCAAGACTGAGGATCCAGTCCCGGCTGGCCTTCTGCATCACGATCCGGTTCAGCGACCGCATCAGATGTGCAGCGCGCGTCCGTAGGCGTCCAGCACCGCTTCGTGCATCATTTCCGAAAGGGTCGGGTGCGGGAACACCGTCTCCATCAGCTCGGCCTCGGTCGTCTCCAGCGTGCGACCGATGATGTAGCCCTGGATAAGCTCCGTCACTTCCGCGCCGATCATGTGGGCACCAAGCAACTCGCCCGTCCTTGCGTCGAAAACGGTTTTCACCAGACCTTCGGATTCGCCCAGTGCGATGGCCTTGCCGTTGCCGATGAAGGGGAAGTGGCCGACCTTGATCTCGTGGCCTGCGGCTTTCGCCTTCTCTTCGGTCAGTCCAACCGAGGCAACCTGCGGGTGGCAATAGGTACAGCCTGCGATGGAGTTCGGCTTGATCGGATGCGGATGCTTGCCCGCGATCAGTTCGGCCACCATCACGCCTTCATGGCTGGCCTTGTGGGCAAGCCAGGGCGCGCCCGCGATGTCGCCGATGGCATAAAGCCCCTCGACTCCCGTCCGGCAGAATTCGTCGGTGACGACATGGGTGCGGTCGATCTTCACGCCCAAAGCCTCAAGCCCAAGGTTTTCGACGTTGCCGACGATTCCCACGGCAGAGATCACCGTGTCGAAATCCTGCGTGGTGATCTTGCCGTCCTGTTCGATATGCGCGGTGACGCCCTGTCCCGGCTTGCGGTCCAGCTTCTTCACCGCCGCCTTCTCCAGGATCTTCATCCCCTGCTTGATGAAAGCCTTTTTCGCGAAGGCCGAGATTTCGGCATCCTCGACCGGCAGGATGCGGTCCATCACCTCGACGACCGTCGTGTCAGAGCCCAAGGTATTGAAGAAGCTTGCAAATTCGATGCCGATGGCGCCCGAGCCGATCACCAGGAGCCTCTTCGGCATCCGGGACGCGACCAGCGCGTGCTTGTAGGACCAGACGAGGTCGCCATCCGCCTCAAGCCCCGGAAGTTCACGGGCGCGGGCGCCGGTGGCCAGGATGATCGACTTCGCGGTCAGCTCTTCCGTTCCCTTGTCGGTCTTGACGCTGACCGTGCCCTTTTTCGGCAGGGTCGCAGCACCCATGAAGACGGTGACCTTGTTCTTCTTCATCAGATGACCGATGCCGCCGGACAACTGCTTTGCCACCCCGCGCGACCGCGCGACAACGGCGGGCAGGTCATAGCTGATCCCGGTTGCCCCCAGGCCGAATTCCTTGGCGCGGTGCATCAGGTGGAAGACCTCGGCGCTGCGCAGCATGGCTTTGGTCGGGATGCAGCCCCAGTTCAGGCAGATGCCCCCCAGATGCTCGCGTTCGACGATGGCCACCTTCAGGCCCAGCTGGCTGGCCCGGATGGCTGCAACATAGCCCCCCGGTCCGGCACCGATCACGATCACGTCGAAGCTCTGGCTGGCCATTCTTCCCTCCCTGGAAAAGTAGTTTGCCCTTAAACTATCCCGAAACACCAAGCAACGCTGGCCTTGCCGTAGGCCTATGCACGCGGCGCATGGCTTTTAAGGCGGTTCACGACAGCCGCATATCCACCCTGGTCTAGATAGGCGCGCTCGTCTGTGGAAGACGCACGACCGAGCGCGGCATTACGCGTCGGAAACCGGCCGAAACGGGCGATCACCTCCTGGTGCGCACGGGCATGCAGCGCCAGTTCCGGGTCCGATGCCAACCGCTCGGACAGCATTTGCACCGACAACGCCTGATCGGCGGGGTCCTCGGAATGCTCGAACGGCATGTAGAAGAACTGCCGCTCCGGTTCCGGCGCGGCCATGTCCCAGCCGGCCGCCAGCGCCTTCCGCGCCGCGGCACGGGCCAGCGGATCGGTGGCAAAGGCCAGCCCGGTGCCACGATGGATGTTGCGCGGAATCTGGTCGGTCAGGATCAGATAGGCCAGCGTGCCGACCGTGCCATCGACCCAATGCTCCAGCCCGCCGTCATGGGCTGCCTGCCACAGGTCCTCGAACCGGTCGCGACAGAGGGTGTCGATCTCGTCGCCTCCGGCATACCAACCTTTCGGGCCGACCTCGTGCAGCCAGAACTCCAGAAGCTCGATTGGGTCGGACACGGCCGTCTCCTTGCGTCATCTCCCCGCAGGCGCAAAGCCTTGCAGGGATTGGCGCATGGCGCAACCGTTGATCGTCAGGGTTTCGCGGCCTCGTCCAGCACCGCCTCGACCGCCAGCGGCGAGGTTCCGGGCGTGACAGTGCGGAACGCCCCGGTGACGGTAGGTGCCGCGCGGCGCGTCATCCGGTAAAGCGCATAGCCGGCAAGTGCCACATAGAGCCCGCTGATGAACAGGAAGAAGCCCGACGGCCCGACCCGCTCCATCATCCAGCCGGTCGCGGTCGGGCCGAAGACGGCCCCGAATCCGTTCAGGAAGATCAGCCCCGCCGAGGCCCCCGCCATCTGGTCGCGCGGGAGAAAGTCGTTGGTGTAGGCGATCAGCAGCGCGTAGACCGGATTGGTGATCCCGCCCAGCACCATCGCGACACCGACCAGTGCCGTGAACGGCAGTGGCAGGAAAGCCGCCAGCGCCATGGCCACGGCGGCGACTGCCGACAGCCCCATGATCAATTTGCGCCGGTCCATCCGGTCCGAAGCCCAGCCGATCGGGTATTGCAGCACCAGCCCGCCGACATACAGCGCGCCGACGAAGATCGAGATCTGTCCGACCGACAGCCCGGCCTGCGCGCCCCAGACCGAGGCCATCCCGAACATGGCCGAGAAGACCCCCCCCGTCAGCAGCATCCCGATGCAGCCGAGCGGCGAGATCCGGAACAACCGCGCAAAGGACACCCGGCGGGAACTGTCGAAGGCCGGCGCGGGCGTCGGCGCCAGGAGGATCGGCATGAAGGCCAGCGACACCAGCACCGACGGCAGGATGAACAGCGCAAAGCCGGACGGGTCGGGCAGGTTCAGCAGGACCTGGCTTGCGATGATGCCGATCATCTGCACGATCATGTAGGCCGACAGCGCCTGGCCCCGCGTCTCGTTCGAGGCGGTGTTGTTGATCCAGCTTTCCGAAGTGATGTAGATGCCGGAAAAGCAGAATCCTGCCAGCACCCGCAGCACCGTCCAGACCACCCAGTCCGGGTAGACCGGGTAGATCACCAGGATCGCCGAGATCAGCGAACCAAGGGCCGCAAAGACCCGCACATGGCCGACCTGACGGATCATCTTCGGCGCGGCCCATGAGCCGAACAGGAAGCCGAGGAAATAGGCGGCCATGACATAGGAAAGCTGGTAGGTCGTGAAGCCTTCGGTATTGCCGCGGATGCCGAGAAGCGTGCCCTGGATGCCGTTGCCGACCATCAGGAGCATGACCCCCATCAGAAGCGGCCATGAATGGGTGAGGACCTTCAGCATCAGGGTCTTTCCGGAATGAGGAGCGAGCTGTCGCCATATGAGAAGAACCTATACTCCTCGCGGATCGCGTGGGCATAGATTCGGCGCAAGCGGTCTTCGCCCATCAGGGCGGACACCAGCATGATGAGCGTCGATCTCGGCAGGTGGAAATTCGTCATCAAGGCGTCGGCCACCCGAAAGCGGTATCCGGGATAGATGAAGATGTCGGTCTCGCCCTCCCAGGGGTGCAGAACACCCGCGACATCGGCCGCACTCTCGATCAGCCGCAACGCCGTTGTGCCGACCGGAATCACCCGGCCTCCGGCCTGTTTCGTGGCGTTGATCTCGGTCGCCGCCGCCGCAGTCACCCGACCCCATTCGGCGTGCATCCGGTGCGTGGTCACGTCCTCGACCTTGACCGGCAGGAAGGTTCCCGCGCCGACATGCAGGGTCACTTCGGTAAACTCGACCCCTTTCGCGGCCAGCGCACGCAGGAGATCCTCGTCGAAATGCAAGGACGCCGTGGGGGCCGCGACCGCTCCGGAATGGCGGGCAAAGACGGTCTGGTAATCGGTGCGGTCCCGGTCATCCGCCGCGCGCTTGGCGGCGATGTAGGGCGGCAGCGGCATCACCCCGGCCTCGGCGAGCGCCGCATCAAAGTCGTCGCCGGTCAGGTCGAAGGCAAGCGTGAGGTCTGTTTCGGACTTTGTCGCCACCCTGGCGGACAACCGGTCCGAAAAGCGGATCACTTCTCCCACCTGCACCTTGCGCAGCGGCTTTGCCAATGCGCGCCAGCCCTCCGGGCGGGGGTCCAGCAAGGTGATCTCGACCTTGGCCACCGCATCGCCGCGCTGGCGTGTCCCGAACAGCCGCGCGGGCAGGACCTTCGTGTTGTTCAGGACCATCCGGTCACCCGGGCGCAAGGTTTCCAGAAGGTCGCTGACCCGCCGGTCGCTGATCGCGTCGCCTTCCGCCAGCAACAACCGGGCCGAGGTCCGGGGCCGGGCCGGCCGCGTGGCGATCAGCCGCTCGGGCAGGTCGAAATCGAAATCGGCCAGTTTCATCCGCCCCCGGCCCTCTCGGCATCCTGCAAGTTCGGCGGGCGCTGGCGGAAGATCTCGCGGAACATGCCCGGTGTCAGCACCGAAAGCGGGTTTACCGCCACGTCGGGGTCGGTCGAGGTGCCGGTCAGCCGGTAGTTGAACCCGAACAGCCCCTCGCCCCGCCGGGTCAGGATCTGCCCCACCCCGTTCACAAGATAGATCGGCGAGATGACGCCCTGAAGGTCGATCCGCCCGCTGCCCGTGAGGTAGAGCCCGGCAAAGGAAATCCCGAGCGACGCCCCGACTGCGGACCCTTGCGTGATCTCGACCGCCTTGGGCGTCAGCACGAAGGTCACCTCGCCATTGTTGAAGGCAAGCCCCGCGCCATTCATCTGCTCCAGCAGCCCGACGACTGAAACCGCTGACAGAAGTTCCGCCAGCGCCGGAGCGCCCTGGACGCGCATCCGCGTGAACGTGGCCTTGCCCGAGTATTCGCCCTCTGGTCCGCGCGGGATCAACGTCATGTCCAGATTGCCGCCGCGTCCCTTGTCGAAGATGCCCGCCGCCGCCATCACCGCACCAGCGTTCTGCGACGTGATCCGCACCGCCGTCCCGTCCCCGAGCGGAGCGACCGCGCCCGCGATTTCCGCCAGGCCGTTGACGCTCGCGTCGAAGTTGCCGCTCAGGCCTGCACCGGTGTCGAACGCGCCGTGGAAACCGGCAAGCCGGATGCCTTCCGTGATGCGCAGGCTGTCCAGTTGCACCTCGATCGGTCCGCCATCACCCCCACCCGCACTTCCCTCGGGCATCCGGCGCATGTCCAGCGTGCCACTGGTCAGCGCGATGTCCACCGCCTTGCCCTTGCCGCGCCCGGTCAGCGTGACCGCAGCGTCCAGCCAGTCGCCCGCCACAACGCTGTCAAAGACCGCCTCGTCCAGCCCACCGTTCTCGCGCGTCGTGATTCGGCCCCGCGCCTCCAGCCCCGGGGCGGTCAGGTGGAGCCGTTCGACCACCGGCTGCTGCGACAGCCTGGCCTCGAGGTCAAGTCCTGCCCGGGTCTTCGCCGCCTTCGACCAGCCCAGGGCATCCAGCCGGAGCGCAAGGCCGGTCAGGTTCGAGGTCAGCGTCAGTTGCGGCGGCTGGTCCTTGACCAGCGCCACGTCAATCGCCGCCGGGCCTTCTCCCGAGACGGACCCCTCGGGCAGGTCCACCCCGAAATCGCGCAGGACGGCATCCGACAGCTGCACCGTTCCGTTCACCCGAGCCCGGCCCTTCTGTTCGGGACCGAAGCCCTGCCGGTAGGTCAGATCGATGGGCATGCGGTCCAGCTTGCCCTTGCCCGACAGCTCCAGCCCGTCCGTGTCGACCGAGACTGCCACTTCCGGTGCCGTCAGGATGCGGCCTGGCACCAGCGCGGGCGAGGTGAAGTCGCTGATCGTGCCGGAAACGGTGAAACTGACCTCCTCGAACGGAATCTTCGGCTTCATCGGCATCAGGATCGACGCGACCAGCCTGGCCTGCCCGTCGCCAAGGTTGTAGGGCTGACCGGCCTTGGAGAAAAAGCTGAACGGTTCCTGGTCCAGAAGCGACAGCGTTGCAGTCAGGCTGGCGGAGGTGACAAGGTCCACCTTCGCCGTCGCGGGCCGCTGGGTGATGTCGGGGATCTGGAACACCGTTCCATCCGCCTCGATCCGACCGCCTTCCGGCGCGATGACATGGCCCTCGTCCAGCGCGACGGTATAGGTCTTGTTCTCCAGCGTCGCATGCCCCCGTCCGTCCAGGATCGGCGGCAGGGTGCGGACAAAGCGCACCGCAGTATCGGAAAACTCGTAGGACAGGTTGAACTGCGGCGGCGTTCCCGGCTTCAGCCGCAGGGCCGCCTGCACATCCGACAGCTGACCCTGCCCGACGTTGTCGGCAAACCAGAGCCGCGTTTTCGGGACCACCGATACCGGCCAGACCTTGAGCAGCCGGTCGGTCGCGATCTGGTTCAGCGACACATCCAGCGCCCCACCCCAGCCGTCCGCTTCCGCCGCTACCGAGCCGGACAGCAAGAGCCGCTCATCGCCTTCGACCAGCGCCAGTTGCCCGATGTCCAGCCGGAACGGCTTCAGCCGCATGCGCAGGTCCAGCACGCCCTGGCCAAAGCGGACCGGAGCCTCGAACAGGCCTTCGGGATCGACCATCATCTCTTCAAAGGCGAACTGGGCCTCGACGCTTTCCGGCAATGCTCCGGGCAGGAGGGCCGCGCCCCCTGGCCCCAGAAGGTCGCCATGCCCAAGCGCGCTCAGGCGCAGGGACGGGCTCTCGACCGAAAAGCCGGACAGGGCGATCCGCGCCGTTGCCGGGTCATAGCGCAGCGACAGCGACGCGCGGTCGAACGCCACCGGACGCGCGCCCTGTCCGGGATCAATGCTCCCCTGCGCAAATCCAAGGGCTGCCGACAGTCCGGCAAAGCTGCCGTCATCGGCCAGACGCGCCTCCAGAGATCCCGAGATCGGCGCATCGACAACGGCCAGGAAGGCCAGCGGCGGCACCATCGTGGCCAGGTCGGTCGCGGCGATGTTGTCGACCCGGGCCGTCAGCCGTGCGGTTTTCGCCGCCTTGTCGGACACAAGCGTCAGGACCGCCTGTGCCGGATCGGCCCCATCCAGGAGCGTCAGCCCGAGTTCGGCCGAGACAGCACTGGCACCGTTCTCGATCACCAGCCGTCCGTCGCCGACCTGCCAGCTGCGCCCTGCCCGGTCGTCGGTCAGGCTGAGGGTCAGGCCTTCGGCCTCGATGACGGTCAGCGAGGCCAGCATGGGTGCCGCGAAAAGGTCTTCCGCCGCCGTCAGAACCTCGGAAAGGCTTTTCGGCCCGGCTCCGGGCGCACGGTCGTCAAGGATCAGGTCGATGCCGCCGGTCGCATCCCGGCGAACCGCGATGCGCGCACCCGAAAGCCGGACCTGAGCGGGCCGGACCCTGCCCGTCAGAAGGGCCACAGGATCAAGCGCCACCGCGGCTTCGGGCAGGGCCAGCAGCGACCGGCCATTGCCGCCGATCAACCGGATATCCTGCAGCCGGAACCGCGGCACAAAATCGCGGTCGACCCCCAGTTCGACCCCGCCCAGCGAAACCGCCGCACCATGGGGCATCCGCGTGTCGGACAGGCTCTCGTTCATCCGGGCCTCGATCTCGGCCACGCCCCAGGTCGGCAGCCGAAGCGTCTTGCCGGTGTAGGCAAGCGTCAGGTAGCCAAAGGCGACGGTGATCATAACAAGCGTCAGCACCAGGGTCAGGCTGATCCTGCCCCGCCCGCGCCGCGGACGCCGCCGGCGCGCGGCCCTGTCATCGGTGACGGGCGCGGCTACGGGTTCAACCCCGTCTTCCAGCGCCGCCGATTGGTCCTGCATCTTTCGCCTGGTGCCCCGCTGCCCGAGCCTCTTCGGCCTGACAAGGGCGCGAACGCCGCTGTCTTGCCTTTATCTTTGCGGATCGGCAACTAGATGGGAAGTCACATTGCAAAACAAGGCAAGGAGCCGCGCATGATTTCCGCAGGAGCGATCGCCCCCGATTTCACCCTTCCCCGCGACGGAGGCGGCACGGTGTCGCTCTCCGCCCTTCGCCCGGGCAAGGTAGTCCTCTATTTCTACCCCAAGGACGATACCCCCGGCTGCACGCTGGAGGCGCAGGATTTCAATGCCCGTCTCGCCGCGTTCACGGCCGCCGGGACGACGGTGATCGGCGTGTCGAAGGACAGCGTCAAGAGCCACGACAAGTTCTGCAACAAGCACGGCCTTGGCATTGTGCTTGCATCGGACGAGACCGGACACACGTCGGAGGACTATGGCGTTTGGCTGGAGAAAAGCATGTATGGCAAGACTTACATGGGGATCGAGAGGACAACCGTGCTGATCGACGGCGCGGGCAGGGTCGCGCGGGTCTGGAACAAGGTCAGCGTCAAGGGCCATGCCGACGAGGTTCTGGCTGCGGCGCAGGCGTTGTAATTGCCGGTGGACGGCATCCAGAAGTCTCCGACGAAGATGATGGACGGACTGGGGTGGAAATGACGCAAAGCCTGGCCGACATGGCGGTAGAGGTTCTGACCACTGCCGACGGCCGCGCCAAGGCCGCCCTTGGCCGCGCCCATGCCGCCCGCTGGTTTGCCGCGCGCACGGCTGGCGAGCCCTTGGCCATCGGCCAGGCGACGCCTCCGCTGCGCCCGGCCCGACCCGAAAAACCCGCGCTTCTGGCCCCCAAGGACGTTCCCCGCCGCCGTCCCGGCAGCCCCGAGGGGAGGATCGCCCTTCTGCACGCGGTTGCGCATATCGAACTGAACGCCGTCGACCTGCACTGGGACATCATCGCCCGCTTCACCGACCAGCAGATGCCGCTTGGCTTTTATGACGACTGGGTGAAAGCCGCCGACGAAGAAGCCAAGCATTTCAACCTGATCTGCGACTGTCTTGAAGCGATGGGCAGCCAGTATGGGGCGCTGCCTGCACATGCCGGTATGTGGCGGGCCGCGGAAGATACCGCAGGCGACCTGCACGGTCGCCTGGCCGTCGTGCCCATGGTGCTGGAGGCGCGCGGCCTCGACGTCACGCCCGGCATGATCGAGATTTTCCGCAGGCATGGCGAAACCCGGGCGCTTCAGGCGCTGGAACTGATCTATGCCGAGGAAGTCGCCCATGTCGCCTTTGGCTCCAAATGGTTCAACTGGCTCTGCGGGCGCGACGGATCCGATCCGAAAGAGGTCTTCCATCACCTTGTCCGCTACTACTTCCACGGTCCCCTTAAGCCCCCCTTCAACGAAGCCAGGCGTGCCGACGCGGGCCTGCCGCCCGACTTCTACTGGCCGCTGGCCGAAGACCTTGGCTGACCGTTGGCAGATTGGCGGAGGATCGGCGGTTTCTTGCCGATAAACACCCTGCACCGCGCGGAAAAACCCTCGCTCCGGTCAAAATTGTTGCGGTGCTGTAACCGGCTGGCTAATCAGGTCCGATCCCTGGGCCCAAGGCCTTGGGGCAACGTAAAGATGCCACTGCCAGGGCTATGAACGGATGACCCCAACGTGTTGAATCGCCTCGCCTATCGGTTTCACCAAAGCCTTGAACGGCATTTCCCTGAACAGCGGCTGTTCCTGAAATCGGACACCGAGACCCGGTTCATCCGCCTGCGCCCAGCGACCCAGATCATCGCGCTGGTCGGCGGCACGCTTGCGCTGGCCTGGACCATCGTCGCCACGGCGCTGATCATGATGGACTCGATCGGTGCAGGGTCGGCCCGCGAACAGTCGGTCCGCCAGCAGGGTCTTTACGAGGAACGGCTGAACGCGTTGTCGGCGGACCGCGATCTGCGTGCCGAAGAGGCGGTGCGGGCGCAGGAACGCTTTAACATCGCGCTCACGCAGGTTTCCGAAATGCAGGAGCGTCTGCTTGCCTCGGAAGACCGGCGGCAGGAGCTGGAAACCGGGATCGAGGCGATCCAGGACACGCTGCGCACCGCGATCAAGGAACGCGACGCGGCACGCGGCGAGGTCGAGAAAGTGACGCTTGCCCTTTCGGCCCAGACCGGTGGCGCGACCGAGGCAGGGAGGGTTGCCGACACCGTGGCAACGCTGGAGTTCCTGACCGGAGCCCTGGGCGAAGCTGCCGAGGAGCGCAACGACGAGCTTGCCGAGGCCGAGGCCGCGCGCGAGGAGGCTCGCCTGATCGCTGATGCCAAAGAGGCGCTGGAGCTGCGCAACGACGCGATCTTCACCAAGCTGGAAGAGGCGCTGACCATCTCGGTCGAACCGCTGGACGCCATGTTCCGCGAGGCGGGCATGTCGCCCGAGGACCTGCTTTCCGCCGTGCGCGAGGGCTATTCCGGCCAGGGCGGGCCGCTGACGCCGATCTCGTTCTCGACCTCTGGGGGGGCACCCTCGCCGGAAGAGCTGCGTGCCAACGCCATTCTGGACGGGCTTGACCGGATGAACATGTACCGAATTGCCGCGTTCAAGATACCGCTGGCTTCGCCGCTAAAGGATGCCTATCGGCTGACCAGCAGTTTTGGCAACCGCAACGACCCCACCCGTGGTGGCACCCGGATGCACGAGGGTCTGGACATGGCGGGTGCCTATGGCACGCCGGTCTATGCCACGGCCGATGGCGTCGTCATCTCGGCTGGCTGGGCAGGTGCCTATGGTCGGCTGATCAAGATCAAGCACGACTTCGGTATCGAGACCCGGTTCGCGCATCTCAGCCAGATCAGGGTCGTGGCCGGACAAAGGGTATCGCGCGGCGACCAGATCGGTGATATGGGCAACTCAGGCCGGTCCACCGGCACGCATGTCCACTATGAGGTCCGCCTCGGTGGAAACGCGACAAATCCGATGACCTTCATAAAGGCAGCGAAGAATGTTTTCTAAAAGCCGCATCAACGAGCCCGGCCCCAAGGCTGAAGCCGAGAAGCCCAAAGCCCCGGAGACCCCGATGACCAAGCCCAGCATGGATTTCACCCCCTCGGCGCCGAAGGGCAAGGCGCAAGCCTCGGTTCTGTCGTCCGACCTGACGGTCGTCGGCAACCTGCGCACCACCGGTGACATCCAGGTCGAAGGCACCGTCGAGGGCGACATCCGCGCCCATCTGCTGACCGTGGGCGAAAGCGCCACCATCCGCGGCGAGATCGTGGCCGATGACATCGTTGTGAACGGTCGGGTGATCGGTCGCGTCCGCGGGCTCAAGGTCCGCCTCACCTCCACTGCGCGGGTCGAAGGCGACATCATCCACAAGACCATCGCCATCGAATCCGGTGCCCATTTTGAAGGCTCGGTGCAGCGGCAGGAAGACCCGCTGGCCAATGGCCGCAGCCCGGCCGGGACCGTGCGCCTGGACACACCTCCCGCTGCCAGCGACGCCGAATAGGCCGAACCGTCCATGACGCTTTCGCGGGCATCGGAGGGCACTCCGGTGCCCGTTTCCTTTTGCGCCGCGCGCGACCGCCCGGCGATTCTCCGGGCGGCAATCCTCGCCTCGTCGATGGGGTTCATCGACAGTTCGGTTACCTCCATCGCCACCCCCGCGATGCGCGAGGCATTGGACGCCACCCTGCAACAGGCGCAGTGGATCAATGCGGCCTACCTTCTGTCGCTGTCGGCCCTGGTGCTGGTCGGAGGTGCCATGGGCGACCGGCTGGGGATTGCGCGGGTGTTTTCGCTGGGCATTCTGATCTTCGTCGCCGCATCGCTGGCCTGCGCCGCCGCAGCGACGCCCGGGCAGATGATCGCCGCCCGCGCGGTCAAGGGCGTGGGCGCTGCCCTTATGGTGCCCGGTTCGATGGCGATGGTCGCGCGCGCCTATCCGGCGGTCGAGCGTGGACGCGCGCTTGGCCTCTGGGCGGCGGCTTCCACGCTGACAACGGCGCTGGGACCGGTCCTCGGTGGCCTGTTCATCACCTGGGGCGGCGAGCTTGGCTGGCGGATGATCTTTGCCCTGAACCTGCCGCTGGGGCTTGCCGCACTCTGGCTGATCCGGGGCCGCACGCCGGGCGACACCGGCAAGCCCGGGGTCCGCATCGATCTGCCGGGCGCGGCCCTTGCGACGGCGGGCCTCGGTCTCTTGGCCTGGGTGTTGACGGACGCGACCGCAAGCCCGCTGGTCGCTCTCGCCGCGATCGCCAGCCTTGCCGCCTTCCTGGCCTGGGAAGCCCGGTCCCCTGCCCCGATGCTGCGCCTTGGCATGTTCCGCAACCGGACGATGGCGGTGACCAACCTTGTCACCTTCGTGCTTTATTTCGCGCTGAACGGGGTGATGTTCTACCTGCCGATGACAGCCGTTTCGGCCTGGGGCGTGACACCACTTGATGTGACAGCCGCCTTTCTGCCGATCTCGGTCATGATCGGCATCCTGTCGGCCCCCGCAGGACGGATGGCCGACCGCTGGGGCGCGGGGCGGATGATGGCTGCAGGCTCCGCGCTCGTGGCGCTGGCCTATGCCGGGTTGGCACTCGCGGCCCCACTCGGCCAGTTCTGGACCCATGTCGTGCCGCTTGCGGCCCTCGCCGGGGCCGGTCTCGGCCTGGCGGTGGCCCCGCTGACCGCCGCCGCCATGCAGGGCGCGGTCGACGGCGAACAGGGCGCGGCCTCGGGCGTCAACAACGCCGTCGCCCGTGTTGCCGGTCTGGTGGCGGTCACCCTTCTGGGCCGGGTCGCTGCCTGGGCCTATGGTGCGGGCGCGCCCGGTTTTGGCCTGCCCGATGATGGCCCAGGGCATCTAGCGGCAACCGGGGCGGCCTTCGGCCTGGTGGCGCTGATCGCCAGCCTGATGGCCGCGCTGGCGGCCTTGCTGGCCCTGGGGGTCAAGCGGCCCGTCAGCTGATCGCGCGGCGGTAAAGGTGCCAGCTGGCATGGCCGAACAGGGGCAGCACCACGAACAGGCCGAGGAAGGCCGGCAGCATCCCCAGGAACAGGCTGACCGCAATCAGCGCGCCCCAGCCCAGCATCACGCGCGGGTTTTCCCGGACCAGCGCAAAGCTCGTCAGCATCGCGGTGACGAAATCCACTTCGCGGTCCAGAAGCATCGGCAGGCTGACGACGGTCAGGCAGAACAGGAGGGTCGCAAAGGCCGCGCCGACCGCCGTGCCGAAGGCCAGCATCATCAGCCCCTGCGGCGAGGTGAACACCACCAGCGAGGAGGACACGTTGGTCATCACCGCGTTCCCCAGGAACAGCGCAAAGATCATGTGCGACAGGAAGTTCCAGAACAGGAAATAGACCACGATCACCGCCGCCATCGCCGGGATCTGGCGGTCCTTCTGCCGGAAGATCACCCCGAAGATCGCACCCGCGTCCAAAGGCTCCCCTGCCTCCAGCCGCCGCGAGATCTCGTAATAGCCGCAGGCGATGAATGGCCCCAGGATCGGAAACCCGGCACTGGCGGGAAGCGTCCACCAGACCTGCCCTGTGGCCGTCATTGCCCAGACGATCAGCCAGCCGCCCAGCACGTAGACGACCGAAAACACCAGCCCCAGGACCGGCGCCCGGCGGAAATCACGCCACCCTGCTGCCAGACTTTCCCGCAGGTCGGTCAGGTCGAGCAGGTTGATCTCGGGCGCAGGCGCGTGGGTCTCGGTCATCCTGCCAGGCTAAGGGGCGGTCGTGCCGTCCCGCCTTGACCCTGATCAATCGACGTCCGCGAAATCACCGCGCTTCTTGCCGCTTGCGTTCAGTGCCAGCGTTGCCGACATGAACCCGTCGAGGTCGCCATCCAGCACGCCCTGCGTGTCGGATGTCTCGTAGCCCGTGCGCAGGTCTTTCACCATCTGGTAGGGCTGCAGGACGTAGGACCGGATCTGGTTGCCCCAGCCCGCGTCGCCCTTGTTCTCGTGCGCCTCGTTGATCGCGGCGTTCCGGCGGTCAAGTTCCTGCTGGTAAAGACGGCTTTTCAGCGCCTTCATCGCGATGTCGCGGTTCTGGTGCTGCGACTTCAGCGACGAGGTCACCACGATGCCGGACGGGAAGTGGGTGATCCGCACCGCCGAGTCGGTCTTGTTCACGTGCTGGCCACCCGCGCCCGACGACCGGTAGGTGTCGATGCGGATATCCTTGTCCTGAACGTCGATCTCGATGTTGTCATCCACCACCGGATAGACCCAGACCGAACAGAACGAGGTATGCCGCCGCGCCGCCGAGTCATAGGGCGAGATGCGGACCAGACGATGCACCCCGGCCTCGGTCTTCAGCCAGCCATAGGCGTTCTTGCCGGAAATCTTGTAGGCGGCCGACTTGATCCCCGCACCGTCGCCTTCGGATTCCGACTGCAACTCCACCGTGAAGCCGCGCTTTTCGGCCCAGCGGACATACATCCGCGCCAGCATCGAGGCCCAGTCGCAGCTTTCCGTGCCGCCCGCGCCCGCGTTGATTTCAAGGAACGTGTCGTTGCCGTCGGCCTCGCCGTCCAACAGTGCCTCTAGTTCCTTCTCGGCGGCGATCTTGACCAGATCGGAAAGGGCGGCCTCGGCCTCGGTCACGATTTCGGCGTCGCCTTCGGCCTCGCCCATCTCGATCAGCTCGACATTGTCGCGCAGCCCGCTGTCGATCTGCTTGTAGGCCGCAACCGCATCCAGCAGAGCCTGGCGGTCCCGCATCAGTTTCTGCGCCTTGGCCGGGTCGTTCCACAGGTCCGGCGCTTCGATCATCGCATCGAACTCTTCCAGACGGTGTGGCGCCGTTTCCCAGTCCATCCGCTGCGCTAGAAGCTTCAGCGTCTTGTCGATCGCTTCGATGTTGCCTTGGGTTTCGGCGCGCATGGGTCGGGTCCAGTCCTTGATCTTGGCCGCGGTCATAAGGGTTTGGCCGCACCCCGGCAAGGGCGCGGCGCGCTTCGGTCAGCAGGGTCAGTATAGTCCGCCGGACGACACCGTGCCGTAGTCGGCCTTCTTCGGAACGACGATCGACTGGCCTTCGGAATTGGTTACCGTCGTGCCCTGGTCGACCACGCCCTCTGCCTCGCCATAGGCGAAGAGCGGCAGGTTCTCGCCCATCGCAAAGCCGCCGTCCACAATCATGCCGATACCGATCAGCGCATCCTCGCCTTCCCGGAAATACTCCGCCACCACGTTGTCGCCCGTGGACCCCTCGGGCAGCGGCTGCCCGGTGAAGCGGTCGATGTTGCGGAAATAGCCTCCCGGCGGAACCTTGAACTCGCCCCCGCCGTATTCCTTGATCGCATCCTCCATGAAATCCTGGAACACGGGCACGCAAAGAGTGCCGCCGAAGGCGCTTTCGCCGAGGGTGCGGGGCTGGTCATAGCCGATGTAGCATCCCGCGACGATGTTCGAGGAGTAGCCGATGAACCAGACATCCTTGGAGTCGTTCGTAGTGCCGGTCTTGCCGGCGATCGGCACCGGCAGGTTCAACCGGCTGGCCGAGCCGCGCTGGACGACGCCTCGCATCATGCTGGTCAGCTGATAGGCGGTGATCGCGTTCATCACCCGCTCGCGGTTGGTGTCGATGGTCACCCCCCGGCCTTCGGGCAGCTCCGGTGCGGCGCAGTCCTCGCAAACCCGCTGGTCGTGGCGATAGATCGTCTTGCCGAACCGGTCCTGCACCCGGTCGACCAGTGTCGGCTCCACCCGCTCGCCGCCATTGGCGAACATGGCATAGGCTGCAACCATCTTGAAAAGCGTGGTTTCCTGCGCACCGAGGGCATTGGCGAGGAAAGCGTCCATCCGGTCATAGACACCAAAGCGTTCGGCATAAGCGGCGACGGTCTGCATCCCGATCTCCTGCGCGATCCGGACCGTCATCAGGTTCCGGCTCTGCTCGATCCCGGTGCGCAGCGGTGTCGGCCCGTAGTATTTGTCCGAAGCGTTCTTCGGCGTCCACAGGCCCTGGGGCGTCTCGACCTCGATCGGCGCGTCGATCACGATGGTCGCCGGGGTAAAGCCGCTGTCCAGCGCCGCTGCATAGACGAAGGGCTTGAAACTCGACCCCGGTTGCCGTGTCGCCTGTGTGGTGCGGTTGAACACCGAATCCTGGTAGGAGAACCCGCCCTGCATCGCCAGAACACGGCCGGTGTTCACGTCCATCGCCATGAATGCGCCCTGCACTTCCGGCACCTGGCGCAAGGACCAGCGGTTGAATGTGCCGTCCTCGTTCGTCACCGCGCGGACAAGAACAACATCGCCCACGGCCAGAAGGTCGCCCGCGACCTTGGCCTTCTTGCCCAGCTCGCCGCCCTCGAGCCGCTTGCGCGCCCAGGTCACGTCCTCGGCCGGGATGAAGTGGCCTTCCGCGCCGTCCATCACGCCTTCGATGCCGATGCGCGCGTCGGTTTCGCCCACCTCCAGCACCACGGCCGGGAACCAGCTGGCCACATCGCGCGGCACGTCCAGCTCGGCCAGCGCCGCACGCCATTGCGCCTCGGACCCCAGCACCTCGGCGGCCAGAGTCTTGCCTGTCCCGCGCCAGACGCCCTGCTCGCGATCATATTTCTCCAGCCCGGCGCGCAGGGCCGCCGCAGCGACTTCCTGAAGATCCGGGTCCACCGTCGCGCGGATGGTCAGACCGCCCGCGAAGAACTCGTCCTCGCCGAAGACGCCGGACAGCTGGCGACGGATTTCGTCGGTAAAGTAATCGCGCGGCGGCAACGCATCGCGGAACGCCTCAAAGTCGCCGTTCTGCACCGACCTCAGCGGCATGTCCTTTTCGGTCAGATATGTCGCCTCGTCGATGTAACCGTTCTGCCACATCTCGCGCAGGACGTAGTTCCGCCGCTCGGTCACCCGCTCTTTCGCGGTCACCGGGTCATACTTGCCCGGTGCCTGCGGCATCGCCGCCAGCATCGCCGCCTCGTGCGGGGCAAGCTCGGTCAGGGACTTGTTGAAATAGGTCTGCGCCGCCGCCGCCACACCGTAGGAGTTCTTCCCGAGGAAGATCTCGTTCAGATACAGCTCCAGGATCTTGTCCTTGGACAGTGACTGCTCCAGCCGCGTCGCGAGAATGATCTCCTTGATCTTCCGTTCGACCGACCGGCTGCCGTCCAGCAGAAAATTCTTCATCACCTGCTGGGTGATCGTGGACGCCCCGCGCATGCTTTCGCCACGCGTCTGCACGGCCTCGACCAGCGCGGCGAACATTCCGCGGGTGTCATAGCCGCGGTGGCTGTAGAAATTCTTGTCCTCCGCGCTGATGAAGGCGTTCTTGATCAGGTCGGGAATATCCTCCGAGGCCACGAACAGCCGCCGCTCTTCCGCGAATTCGTCGATGATCCGACCCTCGCCGGAATAGATCCGGCTGATCGTCGCTGGCGTGTATTGCGCCAGGTTCTCGTGGCTCGGCAGGTCACGGGAATACATGTAGAAGATGCCGCCCAGCGTCAGCGCGGAAAATATCAGCCCCAGCGTGATGAAGGAGAACAGGCCGCCCAGAACATTGCCGACAAACCGAAGCACTCGCGGGCCTCCCGTTGATTTCGCCCCCGACTATAGCAGACGCGCGCCCGCGTCAAAACCTTGGCAGGTCACAAGTGGCGGCGCGGGCGGGGTTTCGCAAGCCCCGAAATCCCTCCGCCGCGGATTGAACCGCCTGAGGGGCTCCGGGATCTTCATGGTCGCGTGTCTTTCGCCAGAACCGGGTGCCCCTTTTGCCCGACACGTTCGACGGGCGGGCCAAGGGCTGGCTAAGGGCTGGCCAGTGCCCGCAAGGCCGCATCCTCGACCGACCAGGCCACCAGACCCTGCACGACGGCCTCGGCCAGCCTTGCCCGCCAGGCCGGGTCCGACAACCGGTTGAAATCCCGGTCCGAGGACAGGAAGCCCAGTTCCAGAAGTGCTGCCGGGATGTCGGGTGACTTCAGGACCGAAAAGCCGCCAGTCTGATAAGGGCGCGGGTGCATGCGGATTTCGGCCGCCTTGATCGCGCCGACCATGGCCCCCGCCAGCCGTTCGGTGCGCGGCAGCGTCCGGGTCCGCGCCATGTCCATCAGGACCTCTGCCACCACGTCATCCTGCGCCGTCAGGTCCACCCCGGCCAGAAGATCGTCGCGGTCGTGCCGCTCCGCCAGCGCGGCAGTTGCCTCGTCCGACGCCTCGTCGGCCAGGGTATAGACCGTGGCCCCCTGCGCGTCGCCCTCGGACAGCGCATCGGCATGCAGCGACAGGAACAGGTCCGCCTCCGCCTCGCGCGCAATCGAGGTGCGGCTTTCCAGCGGCACGAAGACGTCGTCATCCCGCGTCATCACCACCCGGAACCGACCGTCGCGAACCAGAGCCTCCTTCAGCTCGCGCCCGAAAGTCAGCATGATCGCCGCCTCGCTCTGTCCGTCCCGCTCGGCACCGGGGTCAAGCCCGCCATGCCCGGGGTCAAGGACGACGACAAGCGGCCCCGTGCCCTCCGGCAGGGGTGAACTCAGATCGGCGGCTTCGGGCAAGGCCCATTCCGGAAGATCGGGCCGCGCCGTATCGACCGCGAATCCGGCGGCGTCGGTCGGGGCCAGCGCCAGGTCGATCCGGGGTTCGTCTCCCGTCACCATACCGGCCCGCACCAGCCGGTAGGGCCCGTCGAGTTCGAGGACCAGCCGCGACCACCCCGGCCGGAACGAGCCCGCCCGCATTGCCACCGCCGGACGCACCATGGCCAGCACCTCGGCCCCCGCCCAGTCCACCTCGCGG
Organism: Pseudomonadota bacterium; assembly: GCA_040385165.1. Classification (GTDB taxonomy): domain Bacteria; phylum Pseudomonadota; class Alphaproteobacteria; order Rhodobacterales; family Rhodobacteraceae; genus Tabrizicola. Next base: position 257,964 of record JAZKHX010000002.1, on the reverse strand, counting down.
GTATCGATCACCAGCCTCGGCGGGTCATCCATCAGCCGCACGCGCCAGGGCACCGGCTGGGTCAGGCCCAGCCGAAGTTCCAGGCCGCCCCCCGTCGCCACCAGCCCCGAGCGCATCGCGTCGACCCGGGCCAGGGCTGACAGCTCTTCGGCGAGGGCCGGCAGGGCGGCAAAAAACAGCAGAAGGAGCGCGCGCAGAAGGATCATCGCGGCCTTATCAACGCTTCGCACACGGAAGTAAATTCCAGCCGCCGCAGCGCCGTCCCGCCCGTGTCCCCGGGACCACAAGGCGGCGGGCGGCCTGTCGCATCCGTGCCCGTCCCGGACCTGTGCGGCAAATCACTCACGGACTGGGAAAACCCCATGCCGGGGCCTTGCTGCCGAAGAAACTGTCGATCCTTGTGCCCTCGCAGGGGAAGTCGCGAAAGCCCGAAGGACGACCGCGGCCCTTGGCCTGCCACAGGAACGCACCTGCCGGGGATGCAATCCCAGTCCCGTCGCGCCCGAGGTTCGACGTGCCACTCCAGAACGCCCCTGGCATGGACCTTGGCATCGAGGGCCGGACCGGCGTCTATTCCGCCGCCAGCTTCTCTGCCGCGTCGATCTCGGCGGCTTTCTTTTCGACCAGCCCGACAATGTGATCGATCATGCGGTCGTTCGACAGCGTGTGGTCCTGTTTTCCGGCCAGATAGACCATTCCCTTGCCTGCACCGCCGCCGGTAAAGCCGATGTCGGTCATCAGGGCCTCGCCCGGACCGTTCACCACGCAACCGATGATCGACAGACTCATGCTGGTCGTCACATGGGCAAGCCGCTCTTCCAGCGCCGACACCGTCCTGATCACGTCGAACCCCTGCCGGGCGCAGGACGGACACGAGATGATCGTCACTCCCCGGTGCCTAAGGCCAAGGCTTTTCAGGATTTCAAACCCGACCTTCACCTCCTCCACCGGGTCCGCAGACAGGCTGACCCGGATCGTGTCGCCGATCCCCATCCACAAAAGGGTGCCCAGCCCGATGGCCGATTTCACCGTGCCGGACACGAGGCCCCCGGCCTCGGTGATCCCGAGGTGGATCGGCGCGTCCGTGGCGTCCGCCAGCTGCTGATAGGCCGCCGCCGCAAGGAAGACGTCCGAGGCCTTCACCGAAATCTTGAACTCGTGAAAGTCGTTGTCCTGTAACAGCCGGATGTGATCCAGACCCGATTCCACCATCGCTTCGGGGCACGGCTCGCCGTATTTCTCCAGAAGGTGCCTTTCCAGCGACCCCGCGTTCACCCCGATCCGGATGCTGCACCCGTGATCCTTGGCCGCCCGCACCACTTCGGCCACGCGGCTGGCGTCGCCGATGTTGCCGGGGTTGATCCGCAGGCAGGCGGCGCCCGCCTCGGCCGCCTCGATCGCGCGCTTGTAGTGGAAATGGATGTCCGCGACGATGGGGACGGGGCTTTCCGCCACGATCTCTTTCAGCGCCCGGGTTGACGCCTGATCGGGCGTCGAGATCCGCACGATGTCAGCCCCGGCGACAGCGCAGCGTTGGACCTGTTCGATGGTCGCCGCCACGTCCGAGGTGATGGTGTTGGTCATGGTCTGCACCGAAATCGGCGCGTCACCCCCGACCAGAACCTTGCCCACGCGGATTTGCCGCGACTTCCGACGCTCGATGTTGCGCCAGGGGCGGACGGGGTTATGCGTCATGGTTCAGGCTCCAGCTGCTTGCAGCCGCAGCATAGGTCGACGGGCCTGTTCCGGCAATGGGCGTAAGGCTATTCGGATACCGCGGGGGCGGCGAGAACATCGGTCGCATCCGCCGTGGCAAAGCGTGCAAGATCCTCGTCCTGCGTGAGGTCGGCCTCGGCAAAACTTTGGGTCAGCGCCTCGGGAGCAAGCGGAATATCCTTGGCGACATTCGCCCCCGGAGCAGCCGGGCCAAAGGCGACGCCATCGACCAAAAAGTAGATCGATCCGGAATTTCCGGTCCGGAACACGGCTGCCGTTTCCAGCGCGGGCACGGTGTAACGTTCGCCCGCATCCAGGATCTTCTCGAACAGGACGGTGCCATCGGCGGCATTCACCCGCACCCAGGCCGGGCGGACGGCCAGCACTTCGATGCCTTCCTTTGCCGCCGCAATGACCTGAACGTCGCTGTCCAGCGCGGCGGTCACGGCGGCTTCCACCGCATCGGCTTGATCGGCTTGGGCGACTTCGGTCACCACCGCGGACTCGCGCGGGTTGATCGCCGCGATCGGCCCATCGCGGGAGGTCAGGACCGGCACATCCAGCGCCTGCGGGCGATACAGCCGGTCAAGCACATCCGACGAAGCCGTTCCCTCTACGCTTGCCACCGACTCGGTAGCAGGCTCCGCCGCGCGGGTTGCCACGACCCGCGGGGCACTGGCGCCCGCATTGGACAGCGGGTCGATCTGGGCCACCACTGACGGCGCCTCGTCGACGGGGGCAAGCTGCACGCGCTGCACTTCCTGCAGAACCGACCAGCCACCATAGCCAATCGCCCCGATCAGCGCGATCAGGACGGCAATGGACCCCAGAGCCCCCGGTTCGATCTGCGAAAAGATCGCCTCTCCGCGCGGGATGAAGCTTGCGTTCGGGTCGCCCAGCGGATCGGAGAATTCCGCCCTCGCCCGCGCCTTGACCAGCTGCTGTGGCGACGCGGCTGCGGACAGCCCGTGCGACACGGTGTAACCCGCCTCCGCGCAAAATCGTTCGAAAGCCCATTCGGGATCCATCGCCAGATAGCGGGCATAGGACCGGACATACCCCGCGACGAAACCCGGGGTCTCGAAGGCTGAAAGGTCGGCGTTTTCGATGGCGGCAATGTAGGTGGCCTTGATCTTCAGCTCGCGCTGCACATCAAGCAGCGACTTCCCAAGCGTGGCCCGTTCGCCGCGCATGAGATCGCCGAGACGCAACTCGAAGTCGTCAAAGCCCTTTGGCTTGTCCTCTTCGGCCGTCGAAGGTTTTGACCTCCAACCGATCATCTGCGCCCTGTCCCCTTAGTGCACCACTCACCGCGGCCGCTTTCCCGAGCGACTCGCTGCCTCGTTCTATTGGCGAAACCCTAGCACAGGGCAAGGGGTTTTCCACGTAGCAAAGCCCCTAAGCGACCGCTTCGGCGCGATTCAGCGCACATTGCGCCCAAAGCGCATCCATGGCGCGCACAAGCTGGTCGATCTCCCGCGGCCCATGCACCGGCGAGGGCGTGAAGCGCAGCCGCTCGGTCCCGCGCGGGACGGTGGGAAAATTGATCGGCTGGACATAGATGCCATGGTCGTCCAAGAGCATGTCCGACAGCATCTTGCAGTGGACCGGATTGCCGACATGCACCGGCACGATGTGCGACCCGTGGTCGATGATCGGCAGGCCCAGCGCCTTCAGCCGCGCCTTCAGGATCGTCGCCTGGGTCTGATGCCTCTCGCGCAAGCGCACCCCGCCCTCGCCCTTCAGGAACCGGACCGAGGCCGCCGCCCCCGCCGCAACCGCCGGCGGCAGGCTGGTCGTGAAGATGAACCCTGGCGCATAGGACCGAACCGCATCCACCAGCCGGGCCGAAGCGGCGACATACCCGCCGAAGACGCCATAGGCCTTAGCGAGCGTGCCGTTGATGACGTCCACCCGGTCCATCACCCCGTCGCGCTCCGCAACCCCCGCGCCGCGCGGGCCATACATGCCGACCGCATGGACCTCGTCCAGGTAGGTCAGCGCGCCGAACTCTGCGGCCAGATCGCAGATGTCCCTGATCGGCCCGAAATCGCCATCCATCGAATAGATCGATTCGAAGGCGATCAGCTTGGGTGCAGCCGGGTCATCCGCGGCCAGAAGCTCGCGCAGATGTCCTGTGTCGTTGTGCCGGAAGATCCGCTTCTCGCCGCCGCCGCGCCGGACACCTTCGATCATGCTCGCATGGTTCAGCGCGTCCGAATAGATGATCAGTCCCGGAAAGATCACCCGCAGCGTCGACAGCGTCGCATCATTGGCGATGTAGGCACTGGTGAAGACCAGAGCCGCCTCTTTCTGGTGCAGGTCGGCAAGCTCCGCTTCCAGCCGCTTGTGCCAGACCGTCGTGCCGCTGATGTTCCGCGTGCCACCGGAGCCGGCCCCGGTTGCGTCCAGCGCCGCGTGCATCGCCGCCAGCACGTCCGGGTGCTGTCCCATCCCGAGGTAGTCGTTGCCGCACCAGACCGTGATGTCCTTCTGCGACCCGTCAGGCCTGGTCCAGATCGCGTGCGGAAACTGGCCCTGTGCCCGCGCGATGTCGATGAAGGTGCGGTAGCGCCCTTCGTCGTGCAGGCGCTGCAGGCTGGCATCTATCGCGGCGTCGTATCTGGTCATCGCTCTCGGTTCCTTTTGCGACGGTTCTGCCCGACCCGCCGCAGGGGTGCCTTGATTTCGGTCAACTCGCGGGACTTGCCAACGGGGCGAATTGTCACCCCGTGGCGCCACGCCCCTCCCATAGCGCAGCCTGCCCGCTCTGGACAGTCCCAACCCGCCTGCTACCCTTGTCCCCGATCAATTTCCGGAGACCGCAATGACCCTCGACGCCGTCCTCAGCCGCATCGACGAGACCCTGCCACAGGCGCTCGACCGCCTCATGGATCTCCTGCGCATCCCCTCGATCTCGACCGACCCCGCCTACAAGGCCGATTGCGCGCGCGCCGCTGACGCGCTGGTTGCCGACCTTGCCTCGATCGGCTTCACGGCCCGCGCCGCGCAGACCCCCGGGCATCCGATGGTGGTGGCGCATGGCGGGGCGGGGCGCAGGCACATCCTGTTCTACGGCCACTACGACGTTCAACCCGTTGATCCGTTGGACCTTTGGGACCGCCCACCCTTCGACCCCGAAGTGCAGGACACCCCCAATGGCCGCGTGATCCGCGCCCGGGGGGCCTCGGACGACAAGGGCCAGCTGATGACCTTCATCGAAGCCTGCCGCGCCTGGAAAGCGGTCCACGGCACGCTGCCCGGCAAGCTCACGATCTTTCTTGAAGGCGAGGAGGAATCGAGTTCACCCTCCCTCATCCCCTTCCTGAAGGCGCACCGCGAAGAGCTTGGCGGCGATCTCGCCCTGATCTGCGACACCGGGCTGTTCCAGGGTGTGACCCCCGCCATCACCACCATGCTGCGCGGCATGGCCAAGGTCGAATTCACCATCCGCGCGGCGAACCGCGACCTGCACTCCGGCATGTATGGCGGCCTTGCGCAGAACCCCTTGCACCTGATGTCGCGCCTTCTGTCGGGCCTGCATGATGACCAGGGCCGCGTGCTGGTCCCCGGTTTTTATGACGACGTCGACGAACTGCCCGACACGCTGCGCCAGCAGTGGCAGAACCTCGCTTTCGACCATGCGCGGTATCTTGGCGGTGTGGGCCTTTCGGTCCCGGCGGGTGAACAGGACCGCACGCCGCTGGAAAAGATCTGGTCCCTCCCGACCGCCGAAGTGAACGGAATGTGGGGTGGCTACACCGGTGCAGGGTTCAAGACCGTGCTGCCGTCCGAAGCCCACGCCAAGGTCTCGTTCCGCCTTGTCTCGCGACAGGAGCCCGGAAAGGTCGTCGCCGCCTTCAAGACCTGGGCCGCCGCGCAACTGCCCGCCGACTGCGAGATTATCTGGGACGGCGACAGCGGCGGTGGTTCCCCCGCTTCAGTCATGGAAATCTCCGACCCCGCGTTCGAGGCCGCCCGTGTGGCCCTGACCGAAGAATGGGGCCGCCCCGCCGCGTTCGTGGGGGCGGGCGGGTCGATTCCGGTGGCGGGCTACTTCAAGTCGATCCTCGGGATGGACGCGATGCTGATCGGCTTTGGCCGTGACGACGACCAGATCCATTCCCCGAACGAGAAATACAATCTGGAGTCGTTCCACAAAGGCATCCGCAGCTGGGCCCGCATCCTGGCGCGCCTCGCGTGATGCTTCAGCTTCGCGACGCAACCCATGACGATGAAACAGCTTTCCGGTCGCTCTGGGACCAGTATCTTGCTTTCTATCAGGTCAATCTGGCACCCGAAATCACGACGGCGACCTGGTCGCGGCTGCTGGACCCCGTCTCGCCCGTCAAGGCGCGGTTTGCGGTCCTGGATGGCGTGGTGATGGCATTTGCGATCCACCTCCATCACTCCTCGACCTGGGTCGCGACCGAGGATTGCTATCTGGAAGACCTTTTCGTCGCCGAACCGGCCCGGGGCCAGGGCCTTGGTCGCGCGCTGATCGACGACCTGATCTCACTAGCCCGGACAAAGGGCTGGTCGCGGCTCTACTGGCACACTGACGCGACCAACACCCGCGCCCGCGCGCTCTATGACCAGTATGTCGCCAGCGACGGCCATATCCGCTATCGGATGACCCTGTAGGTCGGGCTTCAGCCCGACTCTCCCCCGCAACGGCGGGAAACCAACTCTGTGGCTATGGGAAAACTGGCGCGGTGGACGGGGCTCGAACCCGCGACCCCCGGCGTGACAGGCCGGTACTCTAACCAACTGAGCTACCACCGCGCGCTGGAGGGGGAGATAGTTGGTCGCGCCGGGGGCGTCAAGCAGGAAACGCGTGACCGGGCAAGTCGTCGGCCTCTTCCGGACAACCGCCAGCGACAAGCTCCACCCGCGTCACCTCTTGGGGAAATGCAACGAGTGGCAGTCCGGGAAGACGGTCCGAAACACTCCGCCAAATAGTTAAGAATGTATGAACGCCCACGACCAACCCATTGGCATCATTTTGTTTTCCAGGAATGTCCACTGTGGACACCCTTGCGGCCTTGATCATCGAAAGGGAAGCTGGCGCGGTGGACGGGGCTCGAACCCGCGACCCCCGGCGTGACAGGCCGGTACTCTAACCAACTGAGCTACCACCGCGCGTGGAGGGCCGATTAGACGCTTCCCCGGGGGGCGTCAATGGGGGGGGGGCGAGAATTACCGCTCCGGGGCCGGGATGAATTCGGCCTCGTCGCCCTCCGGCAGCCTGAAGCGCCCGTGCTGCCAGTCGCCCGCCCGCCAGGCCTCGCGCGCGGCGTCGATCTTTTCGCGGCTGGAGGCGACGAAGTTCCACCAGATGAAGCGCGGCCCGTCCATCGTGGCCCCACCCAGAAGCATGATCCTGGCCCCGTTGCCCCCTGCCCTGACCGAGATCCGGTCGCCCGGCCGGAACACCAGCATCTGCCCGGCCTCGAAGACCTGGCCGCCGCAGGACACCTCACCGTCCAGGATGTAGACCCCCCGGTCTTCATGGTCGTCGGGCAGGGGAATCGCTGCCCCCGGGGCCAGGCGGGCGTCGGCGTAGAAGACCTCGGAGGGCATCTCCATGCCCACCTTCGCGCCCCAGGCCGACCCCAGGATGAGCCGCACCTCCTTGCCCTCGCCCTCCAGCTCGGGCAGGGCGTCGCGCCCCAGATGGACAAATCCGGCCGGGTCTTCCTCGCGGTCCTTCGGCAACGCGAGCCAGGTCTGCAACCCGAACATCGTAAGGGGGGCGGCCCGCGCCGCGCCGTCCGTCCGTTCCGAGTGGGTGATGCCCTGCCCCGCCATCATCCAGTTCACCGCGCCGGGCTCGATCCAGGCATCGGTTCCAAGGCTGTCGCGATGATGGAGGCGGCCTTTCATCAGGTAGGTGACCGTCCCGAGCCCGATGTGGGGGTGGGGACGGACGTCGATCCCCTGCCCGGTCAGGAACTCGGCCGGGCCCATCTGGTCGAAGAAGATGAAGGGGCCGACCATCTGCCGCTGGGCGGAGGGAAGCGCGCGGCGGACCTCGAACCCACCGAGATCGCGGGCGCGGGGGATGATGACGGTGTCGATCACATCCACGGCGTCGCCGATGGGAATCGAAGGGTCGAGAAGCGGGTTCCACATGGGGGCTCTCCTTTGGACAGGAAGGTAGACCCGCGCCCCGGGAATTTCATCCCGATCTGGCCGCGCGGAGGGTGTGCGGGGGTGAACAGGCAGAGTGTCCACGGTGGACATTCTTGAAAATTGGCTTAATATCAATATTATAGCCGCGGACGTTCAGGATTTGTTAACACCTGCCATGCTGCCCCCTGAAGGCGCTTTGTCCCCGTCCTTTGAGACACAGGACGTCAAAGCGTCCGGCGAAGGCTTGCGAGCCCCCCTGTCAAAACACTTGAATTGCACGAACGGATAATATCGGATGGGGGCAGAGAATCGGAGGGCCTTCGTGACGATCCGCTCAGACTTTCCCGAAGCAATCACTGAAACCGAGGACCTCGGGATTCCGATGCCGGATGGCACCCGGCTGTCCGCAAGGGTCTGGATGCCGAAGGACGCGGCCCTCCGTCCGGTCCCGGCGATCCTGGAATACATCCCCTACCGCAAGCGCGACGGAACCCTGCCGCGCGACGAGATGATGCATCCCTGGTTTGCCGGACATGGCTATGCCGCCGTCCGGGTCGACATGCGCGGAAATGGCGACAGTGGCGGGCTGATGGACGACGAATACAGTCAGCAGGAAATGGACGACGCTGGCGCGGTGATCGACTGGCTGTCGCGCCAGCCCTGGTGCAGCGGCAGGGTCGGGATGATGGGCAAGTCCTGGGGCGGGTTCAACTGCCTGCAGGCGGCCTTCAACCAGCCTGCCGACGGATCGGGGGCGCTGAAGGCGGTGGTTTCGGTCTGCGCGACCACCGACCGCTTTGCCGATGACATCCATTTCAAGGGCGGCTGCCTTCTGGGCGAGAACTTCGGCTGGGGCGCGGTGATGCTGGCCTATTCCTCGCGTCCTGCCGACCCGATGCTGCGCAACGACTGGCGGGATGACTGGCTGCGGCGGCTGGAGGCCGAGCCCTGGCTTGCCCCGCGCTGGGCCGGGCATCAGGCGCGGGACAGCTACTGGGCGCATGGGTCGGTCGGCGAGGACTGGGCGCGCAACCGGGTGCCCGCGATGATCTGGGGTGGCTGGGCCGACAATTACATGAACACGGTTGCGGCGCTGGTCGAACACGCGCCGGCGCCGGTGAAGGGCGTGGTCGGGCCCTGGGTGCATCAATACCCCCATACCGCCGTGCCGGGGCCGCAGGTCGGGTTCCTGCAATGCAGCTTGCGCTGGTGGGACCGCTGGCTGAAGGACATCCCCAACGGAGCCGAAGCCGACCCGGCCTATCGCGCCTATATCCTGCATTCCGGGCCGCCGGATGCGAGCCCTGTGCGCCGGGCCGGGCACTGGGTGGAGGAGGCCCGGTGGCCCTCGCCCCGCGTGACAGCGGAAGTTCTGCATCTGGGTGCCGACGGAGCGGGGGGTTCGCACCCCCGCTCCCCCGTGGGATATTTGCGGACTGATGAAACTCGGGCCTTCAGTCTTGGTCTATCAACGCCCCAGCACCTTGGGCTGGACGCGGGCGAGTTCTTCCCGATGGGCCTCAATGCCGAAATGCCGGGGGATCAGGCGGCGGATGATGCGCTGTCGCTGTGCTTTGACGGTGACGTGCTGGAGTCTGATCTGCAACTCCTCGGCGCGGCGGAGTTGCGGTTGCGGCTGTCATCGGACAAGCCGCTGGCCTTTGTCGTCGCCCGGCTCTGCGATGTGGGGCCGGACGGGGCCTCGGTCCGGATCGCGCATGGCATGCTGAACCTGTGCCATCGCGACAGTCGGGCCCATCCTGCGCCGATGATCCCCGGCGCCCGGGTCGAAGTCCGCTTTGCCCTTGACCAGATGGGTTATCGGCTGGCGGCAGGGCATCGGTTGCGACTGGCGCTGTCGACGACCTACTGGCCTTTCGTCTGGCCGTCCCCCGAGGTCGCGACCCTGACGGTCACGGGCGGCAGCGTGACCCTGCCCGTCCATCATGGAGCGGACCAGCCCGAATGGACTCCGCCCGCCGCGGAACATGCCGCCCCCTGGGCGCATCGGGTGATCCGCGACGGCCGGTCGCGCCGTCTGGTCGAACGCGACATGATCCGCGGCACGCAGACGCTGGTCGTCGAAGAGGACAGCGGCGCGCGCGAGAACCTGACCCATGGCCTGATCATCGGCGAAAGCCTGACCGAACGCTGGGAGATCCGCCCCGACGATCCCTTGTCGGCCCGCGCGACCCATGTCTGGGAGCAGCGCCTGTCACGCGGAAGCTGGGCGGTGCGGACGGAAGCCAGCGCGGAAATGACCGCCACGGCGACGCATTTGCGGATGCAGGCCCGACTGACCGCCTGGGAGGGCGAAGCGAAGGTCTTCGAGCGCCGCTGGGACGAGGAGGTCGCACGAAACTTTGTCTGACCCCGCGAAAAACATTTGTCGGACGGATGGGTTCGCGGTTTATTGATTCTCGAGTCAACAAAAGAATCCCCGTCACGGGGACCACCCAGGGAGACGAAGATGAACGACAAGGTGAACCAGCTGGACTGGATGGTGGCGCAGGCGAAGGCCGGGCGCATGACGCGGCGCGAGTTTGTCGGCCGGACCACGGCGCTCGGGGTGTCGGCGGGGCTGGCCTCGGCGCTGTTCGGCAAGGCCGCGCAGGCTCAGGCCAAGAAGGGCGGCGTGCTGCGTGCCGGCATGCAGGGCGGGGAATCGACGAACAGCCTCGACCCGGCGCTGGCCGCGTCCGAAGTGCCGTTCGCGGTCAACATGACCTGGGGCGAGATGCTGGTCGATGTGGCCCCCGACAACACCATCGACTACCGGATCGCCGAGGAGATCTCGTCGAACGCCGATGCGACGGAGTGGAAGTTCAAGATCCGTGCGGGTGTCGAGTTCCAGGACGGCAAGACCGTGACGGCGGAAGACGTGGTGGCCACGCTGAAGCGCCACACCGACGAGAAATCGCAGTCGGGGGCACTGGGGATCGTGCAGGGCATCAGCGAGATGGCCGCCGAGGGCGACATGGTCACCCTGAAGATGGCGAGCGGCAATGCCGACCTGCCCTACCTGATGGCCGACTATCACCTGGTGATCCAGCCGGGCGGCGGCATCGACAACCCGACCGCGGGCATCGGTGCGGGGGCCTACAAGGTCAAGGTCAACGAACCGGGCGTCCGCCATGTGTTCGAGCGCCACGCAAACTACTGGGATGCGGCGAACGGCGCCTATGCCGATGAGGTCGAGATCATCGTGATCAACGACAATACCGCGCGGACGGCGGCGCTCACCTCGGGCCAGATCCACATGATGAACCGGGTCGATCCGAAGATCGTGGAGCTGCTGAAAGGCGCGACCGGGGTCAAGATCGAGCATGCGCCGGGCCGGGGCCACTATGTCTTCATCATGCATGTCGACAAAGCACCCTTCGACAACAACGATTTGCGGATGGCGCTGAAGCTGGCGATCAACCGCGAGGAGCAGGTGGCCAAGATCCTGGGCGGTCTGGGGTCGGTCGGCAACGACTTCCCGATCAATGCCGCCTATCCGCTGTTCGACGACACCATCCCGCAGCGCGTCTATGACGCGGCGGCGGCGGCGGAGGCCTACAAGAAGTCGGGCCATGACGGCAGCCCGATCATCCTGCGCACCGCCGCGGGGGCCTTCCCGGGTGCGGTGGACGCGGCGAACCTCTTTGCCGCAAGCGCCAATGCGGCGGGCATTCCGTTGCAGGTCCAGCTTGAACCCGATGACGGCTACTGGTCGAACGTCTGGAACGTGCAGCCGTTCGTTGCCAGCTACTGGGGCGGGCGTCCGGTGCAGGACCAGATGTATTCCACCGCCTATGTCTCGACCGCGGAATGGAACGACACCAAGTTCAAGAACGCCAAGTTCGACGAGCTTCTGATCGCCGCCCGGGCCGAACTGGACCAGGACAAGCGCAAGGGCCTCTACTCGGAAATGGCCAATATCCTGCGCGACGAGGGCGGCCTGATCCTGCCGATGTTCAACGACTGGGTCGAAGCGCGCAGCGAGACGGTCGGCGGCTGGACCCCCGACCCGAACGGCGAGCTGATGAACGGCAAGGCCCTGATCAAGTGCTGGCTGGCCTGAGGCCGCGCCGGTGCATCCGATCCTGAAACTTCTGGTCCAGCGCATCGCGCTGGGCCTGCTTCTCCTGCTTGCCGTCTCGGCCGTGATCTTCCTGGGCGTCGAAGCCCTGCCGGGCGACACCGCGCAGGCGATCCTTGGCCAGTCGGCAACACCCCAGGCGCTGGAGAACCTGCGCGAGCAGCTCGGGCTGAACGACCCGCCGCTGACGCGCTATTTCCTTTGGCTGGGCGGTGTGCTGACCGGCGATCTGGGCACGGCCCTGACCAACGGCGTCGACATCGCGCAGGCGATCGGCCAGCGGCTTGGCAACACGCTGTTCCTGGCCGGATGCGCCGCCGTCATCGCTGTGCCGTTGGCGATCTTCCTGGGGCTCATTGCCGCGCGCTATGCCGGGCGCTGGCCGGACAAGGTGATCTCGGGGGTCACACTGACCACGATCAGCCTGCCCGAGTTCGTCGCGGCCTATTTCGTCATTTACCTCTTCACCCAGGCGATCCCGATCTTCCAGCCCGTCGCCATGGTGTTTCCGGGCATGACCTTCTGGGCCAAGTTGAACGCGGTCGCCCTGCCGGTGATCGTCCTTGTCCTTGTCGTCCTTGCCCACATGATGCGGATGACCCGGGCCGCGATCCTGAACGTCATGCAGTCCGCCTATATCGAGACCGCCGAGCTGAAGGGCCTGTCGCCGATGACGATCATCTGGCGCCATGCCTTTCCGAACGCCATCGCCCCGGTGGTTTCTGTGGTGATGCTGAACCTGGCCTACCTTGTCGTCGGCGTCGTCGTGGTCGAGGTGGTCTTCGGCTACAACGCCCTTGGCCAATATCTCGTGGATCACGTCACCAAGCGCGACCTGCCCGTGGTGCAGGCGGTGGGCCTGATCTTCGCCGCCGTCTACATCTTCCTCAACATGCTGGCCGACATCATCGGCATTCTGGCCAATCCGCGCCTGAGGCACCCGAAATGAGGATCCCGCTCTCCGCCCTCGTCGGACTTGTCCTGACCGGAACTTTCCTGTTCGTCGCGATCTTCGCGCAAGGTATCGCCCCCTATGCTGTCGACGACAGCACCGGCGGGCAGTGGGAAGGCTTTTCCGCAACGCATTGGCTGGGCACCGACACCATTGGCCGCGACATCCTCTCGCGCCTCATCTACGGCGCGCAGATCACCATCTTCGTGGCGCTCGCCTCCTCGATCCTCGCCTTCTCGCTGGGGGCCTTCCTCGGCTTTCTCGCTGCGGTCAAGGGCGGCTGGATCGACCAGCTTCTGTCGCGGCTGGTGGACCTCATGATGGCGGTCCCGTCGCTGATCGTGGCACTGGTCATGCTGTCGGTCCTGCCTCTGAACCTGACCGTCCTGATCCTGGTGATGGGAATCCTTGACAGCACCCGGGTGTTCCGTCTGTCGCGCGCCGTCGCGGTCGACATCACGGTGATGGACTATGTCGAGGCGGCAAAGCTGCGGGGCGAGAAAGGCGGCTGGGTCATCTTCCGGGAAATCCTGCCCAACGCGCTGTCCCCGCTTGTCGCCGAGTTTGGCCTGCGCTTCATCTTCGCGGTCCTGTTCATCTCGACCCTGTCGTTCCTGGGCCTCGGCATCCAGCCGCCGCTGGCGGACTGGGGCGGCATGGTGAAAGAAAACAAGGATGGCCTGATCTACGGCAAGTCCGCGTCCCTGCTGCCGGCCGCCGCCATTGCCGCGCTGGCGATCAGCGTGAACCTTGTCGCGGACTGGATCCTGACCCGCACCTCCAGCCTGAAAGGAGGCCGCGGTGGCTGACCCCCTGCTTGCGATCAAGGGCCTTTTTATCGAGGCCACCTCCTATCCGCCGGGTGAGCCGCCGAAGAACGTGACCCTGGTGCATGGTGTGGACCTGACGCTGCAACGCGGGCGGGTTCTGGGGCTGATCGGCGAATCCGGCGCGGGCAAATCCACCATCGGCCTGTCCGCGATGTCCTACGGGCGCGGCGGGGTGCGGCTGACCGGAGGCACAATCCACCTCAACGGGCGCGAGATCCGCCTGGCCGACCCGCGTGCCCTGCGCGCGCTGCGGGGTCGCGAAGTAACCTACGTCTCGCAATCCGCCGCCGCCTCGTTCAATCCGGCCAAGCAGATCATGGAGCAGGTGATCGAAACTTGCCTGTCGCACGGGCTGATGACCAAGCCGGAAGCCGAGGCGCGGGCGGTCGCGCTTTTCCGCAAGCTGGGCCTGCCTTCCCCTGAAACCATCGGCAATCGCTATCCGCACCAGGTATCCGGCGGGCAGTTGCAACGCTGCATGACGGCGATGGCCTTGTGCCCGAAACCCGACCTCGTGATCTTCGACGAACCGACGACCGCGCTGGACGTGACGACCCAGATCGACGTTCTTGCCGCGATCAAGGAGGCGATCCGCGATACGCAAGTGGCCGCCCTCTATATCACCCATGACCTTGCCGTGGTGGCGCAGGTCGCAGACGACATCATGGTGCTGCGCCATGGCCGGATGGTCGAACTGGGCGACACCGGGCAGATCATCCACCGCCCCGCGCAGGACTATACCAAGGCGCTGGTTTCGGTTCGCAGCCTCGACCATGCCGAAAAGCCTGCTGCAGGGGCCGTCCTGTCGGTGCAGAACATCACCGCCCGGTACCGCGGGACCAACTTCGACGTGCTGAAGAACGTCTCGGTCGACCTGCCTGCCGGGCAGACGCTGGCGGTGGTGGGGGAAAGCGGGTCGGGCAAGTCCACCCTCGCGCGGGCGATCACCGGGCTGTTGCCGCCAAGCCAGGGGCGGATCACCTTTGCCGGGCGGACACTGTCGGCCGACCTTGCGGGGCGCACGAAGGACGACCTGCGCGAGATCCAGATGATCTACCAGATGGCCGATACCGCGATGAACCCGCGCCAGACGGTCGGCACGATCATCGGTCGCCCGCTGGAGTTCTACTTCGGACTGCGGGGCGAGGCGCGGGACAAGCGGGTGCAGGACCTTCTGGACCAGATCGAGATGGGCAAGGGCTTTGCCGACCGCTATCCGGCGGAACTGTCGGGCGGGCAGAAGCAGCGGGTCTGCATCGCGCGGGCGCTGGCGGCGAACCCCCGGCTGATCATCTGCGACGAGGTGACTTCGGCACTGGACCCGCTGGTGGCCGACGGCATCCTGAAGCTGCTGCTGAACCTGCAGGCCGAGGCCGGGGTGGCCTACCTGTTCATCACCCACGACCTTGCGACCGTGAGGGCCATCGCCGACAAGATCGCGGTGATGTTCAAGGGCGCGGTTGTCCGCTACGGCCAGAAATCGGACGTGCTGACCCCGCCTTTCGACGATTACACCGACCTTCTCCTGTCCTCGGTTCCCGAAATGGAGCAGGGTTGGCTGGAAAAGGTCATCGCGCATCGCAAGATGGAGAGCGCGGGGAACTGAGGTCGGCATCTGTCGATACGGGATGGAAGACGCGTGGAAGACGCCTGGAACACCAAAAGAAGACGCCTGTTGCCATGACCAAACTTCTCCTGATCATCCTTGACGGTGTGCCCTGGCGGAACTGGCGGCGGCTGTTCGGCAACCTTGAAGGCTGGGTGGACAGTGGCGAGGCGCGGGTGCGGCGGATGCGCTCGGTCCTGCCGTCGACCTCGGCCTCGTGCTATGCCTCGATCCACACCGGTCTGCCGCCGCAGGTGCATGGGACATGGGCCAACGCCGACATCCGCAGGCTGGAATTTCCCGATGTTTTCAGCACCTTGACCGGGGCGGGGAAGACGACCGGGGCAGTCACCCACAGCTACTGGAGCGAATTCTTCAACCGTGCGCCCTTCGACGTCGTCCGCGACATCGAATATGACGAACCCGGCGGCCCGATCACCCATGGCCGGTTTCACACCATGCATCGCGACAGCAGCTACAACCAGATGACCCCGGCCGACTATGATCTCTTCGGCACGCTCACCCGACTTTGTGAAGTGAAGTCCATCGACTACGGCATCCTGCACAGCTGCACTCTCGACAGCCTGGGCCATCGTTTCTACCACGACTGCGAAGAGATGGACGACGCCTGCTACCGCATGGACGGCACCCTTGCCCCCTTCCTTCAGCGCTGGAGGCAGAACGGCTATGAGGTGATCGTCACAGCCGACCACGGCCAGGACGCGCGCGGGCATCATGGCGGGACCGGCGAGGACCAGCGCGATTTTGCGTTTTATTACTTCGGAAACAGCGCCTTGCCGCCAGAAGATCAGGTTCTGGATCAACTTGCCCTGGCACCGTCCATCCTGACGCGGATGGGGGTGCAGGTGCCGGAGACGATGCGGGCCGCGCCCTTCCTCAACGGCTGATCGCGCGCCGGCCTGCGCGCCACGCGGGCGCATCCCAAGGGCCACAACCGCCGATTTCGACTGGACTTCAACAGCTTCGCCTGTTGAAAGCGCTGCGCTCTGTGTGCATCGTTAACCAATACAGTCTTGGGGCCCGCTTTCATGTTCCGGTTTCACGTCAACCTCCTCGGGTCCTGCCGGGTCGCGCGGATCGCGACCGGGGAAGAGGTGACGTTTCGCACCCGCAAGACACGGCTTCTTCTGGGCCTTCTGCTGCTCAGCCCGGGAAACCGGATGAACCGCGAGCAACTGGCCTCGCTTCTGTGGGATCCCGCGCCGGAAGCCCTGGCCCGGTCGAGCCTGCGCCAGGCCTTGCGGGAACTGCGCGAGGTGCTGGGGCCACAGGACGAGGACATGGTCGAGGCCGACCGCTTTTCGGTCGGGCTGAAGGGGGCTGCCTTCGACGTCGACGTCCGCCGTTTTCGCGAGCTGATCGCGACCGGCGCACAGGACCAGGCCGCGCTGATCGCGGCCGCAGCCCTTTGGCAGGGAGAGCTGTTTGGCCCAGCCCAGCCCAGCGCCCCGGTCTTCGAGGCCTGGCTGCAGATCGAACGGTCGCAGCTGCGGTCCGTGCTGACCGGTGCCCTGACCGACCAGCTGGAAAAGCTGATTGCGACCAATGCGTTCACCGATACCCGCATTGCCGAGGAGCTGGTGCGGATCGAGCCCAGCCACGAGCTTGCGCACCAGTTCATCATGCGGTTTCACGCCCAGAGGGGCGACCAGTCCGCCGCCCTTCGGCAATTCAGCCTTCTGGGAAAGGCGCTGGAAGAAGAGCTGGACAGCGAGCCGAGCGAGGCGTCGAACGAGCTTCTGGTCGCGATCAAGTCGGGCGAGGTTTCATTGCTGCGTCCGGCGAACCTGCCTGCCATGAAGGTCGGCTCGCTGTCCCGCAGCGGACCACCCCGGATCACGATCCGCCCGCCGCTGACCCGCTACACGGACCAGAGCAAGAATTACCTGGGCGAGGGCTTTGCCTTCCTGGCCAAATCCTGCCTGTCGCGCTTTCGCTGCTGGATCGTGATCCCCTGGCCGTCAAGCGGGTTTGAATCGACCACAGCCGTCGATTTCACCGCCGTAGGCCGGGTGATCGACGCAGACTTCGCGGTCGACTGCGTGCTGGACTGGCGCACGGGAGGCGGCAAGCTCTTCGTGACGCTGATCGATTGCCGCGATGGCAGCGAGGTCTGGTCCGGGCTTTACCCGGTGAAGGAGCATGACCTGCAGGAGGTCAGCTCGTCCGTTGCGGGGGCGGTGGCGGCAAGTCTCGCCAGTCAGGTCAACCACATCACACTGTTGCGCCATGCCCGTTCGACGCCGGGAAACCCGGTCGCCTATGACCTCTGGCTGAAAGGGCACCAGCTGTCGCGCCTCTGGTCGGCCGAGGCCGATGCCGAGGCCGAAGCGATGTTCCTGCGCGCGATCGAGCTTGACCCCGGACTCGCGGGAAGCCACGCAAGCCTTGCCCAGATCCTGTGCAGCCGCAGCCTGGTCCGCCCGGGATATCCCAACCGCAAGGCCGATTGCGCGGCGGCGTTCCGGCACGCCCGGGAAGCCATCGCGCTGGACCCCTATGATCCGCGCTGTCACATCAGCATGGCCTGGAACTGGCTGATCGCAAAGTCGCCCGAGCGCGCGAACACGCACTTCCGGATGGCCGTCGATCTGAACCCGAATGATTCAGAGGCGCTTATCGCCGCCGCTTGCGGACTGGCCTTCCTTGGACACATCGGCGATGCGAAAGGCCTCGCCGAGAAAGCCGTCCAGATGAATCCGGTCTACCCCGAGTATTACACCGACTATCTGTCGGCGATCCAGTTTCTCGACGCCGACTATCAGGCGACGATCGAAACCGTCGAGAAGTGCTATCAGGGTTTTCCGGATCGCGCCGCCCTGGCCGCCGCCGCCTGGGCGCTTCAGGGCCGCAGCGCCGAAGCCGGAACCGCCTACAGGTATTTTTCCACGCTGACGACCTCGAAGTGGGAAGGCTCGGGGCGGGCCGACGACAATGATCTTGAAAACTGGATCCTGGACGTGCTGCCAATACATTGGCCGAAGGGCCAGCAGAACCTTTTCAAGGGCCTCAGGCTAGCCCGCCAGTTGGCCGGGCAAGCCTGAGAACGGGAGCGCCTACCGGCACTTGCGCATGAAATAGCGCGCCAGCAGAACCTTGAAACGCACATCGGGCAAGGCACCATAGGTCGGTTCATCCGGGAAGACCGGGACCGGATCCAGATCTCCCGCCCAGGGCACCTTCACATGCATCCGGTTCGGGGTGTCATAGACCGGCACGATCTCGACGCTGTCCGGGATCTCGCCGTTCGGGCCGGCCCCCGGACCGTCGTAGCGATAGCCATTCTTGTGCAGCCAGCCGCGCGTGTTCGCGTTGAACTTCCGCCACTCGGAGCCCGGCGTGTTGTCGAACACGCTCTGGCTGACCTTGATGATCGCCTCTCCGGTCTTCTTGTGATCGGCCAGAGAATTGCTTTTCAAACTGAAAAATCCCACCATTCCGCTGTCACTCCCCTTCTGGTTGGTCCGCTTCTTCGTCAGGTCTTTGCCCCACTATTCCGCCGGTTCGTGATGCCAGCGTGAAATGGGGAACGGGTGTCCGATTCCGATCTTGATCCCTGAAGCCATCCTGCCTTGAATGCGATCATGAAGCAAAATCCGGCTGAGATGATCGAACGGCTGTCGCGGGCTCTGGCGGATGATTTCCGGATCTTGCCGCTGGACCTGCCCGACGCACCGCTGTTCCTGGCGATTGCCCTGCCGACAGACGAGGGCGTGACGGGGCTGAAGCTGCGGCTTCCGGCGGGGCGCGGCATGACGCTGCAACAGGCGATGCTGACTGCCGGGGCCGAGGCGCTGGAACTGCGCGCAAGCCTTGCGCAGCATCATCTGGCGGAGCTGCAGGGCCTGCCCCGTCAGGATGGTCTGGCCGTGGTCCCCGCGACCGATCTTGCGACGGGGGAGGCCGTCGCGGTTCCGGCGCAACGCGTGTTCCTGGACGGCGCGTCCGTCCTGTCCGAACCGCTGCGCGAGGACGCGACCTCGACTGGGTGCGCAGTCGGTGCGACCCGCGACGGTGCCGTAGCGACAGCCCTGTGGGAATGTGTCGAGCGCGATGCCCTGGCGCTGTGGTGGCACGGCAACCGCCAGGCAGGCGCCGTGGCGCTGGAGGTGATCGACGCAGGCCAGCCGCGGCTGTTCTGGTGGCTGCACCAGCGGCCCCGGGTGACGCGGCTTCTGGAAATCACGACGGACATCGGCCTGCCGGTCGTGGTCGCTGTCGCTGCCGACGCCGACGGCCGGGTCGTGGCGACGGGCTCTGCGGCGCGTCCGGCGCTGAAGGATGCCGCCTTGGCCGCGGTGACCGAGATGGTGCAGACGGAAGTCAGCCTCGATCTTGCGCGCGAGGCGGGCCAACCCGAGGCGCTGGCCTGGATCGCTCATGCCTCGATGACCGAGCAGCCGCAGTTCCGGCCAGGCCCTGGGCGGACCTCCGCGCCGCTGGCGATGCCCGAGCTTCTGGCCCGCCTGACCGGCCTTGGCCACCGCGCCCTGGCGGTCGAGATGACGCTTCCGGGGGATCCGATGCCGGCAATGCGAGTCATCGTCCCCGGTCTCTGCGCGATGGGGGCCCGGACCGACAGCCCACGCTTTGCCCGGCTCTGTCCCGGACCGCCCCGGCTTGACCTGCCCGAACCCTTTTGACGCCAGCCCGAACGAGGCACCCCATGTCGCCGATCACCAGCCCACATTCCCTGTTCGGGCACGATGCCCCGGGCCTGGCGCGTCCGCAGACGGCGGGAAATGCGGCGTCGCAGTCGCGCTACTGCTACCGCTTTCCCCATCTTGCCGAGGACGACCGGGTCGGCTGCTTTGCCGGAACCACTGCGGCCGAAACGTTTGACCGGCTGAAGGCGTTCGAGGACGCCAGCCGCAGCCCGCTGAGCCGCATGCGGGTCCTGCCGATGCGTCTGCCGCCGGTCTATACCTATTTCGGCCAGTTCGTGAACCACGACATTTCAGCCCCGGTCGGCGATGTGGTCACCCGCCCGGACCCGCCCGACGCCGTGGGGATCATCGTCTCGACCGACCCGCCCGGTCTGGATCGCGCGCGGCGGGCAAAGGCTGCGGTCATTCTGAAGAACTTCGTCAACGAACAGGCCAATCCCTTGTCGCTGGACAGCCTTTACGGCGATGGCGACGGTCCGGACAGTGCCGACCCGAAGATCCGGGCGCTTTACGACGCGGATGGCAGGCGCTTTCGCCTGGGCGTCACCCGGCGCGAGGCGGCACAGGTCTTCCGGGATATCCTGAAAGACCCAAGGCTGGTCCATCACGCGACCGGCGCGCGGGACATCCTGCGCCTGGACGGCAAGCCGCTGATCGCCGACCACCGAAACGACGAGAACCTGGTGGTCAGCCAGCTGCATCTGGCGCTGCTCTTGTTTCACAACAAGGCCGTCACCCGGCTGGAAGGCAGGTATGGCAGGGCGGAGGAGTGCTTCGCCGCGGCACGGCAGCTGGTGACGCTGCATTACCATTGGCTGATCCTGCATGATTTCCTGCGCAACCTGCTGTCCCGCACGGCGCAGACCGTGCCCTGGGCAGAGCGGCCGCAGCGCCTTCCCGCAGCGCGCAGCGTGCCGCTGGAGTTCACCACGGCGGCCTTCCGCTTCGGACATTCCATGGTCGGGGCGTCCTATGATTTCAATGCGAATTTCGGCCCCGGAGCGCATCTGGGGCCCGAAGGCGCAACGCTGAGGCAGCTTTTCGACTTCACCTCGCGCGGCAACATGGGCCAGCCAGGGGCTGGGACACTGCAGTTGCCGGATCATTGGGTGATCGACTGGGACCGGATGACCCGGACGACCGTCGCGACCTCGATCGGCGGGGCCGAGAAGATCGACCTGACCTTCGCCCCCGACATGCTGAACGCGATGGGCATGCAGCAGGCGGCCGAGCATGGATCGATCCTGTTCCGCAACCTGATGCGCGGCTTTCATCGCCGGATCCCGTTCGGTCAGGCCCTCGCCGCAGAATATGTGATTGAGCCGCTGGAGGAAGGCGACATCCGGGCGGCCTTGCCGGGTGGCAGCGTCGACGGCCCGCAGTCCAGGACCCTGCGCGAGGTGGCCGAAGAGCTGGGGATGCTGCGCGAGACGCCGGCGTGGCTGTATGTCCTGTGCGAAGCCCGCCAGCGCGAGCGCGGCGAGCGTATCGGGCCTGTGGCAAGCCAGATCATCGCCGACACGATTGTCGGCCTGATGCGGCACATGCCGACGTCCATCCTGAACCAGGACGGCGGGATCTGGCACCCGCGCCAAAGCCCGCTGAAGGACATGGATGACGAGGGGCTGACGTCGATCCGCAAGCTTCTGGCCTTTGCCGTCAGGGACACACACATCTAGCTTACCCTGAGGGCTTTCGCCCGGGATGGGCTGGACATTTCGCCGATTTCCCCGCAAAGACGCCGCGATGCGCCAAGCGCGCGCCGGCTGCTCTCGACAGTCGGTCCGCGCACCTTGCGCCGATCTTGCGGAGACGCCCACCAGATGACCGCCCAACACTGTCCGACCGACCGTCCCTCGCGGTTGCCCACGATCCGGCAACTCGCCCTTGTCGTGGTGCTGCCGATCGCGGCCTGCGCGCCGTCGACCAGCACGATGCAGCTTTACCCGCTTCAGGGCGAAATCGCCGACAGCGACCCGACACTCGTCATCCGTGCCACTGCGAAGAACACCACCGGCACCTCGGGTGCGCTGACGTTCCGGCTGCCCGAGCGCGGCAAGTGCAGCGGCACCTGGAGCTCGCTTACCCCGCGCACGGTGTCGAACTCGAAAGGTCTGGCACTGACCTGGAAGAAGACCGGCGGCGAGGTCGGCACGGCACGGGAAACCGTCGCCGGGGTCAATAACGGCGAAATCTATGCGGTCTGCGAGGACGGCACCCGGGTGCAGGGCACTTTCGTTGTCGGCTCGGGCACGGCAAGCGGCACCGGGCAGGCGTCCGACACCAACGGCAACGTCTACAAACTTCTGTTCTGATCAGCGGTCGCGCACAGCTTCCGCAAGCACCGCACGCACCGCCTCCCCGGGCACGTCTTCGGCCACGAAGGCCTGACCGATCCCGCGCGCAAGGATGAAACGCAGGCGTCCATCGACCACCTTCTTGTCTTGCTCCATCAGCGCAATCAGCGCGTCGGGTCCGGGCAGGCTGCCGGCGATATCGGCGATGTCGACTTTCATCCCCATCGCCCGGAGATGTGCCCGGACGCGGCTGGGGTCTTCCTGACTGCACAGTCCAAGACGCGAAGACAGCTCGAACGCCAGCGCGCAACCGATCGCCACGCCTTCGCCATGCAGCAGCCGATCCGAGTATCCTGTCGCCTTTTCAAGCGCATGGCAGAACGTGTGCCCCAGATTGAGCAGCGCGCGCTCGCCCTCTTCGGTCTCGTCGCGGCTGACGATCCCGGCCTTCATCTCGACTGACCGCGTCACCGCTTTGAGCCGAGCCGCCGCATCTCCGCTCCGGATCGAGGGGCCTTCGCGTTCCAGCCAGTCAAAGAAGGCTGCATCCCCCAGAAGCCCGTATTTCACCACCTCGCCATAGCCCGACAGGAAATCGCGATCGGGTAGCGTGGTCAGCACGTCGATGTCGGCCAGCACCAGGCTGGGCTGGTGAAAGGCGCCGACCAGGTTCTTGCCCTGCGCCGTATTGATGCCGGTCTTGCCGCCGACCGAGCTGTCGACCTGTGCCAGCAACGTGGTCGGCAACTGCACGAACCGCACGCCGCGCCGCAGGACGGCGGCCGAGAAGCCGACAAGGTCGCCGATCACCCCGCCGCCAAGGGCGACGACGACATCCTTCCGCTCGACCTTCTGGTCCAGGAGCCATTCGGTGCAGTGCGCGAGGCTGGCCCAATTCTTCGTCGCTTCGCCCGGCGGCAGGGCCAGCGCAGCGACCGTGATCCCCTCGGCTTCGAGTGCGGCTTTCAGCGCGGACAGGTGCAGATTGGCCACGGTGTGATCCGTGACCACCGACACGCGCTTGCGGCGCAGGAGGGGCGCGATCTCGGCCCCGGCGCGGGCGATCAGGCCGGGGCCGATCCGCACCTCGTAGGAGCGGTCCCCCAGATCAACGGCTACCCTGTTCACGTCGCATCCTCCAGCACATCCGGCCGCGTCTTCAAGGCCTCGCGGACCTGCGCGGCCATGTCCTCCACCGACCGTTCGGCGGCGCTTTCGACCACGAGGTCGGCCTGCGCGTAGAACGGCTGCCGACGTTCACACAGCTCGCGCAGCGTTTCGCGCGGGTTTGCCGTGCGCAACAAGGGCCGTGTCGTCTTGTGGCGCACGCGCTGCCACAACAGCTCCAGATCCGCGCTGAGCCAGACAGAAACCCCGACATCATGGATCAGTTTGCGATTCGCCTCGGACAGGAACGCCCCGCCGCCGGTGGACAGCACGCAGGGCGAGCTGCGCAACAGACGGGCGATCACTTCGGTTTCGCGGGCGCGGAAGAAGGGCTCGCCGTCGCGTTCAAAAATCTCGGCAATGCTGCGATTTGCGGCGCGGACGATTTCCTCGTCGGAATCGCGGAATTCGACCCCAAGCTGGCGGGCGAGCGCGGTGCCAACAGCCGTCTTGCCCGCCCCCATCATTCCAACCAGCACCACCGTCTTCGCCAGCCTTGCCATGGCCACCCGCTTCACAACCCCCCTGCCCCGGGCAAGGACTTGCCGACGGGAAATCTTGCTCCCTCAATGGCGTGAACTCTTGCCGAATGCTATATACATTCGCACGGGATTCCGCAGCGACCGCCGTTCTGGCGGTTCGGAGCGGCAAGAAACGCCGGGCGGATCAAGCCGTCCGGAAGAATACGAGGAAGGGCAATCATATGGGGCGGATCATCAAGGCCTTGCTGGTGCTGGCAATTCTGGGCTTTCTTGGACTGACCGCCTATGCCTATCTGGGTGACCTGACCCCGGTGCAGGGTGAGGTCAAGAAGCCAGTGGTGTTGAATGCGGACGACTAAGGCCGGTCTTCTGTCGCTGGTTCTGATCGCTCAGCCTGTCGCGGGACAGGAGGCCGGAACCCCCGGCGGGCCGCTGTCGGCCATCGACTGGCTGTCGCAATCGGTCGCCACCCCGGCGACGGCGGTGACCGGGACGGGCTCTTCCGGCGTGGTTGAGCCGCCCGTCGCCGAAGCGGGAAGCGCGCTGCCCGCCTCGGTTTCGACCTCGTCGCTGGACGGGCCTTCGCCGGATGCCGTGGGCCTGATCCCGGCGTCGGTCTCGGGGCTGCCACGGGATCTCTGGGGCGCAGGGCGCACGCGCGAGATCGCGGAGCGGCTGGTGGCCCATCCCGACGAGGACCTGCCGGCGCTGCGCCAGCTGTTCCTGACCCTGCTTCTGGCCGAGCTTGCCGCCCCGGTCGATGCCGGGGATCGCGGAGAGTTGCTGCAGGTGCGGATCGACAAGCTGCTGGCGCTTGGTGCGCTGGAACAGGCGGCGGCGCTCATCGATGCTGCGGGGGCCAGGACGCCCGAACTGGTCCGCCGGGCCTTCGATGTGGCGCTTCTGACCGGGGCCGAGGACAAGGCCTGTCAGGGCATGACGAACGAGCCGGATCTCGCCCCGACGGTGCCTGCGCGCATCTTCTGCCTTGCGCGGTCGGGAGACTGGGACACGGCGGCGCTGACGATCCGGACCTCGACCGCGCTTGGCCAGATCACGGCCGACCAGGAGGCGCTGTTGTCGCGCTTTCTGGACCCCGATCTTTACGAGGGCGACCCGGTGCCGCCCGCGCCGGACCCGGTCACGCCGCTGGACTGGATGATCTATGCCGCGATTGGCGAGCCCCTGCCGACCGAAGGCCTTCCGATCGCCTTTTCTTATGCCGAGATCGGTCCCCGCGCGGGTTGGAAGACCCGGATCGAGGCGGCGGAGCGGCTGACCCGTGCCGGCACCATCCCGCCGAATGTGATCCTCGGCCTCTACACCGAACACGAGCCTGCCGCCTCGGGCGGGGTCTGGGACCGGGTTGCAGCGTTCCAGGCCTTCGAGGCGGCGATTTCCGCGGGCGATCCGGTCCGGGTGGCGGCCACGCTGCCCGACGTCTGGGCCCGGATGCAGGAGGCCGAGCTCGAGGTGCCCTTCGCCACGCTGTTCGGCAAGGACCTGATCGAGTTGCCGCTTGACGGCGAAGCCGCCGCCATCGCGTTCCGTGTCGGGCTTCTGTCACCCTATGCCGAAACCGTGGCCGGGCGCGCCAGCCCGGTTTCGGCCGAGGACGCCTTCCTGACGGCCATCGCCCTTGGCAAGGCGGCCAGCGCCCTGCCGCCGGACAGTCTGGCACGCGCCATTGCCGCTGCCTTCCGCGCGCCTGCCGCGTCCGGTGAAGGTCGGGTGCTTCTGGACGGCAACCGCAAGGGCGAGGCGATCATCACCGCCATCGACAACATCGGCCGGGGCGTGCAGGGCGACCTGCGCGGCGTGACCGAGGGGTTGTCGCTGCTCAGGCTGACCGGGCAGGAAAGCGTGGCCCGGCGCACCGCGCTGGAACTGATGATCCTGGAACGGCGGGGCTAGGTGATGCCCGGCCCGGAAGCGAGCCGCTGGATCTCGGCCTTTCTTGACGCACGGGCCGCGGATCTTGGCGCGGCGCGGAACACCCAGCTGGCCTATGGCCGCGACCTGGTCGATTTCGCCGACTGGCTGGGCCGCCGCGGCGAGAGCTTCGCCACGGCCGGGCGCGCGGCGGTGGAGGACTACCTTGTCCATTGCAACGCGCAGGGCCTGTCCAAAGCCACCCGCGCGCGGCGGCTGTCCTCGATCCGGCAGCTTTACCGCTTTGCCTTCGAGGAAGGCTGGCGCGGCGACAACCCCGCCCTGCGCCTGACCGGGCCGGGACGGGCGCAAAGCCTGCCGAAGACACTGTCCGAGGCCGAGGTCATCCGATTGATGGACGCGGCGCGCAGCCGTGGCCGCAACCCCGGCGACCGGCTTAGGGATACGGCGCTATTTGAACTCCTCTATGCCACGGGCTTGCGGGTCAGCGAACTGGTCGGCCTGCCCGTGGCTGCCGTGCGGGGCGATCCCCGGATGATCCTGGTCCGTGGCAAGGGCGACAAGGAGCGGATGGTGCCCCTGTCCTCGCCCGCGCGTGCGGCACTGGGGGACTGGCTGGCCCACCGCGACGCCGCCGAGGACGACGCGCGCCGCGAAGGCCAACCGCCATCGCGGTTCCTGTTCCCCGGCGACGGGCGCGAGGGGCATCTGACGCGACAGTATTTCCACAGTCTGGTGAAGGATGTGGCTGTCCTTTCAGGCCTGTCCCCCTCCCGCGTCACCCCGCATGTCCTGCGCCACGCCTTCGCCACGCATCTCCTGGCGCACGGGGCGGATCTGCGGGTCATCCAGACCCTGCTGGGCCATGCCGACCTGGCCACGACCGAAATCTACACGCATGTCCTGGACGATCACCTGACCGAGCTTGTCCTGTCCAAACACCCCCTGGCGCGCAAGGGGTGAATGCTTCCCATGTCAAGCGATCCGGCCCTTCCGTCCTCTCCGAGCCTTCTGCGCCGGTTTTTGCACTGGCTGGTCGGGCTGTTTCGCCCTGCCGACCATGAGAGCGCGATGGAGGCGCTGCGCGACGATATCGCCGGGGCCATTGCCATCGGCCATTCCGGCGGCGCCATGGAGAAGGAGGCGCGCGACCGCCTGCTGGGCGCACTGGACCTGTCGCACCGGACGGTGGACGAGATCATGCGCCACCGTCGCCAGATCGAGATGATCGACGCCGACCTGCCCCCCGACGAAATCATTTCTCGCGTCCTTGCCTCGCCCCATACCCGCCTGCCGATCTTCCGCGACAGCGACGACACCATCCTGGGCGTGGTCCATGCCAAGGACCTTCTGCGCGAGGTGGACCGGCTGGTTCGCGGCGAGGACGCGCAAGGGATCGAGGCGCTGGACATCGTGAAGGTTGCGATGAAGCCCTATTTCATCCCCGACACCACCACCCTGGACGAGCAGATGCGCGAATTCCTGGCGCGGCGGACGCATTTTGCGCTTGTCGTGGACGAATATGGCGCGTTGCAGGGGCTGATCACGCTGGAGGACATCCTTGAGGAGATCGTCGGAGAAATCACCGACGAGTTCGACGTGGTGCGAAAGGACTCCGGGCTGACCGGGACCGGGGATGGAGCCTTCCTTGTCGATGGCGCGATGACGATCCGCGACCTGAACCGGGCGATGGACTGGCGCCTGCCGGACGACGAGGCCAATACCATCGCGGGCCTGGTGATCCACGAAGCGCAGATGATCCCGAACGAGGGCCAGGTCTTCAGCTTTCACGGCTTCCGCTTTACCGTGATTGCACGGCGGGAAAACCGGATCACCAAGCTGAAGCTCAGGCCCCTTTGATCTGGCCCCTATGATCTGGCCCCTATGATCTGGCCACTTTGATCAGGCCACTTTGATCAGGCCCCTGCCCGGTGCAACGCAACCGCCGGTCTGACCCCTCGTGCCCAGGCCGCCACCGCCTGACCGAAGGCCTGAAACAGCGGCCTCGACACCGGATCATTGCCGGCGTTCCATTCCGGATGCCACTGCACCGACAGGGTAAAGCCCGGTGCGTCCTTGACGAAGATCGCCTCTGGCGTGCCGTCCGGCGCATGGCCGTCGACGACGATCCTGCACCCCGCGCGCGCAATGCCCTGCCCGTGAAGCGTGTTCGTCATCACCTCGCGCGCGCCCATCAGCCGGTGGAAAACACCGCCGTCGCTGAAGGTGACGGCATGGCGCAGGGCGAAGCAGTCTTCCAGCGTGCCATCCGGCGGCATCCGGTGGTTCATCCGGCCCGGAAGGTCGCGGATTTCGGGATGAAGCGTGCCGCCGAGGGCCACGTTCACTTCCTGAAACCCCCGGCAGATGCCAAGGAAGGGCTGGCCGCGATCGACGCAGGCCCGGATCAAGGGCAGCGTGATCGCATCGCGGCCCCGGTCGAAGGCCCCATGCGCCGGAGTTTCCTCTTCGCCATATTCGCTGGGATGCACGTTCGGGCGGCCCCCGGTCAGAAGAAAGCCGTCGCAAAGGTCGAGAAGTTCGTCCACGCCGACATAGCGCGGGTCCGAGGGAATGATGAGCGGCACGCAGCCTGCGACCTCGGCCACGGCAGCGGTGTTCATGGTTCCGCTGGAATGGGCAGGATAGCTGTTGTTGATCAAGTAGCTGTTGCCGATGATCCCGACGACCGGCCGTTGCCCCTTGCGCTTCACCCTTCGCACCGCTTCCATGGTTCCCACCTTGATGCAACGATACGCCTTGGCCTTCCGCACGGAAAGGGGGCCCGTGCAGCCAGAGGCGCACAGATCGGCTTCGGTTATGCACAGGGGAAGAACAATCCAGTTTAACGGCGGGATGCAGAACCGGCGGCGGGTCAGGCCCCTGCCGCCACGACTCTTGCGGCCGCCTCGATCGCGCCCGGGCCGTGCGGGATGTCGAGCGCGCGCATCCCGGCCTCCATCACCGCCAGCGCGCCCAGCGTCATGTGCGCGTTCACATGACCCATGTGCCCGACCCGCAGGAAGCCGTGAAAGGCCGGGTCGGTCGACGGTGCCATGCCAAGGCCGATGCCCAGCGTGACCCCGGCCTTCTGCTCGCACCAGTCGCGCAGGCGCGTGGCGTGGGGCGCGCCAAGGCGGGCTGCCGTCACCGAGCATCCGCGATGGGCAGGGTCGGCGACGTTCAATGCGATGGCCGGGTTGCCCGCGGCCCAGGCGTCGAAGGCCGCCCAGACCGCGCCTGCAAGCACGCGGTGGCGATGCCAGACCTGCGGCAATCCCTCCTCGCGGATCATGTCCAGCGCCTCGCGCAGGCCGAAAAGGTGGCTCGTGGGCGCGGTGCCGTCCCAGTATTGCCAGAACTCCTCGGGTTCCGTGCGTGGTCCCCAGGCCCAGTAGGGCGTGGCGAGGTCAGAGCGACCACAGCGCAGGCGGGCGGCTTCGGAGAACCAGACGAAGGACACGCCGGGCGGCGTCATCAGCCCTTTCTGGCAGGCGGCGACCATCACATCGACGCCCCAGTCGTCCATAAGGAACGCGTCGCAGCCCAAGCTGGCGATGCAGTCCACCGCCAGAAGTGCGGGATGGCCCGCCGCATCCATCGCCGCCCGCAAGCTGGGAATATCGGTCTTGATCGAGCTGGTGGTATCCACATGCGTCGTCAGCACCGCCTTGATCCGGTGCCCGGTATCGGCCCGCAGCACCGCCTCGATCCGGTCAAGGTCCACGGGCGCGGACTTGCCGAAATCCAGCACCTCGACATCGATCCCCATCGCGAGGGCGCTGTTCGCCCAGGACAGCCCGAACCGCCCCACGGCCAGCACCAGCGCCTTGTCTCCGCGATTGAAGATGTTGGCGTTGGCCGCCTCCCAGGCCGCGTGGCCGTTGCCGATATACATCGCGACATGGCCGACGGTTCCGGCAAGCTGGCGCAGATCGGGCCAGAGCCCTGCGACAACCTCGACAAGCGGACCTTCGTAGATGTTGGGCGAGCCCCGGTGCATGGCGCGCAACACGCGATCGGGGATCACCGAAGGTCCGGGAATGGCCAGATAGGGGCGTCCTGCGGCTAGGCTCATGCGTGTCTCCATCTAATCACCGCGATGGCTAGGACGAGGCGCAACCGGCGTCAACCGGCCCCGCTTGAGACACGCAGGCTTTCCCGTTAAACCCCGGATCAGATCCGGCAGAAAGCACACCGCCCCGTGGAACCCACCCGCGCCTATCGATCAAGCGAGCTGTTCGGCCGGTTCTGGCGTGGCTATCTTCGCCCGCACCTGCCGCTGATGGCACTGGCCTTCATCGTGATGATGATCGAAGGCTCGACCCTGGGCCTGCTGTCCTACATGCTGGAGCCGCTGTTCGACCGCGTCTTTGCACAGGGCGGTTCGGCTGCGCTGATCTGGGTCGGCAGCGCGATCCTTGCGCTGTTTCTGGTGCGCGCCGTCACGTCGATCATCGGGCGCTGGCTGCTGGCGCGGGTCAACCAGAGCGCCGCCGGGGCGATGCAGGCCGATCTTGTCCGCCACCTTCTGACGCTTGACAGCGGGTTTTACCAGGACCACGCGCCGGGGATGCTGATCGAGCGGGTGCAGGGCGACACCATGGCGGCGCAGGGGGCCGCGGTGCTGGTGATCGGCGGGGTCGGGCGCGATCTCGTCTCGCTGCTTGGGCTGTTTGCGGTCGCCCTGATGATCGACCCGGGCTGGACCGCCGCCGCCCTGATCGGCGCGCCGCTGCTGCTGATCCCGGCGCTGGCACTGCGCCGCTACCTCTGGCGCAAGGCCATGCTGACGCGCGAACAGGCCGGCCTGCGCGCCACCCGGCTGGACGAGATCTTCCACGGCATCCAGGCGGTCAAGCTGAACCGGATGGAAGACTATCAGGCCCGCCGCTTCAAGGGCATCATCGACACGATCCGGCGGGCCGAAGTGAAGACGGCGCTTGGCAAGGCGGCGATGCCGGCGCTGGTCGACGTGATCACCGGCATCGGCTTCTTCACCGTCCTCATGCTGGGGGGCAGCGAGGTTGCCGCCGGAGAGCGCACGACGGGCGAGTTCATGGCCTTCTTCACCGCCATGGCCTTGACGTTCCAGCCGATTCGCCGTCTGAGCGACCTCGCTGGGCAATGGCAGGTGGCCGAGGCCAGCCTCGCGCGGATCTACACGCTGTTCGACACGAAGGCCTCTGGCAGCCGCCCGGCCCAAAGCCGGGCACAGCCTTCCCCCGGCGCTCCCGAGATCCGGTTTCAGGACGTGCGCTTCACCTATCCCGACCGCCCCGTGCTGAACGGGCTGACCTTTACCGCCGAGGCAGGCAAGGTCACCGCCCTGGTCGGCAGTTCGGGTGCGGGCAAATCCACCGTCTTCCAGCTGATCGCCGCCCTGATCGAACCGCAGGCCGGTCGCATCCTGATCGGCGGCGTCGATGTTCAGGACCTCAGCCTGTCCGACCAGCGCGCGCTGCTTGCCTCGGTCTCGCAGGATTCGGCCCTGTTCGACGAGACATTGCGCGAGAACCTGACGCTGGGACGCACTGGCATCGATGCCGCCCGTATCGAGAGGGCGCTTGCCGATGCAGAGGTCACCGGCTTTACCGCAGCACTGCCGCTTGGCCTTGACACGCCCGCCGGAACCCGTGGCTCGGCCCTGTCCGGCGGTCAGCGCCAGCGGGTCGCGATCGCCCGGGCGCTTCTGGCCGATGCACCGGTCCTTCTGCTGGACGAGGCGACTTCGGCGCTGGATACCCGGACCGAGGCCGCGGTGACCGAAGCGCTGGCGCGGGCGCAGTCGGGCCGCACGACGCTGGTGATCGCGCACCGCCTGTCCACCGTGAAGGGCGCGGACAAGATCATCGTTCTTGACCAGGGTCGGCTGGTGGAGGAAGGCACGCATGACAGCCTGATGGCGCGGAAGGGACTCTATGCCCAGCTTCACTCGGCACAACTGCGTGACTGACCCTTTCGCACCGACGTTTGCCAATCTACCTTGCGCCGCATGATGCAAGGTGAAACCGACCGTGACCGCACTGTCCTTGGCCTCACCGGCAAGGATGCGCTGACCTTCCTGCAGGGACTGGTGACGAACGACATCCGCCCGCTGGACCAAGGCCCCGGGATCGTCTGGGCCGCCCTTTTGAGCCCGCAAGGCAAGTATTTGGCCGATTTCTTTGTCGTCAGGACACCGGAGGGTCGGTTGCTGATCGACATCGCGACACCGCTCGGCGCAGACACCCTGCGGCGGCTGACCCTCTACCGGCTGCGTGCCGATGTGCAGATCGCCCCGGTCGCCCTGCATGTCCTGCGCGGCCTCGGCGTGCCACCCGTAGGCGCGCTGCCCGATCCGAGGCATCCGGCCCTGGGCTGGCGGGCCTGGTCCGAGAGCCCGGGAAGCGACCCTGCGATCGACTGGGACCGGATCCGGGTGGAGCATCTGATCCCGGAAAGCGGCGTCGAACTGATCCCGGACGACAGCTACATTCTGGAACACGGATTCGAGCGGCTTCACGGCGTCGACTTCCGCAAGGGCTGCTACGTGGGCCAGGAAGTGACCGCGCGGATGAAGCACAAGACGGACCTGCGCAAGGGCCTGGTCCGTGTCAGGGTGGATGGTGCCGCCCCGGTTGGAACCGGGATCACCGGCGGGGACGGCAAGACCGCGGGCACCCTTTTCACCCAGAGCGGCGGATTCGGGATCGCCTATCTGCGACACGACCGCGCGGATGGCATTTTGAAGGCAGGTCCGGCACATCTTGAGGTTGGATGACGGAACCTGCGTCCGCTTTGGCAAGAAATTCCTTACCAAAGGTTGAAATACTTCCCCCCGCCTCTAAATATCGTTATTGACCCCGCGCTCGACCGACTAGATGCTGATGCAGTTCGCACGAGCCATGCGTTTCTTGCATGGCAGTCATTCCAAACCGGTAACCCCCGAATCGTGACCAAACCGTTACAACCCACGGACGCCGCGAAAGACAAGAGCAAGAATAAAGGAAACAACGATGCGTGACACCATCGACAGCACCGCCTTCAACTTCGAGCAGGGCCAGCGCGCACGCAAACTTTTCGCCGCCGTCGTTCTGGCGGCGCTTGATGATGCCATCGCCGACGACAAGAAATACGGCAACGGCCCCGACCAGATCGCCCGCTGGGCACGGTCGCGCGACGGGCGTGAAGTGCTGTCCTGCGCCGGGATCGATCCGAACGAGCGGGTCGTGAAGGGTCTGATGGACTTCGTCGGCAAGGGTGTGCGGACCTCGGTCGCGCTGTCGCGCGAGGAATCGGAACGCCGCCACGCGCTTGAGATCGAGCAGGCCGAAGCCGCTTGATCAGGATTTCCTGACCGACAGGATGCGCGCCCCACGGGGCGCGTTTTCGTTTTTTGGGTTGTCAGTCCAGATCGCGGGCCATCAGGGCGCGGTTGATTTCGGCCCGCACCAGCTTGCGCACGTTGCGGGTGATCCGCTCACCCAGCTCGCCCTGCAACTCGTGCCGCAGCGTTTGCCGCACGATCTCTTGCAAGGCGGTTTCGTCCAGCACGGAAAGCGGCGTGCCATCCTCGTCCAGAAGTTCCGACGCCACCGACGCCGCGCTCGTGCCGGACACTGTCGCTTTGGCCACCGGATCGTCCCTGCCGGGCAGCATGGGGGCTGCGGCCTCGCCTGCAACCGAAGCCCTTGGGGCATCGCCAACGTCGCCTGCCGCAAGCCGCGCCGCTAGATGTTCGGCCCGGCGCCGCAGGGGGATGAAGGGAATCGGCTCGTCCCCGACCCAGTCGCTTGATGCCTGTTCCCAGGATGCGGCGGCGGAGTCGGCCGCGTCTTTTGCACCGTCCTCCGGCACGGTCAGAACCTCGGCATCTTCGGCGGCAAGCGCAGCCTCGCCCAGCGTGACCGGACCGGGATCGACCCAGATTTCGTTCTCCCAGCCCGCCTCGGTCGCATCCGTCGGGTCCGGGTTGCCTTCGGGTCGGGCGACGGCGGACGGGTCAACGCCGCTGACCACCGTCTCTGCACCAGTTTCGATGGCCGGAGAATTGGCGGATGGGTCTGCCTCTGCCGGGGTCAGCCCCGCAGGCGGTTCGGGCTGGGGCTGCACGTCCGCCACCACTGCGGCCTCATCCGGGGAGCGGAGGTCGGGGGCCGCATCCATCAGCGGCGCCTGGAGCACGAGGGGCGCCAGCGGGCTGGTTTCGGGGACCACGCGCAAGGCGGGGGTCAGGAGCAGCCGCTCGGCGTTCAAATCGCGGCTCAGAGTGCGGGGCAGCTGTTCATTGGACACAAGCCTGCGCACCGAAGAAACGACATCCTCGATCTCTTCCGAGCTTAGGGGTCCAGCCATCGGGAACATCCGGTCGCTTGCGCGCATTACGACCTCAACTTAGCGCCACAAGCCCCAGAATAGCAACAGAAATCGGGAATTGTCGCCATACCGTCAAGGTCAGTTGCCGATCTTTTCCAGAATCCGGTCCAGCTTCTTGCCCTGGGCGCTGTGCGACGGCGCTTTTTCGACCGCGCCGTAGTAGGCCTCGGGGTCATAGGTCACGATGCCGAGCTTCAGATGCTCCGCCGTCAGGAGGCCCATGGTCGCCAGCACCTGGTAGACCGCGACATAGCGTTGCGCTTCGGCCTCCAGCCGGGCGTTGCGGGCGTCCAGAAGTTCCTGCTCGGCGTCAAGCACGTCAAGCGTCGTCCGAGTCCCGGCGGCCGCCTCTTCGCGCACGCCGTCAAAGGCAGCCTGGGACGCGCGAATCTGCAGGTCGGACGCCTCGATCGACGCCGCTGCGACTGCAAGGTTCGCCCATGCGACGCCCACGTTCTGCACCACCCCGACGGCAACCTGCTGCAAGGCGGCCCGCGCCGAATCCTTTCCCGCCAGTGCCTTGCGCTGCAATGCCGACAGTCGCCCGCCCGCATACAGCGTCTGGTTCAGCGTCAGGCCGTAGGACTGCGCCTGCTGATCCTCGTCGTCGGTCCGCAGGGTGGCACCTGCGCCCAGCGTCGGCTTGCGGTTCGCGTTGGCGAGGTCGACCTGAAGGTCGGAAATCGTCACCTGATACTGCGCCTGACGGATCTGGGGATGGGTGGCCCGCGCCACGCCCTGAGCTTCTTCCATCGTGCGCGGCAGGGCTGGTGCTTTCGGCAGGGCTGCAAGCCGGTTCGGATAGGCCCCGGTCGCGGCCTTGTAGGATTCGCGGGCGATCATCAGCTGACCTTCAGCCGAGGCCAGCGCCGCGCGCGAGGCCGCAAGCCGCGCTTCGGCGATCGAGACATCGGTGCGGGTGATCTCGCCAACATCGAACCGGTCCTGCGCAGCGCGCAGTTCCTGGGTGATGAGCCGCAGGTTGCTTTGCCGCAGGGCTACGACTTCCTGCGCCAGCCTTACATCGACATAGGCGCGGACGGCCGACAGAAGCACGTTCTGTTCGACGTCGATCAGGGCCTGCCGGGTCGCAAGAACGCTTTCCCGCGCGATCTCGATGCCGATCCGACGCCGACCAAAGTCCAGCAGGGTCAGCTCCGCACTCAGCGTCAGAGAGGCGGACAGCCCTTCCGAAACTCCGGACCCGGTAACCGTCGCGAAGTCCGCGCGCTGCCACTGGCCTTGCAGTGTGTAGGACAAGACCGGACGCAGGCTTGACACCGCGACGGCCACATCCTCGTCCGCCGCGCGCAGGATCGCGCGGTTCTGGTCGAGGAGATTGGAATTCTTGTAGGCTGCAATCAACGCATCGGCCAGCGTTTCCGCCCTGGCTGCGGGTGCTGCCACCAGCCCCGCAAGAACCACAACCGCCGACAGGAGCCATCCACGCATCTTCTTCGCCTTATCATGGCCCGCAGCTTTGCCGCAGGCGTTGTTCCTCGATCTGGACGGGACAGGCCCGGCGGGGCTTACAGCGTGAAGCCACGCGCGATGCGGAACCCCGCAAGCACCGGGGCGGACGCGTTGAACATCGACCGCCAGGTGACCTTGCCGCCGGTCTTGTATCCGACGCGGGCGGTGCCGACCGCGCCATCCATGAAGATCGCGCCGATCCTGCCGCCGTCCTTCAACTGGGCCAGGATCGTCTCTGGCACCTGTTCCACACCGCCTTCGATGGTGATCACGTCATACGGCGCGCATTTGATCCAGCCCTCGGACAGGCTTCCGGTCACGACGACGGCACTGTCCACGCCCTGATCCGACAAGAGCCGCTGCGCCTCGGCTGCGAGCGTTTCGTCCTCTTCGACGGCGACGACCGTTTCGGCCAGACGCGCGATCACGGCGGCTGAATAACCAAGGCCGCAGCCGATATCGAGGA
Organism: Pseudomonadota bacterium; assembly: GCA_040385165.1. GTDB lineage: Bacteria > Pseudomonadota > Alphaproteobacteria > Rhodobacterales > Rhodobacteraceae > Tabrizicola. The sequence goes on along the minus strand of JAZKHX010000002.1, from coordinate 221,817 downwards.
CAAGTTCCTTTGGCTGGACATCCAGCGCATCCAAGAGCTTGGCCATGGTGCGCGCCTCAAGCACCACGCGACCGGGAGCGAGGGTCAGGTTTTCACCCACATAGGCCGCCTCGCGCTTGTCGTCGGGCACGAATGTCTCGCGCGGGACAGACAGCATGGCGTCGATGATCGGGAATTTCGTCACGTCCGACGGGCGGACTTGCGTATCCACCATCATGACGCGTCGGGTGGCGAATTCGCTCATTCTGAACTCATCGGTCTGATTGGCGTTGCCCTCCAGTCTTGCCACAACTGCCGGGATGCCGCAACCGGGCTTCACAGCATTTTCATGCGTTTGGCTCTGGCAAGTGGCGGCGCTGCGCGGCGGCGGCCTAGATCTCCGCTCCCGACGCAGGCTCGCGGGTCACCGCCCGCTCGCCAAGCTGGCGGAACCGGTCGCACACCTGGGTCAACCGTCCCCGCCATTCGGGCAACGGGTCCTGACCGGCCGTGATCTGCAGAAAGGCCTGCATCAGGCAGGCAAAGGCGAAAGGCTCGATCAGGGCCGCACGGATCGCCCAGGCGGAAAGACCGGCAAGAACAAGGGTGCCGGCCTGCCCCTCCCCTGGCCAAAGCGCAGCAAAGCCGGACATCGGCCCGAGAAAAAGCAGAAACAGCCCTACGGTCGCCAGCCAGCCGACCAGCGTGATCCAGCCCGCCGTTGCCAGCAGCGGCCGCGCGTTCTGGGTGTAAAGTACCAGCGCATCATGCGCGGCCTCCCAGGCGTTCTCGGGCCGGGCGCGGTAGGCCTGCGCTAGGATCACCCGCTCGACCAGCCCGCCCGATGCGAGGCGCCCCATGCCCGGCAAGGTCTGGACCGGGCCGAGCCCTTCGGCCACCGACGGGACCAGAGCGGACACTCCCCGGATCAGCCGGTCAAGATCGTGAAGGTCGGTCCGTGTGCCAAGCCGCGACGTCACCGCCGTGCGGGCAAGAGCGATCTGCCCGAGGCCGAGCGGCAGCCGTCTGCCAGCAAGGCTGTCGACCATGAGCGCAATGCTGCGCGCCTGAACGGCGTGCAAAAGCCGGTCACGCCAGACGGCAACCAGGCCTGCGCCCAGAGCCAGGCTGCCAAAGCCGGCGAGGACCGCATCGGTCGAAGGGTCGGCAGAGCCGCCGGCCAGACCCAGCCGATAGCCAAGCCAGGCCCCGGCAAAGCAGGCAAGCGCCAGTCCGACCGCAATCCCGGCAAACACCAGCGACCGGACCGCAAGCTGCGGCAGGGTCCGCAGCATCAGGACCAGGGCTTTGAAAATTCTGACCGTCCACATGGGGATTCAATCCGCAATACTTTGATGAAGATGCCCCCGAAACCGCAGTGAGACAAGCCGCCGTCCTGGAAACGGTCTGCTTCCGTTCTGGCGCTTAGCAAAGTCTTCAGATTTCGAGTCGATGCTGACCAAGTAGAACAAAGGAGGACCAAATGGCCGCATCCCGCCTGACCCTCGCCGATGAACTTGAAGACATCCGCGCCGAAATCGACCGCCTGAAACGGCGCGAAGCCTCGCTTCAGCGGCTTGCCGACACCCTGCCGTCGATCCCGGTGTTCCGCCGTGGCTGGCCCGTCCTGCGAAAGCCCGCCGCCGGCACCGTCACCGCCTGACCGGGGCGGTGCGGGCGCGTCACTCCTCGATCAGCGCCCGCACCCGCGCGACGCCCTCTGCCACCAGCCCGGCATCGCCCCGCGCCTCCACATTCAACCGCAGCAGCGGCTCGGTGTTCGAGGCCCGCAGGTTCAGTCTCCAGTCCCCGAAATCCAGGCTCAGCCCGTCGGTGCGGTCCGTCGACCGGGCCTGGGGGGAAAACTCGGCCGCGACCCGCTGCACGATCGCCGGCAGGTCGGTCACGCGGAAGTTGATCTCGCCCGAGGACGGGAAGTCCCGGCGCATGGCCCCGACGAGGTCGGTCAGGCTGCGCCGCGACTGCGACACCAGCCGCGCCGCCATCAGCCAGGGGATCATCCCCGAATCGCAGGCCATGAAGCCGCGGAAATAGTGGTGCGCGCTCATCTCGCCGCCGTAGACCGCACCTTCGCGCCGCATCGCGGCCTTCAGGAAGATATGGCCCGTGGGCGCAAGCACCGACCGCCCTCCGCCCCTGCGCACGGCATCCTCGACAGCCCAGATCACCCGGGGATCATGGATGATCGTCGCACCCGGTTCCTGGGCAAGGTGCGCTGCCGCCAAAAGCGCCACCACATGCTCGCCGTCGACAAAGGTGCCCGCGCCGTCGAAAAGGAAACAGCGGTCGAAATCGCCGTCGAAGGCCACGCCGAAATCGGCCCCGGCACTGCCCACCGCCTTTGCCGTGACGGGCCGGTTCTCGGGTAAAAGCGGGTTCGGGATGCCATGGGGAAAGGTGCCGTCCGGCGCATGGTGCATCCGCACCAGATCCAGCCGCGCACCCCGCGCCGCCAGGCCTTCCGCCAGGGCATCGAGCGTCGGTCCGGACGCCCCGTTTCCGGCGTTCATGACCAGGCGCAGCGGGCCGATCCCGGCGGCCCCGACCAGCCCGGCCACATGTGCCACATAGTCCGCCCGCACCGAGGATCGATCCTCGCGCCCGCCGCCCGGGCTTGCGTCAGAGAGGCTCCCCGCCTCGCTCAGCGACCGGATTCGCGCAAAGTCCGCATCCGGCAGCGGGACCGCGCCGCGCCCGACCAGCTTCATCCCGTTGTATTCGCGCGGATTATGCGAGGCCGTGACGCAGATCCCGCCCCCTGCCCCAAGATGCGCGGTAGCGAAATACATCTCCTCGGTCCCGGCCAGACCGAGGTCCAGCACCCGCACGCCCGAGGCCACCAGACCGGCCGCCACCGCGTCGGCCAGCGCGGGCGAGCTTTCCCGGCAATCCCGCGCCAGCACGACAGCCTCGGCCTGCGTGACGGTGGCAAAGGCCCGCGCGATCCGGTGCGCGATGGTTTCGGTAAGGTCCGTCCCGAGACGGCCGCGGATGTCATAGGTCTTGAAGGCGCTCATGGGCGTGAAAGGATCATCCCCGCGCGCCGTAGTAAAGCCCCACGACATGTTCGGCCTCGGCGAAGAACAGCCAGCGCGCGGCAAGCGCCCCCGCCAGATGCAGGGCAGCGGCCAGCGCGACGCCCCAGACGCCCAGCGGCAGAAGAAGGACCAGCGCCGGAAGGGCCGAGGCCAGCGCCAGCGCCAGCTTCCGCAGCTTTGCCGCGTGCTTGCGGCCCACGACGAAGATCATCTCGCGCTTGAGGTAGTTCCCCGCCGTATGCGCCGGGTCAAGGACCGAAGGCACGCCCAGACTGTTCAGCCCCGTCGCCGTCCCCATCGTCTGCCCGGCCCGCGCGAAAGCTCGGTCGCCGACGCGCCAGACCGCCCAAAGCACCGCCCCGACCACCAGCAACAGCACCGGTGCCCAGACCCGACCGGACAGCGTCGCCCCCCCAGCGAGGGCGAAACTCAGAAACATCACCGGCGTCAGCCAATGGTGCCAGCGCGGGACGGCCTTGATCTGGGTGTAGATCATCGCAGTGGTGAAGACGGTCAGGATCGCGAGCGTCCCGCCGATCTGGCCGATGACGCGCGGCAGTCCCAGCCCGAAGATGTCGGACAAGGCGACGGGCGCAAGGATCACCAGCGTTGCAACCGAGGCCCAGGCTTCGCGGCTCAGCCAGCTGGTGCGCCATTGGGTGAAGGCTTTCAATGCGTTCTTTGGGTTGCCAAGGTGGAAGGTCGCGGCCATCAGGCCCGCGACGGCCAGACCGTAGCCCAGCGCCCAAAGGATGAACGCCGACCAGCCGGCAGGCGCGATCGCTCCCCTGCCAAGAAATGCCAGAAAGCCGAAGCCGAGGCCCGAGAGGGTAGAAAACAGGATGACCGAAGGTGCCGGATGCATCTCAGATCTTCCCCAGCATCCGGTCAAGCCAACCCGCAATCCCCGAGGCCTTCACGTCCAGCAGCGGAGCGAGCGGGCTGGCGTCGCCCGGGCCCTTCTTGCGCGGCGGAAGGTATTTGTTGGTGGGCTTGGTGCCCATGTCGGGCATCAGATCATAGCCCCCCCGTGCGGCCACCAGCTGCGAGACCTTGCTGTCAGGGTCCGCGAAGTCGCCGAAATGGCGGGCATTGGTCGGACAGGTGCGGACGCAGGCGGGCTCACGGTCCTCTTCGGCCAGGGTTTCGTTGTAGATCCGGTCGACGCAAAGGGTGCATTTCTTCATCACCCCTTGATCCGCGTCCATCTCGCGCGCGCCGTAGGGGCAGGCCCAGGCGCAAAGTCCGCAGCCGATGCAGGCGTCCTCGTTCACCAGCACGATCCCGTCCTCGGCCCGCTTGTAGCTGGCCCCCGTCGGGCAGACGGTCACGCAAGGGGCGTCGTCGCAGTGCAGGCAGGAACGCGGGAAGGTCACGACCTGGGCGGGCGCATCGGGGACGGTCACCTGATAGGAATGGACCCGGTTCAGGAAAGTGCCCGAGGGGTCCGCGCCGTAAGGGTTCTGGTCGGACAGGCCGATGCCCCCATCGTTCCAGCCCTTGCAGGCGGTGACGCAGGCCTGACAGCCGACGCAGGTATCAAGGTCGATCACCAGTCCGAGTTTTTTCTCGGTCGAGCGCGGCAAGGCTGTCATCGCTCGGCCTCCCCGCCGGGGACCAAAAGTTTTCGAAAACTTTTGGCAAAATTCTTCGAAGAATTTTGTTCCCCATTTCTGATCGGGCCGCCACCGGCGCGCGGGGGGTCAGGAAGACGCTCGAACATCGGCTCGACGGTTCCCCTCGGGTGGTCCTCCGCCGCGACCCGTTCCACCCGGACGCGTTGGTCGAACCAGGCCGCCTGACCCGTCACGGGGTCCGAGTTCGACAGCCGCACCCCGCCCTTGTCCGGCAGCAGTTCCGAGATCAGGTGGTTGAGCAGGAACCCCGTCGTCGCCTCGGGCGCACCTTCATCCAGCGCCCAGGCGCCCTTGCGCTTGCCGATGGCATTCCAGGTCCAGACCGTGTTCTCGTTCAGCGCCGCCATGTGGGCGACCGGCACGACGATGGTCCCGGCCCGGCTGGAGACCCTCGCCCAGTCGCCCTCGGCAAACCCCTGCGCCTCCCAGATCTTCGTGGGCAGATACAGGTAGTTGCGCCCCTTGATCTGCCGCAGCCAGGCGTTCTGGCTGCCCCAGGAGTGATACATGTCCATCGGCCGCTGCGTCAGGGCATGGACGGGGTAGCCGAAAGCGGCATCCTCGTCGCCAAAGGGCGCATACCAGATCGGCAGGGGGTGCATCGCCTGTTTCAGGCGGTCCCGCAGATGGTCCGGCGGCTGGCGGGGGCCAAAGCCCTCGGCGGCCAGCTGGAACCGGCGCATCGGCTCGGACCAGATGTTGAACAGGTAGGGTTGCGGCGTTTCATACAGTCCCAGCTTCACCGCCCAATCCTGATAGGCCGCATTCCAGGGCTTCATGAACGCGGCCTCCTTCGGCACATGCGCCTGACAGAAGGCCCCGTTCGCGATGTAGGCCTGCATCTGGTCGGGGTTCGGCGCCCCGCGACCTGTCGCGGTCCCGTCCCCCCGAAACCCCATCAGCGGTCCCACCCCCGGGCGGCGCTGATGGTTCACGATGTAGTCGGCGTAGTCCTTGAACTTCGCGGTCCCGTCTTCGTTCACCATTCCGGGCAGACCGAGCCGCGCCCCAAGCTCCAGCAGCACCGACTGAAAGCAGCGGACATCCCGGTCCGGTTCCAGCACCGGCCAGCGGATCGCATCGCCCGCCGCGTCGGGCTCCGAGATCGGGCGGTCGAGAAGGCTGATGCAGTCGTGGCGTTCGAGGTAGGTCGTGTCGGGCAAGATCAGGTCGGCGTAGGCCACCATCTCGGACGCATAGGCGTCGGAATAGATGATCCGGGGGATCACATACTCGCCGTCCTTCTCCTCGGTCAGCATCTCCATCACGCGGGCGGAATTCATCGAGGAGTTCCACGACATGTTCGCCATGTAGAGAAACAGCGTGTCGATTTTGTAGGGGTCCCCGGCATGGGCGTTCGGGATGACCATGTGCATCAAGCCATGCGCCGAGAACGGGTTTTCCCAAGAGAACCCCTTGTCGATCCGCGCGGGGCTTCCGTCGGGCAAGAGGCACAGGTCGTCGGGTGAGCGGACATAGCCGAGATGCGGGCCGGTCAGTGGCTTGCCCGGCGTGGTGACGAAGTGCGGCGTCGGATGCGCCTCGATTGGCTTGGGGTAAGGTGGTTTCAGCCGGTAGCCGCCGGGGGTTTCTAGGGACCCAAGGATGATCTGGAGGAGATGCAGCGCCCGGGCAGTCTGGAAGCCGTTGGAATGCGCCGAAATCCCCCGCATCGCATGAAAGCTGACCGGGCGGCCGGGCATGTCTTTGTGTTCGTTGCCGCGAAAATCGGTCCAGGGCTGGTCCAGCGTGATCGCCTGATCGAACGCCACTTGCGCCAGCTCTGCCGCCAGTTGCCGGATACGGGTCGCAGTCACGCCGCAACGGTCCGCGACGGCCTCGGGCGCGTGATCGGGCTTGAGGTATTCCTCGACCATGTGGCGGAAGACCGTCCGACTGCCCTGCCATTCCGCGCCAAGGTCCGGCTGAACCCCCTTGCCGTCCCAAGGCGCGGGGTGGCCCGAGGTCTTATCGATGACGAAGGGCTGGCTTTCGGCGTTGCGCACGAAAAGACCCTTCTCGGCCCCCTCCGCCTCGTTGATCAGAAGCGGCGCATTGGTCCATTGCGCAAGGTAGTCGAGGTCGATCTTCCCCGCCTCCAGCAGGCAATGGATCAGCGACAGGATCAGCAAGCCGTCCGTGCCCGGCGTGATCCCGATCCAGTCATCGGCCACCGCCGAATAGCCCGTTCTGACCGGGTTCACGCTGATGACCCGCGCGCCGCGGGCCTTCAGCTTGCCAAGGCCGATCTTGATCGGATTGCTGTCATGATCCTCGGCCACCCCGAACATCACGAACAGCTTCGTGCGTTCCCAGTCCGGCTGGCCGAATTCCCAGAACGCGCCGCCGATGGTGTAGATGCCGCCCGCCGCCATGTTGACGGAACAGAAGCCCCCGTGCGCCGCATAGTTCGGCGTGCCGAAGTTCTGCGCCCACCAGCCGGTGAGCGACTGCGACTGGTCGCGGCCGGTGAAGAAGGCCAGCCTCTCCGGCGCTGTCTCGCGCAGCGGTTTCATCCATGAAACGGCCGTGGACAGGGCTTCTTCCCAGCTGATCTCCTCGAAGGCCCCCGATCCTCGGGGCCCTACTCGTCGAAGCGGCGCGCGCAGACGGCTGGGCGCGGTGACCTGCATGATCCCGCTGGCACCCTTGGCGCACAACACGCCCTTGTTGATCGGATGGTCGCGGTTGCCGTCGATATAGGCGACCTTGCCGGATTTCAGATGCACGTTGATCCCGCAGCGGCAGGCGCACATGTAGCAGGTGGTCTGGCGGACCTCGTCGCCGATCTCGCGCTGCGTCTCGACCCTTGGCTGGTTCACGCGCCCTCCCCGGCCATCACGGCCTGCGCTTCAAGGGCAATCTGACGCTCCTCGTCGGCTGGCACAACAAGGATAACGACATGGCTTGTCGCATCATGCAGGGTGGTTTCGTTCCGGGCATTGCGGTCCGGGTCGGAAGAAACTCCCAAGTAGGCAAGCCCCGACAGGATTTCCTTCCGCATCACGGGATCGTTCTCGCCGATGCCGCCGGTGAAGACCACCGCGTCGAGGCCCCCCATCGCGGCCACCATCGACCCCGCATGCCGCACCGCCCAGTAAGCGAAATGCCGCAGCGCGAACCGCGCCTCGGGCGTCCCGGCCGCATGAAGCGCCCGCAGGTCGCTGAAGCCGCCAAGGCCCAGCAGCCCGCTCTCACGGTTCAGGATGCGCGCGGCGCCGTCGATCCCGTGCAGCTCTGCCAGCCGCAGCACCGCGTTGCCGTCGATGCTGCCCGTCCGCGTGCCCATCGTCAGCCCGTCCAGCGGCGAATACCCCATCGTGGTCGCCACCGAACGCCCGTTCACAATCGCCGCCAGCGAACAGCCATTGCCCAGATGGCAGGCCAGCAGCCGCTGTGGCAGCTCGCCGCGGTCTTGCAGGATCCGCACGAGGGCGGCATAGCTGAGCCCGTGAAACCCATAGCGCCGGAGGCCCCGGTCCCTTTCGGGCCCTGGAAGGGCATAGGCCGTGGCGACCTCCGGGTTGGTCGCGTGGAACGCGGTATCAAAGGCAGCATACTGCGGCAGGTCCGGAACCAGTTCCGCAACGGCCTGTATTCCCACAAGATTTGCCGGGTTGTGCAACGGTGCAAGCGGCACGCAGGCCTTGATCTGGCGCAATACATCCGGCGTTACGCGCGCGGTCGCAGTCAGATCTGCCCCGCCATGCACCACCCGGTGCGCCGCCCCGGTCAGCGCCTTTACCCGAACGCCCGCTGCGGCCAGTCCGCGCAGCAACGCCGGTCCGTGCCCATCCGTGCCGATCTCGGACACCAGGGCCTTGGCGACCTCTCGCGCCCCATCGAACACCCTCAGCTTCAGCGATGATGAACCTGCGTTCACAATCAGAAGCATCAGATGAGCGCCTTTCCCAGCCCAAGCGTCGCCAGGCCGGCCAGAAGGATGATCGCGAAACGGCGGAATTCCTGCGGGTCGGTGCCGAAGAAGTGCCGCCCGCCCAGCCAGTTGCCCAGAAGCGTGACCGGAAGGGCGATCAGCGCGGACCAGAGCGTATCCCAGCTGACCAGACCCGCCAGCCAGTAAAGCGGCGCGGAGTAGAGATCGAGCAAGGGAAAGTAGGCGATCAGCGTGGCCCGGAACACCGCAGCAGGCATCGGCTGCGCCGCAAAGAAGGCAGCGACCGGCAGACCACCCATGCCCGGGGCGTTGGCAAGGCCCGAAATCACGCCCGCCACCCCGTTTGCCGCTCCGCCCCGCGCCTCGGACGCCATCCGCCAGCCCGCCAGCAGCACCGCGCACATGAGGAGGACATAGCCTGAAATAACCGCCCGCGCGGTGTCTTCCGATACGCCGGTCAGGATCCACAGCCCCAGCGGCAGGCCAATCGCCGCCCCACCCAGAAGCCAGCCAACCCGCCTCCAGTCCACGTCCGGCCCGGCGCCCCGGGCGTGCTGCAGCGACATGACCGTTTCCAGAATGACCACAACCGCGACGAAATTCAGCGGATTGGTTACGATGCTGGAAGCAGCAATCAGCAGCGCCGAGAAGCCGAAGCCGGAATAGCCCCGCACAAAGCCCGCCACCAGACAGGCGACCGCCAGCCACAGCAGCGCAAGCGGCCCCAGGTCAAATGGCATCAGACCACCTGCGGGCGCATGTCGGCCTTGGAGATCCCCGCAACCTCGACCGGCTTTTTCATCGCGTCGCGGCGGAAGGGTTCTCCCAGTTCCTGGTTGATCAGCGCCTCGATTAGAGTCGTCCTGCCGTGGTGCATCTGGTCATCGAGGGCCTTGCGCAAAGCTGCCGTCAGTTCCTCCATCGTCCGCGCCTGCACCCCTTGCAGCCCGCAGGCCTGGGCGATCCCGGCGTAGCTGACCTCCGTATCCAGTTCCGTGCCCACGAAGTTGTCGTCATACCACAGCGTCGAGTTCCGCTTTTCCGCGCCCCACTGGTAGTTGCGGAATACGACCATGGTGATCGCGGGCCACTCGGACCGGCCGATGGCCGTCAGTTCCGTCACCGCGATGCCGAAGGCACCATCCCCGGCAAAGCCGACCACCGGCGTATCCGGACAGGCGATCTTGGCCCCGATGATGCTGGGAAGCCCATAGCCGCAGGGCCCGAAGAGACCCGGCGCCAGATACTTCCGCCCCGCCTCGAACGACGGATAGGCGTTGCCGATGGCGCAGTTGTTGCCGATGTCGCTGGAAATTATCGCCTCTTTCGGCAGCGCGGACTGGATCGCGCGCCAGGCCATGCGGGGGCTCATCCACTCGGGCTTGGCGTCCCGCGCGCGCTGGTTCCAGCTGGTGCCGGGATCGTCCTGTTCGTGGTCCATCGAGGACAATTCCTGCGCCCAGGCCGATTTCTTCTGCGCGATCAGCGCCTTGCGCTCGGCCCGCCCCGCGTCGCCAGCAGCCTTGGACAGACGCGCAAGGATGCCCTCGGCAACCTTCCTTGCATCGCCCACGATCCCCACCGTCACCGGTTTGGTCAGCCCGATCCGGTTCGCGTTGATGTCGACCTGGATCACCTTCGCGTCCTTCGGCCAGTAGTCGATGCCATAGCCCGGCAGGGTCGAGAACGGGTTGAGCCGCGTCCCCAGCGCCAGCACGACATCGGCCTGGGCTATCAGCTCCATCCCCGCCTTCGAGCCGTTGTAGCCCAGCGGTCCCGCAAACAGCGGATGCGACCCGGGGAAGGCGTCGTTGTGCTGATAGCCGACGCAGACCGGCGCGGTCAGGCGCTCGGCCAAGGCCATCGAGGCCGGAATCGCGCCGCCAATCACCACGCCTGCGCCGTTCAGGATCACCGGGAACTTTGCCGATGACAGCAGTTGCGCAGCCTGCGCAATCGCTTCCTCACCACCCGACGGCCGCTCAAATTCAACCACTGCCGGCAGGGGCACGTCGATCACTTGCGTGAAGTAATCCCGCGGCATGTTGATCTGCGCCGGGGCCGACTGGCGTTTGGCCTGGCATATGACCCGGTTCAGCACCTCGGCCACGCGGGAGGGATCGCGCACCTCCTCCTGATAGCAGACCATGTCCTTGAACAGCGCCATCTGTTCGACTTCCTGAAAGCCGCCCATTCCGATGGTCTTGTTCGCGGCCTGGGGGGTCACCAGCAGCAAAGGCGTGTGATTCCAATAGGCTGTCTTGACGGCGGTGACGAAATTGGTGATCCCCGGCCCGTTCTGCGCGATCATCATCGACATCTTGCCCGACGCGCGGGTGAACCCGTCGGCCATCATGCCCCCGGACCCTTCATGCGCGCAGTCCCAGAAATGGATGCCTGCCTTGGGGAACAGGTCCGAGATCGGCATGAAGGCGGAGCCGATGATCCCGAAGGCGTGTTCGATCCCGTGCATCTGCAGGACTTTTACAAAGGCTTCCTCGGTCGTCATCTTCATCGCGTCTCTCCATGTCCCATGCGGCCACCACGGGCCTTTGCGCGGCACCCTAACGCCAGCACGCAACCCGCCTTAGGGCCAGATGCTTCGGCCCGGTATGGCCAGCCTAGCGCAGGGCGCGCGCGATCCGCGCCACGCCCTCGGCGATCCGGGGCAGCGCGATCGAGGAATAGGCAAGCCGGTAGAAATTGCGCGGCGCGTCCTCGCCCGCAAAGAAGGCGTGGCCGGGCTCGATCAGCACCCCGTCGCCGCGCAGCCGCAGCGCCAGCGGTTCCGTATCCACGCCCTCCGGCGCGCGCATCCAGAAGCTCGATCCGCCAAAGCCCCCCTGCCCCGCCACGGTCAGTCCCTCGGCGGCAATCGCTTCGGCCATGACCTGACGGCGGCGGCGGTAGGCGTTCTTCATCCGGTTGACCAGCGCGTCGTAATGCCCAAGCCCAAGGAAATAGGCCATTGTCCGCTGGATATGGCCGGGAGGGTGCTTCAGCATCAGTCCGCGCAGCGCCCGGGCTTCGGCGATGAAACCGGGCGGGCCGACGAGGTAGCCAAGCCGCAGGCCAGGGAAGACCGACTTCGAGAAGCTGCCGGCGTAGATCACCCGACCGTTCCGGTCCAGGGATTTCAATGCCGGGGCGACGGGCTTCAGGAAGGACATCTCGAATTCGTAATCGTCCTCGATGAGGATGAAGCCCGCGCGTTCTGCCGCCTCCAACAGCGCCACCCGACGGTCGACGGGCATGGTGGCGTTGGTCGGGCACTGGTGCGAGGGCGTCGTGAAGACCACATCCGCGTCCAGACCCTGCACCGGCAGACCCTGCGCGTCCACGTCCATCGGCATGGCCCTTGCCCCCGTTGCGGCGACGATGGCGCGCCAGGCGGGATAGCCCGGATTCTCCACACCAGCCCGCCGTCCCGGCCCCAGAAGCGCGTTCGCGGCGATCCAGAGCGCATTCTGTGCGCCGAGGGTCAGAAGCACCTCGTCCTCGCGCGCGGCGATGCCCCGGCGGGGAAGGATGGTGCGCAAAAGCTCCTGGATCAGCAGCGGGTCGTCGCGGTCATAGTAGTCGGAGGTCAGCGCCGCGAAATCGCGCTTTCCAAGCGCCCGCAGCGCACATTGCCGCCAGTTCTGGTGGTCGAACAGCGTGGGGTCCGCCTGTCCGTAGATGAAGGGATAGGGGTAACGGTCCCAGTCTTCGGGTCGGTCCACCTTGGCGACCAAAGTGAAGCGACCGCCGGTCAAACCCTTGAAATCGATGGCATCCGCCCGAGGTTCGGCCTGCGGAAACTCGGTGGCGAGGGGGGCGGTGTCCGACACGAAATAGCCCGAGCGCCCGGCCGAGGTGAGGTAGTCCGAAGAGACGAGATCGGCATAGGCCAACGTCACCGTGATCCGGCTGACACCCAGGTGTTCGGCCAGCCCCCGCGACGAGGGCATCCGGCTTCCCGGCCGAAAGCGGCCCGCGAGGATGCCTTGTGTCACCATCGCCCGGATCTGCTGTTGCAGCGACCCGGTTGCTCCGGGGGTCAGATAGAAGGCTTCGACGGGGATGGCGGCCATGGCATCACGGGGCTTGGAACAGCCCGGATCAAGCGGCACCGGACCGGCGAAAGTCAAGCGGCGCGGGGCGCCCATATCGCCGGGACGTGACCGCCCAACGCATCAAATCAGTTGATATTCGCCCCGGTGTCGCCTAACCCAAAGCACGCCTGATGTAACCGCGCGCCCGCGCTTGCGTGCCGAAGGCCAAGCCGACCCCGCCGCGGCACAGCCGGAGGGAATGCTACAGGCCCCGATGCCCGACCAATCCGCTCTCCGCTCGGCCCGCGACTGGCTGACCACCCTCGCCCGTTACCGCGAACCCTCGACCCGCCGCAGCCTGTGGGAGCTGGCCGCGACCGTGGTGCCATTCCTCGCGCTCTGGATCCTCGCCTGGATGGCCTTGTCGGTCAGTCCTTGGCTGGCGCTCGGCCTTGCGGTGCTGAACGGCGGATTTCTCGTCCGCATCTTCATCATCCAGCACGATTGCGGCCATGGTGCCTTTCTGAAGAACCGCACCGCGCAGGACTGGCTTGGCCGCGTGCTGGGGGTGCTGACCCTGACGCCCTATGCCGTCTGGCGGCGGACTCATTCGATCCACCATGCACATCACGGCGACCTTGACGCGCGCGGGATCGGGGATGTGCTGACGCTCACGATCGAGGAATACCGGGCGCGCGGGCGCTGGGGGCGGCTGATGTACCGGCTCTACCGCAATCCGGTCGTGCTGTTCGTCCTCGGCCCCAGCTATCTGTTTCTCCTGCAGAATCGCCTGCCCTTGGGGTTGATGAATTCCGGCTGGCGCTACTGGACCTCGGCCATGGGGACCAATGCGATGATCGGCATCGCCGTGGGCCTGATCGTCTGGTTCGGCGGGTTCTGGCCGGTTCTGCTGATCTACCTGCCCACCTCCTTGATCGCGGCAACGCTCGGGGTGTGGCTCTTCTACGTCCAGCACCAGTTCGAGGAAACCCACTGGTCCAAGGGCGACGACTGGCAGCTGCACGACGCCGCGTTGGAGGGGTCGTCCCACTACATCCTGCCGCAGCCCCTGCGCTGGTTTTCCGGCAACATCGGCATCCACCACGTCCACCACCTGTATTCCCGCATCCCGTTCTACCGCCTGCCCGAAGTGATCCGCGACCACCGTGCCCTGGCCGAAGCGCAGCGCCTGACAATGCGCGAGTCCCTGCGTTCGGTGAACCTCCACCTCTGGGATGCGGTTGAAGGCAAGCTGATGAGCTTCAAGGAAGCCCGCGCGCGGTATGGGGTGGCGTGACGGCTGCCCTCACGGCCGCGTAGGGTGCGCATTCATGCGCACCTTCGCTGTCGAGTACCAGCACAGGGCGGCACCCGACCGCCGGGTGGGCGAGCAACATCCGTTCTGGGCACTTCATGGTGCAACCCCTCCCCCGGTGGTTCTGCAGGCTGAGGCTGCAAAGCGCCCGCCCGAGGGGGCGGTCGGGCGCTGCCCGGCGGCGCGGGGCGCCTTGATTCCGGGCGAAGAGTGACGGGGTTGGAATGCAGCTACGACCAGTTGCGCGTGCACCTCGCCGACTTCCTCGCAGCATACAACTTCGCCCGAAGGCTAAAGACCCTCAACGGGCTCACGCCCTACGAATACATCTGCAAAATCTGGACATCAGAGCCAGATCGATTCATCCTCGACCCGATCCACCAGATGCCGGGACTGAACACCTAGCCAGTGCATCTGGGGGTATGATTGGGGGTATTTCTAAAAATGCTGACCACGATAACTCTTGTATTTATGGCATTCTCTGATAACTGCGCGGTTCACTTCACCTCCAACCCTCCACCTCGGCGATTGACACGGAGCGCGCGGCGCTTAACGCTTGCGTTACCGCAACCGGAGCCGCACATGTCACATCGTCCCTTCGCCCTGCCCCTGCTGCTGTCCCTGGCCGCCTGTGTCCAGACCAGCGGCCCCTCGGAACCCTATGCCTTCGTCGGGTCCTGGGATTGCGGCGTCGACACTTTCACCTTCACCAACACCACCTACAACAACGGCACGGATACCTACCCGATCCAGAACGTTGCCAGGGACGGCAGCAACTACACGCTGCGCTTCGGCAACGGCTATGTGCTGGCGCTCGGCGCGGTGACCGCGACCGGCCTGACCTGGGTCTCGGGCCAGTCGGGCGACCAGTTCAACTGCGTGCGCGTGAAGTAGCTTCCGTTCGGCGGCGGAACCGGCTAACCAGCCGCCCGACGCCAATGAGGAGAGACACCATGAACACCGACATCACCCGCTTCGGCACCGGCCCGCGCATGTCCGAGGCCGTGGCCTACAACGGCATCCTCTGGGTCGCGGGCCAGCTCGGCGAACCCGGCGGCTCGGTCGCCGACCAGACGCGCCAGGCGCTTGCCGCCATCGACGCGATCCTCGCCAAGGCCGGCACCGACAAGACCCGCATCCTGTCGGCGCAGATCTGGCTGGCCGACATGGCGACCTTCCCGGAAATGAACTCGGTCTGGGACACTTGGGTTGCACAGGGCCACACCCCGGCCCGCGCCACGGGTGAGGCGAAACTCGCGACCCCCGACTACAAGGTCGAGGTCATCGTCACCGTCGCGCTGAAGTAACTTCGGCCCGTAACGCGTTGAAAGAAGGACCGGAAGCCGAAAGCTCCGGTCTTTTTGCCTTATCGCAGGAAGTCCACCAAAGCCGCCGTGGACCCATCCTTGCCCGCGGTGCCCGCCTTGCCTTCCAGCACCGGCTGCAGCGCCAGCGCCAGCTCCTTGCCAAGCTCCACGCCCCATTGGTCGTAGGAGTTGATGCCCAGGATCACGCCTTCCACGAACACCCGGTGCTCATAGAGCGCGATGATCTGCCCCAGCACAAACGGCGTCAGCTGGTCGTAGGCCAGCACGGTCGATGGCCGGTTCCCCGGGAACACCCGATGCCGCGCCTGACGCTCCAGCTCGGCCCCCGACGCGCCCTTCTTCGCCATGATCGCGCGGGCTTCGTCCAGCGACCGGCCCCGCAACAACGCCTCGGCCTGCGCCAGACAGTTCGAAACCAGCAGCAGGTGCTGATGCGCCAGGTCCGGCTCATGCCCCCGCTTTGCCACCAGAAACTCGCACGGCACCACCCGCGTCCCCTGATGGATCAGCTGGTAGAACGCGTGCTGCCCGTTGGTCCCCGGCTCGCCCCAAACCACGGGACCGGAGTTTGTCGTCAGGTCCGACCCGTCCACCGCCACGCGCTTGCCGTTTGATTCCATCTCCAGCTGCTGCAGGTAGGCAGGAAGACGGCTAAGCCGTTGATCATAGGGCAGAACCGCCCGCGTCGCATAGCCGCACAGCTGGTTGTGCCAGACTCCAACCAGCGCCAGCATCACCGGCATGTTCGCAGCGAAAGGCGCGGTCAGAAAGTGCTGATCCATCGCCCGGCCACCCTCCAGGAACTGGTCGAACGCCTCTGGCCCCACCGCGATCATCAGCGCCAGACCGATCGGCCCCCACATCGAATAGCGCCCGCCGACCCAATCCTCGAACCCGAAAACCCTGGCTGCATCAATGCCATAGGCGGCGGTCTTGTCACCCGCGGTTGAGACGGCCGCGAACTGTGCTGCCGGATTATTCACCCGCGCCGCCATCCAGCGTTTCGCGGTGTCGGCATTGGTCATCGTCTCGATGGTGGTGAAGGTCTTCGAGGCGACGATCACCAGCGTCGTTTCCGGGTTCAGCCCCCGCAACGTGTCGTGGATATGCGCGCCGTCGACATTGCTGACGAAATGGCAGCGCGGCCCGTCCGCAAAGGGTTGCAGCGCAAGATAGGCCATCGCGGGGCCAAGGTCCGACCCGCCGATGCCGATGTTCACCACGTCGGTGATCTTGCCGCCCTGCCCCTGATACGCGCCCGAGCGCACATCCCGCGCAAAGGCCGCGCAGGTCGCGCGAATCCGGCGCACCTCGGGCAGCACGTCCTTGCTGTCGACCTTGATGACCTCCGCCTCGCCGGCCCGCAGCGCGACATGCAGTACCGCCCGGCCTTCGGTGTCGTTGATCTTCGCGCCGCCGAACATCGCCGCCCGCTTTTCCGCCACGCCGGACGCTTCGGCCAGCGTCACCAGCGCCGCGCGGGTGCCTGCATCAATGTTGGTCTTGGAGTAATCGAACAGCATCCCGTCGGCCTTGACCGAGAAATCGCCCGCCCGGCTTTCGTCAAACAGATCAAGGATATGGCGGCCCTTGTTCACGTCGTGAAGCCGCTGCAGTTCTGCCCATTTCGTCATGGCTACTCCGCCCAATGCACGGTTGCGTTGTCAAGGACCGCCCGCACGGGCGCTACCATCGGGGTCAGGGTCATCGCGCGCTCCAAGGCGGCGCGCTTTTCGGCCCCGGTGATCAGGATGTGGATGTTGAACGCCTCGCGCAGGACGGGGGCGGTCAGGGTGATGCGCGGCTCTCCCGCCGCATCGGCCCGCATCGGCAACAGCAAGGGTGCGCTGGCCGACAACGCCTCTTCCAGCCGATCCGCGCCGGGGAACAGGCTTGCCGTATGCATGTCCGCCCCCATGCCCAGAAGCAGGACCGAAATCGGCAGATACGGCTTCAGCCCGTCTTCCAGCGCCTCCAGCATCTCCTCTGGCTGCTCGGCGGGTGCATACAAAGGCACCAGCCGGGCCTGCGCCGCGCGCCCGCGCAACAGCCGCTCGCGCAGAAGGCGCGTGTTCGACCGTTCCGACGATTCCGGCACCCAGCGTTCGTCGTTCAGCACCACGGCGACATTGGCCCAGTCCAGATCCACCCCCGACAGCGTGTCGAAGATCGGCCCCGGCGTCGTCCCGCCCGGCACCGAAAGCGTCGCCTTCCCATCCCGGCGCAGAAAATCGGCCAGTTGCCCTGCGATGGTATTCGCCAGCCCCAGCATCATCATTTCCCGGTCCGGGTAGGTTTCCAGCTTCATTCGCGGATCTCCCGCCAGCGCCGCCCGTCGCGGTGCATCAGCATCAGCGCATCCTCGGGGCCCGAAGACCCCGGATCATAGCTCTGCGGCTTGTCGCCCCGCGTCTCCCAGCCCTGGATGATCGGGTCGCTCCAGGCCCAGGCCGCCTCGACTTCGTCGCCGCGCATGAACAGCGTCTGGTTGCCCCGGATCACATCCATGATCAGCCGTTCATAGGCGTCCGGAGTCTCCTCCGCGTCATCCCCAAGGACAGCGGCAAAGGACATGTCCAGCGGCACCTGCATCAGGCGCATGCCCCCCGGCCCCGGCTCCTTGATCATCACCATCAGGTTCATGCCCTCGTTCGGCTGCAACCGGATGACCAGCACGTTCTCGTGCCAGCCGCTTGCGTCATCGAAGATCGCGTGTGGCGGCTGCTTGAAGGTGATCGCAATTTCCGACGCCCGCGCCCGCAGCCGCTTGCCCGTGCGCAGGTAGAACGGCACCCCCTGCCAGCGCCAGTTCGAGATCTGCACCTTCAGCGCGATATAGCTTTCGGTCTTGGACGCCGGGTTCTCGGAATGGACGACATAGCCCTTCTCGCCCTTTCCCGCCCCGTATTGCCCGCGCACGATATCCTCGGGCGGGACCGGTTTCAGCGCGCGGATCACCTTAAGCTTCTCGTCGCGCACCGCGTCGGGGTCGAAGTGATAGGGCGGCTCCATCGCGATCAGGCACAGAAGCTGCATCAGGTGGTTCTGCACCATGTCCCGCATCGCGCCCGACTTGTCATAGTAGGCCCCGCGCCCGTCGACACTCACGGTTTCCGCCACGGTGATCTGCACATGGTCGATGTATTCGGCCTTCCACAGCGGCTCGAACAGGATATTGGCGAAACGGACGGCCATCAGGTTCTGGACCGTCTCTTTTCCAAGATAGTGGTCGATCCGGTAGATCTGCGTCTCGTTGAAATGCTTGGCCAGCACCCCGTTCAACGCCTTCGCGCTGGCCAGATCGCGCCCGAAGGGCTTTTCCACAACGATCCGGCTCCAGGCATCGGCGATCTGATGCTCGGACAGCCGTTGCGCGATGTCGCCAAAAAGGCTGGGTGCGACCGAGAAATAGAAGGCCCTGACCACGTTCTCGCGCATCAGACCCTTCAGCGCCGCCCAGCCGTTCGTGCCGGTGGCGTCGATCGCGACATAGCGGATGCGGCCCAGGAACCCCTCGATCGCCGCTGCTTCCTGCCGGGCCTTCGGCACGAACTCGGTTATCGCTGCCCTCACCTGCTCCTGGAAGGCTGCGTCCGTCAGGTCCGCCCGCGCCGCGCCGATGATCCGGCTGTCTTCCGGCATCTGCCCTGCCAGAAAGCGCCGATACAGCCCCGGCAGGATCTTGCGGCGCGCCAGGTCGCCGGTGGCCCCGAAGATCACCAGATCGAAGACATCCACCGGAATGACACGCGAAACCATGACCGTCTCCCTGGAAGGCGCTGTTAGCGCTAACGGCAACCTTCTACCGCCTGCCTTCCGATCTGTCTAGCACTCGGCGCGGGCCAGGGAAACCGCAGGCGACATCAGGCCTCGTCCGTGGCCTCCCAGCGCACCCGCATCAGGCCCGGCTCGGAGGCAAGCCGGTGGACTGCCTGTTCCAGAGCCAGATCGCCGCCGCCTTCCGCAGTGACCATCGCCGAAAGGTCCAGCCCGCGCCCGTCCTCGGCCGCCACAACGCCGATTTCGGACAGATGCAGTCCGCCCAGCGACAGGGTCCGCAACACCATCCCCCGCACCCGCGACTCATCCGCCTCGGCCACAGTCACGACCACCCGGTAGGCGCGCGTGACCGGCACCCCTGCCCGCGTGTGCCGCTTCAGGAACTTGACCAGCGGCCGCAACCCGAGGTTCACGAAAACGACCATGGCGGTCAGCAGAAGCGCGAACTCCCAGGCCCCCGCTCCGGCCATCATCCCGACACCGGCCGAACACCACAGCGTCGCGGCCGTATTCAACCCATGGACGTTGAAGCCGTCCCGGAAGATGATCCCGGCCCCCAGAAAGCCGATCCCCGACACGATCTGCGCCGCAACGCGCGTCGGACTGACCTCGTTCGGAAACAGGCCCGAAAAAGTGACAAAACTTGCCGCCCCCAACGCGACCAGCGCATTGGTGCGCAGGCCCGCCATCCGCTGACGCACCTGACGCTCGGACCCGATCACCGCACCGCAGGCAAGGGCGGTGAACAGGTTCAGGGCCGCAGCCTGAAGGGTAATGACCATGGGTGCTTTCTCCCGACCAACGGCGGACAGAAAAGCACTCCATGACTGATTTGTGAAGGTTTTGTAACGACAGGATGACGGCCAAAGGCGGCATCACGCCTCCAGTTCGGCATCCCAATACAGGTAATCCATCCAGCTTTCGTGCAGATGGTTCGGCGGAAAGCGGCGGCCATGCGACTGCATTTCCTCGGCAGACGGCGCACGCGGCAGCCGGTTCAGATACAGCCCCGACTGTTTCAGCGTGCGCGAGCCCTTGCGCAGGTTGCAGGGCGAACAGGCCGCGACCACGTTCTCCCAGCTGGTGATCCCGCCCTTGGATCGCGGCAGCACATGATCAAAGGTCAGATCGCCCCGCGCCCCGCAATACTGGCAGCAGAACTCGTCCCGCAGAAAAAGATTGAAGCGCGTGAATGCCACGCGCTTCTGGGGTCTTACGAACTCTTTCAGGACCACCACCGAGGGTATCCTGAACTCCTGCCGCTGACTGTGGACCACCGCGTCATATTCGGCGACGATCTGCACCCGGTCCAGGAAGGCGGCCTTGATCGCCTCCTGCCAGGGCCAGAGGCTGAGCGGGTAGTAGGACAGCGGGCGAAAGTCAGCGTTCAGCACCAGCGCGGGATAGTGCTTCAGCGCCGCAGGATCGCGCACAAACTGGGTTCTGAAATCGCCGTCCATTCCGTCAAAGACTCCGCACTTCGCCCGTCAGCCTTCGGCCATCAGGACGGGCCGTCCCGCCCCGGTATCCGAAACTATATCTGGCGTTTTCGCCATGGCAACCCCCAAGCGCCAGAGTGACTTTCGGGTTTTCCACAGGCTTTCTGACCGACCCGGGTAACAGGCCGGTGACGATCGGTGCCGCGGCGGTTGCAGGCGTCAGGCCGGAAGCCGCGCAGTCCTCCTGCGGTGGGCTTGCCAGGGGCGTTGCGGCCCGGCTATCACGCCGAAACCCGAAGCGGAGCCATTTGATGACCCTGTCCCGCCGCAGCCTTGTTCTTGCGCCCGCCCTTGTCCTGCTTGCGGCCTGCGGGCGCCGGTCCGCGTCAATGGCGGTGTCCAGGTCCGACCTGAACCCCGGCGAGACGCCCGAGATGCGGGCGCTCATCCGCAAGTATTCCAGGATCCATGGCATCCCTGAAAGCCTTTTGCACCGGGTCATCCAGCGCGAAAGCGACTACAACCCGGGCGCGCGCAACGGACCCTACTACGGGCTGATGCAGATTCTGCCGCAGACCGCGCGGACGATGGGCTATCAGGGCCCGCCCGAGGGGTTGCTCGATGCCGAGACCAACCTCATGTATGCGGGCAAGTATCTGCGCGGAGCCTGGATGGTGTCCGGAGGCTCGCAGGATCGCGCCATGATGTGGTATGCCAAGGGCTACTATTACGAGGCCAAGCGGATGGGCCTGCTGGAAGAAACCGGCCTCAGGACCTGAAAACGGCCGCGTCCGGCTTGCGGACAGACGTTAAGAAATCGTGAACGCCCGCGCGCAAGCCATTGTCATCGTTTGATATTCCAGGTTTGTCCACCGTGGACAGTCAATACCATGCGTCGGCGATCCCGGCTTTCTTCCGACCGACATAGTCATGCAGGGCCTCGCGGATGCCCTCGTCCAGCGGGGGGGCCTCATACTCGGCCAGCCGCTTCTTCCACAGCTTGTTGGCCCGCGTCGCCGCATCCGTCGACCCCGCCGCCTCCCATTTCTCGAAGGGCTCGTTGTCCGACAGATCGCTGTCCCAGAACGCCGTCTCATAGTGCCGCATCGTATGGGAACAGCCAAAGAAATGGTTCCCCGGCCCGACCTCCGCGAAGGCGTCCACCGCCAGCTGATCCTCGTCGATCCGGATCCCGTCCAGATAGGCATGCAGCGCCCCGCACAGGTCGGCATCCAGCATGAACTTCTCGTAGGACATCGACAGCAGCCCATCCAGGAACCCCGCCGAATGCAGGATGAAATTCGCCCCGCAGTGGACCGCTGCCAGCATCGACATCGTGCCTTCCATCATCGCCTGCCCATCCGGCAGCTTCGAGGTGGTGAAGTTCCCCGAACACCGCAGCGGCAGGTTCAGGCGGCGGGCCAGCTGGCCAATCACCTGCGACCCGATCGCCGGTTCCGGCGTGCCGAAGGTGGGGCTGCCCGACCGCAAGCTCATCGACGACAGGAAGTTCCCGAAGATCACCGGCGCGCCCTTCCGCTCCAGCTGGGTCAGCGCGCAGCCGGCCATCGTCTCCGCAAGACTTTGAACGATCCCCCCCGCGTTCGTCACCGGCCCCATCGCGCCCCCCAGGATGAACGGCACGATCACCGCCGCCTGGTTCGCCCTCGCATAGGCCCGCAGCGACCGCGTCATCGTCCCGTCCCAGACCAGGGGCGAGTTCACGTTGACGTTGCCCAGAATCACGCAGTTCCGGTCGACGAAATCCGCGCCGAACAGGATCCGGGTCATCTCGATGCTGTCCTCCGACCGCTCCTCGGCGGTGACAGAGCCCATGAAGGGCCGATCCGACAGCTCGATATGAGACAGCACCATATCAAGGTGCCGCTTGTTCACCGCCACATCCGTCGGCTCGCAGATCGTCCCGCCCGAGTGGTGGAAGTTGGGGCTGGACTGCGCCAGCTTGATGAAGTTGCGGAAATCCTCGATGGTGCCAAAGCGGCGGCCACGGTCGAGGTCCATCACGAAGGGGCTGCCGTAGGCGGGGGCGAAGACGACGTTCCTGCCGCCGATCTGGACCGAATGCTCCGGGTTGCGCGCGTGTTGGGTGAAGGTCGAAGGTGCAGACTTCAGGATCTCGCGCAGCATCCCCGGCTCGAACTTGACCAGAAGCCCGTCAATCTTCGCCCCGGCCCGCATCCAGTGGTCAAGCGCGACCGGATCGTCGCGGAATTCGATCCCGGTTTCGGCCAGCACCCGGTCGGCGGCAGCCTCGATCCTGAGAAGGTTTTCCTCGGACAGCACGTCATAGGTCGGGATGTTCCGCACGATGTAGGGACGCCCGTGGCCCTGCCCCTTGTGTGCCCGTTCCGCCTGCCGCGCCTGGCGGCCCGATCGCACCCTGACCTCGCCCATCGTCGTTCCCCCTGCAAAACTCGACACTGGTGTCAGGTTTGTCGCAAACCGACTGTCGGTCTGGTCAAACCGCGACTCCTGAAGGTCAGGAAACGCCGTTTCGGCTTCAGGTCACGACATCCGGCGCGCTGCGCCCGGTATGGGACACAATTCCGGCAAGCTGATGCGCTGCCCGGATCACCGGGGCCAGCGCATCCTGCGCGTCCCGTTCAAGGCCGCCCGGCCCCGCCGCATACCGTTCAAGATAGACCCGCAGCGTCGCACCTTCCGTCCCCGTCCCCGACAGCCGGTAGACGATCCTGCTGCCATCGGCGAACAGCACCCGGACCCCCTGCTTTTGGCTGACCGACCCATCCACGGGGTCGGTATAGGCGAAGTCATCCGCCGCCTGCACCGTCATCCCCTCGACAACCTTCCCCGGCAGCCCGGCGAGCGACCCGCGCAGCGCCGCCATCATCGCGTCCGCCTTCGCCGTCTCGATCGCCTCGAAGTCGTGCCGGCTGTAATAGTTGCGACCATATCTGGCCCAATGCTCGGCCAGGATGTCGGCCACCGACTGCTTGCGCACCGCCAGAATGTTCAGCCAAAGAAGGATCGCCCAAAGCCCGTCCTTCTCGCGGACATGGTCTGATCCGGTGCCAAAGCTTTCCTCGCCGCAGATCGTGGCCTTGCCCGCATCCAGCAGGTTTCCGAAGAATTTCCACCCCGTCGGCGTCTCGAACTTGCCGATCCCCAGCGCGTCCGCAACCCGGTCCGCTGCCGCCGAGGTCGGCATCGACCGCGCGACGCCCTTCAGACCCTTCGAATAGCCGGGTGCCAGATGCGCGTTCGCCGCAAGGACCGCCAGACTGTCCGATGGCGAGACATAGATCCCGCGTCCCACCACCATGTTGCGGTCACCGTCCCCGTCCGAGGCCGCCCCGAAATCCGGGGCGTTGGACCCGAACATCTCGTCCATCAGCGCCTTGGCCCAGGTCGGGTTCGGGTCGGGGTGCATCCCGCCGAAGTCCGGCAGCGGAGTGCCATTGACCACTGTCCCCTTCGCTGCACCAAGCCGGTTTTCCAGGATATCCACCGCGTAGGGCCCGGTCACGGCGCACATCGAATCCATCCGCATGCGGAACCCGCCCGCGAACATCGCCCGGATCGCAGGGAAATCGAACAGGCTCTCCATCAGCGCGGCATAGTCTGAAACGGGGTCCACGACATCCACCATCATCGCGCCGAGCTGGTGGCGTCCGATCCGGTCGAGATCGACATCCTGCGCCTCAAGCACCTTGTATTCGGTGATCTCGGTCGTCCGCTTGAACATCTCCTCGGTGACGCCTTCAGGTGCAGGGCCCCCGTTCGGCATGTTGAACTTGACCCCGAAATCCTCATGCGGTCCGCCGGGGTTGTGGCTGGCCGACATGATGATCCCGCCGTCCGTCCGGTTCAGCCGGATCAGGTGGCTGGCCGCCGGGGTCGACAGGATCGCCCCCTGCCCCACGATCACCCGCGCCGCTCCGTTCGCCGCCGCCATCCGCAGGATCACCTGCGCCGCGCGGTCGTTGAAGTATCGGCCATCCCCCCCAAGCACGAAGGTCTTGCCAGCAGCAGCCACCACGTCGAAGATCGACTGGACGAAATTCTCCAGATAGTGCCGCCCCATGAAGACCGGAGTCTTCTTCCGCAAACCGCTGGTGCCGGGCTTTTGTCCCATGATCGGTTGCGTCGAGACAGTGGTGATCTGGGTCATGGCGTAACTCCCTTGGGGCTGCCGGTCAGCGACCGGAAGAGCAGCACGGATTGCGCAGGCGCCGAGGACAGGTCGGATGCCTTGCCGGAAGGCTCGAGGTCCGGTCGCGTGGTGTCAAGCAGCAGTTCCCAGCCCGACGCGGTTTCCGGCAGGTGCAAGGCCGCCGTGGCCCCGCAGTTGAAGACGGCAAAGACCGCCTCGGGGTTCGGATCGCCACCTTCCGCCTGCATCCGAAGCTCGACGCAGAGGCAGCGGAAGACCGGATCGTGCCATTCCTCGGACTGTGGCACCGTGCCGTCCGGCCGCCGCCAGATCACGTCCGGAATGCCGTCCGACACGCGGGGCCGCGAATGCAGGAACCGGCGCTGGCGCAGGATCGGCAGCGACCGGCGCAGGGCCGCAAGGCGCTGCACGAACCCCTCAAGCGCAAAGTCCGCCTGCGCCCAGTCGATCCAGCTGGTCTCGTTGTCCTGGGCATAGGCGTTGTTGTTGCCGCCCTGGCTGTGACCGACCTCGTCGCCCGCCAGAAGCATCGGCACACCTTGCGACAGAAACAGGGTGGCCAGCAGGTTGCGCTTGCGCTGGTTGCGCGCGGCCAGAACCTTGGCGTCCTTCGTCGGTCCTTCGACGCCAAGGTTGTCCGAGTGGTTCTCGTGATGGCCGTCGCGGTTGTCCTCGCCATTGGCGAAGTTGCGCTTGATGGTGAAGCTGACCAGGTCCTGCAGCGTGAACCCGTCATGGCTGGTGATGAAGTTGACCGACGAGGTCGCCGCCCGGCCAGAATGGTCGAACCGTTCGGCACTGCCGAGGATGCGCGCCGCTAGGTCCCGCGTCATTCCGGCATCGCCCTTCCAGAACCGTCGCACGCCGTCGCGGAACTTGTCGTTCCATTCGTGGAACGGGTGCGGATAGGCCCCCAACTGATAGCCGCCCGGGCCGATGTCCCAGGGCTCGGCGATCAGCTTGACGCGGCTGAGCGTCGGGTCCTGCCGGATCGCATCGAAAAAGCCGCCATTGGGATCGAAGCCATGCGCCTCGCGGCCGAGAGCGGTCGCAAGGTCAAAGCGGAAACCGTCGACATGGGCCGCCTCGACCCAGTAGCGCAAGGAATCCATCACCATCCGCAACACCATCGGATGCGTCAGGTTCAGCGTGTTGCCGGTGCCCGCGTCATTGACATAGTGCCGCCCTCCGCCCGCCAGCCGGTAATAGCTGGCATTGTCCAGCCCCCGGAAGCTGACGGTTGGACCCCATTCGTCGCCCTCGGCGGTATGGTTGTAGACCACGTCCAGGATGACTTCGATCCCGGCGGCATGGAACCGGCGCACCATGGTCTGAAACTCCCACAGCGCGCCCTGACTCATGTAGCGCGCTTCGGGGGCGAAGAAGGCAAACGTGTTGTAGCCCCAGTGGTTCTTCAGGCCCTTCGACACCAGGAAACGGTCGTCGATATAGGCCTGCACCGGCAGAAGTTCGATCGCCGTCACGCCAAGCTTGTGCAGATGCGCGATCACCGGGTCCGATGAAAGGCCGAGGTAGGTTCCCCGCAGCCCCTTGTCGACGCCCGGATGCAGCGCGGTCATCGACTTGACATGCGCCTCGTAGATTACCGTGTCGATGCGGGGCGTGCGCGGTGCCTGATCGTTGCCCCAGGTGAAAGAGCTGTCGGTGACCACGGCCTTCGGCACCGCAAAGGCACTGTCGCGCGTGTCAAAGCTCAGGTCCCCGCGCGCGGAGCCGATCTTGTAGCCCATCAGCGCGTCCGACCATTTCAACCGCCCTTCCAGCGCCCTGGCATAGGGGTCCAGAAGCAGCTTGTGCGGATTGAACCGATGTCCCTGTTCCGGCGCATAAGGGCCATAGGCGCGAAAGCCGTAGACCGCGCCGACCGTCAGCCCGCCGACATGGATGTGCCAGATGTCGCCGTCCCGCTCGATGATCGGCAGCCGGGCCAGTTCCTTGCGCCCGTCCGACGTGAAAAGGCACAGCTCGATCCGTTCGGCATGGGCCGAGAACACGGCAAAGTTGACGCCGTCGCCAGTCAGGCTGGCGCCCATCGGCCATGGGCGGCCAGGTGCGACCGCATGACCCTGCAGCCGCGCGGGAAGCGAAACGGCCTGCGGTGTCACGCGCTCAGCCTTTCGTAAAGGCTGGCATAGGCTGCGGCCGAGGCTTCCCAGCCCACCGGCTGCGCCATGGCATTGGCCCGCAGCTTTGCCCAGAGCTTAGGCTGGCGATAGAGGTCCAGAAGCTGCGCCATCGCGCGACCGAAGGCCTGGGCATCGACCGGATGAAACGTGACCCCGGTCGCCACCCCGGCGGCCAGCGTCGCGGGCGAGGCCCCGATGACCGTATCGGCAAGCCCGCCGACCAGCGACACCACCGGCAGCGTGCCGTAGCGCAGCCCGTACATCTGCGTCAGCCCGCAAGGCTCGAACCGGCTGGGGACCAGCACGGCATCGGCTCCCGCGAACAGCCGATGGCTCATCGCTTCGTCATAGCCGATCCGGACCGCCACCCGGCCCGGGAACCGTGCGGCTAGGTTCCGCACTGCGCCTTCCAGCCCCGGATCGCCCGAGCCCAGCACGATCAGCCCGCCGCCGCCGAGAACGTAGTCCGGCACGACCGCGGGCAGAAGGTCGATCCCTTTCTGGTCGGTCAGACGGCTGACCACGATGGCGAGCGGGCCCGGCACGTCCAGCCCGAACTCCTGACACAAGACCTCCCGCGCGACGGCCTTCCCGGCCATCGCCTTCGGGCCGAAGCCCGGCGTCTCGGCGGCAGGATCCCAGACCCCGGTGTCCACTCCGTTAAGGATGCCCGACACGGCCGGCCCCCGCGCCGCGATCACGCCCTGCAGACCCATGCCGAACTCGGGTCGCATCAGTTCCGCCGCATAGGTCGGCGAAACGGTGGTGATCCAGTCCGATGTCACCAACCCGGCCTTGAGGCTGGAAATGCCGCCGTAATATTCCAGCGCCTCGGGGTGGAAGGCATGGCCGGGCAGCCGCAGCACGCCCAGCATATGCGCCGGTGCCCAGCCCTGGAAGGCGATGTTATGCACCGTCATGACGGATTTCACACCGCCGGTGCCATGATAGGCAAGATAGGCGGGAGCGAACCCCGCCTGCCAGTCATGGGCATGCAGGATGTCGGGCTTCCAGCCCTCCAGCCCCTCGCGGGCGATGCGGGCCGCAACCCAGGACAGGGCGGCAAAGCGGACCGCATTGTCGGGATGCTCGCCGGTCGGGCCGGAATAGGGGCCGCCGTCGCGGTCAAAAAGATGCCGCGCGTCCAGAAGCAGCACCGACATGCCCGACACTTCCCCCGCAAGCACACGCCCGGGGCCGCCCCAGAGATCGGCCTCCTGCCAGACCACAGGCCAGCCTGCCGCTTGACTGCGCAAGGACCGATAGGCCGGCAGAAGGACCTTCATCTCCCAGCCCGCCGAAGCCAGCGCCGCCGGAAGCGCGCCCACCACATCCGCAAGCCCGCCGGTCTTCACCAGCGGGACACATTCCGATGCCACCGACAGAACCCGACCGCCCATTTGCCTTGCCTTTCAGAAGCTTCCTGCCCGGAGCTAACCTCTCCTCCGGGCAAGGTCCAGTCCCTCAGCCCAACGCCTTGGCGCGGGCATCCAGCATGTCCTGCGTGATCAGCACGATGCCGCCTTCCGACCGGCGGAACCACTTGGTGTCTTCCTCGGTATCCTCGCCGATCACCAGGCCCTCGGGGATCACCACGCCGCGGTCGATCACGCAGTTCTTCAGCTGGGCCTTCCGGTTGACCGTCACCTGAGGCAGCGCGACCACATATTCCAGGCTGGAATAACTGTGGGTCCGGACCCCGGTGAACAAAAGACTGTTCGACACCGCCGATCCAGACACGATGCAGTCCCCCGACACCAGCGAACTGACCGCAGAGCCGCGCCGACCATCCTCGTCATGGATGAACTTCGCGGGTGGCACGATCTCGGCGTAGGTCCAGATCGGCCAGGCGCTGTCATAGAGATCCAGTTTGGGGACGAAATCCGTCAGGTCGATGTTGGCCTGCCAGAAGGCGTCGATGGTTCCCACGTCGCGCCAGTAAGGCTCGGTTTCCAGACCGCTCATCACGCAGCTGTCGGCGAACTTGTGCGCGACGGCCTTGCCGTTCTTGACGATGTGGGGGATCAGGTCAAAGCCGAAATCATGGGTCGAACTGTCGTCCGACATGTCCTTCAACAGCAGGTCGCGCAGGAACGCCCAGTCGAAGACATAGATCCCCATGCTGGCAAGGGCGTGATCCGGGTCGCCGGGAATCGACGGCGGGTCCTTCGGCTTCTCCAGAAAATCCGTGATCCGCATGTTCTTGTCGACATGCATCACGCCGAAGGCCTTCGCCTCCATCCGGGGCACCGTCAGGCAGCCGATGGTGACATCCGCCCCCGCCTCGACATGCTGGCGCAGCATGACCTCGTAATCCATCTTGTAGATGTGGTCGCCCGCCAGGATGATCGCGTATTTGATGCCGTAGCTGTCGATGATGTCGATGTTCTGCGCCACCGCGTCCGCCGTGCCGCGATACCAGTTCACCTCGTCCATCCGCTGCGAGGCAGGCAGGATGTCCAGGTATTCGTTCCGCTCGGCCCGGAAGAAGCCCCAGCCGCGCTGGACGTGGCGGATCAGGCTGTGCGCCTTGTATTGCGTGGCAATCGCCATCTTCCGGATGCCCGAGTTCAGCGCATTCGACAGCGCGAAGTCGATGATCCGGGTCTTGCCGCCGAAATAGACCGCCGGTTTCGCGCGCCGGTCGGTCAGCTCTTTCAGCCGACTGCCGCGCCCGCCCGCCAGGACGAAGGCCATGGCCTGCGACGACAGGCGCTGGTTCGGTCTTGCTTTCATCATCTTCCCTCCCGTTCGGCGGTTTGCCCGCCAGCATTCAGTCCTGTTGCAGATACACTGCCGAGAGCGGTGGCAGCGTGACAAGCGCCGATTGCGTCTGGCCATGCCAGGGCGTCTTCTCCGTGGTCACCCCTCCCAGGTTGCCACGGTTGCCCCCGCCATAGGCCTCGGCGTCGGTGTTCAGGATTTCGGTCCATTTGCCCGCCTGCGGCAGACCCAACCGATAGCTGCGCTCCAGCGGCGTCATGTTGACCACCGCCACCACCGGCTTGTCGCCCGCGCTGCCCTTGCGGACCCATGCGAAGACCCCGGCCTCGGCATCGTTCGATTCGATCCAGGCAAAGCCCTCGGGGCGTGTGTCGTTCACATGCAGCGCAGGGGTGTTGCGGTAGACCCGGTTCAGATCGCGGACCAGTGCCTGCACGCCCTTGTGTTCGGTGACGTCCAGCTGATGCCAGTCGAGGCTTTGCGAATGGTTCCACTCGGCCCCTTGCGCGAACTCCTGCCCCATGAACAAAAGCTTCTTGCCGGGATGCGCCCACATGAACCCGTAATAGGCCCGCAGGTTGGCGAATTTCTCCCATGCCGTGCCCGGCATCTTCGACAGCATGCTGCCCTTGCCGTGGACCACCTCGTCATGACTGATCGGCAGGATGTAGTTTTCCGACCAGGCATAGACCATGCCGAAGGTCATCTGGTGGTGGTGATACTTCCGGTAGATCGGGTCTTTTTGGATGTAGGACAGGGTGTCGTTCATCCACCCCATGTTCCACTTGAAGCCAAAGCCAAGACCGCCCCAGTTCGCCGGGCGGGAGACGCCGGGAAAGGCCGTCGATTCCTCGGCAATCGTCATGATCCCCGGCACTTCGCCATAGGCGGTGATGTTGGTCGTGCGCAGGACGTCGATCGCCTCATAGTTCTCGCGGCCGCCGTCCTTGTTCGGCACCCATTCGCCGTGCTTGCGGCTGTAGTCGCGGTAAAGCATCGAGGCCACCGCATCCACCCGCAAGCCGTCGATGTGGTATTCCTCAAGCCAATACAAGGCGTTGGAGACGAGGTAGTTCTTCACCTCGACCCGGCCATAGTTGTAGATCAGGGTGTTCCAGTCCTGATGGAACCCCTCGCGCGGGTCCTGATGTTCGTAAAGCGAGGTGCCGTCGAACTGGCCCAACCCATGCGCGTCGGTCGGGAAATGCCCCGGCACCCAGTCCAGGATCACCCCCAACCCCTTCCTGTGCGCCGCATCGACAAAGGCCCGAAACTCGGAGGGAGTGCCGTGGCGGATCGTGGGGGCGAACATGCCGACGGGCTGATACCCCCAACTGCCATCGAACGGGTATTCGCTGACCGGCAGGCATTCGATATGGGTGAACCCCATGTCGGCGGCATAACCCACCAACTGCTCGGCCAGCTCCGGGTAGCTCAGCATCCGGTTGCCCAGCGCGCGCTTCCATGAACCGAGATGCACCTCGTAAACCGAGATCGGCGCATCGGTCGTGTGCCGCGCTGCCCGCCCCTCCATCCAGCCCGCATCATGCCAGTCGCCGCGGATTGTCCTGACGACGGAAGCATTTGCGGGCGGATGTTCCGATCCGAAACCGACCGGATCGGCCTTCAGCGGCATCACGGCCCCGCCCGGTCCCTTGATCTCGTATTTGTAGGCCGTGCCTTCGCCAAGACCGGGGATGAAGATCTCCCACACCCCGGTCGCGCCCCGTCTGCGCATCGGATTGCGACGTCCGTCCCAGACGTTGAAATCGCCCACGACCGAGACCCGTTCGGCATTTGGTGCCCAGACCGCGAAATGTACGCCGTCGATGCCTTCGTGCGTGAGGAGATGCGCCCCCAGTGCCTGCCACAGCCGCCGGTGCGTGCCTTCGCCCAAAAGGTATTCGTCCATCTCGCCCAGAACCGGACCGAAGCGATAGGGATCCTCGAATTCCCACGTCGTTCCATGGCCTTGCGCGCGCAAGCTGTAAATTGCCTTCCGTGCCATCTGATGCGTGAACAGCCCCGGGACACCGGGATAGGGCACCGACTCGACCTCGGTCTTGCCCGACAGCACCCACAGCCGGTCCGCCCCCGGCACGAAGGCCCGGATCTCCCAGCCCTTCGCCTGTTTCTGCGGGCCAAGCACGGCGAACGGATCGCCATGCCAGCCTCCGGCAATCGCTTCTGCCGCGCCTTGATCCAGTGTCGTCTCAGCCATGCTTCCCTCCCCGAAAAGCCCGCCAGAGTGCCCCGTTACAGGGCGGACGTCGCCTGCCAGATCTCGTCCATGTAGCTGCGGATCGTGCGGTCTGACGAAAAGAATCCACTCCGCGCCGTGTTCAGCGCGGCCATCCGCCACCAGCGCTGCGGGTCGGCATAGGCCTTGTCGACCTCACCCTGCGCCGTCCGGTAGGCGTCGAAATCGCTGGCAACAAGGAAGTAGTCGTAGTGCCAGACCCGGTGGACAAGATCATGATAGCGCCCGGGCTCGTCCGGCGAGAAGCGACCCTCGGCGATCATCTGCAGCACGTCCATCAGGGCCTGGCTTGCCTCGATCGCCTTCTTGGCGTGTTCGGGGTCCTCGCGCCGCTTCTGAACCGCTTCGGTCGTCAAGCCGAAGAGAAAGAAGTTCTCTGCCCCAACCTCTTGCAATATCTCGACATTCGCACCATCCAGCGTGCCGATGGTAGGCGCGCCGTTCATCATGAACTTCATGTTGCCGGTGCCCGAAGCCTCTTTTCCAGCGGTCGAAATCTGCTCGGACAGGTCCGCCGCCGGAATCACCCGTTCGGCCATCGTCACGTTGTAGTTCGCCGGATAGACGATCTTCAG
This sequence comes from Pseudomonadota bacterium, assembly GCA_040385165.1. Taxonomy (GTDB): domain Bacteria; phylum Pseudomonadota; class Alphaproteobacteria; order Rhodobacterales; family Rhodobacteraceae; genus Tabrizicola. The sequence continues at coordinate 189,486 of JAZKHX010000002.1, read as the reverse complement.
AAGATCCTTCGTCACCGGATCGGCATTAACAACGGTCGCCACATCATTGATAAGCCGTATGATTTCCTTCGCCACGGCATAGCCGGGCGCGGCCTTCCCGCCGAAAATCTTCACCCGCGGCACCCATCCCGCCTTCGGGTTCGACCGGACGCGATGCCAGTGCGAGATCGTCTCCAGGATGTTCAGAAGCTGGCGCTTGTATTCGTGAATCCGCTTGATCTGAACGTCGAAAAGCGCGTCGGGGCTGACTTCGATCCCCATCTCGCGCCCGATCCAGTTCGACAGCGCCACCTTGTTCTCGCGCTTGGCGGCGGCGAAACTGTCGCGAAAGCCAGCGTCTTCGACATGCGGCTCAAGGTCCCGCAGCCGGTCAAGGTCGGCTTCCCAGCCCGTGCCGATCGTCCGGGTGATCAGCGCGGACAAGGGCCGGTTCGCCATCCGCAGCCAGCGCCGGGGCGTCACACCATTGGTCTGGTTGATGATCCGCCCCGGATGCAGGCCGTTCAGCTCCGGGAACAGGTTCTTCTTCACCAGGTCCGAATGCAGCGCCGAAACGCCATTGACCTTATGCGACATGATGAAGGCAAGCTCGCCCATCCGCACTTCCTGGTGCTTCACGATGCCAACGTAATGCGGGCGGTTCGGATAGGCGCGGCGATGCCAGCTGTCGATGCGCTCGACGATCTGCATGTGGCGCGGCAGCACGTTGCCGAACGTGAAGGTTGCCCATTTTTCAAGAGCTTCGGGCAGAAGTGTGTGGTTCGTGTAGCCAAGACACGCGCGCGCGATAGTCAGCGCCTCGTCGAAGGGCACCCCGTGGACATCCGACAAGAGGCGGATCAGTTCCGGTCCCGCAATCGCCGGATGGGTGTCGTTCATCTGGATTGCCACGTATTTCGGCAGGGCACGCAGGTCCGAGTGGGTGGTCAGATAGCGACGCAGGATGTCCTGCAAGGCCGCCGAGGTCAGGAAGAACTCCTGCTTCAGCCGCAACTCCTTGCCCTGGTAGGTCGTATCATCGGGATACAGCACCCGCGACAGCGTCCGCGCCAGCGTCTCGGGTTCCGCCGCCGCCGTGTAGTCGCCCCGGTTGAAGCGTTCGAGGTCGAAGTTCGTCGTCCCCTTCGCCCCCCAGAGCCGAAGCGTGTTCGCCCATTTTCCCTGCCAGCCGATGACGGGGGTGTCAAAAGCCTCTGCCGTCACCGTTTCGGCCGGGTTCCAGACCTCGCGACCGTCCCGCGTCTCGACATTGCCCTTGAAGCCGATGGTATAGCGGCTTTCGGGCCGGGCGAATTCCCAGGGATGGGCCTGAGCCAGCCAGTTCTCCGGCGTCTCGATCTGGCGGCCCTGGTCGAAGTGCTGCCGGAAAAGGCCGTGTTCGTAACGGATGCCATAGCCATAGGCCGGGCACCCCAGCGTCGCCATCGATTCCATGAAACAGGCCGCAAGTCGCCCCAGCCCCCCGTTCCCCAGCGCAGCATCCGGCTCGTCATCGATCACGACGCGCAGATCCTGGCCGAAGGCGGCCATGGCTTCGTTCGCGGCGTCGTAAAGGCCAAGGTTGATCATCGCATCCTCCAGGATGCGGCCGATCAGGAATTCCATCGACAGGTAGTAGACGCGCTTCTTGTCCTCGGCCCAGGTGCGGCGGGTCGAGGCGAACCACGGCTCGACGATATGGTCGCGGATTGCATGGCTCAGCGCCATGCGCCAGTCATGCGCGCTGGCATGCGGGGCGTCCTTGCCGACCGTGAAGGTCAGATGTCGCAGGATGCTTGCCTGCAGGATGTTCGGGGTCACGCTCAGATCGGTCACGGTCTTGTCCAGCAAACTTCTCTCCACGGAAAGCCTAAGCGCCACAGGGCGGCGGTCAAGCGGGCTTTCAGGCGCAATGGCACCGGTTCTGGCTTAGCCTACGCAGCGGATCGATGTTAGCGCAAACTTTCGGTGGTTCTACGCGATTCAAAGCGATTTGGGAACTGGATAATGTCCAACGCTTCCGCTTTTGCTTCGCAAGGCCGGCACGGGCAGAATCATGGCCTTGGCGCAAGTCGCCTCCTGACGACCAGCCTGCCAGGCCGCAAACACGGGCCATGACTTCCCTTTCCCTCCCCGACATGCGCTGCCCCGCTGCAGAATGACGGCCAGTTCGGTCGCCGCCAGGGCCCCCTATCATCCCTCCGCCCACGACCATGACATTGACGCGCGGCGGCAAAGGCCAGGCAAAGCGCACCGGAGCGGCCTCGGAGATCGAAACGCTCATGCCACTTTCTCCAGGAGCCTATCCATGAACCGCTGCCCGGCCAGAAACTCGCTGATCTCCAGATATTCATCCGCCTGGTGCGCCTGGGCAATGTCCCCCGGCCCGCAGACCACCGCCGAATAGCCTGCATCCTGGAACTGCCCGGCTTCGGTGCCATAGGACACGACGCCCGAGGCATTCTCGCCGGTCAGGGCACGGGCCAGCGCCTCCGCCTCGCCATCCACCTCGGGCCGCAGGGGCGAGACGTCGAAGAACTTCGCCAGATGCACCCCCGCCTCCGGTCGCCGTGCCTTCAGCGCCGCGTCCAGCCGCTCCGCCTCGGCCCGGAATGCGCCTGCATGCACTTCGGCGTCATCATCCGGCACGCAGCGCATCTCGACGGCGAACCGGCAGTCGGCCGCAGTGATGTTGTCGGCCGTGCCACCCTCGATCCGGCCCACATGCAGCGTCGTGAATGGCGGATGAAACCGGGCATCCATGGCACCCCGCGGCCCGGCCTGGATCGCCGCGTTGCGGTCATTGACCCACTGGACCAGCCGCGCCGCCTCCATCACCGCCGAGACGCCTTCGGGCATCAGCGAGGAATGCACTTCGTAGCCTTTCACATGCACGCTGTATCCGGTCCCGCCCTTGTGCCCGGTGATCACCTTCATCCGCGACGGCTCTCCGATCAGCGCGACCGCGCCCTTGGGCACCACGCCCTGCATCGTCTGAATCATCGGCGGCGCACCCGTGCAGCCCAGTTCTTCGTCATAGGACAGCGCCAGCTGCAAAGGCCGCGCCACCCCGCGCCGCTGCGCCTCGACCACCGCCCAGACTGCCAGCGCGACATAGCCCTTCATGTCGCAGGTCCCGCGCCCGTATAGCCGCCCCTCCCGCTCCACCACTGTCCAGGGGTCCGATGTCCAGACCTGCCCGTCCACCGGCACCACGTCGGAATGTCCCGACAGCACCACGGCGCCCGGAATCCACGGCCCGGCATGCGCGATCAGCGCCGCCTTCTGCCGGTCCTCGTTCCAGTGCCGAAAGCAGGCCACGCCATGACCGGCAAGGTAATCTTCCAGCCAGTTGACCAGCTCGAGGTTCGAGTCGCGGCTGACTGTCCGGAACTTGACCAGATGATCCAGAATCTGACGCTGCGTCAGCACGATCATCGCGATTTTCCTTGCCATGACTAGATCTGGTAGCCAGCCTGTCCTTGGGTCTGGCCGGTGTCAATATCTGGCAGAATGGCGCAAGGTTCGGTCATTTTGACGGGTGAACAGTCAGGAATCGCGCGGCAAATCGGGATTGATAGAAGCTCGAGAATCGGAAACAGTTTACGGCAAGGCCGCAACCACAAGGTGCTAGGCTTACAAATCAGCCAACAATAACAAGATCCAAGCCAACACCGACAAGACTTGAGATCGTCGCGGGGAGTACTGAATGGCCGAACCGGCCGCACCCGTCCTTGAAGTCAGGGACCTCAAGACCGTATTCCGCACCCGCGGCGGAGAAATCCATGCCGTGAACGACGTCAGCTTCCACCTGCGCAAGGGCGAGCTTCTGGGCGTCGTCGGCGAAAGCGGCTCGGGCAAGTCGGTGACCATGATGTCGCTGTTGCGGCTTCTGCCCGCGCCACCCGCCGACATCCGCAGCGGCCAGGCCTTGCTGAACGGTCGCGACATTCTGGCCATGTCGACCGACGAGCTGCGCGCGGTCCGGGGTGCCCGGGTCGGTTTCGTGTTCCAGGACCCGATGACCAGTCTCAACCCGGTCTTCACGCTGGGCAACCAGATCATGGAGCCCCTGATCAAGCACATGAAGATGTCGAAATCCCAGGCCGAGGCCCGGGCGATCGAACTCCTCGATCTGGTCGGCATCCCCGACGCCCGCCACAGGCTCTCCCAGTATCCGCACCAGTTCTCGGGCGGCATGCGGCAGCGGGTGATGATCGCCATCGCGCTGGCCTGCAATCCCGATGTGCTGATCGCCGACGAACCGACCACGGCGCTGGATGTGACAATCCAGGCGCAGATCCTCGAACTGGTGAAGGAGCTTCGCCAGAAGCTTGGCATGGCGATCATCTGGATCACGCATGATCTGGGCGTGATTGCAGGCATCGCCGACCGGGTCATGGTGATGTATGGCGGCCAGATCGTCGAGCAGGCGCCGGTGCGCGAGCTGTTCGCCAATCCCCAGCACCCCTACACCCGCGCGCTTTTGCAGACGATTCCCCGGATCACCGGCGGGCGCGAAACACGGCTGAAGGTGATCGAGGGCCAGCCCCCGATCCTGACCGCGCCCCTGACGGCCTGCCCGTTCCGCGCGCGGTGCGAATACCGCCACGAGGCCTGTGATGCGGCCAATCCGGCCCGTCGCGCCATCGACGGGCTGGCCGTGGGCAAGGGCCATGATGTCGCCTGCCACTGGACCGCCCCCGCGCGGGCCGAGGTGGCCCATGCTTGACGCAAGCCCCGCCCCTCTCGTTCAGGTCGAAGACCTGAAGATGCATTTCCCGATCTATTCCGGCATCTTCCGCAAGCGCACCGGCGACGTGAAGGCCGTGGACGGGGTCTCGTTCCAGATCATGCCGGGCCAGACGCTGGGGCTGGTCGGAGAATCCGGCTGCGGCAAATCCACCGTGGGCCGCGCGATGCTCCGGCTTTACGAGCCCACGGCTGGACGTGTGGTGATTGACGGCGAGGATGTCGCCCGCATGGCACCCGAGGCCCTGCGCAAGAAGCGCCCGATGATGCAGATGGTCTTCCAGGACCCGCAGGCCAGCCTCAACCCCCGCATGACACTGGCCGAGATCGTCAGCGAACCGCTCGACGAACATACCTCCTGGACCCGCGACCAGAAGCTGGAACGCGTTTACGAGCTGATGGACCAGGTCGGCCTCAACCGCCGCTTCGCAAACCGCTTCCCGCACGAGTTTTCGGGTGGTCAGCGCCAGCGCATCGGCATCGCGCGGGCGCTGGCGCTGAAACCCCGGTTCATCGTCTGCGACGAACCCATCGCGGCGCTGGACGTGTCGATCCAGGCGCAGGTGGTCAATCTTCTGGAGGACCTGCAGGAAAAGCTGGGTCTGACCTATCTTTTCATCAGCCATGACCTGTCGATGGTCCGCCACCTCGCGCAGAAGGTCGCGGTGATGTATCTTGGCCGCATTGCCGAGTTGTCGCCGTCGAAGGATCTCTACGCCCGGCCGCTGCATCCCTATGCCGAAGCCCTGCTGTCGGCGGTGAACGAACCGGACCCAGAGCTTGCCGCGCGGCGCAAGCGCATCATCCTGAAGGGCGACGTTCCTTCCCCGGCCAACCCGCCCCAGGGCTGCAACTTCTGCACGCGCTGTCCAAAGGTCATGGACATCTGCAAGACGGTGAAACCCGATCTGGTCGAAGTCGAGCCGGACCGGATGGTCGCCTGCCACCTTTACACCACCGCCGCCGGATCAACCGGCGCATCCGAGGTTAACGAGCGTAACCAACAAGGAGAGACCAGATGAAGATGAGAGCCGCCCTTCTGGGCGCTTTGGCCGCACTGGGGCTTGCCCCGGCGGCCTTTGCCGAACGCGGCACGGATGGCGAGGTGAAGCTCACCTTCCCGCAGGCCGTGTCGATCATGAACCCCTATCTCACCGGTGGGACCAAGGACATCTACGCCGCTTCCATGGTGCTGGAACCGCTTGCGGGCCTCACCCCCGAAGGCGTTCTGGTGCCGAAGCTCGTCACCGAGATCCCGACCAAGGAGAACGGCGGCATTTCCGAGGACATGACCTCGATCACCTGGAAGCTGCTGCCGGACCTGAAATGGTCGGACGGCACCCCGGTCACGGCCGATGACGCCGTCTTCACCTGGCAGTATTGCACCCACCCCGAAGGCGGCTGCAGCCAGGCAACCAAATACGAAGGCATCAGCTCGGTCGAGGCCGTCGATCCCTCCACGATCAAGGTGACATTCAGCGGTGCCAAGGCGAACCCCTACACCGCCTTCGTCAGCGCGCTCTCGCCCGTGCTGCAGAAGGCGCAGTTCGAGTCCTGCCTCGGCGCCGCAGCCCCGACCTGCACCGATGCCAACAACATGCCGATCGGCACCGGTCCGTTCAAGGTGACCGGCTTCACGGTGAACGACACCGTGACGATGGCGATGAACGAAAACTACCGTGACCCGGCCAAGCCCGCTTTCGCAAGCGCCGTGATCAAGGGCGGCGGCGATGCCGAAGGCTCGGCCCGCGCGGTGATGGAGACCGGCGAGTTCGACTATGCCTGGAACACCCAGATCCCGCCGGACGCCCAGGCCGCGATGGCCGCGGCCGGCAAGGGCCAGTTCGTCGTCGCCTTCGGCACCCTTGTCGAGCGGATCGAGATGAACACGACCGACCCCGATCCGGCCCTGCCGGAAGGCGAACGCGCGACCGCCAAGCACCCGCATCCGATCCTGTCGGACATCCGGGTCCGCACCGCGCTGTCCAAAGCCATCGACCGCTCGATCCTGGTCGAAGTCGGCTATGGCGCCGGCGGCAGGCCGACCTGCAACGTGATCCCCGGGCCGGAAGGCTGGGCCTCCGACAACGAAGGCTGCATCGCGCAGGACATGGAAGGCGCCAAGGCACTCCTTGACGAGGCGGGCTGGACCGACAGCGACGGCGACGGTGTCCGCGACAAGGACGGCAAGAAGCTATCGATCCTCTACCAGACCACCGTCAACCCGATCCGCCAGGACTTCCAGGCGCTGATCAAGGACTGGTGGACCGAGCTTGGCGTCGAGGTCGAGCTGAAGGCCATCGACCCGGGCGTCTTTTTCGGCGGCGATCCGGGCTCGCCCGACACCTTCCAGAAGTTCTACGCCGACGTCGAGATGTATGCCAACAACTCGGAAAGCCCTGACCCGGAAAGCTATCTCGGCCAGTATCAGTGCAAGAACGCGCCGAGCCCGGAAACCCAGTGGCAGGGTGAAAACATCAACCGCTTCTGCAACCCGGACTACGATGCCCTCTATGCGACACTGGCGACGACGACCGATCTGGCCGCGCGTCAGGACATCGCCAAGAAGCTGAACGACATGGTGACGAAGGACTCCATGATCGTGGTTCCGCTGGTCCATCGCGGCACGCTTTCGGCCCATTCCAACGCACTTGGCGGCGTGCAGATCAACGCCTGGGACTCGGAACTGTGGAACGTCGCGGACTGGTTCCGCGTCAAGTGACACCTCTGTTGCGGGGCCGGTGATCCGGTCCCGCAGCCTTCTCCTTCCTTCGATCCCGGGGCACCCCGCGCATGCTTACCTTCACGCTTCGCAGGCTGCTGCTGGCCATCCCCACGCTGTTGGTCATCAGCCTGGTGATCTTCCTTCTGGTGGACCTAGCCCCCGGCTCGCCCATGTCCGAGATTCCGCTGACCATCCCCCCCGAGGTGCGCCAGAACATGATCAAGGCCCTGGGTGCCGATCAGCCCGTGGTCTTCCGCTACATGCTCTGGCTCCGGCAGTTCTTCTGGGTCGAACCGATGACGCTCTTCGACGGCTGGTTCGGCACCGGCATCGTCGAGGGCGAGCAGCGCATCCTTTCGTGGCAATCGCGCAGCCCGGTCTTCACCATCATCGGCCAGCGCATTCCCCAGACCCTGACCGTGATCGGCACCGCCTATCTGGTCGGAATCCTGATTGCCCTGCCCATAGGCATCTACTCCGCCTACCGGCAGTACTCCCTCTTTGACCAGGTCGGCACGCTGTTTGCGATGATCGGATTTTCGGTCCCGACCTTCTTTTCGGGCACGCTCCTCATCATCGTCTTCGCGGTCTGGCTTGGCTGGTTCCCCACCAAATACGACACCCAGCTTGCGGTGACGGACTGGTCCAGCTTCCTGCTGCAGGTCAAGCAGATGGCGCTCCCGGTGATGACCCTGGGCCTGGCCAATGCCGCCGCGATCAGCCGCTACATGCGGTCTTCCATGCTTGACAACATGGGGATGGACTATGTCCGCACTGCCCGCGCGAAGGGCTTGTCGGAACGCACCGTCGTCTTGAAACACGTCCTGCGAAACTCGCTTATCCCGGTCGTGACCGTCATTGCGCTTGGCATACCGTCAATCTTCGGCGGCGCGATCATCACCGAGAACCTCTTCGGCGTGAACGGCATCGGTGCCGCCCTGATCGGTGCAATCCAGGCCAGCGACATTCCGATGGTGCAGACGCTCGCCTTCATCTTCGCGGTCCTGATCGTCCTCTTCAACCTGATCGCCGACATTCTCTACGGCCTTCTCGACCCGCGGATCCGCTATGACTGATGCCAGTTCCTCCCCGCCGAAACCGGCCGGCCGGATGCGCGACATCTGGAGCCAGTTCCGAACCCACAAGGGTGCCCTGTTCGGGCTGATCACGCTGGGGATCCTGATCGTCGCCGTGCTGGTCGGCCCCTACCTGTGGATCCCCGAGAAGCTCTCGGTGGCCGAAGCCATCAAGCTGAAGAACCAGGGGCCAAGCCTGCGCTTCCCCTTTGGCACCGACCAGCTTGGCCGCGACATGCTGGCCCGGATGCTTCTGGCGGGCCGGGTGTCGCTGGCCGTCGGCCTGGTCGCCATGGTCATCGCGATCGTCTTCGGCACCTTCATCGGCGTCATCGCGGGCTACTTCCGCCGCCTCGACGGCCCGTTGATGCGCTTGACGGACATGTTCCTCGCCCTGCCGCTGATCCCGCTGCTCCTTGTCATGGTGATGCTGTTCCGCGACCGCGTCGCCGGGCTGATCGGACCTGAACTTGGTGCCTTCACCCTGATCGTCTTTGCCATCGGAATCACCTCGTGGATGCCAACCGCGCGCATCGTCCGGGGCGAGGTGCTGACCCTGAAGGAGCGTGAATATGTGCTGGCCGCCCGCTCCATCGGGTCCCGGCCCAACCGGATCATCCTGCGCCACATCCTGCCCAACGTCGTCTCGCCGGTCATGGTCGCGGCGACGCTGGGCGTGGCCGAAGCGATCATCACCGAATCGGTCCTCTCGTTCCTCGGACTCGGCTTTCCGCCCGACTTTCCGACCTGGGGCCGGCTGCTGTTCGACGGACAGCAATACCTGCAGGTCTATCCCGAACGCGTGGTCTGGCCGGGCCTTGCCATTTCCCTCACCGTCCTCAGCGTGAACTACATCGGCGACGGGCTGCGCGACGCCCTGGACCCGCGCATCCGGGGCCGGTGACACGATCCTTCTGCGCAGGATCGCCCGGTTCCTGGCAGAAGGTTCGTATCTACCTGAAGTGGTTGCGGATCCGCCGCACCATCAGCCAGACGACGACGACCGCCGGCACCACAAGAATCCCGATCAGCGTCTCCTTGGCCATGCCGACCGCCTTGGCAAAGGGCGCGACCAGATAGGCGCTCAGACTGACCACGTAATAGCTGATCGCCACCACCGACAGGCCCTCGACCGTGCGTTGCAGCCGCAGTTGCAGGTCGGCTCGCCGGTCCATGCTTTCCAGAAGTTTCTGGTTCTGCGCCGACCGCTCGACATCCACCCGGGTCCGCAGCAGTTCCGCCGCCCGCTCGGCCCGTTCCGCCATCGCCGCCAACCGGCTTTCAGAGGATTTCACCGTCCGCATCGCCGGATCATATCGGCGCATCATGAACTCGCCAAAGGTCTGCCGACCCTCGATCCGCTGTTCGCGCAGCACCTCTATCCGCTGGTTGACGATCGCCTCATAGGCCGCCGTCGCCCCGAACCGGAACGAGAACTGCACCGCCAGGCTCTCCAATTCGGCCGAGATCGTCAAAAGCTGGTGCAAGGCCGCCTCCGGCACCGGCTCGGCGTTGTCGAGCCCGGACACGAGATCCGACAGCCTGGGGTCCAGTGCATTCAGCCGTGCCGACAGGTCGCGCGACCGCATCAGCCCCAGCATCGACATCGCGCGGTATGTCTCGATCTCGCACAGCCGCTGCACGATCCGTCCCACCCGGCGTGCGCCCGTGCCCGGTGCCACGAAGACCGCAAAACGCACATGCCCCGCCGGATCGATCCGGAAATCCCCGGCCACGACCGCTGCACCGTCCACCACGCGCGCCACGGCAAGGCTTTCCGGCACGAACCATTCGTCCAGCCGGGCCAGCATCTCGGTTTCCTTGGCGGGCATCTCTTCGACCCGGATCAGGACCGAGGTCAACCGCTTGCCCGGCGCGTCGGCCAGCCAGTCCTCGGGCATCACGTCCGCCTCGGCCGGATCAAACGGCCGGGCCGAAACGCCCTTGGTAAAGGCCGTGTAGGTCACGAACTCGGTATGGCTTTCCCATTTCAGGTCCGCCCGCCCGATCGGCCCCTGGAAATGCGTCGCACCGGGCTGCGGATGGGCCGAGCCGTGCCGGTCGAGAATCGCCAGAAGATGTGCGAGGTCCAGACCACGATCCCGGTTCTGCGCCTGCACCGGTTCCTTGATCGCCACATAGACCGCGGTCGAGGGCACCTCCAGCGACGGAAACGGTCGCGCGTGCAACTCGTTCACGGTGGCATAACGCAGGGGATGGTCAGCGATCGGCATGCTTTGGGGTCCGTGGCCGGGCGGGCCGCATCGCCGCATACCCAGATTTCTCGTGGAAATCCATGGATTTGTCGGCATGCAACCGCATACCCGATTGGCTGCGGCCTCTCTGCCGCACCATTTTCGCGCAAGGCCGCGTAGGGACGGGGCAATCCCTGCGTATGACCTGGCACGACACCGACATCCAGGCAGTCCCAGAAAGGACAGATCATGCGCAGCCTCCTCGTTTTCACCCTCCTTGCCCTGCCGGCAGTCCCGGCGCTTGCCGACATCACTGTCACGAACGATCGCGGCGGCAGCGCCGTCATCTCGCGCGATTGCCAGCGCGGAGAGGGTCAGGCGACCTGCACGCGCGAAGCCGTCATCACAGGCGCCGAGGGCAAGACCGCGAAGAAGACCAAGGTGCGGACCGCCCAGCCCGGGCTTCTGACCACCGAAGTCACCCTGACCGGCCCCGAAGGCAATACCCGCACCCGCGAGCGCAGCTGGACGCGCGGCGACTGACTCCGGGCCGAGGGTGCCGGGGCTTGCGTCCCGGCGTTCTTTCACCAAGCTTGGTGTTGACGCGCGTGCGAGGCCGGATGTGACAGCGGACGAGGATCGGCAGACCATGGCGGCCCTCGCGGCCGGGGACCGTCAGGCCATGGCCAGGCTGATCCACCGGCACGGCCCTGGCCTGCGCCGCTTTCTCGCCGGAACACTGGCGGCCCCGCACGAGGCCGAGGATCTTGCGCAGGAGACTTTTCTCCGGGTCTGGGCCGCTGCCGCCCGCTACGACCCGGACAAGGCCGCACCCGCAACCTGGATCTACCGCATCGCCCTGCGCCTTGCCATCGACCGCAACCGCCGCACCGGCTTTCGCCGTTTTCTTGGCCTGGACGCGGTGCCCGAACCCGAGGACGACCGCCCGGGAACCGAGGCCGATCTGGCGGCGCGGCAGGAACTGGCCCTGACGCGACGGGCGCTTGCCACCCTGCCCGACCGGCAGCGGCGCGCACTTCTCCTGCGCGCGGTCGCGGGGATGACGAATGGCGACATTGCCGCCACATTGGGGATCAGCGCCGGTGCGGTGGAACAGCTTCTGGTGCGCGCCCGGGCCGCGCTGCGGGCTAAGACGATAGGGGAATGGGGATGACACGAACTGACGATGACGCCTTGGAGGCACGGCTGGCGCAGGCTCTCGGGCCCGACGCCGATGACACCGCGCCCCTGTCGCGGGCCGTCCTGAACCGGCTGGCCGGGCCCGCTCTGCCGGGACGCGCCAGCCTTGCCGAGGTTCTGGCCGAACCGCTGCCCGCCGCCGGACTCATGCTCGGCCTCCTGCTTCTGGCGGGAGGGCTTGGATACGCGTTCTCCCCGCTGGAACTGGACGAAGTCAGCGCCCTGACGCAACTCCTTGGGCCGGGGTTCTGACATGACCTCTCCGGTATCTCCCCCGCCCGCCACGCGCCGCTCCTGGGGTCGCATCGCGCTGGTCACGGCGCTGGTCCTGTCGCTCCTTCTCAACGCCGTCGCTGTCGGGGCCTGGCTTCGGCTGCGCGAGGTGCGGGCTGATCTTCTCGGCCCCGAGGCCGCCGCCGCCCGCCTGCCCGACGATCTGCGGCAGGAGCTGCGCACAGCCCTTCGTGCCGAGGCCCGCAGCTTCCGGCCGCTTCTGCGCGACGTGGTGCAAGCGCGCGCCGCCATCGTCGCTGCGGCAAAGGCCCGGCCTTATATCCGAACTGACGCCGAGGCCGCGATGGTCAGTTTCCGAACCAACCTCGACACCCTTCTCGCCGAGGTGCAGCGGGTGTTCCTGGACCAGTTGGACGCCAAGGCGGAAAGCGAACCGTAGGGTGGGGATATTCCCCACCCCATGCCTGGGATCACTCGATCATCGGCAAAAGGGCATCCAGCGACTTCTTCGCGTCTCCGTAGAACATCCGGGTGTTCTCTTTGTAGAACAAGGGGTTCTCGATGCCCGAATACCCAGTCCCCTGCCCGCGCTTGGACACGAAGACCTGCTTGGCCTTCCAGCACTCCAGCACCGGCATGCCTGCGATCGGGCTGTTCGGGTCTTCCTGTGCGGCCGGGTTCACGATGTCGTTCGAGCCGATGACGATGGCCACGTCGGTCGAGGGGAAATCCTCGTTGATCTCGTCCATCTCCAAGACGATGTCGTAGGGCACCTTGGCTTCGGCCAGAAGCACGTTCATGTGGCCGGGCAGACGCCCTGCGACCGGGTGGATCGCAAAACGGACGGTCTTGCCCTTGGCGCGCAGCTTGCGGGTCAGTTCCGACACCGACTGCTGCGCCTGCGCCACCGCCATGCCGTAGCCCGGAATGATGATTATGCTGTCGGCATCGTTCAGCGCCGCCGCCACACCTTCGGCGTCAATGGCGATCTGTTCGCCCGTGACCTCCATCGCCGGTCCCGTGGTGCCGCCAAAGCCGCCCAGGATCACGCTGATGAACGACCGGTTCATCGCCTTGCACATGATGTAGCTCAGGATCGCACCCGACGAACCGACCAGCGCGCCGACGACGATCAGAAGATCGTTCGCCAGCGAGAACCCGATCGCCGCCGCCGCCCAGCCGGAATAGCTGTTCAGCATCGACACAACGACGGGCATGTCCGCCCCGCCGATCCCCATGATCAGGTGATAGCCGATGAAGAAGGCCGCCGCAGTCATGCCGATCAGCGCCAGCGTGCTGCCGGACTGCAGGTAGACCACCAGCAGCGCCAGCGACACAATCGCCGCCGCCGCGTTCAGAAGATGGCCGCCCGGGAGTTTCTTCGCCTTGCCGTCGACCAGACTGGCCAGCTTGCAGAAGGCGATGATCGACCCCGTGAACGTCACCGCGCCGATGAAGACGCCAAGGAAGGTTTCGACCCGCAGGATCGACACCTCGACACCTTCCTTGCCCGCCACCGTCGCGGCAAATCCGGTCAGGGCCGCGCGTGCGGCCTCGTCCAGTCCCGCGACGCGGATCATCTCGATATGCGTGTTGAACCCGATGAACACCGCCGCCAGACCGACGAGGCTGTGCATCGCCGCCACCAGCTGCGGCATCTCGGTCATCTGCACCCGCTGCGCCACGACCCAGCCGATCGCCCCCCCGCCCGCGATCAGCAGGGCGGACAGCCACCAGAGTCCGAAGCCCGGCCCGTAAAGCGTGGCCAGAACGGCCAGCGCCATGCCGGTGATGCCATACCAGACCGCGCGCTTGGCGCTTTCCTGCCCCGAAAGGCCCCCCAGCGACAGGATGAACAGAACCGCTGCAACGACATAGGCCGCCGTGGTAAATCCGAAATCCATGACGGCCCCCTTACGACTTCTGGAACATGGCAAGCATCCGGCGCGTCACCATGAAGCCACCGAAGATGTTGATCCCGGCCATGAAGACCGACAGCGCCGCAAGGAGGATCACCAGAAAGGACCCTGACCCGATCTGCATCAACGCTCCAAGGATGATGATCGACGAAATCGCGTTCGTCACCGCCATCAGGGGCGTGTGCAAGGAGTGGCTGACGTTCCAGATCACCTGGAAGCCGACGAAGACCGCCAGCACGAAGACGATGAAGTGGCTCATGAAACTGGCCGGCGTGTAGAGCCCCGCCAGCAGCATCAGACCGCCCCCGAGGGCCAGAAGCCCGACCTGGCTGCGCGTCTGCGCCTTGAAGGCCGCGACCTCTTTCGCGCGGCGTTCCTCGGGCGTCAGCTCACGCGCCTTCTCCTTCGGCTTCGCCGCCGCAATCGCCGCGATCTTCGGCGGTGGCGGCGGATAGGTCACCGCCCCCACATGGGTCACCGTGGCACCCCGGATGACATCGTCCTCCATGTTGTGCGCGATGACCCCGTCCTTCTTCGGCGTGAGGTCGGTGAGCATGTGGCGGATGTTGGTCGAATAAAGCGTCGAGGCCTGCGCCGCCATCCGGCTGGGAAAGTCGGTGTAGCCGACGATGGTCACGCCATTGTCGGTGACGATCTTCTGGTCGGGCACCGTCAGGTCGCAGTTTCCACCGCGTTCCGCCGCAAGGTCGACGATGACCGACCCCGGCTTCATCATCCTGACCATGTCCTCGGTCCAGAGCTTCGGCGCGGGCCGACCCGGGATCAGCGCGGTGGTGATGACGATGTCCATCTCCGGCGCCAGCTCGCGGAACTTCTTCAGCTGCGCTTCGCGGAACTCGGGGCTCGACGGGGCCGCGTAGCCCCCGGTCGCCGCCCCATCGGTCTGCGCTTCGGCAAAGTCGAGGAAGACGAAATTCGCACCCATCGATTCGATCTGCTCCGCCACTTCGGGGCGCACGTCGAAGGCATGGACAATGGCCCCCAGCGACGTGGCCGTGCCGACCGCCGCCAGACCCGCCACGCCCGCACCCACCACCAGCACCTTCGCCGGCGGCACCTTTCCCGCCGCCGTCACCTGGCCGGTGAAGAAGCGGCCAAAGTTCGCCCCGGCCTCGATCACCGCGCGGTAGCCCGCGATATTGGCCATCGACGACAGCGCGTCCATCTTCTGCGCGCGGCTGATCCGGGGAACCATGTCCATCGCGACGATGGTCAGACTCTTCTGCGCCGCCGCTTCCAGCAGCTCGGCGTTCTGGGCGGGCCAGAAGAAGCTGATGAGGGTCTGTCCGTCCGAAAGTTTGGCCAGTTCGGTTGCATCCGGCCCGCGAACCTTGACGATCACGTCCGCCGCCGCAATGACCGCAGCCGCATCCGGCAGCACCTCGACCCCCGCCGCCGCATAGGCCGCGTCCGAAAACCCCGCCTTCGCGCCCGCGCCCGACTGGATGCACGAACCATGCCCCAGTTTCGCCAGTTGCAAAGCCGAGTCTGGCGTCATCGCCACCCGGTTCTCGCCCGGAAAAACTTCCGTCACTGCGCCTATCTTCACCCGCGTCCCCCGTTGTTCCGGCCCGAGCCACAAACTGACCCAATGCACATATCATCGCGCAACATTATTTCAAACCCCGCAATACTCGCCTAACCCTCGGTCATTTCCGACCGAACCAGCGCCGGGTGCGACTTGCCCATAGGTCAAACTCCGCGCCGAAGGCAAGGGCAAGGCGCGCTTCCTCGTCGCGGATGAACCGAGTCTGGATCAGCCAGACAAAGCTCGCAACCAGCGGCAAGGCCAGGACCGCGTCCAGCCAGAGGATCGCCCCCAGAAGGATCAGCGCGTCGCCCAGATAGATCGGGTTGCGCGACAGGCTGAAAAGCCCGGACCTGACCAGGGCTCGTGGGTCGCGGCGCGGGATCACGGTCGTCCGCTTCGCCACCATCTGCACGACCGCCAGCGCCATGATCGCCAGTCCCAGGACGATCAGCCCCTGCCCGGGCACCCGCCCCCAGCCGCCAAGGCTGGCAGGCGTGACCAGAGATACCGCCCATGCCGCTGCCAGATGCAGCACCAGCCAGCCGGGCGGGATGTCGAAGGCGCGAAGGCTCGGGCGCATGCGGTCCTCCCTTGTCCCGGTCTAGCCCCATGCCGCAGGCGGGCGCAAGCGTGCTGCCGTCGGCACTCCCCATCCCGGACTGCCGCCGGGCGCGGCGACGCTGCATATTCCGGCTGGAAATCGGCGCTCCGCCGCCGCATAACCGATGAAAGCCCGAAGGACCGCTCCATGCCCATCGACTTCGCCGCGACCAAGGCCCGCTTCCACCTGCCCGAAGGTGTCACCTACCTTGACGGCAACTCGCTGGGTCCGATGGTGAAATCGGCCCCCGCCCGCATGGCACGCGCGATGGAAGAGGAATGGGCCGAACTTCTGATCCGCGGCTGGAACCAGGCCGGATGGATGGCGCAACCTGCTGTCCTTGGCGACCGGATCGGCAAGCTGATCGGCGCGGCCCCGGGCACAGTCGTCCTTGGCGACACCTTGTCGATCAAGGTCTACCAGGCGCTCGCCTCGGCTCTGGAGATGAACCCCAAACGCCGCGTGATCCTGTCCGACACCGGCAACTTCCCCTCCGACCTCTACATGGCCGAAGGTCTTTGTCGCACGCTCGGCGGCCAATACCGGCTGAAGACCGTCGCCCCCGAAGAGGTGATGGCCGCCATCGACGACAGCGTCGCCGTGACCATGATCACCGAGGTCGACTATCGCACCGGCCGCCGTCACGACATGACCGACATCACCCGGCGCGCGCATGAGATGGGGGCGCTGACGGTTTGGGACCTTGCCCACAGCGCGGGGGCCCTGCCGGTCGACCTGACCGGCATCAACGCCGATTTCGCCGTCGGCTGCACCTACAAATACCTCAATTCCGGCCCCGGCGGACCGGCTTTCATCTATGTTGCCCCCCGCCACGCCGACACCGCGCGCCCTGCCCTCTCCGGCTGGCTCGGCCACGAGGCGCCTTTCGCCTTCGACCTCAGCTACCGCCCCGGCGCCGGGATCGAGCGGATGCGCGTCGGCACCCCGCCGGTCCTGCAGATCGCGGCTCTCGATGCAGCCCTAGACGTCTGGGACGGTCTTGACCTGCGCGACGTCCACGCCCAGTCGCTTCGCCTGCAGGACCAGTTCATCAAGGGAATCGAGACCCGCGCCCCGATGCTGCAACTGGCCACGCCCCGCTCGCACCTGATGCGCGGCAGCCAGGTCAGCTTTCGCCATCCCGAAGGCTATGCCATCATGCAGGCCCTGATCGCCGAAGGCGTGATCGGCGATTTCCGCGCGCCCGACATCCTGCGCTTCGGCTTCACGCCGCTTTACATCGACGAAGATGATGTCGCCCGCGCCGTGAACGTGCTGGCGAAGATCATGGACTACGGCAGTTGGGACAGGCCCGAATTCAAGGCCCGCGCCCGCGTCACCTGAGGACTGGACCCGACATGCTCCGCACCTGCGCCCTTGCCCTTGCCCTGACCAGCCCCGCGCTGGCCGAACCCGTCAGCCTGAAGCGCGGGCTGAACCTCGAGCTCTGGCTCGACTGGCTGAGCATCGGCGAAATGCTGGCGGACCCCGCCACGCTGGACCCGTTTCCCGACTGGCAGCGCGAGACGACGCCCCGGATGCTGAAGGTGCTGGTCGAACAGGGCTTCGATTTCGTGCGCATGCCCACCGACCCCGGGCCGCTTCTGGCCTATGGCCCCGGCGACCCGCAGGACGGCCTGATCGCGGGCATCCGCACCGCCACCGAAACCGCCCTGAACGCCGGGCTGAAGGTGATCGTCGACCTCCACCCCCTGCAGCGCGGGGAAGAAACCGGCGGGATGGAGGACATCCTCGGCGATCTCTGGCCGGACTACGTGGCGCTCGTCGGTCGCCTGGCCGCCAGCCTTTCGACCCTGCCCGCCGACAGTGTGGCACTCGAACTGCTGAACGAACCCACCTTCGACTGCGAGGCGGTCTATGCCGGGGCCGAACCGCTCTGGCCGGCAATGCAGGCCGAGCTTCTCGCCTCCGTCCGCGCTACAGCGCCCGACCTGACGGTCGTGCTGACCGGGGCGTGCTGGGGCCAGGCCAATGCACTGGCAAGCCTCGACCCCGCGCTGACCGTTGACGACAACATCCTCTGGACCTTCCACAGCTACGAGCCCTTCCTCTACAGTCACCAGGGCGCGACCTGGTCTTCGGCGCCCGAGAAATACGTCTGGAACCTGCCCTATCCGCCCTCGGCCGTGACGGATGACATGGCCGCCGAACTTGCCGCCGCCGCCAAGGACCGCATGGCCGCCGAGGAAGGCCAGGCCGATGCCGAGCTGATCGACAAGGCCATTGCCGATTACCGCGCCTTTCCCGACGACATCGCGACCGCCGAAATCGACCGCGCCGTAGCCTGGGCCGACGAGAATGGCATCCCGCGCGACCGGCTGCTTCTGGGCGAATTCGGTGCCCTGCATACCGTCGAGGACAACTCCCTGCCGCGCGACTGGTATCTCGACTACATCACCGACAAGCGCAGCGCGGCGGACGCCGCAGGCCTGTCCTGGGCCGTCCTTAGCTACACCGGCGGCATGGGCATCGCCGACGCCGACGCCCCCGACCGGCGCCTCGACCCCGACATCTGCCGCGCCCTGGGCCTGCCATGCGGCAACTGACCCTGCCGCCCCTCTGCCGCCCCGCAGGCTGGGTCGCCCAGTGGCGGCGCATGGGCACTCTCTCGATCCTCTGCCGAAAGACCGTTCTCCGACCCTGAAATCCCCTTTCACATCGGAGACCCCCATGACCACCTGCCCCTTCAACCCCGCCGACGACGGCGCACAGATGGCCTTCGACGGCCGCATGTCCTATGGCGACTATCTGCATATCGACCGCATCCTGACGGCCCAGCAACCGCTGTCCGACGCGCATGACGAGATGCTGTTCATCATCCAGCACCAGACCTCGGAGCTCTGGATGCGCCTCGCCCTGCACGAACTTGACGCCGCCCGCCGGATGATCGCCGCCGACCGGGCGCAGGAGGCGTTCAAGATGCTCGCCCGCATCTCGCGCATTTTCGAGCAGCTGAACTCGGCCTGGGATGTCCTGCGCACGATGACGCCCGCGGACTACACCACCTTCCGCGAGACGCTTGGCCAGTCCTCGGGCTTCCAGTCCTGGCAATACCGGCTGATCGAATATGCCGTCGGCAACCGCAACCTTGCCATGCTGAAGCCCCACGCCCACCGCCCCGATGTCATGGCCCGGCTGGACGCCGAACTGGCCCGCCCCCCGCTCTATGACGAGGCCCTGCGCCATCTTGCGCGCCTCGGTCACCCGGTCCCGTCCGAAATCCTGACCCGCGACCTTCGCCAGCCCTGGACCGCGAATGACGCGGTGCAGGCCGTCTGGGCCGCGATCTACCGCGATCCCTCGGCCCACTGGCAAGCCTACGAACTGGCCGAGAAGCTGGTGGATTTCGAGGATTACTTCCGGCGCTGGCGCTTCAACCATCTTACCACCGTCGCTAGGGTCATCGGCATCAAGCGCGGCACGGGCGGAACCTCGGGAGTCGCCTATCTGCGCCGCATGCTGGACGTCGAGCTTTTCCCCGAGCTTTGGGCCCTGCGCACCACACTCTGATCGCACGGTGCGCCGAAAGGGTCGAAACCTGCGGCGCGCCAGCAACAATGCGATGGAATTCGGCAAATACACGGTTCCGTGATCGCATTCCAAACCCTGCGTGGTTTGACGCCGTTCCGGGTGTAAGCTACCGTTTGGTGAACCTTTTCCGGCAGCCTTCCTGCCGAGGTGTCGGAGTATGAATGTCTGATGCGTAGTATTTCCTTCGTCAACATCCGTAACGCAGCACTCGCCCTGACCGCACTTCTGGCGCTCGGGGCCTGCGTCCAGCCCACTGGCACCGTCGCAACCTCCGGTCCCGCCGCGCCCGCGGTCGGCAAGGTTGATGACTCCGTCTATTCCGCGATGAAGGATGGCAGCGTCACCCTTCCCGCCGTTCCGGTCGACAAGGTTCCCGACCAGTTCCAGCGCCAGTCCGTCCGGTATGAGACGGACCAGGCCACCGGAACGATCATCATCGACCCGTCCAAGAAATTCCTCTACCTCGTCACTGGAAAGAACACCGCCATCCGCTACGGGATCGGCGTCGGTCGCGCCGGGTTCGAATGGTCCGGCGAAGCCGTGGTCGCCGACAAGAAACCCTACCCGACCTGGTATCCGCCGGCCGAGATGATCGCCCGCAAGCCGGAGCTTGCCAAATGGGCGAACGGGCAGCCCGGCAGCCCGCAGAACCCGCTTGGCGCGCGGGCGCTTTACCTCCAGTCGGGCGGCAAGGACTACGGTTACCGCATTCACGGCACGCCGGAGTGGCAGTCCATCGGCACCAATGCCTCGTCCGGCTGCATCCGCATGATCCACCAGGATGTGATCGACCTTTACAGCCGCGTGCCGCTCGGCACCAAGGTCATCGTCCTGACCGCCTCGGGTGCAATGCCGAAAGGATTGTATATCCCGAAATCTCCGGCTCACAGTGACGTCGCCAAGGCAAAGCCCGAAGTGGTGGCACCCGCCGCTGCGGTGCCCGCGCTGAAAGTCCTGCCGCCGCCCTCGATCGCCACCGGCGCGGCGGTCGTGACCCCGGCCGCGGCCCCGGCAACCACGACGCCGACCACCGACACCACCACGGCGGCGGCCCCGGCCGCCACCGCACCGGCTTCCTCCGCAACGGCCTCCTGCAAGGTCGCGCTGTTGAATGGCGTCTGTCCACCCGGAAACTGACCCGGAGCCCGGCCACGCAGAAGGGGGCGCAGGTCTTGCGCCCGCTTCGTCGTTTCAATCCAGCCCTATTTCAGCCAGCGGTCGTAGTCGCTGACCAGAAGATGCCACGGCGCTTCGTCCTCCTCGATCTCGGCAAAACGGCCGATCGGTTCGCGGAAGATGTTGTCAGTCAGATCGTCATTGACGGTCGAGACTTCGCCGATCAGCACATCGCCGCCTTCGCCCCAGAACGCATGCCAGTCGCCCGGCATCAGGGTGACGCTTTCCCCCGGCGCGAAGCGCAGCTTTTCGCCCGGTTTGTAGGCCCGCTCGATGCCGTCGCAACGCACCACTCCGCCCTTGTCCCAGGCGAAGTTGCCCTTGTCGTCCGAGCCATACAGTTCGACGACCAGCGTCGCCCCGCCGCGGTTGATGATGTCCTCGGCCTTGATGACATGGGTGTGCATCGGGCTCAGCTGGTCCTGCCGGCTGATGAGCAGCTTCTCGGCATAGCACATGCCGCCGCCGCGCTGTAGGTCCGCGAGCCGCCCGTTGCGCAGCGTGAAAAGGAACAGCCCCATCTCGTCGAACCGGCCCTGACCATAGTCGGTGATGTCCCAGCCGCAGCGCGCGTCGATGATCGCGCCGACATCCTTGCGGGCACGGAACTGGTCCGGCGACCAGTTGGCAAAAGGCGGCAGCACAAAGCCGTGGTGCCGGATAAGATCGTCCGCCGCCCGCATGATGTCGTTGATCCGTGACCGCTTCATCGTCCAATCCTCCCGGCTTTCGGCCTACTGTAACGATTGCGGAAGGCTTCTCAACGCCCGCCACTCATCTTTTGCCGAAGATCGAGCCCAGGATGCCCCGCACCAGCGCCTGACCGGACCGGGTGCCCAGCTGCCGGGCAAAACTCTTTGCAAAGGCCGTGCCGATGGAGTCCGACTGGCTCGCCGAGGCTGTCCGCTTCGGCCTGTCCGCTCCGTAGCCGTCCGCGTCAAAGCGTCGGGCACGATCGACTTCGCGCTTTTCCTCGGCCTGACGCGCTTCCTGCTCCGACGCCTCGCGCGCGGCGGCGTCGGACCGCGTCCGCAGCTTCTCGAAGGCGCTCTCCCGGTCGAGGAGTTGCTCATATTTGCCGACGACGGGCGACGCCGCCATCACGGCCGCCCGCGCCGCCGCGTCGATCGGCCCAAGCTGGCTCGACGGCGGCCGGACCAGCGTGCGTTCGGCGATCCCCGGAATGCCCTTGGCTTCCAGAAGCGAGGTCACGGCCTCGCCCGTCTCCACATCCCGGATCGCCTCGTCGATCTTGAAGCGCGGGTTCGGCCGGTAGGTTTCGGCCGCCTTCGCCAGGTCCTTCTGGTCCTTCGCCGTGAAGGCCCGCAGCGCGTGCTGCACCCGGTTGCCGAGCTGCCCCAGGATCGTGTCCGGCACGTCCGCCGGGTTCTGGGTGATGAAATAGACCCCCACCCCTTTCGACCGGATCAGCCGCGCCACCTGTTCCACCTTGGAAATCAGTGCCTTCGGGGCATCGGTGAACAACAGATGCGCCTCGTCGAAGAAGAAGACGAGCTTGGGCTTGTCCGGGTCGCCCACCTCGGGCAGCAACTCGAACAGCTCGGACAGCAGCCACAACAGGAACGTGGCATACAACCGGGGCGAGTTCATCAGCCGGTCCGCCGCCAGAATGCTGACCCGCCCCGCACCGCTGGCATCCACCGTCATCAGATCGGCCAGGTCCAGCGCAGGCTCGCCAAACAGCGCCGCCCCGCCCTCATTCTCCAGCACCAGCAGCCGCCGCTGGATCGCTCCCACCGATTCCTTCGACACCAACCCGTAGCGGCCCGAAATCGCCTCGGCATTCTCGGCCACGAAGGTCAGAAGCGCCTGCAGATCCTTCAGGTCCAGAAGCGGCAGGCCTTCCTCGTCCGACAGCCGGAACGCCACGTTCAGCACGCCTTCCTGTGGCTCGGACAACTCCAGAAGCCGGGACAGAAGCAGGGGGCCCATCTCGTCGACCGTCGCCCGCACCGGATGGCCCTTCTCGCCGAAGAGATCCCAGAAGATCACCGGAAACGCCCGGTATTGCAGGTCCAGGCCGATCTGCGCCGACCGCTTGACGAATGCCTCGTGCAGCTTGTGCGTGGCCGAACCCGCCGCCGCGATCCCCGCCAGATCGCCCTTCACATCCGCCATGAAGACCGGCACGCCCGCCGCCGAAAAGCCCTCGGCCAGGATCTGCAGCGTCACCGTCTTGCCGGTCCCTGTCGCCCCCGCGATCAGCCCGTGCCGGTTGCCGTATTTCAGCAAAAGCTGCTGTGGCAGGCCATAGCCTTCGCCCCCGCCACCCACGAAAATGCTGTCCGCCCCGACCGACTGTTCCGCCACGCTTCCGCCTCCACAACCACTGGTTGCAAAGGCCGCACAGCCCTTGCCCCGATCCTGACCGGGCCAAACATACAGTGTTAACCTCATTCTGCCAGACTCAACTCATCGGTCCTGCCGCTTCATGGGGGACGGACGGTGACTTCCTCCCTGTCGACTGGCCGCGCCCTTGAAAAGGCGCGGTTTTTTTCTGACACGTTCCGCAAAAGAACCCGTTGACGGCCCCCAATTTCCGCCGTAGCGTCCCATCCCATGAAGTCGGCCAGTCCGACAGGGAGCAAAAAAAGATACGAAAAGGGCCGGTCTTCCGGCCCTTTTTCAATTTTACGGCCGGTCCCGGGCAGAACCCCGCCGGGGCATGCTTTTCACACCTGACTCGGCTCCGGTCGCGTGCTAGAGGACGGGCCGATAATCGACCGACCAAAGGAAATGTCGAAGATGGCAAAGACCACGAGCATTGCGCTGGCCCTCCTGCTTGCCCTGGCTGCGGCCCCGCTGGCTGCCCAGACGACCGAAGCCCCCGCCGAGGGCGAGGGAACTGTTGCTGCGGATTCGTCCACCGGCGAAAACCTGGCCATGGGACAGGAAGTTGGCGCGGCCGACGGGATTGGCAGCACCTACACCGAGGCCTCGTTCGAGGCCTGGGAACAGCGCTGCGTGCGCACCGAAACCGGGTCCGACCCTTGCCAGCTCTATCTCCTGCTCAAGGACAAGGACGGCAACTCGGTCGCCGAACTCACCATGTTCAACCTGCCGAAAGGCAGCGAGGGACCCGCGGTGGCCGGAGCGACCTTCATCGCGCCGCTTGAAACGCTGCTGACCGCAGGGATGATGCTGCAGATCGACAGCGGGAAGCCCAAGGCCTATCCCTTCACCTTCTGCACCCAGATCGGCTGCGTCGCCCGCATCGGCTTTACCGATGAAGAAATCGATGCGCTGAAGGCCGGCGCGAAGGCGATGATCGTCATCGTCCCCTTCGTCGCACCGGACGAAAAGGTCGAACTGGACATCTCGCTCAAGGGCTTCACTGCGGGCTTCGACGCCGTGGTCGCCGCAAACGACGCAGCCGATGCCGCAGCGGCGGCGGCTGGTGCCGAGGCCCCGGCCGAGGAAAAGAAAAGCGAATAGTCCGGGCAACCGGTTCACATCGCTCGGGGCCGGCCTTCGGGTCGGCCCTTTGCGTTTCAGGTCCGGCGGAAGGCCAGGACCGCGTTCAGGCCCCCGAAGGCAAACGCGTTGGACAGTGCCGCCTCAACCCGCAACTTTCGCGCTTGGTTCGGCACCACATCCAGCGCGCAGTCCGGGTCCGCCGCCTGATACCCCACCGTCGGCGGCACGATCTCCTCGGTCAGCGCCAGAATGCAGGCCATCGCCTCCATTGCCCCGGTCGCCCCGATGGCATGGCCGTGCATCGCCTTGGTCGATGACACCAGAGGCACCCGGTCCCCGAACACCTCGCGGATCGCCGCCGATTCCGCCCGGTCATTGGCCAGCGTCCCGGTGCCATGCGCGTTGATGTAGCCGATCTCCTCGGGCCCCATCCCCGCATCGGCAAGCGCCGCCCGCATCGCCCGCACCGCTCCGTCGACATTCGGCGCGACAATATCGCCCGCATCCGCGGTCATGCCGAAGCCCGCCACTTCGGCCAGCACACGCGCTCCCCGCGCCCGGGCATGATCCTCCGCTTCCAGGACCAGCACCCCGGCCCCGTCGCCGATCACCATGCCCTTGCGGCCCAGAGAAAACGGTCGGCAGGCATCCGGGGCCAGCACGCGCAGCCCCTCCCACGCCTTGATCCCGCCAAAGCACAGCATCGCATCCGCGCCGCCCGACAGCATCACGTCCGCAGCACCCAGCCGGATCTGCTGCAAGGCCAGTCCGATGGCGTGATTGGCGCTGGCGCAGGCCGACGCCACCGCCAGCACCGGCCCCGACAGCCCGTGCCGGATCGACAGATGCGAGGCGGGCGCATTGTGCATCAGGCGCGGCACGACCAGCGGCGACACCCGGTTCCGCCCTTCGGCAAAGACCGCGCGATAGCTGTCTTCCCAGGTCCGGATGCCGCCCGCCGCCGTGCCAAGGATCACCCCGCCCCGCAGCCCGATGTCCCGGGGCAACCCCGCCATCGCCACGGCCTCTGCCCCCGCCACCAGCGCGTATTGCGTCACCCGGTCATAAAGCGGCAGATCGCCGGCCGGGAAATGCTCCTCTGCCCGCCAGTCCCGGACCTCGGCCCCGATGCGGATCGACAGCCGGTCCGCATCGCGAAAGCCCAGCGGCCCGATCCCGCAGGCACCCGCGCGGAAGGCCGCGAAAGTGCCCGGCACGTCATGGGCCAGCGCATTCACCGTGCCGATGCCGGTGACGACGACACGCCTCATCCGGCCCACCTCATCCGGCCTGCAGCGCGATCAGGCGCTCGACTCCCGCCACGATGCTCGGGACGGAGGTGAAATCGAAATCCGGCCGGTCCGGTTCGTTGGCGTTGAACGGAACCGAGATGTCGAACCGTTCCTCCAGCGCAAAGATCGCCTCGACCTTGCCTAAGGAGTCCAGCCCGAGGTCGTCGACCCGCGCATCCGCCGCGATCTCGGACGGTTCAAGCAACAGCTGCTGCGCCAGGATCGCGATCACCGCTCCTTCGATTTCGGCCCGCATCATTCGCGCTCCGGTCCGCCCTTCTGATGTTCGCCCTTCTCCAGGGCCGCCACCCGCGCCGCCAGCCGGGGCAGCCTGCGCAACGCCTTCTGGATCTCGACATGGGTTTCCATCTTCACCGCAGGATAGCCCAAAAGCACCCGGCCTGCGGGAGCGTTGGTAAAGATCTTCGTCGCTCCACCACAGATCACATCGTCGCCGACAAAGATGTTGTCATTGACCCCGCATTGCCCGCCCATCACCACCCGGTCGCCGATCCGCGCCGAACCCGCGATGCCGACCTGCCCGCACAAGAGACAATCCCGTCCGATCTGGACGTTGTGGCCGATGTGGACAAGGTTATCCAGCTTTGTCCCCGACCCGATCTGCGTATCCCGGATCGTGCCCCGATCGATGCAGACATTCGCGCCGATTTCCACGTCATCCCCGATGGTTACGGCCCCAAGCGAATGTATTCTGTTCCAGCTTTGCTCCCGGATTTCCGCCCGGCTGCCCAATGTCTCGCGGATCTCCTCGACCCCCGACTTCTCGGGCGTGACGAAACTGAACCCGTCCGCCCCGATCACCGCTCCGGGCTGGCAGATGAACCGGTCGCCGATCGTGACGCGCGCGCCGATCCTTGCGCCCTGCAGGATCATCGCTTCGGCCCCGATCCGCGCGCCCCCGGAAATCGAGACGTGGCTTGCGATCCGCGCGCGCGGCCCGATCACCACCCCCGCCCCGATCACCACGAAGGGGCCAACGGCGGCCCCTTCGCCCAGCCGGGCCGACGGGTCCACCGCTGCAAGCGGATGCACTCCGGCCGCAATATCCGGCCCCGGGTCCATCAGCCGGGTCAGACCGGCCATGGCAAGCCGCCCGCGTGGGGCGAAGATCGCCGCCCGAAGTCCCATGCCGCGCCAGTCCGCCCCCGGCCAGACCACAGCCGCCCGCGCCCGGCCCTTGCCGATCCCCTCGCCGAACCGCGGGTCCATCGCCAGCGCCAGCTGGTCCGGCCCCGCCGCCGCCGGCTCGGCAGCACCCGCCACGGTCAGGTCAAGGTCGCCTTCCGCCTCGGCGCCAAGCGCCTTCGCGATGTCACGGATCGTATGGCGCATGGGTCCCCCGGCTCAGTCAGCCGAAGGTCTACCCCTGAACGCCCACCAGTTCCACCCCGGCGGCCTGCAACGCCTCCCACAGCGCCGCATCCCGCCCATAGATGTCGCGGCGATAGCTCATGCGCCCCGTCGCGTCCGGGCAGGCGGTGAAATAGACCAGATGCACCGGCAGCGTCTGCTTCAGCTTCACCGTCGTCTCCTCGCCGGTTTCCAGTGCGGCGGGTCAACTTCCGCTCAGCGGGGAAGGACATTCTGTCCTCGATCTCAACGGCTTGACACGTGTTGCAGAACTTGCCTCCGAGCCGGAAACCTTGTCCATTCCCAAAGCGGACGACTGGGCGCCAGCGCGCAGGATTGTCGCTCCCTTGGCACCGGTCGTTGTTCAAAGCGGTGCAGATCGACCACACCGGACGAAATTTGCGGCCCTTAAGCAAAAATTTGCCGATTCAGGTTGAGCTTCCCCCCACGCGGACAATCGGCGCTTGGGCTTCGATTCGACTTGTGCAATAACGACGCTGCACTTGGGGAAGAAGTGGCACAAATGCCGCGCAACGGCAGTCGAAGACAGCACGGGGACACACGTTAGAATGACGGACAATCGGCTCTTGGGCGTCTCTCGGCGCGGCCTTCTTGGTGCGTTTGCCGCAACCGCCGTGATTGCGGCTCCGACCTACAGCCGGGCCTTCAGCATGCTCAAGGGGGCCGGCGACATCCGCAGGATCCGCATGTATTCCGGACGCACGGGCGAGGCAGTCGATACGATCTACTGGATCGAAGGCGAATACATTCCGGAAGTCGTCAAGGAAATCAATTACTTCATGCGTGACTGGCGGACCGATGACGCCGTTGGAATCGACATGCGCGCGATCGACATCATGGCTGCCTCCCATCGTCTGATGGACGTGAGCGAGCCCTACATGCTGCTGTCGGGTTATCGCTCGCCGCAGACCAATGCGATGCTGCGCTCCAAGTCGCGCGGCGTGGCCCGGAACTCGCTTCACATGAAGGGGCAAGCCGCCGATCTGCGGTTGTCTTCCCGCTCGGTCGGGCAGATGGCCAAGGCCGCCGCCGCCTGCGCTTCGGGCGGGGTCGGCAAGTATTCGCGCTCGAACTTCGTCCACATGGATAGCGGCCCGGTGCGCAGCTGGGGCGGCTGATCGCGACTTCAGCACCGGAAAAATGGCGCCTTCGGGCGCCTTTTTCATTGGTAGCCCGGGAAATGCGGCGCGCTCAGCCCAGAGGTCCGGCCTCGGGGTCGTGCGGATCGCCCTGCCCCTGGCCGCCTTCAACCTGACGGCCCCGGAATCCCATCGCCACGACGAATTTCTCGGAACTGTCGGCCCGACTGGCCGGCGGCTTGACGTTTGCGACCTTCTTGAAATTCTTTTTCAACAGCGTCTGCATCTCGGTCTCGGCGCCCCCGGCCAGAACTTTCGCAACGAATGTCCCGCCATCCTCCAGCACGTCGAAGGCAAAGGCCAGCGCCGCTTCGATCAGGGCGACGATCCGCAGGTGATCCGTGCCCTTGTGTCCGCTGGCCGCCGCCGCCATGTCCGACATCACCACATCGGCCCGGCCACCCAGCCAGCCCTTGACCTTGTCTTCCGCCCCGTCCTCCAGAAAATCCAGCTGATGGATTTCCGCACCCGAGATCGCCTCGACCTCTTGCAGGTCGACGCCCAGCACATAGCCGACGGGCTTTTTCGGGTTCTGTCCCAGCGCATTGACCCGCAGCGCCGCCACCTGGCACCAGCCCCCCGGCGCGCAACCAAGGTCGACGACGCGGGCGCCGGGTTTCAGGAACCCGTACTTGTCATCCAGTTCCAGGATCTTGTAGGCCGCCCGGCCCCGATAGCCCTCTTTGCGCGCGCGGATGACATAGGGGTCATTCAGCTGCCGCTCCAGCCACAGCGTCGACGACAGCTTCCGCCCCTTCGCGGTTTTCACGCGCACCCGCAGCTCGCGCTGCCCGCGCCCCGAATTCGGCTTCTCGGTCATGTATAGGGTCCGTCTTCCAGCACGCCGTCCACGCTCATCTGCGCGTAAAGAAGTCCCTCCCTAAGCCCCCTGTCGGCCACCGACAAGCGGTCCGTGGGCCAGATCCGCATCAGGGCCTGCAGGATCGCCGCCCCCGACATGATCAGCGCATGCCGGTCGCGCCCGATCCTGGGGTCGGTCCGCCGCCCCTCCGGCCCCAGCGCCAGATATTCCCGGATCACCAGGTCGATCTGGTCGCTGGTCATCTGCAGGCCATCGACCTTGGTGCGGTCATAGCGTTTCAGGTTCAGGAAACTGGCGGCCACCGTCGTCACCGTGCCGCTGGTGCCGATGATCTGAAATCCTTCGCGCGGGTTCGTCGCATTGTAGGGGCTGAACTTCGCCAGGTTCTCCTCGAAGAACCAGCTCATCAGCGCAAAGCGCGCCGCATCGTCATCTACATCGATGAACTGGTCCTTCAGCGTCGCCACCCCCAGCGGAACCGAAATCCAGTCCACCACCCGCGCCACCGCGCCTTCGCCCTGCGCATTGAACCCCATGTGCAGCCGCATGATGGCGCGGGCCCGGTCCACAGGGGCCACGGCGGACAGGTCGATCCAGACCAGCTCCGTCGAGCCGCCGCCGATGTCCACCACCAGAAGCTGCTCGGTCGAGGCATTGACCAGCGGCGCGCAGGAAATCACCGCCAGCCGCGCCTCTTCCTCGGGCGCGATGATTTCCAGCGCCAGCCCGGTCTCGCGGCGCACCTGCCGGATGAAATCCCTGGCGTTGCGCGCCCGACGGCAGGCTTCCGTCGCCACCAGCCGCATGCGCCGGACCCCGTGCTTTTCGATCTTCTTCTCGCAGATCCGCAGGGCCTGGATCGTCCGCCCCATCGAGGAGCGCGACAATCGCCCCGAGGCCTCCAGCCCGACGCCCAGCTGCACCGATTTGGAAAAGCTGTCGACGATCGTGAACTGACTGCCCAGGGGCTGGGCAATCAGCATCCGGCAACTGTTCGTTCCAAGGTCCAGCGCCGCATACAGCGGGGCCGACCCGGGCTCTGGCAGGGCTGACGGCTCATCAGCGCGGGAAACAGTGGGCACCGTCTCGACCTGCGCGTCAGTAGCGTCCGCCCTACGGGGACGCTCGGGCGTCATGACCGCCCTCCATCTGTGGTTGGGGTCAGGGTAATGGGCTTCCTGCGCCCGCGCAAGCGCGCTTCGCGCGCCCCGGTCCTGTTGCAAATCTGCCTGTTCCGGCAGCCTGACCCGAATCACCTGCCACGCTTTCGTTGACGCCGGACCCGCCACGGCCCTACCTTTTCAAAAAAAGAAGCGAGGCAGTCATGGCTATCCGTCCGAGCATCCCGGCAGCTTGTCTGCTGACGACATTCCTTTGCCTTCCGGCCTTCGCCCAGGAGGCTGCGCCTCCAGCCGAGGTGGACTGGAGCGGCCTTTCTTTCGGTTTTGCCCTCGCCACCCCGAGAGAAGGCAACTTCTGGCGTCGGGCGTCCGACGGCCTGGAACTGGAGCCCGACCCCTGGGAAGGCTCAGCCATGGTTCTCTCGCTCGGCCGCGACTGGCAAAAGGGCAAACTGACCTACGGCGCACAGATTTCCTACGGAAGCGGCCGCTATGCCGCCGAGCCTGGCGATGGGCTGTTCATCAACTGTGCCGGTTGCGGGACCCAGGCGTCCGACGTCCTGACCCTCACCGGAAGCATCGGCTTCGCAGCCGGACAGACCCGTTTCTTTGCCACCGGCGGCACGGCCCGTGCCAACGTCACCGCGACGAACACCTTCGGCCTGCAGGTTATCGCCGACACCGCGATGACCGGCTGGACCCTGGGCGTCGGCGTCGAGCAGCTCGTCGGCGACGGCCTCAGCCTTGCCCTGTCCTACGACCGCGTCGATCTCGGCACCCTTCCCCTGCCTGACTACCTGCCCACCGGCGAGACCGACGTAATCTTCGGTCGGGTGCAGGTCGGAATGAACGTCCGCTGGTAGCCCGCCGCCATTTCAAAGCCCTTCATCCTCATGATGAGGATTTCTCATCCTGTCCTGTCTGGCTCCCGCCCGGCCAGTCCGATAGTTTGCGCCATGCCCGAGCCTGCGCCGGGCGTCGTATCCGACCCTTGCCATGTCGAAAACCGACACCGGCTGTCGGGAGTGGGCGACTATCAAAGGGTCACGCAGGCTCAGGGGAATCACAGGATCATGGCCGAAGTTACCGTCGTCTACTGGCGCGATATTCCGGCCCAAGTCATCGTCGGCAAAGGCCGTCGCGGATCGAAGGTCCAGCTGACCGAGCGTTTTGAACAGGCCATCGACCGCTGCGCCATGAAGGTCGGCGCGCGCGATACCGACAGCTACCTCGCCGAATGGCGCAAGGCTCAGGTGGCCGACATCGAGGGCGAGCCGGATGCCGTCGCCGCCGACTATGCCGCCCGGCTGGAAGCCGAATTCGACACCGCAAGACTGAAAACCCTGATCGACGCGGATGGCTGGGCCAAGGCCTGATCCTGCGATGACCCTGCCCCCGACCCTCAAGGAGACCGTGATGGCCCTGTTCAACTTCCGCCGCAAAGAAGAAGCCGCCGCCGCACAACCGCTTGAGGCTTTCCTCAAGGGCTACTCCATCGAGGTGATGCCCCGCACCGCAGAGAAAGTCGAAAGCTTCCGCGACATCCTGCCCTTGGGCACCCGGGTCTACATCGCCCATATCGAAGGCACGCCGATCGAGGACATGGTCGCCACGGCCCGCCGCATCAACGGCGAAGGCTTCGAGGTGATGCCGCATTTCCCGGCCCGCATCATCCCCGACCGCGCAACGCTCGCCGACTGGATCGCCCGCTACCAGGGTGAGGCGAACGTGAAACAGGCGCTCCTCCTTGGCGGCGGCGTCAACACCCCGGCGGGCGACTTCGACTCGTCCATGCAGATGATCGAGACCGGCCTGTTCGACGGCTTCAAGCGCCTCCACGTCGCGGGCCACCCGGAAGGTAACAAGGATATCGACAAGGACGGTGGCGATGCCATCGTCCTTCAGGCACTGAAATGGAAACAGTCCTTCGCCGACCGTTCCGATGCCGACATGGCCATCGCCACCCAGTTCTGCTTTGAATCCGACCCCGTGATCGCCTGGGCAAACCGCTTGGCTGCCGAAGGCATCAAGCTGCCAATCCATATCGGCATCGCCGGTCCCGCAAAGCTGCAAACCCTGATCAAGTTCGCCATCGCCTGCGGGGTCGGCCCTTCGCTCCGCGTGCTGCAAAAGCGCGCGATGGACGTGACCAAGCTCCTTCTGCCCTACGAGCCGACCGAAGTGCTTGAAGGCCTCGCCGCCCACAAGGCCGCGACCCCGGGTTTCGGCATCGAACAGGTCCATTTCTTCCCCTTGGGCGGCATCAAGACCAATGCCCAGTGGGTCACCGAAAACGGCGGCGCCTCGGGCGTTCCGGCCGCCGCAACCGCTTGAGAAACAGGTTTAAGAATGACTCGCACTGTCGTTGAATCCAAAACGAAAACCGTGATCATCGGCTTTGACGAGCCCTTCTGCGTGATCGGCGAACGCATCAACCCCACCGGCCGCAAGAAGCTGGCGGCGGAACTGGAAGCCGGGAACTTCGAGACCGTCATCAAGGACGCTCTCGAACAGGTCGCCTGCGGTGCCACGGTGCTGGACGTGAACTCGGGTGCCGTCTTCACCAACAAGATGGCCACCGACCCGCGCTATGCGGACAACAACTTCGTCGAACCGCCGCTGATGAAGGCGCTGATCGAGATCATCCAGCAGACCGTCGACGTGCCCTTGTGCATCGACAGCTCGGTTCCCGGCGCGCTGGAATCCGGCCTGATGGCCTGCGAAGGCCGCCCGCTCCTGAACTCGGTCACCGGGGAAGAACATCGCCTGGAACTCGTCCTGCCGCTGGTCAAGAAGTACAACGTGCCGGTCGTGGCTATTTCCAACGACGACACCGGCATTTCCGAAAACCCCGACGTCCGCTTCGCCGTCGCCAAGAAGATCGTCGAACGCGCCGCCGATTTCGGCATCCCGGCGCATGACATCGTCGTCGACCCGCTGGTGATGCCGGTGGGTGCCATGGGCAGCGCGGGCCAGCAGGTCTTCGCCCTCGTCCGCCGCCTGCGCGAGGAACTGGGCGTCAACACCACCTGCGGCGCGTCCAACATCTCCTTCGGCCTGCCCCACCGCCACGGCATCAACGGCGCCTTCCTGCCCATGGCCATCGGGGCTGGCATGACCTCCGCCATCATGAACCCGGTGCGCCAGCAGGAAATGGAGGCGATCCGCGCCGCCAACTTCCTGATGAACCACGATGCGAACGGCGGCGAGTGGATCAGGTTTGCCAAGGTGCTGGAAGCCGTCGAAGGCGGCATGACCTTCGCCGAAGCCTCCGCCGCCGCAAGCCAGGCCGCCGGCGGGCGTCGCGGCGGGCGGAAGGGCCGGGCTTAGACCAAGGCACCTGGAATGTCGTCCCGTCTCTGGGAGGGCATTCCCCCCTGAAGCCGATTTTCCCTCCTCAAATATCCCCGCCGGCGGCATAGGCCGAGCGGTCTTGCGGCCTTCACGCAAGACCGCGAGACAAATGGTCTTCGCGCGGAACGCGCTCAGTCTAACACCCGCCCCGCACCCGCGCGACGTTGTCGGCGCGGTCACCTTTCCGTCACCCGGCCATGCCCCGGTTGAATCCGGTGCCCGACCCTGACACCTTTTCCCCCATCACCCCGCAATGGAAGCGCCCGTTGAAGCTGACCCGCCTCGCCGCCCTCTGCCTTGCGGCCCTGCCCGTGACGGCTCCGCAGGCCCAGGGCCTCCTCGGCGGCTCCTTCGACGGCCGCGCGGCACTTGACACCGGGATCGACATTGCCGCCGCAGCCCTTGCCGACGCGCTCCAGACTTCCCGCGATGCGGCACGGGCCGAAGGCACCCGGCCCATACCCCCGCAGATTCGTCAGGCGCTCCTCGCCTGGTATCCCGCCGAACTCCTTCGCGGCATCGAATACCGTGTCGGCGCGACCGAGGACGCGACCGTGCAGTCCTACGCGCTTCGCCTCAGTGACGCGACGGCGGTCACCACCATCGACACCATCACCTTCGCCGACGCAGCAGACGCGGCGAACAACGCTGTCCTTTGGGTGCATGAGGTGAAGCACGTCGAACAGATCCGTCGCTGGGGCGTGTTCGGCTTCGCGCGACGCTATGTCCGCGACCACCTGGCCGTCGAAGCCGAGGCCTATGCGTCGGCGGCAGAATTCAAGGCCGTCTTCGGCAGTGAAATTCCGAGTGAATGAAACCCCTTAACACCACCTTAACGGAAAACAGCAAGCCATTGAAATAAAGCGTATCTTCGACTTTGTCCACCGTGGACACCTACCTCGCGACCGCCCGCAACCTCGCGGCCCTTGCGGCCGGAACCTTGTCGACCTCGACGCAGGTGAAGACATGCAGCGTATCCAGTTCCCGGTCCACCACCGCGTGATCCGACACCCAGCCCCCCATCCCGAGATAGGTCCGCAGCAACGGCGGCAGCCCGGACAGCGACGCCCGCCGGTCCCCCACCGGTTCGGCCAGCCGGGGAAAATCCACCACCTCCACAGCCTTCCGGCCCGGCAAATGCTCTGCCGGTCCCACGAACTCCGCCGCCAGCAAGGCAAGCCCCGCCCGGTGCGCCTCCCATCCGGCCCCCCGAAAGCTGGAACACCCGACCAGCAGCCCCGCCTGCCCCTCATCCACGATCCGCGTCATCGCCCCCCAGGCCAGCCGCAGCACATCGGGATGCACCCCACCCGCTGCCACGCAGAACCGCCCCATCTCGGCAATCGGCCTCGCATAGCCCGACAACGGCCCCACATCGTAGAACCGCGCCGCATAGCCCTGCGCCAGCCCCGCCCCCCAGCCGAACAGCATCACCCGGAAATAGGCCAGCATGTCTCCGTCGCGCTCGACGATCACATGCTGGGACATCTCGTCCTGCGCGTCATGCTCGGCCCCTGCGTGACGCGGAAACGCCGCCCGCCGGAACGCAAGCAGCTGCGCTGCATCCGCCCGGCCATCCGCCAGCCGCGCCACCAACCTGCCCCGCTGAAGTGGCTCCACGCCCTTTCCCCCTCGCATCCGAGCCCCTAGATTACACCGCAAAGGAGACCCGACCATGGACAAGATCGTCAAATCCGACACCGAATGGCAATCGCAGCTTTCGGACCTCGCCTACAAGGTCACGCGAAAGCATGGCACGGAACGCGCCTTCACCCATGACGACTTTCCCAAACAGCCGGGCACCTTCCGCTGCATTTGCTGCGATGCGCCGCTGTTCGATCAGGCGACGAAGTTCGACTCTGGCACCGGCTGGCCCTCGTTCTACGCGCCGCTCGACCCCGAAATGGTGGGCGAGCAGTCCGACAACACCTGGTTCATGCGCCGGACCGAGGTTCACTGCGCCCGCTGCGACGCGCATCTTGGCCACGTCTTCCCGGACGGCCCGAAGCCGACCGGCCTGCGCTACTGCATCAACGGCGTGGCCCTGACCTTCGATCCGAAGGACTAGTCTGCCAGAAGGTCCCCGGCCTGCAACCGGCCAAAGCTGCCCAGGATCTGCTGGATGACCGAGAGGCCCTTGACGTTCGGCTCGGTCACCCGGCGCGAGATCTCCACGACCTTGCCGTCCTCCAGGCCATAGCGCGCGATGTTGTCGACCACGCCCGCTTCGGTGAAGGTGACGGCAAGCACCTGCCGGTCGATCTCCTTCGGCTCGCGCGGGCCGACAAGCTTGTAGCGGCTCTGCACATAGAACCAGCCCACATCGTTCAGAAGGCCCGAGGTCGACGGGCGTCCGATCTTCTGGCCCACCGTCTCGCGCGTGTCCTTGCCGACCTCGACCAGCGCAAGATCCTCGTCCGTGGGAACGTAGCCATGGTTGCGATAGACCGCCGAACAGGCCGCAACCGTGGCCGCAAGGATCAGGACAAGCCCCTGCGCGCGCGCACGGCGACAGGCCGCAAGGACCGACCGCGCCAACCGGAAATCTGCCATGCCTGCCCTCATGCCCGTTGCAACGCCGTATGCCGACGCGGGTTCTTCAAAACCCTTGGCATTCGGGATAACAGACTAAGTGCCCCTTGTTCAAGAATGGAACGCCGCACCGCCAAGGTCCGGCCCTGCCCGTGAAAGCCTCTCCGATGTCCGATCCAGCCACGCCGCGTCCCTCCCGGTTCCGCACTGGCGGTCTCAGCCCGCGCAAACCGACACGCTTCAGCTACCGCCCTGACGCGGACGAACGCGCCCGGCTGGCTGCCGACCTTGGCCTTCTTGCGCTTTACGCGCTGGATCTGACCGGTGAATTCAGGCCGGTCGGACGGGACGAACTCATGCTTGACGCTACGCTGACCGCCCGCGCCGACCAGCCCTGCAGCCTGACCCTGGTCCCGGTTCCCGCAACCGTCACCGAGGTCGTCCGCCGTCGCTATGTCGCGGGGCTGACGGTGCCCGAGGGCGAAGAGGTCGAGATGCCCGAAGATGACAGCGTCGATCCGATGCCCGACGAGATCGACCTTGCCGAGGTGGCCGCCGAGGCGCTGGCCCTGGCGCTTCCGCTTTATCCCCGGGCGCCGGGGGCAGAGCTTGGCCAGGCAGTCCATGCGGCCGAAGGCGTGACGCCCCTGTCCGATGCCGACCTCAAGCCCTTCTCGGGCCTTCAGGGCCTAGCGGCACAACTTGCACAGAAGGGAAAACCCGGGTCGGAAACTGGCGAGTGAAGACCCGCGCATGCTCGTGTTGCACCTGCGAAAAGGGGCTTGCGCCGCCCCGGAATCCGAGTATGTTCCGCGCCTCATTCAAGCTGTGAAACAGCATCCGAAAAGTATTGCCTCAAGGGGCGTGCGCGGGGCTGTTGAGCAAAGGAAATCCGGGGCGCATGTCCCCACTGCCCGAGGTTGAGACATGGCTGTCCCGCAGAACCGCACAACGAAATCCCGCCGCAACATGCGCCGCGCGCATGACGCACTGGTCGCCGCAAACCCGAACGACTGCCCGAACTGTGGCGAGCTGAAGCGTCCGCACCATGTGTGCAGCGCGTGCGGCCACTACGATTCGCGCGAAGTCGTCGCGCTGGCGCGGGAAGTCGACGTGGACGAAGACGCGGCGTAAGCCGCGCATCGCGCGCCCGTCCCGATGGCACTCGGACCAGAGTCTGCGTCTGCCCCGGGCACCGAGCGTGTTGTCATTTCAGTTGACGCCATGGGTGGCGATCGCGGGCCGGCAGCCGTCGTTGCCGGCCTGATCGATTCCATTGCCCAGTATCCCCGGCTGGACGTGATCGTCCACGGCGACGAGGCTTTGCTGCGTCCCCTTCTTGCCCGCCACCCCGAACTTGGGTCCCGTGTCACCCTGCGCCACGCCGAACGGGTCGTGACGATGGACGACAAACCCGCCCAGGTGATGCGCCACGGGCAAGGCACCTCGATGTGGTCGACCATCGACGCGGTAAAGGACGGCGAGGCGGCGGCTGCGGTGTCCTGCGGCAACACGGGCGCCCTTATGGCGGTGTCGATGCTGCGGCTGCGCAAGCTGCCCGGCGTGAATCGCCCGGCCATCGCCTGCCTCTGGCCCTCGCGCAATCCCGGCGGGTTCAACCTGATGCTGGATGTCGGCGCCGACGTGAAGGCCGAAGCCGACGACCTGCTGCAATTCGCCGTGATGGGCGCTTCCTACGCCCGCAACGGACTGAATCTGACCCGTCCCCGCATCGGTATCCTCAATGTCGGCACCGAGGAACACAAAGGCCGGGCCGAGTTGAAAGAGGCGCATGACCGCATGCCCGCCGTCGCTGCCGTCAGCGACTTCGACTATGTGGGCTTCGTCGAAGGCGGCGACCTGCCCTCGGCGCGCGTCGATGTGATCGTGACCGACGGCTTCACCGGCAATGTGGCGCTGAAGACCGGCGAGGGCACCGCGAAGCTTATCGCCGATTTCCTGCGCGAGGCGTTCGGGGCGGGCCTCTTGTCGAAGTTCGCCGCCCTTCTCGCGCTCAACTCGCTGAAGCGCCTGCAACGCCGGATCGATCCGCGTCGGGTGAACGGTGGCGTCTTCCTCGGACTGAACGGCACCGTGGTCAAGTCGCACGGCTCGGCTGACGCAACCGGGGTCGCGGCGGCCATCGGCCTTGCCTACCAACTGGCACAAGTCCGTTTCCTGGAACGCCTTGCAGCGCGGGTTGCATCCGCCGAAGCTGCGGGGCAGGATGCCGCCCGAATGAAGGCCGACCAGGCCGGGACCGGAGGCAATCCGACAGAATGACGATACGCGCCGCAGTCAGGGGCGTCGGGCACTATCTGCCCGACCGTATCGTCCCCAACGCCGAATTTGAGGCCATCGTCGACACTTCGGA
This sequence comes from Pseudomonadota bacterium, assembly GCA_040385165.1. GTDB lineage: Bacteria > Pseudomonadota > Alphaproteobacteria > Rhodobacterales > Rhodobacteraceae > Tabrizicola. Next base: position 151,060 of record JAZKHX010000002.1, on the reverse strand, counting down.
CGAATGGATCCGCTCGCGTTCCGGGATCGAGCGTCGCCATTTCGCCGCCGATGGCCAGACCACCAGCGACCTTGCCACCCGGGCCGCGAAAGCCGCGCTCGAAGACGCCGGAATTGCTGCCGACCAGATCGACACGATCATCGTCGCCACCTCCACCCCTGACCTGACCTTCCCTTCGGTCGCCACCATGGTGCAAAGCGCGCTCGGGATGACCAGGGGCTTCGCCTTCGACATCCAGGCCGTCTGCGCCGGATTCGTTTACGCTCTGGCCAACGCGAATGCCCTGATCCTGTCCGGTCAGGCCACCCGCGTGCTGGTGATCGGGGCCGAAACCTTCAGCCGGTTGATGAACTGGAAGGACCGTGGCACCTGCGTCCTTTTCGGTGACGGTGCGGGCGCGGTCGTGCTGGAAGCGACCGAAGGTCAGGGCACCAGTGCCGACCGCGGCATCCTGTCGACCGACCTGAACTCGGACGGACGCTACAAGGACATCCTTTACGTCGATGGCGGCACCTCGACCGGCACCACCGGGCATCTGGTGATGGAAGGCAAGGAAGTCTTCCGCCATGCCATTGAAAAACTTGCCGAAACCGCACACACCGCCTTGGACAAGGCGGGCCTGACCCCCGACGATGTCGACTGGATCGTGCCGCATCAGGCCAATATCCGCATCATCGAGGGCACCGCGAAACGGATGCAGGTCCCGATGGACCGCGTCGTCGTGACCGTGCAGGACCACGGCAACACCTCGGCCGCCTCGATCCCGCTTGCCCTGTCGGTCGGCAAGGCGCGCGGCCAGGTCAAGCCGGGCGACCTGATCGTGACCGAGGCCATCGGCGGCGGCCTGGCCTGGGGGTCCGTCGTCCTGCGCTGGTAAGTGCCTTTAACGCCGCTTCCCAAGTGCTTGATATTGACTCGTAAATCCATCCGGCCCATCCTCACGGCAAAAGATGCTCATGGGGGGACGAGATGAGCGAGAAGACCCTGACCCGGATGGACCTCAGCGAAGCCGTGTTTCGCGAGGTGGGCCTCAGCCGGAACGAATCTGCCAATCTCGTCGAAGCCGTGCTGCAGCACATGTCGGATGCGCTGGCCACGGGCGAGACGGTGAAGATCTCTTCCTTCGGCACCTTCTCGGTCCGTGCCAAGACCGCCCGCGTGGGCCGCAACCCGAAGACCGGCGAAGAGGTTCCGATCTCGCCCCGCCGCGTGCTGACCTTCCGCCCTTCGCACCTGATGAAGGATCGCGTGGCCGCCGGGAAGAAGCGTTAAGAAGGACAGCGGATGGACAAGTCGCCCGACGCCTTCCGCACCATCAGCGAAGTCGCCGAATTTCTGGACACGCCCGCGCATGTGCTGCGGTTCTGGGAAAGCCGGTTTCCGCAGATCAAACCGGTCAAGCGCGCCGGCGGACGGCGGTATTACCGCCCGACGGATGTGGCACTTCTGGCCGGAATCAAGCGCCTGCTGCATGACGAGGGGATGACGATCCGCGGCGTGCAGAAGATCCTGCGCGAGCACGGAGTGCGGCAGGTGGCCGGGCTGACCGACGACAGCGTCAGCCTTGACGATCTGGCGATCGGAGCGGCTGCCGTGGGGCTGGCTACGGACGACGACCGTGATGTCGAAGCCGGGTTCATCGCCGTGGATGACATCGAGGACGAGCCTGCACCCGTCGCCGCAAGCCCGGTCGCTCCTCCGCCGCAAATGCGGCCTGCCCAAAGCAGCCTGCCGCTCTTTGATCCGCCACCCGCCTTTGCTCCCGCCCCGACTCATGCCGCGACTCACGCCGCGACTCCTGCCCCCGCCCCCACCGCGCGGCTCAAGCCGACGCTCCGCGATGACGTGACTTTTGCCAGCCTGATCAGAACATTGCCGCGCGGGTCGCTGCAGGCCCGGCGGCGCGAACTTGCCGGAATCGTGCCAAGGCTGCGCGCCTTGCGGGCCCGGCTTGCCTCCCGGGCCGAGGGTGGCATCGACTGACTCGCCCCTGCGCTTTCCCGCTTGCACCGGCCCGGAATACCGGTATGTATCGCCCCGTGTCGGGCCGTAGCGCAGCCTGGTTAGCGCGTCCGTCTGGGGGGCGGGAGGTCGAGAGTTCGAATCTCTCCGGCCCGACCATCGAAAACCCGCCCGCCTGCCACCCGGCAGCGCGGGCGGTTTTACATCTGGCCGTGCAGGCTATCGGGGTGGGGGGGACGCCATGACTTCCGGAGTGTTGCCCGCACAGGCGCTGCGCCGACTGATTTCCAGCGGCGCTCTGGCTGCATCCCCTGAAATCCGCGATGACCAGTTGCAGCCCGCCAGCCTCGATCTGCGCCTTGGCCCGGTGGCCTATCGGGTCCGCGCCTCGTTTCTGGCCGGGCACGGTCGCACGGTGCAGGCGCGACTGGACGAATTCACCATGCACAAGGTCAACCTTGCCGACGGCGCGGTGCTGGAAAAGAACTGCGTCTATGTCATTCCGCTGGCCGAACGGCTCGTCCTGCCCTCTGGCATCACCGCCGTTGCCAACGCCAAAAGCTCGTCCGGCAGGCTGGACCTTCTGACCCGGACGATCACCGATGGTGGCACTGAATTTGACAGGATTCCAGAAGGTTACACCGGGCCGCTTTACGCCGAGGTCTGCCCGCGCAGCTTTTCCGTGCTTGTCCGCGAAGGCCAGCGGCTGAACCAGATCCGCTTTCGCCAGGGTCAGGCGGTCCTCACCGACGCAGAACTGACCGCGCTGCATACCGTCGAACCGTTGGTGTCGGGTGACGCGGTCATCTCGGAAGGCCTCGGCTTCTCCGTCGACCTCAAGCCTGCCACTGGCACGCTGGTCGGCTACCGCGCCAAGCCGCATACCGGCGTCGTCGATCTCGACAAGATCGGTCACTATCCGGCGTCCGACTTCTGGGAAGAGCTTCACACCACCGACGGCCGCATCATCCTCGACCCCGGGGCCTTCTACATCCTTGTCAGCCGCGAGGCCGTGACGATCCCGCCCGACTACGCCGCCGAAATGGCGCCCTATCTGGCCATGGTGGGCGAATTCCGCGTCCATTATGCCGGGTTTTTCGACCCGGGCTTCGGTCATGCCATTGCCGGGGGTGCCGGATCACGGGGTGTGCTTGAGGTGCGCTGCCACGAGGCCCCCTTCGTCCTCGAACACGGCCAGGTCGTCGGTCGCCTGGTCTATGAACGGATGTCGGAACGCCCCGAGACGCTTTACGGCGCGGGCATCGCGTCGAACTATCAGGGCCAGGGACTGAAACTCGCCAAGCAGTTCCGGTCGGCCTGACCGCAACTCCGTGCTATACTGCCTGCCATGGCCCAGACACCCGTGAGGGAGTCGATGTCGGCAAGTTGGTCCAGCGGACTGGTTTTCTGCGCTGCTGCCGTCCTTGCAGCCTCGCCGGGTTTTGCCAATCGCCTCACCTTCGAGGTCTGGCCCGATGCGTCACCCGATCATGTGATCTCCTGCACCTTCGCCCTGTCGGATGGCTGGATCAGTCTGGCCCAGGTCAGGGGTTCCGGTCTGCCGGGCCCCGAACCGATGCGCTGGCGGGCTTCGCAGGCCGAGGTCGACGCCCTGTCCAACAGCCTTCAGGCCCTGCTTGGCGGCGAACTTCGCTCGATTGATCCGACGGGATCGCGCGAACCACCCGCCCCGTTCCTGACCGTCACCTGGATGACCCGGCTCGACGGCACCCTGGCCAGCGGGCTTTACATGCAGCCCGGGCTGGTTCTGCCCGGCACCCTGTCCGACACATTGGCCGCGCTTGGCCTCGACCAGCCTTGCGGGTTTAGCGCCAAAGCCGCCGAGTGACCTTCTGAACCTCCTTGGCCCGGGCCGCGAGGTCCCGCGCGCGCGCGGCCTGTGCCTTTTCCTCCGGCGTCATCTCCGCCTCGGGCTTGCCTTTCCGCGCGGCATAGTCGACGCCCACGTCCACGGCGCTGCGGATGAACATCCGGGTCAGCATGTTGAAAAGCCCGTTCAGGTCCATTCCGACCTCCCTCAATCCTCGAACAACTCGCTTTGACCGGTTGTCGCCTCGTCGTCGTCGTCCGCCGCCCCAGCCTGCCCCGGAGCCGGCCGGTTGTCCAGCAACCCCGCCGCCCGCAGCTCTTTCAGCCCCGGCAGGTCGCGGGCGGATTCGAGCCCGAAATGGTCAAGGAAGGCTTCCGTCACCACGAAGGTCACCGGGCGCCCCGGCGTCATCCGCCGCCGCCCGAGCCGGATCCAGTCCAGCTCCAGAAGCTGGTCGACCGTCCCCCGGCTGACCGCAACCCCGCGGATTTCCTCGATTTCCGCCCGCGTCACCGGCTGGTGATAGGCCACGATCGCCAGCGTCTCGATCGCCGCACGCGACAGCTTGCGCGTCTCGACCGTCTCGCGCCGCATCAGGAAGCCAAGGTCCGGCGCGGTGCGGAAGGCATAGGCGTCGCCGACCTTGACCAGGTTCACTCCGCGCCCCTCATACCTGCGGCGCAGATACACCAGCGCCTCGGCCGGGTCCGCGCCATGCGGCATCCGCGCCTCAAGCTCCGCCAGCGTCACCGGCTCCGCGCTTGCGAACAGGATCGCCTCGACCATCCGCTCCTGTTCGCCCATCGGCGGCGCGTCAAAGAGGCTTTCTTCGCTCGTGGGGTCGCCGGCCATCACCGTTCCTTCACGCGCAGCTCAATGGGCGCAAACGTCTCGCCCTGCCGCAACACCACCTGCCCGCGCTTGGCCAGTTCCAGCACGGCCGCGAAATGCGAGGCCAGCACCGACCTCCGCGCCATGGGGCTGCCATCCCAGCCACCTGGCAGGAAGCTGACCAGCGTTGCCCAGTCGCCCGCAAAGCCGATCAGACCCCGCAACCGGTCCAGCGCCTGCTCCATCGTGTAGACATTCTCGCGGTCCAGCACGAAGGGCCGGAACTCGTCCTTCGTCCGGATCTGCGCATAGGCGCGCATCAGGTCCAGAAGCGTCGCCGTCCATTTCACCTGGCGCTGGTGCGTCAGGTCTTCCGGCACCCCCCGCGCAAAGAAATCGCGGCCCAGCTGGTCGCGCCCCATCAGCCGCGCCGCCGCGTCGCGCATCGCCTGCAACCTCTCTAGCTGGAACGCAAGATGCGCCGCCAGATCCTCGGCCGACGGTCCCTCCTCCCCAGGTTCCGGCGGGAGCAGAAGCCGCGACTTCAGGAACGCGAGCCATGCCGCCATCACCAGGTAATCCGCCGCCAGCTCGATCCGCAGGGATCGCGCCTGTTCGACAAAGCCCAGATACTGCTCGGCCAGCTTCAGGACCGAGATCTTGCGCAGGTCCACCTTCTGCGTGCGGCTCAGCGTCAGGAGAAGGTCCAGCGGCCCCTCGAAACCGTCGACATCGACGATCAGTGCCTCGGCGGCCAGACGGTCCTCGGGCGTCGTGCGTTCGGGCTGGTCCCAGTCGTCCTCAGCCATCCGCCAGTTCCGCCAGGGCCGCCGTCACATCGACCGTCGCCGCCCGCCGCGCTGCAACCGCCGCCTCGGCGCGCGCCCGCGCCGCCGGGCCCATTTCCCCCGCCGCACCCGCGACCTCAATCATCTCCGCCATGTCGCCCTTGCAGTGAAGCGCCAGGTCCACGCCCGCCGCAATCGTCCGCGCCGTGCGGTCCGCCAGCGTCCCGGCCAGCGCCTGCATGTTCAGGTCATCCGACATCAGAAGGCCGCCGAACCCGATCTCCTCGCGGATGATCCGGATCATCACCGCCGATTGGGTCGCAGGGCGTTCGGCATCAAGCGCGGCAAAGACCAGATGCGCCGTCATCGCCATCGGAAGGTCCGCCAGCGCCTTGAACGGCGCAAAATCAATCGCTTGCAGATCGTCAAGCGGCGCATCCACCCTGGGCAGGTCGTGGTGCGTGTCGACATGGGACAACCCGTGCCCCGGCATGTGCTTCATCACCGGCAGGACACCCCCCGCCAGCAGCCCGTCCGCAACCGCCCGGCCGATCCGCGCGACCACGTCCGGGTCGCGGCCATAGCAGCGGTTCATCAGAAAGGGATGCGTCTCGGGGCGCACAACGTCCAGCGTCGGGATGCAGTTTGCGTCGATCCCCACGTCCGCCAGTTCCGTCGCGATCACCATGGCGCGGGCCCGCATGATCCGCTCGGCCGCCTCGATCGACCCTGCCCCGTCCACCGTGTCCAGCGGCGGCGTCCAGTCCCGCCAGTGCGGCGCCCGCAGGCGCTGCACCCGGCCCCCCTCCTGATCGACCAGGATCGACGCATCGCGCCCCACCGCCGCGCGCAGATCGGCGGTCAGGCGGCGCAGCTGGTCGGGAGTCTCGATGTTCCGGGCAAACAGGATGAAGCCGAAGGGGTCGGCCTCGCGGTAGAAGGCGCGCTCCTGCGGCAAAAGCTTTGGTCCGGCGCAGCCGAAGATGGTCGCCCCGGTTCCGACGGTCATTTGTGCAGCACCGGAATGCAGGTCGCATCCTGCGCCACGAAGGCCGAACAGAACCGGCGCGCGTCGTCCTCGCCCTCGAAGCCATACGCGCGCAACCGGTAAAAGGCCCGGCCGCCACTTTCGGCCGGCTGCACCACCATGGCCTTTTCGGCCATCAGCTCGCCAAACCTGCCCTGCAGCACGCTCCAGGCCGCACGGGCCTCTTCCGCCGTGTCGAAGGTGCCGAACTGCACCAGCCGCGTGCCAGAGGTCAGCGTCGCGGGGTCGACCTCGTTCGGGGCAGGCATAGCGGTCATTTCCGCCGGGGCCGGGGCTTCCGCCTGCCCGTCCATCAGCATCGGCGCCTGCCCGTCCGTCGCCACCTCGGCCGGCCCGTCCGTCAGCCCGTCCGTCAGCCCGTCCGCCTGCGTGCCCGGGCGCGCCCGGGGCCGGATCGAGGCTAGGATCGCACCGTCCGGCGCATCTTCCAGCGTCGGATCCGGGGCCAGCGCGACTCCGGGTTCGACCGGGATGTCCTCGGCGACTTCGCCCAGCGCCTCGGCAAGGGCTGCATCGACCGCAACTTCGGTCGGAACGGCACTTTCGACAACGGGGGCCGCCGCCAATGCCAGATCAGCATCCGCTGTCAGTTGATCGGTCGGTGCCGACACCTCGGACAGTCCCGGTTGCGCCGACCCGGCCAGACCCGAGGCATCTTCCGGGGCCAGTTCCATTGGTCTGGGTGCCAGCACCAGCTTTTCCGGAGGCGGCCTGGCGACCCCGGCCTCGGGCACGTCGTTGACGGCAAGGCCCTTGTTGTCAGCGATCTCGCCACCGGGGTCGACCGGCGAGATCCGCATCGGTCCCTCCATCGCCTTGATGACCGGCACCCCGTTCACATCGCGCACTGCCAGCCTGTATCCCCAGATCCCAAGACCCACGACCAGCGCAAGCGAGGCAACCGCTCCGACGATGTTGAAGGTCCGCTGCAGCTTGGCCGCCGCCCGCGTTTCCTTTTCCCCAAGGCGTGACGTCTGGCTTTCAGGTGAAAAGCCGCCGCCGAAGTCATAATCCGCGTCCGCCATCTGCCGCCCCTGTTTGCGGGGCGGTTGATCCGTCCCTCACATTCACGCCTCAAGCCCGGACGGGCGCCGTTGGTCTCAGCGCATTTCCTCGACCGGGGAGACACCAAGGATACCAAGGCCTGCGCAAATAACAACGCCCACGGCCCGCACAAGGGCGATTTTTGCCACAGAAATTGCGGTATCCCCCTGCAGGAACCGCAAGCTGTCGTCATCGTTGCCCTTGTTCCACAACCCGTGGAAGTCTGACGCCAGTTCGTAAAGGTAGAAGGCAACACGGTGTGGCTCGTGTCCCTTGGCGGCGATTTCGACCAGTCTCGGCCATTCGCCCAGCTTGCGGATGACCTCCAGCTCTGCCTCATGCCCCAGATGTGCCAGCTGCGCCGAGGACAGGGTGGCGTCGCCGACATCCAGCCCCGTCTCCCGCGCTTTCCGCAGGATCGAGTTCACCCGGGCGTTCGCGTATTGCACATAGAAGACCGGGTTGTCCTTCGACTGCTCGGTGACCTTGTCGAAGTCGAAGTCCAGAGCGACGTCGTTCTTCCGGGTCAGCATGACAAAACGGACGACATCCGGCCCCACCTCGTCGATCAGGTCGCGCAGCGTGACGAAGGTCCCCGCTCGCTTGGACATCTTGACGATCTGCCCGCCCTTCAACAGCTTGACCAGCTGGATCAGCTTGATGTCCAGGCTGACCCGGTTCTCGGACAGCGCACTGACGACGGCCTTAAGCCGCTTGACGTAACCGGAGTGGTCGGCACCGAAGATGTTGATCAGCTCGTCGAACCCGCGCATCACCTTGTTGTAGTGGTAGGCGATATCGGGCGCGAAATAGGTCCAGCTGCCATCCGACTTCTGCACCGGCCGGTCCTGGTCATCCCCGAACGAGGTTGACCGGAACAGCGTCTGTTCCCGCGCTTCCCAGTCTTCGGGGGCCTTGCCTTTCGGCGGCTCCAGCGTGCCGGTGTAGATCAGGTCCAGCGCCCGCAGCCGTTCGATCGCCGCCTCGATCTGGCCGGTGCCATACAGCGCCTTTTCCGACGAATAGACATCCATCGCGACGCCCAGCGCCGCCAGATCCTCGCGGATCATCGCCATCATCATCTCGGTGGAAAAGGTCCTGACATCGGCCAGCCAGACACTTTCCGGCTGGTTCAGCAGGCTGTCACCATATTTCGCCTTCAAGGCCTCGCCGACCGGGATCAGGTAGTCGCCCGGATACAGCCCCTCGGCGATCTCGGGCGACAGGCCATTGGCCTCGCGGTAACGCTCGAACGCCGACCGGGCCAGCACATCGACCTGCCCGCCGCCGTCGTTGATGTAGTATTCCCGCGTGACCTGATACCCGGAATAGGCCAGCAAGGCCGCCAGCGCATCGCCCACCACCGCGCCGCGCGCATGGGCCACATGCATCGGCCCCGTCGGATTGGCGCTGACGAACTCCACGTTCACCCGGCGTCCCGCGCCGAGCGAGGACCGGCCATAGCCCGCCCCCTGCACCAGCACCGCCCGCACCAGCCCCTGCCAGGCCGCAGGCTCCAGCCGCAGGTTCAGGAACCCCGGCCCCGCCACATCCGCCCCCGCGATCCGCGGGTCCGCCATCAGCCGCACGGCCAGCGCATCGGCAATCGCGCGCGGAGCCATCCCGGCCGGTTTCGCCAGCACCATCGCGGCATTCGTCGCCATCTCGCCATGGCCCTGATCGCGCGGCGGCTCGACCGCCACGGCCGAAAGGTCCAGCCCGGCAGGCAGGACCCCTTCGGCCATCAGCCCCTCAAGCTCGGCCACGACAAGTGCGCGAATATCGGCGAACAGGTTCATTTGATCACATCCTCTGACCCCCATGGCCATGCCAGAGGCCCGCCCAGAGGTCAAGGTTGGCGGCGGGGGATCACCCCTGCCGCCAATCGGCCAGCGCCGCGTTCTCCTCACTGGGCGCGCCCGCGGCGGCATAGGGCGACGCCACCGACCGGTTGCGGAAGTAGTAGGTTTCGCGCGCGCCGAAATAGAAGGCCACGATCGCCCCCAGAAGCCACCACAAGGGCTCGGGCACCGCGTTCAACCCGACCATCCGATAGGCAAAGGCCTCGGGATCGACCATCGCATAGGTGAAAAGCCCGATGGTCCCGAAGGCCAGAAACGGACGCGGCAGCCGGTTCAGCCCGTTCACCAGCCGGTCGAACCAGCCCAGCGCCGGGTTCTGGTATTCCTCACCCAACTGGCGCAGCGCCGCCGCCTGCACTTCTGCGGACAGCTCCATCTTCCGCGTGGCCGAGGGCACGAAGACCTCCGCCACCCCCTTCGCCGCCTCCCCCAGTGCCGTGACTGCACCCGGGCCACCGATCAGCTTGTCGATCACTCCCATTTCGCCACCCGCGCCGCATGCTGGGCCGCCGTCAGGCGATATTTCGGCGAGATGAACTCCTCCGCCCGCCTGATCCAACCGCCCTTGCCACCGTCGCGCGACCGGGCGAACTTCCGGCTGGCTGGCCGCTTGTCGGCCAGAGCATAGTAGTAATTCCGCCGGGCAATCCCGTAGGCATCCGGCAGATGCGACGGGGCCGCCTCGTAGGCCATCTGCGCGGCACGAATGGTCTGCGGCCCGATCACGCCATCCGGCTCGCAGGGAAATCCCATGTCGGTCAGAAGCCGCTGCAGGATCTTCACCGCATTGGCCCCCGCATTCACATACATGTCGAAGACCGATGCCTGCAACGCCTCGGGCAGCGCCGCGATCCCCGGCCCCTCGTAATAGTGCTTGAGATAGATCTCCACCGCCTGCGCCCGGGTCAGGGCCTTCACGTCGGCCACATCGATCCGGGTGTCGCGGTTCACGTCGATCCCCAGCCGCCGCAGCGTGCCGATGGTGACCCCGTGATTGGTCGCGCCCCCCGGATCGTCCGGGTCGTTCACAAAGCCACCCTCGCGGACGACGATTTCGGTGGCAATCTCGCGGACATTCGGCATCGGCACCCCCATTCGCACCGGGGAAAGCCTTGCAAAGCTTTGTTAACGTCGGCCTGCCAGACCGCGCGGCATCGGCTCAGCTCCCGGGCTGGGCCTTCGGGTCCTTGTAGACACCCTGCTCCTTCAAGGCGTTGACAACTTCCTGCGGCATGTAAGTCTCGTCATGCTTGGCCAGCACTTCGGTCGCAACGAAGGTGTCGCCCTCCATCTGCCCCAGCGCCACCATGCCCTGCCCCTCGCCGAAAAGGTCCGGCAGGATGCCGTTGTAGCGCACCGGCACTGTCGCGTTGGTGTCCGTCACGGCAAAGACGACCTCGGTCCCCTCGCCGCGCCGGACCGAGCCCTCGACCACCAGCCCGCCGATCCGGAACCTCTCGCCCGACCCGGGCGGGTCTTCCATCACCTGCGTCGGACTGCGGAAGAAGTTGATCCCGTCCCGCATCGCATAGCCGACAAGCGTCGTGGCCCCGATCAGCGCCAAAGCCGCCAGCGCGATCACCTGCACGCGGCGCTGCTTCTTCAGCCCCTTCAGCCCCCGGAAGTCCTTCTTCTCGCTCATCGCGCGTATCCCCTGCCGTCGCCCGGCCCATGCCACGCCCAAGGTGGGAATGCCTTGATGCGCGTCAAGCCTTACGGAAAGACCGGTGCCAGCATCAGCCCCTCGGTTTCTGCCAGACCCAGCATCAGATTGGCGTTCTGGATCGCCTGGCCACTGGACCCCTTGGTCAGGTTGTCCAGCACTGAAACCACCATCGCCCGCCCCGGAAGCCGGTCGCCGATCACGCCCAGATGGCAGAAGTTCGATCCGGCGATGTCGCGGGTCGAGGGCAACGACCCAAAGGGAAGCACCTTCAGGAAGGGCTCGCTTTCATAAGCCTTTTCAAGGGTCTGATGGACGGTCTTCGGATCGCCTTTGACATAGACCGAAGCAAGGATGCCCCGGTTCATCGGCAGGAGATGCGGCGTGAACTGCACCCGCACGGGCCGCCCGGCAACCTTGGAAAACTCCTGGTCGAACTCGCCCAGATGCCGGTGCTTGCCGCCTGCCGAATAGGCATGGGTGCCGCCGGACAATTCCGCGTGAAGCAGGTTCTCCTTCAACGACCGCCCCGCGCCGGACACGCCCGCCTTGAGATCGATCAGGATGTCATCCAGGTCGATAACGCCCGCCGCGATCAGGGGCCGCAGCGCGAATTGCCCGGTGGCTGCGTTGCACCCCGTGCCCGCCACCAGCCGCGCTGCCCTGATCTCGTCGCGGTAGAACTCGGTCAGCCCGTAGACCGCCTCCTTCTGGATTTCCACCGCAGTGTGCGGTTGCCCATACCACTTCTCGTATTCTGCCGGATCGCGCAGCCGGAAGTCCGCCGAGAGGTCCACGATCTTCAGGGTCTTCGGCAGCTTGGCCACCACCTCCTGCGTCGTCGCATGCGGCAACGCGCAGAAGCACAGGTCGACCGTCGCGAAATCGATCTCGTCGATCTTCGCCAGACGCGGCAGGTCAAGGTGCCGGAGGAACGGGAACACCTCCGCCATCGCCATCCCCGCCTTGCGATCCGCCGACAGCGCCACGATGCGCATTAGGGGATGCGTGGCAATCAGACGGACAAGCTCCGCCCCCGTATAGCCCGAGGCCCCGAGAATGGCGATGCGCTGGGTCATGACTGACACTCCCACGAATTGAAACGCGCCCTCTTTGCGCCCCCCCGCTGGCCAATGCAAGACCGTCCACCGCCACTGGCGCAAATCCGAAAGCCCGCGCGCTTGCTCTTTTCGGCAAATACTCTCTGGGGGTTCGGGGGGCGAAGCGCCCCCGACGCCGATGAGAAGGCGAAGCGCGACGAAGACACAAAGCGTCTTCGCGCGTCAGCGCTCGATCTGAAAACCGCCCGGACCGCGCAGGCAACCACGGGTTAACAGAATCCTAACGTCCACGACCAACAGTCTGGAAATAAATCAAAATCCGGAAATGTCCACCGTGGACAGATCATGGCACCGGCGTCCACATCACGTCGTCGATCCGGGGCGCTCCGGTGGCCAGCATCACCACCCGGTCGAACCCCATCGCGATCCCCGCCGCCGGGGGCATCCCCGCCAGCGCCGCCAGAAATTCCTCGTCCAAAGGGTAGCTCTCCCCATAGACCCGCGCCTTCTCCGCCATCTCCGCCTCGAACCGCCGCCGCTGCTCGCCCGCGTCCGTCAGCTCGCCGAACCCGTTGGCCAGCTCCACCCCGCAGGCATAGACTTCGAACCGCTCCGCCACCCGCGCGTCCACCGGCACCCGCCTGGCCAGCGCCGCCTCGGCCGAGGGATAGCGGTCCAGGATCGTCACCCGCCCCTCCCCCAGCTTCGGCTCCACCTTTTCCGACAGCACCCGGCTCAGCATGTCCGACCAGGTGTCGTCCCCCGCGCGCCGCACCCCGATCCGGTCCAACTCGGCCCCCAGGATCCCTGCATCCGTCGACCCGTCCGCCCGGATCGAGGCCATCAGGTCCACCCCGGCGTGGACCTCGAAAGCCTCCGCCACCGACACCCGCTCCGGCTCTTGAAACGGATCGCAGACCCGCTCGCGGAACCGCAGCACCGCGGCCCCCGCCTCCCGCGCGGCGAGGCGCAGGAAGGCGACCGTATCCGTCATCAGGACCTCATACCCGTCGCCGACCCGATACCATTCCAGCATCGTGAACTCCGGGCTGTGCAGCGCCCCCCGCTCCCGGTTGCGCCAGACGTGAGAGAAGGCGTGGATCCGCCTCTCCCCCGCTGCCAGCAGCTTCTTCAATGCGAACTCGGGCGAGGTGTGAAGAAAAAGCTGCCGCCCGACCCCGTCGTTCCCGATCGCCTCCGTCCGGAAACCGTGCAGATGCGCCTCGTTTCCGGGGCTGACGGCCAGCGCCGCAGGGTCCACCTCGGTGAAGCCCTCACCCGCCAGCCAGCCCCGGATCGCCGTCTGAATCCGGTTCCGGGTCAGCAGGAGTGGCCTGCGGTCGGCATGGAAGGCGGGGTTCCACCACTTGGTGTCCTGGGGGGATGAGGGATTCATCTGGAAATTCCGGTTTGGATCGGGTAGGTCGCGCGGCGACGCCGGTCTAGGGGACCGGCACCCCATCCACAAGGACCAACCCGTGAAAGTCATCGCCTCCTCGCTCCGCAAGGGCAACGTTGTCGAAATGGAGGGCAGGCTCTATGTCGTCCTGACCGCCTCGAACTTCCACCCCGGCAAGGGCACGCCGACCACCAGCGTCGACATGCGGCGGATTTCGGACGGCACCAAGGTCAGCGAACGGTGGCGGACGACCGAGATGGTCGAGAAGGCCACCGTGGACGAGAGGGAATATGACTTCCTGTATGAGGACGGCGAAGGCTTTCACTTCATGGACCCGATCAGCTACGATCAGGTGGTCGTCACCGAGGATATCCTGGGCGCGAACAAAGCCTACCTCCAGGAAGGCATGCGCTGCTATGTGAAGACCTTCGACGGGGTGCCGATCGCGATGGAAGTGCCGCAGAAGATCACCGTCGAGATCATCGAGACCGAGCCGGTCACGAAGGGGCAGACCGCGTCGTCGTCCTACAAGCCGGCGGTGGTCCAGAACGGGCTGCGGGTCATGGTGCCCCCCCATATCGGGCCGGGGGTACGGATCGTGATCAACACCGACGACGACAGCTATGTGGAGCGCGCCAAGGACTGAGTGTCCACGGTGGACATTTCGTCTTTTCGTTCATAATCAATGAGTTGCTCGCGGACGTTAAGGATTCCGAAAGCTTTTGAAAGGCATGCCGCAGGGCGTGCCTTTTCGCTTTGCGGGGGGCCGCAAAGTTCTATGCTTCGGCCAAAGAGGAGGCCGGGATGCCCGCAGAAAACCACGACGCCTACAAACCCGCCGAGATCGCTGCCCTGATCGAGACGGCGGGGGTCGCGAAGGCCGCCCTGCCCCTGCACCGGATGGCGGTGTTGGCGATACTGGCGGGTGCCTTCATCGGCTTTGGCGCGGCGTTCTGGAGCGTGGCGATGGCCGGGGCAGATCCCGGCTTTGGCCCGGCACGGGTGCTGGGCGGCGTGGTCTTCGCGCTGGGGCTGATCCTTGTCGTCGTCGGCGGCGCAGAGCTTTTCACCGGCAATGCGCTGATGGTGATGGCGGCGGTCGACCGGCGGATCACGCTGGGCGCGCTGTTGCGGAACTGGGGCATCGTCTACGCGGGGAATCTGATCGGCGCGGTCGGGCTGGCACTGGCCTTCGGTCTGTCGGGCCTTCTGGACGGGCCGATGGGCGTGGTGGCGGCCAAGGCTGCGACGACCAAGGCCGCACTTCCCCCGGTCGAAGCCTTTGTCCGCGGGGCGCTGTGCAATGCGCTGGTCTGCCTTGCAGTCTGGCTGAGTTTCGCGGCGCGGACGGCGACCGACAAGATCCTCGCCGTTCTCTGGCCGGTTGCGGGTTTCGTCGCCCTGGGGCTGGAACATTCGGTGGCAAACCTGTTCCTGTTCCCCGCGGGTCTGTGGGCCGGGGCGGAGGCACCCCTGGCAGGCGTTCTCGGCAACCTCGTCTGGGTCACGCTGGGGAATATTGTCGGCGGAGCCGGGGGTGTCGCGCTGGCCTACAGGTATGCCTACGGAGCTATGCGGGGGTGAGGTTCTGGCCGTCGGGGTGAACCCCGACTTGCGGGGTTATGGCGCAAGTTCGCCCGCCTCGATCCTGAAGGGCAGGATGTTGCCCGGCGGCGGCAAAGGGCAGATCGCAAGATCGGTAAAGGCGCAGGGCGGCGAGATGGCACGGTTGAAGTCGAGGGTGATCTCGGTCTCGGTCGGGTCCTCACCGACAAGAAAGCGGCAGGCGGGGTAGGTTTCGCCCGCCGTGGCATCGCGGAACACGAACATCGGCTTGCCGGACTTCCAGTGGGTTGGTGTCAGTCTCACGGTCTTGCCAAGGTGCTGGAATGTCGCGCGGTGGGTCAGGGTGACGGCGGCGGTGGAGCCATCTTTCATCGCAACTTCAGAGACCTGCGGCGCGAATCTTTCCCACTTGGCGCGGATCACCCAGTCAGGCGCATCGGGGAAATGACGCAGGACGACGGTGGGGCTGAGTGTCAGGTCGCGGACGCGCAGGGCCGGAGTGCCGTCGACGGTGTGGATTTCCAGGAGGAATGGGTCGACGCGCAGCTGTGGGAAGGCGTCAGGAACCGGCTGGAAGGGCTGCGCTGTCTCTCCTGGCCGTGTGAAGGTTGCGCCAGTGTTGGTTATTTCCAATGTGCCGAGGAGGTCCGGGCCGGACGGAAGCTGCACCTCTTGAGCCGCGCCGACCGCGTAGCGACCCGGGGAAAGCTCGATCCGGGCGACGAGGTTCAGCCAGCCATCCGGAGCGGTCAGCGCGGCAAGACGTGCGGCTCGCGAGTCGGCAAGGGGCTGCATCAGACGGCCTCGAACGTGATCTTCCGGCGCAGGAACTGGGTGGCCTTGTTCGAGACAGAGGCCGGGTCGCCGGTGGTCAGGAATTTCGATTGCGTGCCGGTGCCCCGGAACTGCGGGCGGCGGGTCAGGTAGTCGGCGAGGGATTCGGCCACCAGATTGGCCTGGGAATAGACCTTGACCCCTTGCCCCAAAGCATCGGCAAAGACCTTTTCCATCAATGGGTAGTGCGTGCAGCCCAGGATCGCGGCCTCAGGAGTCGGCATCCGGCGCTTCAGTGCCTCGACGTGGGAGCGGACGAGGGCTTCGGCAAGGATCTCGTCGCCCTGCTCGATGGCATCGACCACCCCGCCGCAGGGTTGCGCCTCGACGTCGACGCCGATGGCGCGAAAGGCAAGCTCACGCTGGAAGGCGCGGGAGGCGACGGTGGCGGGCGTGGCGAAGAGAGCGACATGCTTGACGGCGACTTCGCGGGGTGGCGAATTGTCGCCCCATTGCCGTTCGGTCAGCGCCTCGATCAGTGGCACGAACACGCCAAGGACGCGCTTGTCGGCCGGAACCCAGGTTTCCTGCATCCGCTTGAGTGCTGCGGCAGAGGCGGTGTTGCAGGCGAGGATGACAAGATCGCAGCCCTCGTCCCAGAGCCGTTCGGTGGCGGCACAGGTCAGGTTGAAGATGTCGTCGGCAGTCCGGACGCCATAGGGGGCATGGGCATTGTCGCCAAAATAGACGAAGGGCATGTCGGGCAGCCGCTTTGTCAACGCATCAAGAACAGTCAGACCCCCAAGGCCCGAATCAAAGACGCCAACTGCCATGCCTGTCTCTTTCGTCCTGGGCGCGACCCGCGCGCTGCCTGCCTTTTGGCCGATCATAGGACGGACCGTCAGGGGGTGAAAGAGCCAAGCGCAGGGCCCTGCCAGGCCGTCAAGGTCAGGGATCGGCGGGTTTACACATGATCGCGTTTCCCTATTTCCCACCGGGCGTGGTAGGGTTCCGCGCAAATTTCGCGAGGTAGACGATGGACTGGGACAAGCTGAGGATCTTTCACGCGGTGGCGGAGAAGGGCAGCCTGACCCATGCGGGTGACGTGCTGCACCTGTCGCAATCGGCGGTCAGCCGGCAGATCCGCGCGTTGGAGGAAAGCCTGTCGGTGACGCTGTTCCATCGCCACGCGCGCGGGCTGATCCTGACCGAACAGGGCGAGCTTCTGTATGACGCGACGCAGCAGATGGTGCGGCGGCTGGATGCGACGGCGGCGCGCATCCGGGATTCTGAGGACGAGGTCTTTGGCGAACTTCGCGTGACGACCACGATCGGCTTCGGGACGCTGTGGCTGGCGCCCCGGCTGGCGCGGCTTTACGAGAAATACCCGGCCCTGAAGATCGACCTCATGCTGGAAGAGCGCGTCCTTGACCTGCCGATGCGCGAGGCGGATGTCGCGATCCGGATGAAGGAGCCGAGCCAGGCCGACCTCATCCGCAAGCGGCTGATGAACATCAAGATGCAGCTTTTCGCGACGCCGGAATATCTGGCAAGCCACGGGACGCCCGCGACGATGGACGATTTCAGCAGCCACCGGCTGATCGCGCAACATGCGGGCACGCCGCAGGTGGCGGCGGGGGCGCTGCTGGTGGCCGATCTGATGACCCATGACATTCCGTCCACGCTGACGGTGAACAATTACTTCGGGGTTCTGCAGGCCGTGCTGAACCATCTGGGGATCGGCGTGCTGCCGGATTACCTGGCCGAGGACTTTCCCAATCTTGTCAGGGTCTTGCCGGACGTTCAAAGTGCCGAAGTGCCGGTGTTCCTGGCCTACCCCGAGGAGTTGCGCCATTCCAAGCGGGTGGCGGCCTTCCGGGATTTCATCACCGAAGAGATCACGATGTTCCGCCGCCGTCAGGCCGAGGATGCGGCGGCCTAGGTTTGGGGCCGAATTGCTGCCATGCAGCATTTGCATAGCGGCAATGCCCAAACGTCGGGCATTCCAGACTTGTTTGCGCAACCAAGCGGCACTATCTGAAACCTCGAAGCGACGATGAGCTTGCTCTTGTCCCTTCGTACCTCCCTGTTGGACTTGGCCGAGCGTAATGCTCGGCCTTTTTTTTACTTCAACGCGGACAGGCGGGCCTGCAGGAACGTGCGGTCCGCGTCTGATCCGGCAAGGGCGATGGCGCGCAGGTATTCGGGACGGGCGGCCGCGTGGTCGCCGCTGCGGGCAAGAAAGTCGGCGCGGGTGGCGTGGAAGGGCTGATAGCCGTCCAGCCGGGGGCCAAGCGCCTGCACCTGGGCAAGCGCCTGCGCCAGCTGACCGCTTTCGGCAAGTGCTACGGCGTGGTTCAGCGCGATGACCGGGGTCGGTTCAAGGTCGTGCAGGCGGGCGTAAAGGGCGGCGATCTGCGGCCAGTCGGGGGCCTTGTCCGCCGTGTGCAGCGCGGCGATCGCGGCTTTCAGCTGGAACGGACCCGGGGCGCGGCGGGCGATGGCGCGGTCGAGAAGCGCCAGACCTTCGTCAAGTGCTACGCGGTTCCACAGGCTGCGGTCTTGCCGGTTGGGCGGCAGGGTCTGCCCGTCGGGGCCGGTCCGCGCGGCAGCCCGGGCCTGGGTGAGGAGAAGCAGCGCCAGCGCGCCCTCGACCTCGGGCTGGTCGGGGGCAAGCTGAACCAGCAGGCGGGCGAGGAAGATCGCCTCGGTGCAGAGGTCGATGCCGGTCTGCGGGCCCTGGGCGTAGCCGGCGGTGTAGATCAGGTAGACGGTGGTCAGGACGGAATTCAGCCGGTCGGCCAGGTCCTCGGGGCCGGGAATGGCAAAAGGGATGCGGGTGGCGGCGATCTTGGCCTTGGCGCGGGACAGACGCTGGCCCATCGTCGGCTCGGCATCCAGGAAGACGGCGGCAACCTGCGCGGTCGAGAGGCCGCAGAGCGACCGCAGGGTCAGGGCAATACGCGACTTCTCCTCCAGCGCCGGGTGACAGCAGGTGAAGATCAGGCGCAAGCGGTCGTCGGGGATGGTCTGGGGGTCGGGGTCGGCAGCCTCTTCAAGGGCCAGCACGGCGATGGCGTCCCGGTGGCGCGACAGCGTCGCATCGCGCCGGTAGCCGTCGATGGCCTTGCGCAGCGCGGCGCGCAACAGCCAGGCGACAGGATTCACCGGGAGCCCTGCCCTGCCCCAATGCACCAGCGCCGAGGCGGCGGCTTCCTGCAGCGCGTCCTCGGCGCGCTGGAAATCGCCGGTGCGGGCGACGAGGGCGGCAAGACACCGCCCCCGGTCTTCCTGCATCACCCGTGCCAGGGTGGCGTCGATCATCCGAAGACGACGAGCGGACGGACTTCGACCGTGCCATAGGCGGCCCCCGGAATCTGCGCGGCCCAGTGCAGGGCCTGGTCGAGGTCGGAACAGTCGATGATGTAGTAGCCACCCAGATGTTCGCGGGTTTCGGCAAAGGGGCCATCCATCGTTTCGACCTTGCCGTCGCGCAGCCGGACGCTTGTGGCGGTGGAGGTCGGGTGGAGTGCGTCACCCGCAACCATCACGCCCGCTTCTTTCATCCGGCGGTTCAGGTCGAAATAGGCCTGGTTCATCTTGTCGCCCATCGTCGGGGTCACGTTCGGGTCGGTGTAGATGAGGCACATGTATTTCATCGGTTCGGTCCTCTGCTCGGTCGCGGACGGTATTGCCCGTGATCCTAAGCCAAGGACGCGCGACGTGGGGGGATTTCGACGTGGCCATCGGCACCGTCCCGGATTTTTTCGGCGAAAAATTTTGGGGCGCGGTGGAAGGTGGTGGTTTGCCCTTGGCCCGCCTTTCCCGTATGACGCGCGCAAACCTGCCCGAGGGGAAACCATGCAAGAACCTGCCATCACGCCGGAACTGATCGCCAGCCACGGGATCAAGCCCGATGAGTGGGAGCGGCTTCTGGGCATCCTCGGGCGGCAGCCTTCGTTCACTGAACTCGGCGTCTTCAGTGCGATGTGGAACGAGCATTGTTCCTACAAGTCGTCGAAGATCCACCTGAAGAAGCTGCCGACCACCGGGCCGCAGGTGATCTGCGGGCCGGGCGAGAATGCTGGCGTCGTCGATATCGGCGACGGGCAGGCGGTGATCTTCAAGATGGAGAGCCACAACCATCCGTCCTACATCGAGCCGCATCAGGGCGCCGCGACCGGCGTCGGCGGCATCCTGCGCGACGTCTTCACCATGGGCGCGCGGCCCATCGCGGCGATGAATGCGTTGTCCTTCGGGCTGCCCAGCCACCCGAAGACCGCGCACCTGGTGAAGGGCGTGGTCGAGGGCGTGGGCTCCTATGGCAACGCCTTTGGCGTGCCGACGGTGGGCGGCGAAGTGCGGTTTCACCGCAGCTACAACGGCAACTGTCTGGTGAACGCCTTTGCTGCCGGTTTGGCGGATACCGACAAGATCTTCTATTCCGCCGCTTCGGGCGTCGGGATGCCGGTGGTCTATCTTGGCGCAAAAACGGGCCGGGACGGGGTTGGCGGGGCCACGATGGCCAGTGCCGAGTTCGACGACACCATCGAGGAAAAGCGCCCGACGGTGCAGGTCGGCGACCCCTTCACCGAAAAGCGCCTTCTGGAAGCCTGTCTGGAACTGATGGCCTCGGGTGCCGTGATTTCAATCCAGGACATGGGGGCAGCCGGGCTGACCTGTTCGGCGGTCGAAATGGGCGACAAGGGCGGGCTTGGCATCAAGCTGCAACTTGACGACGTGCCCCAGCGCGAAACCAACATGACCGCCTATGAGATGATGCTGTCCGAGTCCCAGGAACGGATGCTGATGGTGCTGAAGCCCGAGATGGAGGCCGACGCGCGGGCGATCTTTGTGAAATGGGACCTCGACTTTGCCATCGTCGGCGAGACGATCCCCGAAGACCGCTTTCTGATCCTGCACGGCAACGAGGTGAAGGCGGATATTCCCTTGTCCAAGCTGTCCTCCAGCGCGCCGGAATATGACCGGCCCTGGGTGGAAAGCCCGGCCCCGGCACCCTTGCCGCAAGTGCCTGCGATCACTCCGATTGCCGCGCTTAAGGCGCTGATCGGATCGCCAAGCTATGCCCACAAGGCCTGGGTCTATGAGCAGTATGACAGCCAGGTTGGCGCGGATACCATCGTCGCCCCCGGTGTGGGCGCGGGCGTGGTGCGGGTGCACGGGACGGGGAAACTGCTGGCGTTCACCTCGAACGTGACGCCGCGCTATGTGAAGGCCAACCCGTTCGAGGGGGGCAAGCAGGCGGTGGCCGAGGCCTATCGCAACCTGATCGCCGTGGGGGCAAAGCCGCTGGCGACGACGGACAACCTCAACTTCGGCAACCCGGAAAAGCCCGAGATCATGGGCCAGTTCGTCGGCGCGCTGGAAGGCATCGGGGTTGCGGTCAAGGCGCTGGACATGCCGATCGTGTCGGGCAACGTGAGCCTCTACAATGAAACCGACGGGTCGGGCATCCTGCCGACGCCGACCATCGGCGCGGTCGGGATCATGCAGTCAGCCGACCTGATCGCAGGCCAGCCTGCCGACGGCGACATCGTCGTCGTGATCGGCGAGACGCGCGGGCATCTGGGGCAGTCGGCGCTGTTGGCCGAGGCGTTCGGGATCGAGGCGGGCGAGCCTCCGTTCGTTGACCTGGCGCAAGAGGCAAGTGCGGCGAAGGCGGTTCTGGCCAACCGCAGGCGCATTCGTGCCGCGCGGGACCTTGGCGATGGCGGCCTTGCGCTGGCGGCGTTCCGGATGGCCGAGGGCGCGGGGATCGGGCTGACGCTGAAGTCGGGCGAGATCGGCCAGCTTTTCGGCGAAGACCAGGCGCGCTATGTCGTGGCGATCCGGGCCGACGACCTTGCGGCCTTCATGGCGGCGGCGGGCGGGGTCAAGGTGACGCAGGTTGGCAAGTTCGGTGGCGACAAGGTGACGTTCGGCACCGAAAGCGCGCCGCTGGCCGAGGTGTCCGGCCTTTACCGCAGCGCCTTTGCGGCGGTGGTCGGGGTCTGATGCTGCGGCAGGGGGGGCCGGACGATTTCGCGTTCATCCGCGCCATTGCCGGTCGGGCGGAGAATCGGCCGTTCATCACCGACGAGGATGAGGCCGGGCTGCAGGTCTATCTCGATGCCGGGGACAGCGAGATCCTGATCTGGGAACCGAACGGTCGGCCTGCGGGCTATGCGATCCTCTGCGAGATCGGCCATGCCTCGGGCCGGGTCGAGCTGATGCGGCTGGCGCTGGCCGAGGCCGGTCAGGGTGCGGGGCGAGCCTTCGTGCGCGCGCTGGTCGACCGGGCGTTCGGCACGCATGGCGCGCGGCGGGTCTGGCTGGATTGCAGCGGCGAGAACCTGCGGGCGCAGAAGACCTATCTGCGGGCCGGCTTTACCCTTGAGGCCCGGCTGCGCGACCACGACTTTGTGCCGGTCCTTGGGCGGACCATCGACACACTGCTTTACGGGATGCGGCGGGCCGAGTGGGAAGCTCTTGAACCGCTTGCCGAGCGGGCCTAGGTTCAGGACGAAATGGAGACCGCAGATGCCAATCGAAGCGCGTGACATCGAGGCCCTGATCCGCGAGGCCTTTCCGGATGCGAAGATCTCCGTGCAGGGCGATGACGGGACGCATTTTGCGGCGGAAGTGATCGACGCCAGCTTTCGGGGCCTGAACCGGGTGCAGCAGCAGCGCGCGGTCTATGCGGCGCTGAAGGGCCGGATGGACGGACCGAGCGGCGCGCTGCATGCGCTGGCGCTGACGACAAAAGCGCCGGACTGAAGGAAACAGCATGTCGCAAGCGCAGGCAAAGCAGGAACGGATTGCGGCGGCGTTCATGTCGTTTGCCTCGGTCTTCATCGCCGGGATGGAGTTTCTCGGTCGGCCCGGTCCCGGCGAGTTCGTCGAGGCGGAGCCGGACTGGTATGTGACCTTCAACTTTCTTCTGCATGGCGCGATCCTTGCCCTGCTGCTTTTCGCACTGCTGCGGGCGCCGCGGATGACCGCTGACCAGCCCGCGCTGCGAGGATCTTTCACCGTGATGATCCTTGTCGGGATCATCGCGGCTGCCTATGTGGTGGGACGAGACCTCGGACTAGTCTGAGGATCGGGTCCGCGATGGAACACTGAGATGGCAACGGGAGCAGGACTTGGCGGGTTGCTCACGGCAATTCTTCCGCTGGTGGGCTTGGTGACGATCCTGCACGGGCGGCGGAAGCGGAAACGCGACCTTGCCGCACCGCAGGACGAAACCCTGGAAAAGCGGCAGGCTGCCACCCGGGAATCCGAACGGCGCATGGCGGCCTATCTGGCGCAACGCAGCACATCCAGCTATCACGTCACGGACCAGAACGAACAGGAGATCAGACGATGAGCGCCGAGGCGACGATCCGCGAAACCATCGAGAAGAACGATGTGGTGCTGTTCATGAAGGGCACCAAGATGATGCCGCAATGCGGGTTCTCCAGCCGCGTGGCGGGTGTGCTGAACTTCATGGGCGTGGAGTTCCAGGATGTGAACGTGCTGGCCGATGCCGAGATCCGGCAGGGGATCAAGGACTTCAGCGACTGGCCGACGATCCCGCAGCTGTATGTCAAAGGCGAATTCGTCGGCGGCTGCGACATCATCACCGAGATGACCCTTTCGGGCGAGCTGGATCAGCTTCTTGAAACCAAGGGCGTTGCCTTCGACAAGGCGGCGGCGGAAAAGATCCGCGAAGCCAACGCCTGAACCGTTGGTGGGGTGGAACCCCACCCTACGGGGCGGCGCAGGTCAGAAGCGGGGCTTCGCCCTCCGGCGTCTTCCAGAACAGGGTGGCCTCGTCGCCCTTCGTCCACCAGACGTAGCCCGATCCGTCCGACGGCCAGCCATAGCGCGCGCCCGAGGCGGCGGGTTCGTTCAGGAGAGTGATCTGGCGACCCTCGACATGGATCACGGCGAGGCTTTGGTCAGGTCCGTTGACGTAGGTGGCCGGAACCTCGACCCCGCGATCGCAGGCGTAGGTCACCGTCTGGAATTCCTGCGCAAGGGCTGACTGGGGCAGCAGAAGCGCCAGGGTCGCGGCGCGCATCGTCACCGAACCTGTTCCTCGACCCGTGCGGCCATCGCTTCGGCCCGCGCCGCGATCTCGGCCAGCGTGTCGGAGACCTGCTTTGGCACAACGGCGACGTCACGGGTGGCAACGGGCCGCGCCTCAAGTTCCGCCACGCGGGCGCGCAAGGAACGCTGCTCGTCCTCAAGCGCTGCCGTCTTGTCGGCCAGCATAAGCCCCGCCATCAGCAGAAGCTTCGCCTCGGGCAACCGCCCAAGCTGCGCGATGATCGGTTGCGCCTCGGCGTCCAGCATTCCGGCGGCAGAGCGCAGGAAATGTTCTTCACCCGGTTGGCAGGACACCTGAAACGGCCGCCCACCGATCATGACTTCAAGTTCAGGCATTCCGGGCCTCCGTCAGATGGGGTTCAAGCGCGGCAAGGATTTCGTCCATCTCGGCCATCTCTGAAAGCCGCATCGCGCGCAGCGCCTCAAGCTCGGCCAGCATCGCCTTGTTGATCAGGCCGGGATCGCTCAGGCCCTTGGCCTGTGCCGTCCGCAACGTTTCCAGCTGTTCCCGCAGCGAGGCGTTCACGCGCCGCATCCGCTGCAATTCCAGTCCCTGCACGTCAAGATCCTGCGTCAGCCGGTCAACCTTTTCCTGCAGGTCGCCCTTCGCCTCACGGTCCTTGGCGGCGCGAAGCCGGGCCTGAAGCTGGGCCGTCAGCGCTTTTTCTTCCTCAAGCTGGGCGCGCAGGGCGGCATCCGCCGGGGGGGCCGCGCCAGCGGCGGTCGCGGCCCGGGGCTGCATTGCCAGGCGGTCGACGCCCTTGCCGATCCGATCCAGCGCCGCCGCGATCCGCTTTTCCAGTTCGGTGATTTCCTGCATGCCCAAACCCCTTGCACCCTGAACGCCGTCCCGCGCCCGCAACCCCGGCCAGGGACGTCACGAATCGCCTCCGACCCTGTTCCGGCGATCTTATCGCGAAACCTGGGAAAGGCGACCGGCCTTTCTTCCCAAGGCCTTGGGGAGCGAGCTTGATCTTGCCGGTGCCGCTGGTTAGGACGCTTGCGCAGAAGCCCAGCCCCCGATGCCTTGACCATAGCCGAAGGAACGCCGCCTTGGACATCCAGACCCTGCGTCAGAAGAACCCCGATCACTGGATGCGCGCGACCGCGATCCGCGCATTGGCGCTGGATGCGGTGGCCGCAGCGAACTCGGGTCACTCGGGGATGCCGATGGGCATGGCCGATGTGGCGACCGTCCTGTTCGAGAAGCACCTGAAGTTCGATCCGAAGGCCCCCCGCTGGGCCGACCGTGACCGGTTCATCCTGTCGGCGGGCCATGGCTCGATGCTGATCTACGCGCTTCTGCATCTGACCGGCTATGCCGACATGACGCTGACAGAGATCAGGAATTTCCGCCAGTGGGGCTCGATCACGGCGGGGCATCCGGAATACGGCCATGTCGCGGGGGTCGAGACGACCACCGGGCCGCTCGGTCAGGGGATTTCCAACGCCGTGGGCTTTGCGATCGCCGAAGAAAACCTGCGCGCGCGCTGGGGTGCGAAGATCCAGGATCACTACACCTGGGTCATCGCCGGTGACGGCTGCCTGATGGAGGGCGTCAGCCAGGAGGCCATCGGTCTGGCGGGCAAGCAGCAGCTGTCTCGGCTGATCGTGCTGTGGGACAACAACGGCATCACCATCGACGGCAAGGTGTCGATCTCGGACGTGACCGACCAGAAGGCGCGGTTCGCGGCCTCGGGCTGGGATGTTTTCGAGTGCGACGGGCATGATCCGGCGGACATCGACCGGGCGCTGACGGCGGCCAAGGCCTCGCCTCGTCCCGCGATGGTGGCCTGCAAGACCCATATCGCCCTCGGCCATGCGGCACAGGACACCAACAAGGGCCATGGCGCGTTGACCGACAAGACGCAGCTGCAGGCCGCAAAGGACGCCTATGGCTGGAAAGGCGGGCCGTTCGAGGTTCCCGCTGATGTGAAGAAATGGTGGGAGTCGCTGGGTGCCAGGGGTGCCAAGGCCCGGGCCGAGTGGGAGTCGCGGCTGGCCGCCCTGTCGCCCGCCAAGCAGGCCGAGTTCGCGCGCATCTTCGCGCTGGACGCGCCGGCCAAGCTGGCGGCGACCATCCGGGCGGTGAAGAAGCAGGCGGTGGCCGACATGCCCAAGCTTGCGACCCGCGCCTCGTCGGAAAAGGTGCTGGCGGCGGTGAACCCGGTCCTGCCGGAAACCATCGGGGGGTCGGCCGACCTGACCGGGTCGAACAACACCAGAACGGCGGATCTGGGCGTCTTCACCCCCGAGGACCGCAAGGGCCGCTACATCTATTTCGGCATCCGCGAACACGGCATGGCCTCGGCGATGAACGGCATGGTTCTGCATGGCGGGGTGCGGCCCTATGGCGGGACCTTCATGTGCTTCACCGACTATGCCCGCCCGTCGATGCGCCTGTCGGCGCTGATGGGCGTGCCGGTGGTCTATGTCATGACGCATGACAGCATCGGTCTGGGCGAAGACGGCCCGACCCACCAGCCGGTGGAGCATCTGGCAATCTCCCGCGCGACGCCCAACACGCTGGTGATCCGCCCTGCCGACCTGGTCGAGGTCGCCGAGGCCTGGGAGATTGCCCTGACCGAGAAGACGCGGCCCACGGTGCTGGCCCTCAGCCGCCAGAACCTGCCGGCGGTGCGGAAGGTCCACACCGCGAACAACCTTGTGGCGAAGGGCGCCTATGTGCTGGCCGAGGCCACGGGCAAGCGTCAGGTGATCCTGATGGCCACGGGCTCCGAGGTGGAGATCGCGCTGAAAGCCCGCGACCAGCTGGAAGCGCAGGGGATCGGCACCCGCGTCGTGTCCATGCCGTCGATGGAGCTGTTCGCAGCGCAGGACGAGGCTTATCGCCGCAAGGTCCTGCCCGCCGGGCCGGTGCGGATCGCAATCGAGGCGGGCGTGCGGCAAGGCTGGGACCGCTGGCTGCTGGGCGAGCGTGGGCGTGAGGCCAAGGCCGATTTCGTCGGCATGTCCTCGTTCGGTGCCTCGGCCCCGATGGAGCGGCTTTATGCCGAGTTCGGCATCACCGCCGAGGCGACCGTGGCAAAGGCCAAGGCACTGCTCTGAGCCTTTTGTTTAGGAAACGGGTTTAAGCGGCGGCTCAGGGCCGCCGTTTTCTTTTGGGCTGACGCGGTGGGGGCGGCCAACTAGGGTCCGCTCGACAACGCGGGCAAGGATGATCCCAGATGCGGCTTTTGAAGACGATCCACAGCTGGCTTGGGGTGATCGTGCTGCCCTGGGTCCTGATCATCGGGTTCACCGGCCTGTTTCTGAACCACCAAAGCCTGGTGATGGGCCTGCTGGATCGCGGCAGCTATGATGAGGACCTGTTCGACACCTGGCCTGCCCCGCGCCCGATGACGCCCGAAACCGCGCGGACGCTGGCCGAATCCCTGTTTCCGGGCAAACCCCTGACCGTCGACCCTGACACCACCTATCACGGCCGCGAGGTGGCGATCTTCGATGCCGAGGATGCGCAGGTCATCGTGGCGCTGGAGACGGGGCATTACTGGGTCAGGACGGACAATCGCCGCATCACCTATGCACCCGACGGCACCGTGCTGGACACGCTGATCCGCTGGGAAAGCATGTTCAAGCGGCTGCATGGCCGGGGTTGGCTGACGTCTACTTTTGGCACCTGGCTTGCCGACATCACGGCAACCGCGATGGTGATGTTCGGCTTCAGCGGGCTCGTGCTGTTTCTGGTCCCGCGCCTGCGACGGCGGCAGAACCGCAAGCGGATGCGCAGCCCGGGCTGACGGCCGATCTTCCCTTTTGTCGTCCAAGCCGTCAGGGTCTGCGCCAAGGGAGCGAGGACAATGGCAGATTTTCGCGGTCTGGGTCCGGCGATGGCCGGGCCAAAGCCGGTGGACGTGGCACGGGCGGCGACAGGCGCGGCCCTGGCGCTGTTTCTGGCGGGGCTGTCCTTGCGCTGGCTTGGCCTTGGCTGGCTGATCGCACCGTTCGGCGCCTCGGCGGTGCTGGTCTATGCGGTGCCGAACTCGCCCCTCGCGCAACCCTGGTCGGTCGTGGTGGGCAACTCGGTGTCGGCGCTGGTCGCGCTGGCGGTGCTGGCGGCCCTGCCTCCGTCGGATTGTCTGGTGCCGGTGGCGGTGGGGCTGGCCATCCTTGCGATGCTGGTGGCCCGCGCCCTGCATCCGCCCGGCGGGGCCGTGGCGCTGTTCATGGCTCTGGGCAACACCGGCGGCGGCAGCGGGATGCTGGCGACGGTCGCGGTCGGGTCGGCCCTTCTGGTCGCACTGGGCATCCTGTGGAACCGCGCCCTGGGCCGGTCCTATCCGTTTCGCCAGCCGGCACAGCCGGGCGTCCATGGCACGCGCGACCCTGCCCCGCAGGTCCGCATCGGGCTGGACCCGGCCGAACTGGCGGAAATCCTTGAGGCGAACCGGCAATCGGCCAACCTTGGCGTGGCCGACCTTGCGCGGCTGGTGGGTGCCGCGGAACAGGCAGCCGCCGCGCGGCGGATGGAGGGCTTCACCTGCGCCGACATCATGTCGCGCGATCTGGTGACCGTCGGCCCGGACGCGCCCCTGGGCGTGGTGGCGGACCATTTCCGCAAACGCGGCTTCAGCTCGCTGCCCGTGGTGGCCGAGGACGGGCGCTTTCTGGGGGTGATCTTCCAGCTGGACCTGATCCAGCGCGCCCGCGAGGACGCCTTCCGGCTGCACCGCAGCCTGCTGGCAGCCCTTGTCCGCCTGATCGACGACCACCGCTCAAAAGCGCCGCTTGCGCAGGACATCATGCGGACCGCCGTGCAACGCGTCACCCCGATGACCCCGGTCGGTGCCCTGTTGCCGATGCTGGCCGACGGCGGGACCGAGGCAGTCCCCGTCGTCGTCGGACCGAAGATCGTCGGCATCGTCACCCGCAGCGATCTTGTCTCGGCCCTGGCGCAGCGGCTGGCGATGATCAAGGGCGACGCCGATCCGGCCTAATGCGCGGCGGCCTTCTTGCCGAACAGCGCGCCCCACAGCGGCCCGATCACCCGGGTCGCGACCGGGATCAGCATCAGCCCCAGGATCAGGCCGAAGATCCCGTCCAGTGTGGCGGTGACCAGCCATTTGACAAATCCCTGCGCGGCAGGAAGCGGGTAGGCCACCTCACTGGCCAGTTGCTTGATCGTCTCGTAGGGCCAGGCCCAAAGCTGCGTCACCTGCAGCCCGTGAACCACGATGTTGCCGCCGACCCACAGCATCGCCGCCGTGCCCACGGTCGACAGGAACGCCATCAGCTTCGGCATCCCCAGCACAAGGCCCCGTCCCAGCGCCCTGCCCCCGCTGGTGCGGCCGGTTGCGGCCAAGTGCAGGCCCACGTCGTCCATCTTCACGATCAGCGCCACCGCGCCATAGACCGCGATGGTGATGAAAGTGCCGACGACCGCAAGCGTGATCGCCTGCATCCAGAAACTGGGGCTTTCGATGGTCGCAAGCGCGATGGTCATGATCTCGGCCGACAGGATGAAATCGGTCTTGATCGCGCCGGCGACCTTTTCTTCCTCCAGATGGGCCGGGTCTTGGGTGTCGAAATCCTTCTCGACCTTTAGATCGGCATGGGGCGCAAAGGCGTGCAGCACCTTCTCTGCGCCCTCGAAGCAGAGATAGGCGCCCCCCAGCATCAAGAGCGGCGTGATCGCCTGCGGCAGGAACTGGTCCAGCGCCAGAAGTCCGGGCAAAAGCACGAGCAGCTTGTTCTTCAACGACCCCAGCGCGATGCGCCTGATGATCGGCAGTTCCCGGTCGGGCTGGAATCCGGTGACGTATTTCGGCGTCACCGCCGCATCGTCGATCACCACCCCCGCCGCCTTGGCCCCGGCCTTGGCTGCCGCGGCGGCGATGTCGTCCACCGAGGCCGCCGCCACCTTGGCGATGGCCGCCACGTCGTCGAGTAGGGCGAGTAGTCCGCTCATCAACATGTCCTTGCTGTTTCGCAGCATCGTAGCGCCGCATCCGTGGACGGCAAGCCGGGACCTTGGACGCCGGTGCAATGACGGGGCGGCGGCACGGTCGGTCAGGGCAGCATCCGGGAGTTTTCTGGCGCGCGACCAAGATCCTCCCCCCGCCCGGCCCTTTGCCGGTTCCGCGACAGGATTGGCTTCCCTCCGATACCCGACCTGCAACTGCCCCCTCGCCTTGATCGATCGGATCGCCTATGACGGACGCGAAACGTGAAGACGTGCAGACGGTGCCAGGCGGGGTTCATGCGTCGCGACCTTTGGACAGCGGATTGCGCCAGCGAGTGCCCGGCATGACGAACCAGATCGCCCTCTATCTCGGACTTCTGATCCTTGCGGCACTTGGCCTCGACTTTCTGCTGAACGAGGGCGCAGCGGTGTCCTTTCTGGCGCGCAAGTTCCTGAACCTGGTCGAATGGGTGGTATTCTGGAATTGACCCCGTCAAACTGCGGTTGCAATTCTGGACGATATGTCTTTGTTAGCGCTATCACGACACGGGCCGAAGACAGGCCCCAACTTCGGAGGAAGAGTCATGGCCGTTAAGGTTGCCATCAACGGATTTGGACGCATCGGGCGCAACGTTCTGCGCGCGATCATTGAATCGGGACGCACCGACATCAAGGTCGTGGCGATCAACGATCTTGGTCCGGTCGAAACCAACGCGCATCTCTTGCGCTATGATTCGGTCCACGGGAAATTCCCGGCTACGGTGACCACGGGGGCAGACACCATCGACGTCGGTCGTGGCCCGATGCGGGTGACTGCGCTGAGGAACCCGGCCGAGCTTCCGTGGGGCGACGTGGACATCGTGCTGGAATGCACCGGCATCTTCACCTCGAAGGAAAAGTGCCAGGCGCATCTGGAAAACGGATCGAAGCGGGTGCTGATCTCGGCGCCCGGAGACAGTGCCGACAAGACCATCGTCTATGGCGTGAACCACGGCACGCTGACCAGGGACGACATCGTCGTCTCGAACGCGTCCTGCACCACCAACTGCCTGGTTCCGGTGGCTGCCATCCTGCATGAGGCGATCGGGATCGAGAAGGGGATGATGACCACCATCCACTCCTACACCGGCGACCAGCCGACGCTGGACACGATGCACAAGGATCTGTACCGCGCCCGCGCGGCGGCGCTGAGCATGATCCCGACCTCGACCGGCGCTGCCAAGGCGGTGGGCCTGGTGCTGCCCGAGTTGAAAGGCAAGCTTGACGGCATCTCGATCCGGGTGCCGACGCCGAACGTCTCGGTCGTCGACCTGAAGTTCATCGCCAAGCGCGCGACCACGGTGGACGAGATCAACGCCGCGATCCGCAAGGCGGCGGATGGCAAGCTGAAAGGCATCCTCGGCTACACCGACGAGAAGCTCGTGAGCAGCGACTTCAACCATGACCCGCATTCCTCGGTCTTCCACATGGACCAGACCAAGGTGATGGACGGGACCTTCGTGTCGATCCTGAGCTGGTATGACAACGAGTGGGGCTTCTCAAACCGCATGGCTGATACGGCCGTGGCGATGGGCAAGCTGATCAGAACCATTTGAAATGCTGACAGAAAGGCGCCTTCGGGCGCCTTATTCTTTGCCCGCGAGCTATGCACTCAGCGCAATGCCGCACCGCAGCATTGGCCGTTGTTTGCGCTATCACCCCGTCCTATCTTCCTGTCATGCGAGAAGGAAAAGCAGACCCCTCGCGATGTAGAAGGATGATGAAGATGATTTCCGTGTATGAAATGCTGAAGACCGCTGCCGCCAACTATGCGCTGTATCGCCAGACGCGCGACGAGATCGCGAACCTGCCGGCCGACATTGCGCTCGACCTTGGGATCTTCCCGGGCGACGCTGACCGGATCGCGCGCGAAGCCGTCTACGGCAAGGCCGCCTGACACCGGCTGCCCGACCGCAGCACGCCACCATAAAGGGGCCCACGGGCCCCTTTCGCATGTCAGCCGTATTTGGCCCTCAGCGCATCGACAACGGGCGGGGTCACGAATTTCGACACGTCGCCGCCCAGCCGCGCGATTTCCTTGACCAGCTTCGAGGCAATCGCCTGCCGCCGGGCATCGGCCATCATGAAGACAGTCTCGATACTGGCGTCCAGCGCCCGGTTCATCCCGACCATCTGGAACTCGTATTCGAAATCGGCCACCGCCCGCAGGCCGCGGACGATGATTCCCGCCCCGACGTCGCGGGCGCAGTCGATCAAGAGGTTCTCGAACGGGTGGACGACGATCTCGCCGCCGGTCTTGGCGATGACGGCGGCACATTCGGCCTCGACCATCGCCACCCGCTGCTCCAGCCCGAACAGCGGCCCCTTGTCGCGGTTGATCGCCACGCCGATCACCAGCCGGTCGACCAGGGCCATCGCACGCTGGATGATGTCGATGTGGCCCAAGGTGATCGGGTCAAAGGTTCCCGGATATAGCCCGATGCGCATGACTGATCCCCAATGTCTCCTCGCGCACGCAACAATATTGCCCACGCGGGCGCAAGGGATTTTCCCGGCCTAGAAGCCCTTGATCATGCCTTCCAGGGCGTCCTTTTCGGCCGCAAGTTCCATCAGCCGGGCCTTGACCACATCGCCGATCGAAATGAGCCCGACCATCTGGCCGTCTTCGATCACCGGCATGTGGCGAAAGCGACCCTCGGTCATCCGGCCCAGCACGGCGTCGGTGCCTTCGGTCCGGCTGCAAGAGACGATCTTTGCCGTCATCAGGCTTTCGACCGGATCATTCAGGCACGCGGCCCCACGGCGGCCCAGTTCCCGGACGATGTCGCGTTCCGAGACGATGCCCCTGGCGGTCTTGCCATCGGCCGAGACGATGACCGCCCCGATGCGCTTTGACGACAGAAGTTCGGAGACGTTCTGGACCGTTGAACCGGGTGCCACCGTGATCACACCGTGGTCGCCCTTGGATGCGAGGATCTGCTGTACGAGCATGGGACGGCCCCTCCCTCTGACCGGAGGTCAAGCGTCGGACCTGAAAGGGGATTCTGTCAAGCGCGTTTCGGATTGCACCACAGCGTCCAGCCGCGTCATCTCGGCCCGCGCTTCCCGCGTGAGCTGGTCGGCAAAGCGGTTCAGCCGGTCAAGCCGCGTGTCGCTTTCATGCCGGATCAGCCAGAAGGCGCGGGTGAGGCTGATCTGTTCGGTCAGGATGCGGGTCATTTCCGGGGCTGCGGGCAGCGCGAAGTCATGCACCACGCCGACCCCTGCCCCGTGCCGCAGCCAGTTCAGCTGGACCGAGACCGAGTTCGAGGTCAGCGTCGCCGGGCCGATGCCGATCTCGGCGAGGTAATCCAGTTCCTTGTCGAAGATCAGGTCGGGAATGTAGCCGACGATGCGGTGGTTGCTCAGGTCTTGCGGGGCAAGGATCGGCGGCGCTTTCGCAAGATAGGCGCGACTGGCGGCCAGGTGCAGGCGGTAGTCGGTCAGCTTCTGCACGGTCAGCCGTCCGGCTTCGGGACGGCTCACGGCGATGGCCATGTCCGCCTCGCGCTTGGACAGGTTGAAGACCCGCGGCAGGGCGACGATCTGCACCTCCAGCCCGGGATTGGCGTCGCAGATCCGGGCCAGGACCTGCGGCAGCAGGTAGTTCGCGCAGCCGTCCGGCGCGCCAAGACGGATCAGCCCGGTCAGTCCCCCCGGTCCGGTCAGGCTCTCCCTGGCCCCGAGTGCCGCCCGTTCCGCCGTTTCGGCATGCGGGATCAGCCGCGCCCCCTCTTCGGTCAGCGCATAGCCCTGCGGGGATTTGGTGAACAGACGGGCATGCGTCGCCTCTTCCAGCCGGGCGATCCGGCGACCAACCGTCGCCGGGTCGATCTTCAGCCGCTTGCCCGCCGCCGACAGGCTTTCGGTCCGCGCCACGGCAAGGAACACGCGCAGGTCGTCCCAGTCCATCGTCGAGGCCACCCCTGCAATATTGCAAAACCCTTTTGACACATTGCTTCTTTGTCTGGCGTTTGTGCAAGAGTAAAAGCCTTTCAGCACAGGGAGGATTCCATGCAAGAGATCGGTCACTGGATCAACGGAAAGCGCGTTGCGGGCACTTCGGGCCGCTATGCAGATGTCATGAACCCCG
The DNA here is from genome assembly GCA_040385165.1 of Pseudomonadota bacterium. Classification (GTDB taxonomy): domain Bacteria; phylum Pseudomonadota; class Alphaproteobacteria; order Rhodobacterales; family Rhodobacteraceae; genus Tabrizicola. The sequence continues at coordinate 117,082 of JAZKHX010000002.1, read as the reverse complement.
CCACCGGCGAGGTGCAGGCGCGCGTGGCACTTGCCACGCCGGGCGAGCTGGACCACGCCATTCAGGAGGCCGCCAAGGCCCAGGTCGGCTGGGCCGCGACCAACCCGCAGCGCCGCGCGCGGGTGATGATGGCCTTCGGGGCACTTATCAACGCCAACATGGACAAGCTGGCCGAACTGGTCGCCCGCGAGCATGGCAAGACCATTCCCGACGCCAAGGGCGACGTGCAGCGCGGCCTTGAGGTGATCGAGGTCTGCATGGGCGCGCCCGCGATGCTGAAGGGCGAGATGATGGACAGTGCCGGCCCGGGCATCGACCTTTACGCCATGCGCCAACCCCTTGGCGTCGTTGCCGGAATCACCCCGTTCAACTTCCCGGCCATGATCCCCTTGTGGAAGATCGGCCCGGCGCTTTCCTCGGGCAACGCGATGATCCTGAAACCGTCCGAGCGGGTGCCGTCGACCTCGATCTTCCTGGCGGAACTGCTGAAGGAAGCGGGCTTGCCGGACGGTGTCCTGCAGGTTGTGAACGGCGACAAGTCGGTGGTGGACGGCATTCTTGACCATCCGGTGATCCAGGGTGTCGGCTTTGTCGGATCGACCCCGATCGCGCAATACATCTACGGCCGCGCTGCCTCGAACGGCAAGCGGGCGCAGTGCTTCGGCGGTGCGAAGAACCACATGATCATCATGCCGGACGCCGATCTGGACAAGGCCGCCGACGCGCTGGTCGGTGCAGGCTATGGGGCAGCGGGCGAACGCTGCATGGCGATCTCTGTCGCGGTGCCGGTCGGCCAGAAGACCGCCGACGCGCTGATCGAGCGGCTGATCCCGCGGATCGAGAAGCTGAAGGTCGGCCCCTATACCGCTGGAAATGATGTGGATTTCGGCCCCGTCATCACCCAGGCCTCGAAGGACCGCATCCTTGGGCTGATCAACTCTGGTGTCGAACAGGGCGCGAAGCTGGTGGTCGATGGCCGCGGGTTCAAGTTGCAGGGCTACGAGAACGGCTTCTTCGTCGGTGCCACCCTGTTCGACGACGTCACCCCCGAGATGGACATCTACAAGCAGGAGATCTTCGGGCCGGTCCTGACCACGGTGCGGGCCAAGTCCTACGATGAGGCGCTGAAGCTGGTGATGGACAACGAATACGGCAACGGCACCGCGATCTACACCGCCGACGGCGACACCGCGCGCGACTTTGCCAGCCGGGTCAACGTGGGCATGGTGGGGATCAACTTCCCGATCCCGGTGCCATTGTCCTACTTCTCGTTCGGCGGCTGGAAGAAGTCGGCCTTTGGCGACCTGAACCAGTACGGGCCGGATGCGTTCCGCTTCTACACCAAGACCAAGACGGTCACCGCGCGCTGGTTCTCGGGGATCAAGGACGGGGCAAGCCTGAACTTCAAGGCGCTGGATTGACCAGGTGAACGGGTGGGCAGATTGCCCACCCTACTCGGCCGCGATCTTTCGGGGCTTCAGCAGGTTCTTGAGGTAACGGCCGGTGTGGCTTGCTTCGACCTTTACGATGTCCTCGGGCGTGCCGGTGGCGACGATCTCGCCGCCGCCGTCGCCACCTTCCGGGCCGATGTCGATCACCCAGTCGGCGGTCTTCACCACGTCGAGGTTATGCTCGATCACCACGACCGTGTTGCCCTGATCGACCAGCGAGTGCAGCACTTCCAGAAGCTTGCGCACGTCCTCGAAATGCAGGCCCGTGGTCGGTTCGTCCAGAATGTAGAGCGTCCGGCCCGTCGCGCGGCGGCTAAGCTCCTTCGACAGCTTCACCCGCTGCGCCTCGCCGCCCGACAGCGTGGTCGCCTGCTGGCCGACCTTGATGTAGCCCAGGCCCACCTCGCACAGCGCATCCATTTTCTCGCGGATCGAGGGGACAGCCTGGAAGAAGTCGCGCGCATCTTCACATGTCATGTCAAGAACGTCGGCTATGCTTTTGTTCTTGAACTTTACTTCCAGCGTTTCCCGGTTGTAGCGGTGGCCTTTGCAGGTCTCGCAGGTGACATAGACATCGGGCAGGAAGTTCATCTCGATCTTCAGTAGCCCGTCACCCTGACAGGCCTCGCAGCGCCCGCCCTTGACGTTGAAGCTGAACCGCCCAGGCTGGTAGCCGCGCGCCTTCGATTCCGGCAGGCCGGAGAACCAGTCGCGGATCGGCCCGAACGCCCCGGTATAGGTCGCGGGGTTCGACCGGGGGGTGCGGCCAATGGCGCGCTGGTCGATGTCGATCACCTTGTCGAGGTGTTCAAACCCCTTGATCGTCTCGCAGGGGGCAGGCGTTTCATGCGCGCCGTTCAGTCGCATCGCGGCGGTCTTGTAAAGCGTCTCGATGGTCAAGGAGGACTTGCCGCCTCCCGACACACCCGTCACGCAGACGAACTTGCCCAAAGGAAAGGTGGCGGTGACCGACTTCAGGTTGTTCCCGGTCGCCCCCACCACCGTCAGCGTCTTCCCGTTCCCCTTGCGCCGCACCTTCGGCACTGCGATCTCGCGCGCGCCGGACAGGTACTGCCCGGTCAGGCTGGCCGGATCGGCGGCCACCTCGGCCGGAGTGCCGTGGCTGACCACCCTCCCGCCATGCACCCCCGCGCCCGGCCCCATGTCGAAGACATAGTCCGCCTCGCGGATCGCTTCCTCGTCATGTTCGACCACCAGCACGGTGTTCCCCGCGTCGCGCAGGTTCTTCAGCGTGGTCAAGAGCCGGTCATTGTCGCGCTGGTGCAGGCCGATCGAGGGTTCGTCCAGCACATAAAGCACGCCGGTCAGCCCTGATCCGATCTGGCTGGCAAGCCTGATCCGCTGCGATTCCCCGCCCGACAGCGTGCCCGCCGCGCGGCTCATCGTCAGGTAGTTGAGGCCTACATTCACAAGAAATCCAAGCCTTTCGCGGATTTCCTTCAGAATCGCCCGGGCAATCTCGTTCTGCTGTTTGGTCAGCGTCGCAGCCACACCTTCGACCCAGGCGAAGCTTTCGGTGATCGACATCTGCACCACCTGACCGACATGCAGCCCGGCAATCTTCACCGCCAGAGCCTCGGGCTTCAGACGGTAGCCGCCGCAGGCCCCGCAGGCGCGATTGGACTGGTAGCGTTCCATCTCTTCGCGCGACCAGGCAGAATCGGTCTCGCGGTAGCGGCGTTCCATGTTGGGGATGATCCCCTCATAGACACGCTTGACCTGATAGACCCGGCCGCCCTCGTCATAGCGGAACTCGATCTCTTCGCCTTTCGAGCCCTGCAGGAAGAGGTCCTTCACGCTGTCGGGCAGATCCTTCCACTTGGCCTTGAGGTTGAAACCGTAGTGTTTGGACAAAGCCTCCATCGTCTGCGTGAGGTAGGGAGATTTCGACTTGGACCAAGGCGCGATGGCACCTTGCATCAGGGTCAGGTTCTGGTCGGGGACCACAAGACGCTCGTCGAAGAACAGCTCCATCCCAAGGCCGTCACAGACCGGGCAGGCGCCGAAGGGGGCGTTGAAGCTGAAGAGCCGCGGCTCGATCTCGGCGATGGTGAAGCCGCTGACAGGGCAGGCGAATTTCTCGGAATAGGTGATGCGGACAGGCTCTGCGCCCTCGGCCGCTTCGGCCAGCTCGATCACCGCGATCCCGTCGGCAAGGTTCAGCGCGGTGCGGAAACTGTCGGCAAGGCGGGTCTCGATCCCTTCCTTCACCACGATCCGGTCGACCACCACGTCGATGTTGTGGCGGAACTTCTTGTCCAGGGTCGGCGGATCCTCCAGCTCGTGGAAGGTGCCGTTGACCTTGACGCGCTGGAAGCCCTGCTTGCGCAGGTCGAGGAATTCCTTGCGATACTCGCCCTTGCGGTCGCGGATGATCGGGGCGAGGAGATAGGCGCGCGTCCCCTCGGCCATCGCCATGACCGCGTCCACCATGTCCTGCACCTGCATCGCGGTGATCGGCAGGCCGGTGGCCGGGGAATAGGGCGTGCCGACGCGGGCAAAAAGCAGGCGCAGATAGTCGTAGATTTCCGTTACGGTCCCCACGGTCGACCGCGGGTTCTTCGACGTGGTCTTCTGCTCGATCGAGATCGCGGGCGAGAGTCCCGAAATGTGGTCCACATCCGGCTTGCCCATCATGTCGAGGAACTGCCGGGCATAGGCGCTCAGCGACTCGACATACCGCCGCTGCCCTTCGGCATAGATCGTGTCGAAGGCCAGCGATGACTTCCCCGACCCCGACAGCCCGGTGATCACCACCAGCCGGTCGCGCGGGATCGAGACGTCGACGCCCTTGAGGTTATGCTCGCGCGCGCCGCGCACCTCGATGAACTTCTGTTCCGCCATGACCTACCTCGGATAAGCAGCGCCAGAGATAGGTCACTTTTGCCGAGTCTCCAACCGGAAAATGTGAACGGATCATGAACGACTAGGGGCTTTCATGCCGACTTTACTTTATCACCTTCCAAGCTATATAGCTGTAATCCAGAATCGAGGTGCCCGATGGTTTCCGCTTTCCACCCTGCCCCCGCCGCCCGCCCCAGCGTGGCCGAAGTCGCCGCCCGGGTTGCCGAAGGGAAGATGCTGCTGATCGACGTGCGCGAGGTGGCCGAGGCAAGGGCTTCCGGCGTCGCGCAGGGCGCACGGCTGATCCCGCTGCCGCTGCTGCCGGTGAAATGCGACCCCCGCCAGCCGGGGTGCGAGGTGCCGCAAGGGCTGCCGGTCGCGGTCTATTGCGCCTCGGGCGGACGCTCGGGGATGGCGGTCGAGACGCTGACCCGGATGGGCTATGGTCCGGTGGTCAACCTTGGCGGCCTGCGCGACTGGGCGGCAGGTGGTGGGACGGTCGTCGCCTATTGATCACAGGCGCTGCCGCCGGGCGTGCTGGAAGCTGTGGATCGCAATCCCGATGCCGCAAAGGATGACCGCAGCGACGGCGAGACCGGCTGGTCCCGCGCTTGCCAGAAGGGCCGCGAGAACCGGCGTGCCTGTCGTCGTCCCCAGGTTCCCCAGCTGCGCCACCGCCCCGGCGGCGCGCGCGCGATCCTCCGGGGTGGCGTTCAGCTCGGGGATCGAGGCGAAACTTGCGCCCTGCACGATGCCAAGCGCACCCGAAAGCAGGAAGCCCCCGGCCACCATTCCGGCCCCCTGCCCCCAGAACAGCCACAGCAGCAGGAAGCCAGGGATCGCCGCAGCGTAACCGATCTGGACCAGCCGGACAGCCGACATCCGCCGCAGCAGCCAGACCCCCAGCGTCAGCGAGACGGCAATGGAGACAAGCGGCATCCCGGCGGCGACAAGCGCGCGGTGCGACAGGGGCGTTTCCGGCGGCAGGAGGGTCAGGACGGCGACGTAGAGAAACGTATAGCAGCAGAACCCCATCGCCGGAGCGGCAAGGCGGGGGGAGAAGTAGATGGCCGCGTGCTGGGCCAGAAGGTTGCCCATCGGCAGCGCCTGGCCGCGCGGATCGGGCGGCAGGGCCAGGGCCAGGATGACAGCGAGTGCCGCCATATAGGCAGCATGACCAAGGAAAAGGCCGGTAGGTCCGACCTGGGGTCCGATGAGGGCGAGAATCGTGTAGGTCACGCCGAAGAAGCTGGACCAGAGCGTCATCGCGAGCGGTCTCCGGGATTCGGGGGCAAGGGCTGCGATCATCGTCGGACCGACGACGACGATGGCGAGGTGGCTTGCGCCCTCGACGATCCGGCTGGCAAGCATCAGCGGATAGGCCGGCATCAGGCTTTGCAGCGCCGACATCGCAGCCCCGGCAGCGAGGGCCGTCACGATGGCGCGGCGCGGGCCGATGCGGGCGACGAGCAGGCCCGCGGTGGTGCCGAAGATCAGGCCGACCATACCGACGATGGACACGACAAGACCAAGGGCGACCTCGCCGTTTCCGCCGTAGCTTGCCCGCAAGGTGTCATAAAGAATGGAGATCTTGCCGAATTGCGCCGCAGCACCAAGACCGGCGGCCCAGAGGAGGAGGACGAGAGCCATGGGAGGCAAGCTGCGCATGGGGTCACTCGTAGCGGGATTGGCAGCAGGACGCCAGAGGATGTCCGCGGCGGACATCTTCCCCTTGTTCTTCAATTCCAACGGGTTGCCTGCGGGCGTTCGGGAGCCGTCGACGATCCCATCCCGAGGCGTGGCGCAGGGTCAGGCCGGGGTAACCATCGAGGCGGCCCATGGTGCGGGCAGGCTTTGTCTTCCGACCGCGTGACCGTCAGCGGCGCAGCCATGATCCGGGTCGCGGCACTGGCGGCGGAAAACGTGGACATCGGGCGGATCACCCTGTCGGAAATCAGGATCCCGGTCCCGATCTACCGCACCTACATGGAGCTTGCCGTCCAGGCGCTGCATGACACGTTCGAGCAGGAGAAGGCCGAAGGGTTTCGGCGCGAACCCAGTTGATCATTGCCAGACCTGCCGGGGCGTGAGACCCTGCCTGAACATGCCGAGGTTCGGGTGGAGATCGGCCTTGTCCGCCGTGCGCTGACCAGCGTCACGCTGTCGTGCGGAACTGTTCCAGCCATCCTGACCATGGAAGGCAACCATATCAAATGGAACATCAGGACAGTGTGTTTACCGGCTCGATCCCGGTCAACTACGACCGCGTTCTCGGGCCGATGTTGTTCGCACCCTATGCTGCCGACATGGCCGACCGCGTCGCGGCGCTTTCGCCGCAGTCCGTGCTTGAAACGGCGGCGGGCACAGGGATCGTAACGCTGCACCTGACGAACCGCCTGCCGGTTTCCACGCAGATCGTTGCAACCGACCTCAACCAGGCGATGATAGACTTTGCCGCCGCCAAACCATCCCCGCGGCAGGTTACATGGCAGGCGTGTGATGCAACAAAACTGCACTTTGCCGATGGCTCGTTCGACTGTGTGGTCTGCCAGTTCGGGGTCATGTTCTTTCCCTCGCAGCTTGGGGGTTACCAAGAGGCCTACCGGGTGCTGAAGCCGGGCGGCCACTATCTTTTCAGCGTCTGGGACAACATCGAAGCGAACCCGATCGCCCTCGCCATGTCCGATGCCCTGGCCGAGCGTTTTCCGAATGACCCACCGATGTTCCTGCGTCGCACGCCATACGGTCATTCGGACGTGGACCTTACCCGTCGGCAGCTTGCAGAGGCCGGTTTTGTCGATGTTGAAGCAGACGTCGTCACCTTCGCAAACACCTGCCCCTCACCCGAGGAAGCGGCGAACGGGCAGTGTCACGGCTCTCCGGTGCGCGGCGAAATCGAGGCACGGGATCCGACCGGCATTGCCGCCGCCGCCACGGCGATGACGGCATTCCTTGCCAGACGGTTCGGGGCCGGCAGAATCGACAGCTCCATGCAGGCCATCATCTTCTCCGCCCGGCGCTGACGCGACCGCCCCAAATTCGGCTGTTGCACCGAAAAGCACTCGTGGTCTTCAAAGGGCTGCGAACAAAGACGAATCGCCCCCCTCCCCCCCTTCGCGGCTGCAGGCAATCTGCCCTGACCGGAGGAGATTGCGGCCGAGGCACTGTTTGACGCGGTCGAGCCGGAGAAGGCCCGCGCCGTCAGCCTTCGCGCGGCGGCAGCAGGCCCAGAAGATCCTGGTGGCAAGCCGCCCCGGCCTGCGTGCCCGACGCGGCTGCCTGCACCGAATTGGCAAAGCTGGTGGTGAGGTCGCCGGCGGCAAAGACCCCCGGCACGCTGCTGCGCTGATACTTGTCGACCGCCACATCCGGCCCCATCGGCCCCTCCTTCATCGCGCAGCCGAGATCGGCCGCCAGCGTGGACGCCGGTTCCTGCCGCGTCACTAGGTAGAGCGCGGTCATCGGCACGCGCCGGCCGTCCTCCAGCACCGCCGCGCGCATCTGGCCGTCCTGATGCTCGATCCGCTGCACCCTTCCCGCAACCCGGGGCGTGCCGGCCAGCGCCGCCGCCGTCGCGTCATCCACGGGCACACCGTTTTCCAGCAGCGTCAGGTCCGCCGTCCAGCCGCGCAGAAGCCGCGCCAGATGCAGCGGCACATCGGCATTGCACAGAAGGCCGGTCGGACGATCCGCCAGTTCGTAGCCATGGCAATAGGGGCACTGGTTCGCGGTGATGCCCCAGCAGGCATCCAGCCCCTCGATTCCGGGCAGGATGTCGCGCTGACCGGTTGCGATGATGATGCGCTTTGCCACGACGGCGGGGCCTGTCCCGGTCAACAGAAAGCGCCCGTCGCCCTGCCGCGACACCGCGTCGACCCGCGCTGCCATATGGGTCGCGGTGGGATAGGCCAGCACCTCGGCCAGCCCGATGCGCCGGATCTCGCGCGGCGTCCGTCCATCCTGCCCCAGAAAGCCATGCGCCGCCTTGGCGAACCGGTTGCGGGGCCGGTCATCGTCGATCAGCACCACCCGCCTGCGCCCCCGGGCCAGCATCATTGCGGCGGAAAGCCCCGCGAAACTGGCCCCGACGATTGCGACATCCACGTCCATCTTGATCTCTCCTGTCAAACATAACTAATATAGTTACATGAAACGCGACAGCAAGCTCTCTCTTGCCCTGCACATCCTGGGTCACATGGGCCTCGATCCCGATCGGCTCGTGCAATCGGAGACGCTGGCGGCGCATCACGCCACCCATGCCGTAGTGGTGCGCCGGACCCTGGGCCTGTTGCGCGCGGCGGGGATCGTGGCCTCGGCCCGGGGCCACGCGGGCGGCTGGCGGCTGGCGCGGCACCCGGCGCTGATCACGGTGGCCGATGTCTACCGCGCCCTTGGCGAAGGCCTGGAACCGGCAGGTGGCAAAGGGCCCGACAATCCGCCGACCTGCGCCATCGAACGGGCGCTGCACGGCCACTGGGATGCGGCGGTGGGTGCGGCGGAGACGGCCCTTCTACACCACCTGTCAAAAGTCAGCATTGCTGAACTTTCAGGCAGTGTCGGGTCCGGGATTGCCGGAGGACACGACGACGGTTCCATCGTGCTGCGTCCTATGCTCTAAGGGCGGAAACAACCCCAGGGGCGATGGATGCCGGAACGGAGCGAAAGCGACAGTCGCAAACTTCTGCGCCGCCTGCGCGATGTGCTGTCCGTCTCGGGCGAGGGGCAGGACCGGCTGGACCGCATCACCCATCTCATCGCCGACAGCATGGGCACCGAAGTCTGCTCGATCTATCTCTTCCGCGATCCCGAGACGCTGGAACTTTGCGCCACCGAGGGCCTGAAGAAGGAAGCCGTCCACCAGACCCGGATGAAGCTGGGCGAAGGCCTGGTCGGTCGCGTCGCGCGCACGGGCCAGCCGGTCAACACCGCCGACGCGCCGTCCGAAAAGGGCTTTCGCTACATGCCCGAGACGGGGGAGGAGCTGTTCTCCTCCTTCCTCGGCCTGCCGATCCAGCGCGTTGGCGAAAAGCTGGGTGTGCTGGTCGTCCAGTCCCGGACGGCACGCCAGTTTTCCGAAGACGAGATCTATGCCCTCGATGTCGTGGCCATGGTGCTGGCCGAAATGACCGAGCTTGGCGCCTTCACCAGCGGCGACGGGGCGATGCGCGCGCTGCACAAGCAGCCGGTGATGATCCGCGCGACCAGCGGTCAGGAAGGCGCGGCAGAGGGCCGGGTCTGGCTGCACGAACCCCGGGTCGTCATCACCAACCCGGTCGCCGATGACCCCCTGACCGAGATCGACCGGATCCGGGCAGCCGTGGGCGCGCTGCGCGTGTCCATCGACGACCTCTTCGAGGCCCAGCAACTCGACAAGGAGCAGAAGCAGGTCCTGGAAGCCTACCGCATGTTCGCCCATTCCCGCGGCTGGCTGCGGCGCATGGAGGAAGACATCATGCGCGGCCTTTCCGCCGAGGCCGCGGTGGAAAAGGAACAATCCGCCGCCCGGTCCCGGATGGAACAGGTGCCGGACCAATACCTGCGCGAGCGGCTGCAGGACCTTGACGACCTGTCGAACCGCCTGCTGCGCATCCTGACTGGTCAGGGCAAGGACACCGGGGCGGAAATGCCGGACAACCCGGTCCTCGTCGCCCGCAACATCGGCCCGGCGGAACTTCTGGAATACGGGCGCAAGCTGAAAGGCGTGGTGCTGGAAGAAGGCTCGGTAGGAAGTCACGCCGCAATCGTCGCCCGGGCGCTGGCCATTCCGCTGGTCATCAACGCGACCCGCGTGGTGGCCGAGGCGTTGAATGGCGACGCGATCCTCGTCGACGGGGATCAGGGCATCGTCCACCTCCGCCCCGAGGAAACCGTCGCCCGCGCCTTCCGCGACAAGATCGCCATGCAGGCCGAAGCGCAGCAACGCTATGCCAGCCTGCGCAGCCTGCCCGCGACCACGCTGTGCGGCACGTCGATTGCGCTGCACATGAATGCGGGCCTGATGGCCGACCTGCCCAGCCTGGAAGGCTCGGGCGCCGAAGGCGTCGGGCTGTTCCGCACCGAGCTTCAGTTCCTCGTCCGCTCGAAGATGCCGCAGCGCGCAGAGCTGGCGGCGCTTTATACCCGCGTGATGGATGCCGCCAACGGCAAGCGCGTCGCCTTCCGCACGCTTGACATCGGGTCGGACAAGGTCCTGCCCTACATGAAGCCGCCCGAAGAGCCGAACCCCGCGATGGGCTGGCGAGCGGTGCGCGTCGGCCTCGACAAGCCCGGCGTCCTCAGGATGCAGCTGCAAGCCCTGATCCGCGCTGCGAACGGCCGCCCGCTGACGGTGATGTTCCCTCTCATCACCGAAATGAGCGAGTTCCAGCAGGCCCGCGCCCATGCCCTGCGCGAACTGCACCGCGAGAAGTCGCTGGGCCATCCGGTGCCCGAGCGGCTGGAAATCGGCGCGATGATGGAAACGCCATCCCTCGCCTATGCGCCGAAGGCCTTCTACGAGCTGACCGATTTCGTCAGCGTCGGCGGCAATGACCTGAAACAGTTCTTCTTCGCCGCCGACCGCGAGAACGAGCTGGTGCGCCGCCGCTATGACACGCTGAACCTGACCTTCCTGTCCTTCCTGGAACAGATCATCGCGCGCTGTGCCGAGACCGGAACCCCGCTGTCCTTCTGCGGCGAAGACGCCGGTCGCCCGATCGAGGCCCTTGCCCTTGCCGCCATCGGTTTCCGCAGCCTGTCGATGCGTCCCGCTTCCGTCGGCCCGGTCAAGGCACTTCTTCGGCGGGTGAACCTGACCGAGGCCCGTGCCGTGATCGACCAGGCCCGCGCCGAAGGCGCCGAAAACGCGCGGCCCTTGCTGATGGACTGGCTGGCCGCGCAGGGGACGGACTGATGCTTTGGGACGATCCGTCCTTGCCGAGGGCGCCTGCCACGGTGCCGGGACCGGCTTCCCTCACTCCAGCCGGGTTCCCGGCCCTGCACGTCGGGATCGATGCAACCGAAGACCTGCGGCGAACGATGGGGGGCGACACCGCCTGACGGGTCGATTCAACCCGCACAGGCATGGATGCAGGCGGAAGGGAAAGTGTTACCCATTGCTTAACGAAAAAACGTAAAGCACTGTTTCAAAAAAGTAATCTCGTTTTGTCCACCGTGGACAGCGGCCCTCACCCACCCTTGAACAACCCCGCATGGACCCGGCGAAGTTCGGCTTTCTGGACCTTCCCCATCGCGTTCCTCGGCAGGTCGTCCAGCACGATCACCCGCTTCGGAATCTTGAACGCGGCCAACCTCTCCCGCAGCGCCTCCCGCACCGCTGCGGGCTCCACCTTCCCCACCACGCAGGCGACCACCGCCTCACCGAAGTCCGGGTGCGGCACGCCGATGACCGCCGACGCCGCGACCCCCGGCAGGGCGTCCAGCGCCGCCTCCACCTCGGCCGGATAGACATTCAGCCCGCCCGTGATCACCAGATCCTTGGCCCGCCCCAGGATCGACAGATACCCCTCGGCATCGAAGGCCCCCATGTCGCCGGTCACGAACCAGCCGTCCCTGAACTCCTCGGCCGTCTTCTCCGGCAGCCGCCAGTAGCCTTTGAACACGTTCGGCCCCCGGACCTCGATCGCCCCCGCTTCGCCCGGTCGCAGCACCCCCTCCGGCCCGGTGATCCGCACCTCCACCCCCGGCAGCGGCATCCCCACCGTCCCGGCCTTCCGCGCACCGTCATGGGGGTTCGAGGTGATCATATTGGTCTCGGTCATCCCGTAGCGTTCCAGGATCGCATGGCCGGTCCGGTCCTGCCACGCAGCATGGGTGGCCGGGGACAGCGGGGCAGAGCCGGAGATGAAGAGCCGGACCCCGGTGCAGGCCTCGCGGGTCAGGCCCGGGTCGCCCAGCAGGCGCGTGTAGAAGGTGGGCACCCCCATCATCACGGTCGCCCCCGGCAGCGCGGCCAGCACGGCGGCGGGAACGAAGCCGCGCTGGAAGATCATCGAAGCGCCCGAATAGAGGACACAGTTCGTCGCCACGAACAGCCCGTGGGTGTGAAAGACCGGCAAGGCATGCAGCAAGACATCGGCTTCCGAGAACCGCCACAGCCCCACCAGCGCCTCGGCGTTCGACGCGAGGTTCATCCGGCTCAGCATGACGCCTTTCGACCGGCCCGTGGTGCCCGAGGTGTAGAGGATTGCCGCCAGATCATCGGGACTGTGGGCGGGGTCGTCGAAGGCCGCCCCCTGCCGCGCCGCAAGGTCCATCAGCTCCGGCAGCGCCATCGCCCGCGCGCCACGGCTTGCCAGGTCTTCCAGCCTGCCGGGATCGGTGACGGCCAGAGCAGGCTCGGCATCGGTCAGGAAATGCGCAGTCTCGACAGCCGTATAGCCCGGGTTCACCGGCAGAAAGACGACCCCCGCCCGCAGACAGGCGAGATACAGCGACAGCACCGCCTCGCATTTCTCGACTTGCAGCAGCAGCCGGTCGCCCTTCTGCAGACCCAGCGACTCAAGGGCGTTCGCCAGCCGCCCGGTTTCCGCAAGAAGACCGGCATAGGTGACCGAACCGCCTGCCAAGCCGCCTGCCAGCCAGACACGGCCCGGATCGCTGGCCGCCTGCTTCAGTTTCGCGATGACGTCGATGCTCATTGCCGCTTCCCCACAGCCCTGCGGCATTTATCCAAGCGCCGGGGCGGACCGCAACCGAGGTCAGGCGCGGATCACCTTGGGCGGGGTCACGGCAAGGCGGAACTCGGCCTCGACGGCGTCGCTGCCATGCACGTTTGCTAGCTTCAGCAGGGCAAACCGCACCTGCGCGACCTCGCGGTAGTAGGACAGGAAAGCCGCGTTCAGAGCCGCACCCGAGACAGCGCCAATCACCGGAACCGCCTGGGCTGCAAGTTTCTGACCCAGCACGGCTGCCAGTTTCGGCGCGATCGTCTTGATCACGTTCTGCACCGCCGATCCCGTCAAGGCCAGTCGCGAGGCAATAAACGAAGTGTTCACGCCGTCATCCTGCGCCAATGGGCTGCCAGCGGCAAAGACCTGCAGACATTCGGCGCGCACCGAGTTTTCGTCCGGGTCAAATCCGGCGTCCCGCGCCGCACTGCGGATCGTGTTCAGGAAAAGCGTCACCGTGACCGGGAGTTCGGCCAGGGCCGTGGCCAGCCCCCCCGCCCCGCCCGCTGCCCCGGCCGCCATGGCAGCCATCATCGGCCCCCGCGGGCCAAGATCGGGCGCCCGCCCGGCAAGGCCATATGCGGTTTCAAGCGCTTGCACCGTCACCCGTTCCAGCTGGGTGCGCAGACTTTCGGGCAAGGCCGAAAGCTGGCTCTCCAAGGTGCCGCCAAGGCGGTTCACCAGCCGGATCACCGGCCCGTTGGCCCGTTTGTATCGACGCGCGAGTTCGGCCACCTCGTCGGTCAGATCCGTCGTGACGGATACGGGAAGGTTCTGGTCCATGCCCAAGGATATGGGCCTGCCCGCCTTTTGCGCAATGCCCGCGTCGCCTTGGTCAGGTCGCCTTCGTGACGATGCCCGTCACACCGGTCCACGCCCCGGCCTTTAGCTCTAGCCCCAGGACGCGATCGGGGTTGGTGGGCGGGGGCATTTCCACCCCCTCCAGTTTCTTGAACCCGAAGCGCGCGTAATAGGGCGCGTCCCCAACCAGCATCACCCGCTCCCAGCCCAGGCGGCGGGCCTCGGCCAGGCTTTCGTTGATCAGAAGTGCGCCGAGCCCTTCGCCCTGGTGCGTCGGGTGGACGGCGACCGGACCAAGCAGCAGCACGTCATGTTCGCCGATCAGCGCGGGCCAATAGCGGATGACGGCCGCCAGCGCGCCGTCGTCATCGCGCAGGGTCAGGCAAAGCGGGGCGACGGTCGGAACACCGTCGCGCAGGCGGTAGGACGACAGCGCCGTGCGACCGGGGGCAAAGCAGAGGTCATAAAGCGCCTCGACCTCCCACCAGTCGTCTTCCGTCTCTTCCTCAAGCCGATACACGCCGCTGATTTCCCACCCTGACTTCGCGATCCGAACCCACTGGCCCCAAATGCGCTGGAAACCGGCCGTAACATGGCGCAGTGTCACGATCAATTTGTGAAGCTGGGCAATTTGTGAAACAGGCTCCATCATGTTCTACCGACCTGCCGATGGCCACGGTTTGCCGCACAGCCCGTTCTCGGCCATCGTCTCGCCCCGACCGATCGGCTGGATTTCCACCCGCGCCTCGACCGGCGACAATCTTGCGCCCTATTCCTTCTTCAACGCGGTCGGCTACACCCCTCCCCAGGTGATGTTCGCAGGCGATTACAGCGACAGCATGGTCAATGCGATGGAGAGCGGGGTCTTTGCGGTGAACATCGTGGCCGAAGCTGCGCTCGGCGCGATGAATGCGACCTCCGCCCGCTTCCCGCGCGGAACGGATGAATTCCTCGCCGCCGGGGTGGCAAAGGCGGAATGCGAAGCCATTGACTGCCCCCGCGTCGCCGATGCGCCAGCCACGCTGGAATGCCGGGTGGTGAAGCTGGTCGATCTGCTGGGACCGGAGAAAGTGCTGATCGGCGAGGTGGTGGGCGTCCACATCCGCGACGATTGTCTGGTGGACGGTCGCCTGGACCCTGCCCGGTACCACCCGGCTGCACGGCTGGGCTATCACGACTACACCTTCGTGCGCGAGGTGGTAGAACTCCGCCGCCCGAAAGACCCCGCCTGAGCCGATGTCGCCTTCCCGCCGCAAGATCCTGTATGCCATCAGTTTCGAGGTTCTGGGCACCCTCCTCGCCTCGGTCGCGCTGATGCTGATGTCGAACGCGGATGCTGGGTCGTCGCTGGCGCTGTCGGTCCTGACCGCAACCATAGCGCTTTGCTGGTCCGTCGTCTTCAACACCCTCTTCGAGGCCTGGGAGGCGCGGCAGCCGGTGAAGGGCCGCTCGCTCCGGCGCCGCACCGGTCATGCCCTGCTCTTCGAGGGCGGTCTGGTCCTGATCTCCATTCCGGTGATGGCGTGGTGGCTGCAGGTCGGCTATCTGGAGGCGCTGGCCTACGAAGCCGGGCTGATCGCCTTGTTCATCGTCTACACCTATGCCTTCACTTGGGGTTTCGACCGGATCTTCGGCCTGCCCGCCTCGGCCCGATAGGGGTTGCGCGGGCGTCGCACATCTGTATAAGGCCCCATCTTTCCGTGTATCCATGAACCGGCGATGCCTCTCGTGGACGGGCTGCGGAGAGGCTCTTGCCCGTCCTATGAAGCCGCCCTGAAACGAAGGAAGCCCGCATGCCTCTGTATGAGCATGTCTTCATCGCGCGTCAGGACCTGTCCAACGCGCAAGCCGAAGGCCTTATCGAACATTTCTCGACCGTCCTCTCGGACAACGGCGGCAAGGTCGTCGAGAACGAGTACTGGGGCGTCAAGACGATGGCCTACAAGATCAACAAGAACCGCAAGGGCCACTATGCCTTCCTGAAGTCGGACGCGCCTGCCGCGGCCGTTCAGGAAATGGAACGCCTGATGCGGCTGCATGACGACGTGATGCGCGTGCTGACCATCAAGGTCGAGAAGCACACCGAAGGCGTTTCGGTCCAGATGCAGAAGCGCGACGAGCGCGAAGAGCGTGGCGACCGTGGCGGTTTCGGCGGCGAGCGTCGCGAACGCCCGAGCTTCGGCGACCGTCCGGACCGTGGCGGCGACCGGGGCGACCGGGGTGACCGGCCGTCGTTCGGCGCTCCGCGTCGTTGATCCGAAGAAAGGACACATACCATGGCGAACAAACCGTTTTTCCGCCGCCGCAAGGTTTGCCCCTTCTCGGGCGACAACGCTCCGGCGATCGACTACAAGGACACGCGGCTCCTGCAGCGCTACATCTCCGAGCGCGGCAAGATCGTCCCGTCCCGCATCACCGCAGTCTCGGCGAAGAAGCAGCGTGAACTGGCCACGGCCATCAAGCGCGCCCGCTTCCTGGCCCTGCTGCCCTATGCCGTGAAATAAGGAGCGACGCAGATGCAAGTCATCCTTCTGGAACGTGTGGCCAAACTTGGCCAGATGGGCGAGGTCGTCAACGTCAAGGACGGCTACGCCCGCAACTACCTCTTGCCGCAGGGCAAGGCGCTGCGCGCCAATGACTCGAACATCAAGTCGTTCGAGGTCAAGAAAGCCCAGCTTGAAGCCACCAACCTGGAAACCCGCAAGGAAGCCGAAGCCGTCGGCACCAAGCTGGACGGCCAGACCTTCGTGGTGATCCGCTCGGCCTCCGACGCCGGTGCGCTTTACGGGTCGGTCACGCCGCGCGACGTTGCGGAAGTCGCGACCGAAGCGGGCTTTACCGTGAACCGTGGCCAGATCGTGCTGGACAAGCCGATCAAGGACCTCGGGATCCACACGGTGTCGGTGCAGCTGCACCCGGAAGTCACGGTGAAGATCAAGCTGAACGTGGCGCGGTCGGTTGAAGAAGCCGAACTGCAAGCCTCGGGCAAGTCGATTGCCGAGCTTGCCGCCGAAGCGGAAGCAGAGGCAGAGTTCGAGATCGCCGAGCTGTTCGACGAAATGGGCGCTGCGGCGAACGACGAGTAAGGCTTTGTCCTGAAAGGGATTTTTGAAACCGCGCCGGGGAAACTCGGCGCGGTTCTTCGTTGTTGGGGCGCCTTTGTACTACATTTCTACGGCACTGTAGTACACGGTTTGGCGGAGTTTGCTCTACACTTAATATTTTCGTAGAGCATCGAATCCTATGCGCTCCACTGATTGCACGTGACGTTGCTCTACATTATTATCAAATGTAGAGCATAGATTTCTATGCACTCCAGAAGCGCAAGAAAGTCCTTGCTGAAACCCCACTCACCCCGTGCCCAAGCCGCCTATCACGACCTATGCCGCGTCCTGATGGACGATGCGGCATCCGACATTATCGGCACGCCGCACATCCTGATGCGCAAGGGAAAGGGCTATTGGTATGATCAGCACCGGGTAGGAAACTCGGTCAAGAACCGCTATCTTGGGGAAGACGGCCCAGAAATGGCATCGCGAGTGGCCCGTCACTCGGAGCTGGCAGCAAACCGGAAGGCCAGAGCAGAAGAACGTACCCGGCTTATCCGAACCTTGCGCGCCGAGGGATTGTCGAGCCTTGACCGGACGACCGGCAGCCTTCTTGCCGGGATGGAACGCGCAGGTGTCTTCCGTCTTGGAGGCACTGTGGTCGGAACCCAGGCCTTCAAGCTTTACGAAGGCGAAATGGCCGTGCGGCTTGGCGAGACGGACCTGACCCAGACCGGCGACATCGACATCGCACAATTCGAGCATCTGTCACTGGCTCTTGGCGACAAGGTCGAAGAGAATCTCGCCGAAACCTTCAAAGCGCTGAACTTTGATCCCATTCCCGGCATCCGCACGACTTCGGTCTGGAAGTGGCGGCAGACGACATCCACCGCACTGGTCGAATTCCTCACCCCGTCCTGCCGCCCCGAGGAAGACATCCGCGAGCTTCCGTCCCTCGGCGTGGCCGCCCAGTCCCTCCACTTCCTGAATTACCTGATTGCCGAACCCATCAAGGCCGCCGCCCTTTATCGTTCAGGCGTCCTTGTCCAGATCCCCCGGCCCGAGGCCTACGCCATCCACAAGCTGATCGTCGCGGACCGCCGGTCCGGCCCCGACCGGCTGAAGTCCCGCAAGGACATGGCCCAGGCCGCCCTTCTGATCGAGGCGCTGGCCGAGGATCGCCCGGACGAACTGCGCGAGGCCTATCAGGACGCGCAGGAGCGGGGGCCGCAATGGCGGGCGCACATCGACGCGACACTGAAGCGGATGCCGGAAACGGCTGCACGGCTTGCCGCGCTTTGACCAGTTGCTGTCGGAGGCAGGATAGCCGGGCAACCCTGCCCGGCTAGCTTGGCCTCATGCAGATGACAGCCACCACACGCGGCATCCTGGCCCTTGTCCTTGGGATCGCGGTCTTTTCCTTGCAGGATGTGATCCTCAAGCGGCTGTCCGGCGACTATCCCCTGTATCAGGCGATGATCATCCGCAGCCTGACAGCGATCCCCCTGCTTCTGATCATCGTCCGCTGGCTGGATGGCCGCCTGACCACGATCACCACGCCGAACTGGGGCTGGATGCTGGCGCGAGGGCTGCTGAACTTTCTTGCCTACACTGCCTATTATCTTGGCCTCGCGGCCATGCCGATGGCGGATACGGTGGCTCTGTTCTTCACGGCCCCACTTTTCATCACCATCGCGGCGGCTCTGGTGTTCAAGGAGCGGATCGGACCGGCCAACCTGCTGGCGCTTGCGGCCGGGTTCGCGGGCATGCTGATGATCTTCAATCCCAGCGTCAGCGTCTTCGACCCGGCCGCCCTGTTGCCGGTCCTCGGGGCGTTCGGCTATGCCCTGACCCAACTGGCGACGCGGGTTCTGGGCCGCACCGAGACGGCGGCGGCCATGACCTTCTGGGGCAACCTGACCTTTCTGGCCAGCGCCCTGGCGCTTGCCGCGGTCTTCGGCCCCGGTGCCTATGCCGGCGCCAGCCACCCGTCGCTGGCCTTCCTGACCCGGGGCTGGCAACCGATGCCGGTCCGCGACCTGATGCTCTTTATGGCCTGCGGTCTGATCGCGTCGATCGGCCTGTCGCTTCTGACCTACGCCTACCGCGTCGCGCCCTCGTCGGCGGTGGCACCCTTTGAATACAGCTTCATCATCTGGGGCGTGTTGTGGGGCTGGCTGTTCTGGTCACAGCTTCCGACCGAACTTGCCTGGGCCGGCATCGCTCTCCTGATCGGGGCGGGCCTTCTGGTGATCCGGGCCGAGGCGCAGAACGAAAAGGCCGCACCCGAAGGCGCGGCCTGATCTTCCCAGATAACTTCCCTGTCGGACCTGACCGGTCTCTTACATTTCGTCCAGCGCCTCGACGGCTTTCTGAAGCTTGTCCTTCGAGATTTCCTTGTCGGTGACCTTGGCGAGGCCCACGAGGTGGTCGACAACCTTTTCCTCGAACACCGGCGCGCGCAGCTGCTGCTGCATCTGCTGGTTCTTCTGCACGAACTCGAAGAACTGGCGTTCCTGCCCTGGATACTGGCGGGCAGCGGCCAGCACGGCCTGCGTCATCTCGGCATCGGTCACGTTGACTTCGGCCTTGCGACCGATCTCGGCCAGCAGAAGCCCCAGACGCACGCGGCGCTCGGCCAGCTTCTTGTGCTCCTCCGTGGTCTCGATGGTGCCGTGGTTGTGGCCGTGATCGTCGGGATGCTCTTCGTGATAAAGCTGGTGGGCGATCTGGTTGGCTTCGGCTTCCACCAGGTTGGCGGGCAGGTCGAACTTGACCATGCCGTCCAGCTGATCCAGCAGCGACCGCTTCAGCACCGCGCGGGCGGCACCCTTGTATTCGGCTTCCAGGCGTTCGGCGATCTGCGCCTTCAGCGCGGCCAGATCCTCGGCGCCGAACTTCTTGGCCAGCTCGTCGTCGATCTCGGCCGGTTTCGGTTCCTTCACGGCCTTGACCGTGCAGGCGAAAACGGCCGCCTTGCCCGCCAGATGCTTGGCACCATAGCTGTCCGGGAACGACACGTTCACCGTCACCTCGTCGCCGACCTTGGCACCGATCAGCTGGTCCTCGAAGCCGGGGATGAAGGAGCCGGAGCCAAGCTCCAGCGGGTAGTCCTCGGCCGAGCCACCTTCGAACAGCTCGCCATCGACCGAGCCCTTGAAGTCGATCACGATCTGGTCGCCCGACTTTGCCTTCGCGCCCTTCTTGCGGTCGTCGAAGTTCTTCGCGGACCCGGCCAGATTGTCCAGCGCCTCGGCAATCGCCTTGTCGTCGGCCTTCACGATCAGGCGGTCCAGCTTCAACTTGCCCGCATCGACCTCCGGGATCGGCGGCAGTGCGTCATAGGACATCTCGACCACGACATCCTGTCCCTCTTTCCAGGCATCGCCGGCGACCATCTTGACTTCGGGTTGCAGCGCCGGGCGGTCGCCGGTCTTGTCGAAATGGTCCTTCATCGCGCCGTCGATGGCTTCCTGCATCGCGTCGCCCAGGATGCGGGTGCCGAACTGCTTTTTCAGGATCGCCAGCGGAACTTTGCCCTTGCGGAAGCCCTTGATCTCGACCTCGGGCTGCGCCTCGATCAGCTTTTCCTGCACCTTGGCGTCCAGCTCGGCCGCCGTGACAGTGATGGTGTAGCCGCGCTTGAGGCCTTCGTTCAGGGTCTCGGTGACCTGCATGGGGGGACGTCCTTCCTACGATCATTCGGGCGCGATTGCGCAATAGCTTGCCAGCGCCGGGACGGACCCCGCGCCACATCGCGCGCCTTCTAGCAAAGCTTCATCGCCGGTGTAAGGGGTAATTCGCCGTGCCCGGCCGGACGGCATGGTGCGGGTGAAGGGACTTGAACCCCCACGCCTTGCGGCGCCAGAACCTAAATCTGGTGCGTCTGCCAGTTTCGCCACACCCGCACGGGCGCCTTCTAGCAAAGCCCGCCCCGGGGCGCGAGAGGCAAATGCACTGCCCCATTCCCGCCACAACCCAAGCGGGATCAGGCCACAACTGCCCAGAAATCACCGAACCGGCATCGAATGCGGACCACAAACCCCTGCGACATCTTGGTCAACAGGTTGGGAAAGGCTGCACCCATGGACGCCGACGGGCCATTTTCACGATCTTCCGATGGGGCCGGCTTGGCCCTGCCGCAGGGTATGCTTGCGGGCACCATGGTGCGAACGCTGGACGGGCTGTTGCCGGTCGACTACCTGTCCCCCGGCGACCGCATCGTGACCCGCGCCGGGGCACGGCGGCTGACGTCGATCTCGGTGGTGGCGCGCAAGCAGCTGGACCTTGTTCGGCTGCGGGCCTCGACCATGGGGCATGACCGGCCCGATCAGGACCTCTATCTGTCCCCCGGCCAGCCGGTGATCATTCGCGACTGGCGCGCACAGGCGCTGTATGGCGCGCCGATCGCCGCGATCCCCGCCGCGCGCCTGGCCGACGGCGAGTTCGTCAGCCTTGAGGTGCATTACAATGTCCGCCTCTACACCCTGCGGTTCGACGAGGACGAGGTGATCTACGCCGAAGGGCTGGAACTTGCCTGCCCCGCATTCCTGCCAGAACTTGCCTAGGCTTGCGCCGCGTCCCACTGGGCTTCAGGCCCGGATCGGTTGGGATCGCGGCATGACTGGACCGCAGCCTTCCATCGCCTAGCTGTTTTCGCGGATGAAGGCCGACCTTCTGGCAGTCGTCGAGGCCGACAGGGCAGTGGCCGATGACCTTCTGTCCCTACCCTAGGCCCACATCTTCTTCACCGGCTCGCCCGCCGTCGGCCGGATCGTTCCTGCCCCTGCCTCGGCCCGCCATGTCCGACAGGAACTCCTTCCCGGCCACCAGGTTGTGACTGATGCCCTGCCGGACGCCGCGATCCGTCCCCGGACCCGCTGTCCGCTGGTCGGCGACGGGACCAACTTGTCCTTGCGGAACGCAGCCAGACTGTCATCCAGTTTTTACAAAAATGATGAACAAGCGTCACGCGAGACGACTAGAGCCGGGACAGGCCGCCAATGAAGGCGCCGACACGCCGCACGAAATCAGGAGTGCTTCGATGAAATCCTTCCACCTCACCGCTTCCGCGCTGGCCTTCGCCGCCGCTGCCGCGATGCCCGCCGCCGCGCGCGAACAGATCCAGGTCACCGGATCCTCGACCGTGCTGCCCTATGCCACCATCGTCGCCGAGGCCTTTGGCGAAAACTTCGATTTCCCGACCCCGGTCGTGGAAGGCGGCGGTTCGGGCGCAGGCCGCAAGAAGCTGTGCGAAGGTGTCGGTGAAAACACCGTCGACATCGCCAACTCGTCGTCGCGCATCTCGAAATCCGACATCGAGCTGTGCGCCAGCAACGGCGTCACCGAGATCATGGAAGTCCGCATCGGCTATGACGGGATCGTCTTCGCTTCGGACGTGGCCGGTGCCGACTTCGCGCTGACCCCGGCCGATGTCTATGGTGCCATTGCCGCCAAGGTCGTCAAGGATGGCGCTCTGGCCGACAACGCCGCTGCCAAGTGGAACGAAGTCAACGCAGCCCTTCCGGATCAGGACATCCTGATGCTAGTTCCGGGCACCAAGCACGGCACCCGCGAAGTCTTCGACATCAAGGTGATCGAAGCGGGCTGCAAGGAAACCGGCGCTCTGGACCTGTTCATGGCTGTCGCCGAAGGCGCAGACGACAAGGAAAAGGAAGGCAACGCCAAGAAGATGTGCCTTGAGCTGCGCACTGATGGCAAGTCGGTCGACATCGACGGCGACTATACTGAAACGCTCGCCCGTCTCGATGCCGACAAGCAGGCTGTCGGGGTGTTCGGTCTCTCGTTCTACCAGAACAACACCGACAAGCTGAAAGTCGCCCCGATGTCCGGCGTCGTTCCTTCGACCGAGACCATCGCTTCGGGCGAATACCCGGTGTCGCGTCCGCTGTATTTCTACGTCAAGAAGGCCCACATCGGCGTGATCCCCGGCCTGAAGGAATACATCGAGTTCTTCGTTTCTGACGACATGGCCGGCCCGGATGGCCCGCTGGCGGCCTACGGCCTGGTGTCCGACCCGGAACTGGCCGCGACCCAGGCTGCCGTCGCCGCGGAAACCCCGATGGGTCCGCTGGAATAAGACCCGAACACCTTGCAGGCGGGGGCATGTTCCCCGCCTGTCTGCCTGCGTCTGGCGGATCAGGTCCGCCGTGAATTCCCTCTGGTGGCTAGAGGCTGCGCGATGTCCGTCCTGATGCTGCTGGCCGCAATAGCGGTTCTTGCCCTCGCGGCCTTCCTGCTGGGACGCCGACGCGCGCTCGCCTCTGCGGGTGGAAATCCCCGGCTTCTGCATTCGCTGCCGCTCTATTATGCGTGGTATGGCGCGCTCTCTGTGCTGATCCCGACCCTGGCGGTCCTGGCGGTTTGGCTTATCGTGCAACCGATGATGATCGAAGCGCGCATCTCGCGCGACCTTCCGGCCGAGCTTGTCCTCGACAGTTCCGCGCGGAGCCTGACGATGGCCGACGTGCGGCGCGTTGCGGGAGGCCTTGACGTCGCGGTTGCGCAGGGCGCGATGACCGAAGCGGAAGCCGGCCAGATCCGCACCGAATTCACCAACGTCCGGGACAAGCTGGCCAGTGTCGGCGTGGCCCTCGGGTCGGACGTCTCGAAGGACGTCCTTGCCGCCGCGCAGGCCTATCGCACGCTGACCGGCTGGGGTGCCGCCGCACGGTCCGTCGCGCTGCTTGCCCTGGCCATTGCCGGGCTTGCCTGGGGTGTCAGTCGCGCCCACAAGGACTTTCGCGCCCGCAACAGCGTCGAGCAGGTCGTGCTGGGGCTGCTGATCGCAGCGTCCTCGATCGCCATCCTGACCACGATCGGCATTGTCTGGTCGATGGTGTCGGAGACCTTCGACTTCTTCACCAAGTATCCGATCCAGGATTTCTTCTTCAGCCTGACCTGGTCGCCGAACTTCCGCGGCGGGTCGGACCTCGGAATCCTCCCGCTGATCTGGGGCACGATGTATATCACCGTCGTCTCGATGCTGGTCTCGGTCCCCATCGGTCTCTTCGCCGCGATCTACCTGGCTGAATATGCCTCGAAGGGCGTCCGCAACTGGGTCAAGCCGCTGATCGAGATCATCGCCGGCATCCCGACCGTCGTCTTCGGCATCTTCGCCCTGGTGACCGTCGGCCCCTTCCTGCGCGACTACTTCGCCGAGCCTCTGGGGCTGGGCAATTCAGGTTCGTCCGTCATGACCGCCGGGATCGTGATCGGGATCCTGAACATCCCGTTCATCTCGTCCCTGTCGGACGACATCATCAACGCCGTGCCGCAATCCCTGCGCGACGGCAGCCTTGGCCTGGGTGCCACCAAGTCCGAGACCGTCCGCCAGGTTATCCTGCCCGCTGCCCTGCCCGGCATCGTCGGCGCGATCCTGATGGCCGCCAGCCGGGCCATCGGCGAAACCATGGTCGTCGTGATGGGCGCCGGTGCCGCCGCAAAGCTCAGCCTCAACCCGTTCGAGGCGATGACGACGATGACCGTCAAGATCGTTGGCCAGTTGACCGGCGACACCGATTTCGCCGCACCTGAAACGCTCGTGGCTTTCGCGCTTGGCATGACGTTGTTCGTCATCACCCTTTGCCTCAACATCTTCGCGCTCTGGATCGTGCGGAAATACCGGGAGCAGTACGAATGACCGACTTCTCGCAAGCGGCGGCGATGCCCGAACGCAAGTTCCGGCCGAAGCAGTCGATCCTGACCGCAAGCGCCGAGATGAAGCGTCGCAATGCCGCCGAAGTCCGGTTCAAGGCCTATGGCATCGTGGCCATCGTGATCGCGCTCGGCTCGCTTGCGATCATGCTCTTCACCATTGTCCGCGACGGGGCCTCCTCGTTCCAGCAGGCGCAGCTGTCCTTCCCGATGGAATTGACCGCAGACGTGCTGGACCCGAAGGGCAACCGCAACCGCGACGAGATGGCCAAGGTCACCACCGTCGGCTACGGCAAGGTGCTGGCAACCGCCTTCAGGACCGAGTTGCAGAAGCAGGGGCTGGTGCAGGAAGGCGTCAGCGACAAGGAAATCGGCGAGCTGATCTCGAAGGACGCCGCTGGTGCGCTCCGCGCCCGGGTTCTGGCCGATCCTGCCCTCGTCGGCACCACGATCACTGCCGACGTGCTGGCGGGCGGGCGCATCGACGGCTACCTCAAGGGCCGGGTCACGCTGGCCTCCGCCGAGCTGGACAGCAACATCACGCCCGATCAGCTGCGCCTTGCCGACAGGCTGCGCGAAGCCGGTATCCTGACGACCGCCTGGAACTGGGGCTTCTTCACCAACCCTGACGCCTCGGATCAACGTCCCGAAGCCGCGGGCCTTGGCGTGGCCCTGCTCGGCTCGGCCTACATGATGCTGATCGTGCTGGTGACCTGCGTGCCTGTCGGGGTCGCGGCTTCCATCTACCTCGAGGAATTCGCGCCGAAGAACCGCTGGACCGACGCGATCGAGGTGAACATCTCGAACCTGGCTGCCGTGCCGTCGATCGTGTTCGGTATCCTCGGCCTTGCGATCTTCATCAACTTCGCCGGATTGCCGAACTCCTCCTCGGTGGTCGGCGCGCTCGTCCTCAGCCTGATGACCCTGCCGACGATCATCATTGCCACGCGCGCCTCGATCAAGGCGGTCCCGCCATCGATCCGCGACGCGGCCCTCGGGATCGGCGCGTCGAAGATGCAGACGGTGTTCCATCACGTCCTGCCTCTGGCGATGCCCGGCATCCTGACCGGGACCATTCTCGGCCTCGCCTCGGCCCTGGGTGAAACCGCCCCGCTTCTTCTGATCGGCATGGTGGCCTTCGTCGACAACTACCCGTCGGCGCCGCCCGAAGGCTTTCTTGACCCGGCAACCGCGCTGCCGGTGCAGGTCTACAGCTGGGCCAGCCGCGCGGACCCGGCCTTCATCGAACGCTCGAATGGTGCGATCATAGTGCTGCTCGTCTTTCTCGTGATCATGAACGTCGCGGCGATTTTCCTGCGCCGCCGCTTTGAACGCCGCTGGTAAGGAAATGGATGCCATGAATGACATGACGCGCACCGGCCTTGACCTCGACACCGCGACGGCGAAGATTTCGGCGCGGGGGGTTCAGGTCTATTACGGGCAGAACCATGCGCTGAAGGATGTCGACGTCGATATCCTCGACCGGGCGGTGACGGCCTTCATCGGGCCGTCGGGCTGCGGCAAGTCGACCTTCCTGCGCTGTTTGAACCGGATGAACGACACCGTCGCCAGCGCCCGGGTGACCGGCAAGATCCTGCTGGAAGGCGAGGACATCTACGACCCCCGCGTCGATCCGGTGCAGCTGCGCGCCAAGGTCGGCATGGTGTTCCAGAAGCCGAACCCGTTCCCGAAGTCGATCTACGACAACGTGGCCTACGGTCCGAAGATCCACGGGCTGACCCGCAACAAGGCGGAACTCGACGGCATCGTCGAGGCGTCCTTGCGCAAGGCAGCACTCTGGAACGAGGTGAAGGACCGGCTGGAGGCCTCGGGCACCGGCCTGTCCGGCGGCCAGCAGCAGCGGCTGTGCATCGCGCGGGCGATTGCGACGGGGCCGGAAGTGCTGTTGATGGACGAGCCCTGTTCGGCGCTGGACCCCATCGCGACGGCCCAGGTCGAGGAGCTGATCGACGATCTGCGCGCCAGCTTCTCGGTGGTGATCGTGACCCACTCGATGCAGCAGGCCGCCCGGGTCAGCCAGAAGACCGCGTTCTTCCACCTCGGCAACCTGGTGGAATACGGCGACACGCCGACCATCTTCACCAACCCGAAGGACACCAGGACCGAAGCCTACATCACCGGGCGCATCGGGTAAGGAGAAAGACGATGACTGACAGCGAACAGCACATCCTGTCGGCCTTCGACCGCGATCTCGAAGCCCTGCAGGCCCATTTCCTGAAGCTTTCCGGC
This sequence comes from Pseudomonadota bacterium, assembly GCA_040385165.1. Taxonomy (GTDB): domain Bacteria; phylum Pseudomonadota; class Alphaproteobacteria; order Rhodobacterales; family Rhodobacteraceae; genus Tabrizicola. Next base: position 90,322 of record JAZKHX010000002.1, on the reverse strand, counting down.
CTGACCGAACAGGCGATGACCGACGCCGCCAAGGCTCTGGAAGCCCTGGACATCACCGCAGCTGACAGGGTCATCGCCGCGGACAAGGCCATCGACGAGCTGGAAGAGTTCATCCAGATGGAGGCCGCCAGCCTGATCGCGCGCCGCGCGCCCACGGCCAGCGACCTGCGCCGGGTTCTGGCCGTGATGCGCGCAGCCCATAGTCTGGAACGTGTCGGCGACTACGCGAAGAACGTGGCCAAACGCACCCGTGTCCTGCCGCGTTCTTCGCCGCTCGACGGTCACGCCGGCACCATTCGCCGCATGACGACGCTGGTCACCCGGATGCTGGACGAAGCGACCCGCGCGCTGGTCCAGAAGGATGCGCAGCTTGCCGAGGCCGTCCGCAAGCGCGACATCGACATCGACCAGATGTACAACACGCTCTTCCGGTCGCTTTTTACCTACATGATGGAAAGCCCCGCGAACATCGGCCCCTCGATGCACCTGCATTTCATCGCGAAGAACATCGAACGCGCCGGCGATCACGCCACGACGATTGCCGAACAGGCCCATTATCTTGCAACCGGGGCGATGCCCACCGAACCCCGCCCGAAGGCCGGGCTTGAAGCCGAGGCCTAGAGTCTGTCTGACGCTGATAGAAGCTCAGACAGACTCTAGGTGTTTCGTCGTCGCCTGTCTTTCGACAAAACCGGAGTCCACTTTTGTCGGACAGGCGCTAGGCTCACCCCTTCAGGAGCGGCAGCATGAGCGAGAACAGCTCGCCCTGCGACGAGATCCCGCAGCGGGCATAGAGCTGCTTGCGAAAGACCTTGACCGTTTGCGGCGAGACACCCAGCGACAGCGCGATCGACGGCGTCGAATGCCCGCGCAGGATCATCAGCGCGACCGTTGCCTGCCGGGGCGAAAGGGCGATTCCCTGCACACGCGCGGCCCGGATCAGCACCGCAGGCGTGTCTTCCACCGGCCCCGCTCCGCTTTCAAGTCCTTGCCATTCCGCACGGGCCAGCGCAGACACGATCGGGGCCAGCCGGACGCAGGCCGCGATCTCCGCCGCGCCGAACGCCCGGCCCGAGGTTGCATCCCGCCCGAGACAGAGGCTCAGGGACAGGCCCTCGGACAGCGTCACGACAAAGGCGATCTCGTCTACCAGGGTCGTCCCGCCGAAGTAATCGACGAAATAGCGGCTGCGACGGAAAGCGTCAGGCGCGATGTCCCGCAAACGGTAGGCGCCGTCCCCGGCCCGCCTCTGATGCAGCGCAAAGAACGGGTCCAGCCGGTAGGCCCCCGCGAGATAGGTCTTCTCGAGGCGCTGAAAGACCCGGGGATGACCCTCCTGCTGCGCCAGCACGACAGGTCGGCCAGCGTCGCGATAGGCCAGCACGATCAGGTTGTCCGGCTGGGCCAGACTGCGAAACAGCTCCCAAAGTGCGGAAGCAAAGCTCCGATGCCGCAACGCGCCGATGGCAGCGGCAATGGCCTCCTCCAGGGGGTTGGCGTCAGGATGGGACATCATCATACCTCGATAGGGGTATATACCCCTTGGACCGCCTGATAATAGCGTAATCTTGCCTGGCGCGGGGGTATCTCCTGGCTATCTCGGTTCCGGCATCCGATTGTCAGCCCTCAGGCCCGAACATGCCCCGCGACCCTCGCCACGACATCCTCTTCACCCCGGTGCAAATCGGCCCGAAGACCGCGAAGAACCGCTTCTATCAGGTTCCGCATTGCAATGGCGGCGGGTATCGTGACCCCTCAGCCGTGGTGGAGATGCGCCGGACGAAGGCCGAAGGCGGCTGGGGCGTGATCTTCACCGAACAGACCGAGATCCATCCGACCTCGGAAATAACCCCCTTCATCGAGCAGCACCTCTGGGATGACCGCGACATTCCCGCGCTGGCCCGGATGGCCGAAGCGATGAAATCCCATGGTGCGCTGGCCGGGATCCAGCTTGCCTATTCCGGCATCAATGGCCCGAACCTCTACTCCCGCGAGGTGCCGCTGGCCGTCACCGGTGGCCCGATCCTGACCTTCACCTCAGACCCGGTCCAGGCCCGCACCATGGACAAGGAGGACATCCGCAACCTCCGGCGCTGGTTCCGGGGCGCCTTCCGCCGCAGCCAAGAGGCGGGCTTCGACCTCATCTGCCTTTACGGCGCGCATGGCTTCGGCATCCTGCAGCACTTTCTGAGCCGCGCCACCAACCAGCGCACGGATGAATACGGAGGAAACCTCACAAACCGGTCGAGGTTCCTTCGTGAAGTTGTTGAGGACATGAGGGAAACTACACGTGGCGAAATGGCCGTCACCCTGCGGATGTCGCTGCACGAGGCCGGTGCGCAGGGCTTCTCCAACGCCGAACTGCGCGACTTCATCGCCATGCACGCAGAACTGCCCGACCTCTGGGATCTTGCCCATGGCACCTGGGAAGCCTGTTCCGGAACGTCGCGCTTCAAACCTGAAGGCGCCCAGGAAGACCTGGTCCGCGGGATCAGGGAGCTGACACCGAAACCGGTCGTCGGCGTCGGCCGCTTCACTAGTGCCGATGCCATGGTCCGGCAGATCAGATCCGGCGTCCTCGACTTCATCGGCGCGGCAAGACCCTCGATCGCCGACCCTTTCCTGCCACTGAAGATCGAGGAAGGCCGCTACGAGGACATCCGCGAATGTATCGGCTGCAACATCTGCGTCAGCGGGGACATGACCGGCAGCATCAGCCGCTGCACCCAGAACACCGCCTTCATGGAGGAATGGCGCAAGGGCTGGCACCCCGACCGGTCCCGCCCGAAAGGCCCATCCGAAAGCGTCCTCATCATTGGCGCTGGCCCCACCGGCCTTGAGGCTGCCCTGCAAGCCGCAAAACGCGGCTACAAGGTCACGTTGGCGGAGGCCACCACCACTCTCGGCGGCCGGGTTGCAAGGGAACGCCAGCTCCCCGGCCTTTCCGCCTGGGGCCGCGTCGCCGACTACCGCACGGGCCAGCTTGCCCCGATGGCGAACGTCGGGATCTACCGCGACAGCCGCCTTTCGCCCACGGAAATCCTGGCCATCGGTGCAGATCACGTCGCCATCGCCACCGGTTCGATCTGGCGTCGCGATGCGGTTGCGCGGTTGCATCTGCACCCGATCCCGACCGATCCTGACATGCCGCTCTACACTCCCGACGATCTGATGACGGGCCGCTGCCCGGAACGCCAGACCGTCGCGCTTTATGATGATGACCATTTCTACATGGGCTCTGTCCTGGCCGAGCTTTTGGTCGCGAAGGGCAATCGCGTGCATTTCGTCACCCCGGCGGCGAAGGTCGCCGAGTGGACCGACAACACGCTGGAACAGGGCACGATCATGCGCCGCCTGCTGGAAATCGGTGTCGAGTTGCACTTGAGCAAGGCCACGCAAGTAATTGAAGCTAATGCCATAACCAATGCTTGCACCTGGACCGGACGATCAAGCCGGCTGCCCTGCGAGGCCCTCGTCTATGTGACCTCAAGGACTCCCAACGACCAGCTTTATCACGCGGTCGCTGCGCAGGACTGGCGGGACGCGGGGATCAGGTCGCTGAGCCTTATCGGCGACGCTGCCGCCCCCGGCCCGATTGCCTGGGCCACCTATGCCGGGCGCGCCTGGGCCGAAGGCCTCGATCAACCCGACCCGGGCGAAGCTCTTCCTTTCCGCCGCGAGATTGCCGCGCTGGACCCGGGGCCTTCGCTCCTGCCATGACCCTCGCCATTCCATTCTTCGTCTGCAAATATCCTCCGGGGGTTTGGGGGTGGAAAACCCCCACCGCCCGAGCCGGTTGCGCACCCTTCGCGCAGAGGCGAGACAAAAGACCTGCGCGGAACGCGCTCGATTCACTGACCGCCCTCACCGAACGGACCCGACCATGACCCACTTCCGCCACCGCAAATTCAACACCAAAGACACCTACCCGGAACAGAATCTCGACAACGACCTCGCCCAGGCTGTCGTCGCACGCGGCCGGATCGTGTTCCTGCGCGGCCAGTGTCCGCAGGACCTCGATACCGCGAAGGACATCGGCAGCCATGACCCGGTCGAGCAGACCCACAAGGTCATGCAAAACATCCGGCAGCTTCTGGAGGAGGTCGGCGGCAACATGAGCCACCTGTGCAAGGTCGTGGTCTACCTGACCGACGTCCGCCACCGCGAGGCGGTCTACCGGACGATGGGGGAGTATATCAAAGGGGTGCATCCGGTTTCGACCGGGGTGGTGGTGACCGCCCTCGCCCGGCCCTCATGGCTCGTCGAGATCGACGGGACCGCCGTGATCCCGGACGACGCGTCATGACCTTCTCCATCGTCGCGCGCTGCGCTGCCACCGGGCAGTTCGGGATGGCCATCTCCTCTTCCTCCCCCGCCGTCGCCGCCCGCTGTGCGCATGTGAGGGCGGGCGTGGGGGCGGTGGCGAGCCAGAACATCACCGACCCCGCACTGGGGCCGCTGGTCCTGGATCGGCTGCAGGCCGGGTTGACCGCCGCCGAGGCATTGCAGGCGGTCATCGAGGCGCGCGCCTTCATCGACTACCGGCAGTTATTGGTCGTCGACCGCGAGGGTCGGACGGCGATCCATTCTGGCGGGCAGGTGCTGGGCATCTGGGGCGAGGCGCGGGCGGGCGATTGCGCGGCGGCGGGGAACCTGCTGGCGGGGGAACTGGTGCCGATGGCGATGGTCGAGGCTTTTGCAGGGTCGAAAGGGCATCTGGGGGAGCGGTTGATGCAGGCTCTGGAGGCGGGACTTGCGGCGGGGGGTGAGGCCGGGCCCGTCCACTCCGCCGGCCTCAAGGTCGCGGACCGGCTGAACTGGCCGCTTGTCGACCTTCGGATCGACTGGGCCCCGTTTCCGGTGGCCATGCTCCGCACCGCGTGGGATTACTATGCCCCGCAGATGGCGGCCTATGTCCAGCGTGCCGAAGATCCGACCCGTGCCCCGTCATACGGGGTGCCGGGAGATGAGTGACGCGGCCTTGTCCACGGTGGACAGATCCGGATTATATATTTCTATCAATGTCTTGACATTTTTCATTCAGGATTTGTTAACGTCTGGAAAGGGGCGTCGCGCATGAGCGAAACCATCCACACCCTTGTCATCGGCGGCGGTCAGGCGGGCATCGCCACCTCGGCCCACTTGCAGAAGCAGGGCGTGCCGCACCTTGTGCTCGAACGCGACCGGATTGCCGAACGCTGGCGGACATGGCGGTGGGACAGTCTGGTTGCCAACGGCCCGGCCTGGCACGACCGCTTTCCGGACGCTGCGTTTACCGGTCTGGACCCCGACGCCTTTGCGCCGAAGGAAGCGGTCGCCGACTACTTCCAGCGCTTCGCAAGCGACCGGAACCTGCCCGTCCGCGCCGGGGTCGAAGTGTCGAAACTGGCGCGCGAGGGCGACGGGTTCCAGGCCACCACCGCCACTGGCATCATCGAGGCGCGAAACGTGGTCGTTGCCACCGGGCCGTTCCAGAAGCCGGTGATTCCGGGCATCATCACCGACCCCGGCATCCTGCAACTGCACTCGAACGCCTACCGCAACCCCGACGCCCTGCCCAAGGGCGCGGTGCTGGTCGTCGGAGCCGGGTCTTCGGGCGCGCAGATTGCCGAGGAACTGGTGCGCGCCGGGCGCAAGGTGTTTCTGTCGGTCGGCCCGCATGACCGACCGCCGCGGCGCTATCGCGGGCAGGATTTCGTCTGGTGGCTGGGACGTCTGGGAAAATGGGACATGAAGGCCCCCACGCCCGGCACCGAGCATATCACCATCGCGGTCAGCGGAGCCTATGGCGGGCATACGATGGACTTCCGCCGTCTGGCAGCCCTCGGTGTGACGCTGCTGGGCCGGGCGGGAGAATACGCCGATGGTGTCCTGCACGTCGCCAAGGACCTCGCGATCAACATGGAGAACGGCGACCGGAACTACCTGTCGGTGCTGGACGAAGCCGACGCCTATGCGCGGGAAAACGGCCTTGACCTGCCGGAGGAGCCGGAGGCGCGCAATCTGCTGCCCCTGCCCGACTGCGTGATCAACCCGGTGCTTGCGCTGGACCTGCAGGCGGAGGGCATCGGCTCGGTGATCTGGGCCACGGGATTCCAGCTGGATTTCGGCTGGATCGACCTGGACATCTTTCGTCCCGATGGTCGCCCCCGGCATCAGGACGGCGTGACGGAAGTCCCGGGGCTGTATTTCATCGGGCTGCCCTGGCTTTCCTGCCGGGGATCGGCCTTCATCTGGGGGGCGTGGAAGGATGCCGAGCGGCTGGCCGGAGTGATCGCGGCGCAGGGCTGACGGGAAATCGCGTCAAGGCCTGGGTCAGTCGTCCTCGGTGATGGCGCTCTCAGCTTGCAGGGCGATGATCTCGCGCAGGATCGTGTCGATGCGGGAGGCGACCTCGGGTCCAAGCCGGGCGCGGAGAATGGCGTCGAACTTTAGGGCGGACTGGCCGATTTCGGCAAAGACCGCGCGGCCTGCCGGGGTCAGCGACAGGTTCTCGACGCGCCGGTCCCGGTCGCTGGTCGTGCGGGTCAGCAGGCCCCCTGTCTCCATCCCAGCGACAGCGCGGGAGACTTTTGTCTTCTCGATATGGCTGACACGGCAGATGTCGCGGGCCGTCATCGCCCCGAAGCGGCCAAGATTGGCCATGACGCGCCATTGCGTGCGGGTCAGGCCATAGCGGGCGCGGTAGGTGGCCTGGAAGCCGCGGCTTGTCGCCTCGGCGGCCTGGTTCAGAAGGTAGGGCAGGAAATCCTGCAAGTCGAAATCGCCGCCCTGTGCCATGTCAGGTCCCCGGCTTGACGCGATCCGGGTGGGCGGCAGCGACTGCCGGGATCGCCTGCATCCGTTCAGCAACGGAGGTGATGCGGGGGAACGGGGTCAGGTCCACGCCCCAGCGGCGGGCGTTGTAGACCTGCGGCAGAAGGCAGAGGTCCGCCAGGCCGGGTTGGCCCCCGTGGCAGAAGGGCGTATCGCCGGTCAGCATCGGCTCCAGCCCCTGAAAACCGAGGGAGATGAAATGGTGCATCCAGTCTTCGATGGTGCCGCCCAGGCCGACGACGTGCCCGGCCACGCGAAGGTTGCAGACGGGCTGGATGTCCATCGCGACCGCCATGGCCAGGGCGCGGGCGCGGGCGCGGGCGGCGGAAGCTGCGGGGAGGAAGCCGGCGGCGCGGGTTTCGTCCAGATATTCCAGGATCGCGAGCGACTGGGTCAGTCGGATGCCATCGATTTCCAGCACCGGAACAAGGCCTTGCGGATTAATCTTCAAGTGGCCGGGATCGCGCTGCGTGCCGGTCGTCAGGTCCACCGGGATGGATTTGTAGCCTATGCCCAAAAGGTTAAGCCCGATCCTGACCCGGTAGGCCGAGGACGAGCGCCAGTAGTCGTGGAGGATCACTTCTGTCATGCGCTGGCTTTAGCCGGTTCGGAATTGCTTGTCATGTTAAGCTTGACTTGGTTGCAGTTGCAACTATTAATCGGCTGATCCCGAGGCAGGAGGTATTCATGACCCATCACGCGCTTGCGCACGGCATGGTCCGGGCCGCCGGTGGCACCGGTCTGACCGACGGCTACATGCCGGGCTTCGGCAACGATTTCGAGACTGAGGCCTTGCCGGGTGCCCTGCCGCAGGGCCAGAACAGCCCGCAGAAATGCGCCTACGGGCTTTATGCCGAACAGCTGTCGGGGTCGGCCTTCACCAAGCCGCATCCCGAGCGGACCTGGTGCTACCGGATCCGGCCGTCGGTGAAGCACACAACCCGGTTCTCCAGGATCGACGTGCCGTTCTGGAAATCCGCGCCGCAGGTGCTGCCGCAGGTGACATCGTTGGGGCAATACCGCTGGGACCCGGTGCCGCACGGCAACGAGCATCTGACCTGGGTCACGGGGATGCGGACGGCGACGACGGCGGGGAATGTGAACACCCAGACCGGGATGGCGGCGCATGTCTATACCGTCACGGCCTCGATGGAGGACGAGTATTTCTACTCGGCCGATGGGGAATTGCTGGTGGTGCCGCAGGAGGGGCGGCTGCGGTTCTGCACCGAACTGGGGGTGATCGACCTCGAGCCGAAGGAGATCGCGGTGCTGCCCAGGGGGCTGGTCTACCGGGTCGAGGTGCTGGAAGGCCCGGCGCGGGGCTTCGTCTGCGAGAACTACGGCCCGCCCTTCACCCTGCCGCACCGGGGGCCGATCGGGGCCAACTGCCTGGCGAACCCGCGCGACTTCAAGGTGCCGGTGGCGGCCTTCGAGGACCGGGATGCCGACAGCCGGGTGATCCTGAAATGGTGCGGTCAGTTCCATGAGACGCGGATCGGGCATTCTCCGCTGGACGTGGTCGCGTGGCATGGCAACTATGCGCCCTACAAGTATGATCTGCGGACCTATTCTCCGGTGGGCGCGATCCTGTTCGACCATCCTGATCCGTCGATCTTCACGGTGCTGACCGCCCCGAGCGGGCTGGAGGGGACGGCGAACATCGACTTCGTGCTGTTCCGGGAACGCTGGCTGGTGGCGGAGAATTCGTTCCGCCCGCCGTGGTACCACAAGAACGTCATGTCGGAGCTGATGGGCAACATCTACGGCATCTATGACGCGAAGCCGAAGGGGTTCGTGCCGGGGGGGATGAGCTTGCACAACTGCATGCTGCCGCACGGGCCGGACCGCAATGCCTTCGAGGGCGCGTCGAATGCGGCGTTGAAGCCGGAGAAGCTGGAAGAGACGATGTCCTTCATGTTCGAGACGCGGTTTCCACAGCATCTGACGGAGTGGGCTGCAAAGACCGCGCCGTTGCAGGAAGATTACATCGACTGCTGGGCGAGCCTGGAGAAGAAGTTCGACGGCACGCCGGGGGTGAAGTAGGGCGGGGTTCACTCCGCCCTGCGCAACGGCGGGGGGAACCCCGCTCTACAAGGGAAAGACATGCCGCTTCTCCGCTCGTGGGTCGACAGCGCCAATGCGCCGAACCATCCGTTTCCGTTGAACAATCTGCCCTGCGGGGTGTTCTCCACCCCCGGCGAGGAGCCGCGCTGCGGGGTGGCCATCGGGAATTTCGTCCTGGACGTCAGCGCGTTGGAGGAGGAAGGGCTGCTGGTCCTGCCTGGCGGGCCGCTTCTGGACGTGCCGTTCTGGAACGAAGTGATGGAGTCGGGGCCTGAGATCTGGGCCGCACTGCGGGCGCGGTTGACGGCGCTGCTGGCGCAGGCGGCGGCGGAGCGGATCGCGGTGGAGCCGCATCTGGTGCCCTTGGCGCGGGTGGAGTTGCACCCGCCGTTTCTTGTCAGCGAATACACCGACTTCTACGCCGGGCGGCACCATGCGACCAATGTCGGCACCATGTTCCGGGGGGCGGAGAACGCGCTGCCGCCGAACTGGCTGCACATTCCGATCGGGTATAACGGGCGGGCGTCCTCGGTCGTGGTTTCGGGCACTCCGGTCCGCCGACCCTGGGGGCAGGTGAAGGGGCCGGACCAGGCGGTGCCAGCGTTTCAGCCCTCGCGCCGGTTCGACATCGAGCTGGAACTGGGGGCGGTCGTGGGAGTGCCTTCGGATGGGCCGGTCACGGTGGCCGAAGCGGACGCAATGATCTTCGGCTATGTGCTGCTGAACGACTGGTCGGCGCGGGACATCCAGGCCTGGGAATATCAGCCGCTGGGGCCGTTCCAGTCCAAGGCGACGGCGACGACGATTTCCCCGTGGATCATCATGAAGGCGGCCCTGGAGCCGTTCCGCTGGCCCACGCCGCCGCGCGAGGTGCCGCTTCTGCCGCATCTGCAGGAACCGGGGCCGATGCTTTACGACATCACGCTGGAGGTCGGCCTGACCCCGGACGGCGGCCGGGAAACGGTGATCGCACGCACCAACTACCGCGAGATGTATTACTCTGCGGCGCAACAGCTCGCGCATCACACGACGAGCGGCTGCCCGATGAACACCGGCGACCTTCTCGGCTCGGGAACCATTTCCGGCCCGACCAGGGACAGCCGGGGCAGCCTGCTGGAACTGAGCTGGGGCGGCAAGGAGCCGATCCTGGTGGACGGCGGCACGCGGAGCTTCATCGAGGATGGCGATACGCTGGTGCTGCGGGGCGAGGCCCGGGGCGACGGATACACGATCGGCTTTGGCGACTGCGCGGGCCAGGTTCAGGCGGCGCTTGAAGATCCATACGCAAGGATATGAAATGACGAAAGCTTTCGCATCACAAGGCGACCTGGCCGAGAAGACCATCAGCTTCACCGGAATCGGCGAGGGGCTCTATGCCTTCACCGCCGAAGGCGACCCCAACAGCGGCGTCATCATCGGGGATGACTCTGTGATGGTGGTCGAGGCGCAGGCCACCCCGCGCCTGGCGCAGAAGGTGATCGACTGCATCCGGGGAGTGACGGACAAGCCGATTTCCCATGTCGTGCTGACGCATTACCACGCGGTGCGGGTGCTGGGGGCCAGTGCCTTCAAGGCCCAACAGGTCATCATGTCGGAAGCCGCCCGCAACATGGTGGCAGAACGGGGGCAGGAAGACTGGGACAGCGAGTTCCAGCGTTTTCCGCGCCTGTTTCAGGGCCACGAATCGATCCCCGGCCTGACCTGGCCGACCACGACCTTCAACGGAAAGATGACCGTCTGGCTGGGCAAGCGCCGGGTGGACATTCTTCAACTTGGCCGCGCGCACACCTCGGGTGATGCGGTGATCCATGTTCCCGACCAGAACGTGATGTTCACCGGCGACATCGTCGAGGCACATTCGGCCTGCTACTGCGGCGACGGCCATTTCGCCGATTGGGGCGGGACGCTGGAGGCGATCCGGGGGTATGACCTTGACGCGATCGCTCCGGGCCGGGGCGATGCGGTGATCGGGTCGAAGGCGGTGAACGCGGCGCTGGACCGGACGAAGGATTTCGTCGACAGCACCTACACGCCGGTCGCGCGGGTGGCCGCCCGAAATGGCTCGCTGAAAGAGGCCTGGGATGCCTGTCGCGCCGAATGCGACCCGAAGTTCAGGGACTACGCGATCTACGAACATTGCCTGCCCTTCAACGTCGCCCGCGCCTATGACGAGGCGCGCGGAATCGCCCACCCCCGGATCTGGACCGCCGCGCGCGATCTGGAGATGTGGGCGGCGTTGCAGGGGTAGGCCGATGCCTTACGACTACCGCCCCTTCCCCTATATCGCCCCGCCCGGTCTGACCGCGCCGGAGCCGCGCCACAAGGTCGTCATCGTCGGCGCCGGACCCATCGGGCTGGCACTGGCCATCGACCTTGCGCAGAACGGTGTGGCGTCCGTGGTGCTGGACGACAACAACGTCGTCTCGGTCGGCAGCCGTGCGATCTGCTGGTCAAAGCGGTCACTGGAGATCCTCGACCGGCTGGGGGTGGGCCGGAAATGTGTCGAGAAGGGCGTGATCTGGAAGGTCGGCCGGACGCTGCATCGCGAGGAGGAGGTCTGGACCTTCGACCTGCAACCCGATCCGGGCCACAAGATGCCAGCCTTCGTGAACCTGCAACAGTATTACGTCGAGGAATACCTTGTCGCCCGGGCGATGGAGTTTCCCGGGCTGATCGAGTTGCGCTGGAAGAACCGGGTCACGGGGCTGACCTTGGGCGATCATGCGGCGCTGACCGTCGAGACGCCGGACGGCAGCTATGCGCTGGAGGCCGTTCATCTGGTCGCCTGCGACGGGGCGCGCAGTGACATCCGGGGGATGCTCGGGCTCGACTTCGACGGCGAGCTGTTCGAGGAACGCTTCCTGATCGCCGATATCGAGATGACCGGGGATTTCCCGTCCGAGCGGCGCTTCTGGTTCGAGCCGCCGTTCCATGCCGGACAATCGGCGTTGCTGCACAAGCAGCCGGACAACATCTACCGGATTGATCTGCAGCTGGGCTGGGACGCCGACCCCGAGGTGGAACGCCAGCCCGAGCGGGTGATCCCCCGGATCGAAAAGGCGGTGGGGCACAAGGATTTCCGGCTGGACTGGGTGTCGGTCTATACCTTCCAGTGCCGGCGGCTGGCGAAGTTCGTGCATGGGCCGGTGATCTTTTGCGGGGATAGCGCCCATGTCGTCAGCCCCTTCGGTGCGCGCGGCGGCAATGGCGGCTTGCAGGACGTGGATGCGCTGGGGTGGCGGCTGGCGGCGGTGGCGCAGGGGGCGGACGTGGGGGTGCTGAACGCCTACGACCGCGAGCGGCAGCATGGTGCGGATGAGAATCTGATGAACTCCTCGCGCACGACGCGGTTCATGTCGCCCGCGCCGGGGGCCGAGCGGCTGTTCCGCGACGCGGTGCTGGCGCTGGCCGGGAAGGCCCCGTTTGCGCGGCCGCTGGTGAATTCGGGGCGGTTGTCGCGGCCTTGCGTCTATCCGCTGGCGGGACCGGACGAGCCTGCCCTGCCGGACGCGGCCCGACCCGGCGCGGTGGCCCCGGATGCTCCATTGGATAATGGCTGGCTGATCGACCGGCTGGGTCGCGAGACGGTGGTGCTGGCGATAGGCCAGCCCGCGCCGAAGGTGTCCGGGGTGACGGTGCTGGAGCTTGCGGTGACGCCCGAGCTGCGCGCGCGCTATCTTGGGGAGGCTGCGCAGGCGGTCTATCTGATCCGGCCCGACCAGATCGTCGCCGCGCGCTGGGTCACGGTCGCGTCGGACGCCATCGCTGCGCAAGCCGCCGCGATCTGGAGGGACGCATGAGCCTGATTCTGACGCCGAACCTGCGCGACCCGGACGCCGTCTATGCCGCGCTGCTGGCCGCCCACAAGGGGTTGACCGAGGCCGAAAGCCACGCCCTGAATGCGCGGCTGGTGCTGATCCTGATGAACCACCTTGGCGATGGGCCGACATTTGCCGAAGCCGTCGCGCTGGCGAAATCGGCGGGGTGAGGCGGGCGGATTGCTCACCCGACTTACGACGCCTTCAGCACGCCGCGGTCGATCTGGTCCTGCTCGATCGATTCGAACAGGGCGCGGAAGTTGCCCTCGCCAAACCCGTCATCGCCCTTCCTCTGGATGAACTCGAAGAAGATCGGGCCGATCACCGTCTTCGAGAAGATCTGCAACAGGATCCGCGTCTCGCCGCCGTCGACCACCCCTTCGCCGTCGATCAGGATGCCGTGCTTGGCGAGTTTTTCGATGGGTTCCTCATGCCCGACCACGCGGGTCCTTGACTGCTCATAATAGGCCATCGGCGGCTTGGGCATGAACTTGACCCCGGCCTCGGCGATCACGTCAGTCGCCGTGTAGAGGTCGTCGGTGCCGACGGCGATATGCTGGATCCCCTCACCCTTGTAGCGTTTGAGGTATTCGACGATCTGCCCGGTCTCGCCCCGGTCCTCGTTCACCGGGATGCGGATGCGGCCGCAGGGGCTGGTCAGGGCGCGGGAATGGAGACCGGAAAACTTGCCCTCGATGTCGAAAAAGCGGATCTGCCGGAAGCCGAACAGCCGCTGATAGAAGTCGAACCAGACATCCATGTTGCCGCGGTGGACGTTGTGGGTCAGGTGGTCAAGGTAGTGGAAGCCGACCCCCTTGGGTTTTGCCGGGGCGACCCAGTCGAAGTCGGCGTCATAAGGGTTGATGTCGCCGTAGCGGTCGGTGAAATAGATCAGCGACCCGCCGATCCCGACGATGGCAGGCAGGTCCAATGTTTTCCCATTCCCTTCATAGAGTTCCGCGCCGTTCTTCACAGCATGGTTGAAGGCATGGGCAGCGTCGACGACGCGCCAGCCCATCGAGGGCGCGCAGGGGCCATGTTCATCGACAAAGCGGCGGGCATGGCTGCCCGGCTCGTCGTTCAGGATGTAGGTGATGTCGCCCTGCTGCCAAAGCTCGATCGCCTTGGTCTTGTGGCGGGCGGTGAGGGTATAGCCCATGCGGGCGAAGGTTGCGCGCAGCTCATCCGGGTTCGGATGCGCGAATTCGACAAACTCGAATCCATCGGTCCCTGCCGGGTTCTCGGGCGAAATCACGGCGCGCGGCGCGGAGTGCGGAAAGGGACCCATCATGTGCTCCTGAATGCAGGCGGTCTGCTGCATCCAGAATGACATGTCACTTCCGCCATTGGCGCGCATCTATGGGCTATTTTCCGGGAAAGTATGCGGGAAATTTTCGCCGTTCAGTCAAAACGTGCTAGTATCACGCATGATGGATGAAACCGATTCCCGCCTGCTTGCCGCTGTCCAGTCGAATGCGCAGATCACCGCGCAAGAGCTGGGCGATCTTCTGAACCTGTCCGCAAGCCAGGCCGCCCGCCGTCGGTCCCGGCTTGAAGCTGAGGGGATCATCACCGGCTACGCGGCCCGTCTGTCGCCCGGCAAGCTTGGCCTGACCGTGCAGGCCTTTGTGCAGGTCCAGATGGCCGCCCATAGCCCGGAGGCCGCCAAGGGCTTTCTGCGGCTGATCGCCACCCAGCCCGAGGTCGTGGCCTGCTGGACGTTGACGGGCGAGGCGGACTATCTGCTGCGGGTCTGGTGCGCCGACCTGCCTGCGCTGAACGATCTGATCCACCATCGCCTGCTGCCGAACCCGGTCGTCGCGCGGGTGCAAAGCCAGATCGTCATGGCACAGCCCAAGGCCGATGCAGGATTGCCGGTTTAGGCCCCCGGCAGCGCGCGCCGGATGATGCCCGACAGCATCGCATCGCGCGCGGCGGGGTCCAGCGACCCGACCCCGCGCAGGCGGTTGGAGGCGAGAAGGTCCGCCAGCCCATGCGCCAGGGCCCAGACGGCGGCCTCGTCTGCCGTTGTCCGCCCCCCGGCCTCGGCCACCTGATCGACCAGATGCTGGAAAGCGGCGCGGGCGGCCAGCCCCAGATCCGGACTGTTGAAGTCGGGCCGGTTTGACTGCCACATCAGGCGAAACAGCGTCGGGCGGGCCATGGCGAAGTCGACATAGCCCATGCCCGCCGCGACAAGTTGCGAGGCGGGGTCCTTGTCGGCCACCGCTTCCCGCGCGGCCTGTGCGGCGAGGAATTGCCGGAATCCTTCGGCGGCCAGGGCAGTCAGCAGGCCCTGCGCGTCACCGAAATGATGCGCGGGGGCGGCATGGCTGACCCCTGCCCGCTTGGCGACAGACCGCAGCGAGAACGCCTCCATCCCACGCTCGGCCAGTTCTGCCTCGGCGGCGGACAGAAGGGCACTGCGCAGGTCGCCGTGGTGATAGGGCCGCGGCGGGGTGGCATCCTGCGCTGTGGGCGTATCGCGCAAACGGGGGGGATTTCCGGTCATGTCCTTCAAATACCGCGCTATCTTTCCACTGTCAAATTTCACTTGACAGGTTGCGGTTGGCCCATATCCTTACACTGTCAAGATAGGAGTTTGAATGTCCACCGACCCCCACGCCCTGTTTCAACTTACCGGCCCGCTGGCCATTCTGGGCTGGCTGTCGCTGGTCCTTGCCCCCTTTGCGCCGCGCCTGACCGACGCAATCGCATCGCTGGTGATCCCGGCGCTACTGTCGGTCGGCTATACCGCGCTGATCCTTGTCCACTGGGCAGGCGCGCCCGGCGGGTTTGATTCGCTGGCCAATGTGATGGCGCTGTTCACCCACCCGGGCGTCGCCCTGGCCGGATGGGTGCATTACCTGGCCTTCGACCTTTTCGTCGGCGCCTGGATCACCCGGACCGCCCGGGCCGAACGTATCCCGCATCTTCTGATCCTGCCCTGCCTGGTGCTGACCTTCCTGTTCGGTCCGGCGGGTTTTCTTGCCTTCACCGCCCTGCGCGCCAGTCTGGCTGCGCGGGCCCGCATGACCGGAGCCACCGCATGACGTTCGCCCTCGCCACCCCCCGTTCCACCTTGCCCGACCTGCGCCGGATGGCCAGCGACGCGCCCGCCTTTACCGCGCTGGCGATCCTGCTGGCTCTTGGCCTCATCCCGCTGGCCGCCGCGATGGCGCTGGACACCCGGATCTTTCAGGGCGACAGCCCCTGGATGAAGCCGGTGAAGTTCCACTTTGCCCTTGGGCTTTACACGATATCGCTGGCCTTTTTTGCCCGCTTCATGCCCGAGGCCACGCGGCTAAGCCGCAGCTGGCGCTGGTTCACCGCCGCTGTGGTCGTTGCGATCTGCGGTGAGGTGGTCTGGCTTTCCTCCGCCGCGATGATCAACACCGCCTCGCATTTCAACACGACGATCCCGGTTTTCACCGCGATCTACGGGTTGATGGGGGTGTTCGCGGTGCTTTTGACCTCGGCCAGTCTGGTGATGGGCGTTTCGGTCTGGCGGAACCGGGCAACGGGGCTTGACCCCGCGCTGCATCTTGCGGTCGCGCTTGGCCTGGTCATGACCTTCGTCCTGACAATCCCCGTCGCCGGGTATCTGTCGTCGAACGGAGGGCATTTTGTCGGAACGTCGACCCGCGCGCTGAGGGTCATGGGCTGGTCGCGCGATGCCGGCGACCTGCGCGTGGCGCATTTCCTGGCCACCCATGCGCTGCACTTCGTGCCCGTCGCGGGGCTGCTGGCGGTGTGGCTGGTCCCGGCCTGGGCCGTGCGCGTGGTCTGGGTTGCGGCCGCTTCCTTCGCCGCGCTGGTGATTTTCACCTTTGCCCAGGCGCTGCAAGGCCAGCCGTTCCTGCCCTTTATCGGGTGATCCGGCTTTTCCTTGGGGCTGCCGCGCGCTACACACCGCGCGACAGGACGAGGGACGCCGAGATGCCGATGGAAAAGACCTTCAACGCCGCCGAGGCCGAGGCCCGGATTTCAAAGCTCTGGCTTGACGCCAAGGCTTTCAAGGCGGGGGCGAATGCGAAGGCCGGGCGTCCGGCGTTCTCCGTCATGATCCCGCCGCCGAACGTCACCGGCTCGCTGCACATGGGCCATGCGTTCAACAACACGCTGCAGGACATCCTGACGCGCTGGCACCGGATGCAGGGCGACGACACCTTGTGGCAGCCGGGGACGGACCACGCGGGCATCGCGACCCAGATGGTGACCGAGCGCGAGATGGCTTTGTCGCAGGAGCCGGATCGGCGAACGATGGGGCGCGAGAAGTTCCTGGCCCGCGTCTGGCAGCAGAAGCAGAAGTCGCGCGGGACGATCATCGGGCAGTTGCAGCGGCTGGGGGCCAGTTGCGACTGGGACCGTGAGGCGTTCACCATGTCGGGCGCTCCCGGCGCGCCTGCGGGCGAGGAGGGCAACTTCCACGACGCGGTGATCAAGGTCTTCGTCGACATGTACAACAAGGGCCTCATCTACCGCGGCAAGCGGCTGGTGAACTGGGACCCGCATTTCGAGACGGCGATTTCGGACCTTGAGGTCGAGAATATCGAGGTGCCGGGCCACATGTGGCACTTCAAATACCCGCTCGCGGGCGGGGCCACCTATGAGTATGTCGAGAAGGACGCCGAAGGTCGCGTGACCCTGCGCGAGACGCGGGATTACATTTCGATTGCGACCACCCGGCCCGAAACCATGCTGGGCGATGGGGCGGTCGCAGTTCATCCATCAGATGAACGTTATGCGCCAATCGTCGGACATCTTTGCGAAATCCCGGTTGGCCCCAAGGAACACCGCCGCCTGATCCCGATCATCACCGACGAATACCCGGACCCCACTTTCGGCTCGGGCGCGGTGAAGATCACCGGCGCGCATGACTTCAACGACTATGCCGTGGCCAAGCGCGGCGATATCCCGTGCTACCGTCTGCTGGACACCCGCGCCCAGATGCGGGCGGATGGGGTGCCCTATGCCGAGGCGGCGGAGATTGCGGGTCGCATGTCCCGCGCCTGGCTGGTTGCCAAGGGCTACGCGACGCCCGGTTTTGTGGAACAGCCCTTTACCCTGTCGGAAGCCGAGATCGACGCCCTGAACCTCGTCCCCGACGACCTGCGCGGGCTGGACCGCTATGAGGCCCGCAAGCGCGTGGTCGAGGCGATCACGGCCGAGGGGCTGGCGGTCACCACATTGAAGAAGTCCGTCGACAAGGAAACCGGCGCGGAACACCTGGAACTGGTGCCGTATGTCGAAGCAAAGCCGATCATGCAGCCGTTTGGCGACCGCTCGAAAGTGGTGATCGAGCCGATGCTGACCGACCAGTGGTTCGTCGACACCGCCAAGATCGTCGAACCCGCGCTGGACGCGGTGCGGTCGGGCCGGACGAAGATCATCCCGCCCTCGGGCGAGAAGACCTATTACCACTGGCTGGAAAACATCGAACCCTGGTGCATCAGCCGCCAGCTTTGGTGGGGGCACCAGATTCCGGTTTGGTATGGACTGGACCTCTCCGCCCCCGGTTTCGCGGATGACGAAGGTGACGACGCGCTGGACGAGGTGGAAATCCTCCGCGTTCTGGGCGACGGCGGCTATGTCCAGCGCGAAGCGGTCTACCATTCTGCGGCGGACCTTGCCGCCGTGACCGAGAGGTTCCGCGACAGCCTTGCCGGTCTGCCTCATCCGCTGAACCATGCTCGCGTTGTCGAAGTCGCCGACCGTGCCGTGGCGGTGGAGTCCCTTGCAGTCACGTTGGCCCAATACGAGACGGATCAGGATTCCACCCGGCTGGTCTACCCGATTTGGCGTGACCCCGACGTTCTCGACACCTGGTTCTCCTCCGGCCTCTGGCCCATCGGCACGCTCGGCTGGCCGGAACCGACGCCGGAGCTGCAGAAATACTTCCCCACCTCGGTCCTCGTGACCGGGCAGGACATCCTGTTCTTCTGGGTCGCCCGGATGATGATGATGCAGCTGGCCGTAGTGGATGACATCCCGTTCCACACCGTCTACCTGCACGGCCTGGTCCGCGACGCCAAGGGCAAGAAGATGTCCAAATCCTTGGGCAACGTCATCGACCCGTTGGAGATCATCGACGAATACGGCGCTGATGCGCTGCGCTTTGCCAATGCCGCGATGGCCTCGCTGGGCGGGGTGCTGAAGCTGGATACCCAACGCATCGCGGGCTACCGCAACTTTGGCACCAAGCTCTGGAACGCCTGCCGCTTTGCCGAGATGAACGGGGTGTGGGAGGGTCATGCGACCGGACCCGCCCCCAGCCCCAAGGCCACCGCCAACAAGTGGATCATCGGTGAGACGGCGAAGACCCTTGCCGAGGTCAACGAGGCGCTGGAGGCGTTCCGCTTCGACACCGCTGCCGACGCGCTTTACAAGTTCGTCTGGGGCAAGGTCTGCGACTGGTATGTCGAGTTCGCCAAACCCCTGTTCGACGGTCCCGACGCCGCCGAGACGCGCGCGACGATGGCCTGGGTCCTTGACCAGTCGATGATCCTCCTCCACCCCTTCATGCCCTTCATCACCGAAGAGCTGTGGGGCACCACCGGCACGCGCGCGAAGTTGTTGGTCCATACCGACTGGCCGACCCTGCCTGCGACGATGATCGACCGCGAAGCCGAAGCGGAGATGTCCTTCGCCACCACCCTGATCGACGACATCCGCTCGGCCCGCGCCCAAGTCCACGTTCCCGTGGGCTTGAAGGCCGATCTCGTGGCGACCAGCATGACCGATGCCGCGCGGCAGGCCTTCCAGCGCAACGAGACGCTGATCAAGCGCCTCGCCCGCGTGGACACCGTCACCGAAGGCGCGGCCCCCAAGGGCAGTATTGCCGTCGCAGCCGAAGGCGCTGCCTTCGCGATCCCCTTGCAGGGCCTGATCGACATCGCCGAGGAAAAATCCCGCCTGCAGAAGGCGCTGGAGAAGCTGGGCAAGGAGATCGGTGGCCTCAAGGGCAGGCTCGACAACCCGAACTTCGCCCGCTCTGCGCCCGAGGATGTGGTGATGGAAGCCCAGTCGAACCTGGAGGCGCGGCAAGACGAGGCCGACAAGATCAAGGCCGCGCTCGCGCGTCTCGCCGACCTCGGCTAGGTTGAAAGGGTAGGGAAATCCGACCCAAGCCTTTCCGGGGCGACTGCGTCAGACTGTGACCAGCCCCGGAAAGGATCCGACCATGCGCCTGTTCTTCGCCGCCTTTGCCCTGATCGGCCTCGCCTCTGCGGTGCATCCGCTGACCCCGCAGCTTTTGCCCGAGATCACCCTGAAGGGTGGCGAAGCGCAGGTGATCCCCGATACCGGCGTCACGCTTCTGCTGACCCGGGTCGATGACAGCCGCTGCCCGACCGATGTGGATTGCGTCTGGGAAGGCATGATCCGCGCCGAGATCACGGTGACGACGCCGGACCTGACGACGATCGTCCTGTGCAATGCCTGCAACGATGGGGGCGGCCTTGCCAGCGTGGCGGGGATGACCTTCGGCCTTGTCCGGCTGTCGCCCTCGATGGCGGATCTGGCCAGGCTTGGCCGTCCGCCCCTGGTCACCGACTACGAACTGACGGTGAATTACAGTCCTGTGGGCGAGTGAACAATCGGGCCTGACCTTGCCGCAGAAGGGGCGCACGGCCCCTTGCACCGACCATGGTCGTCGTGCCAGCTTTCCATTCATGAGCCGCTTTCTGACCCCCCATGCCGCCGCCCTGCCCTCGACCGTGCCCTTCACCGGCCCCGAAGCCCTGGAGCGCCGGACCGGAATCCCGTTCCGTGCCAGGCTGGGGGCGAACGAATCGCTTTTCGGCCCGTCGCCAAAGGCATTCGCCGCGATGGAAGCCGCAGCGCGGGACACGTGGATGTATGGCGACCCGGAAAATCACGATCTGAAACGGGCGCTTGCCGCCCACCATGGCGTGACGCCCGGCCATATCGCCGTCGGTCCCGGCATTGACGGCCTGCTGGGTCTGATCTGCCGCCTGACGCTGGAGCCGGGCACGCCGGTCGTGACCAGCCTGGGGGCCTATCCGACCTTCAACTTCCACGTTGCGGGCCATGGCGGCAGCTTGACGCGCGTGCCGTACAGCGGCGATCACGAGGACCCGCAGGCGCTTTTGTCCGCAGCGGAGGCCACGGGCGCGCGGTTGATCTATCTTGCCAATCCCGACAACCCGATGGGCAGCCATCATCCGGCGTCTGTCGTGGAAGACATGGTCGCGAACCTTCCCGACCATACCCTGCTGCTCCTCGACGAGGCCTATGCCGACCTCGCCCCGCCGGGCGCTGTGCCGACCATTGCTGCGGACCACGGCCAGGTGATCCGGTTGCGCACGTTTTCAAAGGGTTACGGGATGGCAGGCGCGCGCGTGGGCTATGCGGTCACCAACCCAGAACTGGCGCTGGCCTTCGACAAGGTGCGCGATCACTTCGGGATGAGCCGGGTATCGCAGGTCGGGGCCCTGGCGGCGCTGGCGGATCAGGACTGGCTGCGCGAGGTGCAGGCACGCACGGTGGCCGCGCGGGCGCGACTGTCGGCCATCGCTGTGGCGAACGGGCTGCGGCCCCTGCCTTCGGCCACCAACTTTGTCACCATCGATTGCGGGCGTGATGGCGACCATGCGCGGAAGGTTCTGGCCGAACTTGGTGCGCGCGGCATCTTCATCCGGATGCCGGGGGAAGCACCGCTGGACCGCTGCATCCGGATCAGCCTTGGCGATGATGCGACGCTGGACCTGCTGGAAGACGCCCTACCCCCGGCGCTGAAAGCCGCGGGCTGATCACTCGGCCGCGAGACCTGGCTTTGCCGGACCGACCGCAGGGGCCTGGCCGGCCACCGGGGTTTCGGCGGGCCCGAGGCGCGGAGTGGTGCCGACAGCTTCGGTCAGCATCAGCCGGGCGGAGGAGGACTGGACCTGCGGGCCGTCGATGAGGCGGCGGAACACCAGGACGTTCTGGAACGTGGTCTTCGACCCGGTGAAGCCGACCCGTTCCTCGCAGGGCAGTGCGTCGGCGCGGACATAGTCCCAGCCTTCGGCACCAAGCTGGTTCATCAGGGTGGTCAGGGCCAGCGCGAAGCGGTCCTCGGTTGACTTCACGCCCCGCGCCTTTTCGCCCCGCCTGGGGGCAGGAATGACTTTGAACTCGAAACGCTGCATCGGGTTGCTCCCGCCCTGTTTGGCGAAGACATATGAGATTCTATGGCTAACCGCAAATCACCGATCGCTTTTCCGG
The DNA here is from genome assembly GCA_040385165.1 of Pseudomonadota bacterium. Taxonomy (GTDB): domain Bacteria; phylum Pseudomonadota; class Alphaproteobacteria; order Rhodobacterales; family Rhodobacteraceae; genus Tabrizicola. Next base: position 68,396 of record JAZKHX010000002.1, on the reverse strand, counting down.
CAGAACCGCGCCTGCCCTGCAACAGCCTTGGCGTCAGAGCCCCAGCTTGGCTGCGACCAGGGCGTTCACGGTGGCGGGGTTGGCCTTGCCGCCGGAAGCCTTGATCACCTGCCCGGTGAACCAGCCTGCCAGTTTCGGATTTGCCTTGGCTTTCGCCACCTGATCGGGGTTTGCCGCGATGATTTCGTCCACGGCGGCCTCGATGGCACCGGTGTCGGTGACCTGCTTCATCCCGCGCGCCTCGGCAATCGCCGCCGGATCGCCGCCTTCGGTGTAGACGATCTCGAACAGATCCTTGGCCATCTTGCCACTGATGGTCCCGGCAGCGATCAGGTCGATGATCCCGCCGAGCTGCACAGCCGACACCGGACTTGCGGTGATGTCGTGGCCTTCCTTCTTCAGCCGGCCGAAAAGCTCGTTGATGACCCAGTTCGCGGCAGTCTTGCCGTCGCGACCCTTGGCCACGTCGTCGAAGTAGCGCCCCGAGTCCAGTTCGGCGGTAAGCACGCTGGCATCGTAGTCGGTCAGGCCGTAGTCGGCCATGAAGCGGGCCTTCTTTGCATCCGGCAGTTCCGGCATGCCGAGGCGGATGTCGTCGACCCACGCCTGTTCGATCTCCAGCGGCAGCAGGTCGGGATCGGGGAAGTAGCGGTAATCATGCGCCTCTTCCTTGGACCGCATCGAGCGGGTTTCGTTCTTGTCGGGATCGTAGAGGCGGGTTTCCTGCACGACCTTGCCGCCGTCTTCGAGGATCGCGATCTGGCGGCGGGCCTCGTAGTCGATGGCCAGCTGGATGAACCGCATCGAGTTCATGTTCTTGATTTCGCAGCGTGTTCCGAGGTGGCCGAAGTCCTGCGTCGCCTGATACTTTTCGTACTGGCCCGGACGGCAGACGCTGACGTTCACGTCCGCCCGCAAGTTGCCATTCTGCATGTTGCCGTCGCAGGTGCCAAGATAGCGCAGGATCTGGCGCAGCTTCGTCACATAGGCCGCCGCCTCCTCGGGTCCCCGGATGTCGGGGCGCGAGACGATTTCCATCAGCGCGACGCCGGTGCGGTTGAAGTCGACGAAGGACAGCGTCGGGTCCATGTCGTGAATCGACTTGCCCGCGTCCTGTTCGAGGTGGATGCGTTCGATCCGCACCAGGCGCGCGACGCCGGGGGACATCTCGACCAGCACTTCACCCTCGCCGACGATCGGGTGGTAAAGCTGGCTGATCTGATAGCCCTGCGGCAGGTCGGGATAGAAATAGTTCTTCCGGTCGAAGGCCGAGCGCAGGTTGATCGCGGCCTTCAGCCCCAGCCCGGTGCGGACCGCCTGTTCGACGCAGAATTCGTTGATCACCGGCAGCATCCCCGGCATCGCGGCATCGACGAAAGCAACGTTCGAGTTCGGCTCGGCCCCGAAGGTGGTCGAAGCGCCGGAGAAGAGCTTGGCATTCGACGAAACCTGCGCGTGGATTTCCATCCCGATGACAAGTTCCCAGTCGTGTTTCGCCCCGGCGATCACCTTGGGCGTGGGCGCGGTATAGGTCAGGTCAAGCATGGGGCCTCCGGCAATCGGTCTTGCGCCCGGGTTTAGGCTGCGAGGCCGCGCGGGGCAAGGGGGCGGGGCAAGAGGATGCGTCAGGTCCGGCGGACGAGGGTGCCAAGCCCGTCGCCGCGCCGCACGATCCGCGCGCCGCGTTTCAGAGCGGGCCCGAAGACTTCGGCCATCGCGAAAGCAAGGCTGTCGGTGCCCCGGGTCCAGGTGTCCAGATGGATTTCCCGCAGCCGGTTCCACAGGACATCGGAGAGTGCAGCCCGGACCTTGGTCAGCTGATAGGCCGCCGCCGCGCCCTCCTGGCGGAAGTCCATCGCAAGGCGCGACAGAAGATGTGCCGCAGTGTTCGCACGAAGCTGACAGCCGGTGGCCGACTGGTAATCCGCAATGGCCTCGCAGAAAAATTCAAGGTCGATGGTCGGCGAAAGGTCGCCCAGCGTTTCGACCGCCGTGATGTGGAAGACGGCATAGGCCGCCTTGCCGGTCACCCCTTCGGTCATCCGGACGGCGCGGCGGGCTTCCTTTTCAAAGGCGGACAGCGAGCCGTGCCAGCCCGGCAGCATGTTGACGGCATGGGCGGCATGGGCGGCGGCGTCTTCGGGGTCGAGATCGATCCAGTCCTGATACCATTCACGGCAGACCGCGCCGCCGTCATCGATCCCGGACAGCAGGGCATAGCGCGTTGCGGCCAGCAGCGGCGACATCTCTTCGATCGGATCAAAGAGCGTGACAAGGGTTTCGGCGCGGTCAAAGTGCACGGCACCTTCCGACCAGACCTCGTGCGACAGCTGCCCCTGCGGCACGGCTTTGCGCCGGGCGGTGGCATAATCGATGTGCCCCTGGGCAACCACTTGCGCGGCGCAATAGTCTTCCGGATTGCGGTCATAAAGACCTTCCAGAGCCTCAAGCTCGGCCAAAGACGCGGTCCAGTCCTGGCGCGAGATCGCCTGCGACAGGCCGGCGCGCATGCCTTCGCCGATGAGAGCGGCGACGCGACGCCCGCCCGAGGCCACGACCCGTTCCTGGTCGGTATAGCGCAGGGCTTCGAGCAGGTCGGTCCATTCCCCGGCCGCGGCCATCGCGGCATGGTCATCGCAGATGCACTGCCATTCGGTCCGCTCTGCGCCGATCCGCAGCACGGGCGCATCCAGCCGCCCAAGCACCTGTTCGGCCGTCATCCCGTCCGGCAGGGCAGCCCCTGCCCCGGATTGATGGCGCAGGGACAAGGCGTCTTCTTGCTGACTGCGACCCGAGCGGGTTTTCACATGCATAAGTGATGGTGTAACCAGCATACCGACGCCCTCCGGGGCGGATTTCGTCCGCCTTGGTGTGAATCTGACGCCGGATCAGGGCGAAAAAAGGGAAATGCAGTGATCTTCGGGTGACGTAGCCATGCAGAAACGCGTGATTCTGGAAATGTTTGCAGCGGCTACACTGGCCGGCTGCGTGGCGGCCAAAGCGCCGGAGCCGATGGCGTTTGTTGCGCCGCCGATGCAGTGGGACAATCACCCCGAAGCCACGGAATGGACCGAATCAACCCTGGTCGCACTTTCGACGAAGGACGCGGTCCTGTCCGAGAAGATCCCTGCCGACATCAAGAACTGGTGTCCCGGCTATGTCGACGCCCCGGTCGAGGAGCGTCGCGCCTTCTGGGCGGGCCTGTTGTCTGCGGTGGCGAAATACGAAAGCACCTGGAACCCCGCAGCCTCGGGCGGCGGCGGGCGCTGGATCGGGCTGATGCAGATCTCGCCGCGGTCGGCGGCGAATTACGGCTGCGAGGCAACATCGGTCGGTGCGCTGAAGGACGGCGAGGCCAACCTGCAGTGCGCGGTCGAGATCATGTCGACCCAGGTCGCCAAGGACGGCCTTGTGGCCGGTGGCGGTGACCGGGGCATCGGGCGGGACTGGGCACCCTTGCGCAGCAACGAGAAGCGGTCGGCGATGTCGGCCTGGACCCGCGCGCAGCCCTATTGCCGGGCAAGCTGAGCGTCAGCCCGCCGCAAGCATCCGTTCCACCATCTCGCGCAGGTCGCTGGAAAGGTCAGGTGCGGCCAGCATCCGGTCAAGGGCTGCGCGCGCGTGCTTCCGGCGGGCGGCGTCGTAGCGCGGCCAGGTCTCGAAGGCGGTCGACACCCGCGCGGCCGTCTGCGGGTTCAGGGGATCAAGTTTCAGAAGCCAGTCGGCGACCAGCCGGTAACCCTCGCCCGAGCGGTGGTGGAAGCCTGCGTGATTGGCCGCAAGCACACCGATCACCGTGCGGAACCGGTTGGGGTTCTTCCAGTCGAAGCCCGGCGTTTCGATCAGCTTCGCCGTCAGCGCGGCGGCATCCGCAGGCTCGGCATGGGCGATCTGCAACGCATACCATTTGTCCATCACATTCGCGTCGCGGCCCCAGCGCGCGGCGAAAGTGACAAGCTCGGCCCGCCCCTGGCGGACGTCGAGAAGGGCCGAAAGCGCGCCGGTTTCTTCGGTCATGCTGCGGGCGCGGGCGAAGGCCGAGGCGGCGAGCTTGCCACCGTCGCGCCGGCTGAGAAGTCCCAGCACGGCGATCTTCAGGGCGCGCCGTCCGGCCTGTGCCGCAGAGGGCGAGAACGGAGCGTTGTCATCCAGGTCCTTGTAAAGGCGCTGCAATCCCTCGCCGAGACGGATCGAAAGCGCCCCGACCATCTCGCGCCGGGCGGCGTGGATCTTGGCCGGATCGGGCACGCGGCCCCGGGCGTGGATGGTCTGGGCAATGTCATCCTCGCCCGGCAGGCGGAGACAGAGGGCGCGGAAGGCCGGGTCGAGCGTGTCGTCGAAGGTCACGGCGGCCAGCGCATCCAGCCAGTCCGCGCTGACCGGTGCGCCCTTCAGCGCGATGTCGGCCATCACGTCCTTGGCCAGGGCGCGGCCTGCCTCCCACCGGTTTAAGGCATCGGTGTCGTGCTGCAAGAGGAAGGCGCGCTCCGCGGCCGGGACTTTGCGGTCAAGCACGACGGGGGCGGAAAAGCCGCGCAGGATCGAGGGGATGGGCCGCGCGGCGAGGCCCTCGAAGCGGAAGGACTGCCGGGCACGGGTCATTTCCAGCATGATCGTCGGCACGACCTCGTCACCGTTCGGGTTCAGAAGCCCAACCTTGATCGGGATCACTTTCGGCTGCTTTTTGGGCTGGCCGGGTGTGGGCGGATTCTTCTGGGTGAAGGTCAGGGTGTAGACGCCCTTGTCCCAGGCCTCGTCGACCTTGACCTGGGGGGTTCCGGCCTCGGAATACCAGAGCTTGAACTGGGACAGGTCGCGGTCGGTGGTGTCTTCAAAGACCTTCAGCCAGTCCTCGATCGTCGCCGCATCGCCGTCGTGACGGTCGAAATAGAGGTCGAGCGCGCGTTTGTAGCCGCTTTCGCCCGCGAGCGACTTGAGCATCCCGATGACCTCGGCACCCTTCTCGTAGACGGTGGCGGTGTAGAAGTTGTTGATCTCGACAAAGCTTTCCGGCCGGACCGGATGGGCAAGCGGGCCGCTGTCCTCGCGGAACTGCCGGGCGCGGAGCGCAACGACATCCTCGATCCGGCGCACGGCGGCGGACCGCATGTCGCCCGAGAACTGGTGGTCGCGGAAGACGGTCAGGCCCTCTTTCAGGCACAGCTGGAACCAGTCGCGGCAGGTGATGCGGTTGCCGGTCCAGTTGTGGAAATACTCATGCGCGATGATCGCCTCGATCCGGGCGTAATCGTCGTCGGTGGCGGTTTCAGGGCTGGCGAGGACGTAGCGGGAGTTGAAGATGTTCAGCCCCTTGTTCTCCATCGCGCCCATGTTGAAATCGTCGACGGCGACAATGTTGAAGACATCGAGGTCGTATTCGCGGCCATAGACCTGTTCGTCCCAGCGCATGCATCGGACCAGGCTGTCCATCGCATAGCCGCAGCGGTCCTCATCCCCCGGACGGACCCAGATGTTGAGATCGACCGGACGGCCCGAGGCGGTGGTGAAGGCGGCGGAATGGGCGCGCAGATCGCCTGCCACCAGCGCGAAAAGATAGGATGGTTTCGGCCAGGGATCGTCCCATTCGGCCCAGCCCGGACCGCTGGCGATCGGGTTGCCATTGGACAGAAGGACAGGAAGGTCCGCCTCGACCCGCACCTTGAAAAGCGCCATCACATCGGGCCGGTCGGGGTAGTAGGTGATCTTGCGAAACCCCTCGGCCTCGCATTGGGTGCAATACATGCCTTTCGACATGTAGAGGCCTTCCAGCGCGGTATTGGCCTCGGGATCGATCTCGACTTCGGTGACAAGGGTGAAGGGGCCGACGGGCAGATCCTGCGCCGAAAGGGTCAGCGACCGGGCATCGAGCGTCGGCTGCACCTCTCTGCCGTCAAGGGTGAGCGACACAAGGGTCAGCCCCTCGCCATCCAGCCGCAGGTCATGGCGGCCCGGGCGTTCGGGATTGGGCCGCAGCGAAAGACGGGCTGTCACCCGCGTCGCGTTCGGGGCCAGGCGAAAGGCCAGCTCCACGCGGTCGACGATATGGGTGAAGGGCTGGTAGTCTGCCAGGTGGACAGTCGTCTGCTTGGACATTGGGCGCTCCGTTTGCCCCAGCAAGCTACGGTCAAAACCCCAAGGCGCAAGGGGGAGGTCGGCGAAAGCCCGGCAACAGTCTTTTGCGGCTTTACGAATCCCTACCGGGGGCTACATCTATGTTCTATGAATGTTCTCGTCTGGTTCAAGCGCGACCTGCGTGTCGATGACCATCCCGCGCTGACCCGTGCAGCGGGGATCGGTGCGGTTCTGCCGGTCTATGTGGTCGAGCCCGACTTGTGGGCACAGACCGATGCTTCGGCCCGGCAATGGGATTTCGTGGCGGAAAGTCTGGGCGACCTGCGCGCGGATCTTGCCCGGATGGGTGCGCCGCTGGTCGTCCGGGTCGGCGATGCGGTCGCGGTGCTGGAGGCGCTGTGTCGCCGCCATGGCATCACCCGCATCGTCAGCCATGAGGAAACCGGCAACCTCTGGACCTATGCCCGCGACCGCAGGGTGGCGGCGTGGGCGAAGTCGTCGGGGATCGTCTGGACCGAGCTGCCCCAGTCCGGCGTCGTCCGCCGCCTGCCCGATCGCGACGGCTGGGCGGCCAGTCGCGACGCCTACATGGCCGGCGCGCTGCTGCCCCGTCCGGCCTTACCGGCCGTGGACGGGGTGGAACCCGGTCTGATCCCGTCATCCCGTGCGCTGAAACTTGCCCCGGACCCCTGCCCGCACCGCCAGCTTGGGGGTCGGGCACGGGGGCTGGAGTTGCTGGACAGCTTTCTTACGCAGCGGGGCGAGCCTTACCGCACGGCGATGTCGTCGCCCCTGTCGGCGGAACGCGCCTGTTCGCGCCTCTCGCCGCATTTCGCCCAGGGCACTTTGACCCTGCGCGAGGTGGTGCAGGCCACGGCCCTGCGGCAGTCCGAGCGGCCCGGCGGGCGCTGGGGCGGGGCCTTGGCGAGCTTCCAGTCACGGCTCGCCTGGCGCGACCATTTCATGCAGAAACTGGAGGATCAGCCCTCGATCGAGATCCGCGATCTGCATCCGGTCGCGATCACCCGGCCGCGTGACAGCGATGCCGGTCGGCTGGCGGCGTGGAAGAACGGGGAAACCGGCCTCCCGTTCCTTGACGCCTGCCTGCGCTATCTGCGGGCGACGGGGTGGCTGAACTTCCGGATGCGGGCGATGGTGATCTCGGTCGCGTCCTATCACCTCTGGCTGGATTGGCGGGCGACGGGGGCGCATCTGGCGCGGATGTTCACGGATTATGAGCCTGGCATCCACTGGCCGCAGGTGCAGATGCAGTCGGGGACGACCGGGATCAACATTCCCCGCATCTACAACCCGGTGAAACAGGGGCACGACCAGGACCCCACGGGCGCCTTTACCCGCCGCTGGCTGCCGGAACTCGCCGCAGTCCCCGACGCCTTCCTGCAGGAGCCCTGGCTTTGGCCCGACGCGCGGCGGCTTCTGGGCCATCGCTACCCCGAGCCGATCGTCGACATCGCCTCGGCCGCGCGTGAGGCGCGGGACCTGATCTGGCAGGCCCGGCGCAGTGCAGGTTTCGCCGAAGCGGCGGGCGAGATCGTCCGACGCCATGCCAGCCGGTCCGGCAACCGCGAGGGGCGCCGCCCGGTCCGCAAGCCAGCGACGGCACAACTGACGCTGCCGTTCTGACAGCGCACCGCGCTTGACGCCTGTTCGCGCCCGCCCCTACTGTCCGGTCAGTCAGGAAGGCCCGCCGATGCCCCGCGATCCGCGTTACGACATCCTGTTCGAGCCTGTCCGCATCGGTCCGGTCACCGCCCCCAATCGGTTCTACCAGACCGCGCATGCCACCGGATTCGGCTGGCAGCGCCCGCAATCCGGCGCGGACCTGCGCGGGGTGAAGGCCGAGGGCGGCTGGGGCGTGGTCTGCACCGAATACTGCTCGATCCATCCGACATCGGACGACAGCCCCTATGCGTTCCTGACGCTGTGGGACGACGACGACATCGCACCGCTGGCCCTGACCGCCGAGGCGATCCACGCCCACGGGTCACTTGCTGGGATCGAGTTGTGGCATGGCGGCGCACATGCGTCGAACCGGATGACACGGGTGCCGGGGATCGCGCCGGATGTGCAGCCGGCGCTGTATCATTTGCCCGCGACGGCGCGGGCGATGGATGCCAGCGATATCAAGGCGTTCCGGGGCTGGCAGCGGGACGCGGCAATCCGGGCCAAGCGGGCGGGGTTCGACATCGTCTATGTCTACGCCGGGCATGACTACCTGCCGTTCCAGTTCCTGTCACGGCGGTCGAATCACCGGGGCGATGCCTATGGCGGATCGCTGGAGAACCGGGTGCGGCTGCTGCGCGAGATGATCGAGGATACCAAGGACGCCGTTGGCGACACCTGCGCCGTGGCCGTGCGGCTTGCGGTGGATGAATTGCACGGTCCGGAGGGGATCACGTCCCAAGGCGAGGGCCGCGAGATCATCGAGTTGCTGGCGGAACTGCCGGACCTTTGGGATGTGAACGTGGCGGGGGCGCTGGGGAATGACTCGCGGTCGGCGCGGTTTTCGGCTGAAGGGTTTCAGGAAGAGAACGTCGCCTTCGTGAAGTCTCTGACGACAAAGCCGGTGGTGTCGGTGGGGCGATTTACCTCTCCCGATCGGATGGTTTCCCAGATCAAGCGGGGCATCCAGGATTTCATCGGCGCGGCGCGGCCTTCCATCGCCGATCCGTTCCTGCCCGCCAAGATCCGGGACGGGCGCGAGGACGAGATCCGCGAGTGCATCGGCTGCAACATCTGCCGGGCGGCGAACAACGAGGGCGTGGGCCTGCGCTGCACGCAGAACCCGACGATGGGCGAGGAATGGCGGCGCGGCTGGCATCCCGAGCGGATCGCGGTCTATCCGCGCCGGGAGAAGGCGCTGGTGATCGGCGGCGGCCCGGCGGGGCTGGAGGCGGCGCTGACTCTGGGGCGGCGGGGGCTGGAGGTCGCTCTGGCCGAGGCATCGGACCAGTTTGGCGGGAGGCTGTTGCGCGAGGCGACTTTGCCGGGGCTGGCAACGTGGATGCGGGTAAGGGACTGGCGGCTGCACATGGCGGCCAAGCTGCCCAACGTTGACCTGTTCCCCGCCAGCCGTATGTCTGCTGCGGATGTGGCAGAGTTCGGGGCGGATCATGTGGTGCTGGCGACGGGGTCGACCTGGCGGCGGGACGGAATCGGGGTTTACGCAGTCCGGCCTGCGGAGTTTCCCAGGGCGCTGACGCCGGATGACCTGTTCGACGGGTCCAAGGTCGATGGCCCGGTCGTGATCTACGATGACGAACACTACTTCATGGCCGGGGCGCTTGCCGAAAGACTGGCTGTCGCGGGTCACGAGGTCCACTACGCGACAACCGCTGCCGTGGCGTCGTCCTGGACCGTGATGACCAACGAGCAGGACTTTCTTCAGGCCCGCCTGATCGAGGCGGGGGTGCGACTTCATCCGCTCAAGGCGCTGAAATCGCAGGAAGAAGGTGCGATTATGCTGACTTGCGTCTACACCGGGCAGGAAGAGCCCCTGCCCTGTTCAACACTGGTCCTGTGCACGGGACGACTGCCCGACACGGCACTTTTGGACGACCTTTCCGCGCAAGGGATCAAGGCCACACGGATCGGCGACTGCCTTGCGCCGTCCTCGATCGCCGATGCGGTTCATTCCGCCCACCGCTTTGCCCGGCTGCTGGGTGAGCCTGACCTGCCGCCGCGCCGGGAATTGCCACCGTTGAGGTCCACCTGATGCGCCAGCGCCGACCGGCCCGGTCCCCGAACGCCATCCCGCAGTCGCGCTTTGGTCAGGTGCCGCGCCTTTACGATCCGATCCGGGTGCTGTCCGAGGACCACGTCGAGGCGATCCACCTGGCCGCGCTGAAGCTGCTGGCCGAACAGGGGATGCGGGTGCTGAATGGCCGTGCGCTCGACCTGTTCCGCAAGGCCGGGGCACGGGTTGAGGGGAATATGGTCTACCCCGACTCCGGCCTGATCGAGGGGCTGCTGGCGAGTGTGCCGCAAACCTTCACCATCGCCGCCCGGAACCGTGCCAAGGACTTGCGCTTTGGCGGCAATGACATGGTCTTCGCCAGCGTGGGTGGTCCGGCCTATGTGATGGATCTTGACCGGGGCCGGCGGGACGGAACCTTGCAGGACATGCAGGATTTCCTGCGCCTCTGCCAAAGCCTGAACGTGATCCAGCAGGAATCCGGCGGCCCGCTGGAGCCGATGGACCTGCCCGCCGCGACCCGGCACCTCGACCTCTACCTGTCGCAATGCACGCTTCTGGACAAAAGCTGGCAGCTGAACGCGCTGGGGCGCGAGCGGACGATGGACGGGATCGAGATGGCCGCGATCCTGATGGGCTGGTCGCTGGACGACCTGGCGCGGCAGCCGCTGATGATGGGGGTGATCAACACCAATTCACCGCGGCAGCTGGACGATCCGATGAGCCAGGGGCTGATCGCGCTGGCCGAACACGGGCAGGTGGCGATTGTCACGCCGTTCACGTTGGCGGGCGCGATGGCCCCAGTGTCTCTGGCGGGCGCGCTGGTGTTGCAGCATGCCGAGGCGATGTTGGGCATCGCGCTGACCCAGATCGTGCGGCCGGGGGTGCCGGTGATGTATGGCGGGTTCACGTCCAACGTCGACATGAAGACCGGGGCGCCCGCCTTTGGCACGCCTGAATATGCCAAGGCCGCCCAGGCTGCGGGGCAGCTGGCCCGGCGGATCGGCGTCCCGTTCCGGTCGTCCAACACCACCGCGGCCAATGCGCTGGACGCACAGGCGGCTTACGAATCGATGATGTCGCTGTGGGGCTGCCTGATGGGCGGGGCGCATCTGGTGATCCACGGCGCGGGGTGGATGCACGGCGGGCTGACTGCGAGTTTCGAGAAGCTGATCCTCGATGCCGAGCTTCTGGGGATGATGCAGGCCTATTTCAGCCCGATTGCCGTCAGCGACGACGCGCTGTCCCTGGCAACCATCGCCGAGGCGGGCGTGGGCGGGCATTTCTTCGGCACGGCGCAGACGATGGCGATGTATGAAACCGCTTTTCATCCGCCGATGCTGTCGAACTGGGACAGTTTTCCGAACTGGCTGGCGCGGGGGTCCGAAGAGGCCCCTGCCCGCGCCAACCGGATCTGGAAAGAGCTGCTGGCAAGCTATGAAGAGCCGCCGCTGGACCCCGGCACCCGCGAGGCGCTGGACGCTTTCGTCGCGCGGCGCAAGGCGGAAGGCGGTGCCCGCTCCAGCTGAGCGTCAGTCGGCCCCGATGGACCGCGCCAGCTTGCCCAGGGTCTGCTGGCCCAGCGCCTCGGCCCCGAAGCCCTTGGCCTCATGGTATTCCTTCGCGGTTGCCATCACCATGCCAAGGGTCACGCGGGTTGCCCCGCCCTCCTCGGTGAACGAAGCCCAGGCGTCGGCGTGCTTTGGCCCGTTCTCGCCCCACAAAAGCGCATAGTCGAGCCGCACTTCCGGGATCACCTGGCCATAGCGGTGATGGTTCGGGAAGACGGTGCCGTCCGGCGCGATCATGTCGAAGACCCATTCGCCGCCAGCGCGCAGGTCGATGCGGCTGGTCTTGCAGGAAAATCCGTCCGGCCCCCACCATTTCGGCAAGGTTTCCGGGTTCATCCAGGCACCCCAGACCACGGACACCGGTGCCTTGATCACCCGGTGCAGGATCATCGTGCGTTCGGCCACCCCGGTCAGGTTGGCGATGCCTGCATCAAACCCCTGACTGTAGCCCGCCGCCATGTCCTGCGCCTGCGAGGACAGCTGGACTGTCACCGCCACGTTCGACGCTTGGGCATCCCCGCTGAACCGTGCGGTCACCAGCGCCACGGAATCGATCGCCCCCTGGCTCGAAACCACCTCGTAGTTCACGGTCACCTGGTCGGGCACCAGTTGCAGCCAGCCAGCTTCGACTTGGACATCCGGTGTGCCGGGAAAGCGGCAGATCGAGATTTCGCGACCGCCGATCCGGGCGTCGGATTCAAGAAACTCGACCGTCACCCCGGGGGCCGGGGGGGCCCAGACGGCGCGGGCGGCGGGGGCGATCCAGGCCTGATAGAGGGTGCCGACGGGTGCGGCGACGGCGCGCTCGAAAGTCAGCGTGGCAAAAGGCCCGGCGGTCATTTCTTCAGACCCTGCGCGTATTCCTCGAGCTGGCTGACGACCGTTCCCCAGCCGTCGTAGAAGCCCATGTCCTTGTGCGCCTTTGCGGTGTCGGCGTTCCGGTGCCGGGCGATGGCGGTGTATCTGGTGCGACCGCCTCCAATGTCCTCGAAGGTCAGGATCGCGGTCATGAACGGTTCGGGCGCGGGCTTCCAGCCTTCGGTGTAAGCATCTGTGAAGACAAGTTTTTCGTTCGGAACGACTTCGAGGTAGACGCCGTTGTTCTGCATCTCGTTGCCGTCGACATCGAAGGTCGTGTTGCACTTGCCACCGACCCGGACGTCCAGGTCGCAGGCCGTCACCTTGTGCGGCTTCGGGACGAACCAGTGGACCAAATGTTCGGGCGTCGTCCAGCACATGTAGAGGATTTCGCGCGGGGCGTTCACTTCACGGGTCAGGACGAGGTCAAGCTCGGGGTTCAGGTCGGTCGTCAATTCTCACGCTCCTTCATAAGGTTCATCACATAGTCGTCCAGCCGGTCCAAGCGGCCGTCCCACAGGCGGCGCTGCTCTTCCAGCCAGTCTTGCATCGGCGCCATCGCCTGCGGCCGGAAGGCGCAGGACCGGACCCGGCCATCCTTCTGGGTCGCGACAAGGCCCGCCGCCTCCAGCACCGACAGATGGCGCAGGATGGTCGGCAGGCGCAGGCCGGTCGGTCCGGCAAGTTCACTGACCGCGGCAGCCCCCCGCGCCAGCCGGTTCAGCATCATGCGCCGCGTCGGGTCCGACAGCGCGTGGAACAGGAGGTCGAGATGGGGGTCATGCTTAGCCATATTGCTAACCATACACCTTTTGCGACCCGGGGAAAGAGAAACTTAGCCAGTCGGCGAAGTTTCTCATCTTCAGTTTTCTCCGACAGGTGAATTTCGGCTCCGTTTGAAATTGACCCCCTGCCTTCCTTGCTGACCCCCTGCCCTGTCGCCTATTGTGTGCCGCAGCATACAAACGGCCGGACCGGCCCTGCGGAGGACATGCGATGACCAGGCGTGAGGATCGTGCGGGGCTTTTGGTGGACGCGGTGCTTGTCCGCTTTGTCGAGGACGAGGCACTGCCCGGCACCGGGGTCGACGCCGGGGTTTTCTGGTCGGGTCTGGCCGGGATTCTTGCCGACTTCGGGCCAAGGAACCGCGCGCTTCTGGCCCGGCGGGCCGAATTGCAGGCGAAGATCGACGCCTGGCACGTCGCCCGCCGAGGCCAGCCGCATGACCACGCGGCCTACAAGGCGCACCTGGCCGAGATCGGCTATCTTCTGCCCGAAGGCCCGGATTTCGGCATCGAGACGACAAATGTCGATCCCGAAGTCGCAAAGGTGCCGGGGCCGCAGCTGGTGGTCCCGGTGACGAACGCCCGCTATGCGCTGAACGCGGCCAACGCCCGCTGGGGAAGCCTTTACGACTGCCTTTACGGGACGGATGCGATGGGCACCCCGCCCCCATCGGGCGGATACGAACGCGGCAGGGGGGCCCGGGTGGTGGCGCGGGCGCGGGTCTTCCTGGACGAGGCCTTCCCGATTGCCGGGGCCAGCCATGCCGACGTGCGCCGCTATGTCGTGAAGGACGGCGCGCTTCTGGTCGACGATCTGCCGCTGGTGGACCCGTCGAAGTTCGCAGGCTACCGGGGCAATCCGAAAGCCCCCGACGCGGTTCTTCTGCGGAACAACGGGCTGCATGTCGAGCTGGTCTTTGACCGGGCGCATTTCATCGGCTCGCGCGATCAGGCCTTGCTGGCCGACGTGCAGCTGGAAAGCGCGCTGACGGCGATCATGGATTGCGAGGATTCGGTCGCCTGTGTCGATGCCGAGGACAAGGTCGGGGCCTATCGCAACTGGCTGGGCCTGATGAAGGGGACGCTGTCGGAGGTCTTCGAGAAGGGCGGCAGGCTGGTGGAGCGTCGGCTGGCGGCGGACCGCGAGTATCTCGACCCGGTCGGTAGCCCCTTCACCCTGAAGGGCCGCGCGCTGATGTGGATCCGGAATGTCGGCCACCTGATGACCAACCCGGCGATCCTGCTGCCGGATGGCTCGGAGGTGCCGGAAGGCCTGATGGATGCGATGGTGACGGTGACGATCGCCTTGCACGATCTGAAGAAGACCGAGGGGATGCGGAACTCGGTCCAAGGGTCGGTCTATGTCGTGAAGCCCAAGATGCACGGGCCGGAGGAAGTGGCCTTTGCGGATGCCGTGATGGCGCGGGTGGAAGGCCTGTTGGGCCTGCCTGCGAATACGGTGAAGCTGGGGATCATGGATGAGGAGCGGCGGACGTCCGTCAACCTGAAGGAGTGCATCCGGGCGGCGAAGGGGCGGGTCGCGTTCATCAACACCGGGTTCCTCGACCGGACCGGGGACGAGATTCACACCTCGATGGAAGCCGGTCCGTTCAGCCGGAAGGACTTCATCAAAAGGAAGTCCTGGATCACGGCCTATGAGAACCTGAACGTCGATATCGGGCTGGAATGCGGGCTGTCGGGCCGCGCGCAGATCGGCAAGGGGATGTGGGCGATGCCGGACCTGATGGCGGCGATGCTGGACGAGAAGATCGCCCATCCCCGCGCGGGGGCGAACACGGCCTGGGTTCCGTCGCCGACGGCGGCGACGCTCCATGCCCTCCACTATCACAAGGTCGACGTCTTCGCGGTGCAGGCCCGGCTGGCCAAAGGCGGGCGGCGGGCGCATGTGGACGGGATCCTGGACATTCCGCTGGCGAGCTTCCGGGCCTGGGATCGTCGCCAGGTGATGCGGGAGGTCGAGAACAACGCGCAGGGGATCCTGGGCTATGTGGTGCGCTGGATCGATCAGGGGGTCGGCTGCTCGAAAGTGCCGGATCTGAACGACGTGGGGCTGATGGAGGACCGGGCGACCTGCCGGATCTCGGCCCAGCACGTCGCGAACTGGCTGCATCACGGGGTGGTGAGCGAGGCCGAGGTCATGGAGGCGATGCGGAAGATGGCGGCGGTGGTGGACCGGCAGAACTCCGGGGACCCCCTGTATCGGCCGATGGCCCCGGCCTTCCAGGGGGCGGCGTTCCAGGCGGCCTGTGACCTCGTCTTCAAGGGGCGGGAGCAGCCTTCTGGGTATACGGAGCCTCTCCTCCATGCCTGGCGGCTGCGGGTGAAGGCGGGGTAGGTGTCCACGGTGGACATTTCGAGTTTACCGTTTGGATGCAATGGGTTGATCGCGGACGTTAGGGGTTTCTTAACCCCTGGACGGCGCGGGGGCCGGGGCGGTTTTCCAGCGGAGCGCGTTCCGCGCAAGCCTTCAGTCTCGCCTCTGGCGCGGGGCGCCAACCGGCTTCGGCGATGGGGGTTTCACCCCCAGACCCCCAGAGTATTTGGGAAAAGGGCAAGGCCGACGGAAAGGGGGCCGATTGTCGGGTCAGGCGTTCCTTCCCGCGTGCCACGCAGCCTGACGACCGCCCTGCCGCACCGGATCAGGACAGGCCGCGCGGCAATGCGCGGTGCAGAGTGAAATCCGTCCGACGCGGTGCGGTCCGTGCGGCGGCGGGCGCGCAGGACGTCGCAGCACCGCAATCCGGGAGCATCCAGTCAGCGGGCAGCTCGCCCCGGTGGCTGCGAAAATCCGGACGCGCCCGCCGCGCTTCGCATTGGTCCCGAGGCCGGCCGTGGCTGGCCGTGCCATTTGCACCTGTCCGGCCCGACAAAGGGACTTCACCGGATGAGGTGGCGGCCCTACGCGATATCCAGCGCAATCGCGTGGATGCGCTGGTTCAGATCCCCCAGCGCCTGCTGCACGGCGCGGTGGCGGGCGAGGCGGGGCATGTCCTGAAACGCGGCAGCGCGAATGGTGATGTGGAAGTGGCTTTCGCCGGTCCCGTCATCGCCAGCGTGTCCCGCATGCTTGTGGCTTTCGTTCACGACTTCCAGCACCGAAGGTTGGAATGCGGCGGTGAGTCGGTCTGCGATGTCATCCTTCACGGTCATATCTGTCGTGCCCCCTTCAATCCGCCGGGAAAATCCCTAAACTCGTGGCCCCGAGTCGGAAAGGCCCAACCTGCATGTCCAGTCGCCCGCCCTTTGAATTCAACCTGAGCGCCGCGGCGGACAAGAAGCGCAAGAAAGCGGGGCGGCGCGGCATGTCGGGTGCCTTCGACACCGCCGACAAGCCTTGCGATTACCCCGGCTGCAAGTTGAAGGCTGCCTTCCGTGCGCCAAAATCGCCGGACCAGCTGGATGAGTTCTTCTGGTTCTGCAAGGACCACATCCGCGAATACAATCTGAAATGGAACTTCTTCCAGGGCACCACGGACGAGGAATTCCAGAAGTTCCTCGACAAGGACCGGGTCTGGGAACGCGAGACCAAGCCCTTCTCGCGCCTTGGCGACGGCAACGCCTGGGCCCGGCTGGGGGTGAACGACCCGATGGCTCTGCTGGGAGAAAAGGCCACGCAGAATCCGGGAAAGCCCGCCTCGACCGCGACGCGGAAGTTGCCGCCGACCGAGCGCAAGGCGATCGAGATCCTCGATGCGCGCGACACCTGGACCAAGACCGAGATCCGCAAGCAATACAAGACCCTGGTCAAGGACCTGCATCCGGACATGAACGGCGGCGACCGCCGGGACGAGGAGCGTCTGCAGGAGGTGGTTTGGGCCTGGGACCAGCTGAAGGACAGCCGCTTTTTCCGCGAATAGCCCGGATCCACCGCGCCCGGGGCGTGGCGAAATCCGGCAGTTTCCGGTCGCGCGCCGCCCTTCCCCTTGAACCCCCCGGAGATATGTTCCAAGGATGACCGGGCTACGCGCAGTCTGGCGCGGGCGGCTTAAGATGGACGAGGCGCATGTTGGATCAGGTGATGAAACCGACCGAGGAAGTTTCGGTCCGCGATGTGTTCGGGATCGACACCGACATGCGCGTCAAGGGCTTTGCCGAGCGGACCGACCGCGTCCCCGAGATCGACACGACCTACAAGTTCGACCCCGATACGACTTTGGCGATCCTGGCCGGTTTTGCCTATAACCGGCGGGTGATGATCCAGGGCTATCACGGCACCGGCAAGTCCACCCACATCGAGCAGGTCGCGGCGCGGCTGCAATGGCCCTGCGTGCGGGTGAACCTGGACAGCCACATCAGCCGGATCGACCTGATCGGCAAGGATGCGATCAAGCTGCGCGACGGCAAGCAGGTGACGGAGTTCCACGAAGGCATCCTGCCCTGGGCGCTGCGCAATCCCGTTGCCATCGTCTTCGACGAATATGACGCGGGCCGGGCGGATGTGATGTTCGTGATCCAGCGCGTGCTGGAGCATGACGGCAAGCTGACGCTGCTGGACCAGAACGAGATCATCACGCCGCATCCGTCGTTCCGGCTGTTCGCGACCTCGAACACGGTGGGTCTGGGGGATACGACGGGGCTTTACCACGGGGTCCAGCAGATCAACCAGGCGCAGATGGACCGCTGGTCGCTGGTCGCCACGCTGAACTACCTGAGCCATGACGCGGAAACCGCCATCGTGCTGGCCAAGAACGCGCATTACAACACTGACAAGGGTCGCAAGACCATCAGCCAGATGGTGACGGTCGCGGACCTGACTCGCACGGCCTTCATGAACGGCGACCTCTCGACGGTGATGTCGCCGCGCACGGTGCTGAATTGGGCGCAGAACGCCGAGATCTTCCGCAACGTGGGCTATGCCTTCCGGCTGACCTTCCTGAACAAATGCGACGAGCTGGAGCGGCAGACCGTGGCGGAATTCTACCAGCGCTGCTTCAACGAGGAGCTGCCGGAAAGTGCCGCCAGCATGGCGATGAAGTGATCCGCCATTCCGCCCTGTTCCGCCTGCGCCACGCGGCGGGCTCGGCTGAGGAGGCGGATTTTCTGCGCGCCCTCGCGGGGCTGGCGGCGATTCCCGGGGTTGAAGAATTCCAGATCAGCCGCGAGACCAGTCCGAAGAACCCCTATGCCTTCGCCGTCGCGATGAGATTCCGCGATCAGGCGGCCTATGACGGTTACGACGTTCACCCCGCGCATGCGGCCTTTGTGCAGGACCGCTGGCTGCGTGATGTGGCGGAATTCATGGAACACGACAGCGTCTTGCTGTGAACCACGGGGTGATGTCGGCAGGCGACGCGGTTACCACGCGCCAAACCAACCCCGGGGGACTGCCCTGTTGCAGCCGGGGCATCTGACACCACATGGTTTTCAGATCGCCTTGAAAAAGTGCGGTTTCTGCGGCCTTCTGCTGAAATGGCGCGCGGTTTGGAAACTCTTCTGGCCGTCCTGGCCTGCGGGACTTGCCTGACCACTCCCGCAGCGGCCGATAGCCTTTTGCGCGAGTTTGCGGTCTGCGCGGGGCGGCTCTCGGCGGTGATGGAAGATCAGTGGATGTTCGACGGGCCGGGGTCGGAGCGGACGCAGGCGGAACTGTCTGCCCTGGTGGCATTGGTCGAGGCGTCGATGCCCGAGGGCGCGGGGCGGCAGGTTCTGGGCTGGCGGATCGACGGCAAGGTCGCGCAGAGGGGACTGCTGCATCAGGCGCGCTTCGGGACGGATGCGGGGCTGTCGAAGTCATCGGCGGCCAGAGCCGAAGCCCTGGCCGCCGGATGTCGTGCGTTGCTGCTGGGTTAGGCGGCAGCGGACAGCTGCGTGCGCGCAGTCATCGTTGCCTTGGCCCACCAGACCACATCGTCCAGCATCGCCTTGGCCGACGGAGCGATCGAACCCTCGATGTCGGCGAGGTTGCCGGTGCCGCCAAAGCCGGGATGGACCTTGAAGAAATCGCCGCCGCCGATGTGGACACCGTTGCGGACCGGAACCATCTGCAGTTCAACCGCCATCAGGCGCAGCTGCTCGGCTGCACGGGTGCCGCCGACTGCACCGTATGCGATGATGCCGGCAGGCTTGCGCACCCATTCGACCGAGGCCTGGTCCAGCGCATTCTTCAGCACGCCGGTGATCGAGCGGTTGTATTCCGCCACGACGAAGATGTAGCCGTCGAACTCGGCCAGCTTCTTCTGCCACTTCACCGCGACCGGGTTCTGGGTGGGAACCCAGGCGTTCGAGGCGACCTCGTCGAAGAAGGGCATCGGGTAGTCGCGCAGGTCCAGCACCTCGACCGACATGTCGCCGCGGGCTTCGGCCTGTGCCTTGATCCAGGCGGTCGGGATGTCGGCAAAGCGGGTCGGGCGGGTGGTCGAGATGATGATTGCGATCTTCGGAATGGTCATTGATCTGGTTCCTTGCAGATTGGGGGCAGGTAGCGGTCGTTGCCTGTCTTATCTGGTCAATCGTGAGCTGAAGCCAACTCTGCAAGGCCGCGCCGGGTCTGTGCGCCGCTGCACGGGGGCGCTTGCCGATGCCGTCGCCGAGTGCTTTATCTGTGGCCATGACCAACCGCAGCGACAACCCCGCCGATCCGTTCAAGAAGGCCCTGGCCGAGGCCACCCGCACGATGGCGGATGACCCGGAGATGACGGTCACCTATTCCGTCGATCCCGCCGGGATGAATAAGGAAGGCGTGCGCCTGCCGCAGGTTTCGCGGCGGATGACGCGGGACGAGGTGCTGCTGGCGCGGGGCACGGCGGATGCCTTTGCCCTCCGGCGCAAGTATCACGACGATGTCGTGGCTGCCCGCTATGCGCCGACCGGCCCTCTGGCACTCGACATCTACGAGGCGATGGAAAACGCCCGCTGCGAGGCGGTGGGCGCGATTGCCATGCCGGGGACGGCCGGGAACATCGACGCCAAGATCGGCAACGAGGCCGACCGCAAGGGCTATGGCCAGGTGACGCAGGCCAGCGAAGTGCCGCTGCCGGTCGCGGCGGCATATCTGGTGCGGCAGATGGCGACGGGTCGCGCGCTGCCCCGGTCGGCGGAACACGCGGCCGACCTGTGGCGCGGGTTTGTCGAAGAGCAGGCTGGCGAAACGCTCTCGACTCTCGATCACGTGCTGGAAGACCAGGCGGCCTTTGCCCGGCTGGCCCGGAAGGTGATTGCCGACCTCGGCTATGGCGACCAGTTGGGCGACGACCCCGATGCGCCCGAGGATACGGGCGACGATCAGGCCGAGGAAGATCAGGACAGCCCGGATTCGGCAGGCGAGGAGCAGGAGGAGTCCGAGGACAGCGAGGCCTCGCCCGAGCGGTCGCAGGAAGACCAGCAGGACCAGAGCCAGGCGCAAGTCACGATGGAAGACAGCGCCGACATGGAGCAGGGCGACGAGGCGGAGCTGCCCGAGGGCGAGGCGCCGCTGGAGCCTCCGCCGCCAGCGCCCCATTCGGATGCGGACCCGAACTATGGCGTCTATACCACGGATTTCGATGAGGAAATCAAGGCAGAGGAACTGGCCGAACCTGCCGAACTAGAACGCCTGCGGGCCTATCTGGATCAGCAGCTGGAGCCGTTGAAGGGCGCCGTCAGCCGGTTGGCGAACAAGTTGCAGCGCCGCTTGCAGGCGCAGCAGAACCGGTCCTGGCTGTTCGATCTGGAGGAAGGCACGCTGGACGCCGGGCGTCTGGCGCGGGTGGTGGCGAACCCGACGACTCCGCTGTCGTTCAAGCAGGAAAAGGACACCGAGTTCCGCGATACCTGCGTGACGCTCTTGCTGGACAACTCGGGCTCGATGCGGGGGCGACCGATTTCCATCGCGGCGATCTGTGCGGATGTGCTGGCACGGACGCTGGAGCGGTGTTCGGTGAAGGTCGAGATCCTGGGCTTCACCACGCGGGCCTGGAAGGGCGGGCAGTCGCGCGAGCGGTGGCTGGCGCAGGGCCGGCCGCAGGTGCCGGGGCGGCTGAACGACCTGCGGCACATCATCTACAAGTCGGCGGATGCGCCGTGGCGGAGGGTCCGGCCGAACCTGGGTCTGATGATGAAAGAGGGCCTTCTGAAGGAAAACATCGACGGCGAGGCGCTGGAATGGGCGCATCGGCGGATGATGGCGCGGCCCGAAGCCCGCAAGATCATGATGGTGATCAGCGATGGGGCACCGGTGGATGATTCGACGCTGTCGGTCAACCCGGCAAGCTATCTGGAGAAGCACTTGCGCGACGTGATCGCGATGGTGGAACGACGCCGGGCGGTGGAGCTGATCGCGATCGGCATCGGCCATGACGTGACGCGCTATTATCAGCGGGCCGTGACGATCACCGATGTGGAGCAGCTGGCCGGCGCAATGACCGAGCAGTTGGCGGGCCTGTTCGAGGTCGACCCGAAGAAACGCGCCCGGGCGCTGGGGGCACGGCGGGCGAGCTGAGCCCTTTCGGAATGGGATAAGCCCGATGTTTCAAAGCTTTGAGAGCCATGCTTCACCCCGTCAGGGGCCGCCTCGGTTGGCAGCGTTGCGCGAAAGACTCGCGGCGCTGGGGCTTGCCGGATTCATCGTGCCGAGGTCGGACGTGCATCAGGGCGAGTATGTCGCCGCGCGGGACGAAAGGTTGCAGTGGCTGACGGGGTTCACCGGGTCGGCGGGGTTCTGCATCGTGCTGCCGGATGTGGCGGGAGTGTTCATCGACGGGCGCTACCGGACGCAGGTGAAGGCTCAGGTGGCGCTTTCGGCCTTCACGCCGGTCCCCTGGCCCGAAGTGAAGCCGGGGGACTGGGTGAAGGAAAAGCTGTCCGCTGGCCGGGTGGGGTTTGATCCCTGGCTGCATACGGCGGACGAGGTGGAGCGTCTTCAGACTATACTTGAAGGCACGGGCGTAACGCTTGATCCTGTAAGCGAAAATCCTGTGGATGCGATCTGGCAGGATCAGCCTGCGGCTCCGTTCGGGAAGGCGTTCGTGCATCCGGTCGAACTGGCCGGTGAAAGCCATTCGGACAAGCGGGCGCGGCTGGCCGAGGGGCTGCGGAAGGCCGGGCAGAAGGCGGCGGTGGTGACCTTGCCGGACTCGCTGTGCTGGCTGTTGAACCTGCGTGGCGCGGATGTGCCGAAGAACCCGGTGCTGCATGGCTTCGCGGTGCTGCGCGATGAGGGCCAGGTCAATCTGTTCGTCACCCCGGCAAAGCTGGATGAGGCGGTGCGGGCACATCTGGGGCCGGGGGTTTCGGTGCATCCGGTCGAAACCTTCGCCGGGGCACTTAAGGGATTGGCTGGTCCGGTGCGGGTGGACAAGGGGACGGCGCCGCTGGCAGTATCGGACATCCTGCGCGGCGCGGGTGTGGAGGTCGCCTGGGGCGACGATCCCTGCCGTCTGCCCAAGGCCTGCAAGAACGCGGCAGAGATTGCGGCAACCCGGGAAGCGCATCTGCGCGACGGGGCGGCGATGGTCGAATTCCTGAGCTGGCTGGATGAGGCTGCGCCGCAAGGCGGGCTGACGGAAATCTCGGTGGTGCAGGCGCTGGAGGGGTTCCGGCGCGCGACGAACGCGCTGCATGACATCAGCTTCGACACGATCTGCGGGTCGGGCCCGAACGGCGCGATCATGCATTACCGGGTGACCGGGGAAACGAACCGTCCGCTGGGGCGGAACGAGCTTCTGCTGGTCGATTCGGGCGCGCAGTACCTGGACGGGACGACGGACATCACCCGGACAGTGGCCATCGGTGATCCGGGTCAAGAGGCGCGGGAGTGCTATACGCGGGTGCTGCAGGGGCTGATCGCGATCAGCCGCGTGAGGTTTCCCAAGGGGCTGCCCGGGCGCGACATCGATGCGCTGGCGCGGTTCAACCTGTGGGTCGCGGGGCAGGATTACGACCACGGGACGGGGCATGGCGTCGGGGCTTTCCTGTCGGTGCATGAGGGGCCGCAACGGATTTCGCGGGTGTCCGAGGTGCCGCTGGAGCCGGGGATGATCCTGTCGAACGAGCCCGGCTACTACCGCGAGGGGGCGTTCGGCATCCGGCTGGAGAACCTGATCGTCGTGCAGGAGGCCCCAGCCCTGGGCGACAACCGGGCGCAGATGGCCTTCGAGACGCTGACCTTCGTGCCCTTCGACCGGCGGCTGATCCTGGTGGAAGAGCTTTCGCCCGGAGAGAGGCGCTGGCTGGACGGCTATCACGCCGAGGTGCTGGAAAAGCTTGGCGCCCGGGTTTCCGGCGCTACCCTAGACTGGCTGAAGAACGCCTGCGCCCCGATCTGAGGAGGCTACGAATGGCCGGTCACATCACGATAACGCCGATAGACGGGCCGGTGACCGTCGCTGCAGGGTCGACGGTTCTTGGCACCAGCAAGCGGGCCATGGAAATGCGGGAGGGCTCGTATCCGCCCGTGGTCTATGTCCCGCGCGAGGATGTCGCGATGGACCGTCTGGTGCGCACCGAGCATAAGACGACATGCCCGTGGAAGGGTCAGGCGAGCTACTTTTCGATCAAGGGCGATGTCGGGGTGCTGGCCAACGCGGTCTGGTCCTACGAGACCCCAAAGGACGGGGTCGCGGCAATCGCGGGGCACCTGGCCTTCTACCCCGACCGGGTGACGGTCACGCGCGGCTGAGTGCCTCTTCCCTGATCCGCTGCACCATGGCGCGGAGGCCGTTCGACCGTTGGCTGGAGAGGTGGTCGTTGAGGCCAAGCCGGCCCAGTTCGGCGGCAGCGTCGATCCGGGCGACCTCGGCCAACGGGACGCCGGAATAAAGCGCGTGCAGGACGGCGATCAGGCCCCGGACGATCATCGCGTCCGAGTCGCCCTGGAAATCGAAGCGTCCGGCGTCGATCATCGGACGCAGCCAGACCTGGCTGGCGCAGCCCTGCACCTTGAGCGCGGGCACCTTGAAACTGTCATCCAGCGGCGGCATCGCCTTGCCCAGTTCGATGACATGGCGGTAGCGGTCTTCCCAATCATCCAGGAAGTCGAAGGTTTCGGCGATCTCTTCAAAGGCTTGGGTAGCCATCATGCTCTCCGGCGCTGAAGGTGAGGTAAGGTCGGACGCACCAAAGGTCCAGCCCAAGATGCGCTTTTCAAACGTCGCCCCATCGGCTACCCAAGGGGCAACGCATCAGGAAAGCCGCCATGTCCCTGTCCCGCCGTCATCTTGTCCTTGGCCTTGGCCTTGCCCTCGCGGGATGCGGGCGGCTTCGGGAAAGCAAGCTGAACCCTCGCAACTGGTTCAGAAAGTCCGAGCCACGCGAGACGATCGTCCTGCCGGGTGAGAAGGTCGACACGCGGGGTCTGGTCGACGCGGTCCTGTCGCTGGCGGTCGAGCCGATGCCGGGCGGGGCAATCGTGCGGGCGCGCGGGCAGTTGCCGGTGCAGGGCTACTGGAAAGCCGAGCTGGTGGCGCAGCCGCTGACCGAGAATGGATCGCTGGTCTACGAGTTCCGGATCTTTCCGCCGCCGGGCAAGACGGACGTGAACACCCCGCAGTCGCGGCAGGTGGACGTCGCCATCTTCATTTCGGATGTGAAGCTGCAGGACGTGCGCGAGATCGTGGTGCAGGGTGCCACCAACGCGCGGGCCTCGCAGCGGTAGGACCGATTTCTTCGTAGAAATCGGGGCGGAGCCTTTGAAGGCTGCGCTCCGGATTTCTGGAAAAGTCCGCTGACGTCATATATGGACGACGCGGACTTCGTTGCCCTTGGCGGACAGCGCGATCTCGCCCTTGCAGAGCCGGATTGCGTCATCGCCGAAGGCCTCGCGACGCCAGCCGGCCAGGGCTGCGACCTCGCGGTCCCCTGCGGCGATCAGATCAAGATCGGCAGAGGAGGCGATGAGGCGGGGGGCTACGCCAAGGCTTTCCGACTTGGCTTTCAGCAGGACGCGCAGAAGGTCGGCCAGCGCCGGGTTGACCTGCATCTGGTCCCGCGAGGTTTCGACCCGGGGGATGTCCTCGGGCCGCATCTCCTGGCCCTCCCGGACGGCGGCAAGGATGCCTTCGGCGATCTCGGGCTTGCGGCCTTCGCGCAAAAGGAGGCGCGAGCGACCCAGTTCCTCGACCGTGGTGGGCCGGGTCGAGGCAAGCTCAAGCAGGGCATCGTCCTTCATCACCCGGCTGCGCGGCACATTCTGGCCCTGGGCATAGGCCTCGCGGAAGCGGGCGAGCGCCTTGACCACGGCGAGGAAACGGCCCGAGGTCGTGCGGGTCTTGATCCGCTGCCAGGCGTCATCCGGGGCGACGGTGTAGGTGGCGGGGTCGGTCAGGACGGCGAGTTCCTCGGCCACCCATTCGGCGCGGCCGTTCTTCTTCAGCTGGGCCGCGAGCCATTCGTAGATCACCCGCAGGTGCGTAACATCGGCCAGCGCGTATTCCTTTTGCGCGTCCGACAGGGGTCTGCGCGACCAGTCGGTAAAGCGCGAGGTCTTGTCGAGATCGGCGCGGGCGATCTTCTTGACCAGGGTTTCATAGCCGACCTGTTCGCCAAAGCCGCAGACCATGGCGGCGATCTGGGTGTCGAAAAGGGGGGTCGGGAACACGTTGCCTTCGACGAAGAAGATCTCCAGGTCCTGCCGGGCGGCATGAAAGACCTTCACGGTCGCCTCGTGGCGGAAGAGGTCGTAGAGCGGTTCGAGCGACATATCCCGGCCCTCGATCGGGTCGATCAGGACGGCCTCGCCCGCGCCGGGCAGCGCCATCTGGATCAGGCAGAGCTTGGACCAGTAGGTGCGTTCGCGCAGGAATTCGGTGTCGATGGTGACGAAAGGCTGGCTTTTGGCAAGCGCACAGTAGGCGGCAAGGTCTTCGGTCGTGGTGATCGTGCGCATCCGTGCCGCCTTTCGTCGCGGGGTCATCCCGCCAATGCGGGGCCGCTATAGGACGTCCTGCGCGAAAAGGAAAGAGGCGGGGTTGAGCTTGGGCGAGGGCCATGCGCAGGTGGCGTCTGGTGGCGGAGAGATATGGATGCGCGGTCTGTGGCTGGTGACGGGTCTCATGTTCCTGGGCCTCGGGCTTCTGGGCGTGGTGCTGCCGATCCTGCCGACGACGCCGTTCCTGCTGCTGGCGGCGGGGTGTTTCGCCAAATCCTCGCCCCGGCTGCATGGCTGGCTGCTGGCGCATCCGACCTTTGGTCCGCCGATCCGGAACTGGGAGGAGAACGGCGCGATCTCGCGACCGGCCAAGCGGCTGGCGGTCGGCAGCATGGCGGCGGTCTTCGGGCTGTCGGTGCTGTTCGGGGCGCCGTGGCCGGTCCTGCTGGCGCAGGGGGTGTTGATCGCGGTGGGTGCAGGGTTCGTGCTGACGCGGCCGGATGGGGCGTCAGGATAGGTGGACGGGCGTCCGGTCCCCGGCAGCAAAGCGGCGCAGGACGGCGGGATAGAGCTGATGCTCCATCGTCAGGACGCGGGCAGACAGGGTATCCTCGGTATCCCCCGGCAGGACGGGCACGCGGGCCTGGCCAAGGATGGGACCTGCGTCCAGTTCGGCGGTCACTTCGTGGACGGTGCAGCCCGCCTCACGGTCCCCGGCGGCAAGGGCGCGGGCATGGGTGTGAAGGCCGGGATACTTCGGCAGGAGTGAGGGATGGATGTTCAGCATCCGCCCCTCATACCGGCGGATGAAGCCCGGGGTCAGGATGCGCATGAAGCCCGCAAGACAAAGGATGTCGGGGCGCGTGGCGTCGATGTGCGCGCGCAGGGCGGTCTCGAAGGTTTCCCGGGTCGGATAGGCGCGGTGGTCGACACCGGCGGTGGGGATGCCAAGCGACGCAGCTTTCTCCAACCCCTTGGCGGTCGGGTCGTTCGAGGCGACGAGGACCGGGCGGGCCGGGTGGTCGCCGGTCATCGAGTTGACCAGAGCCAGCATGTTCGAGCCACCCCCGGAAATCAGGATGGCGACGCGTGTCACAGCAGGCGGCCCTTGTAGATGACCCCCTGCCCTTCGACGATGGCCCCGAGGCGGGTGACGGTTTCACCTTCCTTGGTCAGGAGGGTCGTCAGGGCGTCGGCTTCGGCTTCGGCGACGACCAGGATCATGCCGATGCCGCAGTTGAAGGTCTTCAGAAGCTCGGGTTCCGACATGTTGGCGGTGGTCGCGAGCCACCGGAAGACGGGGGGCAGCGTCCATGCGCCGAGGTCGATCTCGCAGGCGAGACCTTCGGGCAGGACGCGCGGGGGGTTCTCGGTCAACCCGCCGCCAGTGATGTGGGCAAGGCCGTGGACCCCGCCCGCGCGGACGGCGGCGAGGGCCTGTTTGACGTAGAGACG
Organism: Pseudomonadota bacterium; assembly: GCA_040385165.1. GTDB lineage: Bacteria > Pseudomonadota > Alphaproteobacteria > Rhodobacterales > Rhodobacteraceae > Tabrizicola. Next base: position 41,138 of record JAZKHX010000002.1, on the reverse strand, counting down.
GGTCGGGGTCAGGAGGGCCTGGCCCAGCGAGCCGTCAGAGAAGGGTGAAGGGGCGTCCCAGCCGAGGCCGGAAAGTTCCACAACCTTGCGCACGAAGCTGTAGCCGTTGGAATGGACGCCAGAGGAGGCGAGGCCGAGGAGGATGTCGCCTTTCGCCACGTCGCGCGGCAGGTCCTGGCCGCGTTCCATGGCACCGACGGCAAAGCCTGCCAAGTCGAAGTCGCCCTTGTGATACATGCCGGGCATTTCCGCCGTCTCGCCACCGATCAGCGCGCAGCCAGAGTCGGCACAGCCCTTGGCGATGCCGGTGATGATGCGGGTGGCCTCATGGACGTCAAGCTTGCCGGTGGCGAAATAGTCGAGGAAGAACAGAGGCTCGGCCCCCTGGCAGACGAGGTCGTTGACGCACATGGCGACAAGGTCGATACCGATGCTGTCAACGTGGCCGGTGTCGATGGCGATGCGCAGCTTGGTGCCGACGCCGTCGGTGGCGGCCACCAGAATGGGATCGGTGTAGCCTGCGGCCTTGAGGTCGAACAGCGCGCCAAAGCCGCCGAGGCCACCCATCACGCCGGACCGGGAGGTGGATTTCGCGGCGGGCTTGATCCGGTCGACAAGGGCGTTCCCAGCGTCGATGTCCACGCCCGCATCCGCATAGGTCAGCCCATTGTGTCCGGTTGCCATCGTCGTCTCCCGCCCTGATGGCACGGTCGCTACACCAAGAGCCCGGCCGCAGCAACTACAGCCTTGACCGGAGGCAAGCCCTCACCGACGGTGCAATCGCACGGGACCGGATGATGCGCGACACACTGGCCGATCTGTATGACTTGCTCTTCGGACCGGTGCTGGTAATCGCACCGGGCTATCTGGCTTTGGCAACCGCTGTGGCCTGGATTCTCTATTTGCGGGAGGGCAGGACCGAGGGGTTCCGGCAATGGCTTCTGCCGAAGCGAATCTGGCTCCACCGGTCGCACCTTATCGACATCGAATTGTTCCTCTTGTCACGGGTCATGGCCGCCTTCGGGCTGGTCAGCCTGCTTACGCTGACGACCGGGGTGGCCGCCTCGGTCGCGAGCTTCGTGCCAGCGCCACTCCTCGGGGCGGACGGGCTGTCGCCGTTGATGGTGGCGTTCCTTCTTTGGCTGCCGACCGACTTTGCGATCTACTGGATCCACAGGACCTATCACATCTGGGGCCTCATCTGGCCCCTCCACGCCGTCCATCACAGCGCCGAAGTTTTGACGCCGATCACAACTTATCGCCAGCACCCGCTGGCAAGTGTCCTGACGGTTCTGGTGCAATCGGGGATGGTCGGAGTCGTCCAGGGACTCATGCTCGGCTCGCTGAGCCCTTCGACCGAAATTGCCACCATAGCCGGGATCAACGCGTTTCTGATCGTTGCGAACGCAGGGCTGGCGGCGCTGCATCACAGCCATGTCTGGCTGAGCTACGGACCGGTCGTGGAGCACATCATCATCTCACCGGCACAGCACCAGATACACCACAGCCAGAACCCGGCGCATCACGACCGGAACTATGGAAACTCGTTGGCGATTTGGGATTGGATGTTCGGCACGCTCTACGTGATCCGGGGGCCGGAGGATCTGGTCTTCGGCCTGACCGAAGACGTGGAAAAGCCGCTGAGGTCACAGCGGCTGTGGCCGATCCTTTGGGACCCCGTACGGCGGATGCTGCGGCTAGGCTGAGCCGAGGAGCGCCAGCCTTACTGGTCCTCGGGCGGCGGCGCAGCTTGTTTCATGCCATTGATCGCCAGAATTACTGCGCCGACAAGAATAACCAGAACGATCGCTGCCTCGCCGCCGCTGTCGTCACTGGCGGCAGGAGGAGGCGCGGCCCCGGCCAAAGCGACCACCGTGGACTGCACAACCGCGACGGCGGACAGAAGTAGGGTCTTGAAATTCAACTGCTCATTCCTTCCTTATCCAAATGCCCATGATTTTGATCGGCTTGATCGTATCAGGCAGACCGCGTCCTGCAAGCCATTTCCTGCATCCCACGCTTGACCGGAGCGTCATCTCTGTTAGGCACGGTCATGCTGCGGGCCTGTAGCTCAATTGGTTAGAGCAGGGCGCTCATAACGCCTTGGTTGGGGGTTCGAGTCCCTCCGGGCCTACCATTTTCCCCGTCAGGCGACCCGATCGCGGGGGGTGCGGCCGTCGAAGAAGGCGGTGAGGTTTTCCAGCACGCGAAAGCCCATCGCCTCGCGCGTCTCGCGGGTGGCGGAACCGAGATGGGGGAGAAGGACCAGGTTGTCGGCGTTGAGAAGCGCCTCAGGCACCTGAGGTTCGCGTTCAAAGACGTCGAGCCCCGCCCCGGCGATGGTGCCAAACCAGAGGGACTGCGCAAGGGCGTGTTCATCCACGACCTCGCCGCGCGCAGTGTTGATCAGAAAGGCGGTGGGCTTCATCAGGTCAAGGCGGCGGGCGTTGATCAGGTGGCGGTTGGCAGCACCCCCGGGACAGTGGAGCGAGACGAAATCGCACTGGGGGAGCAGGCCCTCGATGGTCACGACCTGGGTGGCGTTGTAGCGGGCGAGGACTTCGGCTGGCACGGGCGAGCGGTTCTGGACGAGGATCTTCATCCCGAAGCCGAAGTGGGCACGCTGGGCCATGGCCTGGCCGATGCGACCGAAGCCGACGATGCCAAGGGTTGCGCCGGAAACCTTGGTGCCGATCAGGTGGGTCGGGCGCCAACCGGTCCAGCGGCCTTCGCGCAGTTCCCGCTCGCCCTCCCCTGCCCTTCGCGCGACCATGAGAAGCAGCGTCATCGCGATGTCGGCGGTGCATTCGGACAGGACGTCGGGCGTGTTGGTCACCGCGATGCCGTGGGTCTTCGCGGCGGCGGTGTCGATATGGGCGTAGCCTACGCCGTAGTTGGCCACAATCCTTGTGCGCGTTGCCGATCCGTCAAAGACCGCCGCAGGAAGGCGATCGGTCACGGTCGGCAAGATCGCGTCGTATTGGCCCATCGCGTCGCGCAGATCGGCCTGGGAGAGCGGTTGGTCCGAGGGGTTGAGGTGCAGATCGAACGCCTGCGCCATCTTCGCCTCGACCGCCTCCGGCCAGCGCCGCGTCACGAGGACTCTGGGTTTCGTCATGACATCCCCTTCAGGCGGCGCGCCTGGACATCACGCGCGCCACGGTTTCGCCGATCACGCTGGGGTTTTCGGCCACGGTGACACCGGCGGCGGTCAGGATTTCGACCTTTTCGGACGCGCTTTCGCCGAAGGCCGAGATGATCGCGCCCGCGTGGCCCATGGTGCGGCCCTTGGGGGCGGTCAGACCGGCGATATAGGCGATGACCGGCTTCGACATATGCTCCTGGATATAGGCGGCAGCCTCGGCTTCTTGCGGGCCGCCGATCTCGCCGATCATGCAGACGATGTGGGTGTCGGGATCGGCCTCGAAGCGTTCGAGGATGTCACGGAAGGAGGAGCCGTTGATCGGGTCGCCGCCAATGCCCACGCTGGTCGAGATGCCGATGCCGCGGTCCTTGAGCTGCTGGGCGGCCTCATACCCCAAGGTGCCCGAGCGGCCGACGATGCCGACATTGCCGGTCAGGTAGATGTGGCCGGGCATGATGCCGAGAAGCGCCTTGCCGGGGCTGATGGTGCCCGCGCAGTTCGGCCCGGTCAGGACCATGCGGCGTTCGCGGGGATAGCGCAGCATGTAACGCTTCACGCGGATCATGTCCTGCGCCGGGATGCCGTCGGTGATGCAGACGCAGTAGCGGATGCCCGCGTCGGCAGCTTCCATGATGCTGTCGGCGGCGAAGGGCGGGGGCACGAAGACGAGGCTGGTGTCGCAGCCGGTGGCGGCGGCGGCCTCTTTCATCGTGTTGAACACGGGCACGCCCATGACGGTTTCGCCGCCCTTGCCGGGCACGACACCCGCCACGACATTGGTGCCGTAGTCGAGCATCTCCTTGGTGTGGAACTGCGCCATGCGGCCGGTGATGCCCTGCACGACGACGCGGCTGGAACGGTCGAGAAAGATGCTCATCAGACGGCCCTCATCAGGTGCTTGCGGTCGTTCTTCCAGGCGATCACGGCGCGTTCGGCGGCCTCCATCAGCGTGTTGGCGCGGATGATCGGCAGGCCGGATTGTGCGAGGATCTTCTGGCCTTCCTCCACATTGGTGCCCGAAAGACGGACGATGACGGGCACCTCCACGGGTTCGGCGCGCAGGGCCTGGACGACGCCTTCGGCCACCCAGTCGCAGCGGTTGATGCCGGCGAAGATGTTGACGAGGACGGCCTGGACGTTCTTGTCGGACATCACGAGGCGGAAGGCCTTGGCGACCCGTTCGGGGGTTGCCCCGCCGCCGATGTCGAGGAAGTTGGCCGGCTCGCCCCCGGCCAGCTTGATCGTGTCCATCGTCGCCATCGCGAGGCCCGCGCCGTTCACGATGCAGCCGATGTTGCCCGAAAGGCCGATGTAGGCGAGGCCCCGATCGGCGGCGCGGCTTTCGCGGGGGTCTTCCTGGGATTTGTCGCGCAGCTCGGCGATCTGCGGGTGGCGGAAGAGCGCGTTGGTGTCGAAGGTCATCTTGGCATCCAACGCGAGGATGCGGTTGTCGGCAGTCACCACCAGCGGGTTGATCTCGACCATGGTGGCATCCAGTTCGCGGAAGGCGCGGTAGCAGCCCAGCAGCGTGCGGACCATCTGCTGCGTCAGCGCGGGCGGGATGCCAAGGGCGTAGGCGATCTCGCGCGCCTGGAATTCCTGGAGGCCGACGGCGGGTTCGACGGTCGAGCGGACGATGCTGTCGGGGCGCGAGGCGGAGATCTCCTCGATCTCCATCCCGCCCTCGGACGAGGCGACGATCATCACCCGCTGCGAGGAACGGTCGAGGACGAAACCGAGGTAGATCTCGCGACCGAAATCCACGGCGGCCTCGACATAGACGCGGTAGATGCCCTTGCCTTCGGGGCCGGTCTGGTGCGTGACGATCTTCTGGCCGAACATGCCGTCGGTCGCCGCGTGAATCTCGTTTTCCGAGCTGCACAGCTTGACGCCCCCGGCCTTGCCGCGTCCACCGGCATGGACCTGGGCCTTGACGACCCAGCGGTCGCCGCCCAGTTCCCGCGCCCGGTAGGCGGCCTGTTCGGGGCTGTAGGCCAGCGCCCCGGGAGGCACGGCCACGCCGAAGCGGGCGAGGATTTCCTTGGCCTGGTATTCGTGGATGTCCATTGGGTCCTCCCGGTTATTCGGCAGCGATTGCAGAGGCGTAGTGGCGTTCGATCACGGCGAGTGCGGCGCCGGGATCGACGGTCGCGCCCATGGCGGTCATCTCGGCGGCGAAGCGGGTCACGATCTCGGTGATCGCGGCTGCGGACAGCTGGTTCAGGATGCCGATGCGGACCTGGACGGGTTCCGACAGCGTCGGCCAGATGCCGAAGCCCTTGGCGCGGGCGGATTGCACCAGTTCCTTTTCGCGCCCCGCCAGCGACGGCGGCAGGTTCAACACGACAAGGCTGGTCATGTTCGAGGTGACCTCGCAGCCCAGCGCCTGCACAGCGGCGCGGAGGGCGGCCTCGTGGAAGGCGTAATCCGCGGCCTTCCGGGCGCGGCCGTGCTGGAGGTTGATCCGCAGCGCCTCGTGGAAGGCGGCGACGGCGTAGCCGGAATGGGTGCGGTGGTAGGTGCCAGCAGCCGTATCCTTGCCGTCGGTGATGCCCCAGTGCCGGGCCTCGAAGATCGGGTTATGGACGAAGCTGTAGCAGCCGTTTTCGCGCAGGTGGGCGATGTAGCGGTCGGTGAGGCTGACCGGGGCGTAGGTGAGCGGCAGGCAGAGGACGCCCTTCTGCGGGCAGGAGGCCCAGCCGACAACGCCGGGGAAATCGTCGATCGCGAAATCCGCGATTCCGAGGGAGGAGACGGCGTCGACCAGGCCCATCACGTTGTAGCGTTCGCAAGCGTCGGAAAAGCCGAGCAGGTCGTTGATCCGGCCCGAGCCGGTTTCCCAATGCGCCATGACGGCCCAGGTGGGTTTGTGCTGCTTCAGCGCCTGTTCGATGACGTCAGCGGTGACAGACTGGCCGTGCGGGACCTGGATCACCGTCACGTTCGCGGGTTTGGGGTCGAGCGCGTTGGCTTTCAGGTCCTCGCGGCTGGCGGCCTTGGTGCGGACGGTCAGCGCGTCGATGCCCGAGAAAGTGCCGTTGACGAAGCAGACGACCGTGTCACCCGGCAGGATGGCGGAGAAGAGGGTATCAAGCCCGCTCCACCCGGTTCCGGCGACGCCAAAGGTGTAGGTGTTCGTCGTGCCCCAGACACGGCGGAGCATGTGCTTGCATTCGATCATGCCACGCAGCACGTCGGCCTGCATGTGGTCGGCAAGGCCCGCGTTGACAAAGCTGGCCAGCACCCGCGCGTCGGTGTTGCCGGGACCGGGGCCTGCGGCCAGGGTCTCGGGAATCACAAGCTGCGGATAGAGATCGGTCTCAAGCATGCGGCGCCCCTCCCAAGGCCTGATGGACAGCGGCGGGGGCGGACCTGCGTCCACTTCCGGGTGCAGCGGAAGAAAGGGTCGCGGGGTCTGCCGAGGGCATCCGTCCTGCCACCTAGAAAAGCGACACTCGACAGTTGCGGCAACATTCCTATATCCTGCTTTTGGGTGTCTATTTGGGTAGTAAACATCCTACCCATAGTGGCGGATATGCCATGGTACGCCGAAAATTTCCCACCATTACGGGTAGGGAAGGGCGATTGATGGCGCTTTGGGAGGAGCCGGAAAAGATGGTAGCGGTAACGGTGATGCTCGCCGACAGCAACCCGCTGATGCTGACGGCGATGTCCGAGATATTCGAGAAGGACCGGCGATTCTCTCTTGTCGCGACGGCGGCGACGGCGGAGGGGTTCCTGGGCATGGTGATGCGGATGCCGGTGCAGGTGGGCGTGATCGACTGGAACCTGCCTGCGCTTGGCGGCGCGCGGCTGATCGACGTGCTGCGGGCGCAAGGGAACGCGCCAAGGCTGGTGGTCTATGCCGAGGATGGCGGGGACGTTCCCCGAAAGGCGATGGCGGCGGGGGCGGCGGGGTTTGTGGCGCGCTCCGAATCGGTGGAGCGGCTCTTGGAAACCTGTTCGGCGGTGGCCAAGGGGCAGATGGTGTTTCCCTTTCTCGACATCCGCAGCCTGAAGCAGGATCCGATCGAAAGTCTGTCGCCCCGGGAGCGGACGCTGCTGGAGGCCCTGTCCAAGGGCCTGACCAACAAGGAACTGGCCCGCGACCTGGAAATCAGCGCGAATACGGTGAAGTTTCACCTGTCGAACCTGTTCGAGAAGCTGGCGGTGAAGAACCGGACGCAGGCGATTGCGTTCTACTACGCGAACCGGGCGTCGCGGGGGGAAATGTGACCCTGCATTTTCCAGCTTGACGAAGGGGGGCGGCATCGAGGATGCCTGTCGCGGGTGCAGCTCCTACCTTGGCGGGAGCCCGAAATGACTTTCCACGTGATCCAGCAGGCGCCCGCGCGCCTGAACCGCAGCGAGCTGGCCGTTCCGGGCAGCGCCCCCCAGATGTTCGAGAAGGCCGCCGCGTCCGATGCGGACGTGATCTTTCTCGACCTTGAGGACGCGGTCGCCCCCGACGACAAGCCGCAGGCCCGCAAGAACATCATCAAGGCCCTGAACGAGATCGACTGGGGCAAGAAGACCATGTCGGTGCGGATCAACGGGCTTGATACGCATTTCATGTATCGAGATGTGGTGGATGTGGTCGAACAGGCCGGCGATCGGCTGGACCTGATCATGATCCCGAAGGTCGGCACGGCCGCGGATGTCTATGCGGTCGACATGATGGTCACGCAGATCGAGGACGCGAAGGGCCTGAAGAAGCGGATCGGCTTCGAGCATATCATCGAGACGGCGCTGGGGATGCAGAACGTGTCCGAGATCGCCGGGGCGTCGAAGCGGAATGAGTCGCTCCACTTCGGGGTGGCGGACTATGCGGCCTCGACCCGGGCGCGGACGACGATCATCGGCGGGGTGAACCCGGACTATTCGGTGCTGACCGACAAGCTGGAGGATGGCAGCCGTGCAGTCCACTGGGGCGACATGTGGCACTATGCGCTGGCACGAATGGTGGTGGCGGCGCGCGCGAACGGGTTGCGGCCCGTCGACGGGCCGTTCGGCGATTTCTCGGACCCCGATGGCTACCGGGCGGCGGCGAAGCGCGCGGCGGTGCTGGGCTGCGAGGGGAAATGGGCGATCCACCCGTCGCAGATCGCGCTGGCGAACGAGGTGATGAGTCCGTCGGAGGCCGAGGTCACCCGCGCGAACCGCATCCTGGAGGCGATGGCGCAGGCGGCGGCGGAAGGCAAGGGCGCGGTGTCGCTGGATGGCCGGCTGATCGACTACGCGTCAATCCGGCAGGCCGAGGTGCTGGTGCAGAAGGCGCGGCAGATTTCGGGGGCGTAAGCCCCCATGTCACCAGCGGATATGTTCGGGCCAGATGTAATGTTCATCGGGCTCGGGCAGCGCCGGCGAGGCCAGGGCCATCGTCCGGCGGCGGAGCGTCATCGTGACATCGTCGCGGGGCAAGCGGCGCAGCTCTTCGGCGCTGATCGGTGCGCCGACCGTGATGGTCACCGGGCGCTGCATCCGGCGGCGGGTTTCGTGGAAAATCAGCGCGATACGCAGCGGATAGGAGGTGTGGCTTGCGATCTGGAACAGGCGCGAGTTCTGGCCGGCGATATGCAGCGGCAGCGTCGTGACCCCCGGAATCGTAGCCAGCCGCGCAACGAAGGGATGCCAGGGCGCATCGACCGCACGTCCCCGCAGCGGACGGTTTGCGGTCGCGACGCCTCCGGCCGGGAAGATCGCGACGACCTTGCCCTGCGCCAGAAGTTCGGCGGCACGGCGGCGGGTCTCGCCGTTCAGCCGCCGGGCTTCTGGTGTGCCGGAGAAATCGACAGGCAGGAGGTGCGGGTCGATCTCGGGCACCCGGCACAGGAGGCTGTTGGTCATGATCCGCACATTGCCGCGCAGCCGCATGCCGAGATGGCCGAGCGTCAGCCCGTCGACAACGCCGAAAGGATGGTTGGCCACCAGCAGGAGCCCGCCGGTTTCCGGGACAAGGGCAAGGTGCCCGGCCCCGCCGGCGATGTGCGGCGTGATCGACAGCTTGCGGAGGGCGGCGTCGAAGACCGGCTCGCCCGGGCGCTTGTCGCAGACCACCCAGTCGACATAGAGACGGCGCAAGACAGGCTGGCCCGTCATCAGCTCGACCGACCGGATCAGCGCGCGGCGGAAAGGCGACTGACCGGAGTGGGAGTAGGTGAAACCGGCCGGCGGCGAGATCGGGGCCTGGTCGAAGGTCAGCACGTCGGAAGCGATCAGGTCGGAGGTCATTGCGCCGGGGATCCTCGGACGGGAAACGGTGTCCGAACGGTCTAGCAGGCCCGGATCACAGTCGGGCGTCAGCGGCATGACAGTTGCGCGACGAAGACCGGAAGGATCAGTCGAAGCGGATCAGTCGAAGCGGATCAGTCGAAGCGGATCAGTCGAAGCGGTTCACTCGACGGGGATCACTCGACGGGGATCATTCGACAGGGATCAGCGCCACGGCGACGCGGCGGCCTTCCCCCAGAAGCACGTTGTAGGTGCGGGCAGCAGTGGGCGAGGCCATGATCTCGACCCCGATCCCCTGCCCTTCCAGCGCCTCGCGGAAGGCTTTCGGAACCGGGGCGATATTCGTGCCGGTGCCGACGAAAAGGACATCGATCCGGTCCCCGAGCGACAGGGGGGCGGCGGTATCGTCATAGCCGCCCCAGGGGCCGGCATCCCAGGGCGTGATGAGGCAGGGGCCGCGCAGCACATGACCCGCGACGCGGAAGAAGCCGGGACCGTAGCCCTCGATCGCCTTCGCGCTGCCATAGGTGACTTCGGTCAGCCGCATCGCGGGGGCCCGTTCATGCTTCGACGTTGGCGAATTCGTTCTTGCCGGGGGACTTCGGTTTGTCGCCCCGGTCGACGCCCAGCATCAGCACGATGTTCTTTGCCATGTAGAGCGTGGAGTAGGTGCCAAGAATGACCCCCATGAGCATCGCGAAGACGAAGCCGCGGATCACGTCTCCGCCGAAGATCAGAAGCACGATCAGCGAAATGAGCGTGGTCGAGGCGGTCATGATCGTGCGGGAAAGCGTCTCGTTCGCGGTAAGGTTCATCATCTCGCGCAGCGGCATCTGCTTGTATTTCGCCAGATTTTCGCGCAGGCGGTCGAAGATGACGACCGTGTCGTTGACCGAATAGCCGAGGATGGTCAGCAGCGCCGCCACGATGGTCAGATCGAACTTGATCTGGAACAGCGCGAAGAGGCCCACGGTGACCAGCACGTCATGAAGCAGCGCGGCGACGGTGCCCACGGCGAACTGCCATTCAAAGCGCACCCAGACAAAGAAGAGGATCCCGATCGCACCCGCCACCACGGCGAGTAGGGCCGAGGTGATCAGCTCCTGGCTGACCTTGGGGCCGACCGATTCCACCGCCGGGAAGGTGATCGACGGATCGACCCGCTTCAGTGCGGCTTCCACCTGGGCAATGGTTTCGGCAGTCACAGCCTCGTCGCCTTCCCGGGCGGACAGCCGCACCATGGCGACATACTTGCCCGGTCCGAACGACGGATCGAAGACCTCGGTGATCGAGACATCGCCTAGGTCCTGCGTCTGCAGGGCGTCCCGGTAGGCCCCCACATCGACGGCGGTCGAGGATTCCGTCCGGATCGTGGTGCCACCGCGGAAGTCGATGCCGAAGTTCAACCCCATGGCGAAGATCAGCACCAGCGACAGGACCATCGCGGCGATCGAGGTGCCGAAGGTTACCCACTGGATGCGGAAGAAGTCGATGTTGGTCTTTTCGGGGACAAGCCGTAGACGCCAGGCCATTTCGCATTCTCCTCCGGTCAGACCACGATGGTCTTCGGGCGTTTCCAGTCGAGATAGGTCTCGACGATCAGGCGGGTGACATAGACCGCGGTGAACATCGAGGTGAGGATGCCGAGGCCCAGCGTCACCGCAAAGCCGCGCACCGGCCCCGAGCCGAGCCAGAACATGATGACGGCGGTCAGAAGGCCGGTCACGTTCGAATCCATGATCGCCGAAAAGGCGCGATCGAAGCCCTGCTCCATCGCGCGGCGCGGGCTGGCCCCGTCCCGCAGTTCCTCGCGCATCCGCTCGAAGATCAGCACGTTGGCATCCACCGCCATGCCCATGGTCAGGACGATCCCCGCGATGCCCGGCAAGGTCAGCGTGGCCCCGATGGCAGACAAAACCGCCATGATCAGCGCGACGTTGATCGCGAGCGCGACGTTCGCAAAGGCCCCGAAAAGCCCGTAGCTGGCGAGCATGTAGAGTGCGACCGCGACCATGCCGATCAGGGCCGCGGTCCGGCCGGCATCGATCGAATCCTGGCCAAGCTCGGGGCCGATGGTGCGCTCTTCGAGGAAGGCCATCTCGGCCGGAAGGGCCCCTGCGCGCAGAAGCACGGCGAGGCGGGTCGAATCCTCGACCGAGAAGCTCCCGGTGATGATGCCCGACCCGCCGGGAATGTGGCTCTGGATGACGGGGGCGGAAATCACCTCGCCGTCCAGCACGATGGCGAAGGGCGCGCCGATATTGGCGGCGGTGTAGTCGCCGAAGGCCCGCGCGCCGGTGGAGTCAAAGCGGAAGCTGACCGCTGGCCGGCTGTTCTGGTCAAAGGCGGGCTGGGCATCGACCAGATCCTCGCCCGAAACCACGGGACTGTCCTCGACGATATAATAGACCCCTTCCTCGTCCAGCGAGGGCAGAAGCACGTTGCGCGGGCCTGCCGTGGCACCGGCGTCGGTGGTGCGGCTGACGACGGCATTGAAGGTCAGCTTCGCCGTCTGGCCAATCAGTTGCTTCAGCTCGGACGCGGACCCGATGCCCGGAACCTGGATCAGGATGCGATCCTCGCCCTGGCGCTGGATCGTCGGTTCACGGGTTCCCGCCTCGTCCACCCGGCGGCGGATGATTTCCAGCGACTGCTGGATGGTGCGCTCGTCCGTCGCCTGCCGTTCGGCCTCGGACAGGCGGACGACGATGTCGTCACCTTCGGCCGTCACGTCGAGGGTGCTTTGCCCGATCCCGGTCAGGGATACCACGCTGCTGCCAAGGCCGCGCACGGCCTCGAGTGCTTCGGTCATGCCGTCCGGATTCGACAGGGTGACCCGCAGCACGTCGTCAGGCGACGGTGCACGGCGGACCGCGCCGATCTTGTCACGCAGGTCGCGCAGCGTGTCGCGGACTTCCGGCCAGAGCGCGTCCATCCGGCTCTTGTAGACGTCTTCGACCTTCACCTCGGCGAGAAGATGCGCCCCGCCCCGCAAGTCCAGGCCCAGGTTCATCAGCGCCGAGGGCAGGAACCCGGGCCATTCCGCCAGTGCTGCGGTCTGTTCGGGCGTCGCGGTGCCACCCGCCGCCTCGATCGCCGTGGCGGCGTCATTGTGGCGCTCGACCCGGGCGTAGAACAGGTTCGGGATTGCAGCGGCGATCCCCCAGCCGCAGACGAGCAGGATGAGAATCCGTTTCCAGAGCGCCATCGGTTCCATGGATCAGACTCAGTTGGCCGCAGCGGGTTCGGTCTTGTTCAGGACCTGGGTGATGGTGTGCTTGACCACTTTCACCTTCACGCCCTCGGCGATCTCGACCTCGACCATGCCGTCGTCCTGCACCTTCGACACCTTGGCGACGATACCGCCCGATGTCACGACCTGGTCGCCACGGCGCAGGGCTTCAACCATGGCGCGGTGGTCCTTCATCTTCTTTTGCTGCGGACGGATCAGCAGGAAGTAGAAGATGACGAAGATCAGGACGATCGGCAGGAACTGGGCAAAGGCGGCGGCACCGCCGGGGGCGGCACCTGTGGATTGCGCGAAGGCTGGGGTGACGAACATGGGCATCCTCTCTTGGGCCGGGCCGGGCTGCCGCTGGCGTGCCCGTTTGCGATTGCTGGCTGATGTAAGGCCTTTCGCGGCGCTTTGCCAGAGGGCGCAGGCGGATGCGGTGGCGGGCGATGCCTTCCCCCGGCGCACGCAATCGGGCATAAGCGCCGAGGCAAGCCATGAGGAGGCAAAGGCCATGCACGACATCCGTTTCATCCGCGAAAACCCGGCTGCGTTCGATGCGGCGCTGTCGCGGCGCGGGCTGGAGCCGATGTCGGCGGAGCTGCTGGCGATCGACGAAGCGCGGCGGGCAAGGATCCTGGCGGCCGAAACCGCCGCGGCGGCGCAGAACAGCGCGTCCAAGGAGGTCGGAGCGGCCAAGGCGCGGGGCGATGACGCCGAGTTTGACCGCCTGCGCGCGCTGGTGGCCGAGAAGAAGGCCGAGGGCGCCCGGCTGACCGAGGAAGCAGGAGCCGAGGATGCGCGGCTGCGCGATGCCCTGTCCCGGATCCCGAACCTGCCGCTGGACGAAGTGCCAGATGGCCCGGACGAGACTGCGAACGTCGAGGTTCGCCGCTGGGGCACTCCGCGCGACCTGGCGTTCAAGCCCCTGGAGCATTTCGAGATTCCCGCCGCGAAGGACGGACTGGACTTCCCGACCGCCGCAAAACTGTCGGGCAGCCGCTTTGTCGTCCTGCGCGGGGCGGTGGCCCGCGTCCATCGGGCGCTGGCGCAGTTCATGCTGGACATGCACACCACCGAACACGGGCTGGCGGAAACCTGGACCCCGGTTCTGGTCAAGCAGGAGGCGATGTTCGGCACCAACCAGCTGCCGAAATTCGCCGAGGACAGCTATCAGACCACCAACGGCTGGTGGCTGATTCCGACCTCGGAAGTGACGCTTACCAACTCGGTCGCGGGCGACATCCTGGACGAGGCGGCGTTGCCGATCCGGCTGACCGCGCATACCCATTGCTTTCGCTCCGAGGCCGGGTCGGCGGGCAAGGACACCACCGGCATGTTGCGCCAGCACCAGTTCGAGAAGGTCGAGATGGTGACGATCTGCACGCCGGAAACCGCGCTGGCGGAACACGAACGAATGACCGGGTGCGCGCAGGCGGTGCTGGAGCGGTTGGGCCTGCCCTACCGGACCATTGTCCTGTGCACCGGCGACATGGGATTCGGGGCGCAGAAGACGCATGACCTGGAGGTCTGGTTGCCGGGGCAGAACACCTACCGCGAGATCAGCTCGGTCTCGACCTGCGGCCAGTTCCAGGCGCGCCGGATGAACGCGCGCTATCGGCCCTCCAGCGGCAAGCCGGAGTTCGTGGCGACGCTGAACGGGTCGGGTCTGGCCGTCGGGCGCTGTCTGATCGCGGTGCTGGAAAACGGGCAGGAGGCGGATGGGTCGGTGACCTTGCCTGCGGCGCTGGTGCCCTATCTTCAGGGCAAGACCCGGATCACGGCGGAGGGCGTGCTGATCTGAACCGGGAACGCATTGGCGTGGCTGGTGTTTTCACCAGCTAATCCCATCCTGGAGTGACCGATGAGCCGCCTGCCCGCCCTGATGCTGCTTCTGGCGACGATAGCCTTCGGGCTTGCGCCCTTGGTCACGCCACCCTTCACCGGCTATGATCCGACGATGTTCCCGGTGCGGATCGAACGCCCGGCGATCCAGCCTGCGGGCTATGCCTTCGCGATCTGGTCGGTGATCTATCTGTGGCTGATCCTGCATGCGGGGTTCGGGCTTTGGAAGCGGGCGGAGGACGCCTTCTGGGCCCCGGTCAGATTGCCCTTGACCGCAGCGGTCGTGGTGGGCGCGGTCTGGCTGTGGATCGCGGGCGTCTCGGCGATCTGGGGAACGGTGACGATCTGGATCATGGCCGGGGCCGCGCTTCTGGCGTTTCTGCGCGCGCCGACCGAGCCGGACCGGTGGTTGCTGTCTGGCCCGCTGGCGATCTTCGCGGGGTGGCTGACGGCAGCTTCGGCCGTGTCGACAGGCGTGCTGGTCGCGGGCTACGGGGTGCTGTCGGACACCGGGGCGGCTCTGGCGATGCTGGGACTGGTTCTGGTCATCGCGCTGGTGGTGCAGGCCCGCAAGGCCCGGATGCCGGTCTACGGGTTGACGGTGATCTGGGCGCTGGCGGGCGTGATCGCGGTGAACCGGGGCGACAACGTCTTGGTCGCCGGCGCGGCGGCGGTGGGTGCCGTGGTGATGCTGGGGACACTGGCCTGGAGGTGGCGCAGGTCGTGAGGCGAGACACCGGAATTTTCAAAAATTCCGGTTCGGAGCCTTCAAAGGCTCCGGTTCGATTTCTTTGAAGAAATCGTTGTCGGCCTTACTGCCCGGTGTTCTTTTCCTTGTGCTTGCGCAGCCGCGAGGGCGTGTTGAACTTGCGCTCTTTCCAGGGATTTTCATTGCCCTGGCTTCGCAGATACAAGCGGATCGGGGTGCCCGGCATGTCGAAATGGTCGCGCAACCCGTTGACCAGATAGCGTTTGTAGCTTTCCGGAAGCTCATCCGGGCGCGAGCATTTGATCATGAAGCCGGGCGGCCGGGTCTTGGCCTGCGTCATGTAGCGCAGCTTGATGCGGTGGCCGCCGGGGGCTGGCGGCGGGTGCGCCTCGGTCATGGCACCAAGCCAGGAGTTCAGCCGCGCCGTCGGAATACGGCGGTTCCAGACATCATGCGCCTTGCGGATCGCATCGTGCAGCCGGTCAAGCCCCCGGCCCGTCTTGGCCGAAACCGTGACCAGCGGGGCACCGCGCAACTGCGGCAGCAGGCGGTCGAACATCTCTTTCAGCTCGGCCAGCTTTTCCTGCTTTTCGTCTTCGAGGTCCCACTTGTTCACCGCGACCACAACGGCGCGGCCTTCGGTTTCGGCGAAGTCGGCGATGCGCAGATCCTGCACCTCGAAGGGAATCTCGACATCAAGAAGGACGACGACCACCTCGGCGAAGCGCACGGCGCGGATGCCGTCGGAGACGCTGAGCTTCTCCAGCTTTTCGGTGATCCGGGCCTTCTTGCGCATCCCGGCGGTGTCGAAGATGCGGATCGGGGTGCCCTGCCATTCGGCGCGGACCGAAATCGCGTCGCGGGTGATCCCGGCCTCGGGTCCCGTGAGCAGGCGGTCGTAGCCGAGGATCTTGTTGATAAGGGTCGACTTTCCGGCGTTCGGGCGACCGATGACGGCGATCTGCAGGGGCTTCTTCGCGGTCGGATGGTGGGCAGTCTCATCCGCCTCAAGCTCGGCGTCGGCTTCGGACAGGTCGATGTCGACTTCGGGCGCGTTCTCGGCCTCGCGCTCGGCAAACTCGCCTTCCAGCGGCTTAAGCTCGTGGTAGAGGTCGTCCATCCCCTCGCCGTGTTCGGCAGAGATACGGATCGGTTCGCCGAGGCCGAGGGAATAGGCCTCCAAAGCGCCAGCGTCGCCAGCCTTGCCTTCGGCCTTGTTGACCGCAAGAAACACGCGGGCGTTCTTCTTGCGCAGGATGTCGGCAAAAACCTCGTCCGTCGGGGTCACGCCAACGCGGCCGTCGATGACGAAAAGGCAGGCGTCGGCCATTTCCACTGCGCGTTCGGTCAGCCGCCGCATCCGCCCTTGCAGGCTGTCGTCGGTGACTTCCTCCAGCCCCGCCGTGTCGATCACGGTAAAGCGCATGTCGAACAGCCTGGCGTCACCCTCGCGCAGGTCGCGGGTCACGCCGGGCTGGTCATCGACCAGGGCAAGTTTGCGGCCCACGAGGCGGTTGAACAGCGTCGATTTGCCCACATTCGGGCGGCCCACGATGGCGAGGGTGAAGGTCATGTCAAGCGTCCGGCATAAGCGAAGCGCCTGCCATACACGGGAAGGCCGCTAGCGGAAAGCGTGAAGTTGCCCGTTGCCGCCCACGACATAGAGCGTGCCGCCCGCCACGGCAGGTTGCGCAGCGGCCCCACCGGGGATTTCCGTGGTATAGGCGAGGCTGCCATCGGCCGGATCGAAGGCCCGCAGGATGCCGTCCGAGGAGACGACGATGATCCGCCCGCCAGCCATAACCGGCCCGTAATGGGCGTAGATGCCCTTGCGGCGCTTGACCTTGTCCTTGGTGAAATAGGGCATCTCGACCGACCAGATCGGCGTGCCGGAGGCCGCGTCAAGCCGCACCAGTTTCGCCTCGTCGTTCACCAGGAAGATCGAGCCGCCCGCGACGGCGACCGGGCCGAGCGCGCCTTCGCCCGCCGACCAGATGCGTTCGCCCGACGAGGCGGACATCGCGACGGTCCGGCCCGAACCGGAGCCTGCGAACAGGGTCTTGCCCGCGATGACGGCGTCGCCGGTCACGTCCGGGGTCAGCGCATAGGCGCGGCCAAGCCGCTTGCCTGCCAGCGAGGCTTGCCAGATCTTCGTGCCGCCGCCGATCTTGAGGACGGCCATCAGATCGCCCCCCGACGACGGGAAGATCACCGCGCGGTCGCCCACGGTGGGTGCGGCGGTGCCGACATAGGCTGCCTTGCCCGGGGTTCCGACGACCTGCCAGATCACCTTGCCATCGGCGGCGTCAACCGCCCAGGCCGACCCGTCCCGGCCCGAGACATAGACCGTCGTGCCGTCCGTTGCCGGGGCGCCGCTGATCGGGGCATCGACGCGCTGGCGCCAGAGGACCGCGCCCGAGGCCGCGTCGAGGGCGACAAGCTCGCCATAGCCGGTGGTCGCGAAGACCCGGCTGCCGGTGGTGGCGAGCCCGCCCGCCGACTGCCCGCCGCCCTTGTCGAAGGCCGCCGTCAGGTCCGCCGTCCACAGGGTCGCGCCGGCGGTCGAGGTGGCGGTCACGCCCACGCCGGCGTCGATCGTGAAGATGCGGCCATCGGCCACGACCGGGGCCGCGCCGATCCGGTTCTTGCGGCTGGAGCCAGCGCCGATCTTGGCCGACCACGCCAGCTGCGGGGTCGGGGAAAGTGCGGCGTGCGGCATCAGGTGGCGCGCGTTTCCGGCGCGATGGGTCCAGTCGCCGCTGCTTTGCGGACCCAGAGAGATCGCGACGCTTTGATTTTCGGCTTCCGCCGGCGCGGTCGGGGCAGGCTGGCCTTCGACCGGGACCGAGGCCGCAAGATCCGCGCGCACCGGGAAGCGTTCGCCTGCCAGGATCACTTCCTTGGGGGCGCATGCTCCCAGCAGCGCCAGAAGGCCCACGCCGGTCATCAGCCTGCCGCCCATTCGTCTGAACTTCATGACTGCCACCTGAAAGGACCTTTCGCTTGCGTCCATCGCTGTCTCAACCGCCCGCCGGTTCCGGAACCGTGCCGCCGAGCGACGTGATCATCTGCCCAAGCCGCGCCCTGAGCGCGCCCGAGGCTTCCTGATCCTGGATCAGGGCCGAAAGGGCTGCGATGGCTTCGTCCGGCTTGCCGTCCTCGATCAGAAGATAGGCCAGCTGTTCCGCGGCAAGAACCCGGTACGGGCGACCTGCCACGGCAATTCCGTCCAGCGCCGCGCGGCGGTCGGCAAGGGCGAGGTCGGTCCCGGCGACAAGCACCCGGCGCAGGACAGCAAGGTCGCGGTAGGCCGGCGAGAGGGTCGCGTCGTTCGCCACCGTCTCGAGCGCGGCAAGCCTTGCGGCCTTGTCCTCATCCGGGTTCGCGGCGAGGATCAGGTTCAGGATGGCAGCCTGTTCGGCCGCTGCCGGCACTGCGGCCAGCGCCGCGCGACGCTCTTCGGGTGTGCCCTGGTCGAGGGCGTCGATCAGCGCGTCACCGAAGGCTTGCGCCCGCACGGTGTCGCGCGCCCTTGTCCACTCTGTCCAGGCGGTACTGCCCACAAGACCAAGGATCGCGACCACGCCGATCCAGCCATATTTGCGGAACAGCCGGAACAGCCGGTCACGGCGCACCTCTTCGGTGACTTCCTCGATGAAGCTGTCGGGATTGCTCAATGCCGTGGCCTCTGCTTTCGTTTTCCCCGTCTTACAGGGAAAGGCCGCGCGTTGCCAAGCCCTGCCCCGCCTGCCCCGGCCCTAGAACCTGGTCGGAAGGCCCAAAGTCTTGCGGAACGAGGAGATCCACTCCTCGTAGCTTGGCGGCAGGGTGCCTGCGGCCTGCATCTCTTCGAGGATCGCCAGCGCCTCCCGGTTCTCGGCCACGGGGTCCTGCAGGAGGCTGGCGCGCTGGTCGAGCGCGCGGACAAGGTCGATCTTGTACCAGGGGTCATCGGGATAGGCGGCGGCAAGCTCACGCAGGATGCGCAGGGATTCGTCCTGATGGGTCAGGGCGGTCTCATAGTCGTTGCGGGCGGCCAGGGCGCTGGCGACGCTGGCCTGGCTGAGCGCGAGGTTGCGATACCAGGCGGGGTTCGCGCTGTCCTGGTTCACCAGCCAGTCGCGCAGCGCCAGCGCGTCCTGATGGCTTTTCAGGGCCGCAGCCACGTCGCCTGTCGCGGTCTGGGCCGTGCCGAGACGTTCCAGCGCAAGGCCAAGATCGTTGGCCCAGGGCCGGCTGTAGGGGTCGATGTCCAGAAGAAGGTTGCCCTGCGCGACCATGGCCTTGAAGCTGTCGACGGCGGCACGGTTGTCGCCGATGGCGGCCTGGGCATCGCCCAGCCGGTTTAGGGTCACCAGCCGGTCGTGCTTGTATTCGGGCAGGTCCGGGTCCAGCCGGACCAGCCGGTCGGCGGTGTCCAGCGAGGCCAGCGCCACGGTCAGGGCCTCGCTGTTCCGTCCAAGCTGCATCAGGGTCGAGGCATGAAGGTTCTGCGCGATCGACAGATCACGAAGGGCAAAGGCATCCCCGGGCGCTGCCCCGGCAAGCTGGGAGTGTCGGGCCACGGCATCGGCGATCAATGGCTCGGCGGTGGCGGGATTGCCACCGGCAATGTCGAGTTCGGCCAGTGCGGTGAGAGAATAGGCGGCGTCGCGCGCATAGCGCGGCACCGTCGGGGCAGCGGCGGCAAGGGACTGGCGCAGGTCCAAGGCCGCCTGAAGGGCGTCGCGCGCGCCCACGGGATCGCCCATCGCGGCGCGGATGTCGCCGATCTTCTTCAGCGCCGTGCCGAGGTCCGCCTGCCGCGACAGGTCTTCGGGGTTCAGCGCGACCATGGCTTCCGCGATAGCCCGCGCCCGATCCTGCGCTTCGAGTGCGGCCACCAAGTCATTGCCATCGAAGCGGATGTCACCCATCCGGTCCAGGCTGACCAGAAGGTCCTGCTGCCAGACCATATTGGTGGGATCCAGCGCGGCAAGCTTTTCCCGGATCGTCATCGCGGCCTGATGGGCAAGCAGTGCCGAGTCCATGTCGCCAAGGAGCCGCTGCACATCGCCGATCCGGTCGAAGTTGATCGCCAGATCGCGCTGGCGCGGCTTGTTGTCTGGGTCGAGAGCCGCCAGTTCCTCGCGGATCGCCAGCGCCTTGCCGAAGGTGTCCAGCGCCGCAGGGTAGTCGCTGTCGCTGACCAGCATGTCGCCGATCCGTTCATAGCTGACCGACAGGTTGCGCCGGATCGTGACATCGCCGGGGTATTCGGCCACCAGCG
Source organism: Pseudomonadota bacterium (assembly GCA_040385165.1). Classification (GTDB taxonomy): domain Bacteria; phylum Pseudomonadota; class Alphaproteobacteria; order Rhodobacterales; family Rhodobacteraceae; genus Tabrizicola. The sequence goes on along the minus strand of JAZKHX010000002.1, from coordinate 20,707 downwards.
CCTCGCCGATCTGCAAGGCCGTCTCGAAAGCCGCCTTGGCCCCCGCCGTGTCGCCCATCGCCAGCCGGGCGTCACCGATGCGCTCCTGGGTAAACGAGATGTCCATCCGGTAGGTGACATTCTGCGGGTCGGTCGCCAAAAGTGCCTCGGCGATGGCCAGCGCCTCGGTGTGGGCCGCAAGCGACCCGGCCTGGTCGCTGCGGGCCAGCCGGATCGAGCCGACGCGGTTGACCGCGACCTGCCGGTCCCGCATGAGATCGGTGTCGTCGGGGCGCTGGTCGGCCTGCCACTGGGAAAACTCCAGCGCGGTGGAATAGGCAGTCTCGGCTTCCTTCAGGTAGCCCTGCAGCTGCAACACGCTGCCTAGATCGTTCATCGACCAGATCAGCTCGCGCACCCAGTCGACATCGGTGGTATCAGCCTCGACGCGTCCCTGCGCAAAGGCCGCGCGGGCGGAATAGGCCTGATAGGCAGCCTCGGTGTTGCCCGCCACAAGCTGCAACTCGCCAAGCGAGGTCAGCGCGGTGACGTAGGAAAACTGGGCCTCGCGGTCCATTTCTTCGGCCACTTCGCCATAGAGCGCCGCAGCCTTCTGCAGGTCCGAGATCGCCAGATCATAGCGCAGGTCGGTCCGGGCGGCGTTGGCGTTCAGCATATGGGTCGCGGCTTCGGACAGGGTGCGCGACAGGTAGGTGGCGCGGATCGTGGTGCGGGCGGTGGCGTCGATTTCCGCCGCTTCGGTCAGCAGCGCGCGGGCGGCATCGAAAGCACCGAGGGTCAGCTGTTCCTCGGCCCGGGCCCGAAGGTCGGCCACGCGGGGGTCGTCGGACTGGAATCGCTGCAATTCGGTCTGGAAGTTCTCATAGGATTGCGCGGCTTCCAGCAGCATCGCCCCGCGTTCCTCGGGGGTCTGGCGTTCCAGATCGGCGGACAGGAGGGCGGCATAGAGGGGAGCAAGGGGCAGATTGCGTTCGGTGGCAATGGTTTCGACCTCGGCCCGGATGTCCGGGGTCAGGTCGGCCATCGCGATCAGCAGCTGGTCGCGTTCCGGCAGGACACCCTGACCGGAAATGAAGACCAGCTCGGGCAAGCCGCTTTCGATGTAGGGAAGCTGGGTGCCGCGGCTGCGGTCGTAGACGTCCTGCTGCACCAGGGTCAGCGCGGTGCGCAGTTCGACCCCGGCGGTCGAGAAGTGCCGGACCAGCGCCGAAGTGAAGGGCGAATTCTTTCCCTCACCGTCAGCGGCGGTCTCGTTCGGTGCGGCGGCGAAGGCGAACAGAACGCCATCGGCCCGCCCGATCCGGCCAAGGCCGGGCTTGGCCTTTTCTGCGACCGGCGGTTCGTCCGTCAGGGCCGTCGCCCCCCGCCCGTCCGTCCCGCCGGTCAGGAACGGGTTGTTGCGGCAGGCATCCAGAAGCACGATGGCAGCCGGCGCGATCGACTGGATCACCTCCTGCGCCTCGGACAGGGGCAGCGAGGTTTCGGCAAGCCGGGCCGCTGACGACGCATCGGCATCCGTCGGCAACAGGTAGTTCACCCCGTCGATGGCCACACCATGACCGGCGAAGAAGAACAGCGCCACATCGGCACCCTTGGCATCTTCCTTGAAGTCCTCAAGCGCGCGCCGGGTGCGTTTCAGGTCGCGGTTGGTTTCCACGACCACCTCGAAATCCAGCTTCTCCAGGACCTCTTCCATCGCCCGCGCGTCATTGACCGGGTTCGAGAGTTGCCGCAGCCCGGTATAGTCCTCGGCACCGAAGACCAGCGCCACGCGCTTTTCGGCCAGCGCCGCAGTGGCCACGCCAAGCCAGACCAGCAGAACCAGACCCAGACGCCGGAAAAGCATCGCCCACTCCCAAAGGGTGACGAGAGAATGCGGAAGCCTGACCGGATGGTCAAAGGAAAAAGCCTGTCATCCGGCGGACTTCACGCGTCCGTCAGACCTTTGGGGCGAAGCGCCAGTTGTGGTCGGGCGGAAGGTCGGTCTGTTCCAGGTCGCGCTTGGCTCCGGGAAAGTCGATCACCTGGCTGGCGAAGTCTTCGCCCTCCATGATCTGACGCTGCCACATCGCGGCATAGACTCCACCCTGTTCCAGAAGTTCATCGTGAAGGCCACGTTCGATGACCCGGCCTTCTTCCAGAACCAGGATCTGATCGGCATCGGCGATGGTGGACAGCCGGTGCGCGATGGTGATCACGCTGCGGCCCTGCCCCATCTCGGCCAGGCTTTCCTGGATCGAGCGTTCGGTCTGGGTATCCAGCGCGCTGGTGGCCTCGTCGAGGATCAGGATCGGCGGGTTCTTCAGAAGCGTCCGGGCTATCCCCACACGCTGCTTCTCGCCGCCCGAAAGTTTGAGGCCCCGTTCGCCGACCTTGGTTTCATAGCCTTCGGGCAGACGGAGGACGAAGTCGTGGATGCGGGCGGCCCGGGCGGCGGCGACGATGTCCTCTTCGCTGGCATTGGCCTTGCCGTAGGCGATGTTGTAGCGGATCGTGTCGTTGAACAGCACGGTGTCCTGCGGGACGACACCGATCTGGGCGTGGAGCGAGGTCTGTGTCACGTCGCGCAGGTCCTGCCCGTCGATGCGGACGGCCCCGGACGTCACATCGTAGAAGCGGAAGAGAAGCCGTCCGATGGTGGACTTGCCGCTGCCGGAATGGCCCACCAGCGCAAGTTTCTGGCCGGGCTTCAGGGTGAAGGACACGCCCTTCAGGATCTCGCGCGCCGGTTCATAGGCGAAGTGGACGTTGTCGAAAATGATCTCGCCCGAGGTGACCCGCAGGGGCTTGGCATCGGGGGCGTCGATGATTTCGGCAGGTTGACCGAGAAGGCCGAACATCTCGCCCATGTCGACAAGCGCCTGGCGGATTTCGCGGTAGACCGTGCCGAGGAAGTTCAAGGGCATGGTGATCTGGATCATGTAGGCGTTGACCATGACGAAATCGCCGACGGTCAGGGTGCCGGACTGGACGCCAAGCGCGCTCATGGCCATGACGATGACAAGGCCGGTGGTGATGAGGAACGCCTGTCCCATGTTCAGGAACGAGAGCGACAGGCCGGTCTTGACCGCCGCCGTTTCATACTGGCGCATCGCACCGTCGTAGCGGTCGGCCTCACGCTGTTCGGCGTTGAAATACTTGACGGTCTCGAAGTTCAGGAGGCTGTCGATGGCCTTCTGGTTGGCATCGGTGTCCTGATCGTTCATCTCGCGCCGCAGCTTTACCCGCCATTCGGTCACCTTGAAGGTGAACAGGACGTAAAGCGTGATCGTGACGATGACGACGGCGGCATATTGCCAGCCGAAGACCCAGGCGAAGATACCCGCAACCATGGTCAGTTCCAGGATCAGGGGCCCGATGGAAAAGAGCATGAAGCGCAGCAGAAAATCGACGCCCTTCACCCCGCGTTCGATGATGCGGCTCAGACCGCCGGTCTTGCGGGTGATGTGGTAGCGGAGCGAAAGCTGGTGGATGTGGGTGAAGGTTTCGATGGCAAGGCGGCGGATCGCGCGCTGGCCGACCCGGACGAAGACGGCATCGCGCAGCTCGCCGAAGACCACGGCCCCAAGGCGCGCAAGGCCGTAGGCAACGACGAGGCCCACGGCCCCGAGGCCAAGGATCATCCCGGTATCGGGCGCATCGCCACCCAGCCGGTCCACGGCCAGCTTGTAGACATAGGGGGTTGTGACCGACACGAGCTTGGCCGCCAGCAGGAAGACCAGTGCGAGGATGACGCGGCGTTTCACCCAGGACTGCCCTTCCGGCCAGAGATAGGGGCCGACGCGACGCAGGGTGCTGATGGCGGAGGCGCGGGCGGTGCCCTGGTCGGACGAAGTGGCAGTCGAGGTGGTACGGCGCATCGGTTTTCCTGGCCCGCCAACGGCGTTGCGTGGCGGTCTTGCATGGGGTAATGTCAATTCAAGGATTCTTGAATAGTTGAACGATGGACCGAAGTAAAGCCCTCGCCGCCCTGTCGGCTCTGGCACATGAGACGCGACTGGACCTGATCCGCCTGCTCACTCCGCAGGGCGACGAGGGCATGGCCGCAGGTCTGATCGCCGAGACGCTGGGCATCGCCGCCCCGCGCCTGTCGTTCCATCTGTCGGCGCTGGAGCAGGCGGGCCTTTTGCGGTCGCGCAAGGTGGCGCGGAACGTCTTCTACAGCGTCGATACGCACGGGATCGGGTCGACGATCTCTTTCGTGCTGAACGACTGCTGCTGCGACCACCCCGAGGTGCTTGCGGCCTGCTCGCACCGCCGCACTCCGCGTCAGGGTGAGGTTGCGGGCACCGAGAAGACCTGACCGGGATAGATCAGGTCCGGGTCCTTGATCTTGTCGCGGTTGGCCTCGAACACCTGCACATACATCACGCCGTCGCCGTAACGTTCCTGCGCGATGCCCCAGAGGGTAAAGCCGGGCTGGACCGTGACAGTCACCGGGACCGGGGACTGAGGCGCGGGCGCGGCGGGGTCTGCCTGAGGCGCTGCGGGGGCTTCGGGCGATGCGGTGGACGTGGCGGCAGGCTCTGATGCGGCGGTTTCGCTGTCGGCCACAGCACCCGCTGCGGGGTCGGCCAGAGGCGGCTGGGCCGGGGCCTCGGTCGCGGCGGCCATCTCTGGCGGGGCGGGTTCGGGGGTGGCGGGTTCTGCGGAAGCAGTTTCGGGGGCGGCAGATTCGGGAGTGGCAGATTCGGAGGTGGCGGGATCGGCCACGGCGGCCAGTGCCTCAAGCGTTTCGCGCTTGAACGGTGTCTCGAAGCGCGAGGTTACCTTTCCGCCCGCATCCAGTTGATCGACGCGCAGAGTGTAGATCCCCGGAGCGGTATCCGGCAGCGTCGCCTGCCAAAGCCCGGACGCCGGTATCTGCACGGTCGCTTTCTCGGCGTTGTCGAGGTAGAGCCGCAAGGAGGCCCCCCCTGCCCCGCGCCCGCCGACCTGCACTTCGCCGTCCGGCGCATAGGAGATCGTGTCGATCATCACCGACGCCGACGGCCCGGCGCTGGCGGACGCAACGGCCGGATCCTGCAGGACGACCGCGCCCTTGTCGGACAACAGGAGGGCGGACGGCGCGGCGGGTTCTTCGGCAAGGGCGAGGTCGT
>JAZKHX010000002.1:0-15598 GCA_040385165.1 Pseudomonadota bacterium | reverse complement strand
CCGCCGCAGGGGCGGCGGCTTCGGCAAGTTTTGGGCCCTCGATCGGACCCAGGGCGACCATCTCTTCGGACGCGACCACAGGTCCGTCCGGCGGGGTCATCGACAGCCACATCAGGCTGGGACTGGGGTTCGGGGCCAGCGTGAACAGGATTGCGAACTCTCCGGAGGCGGTCGCCGCGCCGCTTGCCACGGCGACGTCATCGACCACGACTTCGACGGTAGCACCGGGTGCTGCACTGCCCGAGACGACCGCCTCGCCATCCGCCGCCACGCGCCAGGTGTCGATGACCGGCAGGACGGGCGCGGCGGCGGCTACCGGATCTGCGGCGACCTCGGTGGCGGCGGCGGGCTTCGGCGACGCGGCAGCGGTTTCGACAGCGGTGTCGGCGGTGGGGTCCGAGCCGGAGGCAGGTGCGGAGCCAGAGGTCGCAGGTTCGGAGATCGCAGCCACATCCCCCTCGGGCGCGGCATCACCCGAGACTTCGACGCCCGGCACCGGTCGCGTGGCTTTCCAGGCCAGATAGCCGATCCCGAGCGCAGCCGTCCCGCCCAGAAGCAGGACGGCAACCCGTGTTCCCCGGTCCAAGGCCCCGAATGCCGACATCCCCGTAACCCCCCGACGCTCTTTCGCCGCTTTGCGTTTCTTGTCATCAGGAATCGCTATATGACCGGGCAAAGCAACCTTTTTTCCGGCTGGCCCATGTCCCTGCGTTCCGTCTGCGTCTTTTGTGGCTCTCGCTCGGGCCGCAACCCCGCCCATGTCAATGCTGCCCGGCAGACCGGCGAGATGCTGGCACGCTGCGGCTGGCGGCTGGTCTTTGGGGCCGGTGATGTCGGGCTGATGGGCGCTGTGGCCGAGGCCGCGACGGCAGCGGGGGCCGCGACGCTGGGCGTGATCCCGACGCATCTTCTGGGGCGGGAGCGGACCGGGCGCGATCGGACGCGGCTGGTGGTGACCGAGGACATGCACGAACGCAAGAAGGTGATGTTCATGAATTCGGACGCAGCCGTCGTCCTGCCGGGGGGCGCGGGGTCACTGGACGAATTCTTCGAGGTCCTGACCTGGGCGCAGATCGGGCTGCACGGAAAGCCGATCCTGCTTCTGGATGTGGATGGCTACTGGCAGCCCCTGTTGCGGCTTCTGGACCATGTGATCGCCGAAGGCTTTGCCGATGCCTCGCTCCTGCGACATTTCCGCTCCGTGCCGGATGTGCCTGCGCTGGAAGCCGCCCTGACCGACGGCTTCGGTTAAGACGAAAACGGGCCCGCAGATCGCTCTGCGGGCCCGGAACAATCTGCCGGAAACCTCAGAGGCCGGCGGCCACGGCTTCCCAGTTTGCCAGCTTTTCCAGGAAGTTGCTCAGGTAGGCCGGGCGCTTGTTGCGGAAATCGATGTAGTAGCTGTGTTCCCAGACGTCGCAGCCCAGAAGGGCGGTCTGGCCGAAGCAGAGCGGGTTCACGCCGTTTTCGGTCTTGGTGACCTTGAGGCTGCCGTCCTTGTCCTTCACCAGCCAGGCCCAGCCCGAGCCGAACTGGCCCGCACCGGCGGCGGCGAAATCGTCCTTGAACTTCTGCACTGAGCCGAAGCTGTCGGTCAGCGCCTTTTCCAGCGCGCCGGGCATCTTCTTGTTCTCGCCCGGGGCCATCCAGGTCCAGAACATGTTGTGGTTCCAGTGCTGCGAAGCGTTGTTGAAGATGCCGTTCTGGGCGACCGCACCGGCCTGATAGGTGCCGCGGACGATGTCTTCGAGCGACTTCGTCTCCCACTCGGTCCCGGCGATCAGCTTGTTGCCGTTGTCGACATAGGCCTTGTGGTGCAGGTCGTGGTGGTATTCGAGCGTCTCCTTCGACATGCCAAGCCCGGCAAGGGCGTCGTGGGCATAGGGAAGTTCTGGCAGGGTGAAGGCCATGGCGGTTCTCCTGTTGGGTTTGCAGCTTGCGACGAATAAGGGGTCATCAGCCGTCAAGGTCAAGGGCAAGCGGGCGATATGCCCGGTGTCACTGCGGGTTTAACGCCGCTGCCCCGCACCGGTTGCGCCGATCCAGGACAGTTGTGATCAGATCTCGCTGCCTGCTTGGGCGGAATGGGTCAGAAGACCCATCATATAAGCTGCAACCGACCGGAAGCAGACCAGCGTAAAGCCTTGATCCTGCTGCCACAATGCCACAGCGACCTGGGCTGCCCGGCTGCGGCGAAGCTCTCCGGGTTCAAGCCTGTCGAAATCGACCGGTGACAGCTTGCGCAGCACATCGGCGGCCTTGTCGCCTTCGATCCGGAAGACGGCGCGGGCGTCTGAGACGTCGACGGCAAGATGATGCTCTTTGTCCAAAGCCTTGGCCAGTTTGGCCAGCGCTGCTGCGACCTCGGCATAGGGCACGATCAGCAGGTATTCGTCGGGGCTCATCCAGCCGCAGGCACGCTCGCCATTGACCTCGATGCGTCTTTGGGCCGGGGGTTTGGTACCCGTGACCGCCTTGATCGCTTTGTCAAGCGATTTCAGGCCCTTGGCGCGCAATGTTATCATGCCGACCGGGCCGATTTCGCGGATGCTGGCGAAGCCTTGGAAGCTGGCGCCGTTCAAGGCGCTGACCGGATCAGACATTCTGCTTCTCCCCGTCCTTGTCATAGAAGACCATGTCACGCACCCGCGCCTTCACGGTGCCACCGGCGGCCGTGTTGAACTCCACCACCTCGCCCATCCGCGCAGGCCCTTGTTTCAAAAGGCCCATTGCGATGCCACGCTTCAGCGTGGGCGAGTAGTAGGTCGAGGTCACGCGGCCTTGCGTGTTGCGCTGGCCGTTGGCATTGACCCCGTCGGCGATGATGTAGGCCCCATCCGGGATGACCGATCCGTCGAGGGTGTCGAAGCCGACGAGTTTCCAGCGGTCGGGGCTGGCAAGGTAGGTGCGCTCCTGCCCGCGTTTGCCAAGGAAGTCGGCTTTCTTCTTGGAGATCGCCCAGTCGAGGCCGAGATCCTGCGGGATGACGGTGCCATCGGTTTCGTCCCCGATCATGATGAAGCCCTTTTCGGCGCGCATCACATGCAGGCATTCCGTCCCGTAAGGCATTGCGCCCAAAGCCTTTCCTGCCTCCATACAGGCGGCCCAGAAGGCGGCGCCATGGCTGGCGGGGACGGCGATTTCGTAGCTGAGTTCCCCCGAGAAGCTGATCCGGTAGACCCGGACCGGGAACCCGGCCAAAGTGCCGTCAGCCCATTGCATGAAGGGGAGCGTTTCCCTGGAAACATCCATACCGCCAAGGACTTGCAGGAGTTTCCGGGCGTTCGGACCCACCACGGCGACCTGGGCGTATTGTTCGGTCACGTTTGCGGTGTAGACCTTCCAGTCCCACCATTCGCACTGAAGCCAGTCTTCCATCCACGCGTGGATGCGGTCGGCACCACCAGATGTCGTGTGGCAAAGCCAGGTGTCCTCGTCGATCCGGGCGACGACGCCGTCATCCGAGAGGAAGCCCTGTTCGTTGCACATCAACCCGTAGCGGCACTTGCCGATGGGCAGCGTGGACATGACGCCGGTATAGAGCATGTCGAGGAAGCGGCCCGCGTCGGGGCCCTTGACGATGATCTTGCCAAGGGTGGAGGCGTCGAGCAGACCGAGGTTGGTGCGGGTATTCAGAACCTCGCGGTGGACGGCCTGTTCGTGCGTCTCCCCGGCCCGAGGGAAGCAGTAGGGCCTGCGCCAGAGGCCCACCGGCTCGAAGTAAGCCCCTGATTTCTCATGCGCCTCGTGCATCGGCGTCCGGCGGAGCGGCTGGAAGATCTCACCCCGCGATTCGCCTGCCAGCGCGCCGATGGTGACGGGCGTGTAGGGTGGGCGGAAGGTGGTGGTGCCTACCTGCGGAATCTCTTGACCCAAGGCGTCAGCAAGCACGGCGAGTCCGTTGATGTTGCTGAGCTTTCCCTGATCGGTTGCCATGCCGAGCGTGGTGTATCGCTTGGTGTGTTCGACCGACTGGTAGCCTTCGCGCGCGGCAAGCTGGACGTCGGACACCTTCACGTCGTTCTGGTAGTCCAGCCACATCTTGTTGCGCAACTTGATCGGCGCGCCCTGCGGCATGACCCAGACGGGGGGGATCGTTACCGATGTGCCAACGGTCTTCCTTTCGTCTTCCGCGCGACTTCCTTCCGTCTTCCCTTTCGGAGAGACGGACGCCGCGAGGATCGCCGGAAGGTCCAGAAGACCGGCAGCGCTGCCGACGACCTGGACCATCGCCGAACCGTCGTGGTTCAGCGGCGGGCGGGACGGGTCGGGGATGAAGGCCGAGATGCCGTCGTCCCAGAGCAGCTTGCCGCCACAGTGGCTCCACAGGTGGACGACCGGGGACCAGCCGCCGGACATGGCGACGGCCTCACAGGCGATCTCTTCCTGCACCGCCCCCTCGCCCGCCTGGGCGCAGATGGCGACACCGGTGACGCGCTTGCCACCTTTCACCGATGCGATGGCCTTGCCGGTCAGGACGCGGATCCCGGCGGCACGGGCGGCCTCGGGCAGCGCGCCGGTTGCCTCGTCACGGGCATCGAGGATCACTGGGACGTCAAGGCCTGCTGCCTTCAGCGCCAAAGCGGTCTGGTAGGCGGAATCGTTGTTGGTGACGACAACGGTGCGGTCGCCGGGCGAGACGGCGTAGTTCACGACATAGTCGCGCACCGCCCCGGCGAGCATCACGCCGGGAACATCGTTCCCGGCAAAGCTGAGGGGACGCTCGATGGCACCTGTCGCCGTGACGATCTTGCCCGCCCGGATGCGCCAGAGCCGATGCTTGGGCCGCCCGTCGCCGGGAGTGTGGTCGGCGACACGCTCGTCCGCCAGCACATAGCCGTGATCATAGACGCCGAAGCCGCAGGTGCGGGTGCGGATGGTGACGTTGTCGCGGGCAGCAAGGTCGGCCTCGATGGCAGCAAGCCAGGTTTCGACCGGCTGACCCTGAACCTCGGTTTCGTCCACCGGGGAGCGGCCGCCAAGCGCGGGGGCCTGTTCCAGCAGGATCACGCGCCTGCCTGCGTCAGCGGCAGCTTTCGCGGCCAGAAGTCCCGCGACGCCAGCGCCCACCACCAGCACGTCGCAGAAGTCATAGGCCTGTTCGTAACGGTCGGCGTCGCCTTGGGTCGGTGCCTTCCCCAGTCCCGCCGAACGGCGGATGATCGGCTCGAAGACGTGCTTCCAGAACGGGCGCGGGTGGATGAAGGTCTTGTAGTAGAAGCCCGCGGGGAGGAAGCGGGCAGCATAGTTGTTGACCACGCCCACGTCGAATTCCAGCGACGGCCAGTGGTTCTGCGAGGTCGCTTCCAGCCCGCCGAAAAGTTCCGTCGTCGTGGTGCGCTGGTTCGGTTCGAGCCGGGCACCCGACCCGAGGTTGACAAGGGCGTTCGGCTCTTCGGGGCCAGAGGCGACGATGCCGCGCGGGCGGTGATACTTGAAGCTGCGACCGACGAGGATCTGGTCGTTCGCCAGAAGTCCGGCGGCGAGGGTGTCGCCCTCGTATCCCCGCAAACGCTTGCCGTTGAAGGAAAATTCGACTGGTGCTGCGCGGTTGATCAACCGGCCGCCCTTGGCGAGACGCGCGCTCATTTCGTGACCTTCCCGTCAGCTTTCCAGTCAGCTTTCCAGTCTGGGCGGCGCGCCTGGATCTTCGCGATGATGTCGGCGGGGGGTTCGGAAACCTGTGCGGGATAGGTTCCGAACACCTCGAGCGTGGCGGTGCAGCGGGCGGCAAGGAACCACTTGCCGCAGCCATAGCTGTGGCGCCAGCGTTCAAAATGCACGCCCTTGGGGTTCTGCCGTGCGAACATGTAGGCTTCAAATTCCTCGGGGCTGGAACCCGGGCCGAAGCGCTTGAGATGCGCCTCGTAGCCCGGCGAAAGCTCGGTCTCATCGGCCTTCACGCCGCAATAGGGGCATTCGAGGGTTAGCATTTGATACCCATTTGTCTCAGTGCGGAATTCAAGCTGTTCAACGTTTGATTTTTCGACTCGTTCCAACCGAAACTCACGACTTCATTCCGCCGAACGTTCTCCGGCTTTAGAAGGATGCGCTTCTTGGAGTAGCTATAAGTAAAAACCATCCTATGACCCTGAAGCGTAACCCAGGTAGTTCTTGCGATCTCGCCATTGCGCTCGAACACTTCGACAACGTCTCTCTCGAAGTCGATTAGTTCGATCATTCGCGAGTAGATTGAATTTACTGGTCCAACCATGCCCGGAGCATGGTGAACTGCCGCTTCAAGAACGCGGCCCTTGAAGTCATCAGTAAGTGACCGGCTGCCCAATTTTCTAGCCACGAGAATGCTCCATCAATGCGCCACCCCCGCCGCTACGCTTTCATCAATGAACTGGCCGTCTTTGAAGCGGCACATGTTGAAGGCCTCGGCCAAAGGCCCCGGTTCGCCCTTGGCCATGAGTTCCGCCATCGCCCAGCCCGACCCGGGGATCGCCTTGAAGCCGCCCGTGCCCCAGCCGCAGTTGATGAAACAGTTGCCAAGGGGGGTTTTCGAGATCAGGGGCGAGCGGTCGCCGGTCATGTCGACGATACCGCCCCACTGGCGCAGCATCTTCAGGCGGCTGATGATCGGGAAGGTTTCGACAAGGGCGCGGAGGGTTTCCTCGATATGGTGGAACGACCCGCGCTGGGTGTAATTGTTGAAGCCGTCGGTGCCGCCGCCGATCACCATCTCGCCTTTGTCGGACTGCGACATGTAGCCGTGGACGGTGTTGGCCATCACCACGACATCCATGCAGGGCTTGATCGGTTCAGAGACAAGGGCCTGCAGCGCCACGGCCTCGATCGGCAGGCGGAAGCCGGCCATCTCGGCCAGTTGCCCGGAGTGACCGGCGACGACCATGCCGAGCTTCTTCGTGCCGATGAAGCCCTTCGTCGTGTCGACGCCGGTGACCTGGCCGTTTTCCGACCGCACCCCTTTGACTTCGCAATTCTGGATGATGTGCATGCCCATCGCGGAACAGGCCCGGGCATAGCCCCAGGCGACGGCATCGTGCCTGCCGGTGCCGCCGCGCGCCTGCCAGAGCGCACCGAGGACTGGGTAGCGCGGGCCGTCGATGTTAAGGATCGGGCACAGCTCCTTCACCCGCTGAGGGGTGATGAATTCGGTCGCCACCCCTTGCAGCGCGTTGGCGTGCTGGGTGCGCAGGTAACCTCGCACCTCGTGATGGGTCTGGGCCAGCATCATCACGCCGCGCGGGCTGAACATGACGTTGTAGTTCAGGTCTTGCGACAGGGTTTCATACAGCGAGCGCGACTTTTCGTAGATCGCGGCGGACGGGTCCTGCAGATAGTTCGAGCGGATGATCGTGGTGTTCCGACCGGTGTTGCCGCCGCCGAGCCAGCCCTTTTCGATGATCGCGACATTGGTGATGCCGAAGTTGCGGCCGAGGTAATAGGCTGTGGCAAGGCCATGCCCCCCGGCACCCACGATGATCGCGTCATAGGACGCCTTCGGCTCGGGCGAGGCCCAGGCGCGCTCCCAGCCCAGGTGATACCGCATTGCCTCGCGGGCGATGGCAAAGACCGAATAACGCTTCATCGGGGCCTCTTGTCGGACGGGGGCTGCCAGAGCGGGTCCGGCACCCATGTCTTGGATCGAAGTTGGGTTATAGCCACACCCACCTGCGGCACAATCGGGAAAATTGCGACATGATTCCCGCCGCCGCAGCCGCTGGCCCGGCGTTGCGCCGTCCTGCGGCGGAATGACCCTTTCTTGAGCCTTGGGAAACGACTATGTGGAGGCCGGACGGCGGGTGGGGATGCAGGCGATGGCGGGCTGGGAATTCTGGGCATTGGCCGGGAGCCTTTCGGTGGTGGTCGTGGCGCTTCTGGTCGCAGCGATGCGGCGGGTGCCGGTGCAGGCCGCCGATGGTGCCGCCTCCGACCTTGCGGTCTATCGCGACCAGCTGGCCGAGATCGAACGCGACCTCGCCCGCAGCACCATCGGCCCGGACGAGGCTGCACGGCTGCGCGCCGAGATCGGCAAGCGGGTGATCGAGGCGGACCGGGAGCGGAAGGCGGCGCCTGCGGTCGGACCCTCCGCGACAGCCTACCGCCTGGCCCTGGTCCTGGTCGGCGGCCTTGTTGTTCCGGGCGCGCTTCTGGCCTACTGGGGGCTTGGAGCGCCGGGCTATCCCGACATGGCACTCGCTCCCCGCCTGGCCGCGCTGGACGCAGGCATGGCGGTCCGTCCGGCGCAGGAGGCCGAGCTTGCGACCCTGGGCCGGGCGCGGGATGCGGACCTGGACCAGCAGCTGCAGGTGGAACTTGCGGCGGTGACCGACCCCTCAGCCCTGCGCGACCGCTTTCGGGGTGCCTTCGAGGCGGGCCGGATGCAGGAAGCGGTCCGGCTGCAGGAGCGTCTGCTGGCCGTTATCGGCGATGCGGCCGGATCGAACGACCATGCGAACCTGGCGCTGGCACTTGTGGCAGAAGCGAACGGCTACGTCTCGCCAGAGGCGGAGGCCGCGCTCAGGGCCAGTCTGAAGGCGGACATGAGCAACGAGCTGTCGCGCTATCTGGTGGGCGAGATGTTTCTGCAGGGCGGACGCTTCGACCAGGCCTTCCGCTTCTGGCGGCCCATCGCCGAGGATGGCACGCCTGGATCGCCCTGGGTCACGTCGATCCGCGAGCGGATCGGCGAAGTGGCTGATCTTGCAGGCATTCCCTATGATCTGCCAAAAGAGGCGGCACCAGCAGGACCGACCGCCGGGGACGTGGCCGCGGCGGGCGAGATGAGCCCGCAGGACCGGCAGGCGATGATCGAAGGAATGGTCAAGCAGCTTTCGGACCGGCTGGCGACCCAAGGCGGCGCTGTCGAGGACTGGAACCGGCTGATCCGGTCTCTGGCCGTGCTGGAACGCCTGCCCGAGGCGCAGGCGGTCTATGACGAGGCGAAGGCGCGGTTCGACGGCAACCCGGCGGAAATGTCGTTCCTGCGGCTGGCTGCGGTCGAGACCGGCCTGAACCCGTGATCTGTGCGTCGGTCGAGGACTTCCTGGCCGCCCTGCCCCCGAACCGGGCGATTGCCGGGCTTGACCTTGGCGACAAGACCATCGGCGTGGCGCTGTCGGACCTGCGTCGCCAGGTCGCGACGCCGATCGAGGTGATCCGGCGCGAGAAGTTCACGCTGGACGCCGCGCGGCTTCTGGCACTGCTGGAGGCGCGCGGGGCCTTCGGGATCGTGCTGGGCCTGCCCTTGAACATGGACGGCTCGACCGGCCCCCGGGTGCAGGCGACGCAGGCCTTTGCGCGTAATCTGGAGAAGCTGACCGCGATGCCGATCTGCTACTGGGATGAGCGTTTGTCGACGGTTGCGGCGGAAAGGGCACTGCTGGAGGCGGATACGTCAAGAAAACGTCGCAAAGAGGTGATCGATCAGGTGGCGGCGGGCTATATCCTGCAAGGAGCGCTGGACCGGATGGCGTATTTGGGGCGGAGCGGGCTTTGAAGGACGACGTCTGGAAGCGTGACGAAATCGCCTCGCCTTGCGTGAAGCTTTGCGTCGTCCATCCCGAGGAACGCATCTGCGTGGGTTGCCTTCGGTCGATCGATGAAATCTCCACCTGGTCGCGGATGACCCATGAAGAGCGGGCAGCGGTCATGGCCGACCTGCCCGCCCGCGCCCCCCGTCTGGCCAAGCGGCGCGGCGGGCGGCTGGCCCGGCTGGAACGGTAGCTTGAAGGAGTGCCTTGCGGCACAAAGTCATAAGGTCGCCTGCGCGGGACAGAGCGTCCCGCTTGGCTTCGGATGGGGGCATTCTGCCCCCAAACCCCCTGAGAGTATTTGGGAAAAGAGCAAGCTCAGGGGGCGGTGAGCCAGTCCTGGACGCTGGCAAATTGCGGGCGGAGGTAGGCGATCATCCGGCCCTCGCGGGGGGCGCTGTCCGTTGGTTTCCATGCCGAAACGCCGTGAATCGTGAGACGGTGGACAAGCGTGGCTTCCCCCGGGCGCGCGGGAAGCTCGATCCGACGGCAGGCGGCGAAGACCGCGCGCCGGGCCTTTTGGTAGGGCTCGGTGATGTCGATGTCGCCCCAGGTTTCGGGGGGATGCGGTTCGAGGGCCTTCAGGAGTGCTACGCGGATCAGGGAATGACTGCCCTCCCAGACGGTCAGAGGCGAGGCCGTGGTGTCGTTCAGCGGAAGGCCGAGGATCCAGGCATGGGGTTCCCTGACCATGCGGGCGCGGGTCGGGCCGATGGGGAGGAGGCCATCGAGGTGGGCCGCGTCGCGGTCGCGGCGAAAGGCGAAGGCGGCCGGCGTCTCGTCCGGTGACGGCTGCGGGTAGCCGGGGCGGATGATGGAAAGCTGGGCGCGGTGCAGGGGCTGGGGCGGGATCGGCAGCGCGTCCCAGGGGAAGGCTGCGCCATCCACCGCGCCGTCAGGGTCGTTCGGCAGGGCATCGACGCCGACGAACCATGTGCCGCCGCAGCGCCATTTTTCCGTCGTGGTGACGAGGGTGTGGAGCGCGGCCTGGCGCGCAGCTTCGGCCCAGGCGGCGATGGCCGGATGCGGGCCGATCCGCTGCCATCCGGGCGTCACCATCCCAGGACCTTGCGCAGCATGTTGAGCGCGACGAGGGTCAGGAACACGGCGAAAGCCCGTTTCAGCGGCCTGGGGTTCATCGCATGGGCAAGACGCACGCCAAGGGGCGTGGTCAGCAGCGTGGTGCCGATGACGACGAGGAAGGCGGGGAGGTTGATCGCTCCCCAAGTCCAGGGCGGGGCGTCCGCCACGGGGAGGAGCAGGAAGCCCAGCACCGCAGGCACCGCGATCAGGACGCCAAAGCCCGAGGCCGTGGCGACGGCGCGGTGGATCGGCAGGCCGTAAAGCGTCATCAAGGGCACGCCGAAAGTGCCGCCGCCGATGCCCATCATGGCCGAGAAGAAGCCGACCGCCCCGGCCAGTCCGCTGCGCACCGGCTGGCCGGGCATGGTCTGACCGAGGCGCCAGCTGTCGCGTCCGAAAGCCATCCAGAGACCGGCAAGGCCCGCCAGCGCGCCGAACACCGCCTGAAGGGTCAGCGAGGAGACCCTGCCCGCCACGAACGTGCCGACGGCGGCAGCGATGACGAGAGTCGGACCCCAGGTCTTCAGCACCTCCCAGTCGACCGCACCCTTGCGGTTGTGGGCCGAGACCGATCGCAGCGAGGTTACGACGATGGTGGCCATCGAAGTGGCGACGCTGACCTGCATCAGCTGGTTGCCGCCGTAGCCGAGGCTGCCGAAGGCGTAGAAGAAAGCCGGGACCAGGACGATCCCGCCCCCGACACCCAGAAGCCCGCCGACCACCCCGGCAAAGGCTCCGATCAAAAGGAGGGCGACGAGCATGGGGAGGAGAAGGGATGGGTCGGGCATCGGGCCTTCGCGGGGAAGAGGTCGTGGCTTGCGGCCACCCTAGACTTCGGCGTCAGGACAGACCAGACCGCAATGCGCAAGGCGCAGGGCTTTCCATTGTCGGCGAATTCGCATAGCTCTGGCGGCCTTCAAACCAACCGATCATGGAAAGGCCCGTCATGGCCCGCACAGTATCTTTGACCCTCATGTCCGTGATTCTCGGACTCGTTGCCGCCGTCGGCCCCTTTGCCATCGACATGTATCTGCCCGCGATGCCGGACATCGGGCGCGACTTTGGCGTCGACCAGCAGGCGGTGCAATGGACGATTGTCGGCTATTTCATCACCTTCGGGCTGGCACAGCTGGTCTACGGCCCTTGGGCGGATCAGGCGGGGCGGAAGCCGCCGCTTTATGCCGGGCTGGCGCTGTTCATCGCGGGAACGGTCATCTGCGCGCTGGCCCCGTCGATCGGCTGGCTGATCTTCGGGCGCATGGTGCAGGGCCTCGGCGGGGCGGCCAACATGGTCGTGCTGCGGGCGGTGATCCGCGACCTTGCGACTGGCCCGCAGGCGACGCGGATGATGTCGACCATCATGATCGTGATCGCGGTTTCGCCGCTGCTTGCGCCCCTGTCCGGAGCCGGGCTTCTAACCTTCGGCGACTGGCGGCTGATCTTCTGGGCCTTGCTGGTTGCCGCGACCCTGAGCTTCTTCCTGATCCAGTTTGCGCTGCCCGAGACGCTGACCGACGCCAACCGGCAACAGTTCAATCTGGCCAGCACGCTGTCAGGGGCGAAGCTTCTGCTGGCAGACCGGGATTTCATGGTGATGACGTTCCTTGCAGGCTTCGCCTTTGCCAGCTTCTTCGTCTTCATCGCCAGCGCATCCTTCGTCTATACTCAGGAGTTCGGACTGAGCCCGACGCAGTTCTCGTTCGCCTTCGCAGTCAACGCCATCGGCTTTTTTGCGGCTTCGCAGTTCGCCTCGCCCCTGTCGCGGCGGCTGGGCACGCTGCGGATGATCGCAGGGGCGAGCCTCGGGTTTGCCTTGGCCACCTTCGCGGGCTTCGGCCTGGCGCTGGCCGGGCTGGCAAGTCTGCCGGTCACGATGTCCACACTGTTCGTCGGCAACGTCTTCCTCGGGGTGATCCTGCCCACGGCCCAGGTGCAGGCATTGGAAGCGCATGGCGAGAACGCCGGGCTTGCCTCGTCCTTGGGGGGCACGCTCCAGATGGTCGCGGCGGGTGTTCTGGTTGCAGCGGCCGGGCCGTTCCTGGACGGGACCGTGGCACCGATGCTGGGGGCGATTGCCGTCTGCGGGTTGATCGCGCTGGTCCTGTCGCGGATGATCCCGCGTCAGGCGGCCTTGGCCTGAAGCTCGGCCAGGGCGGCGTCGAGGACGTCAAGTCCCGCGCCGTCGCGGCTGGCGCGTTCGGACAGGACGCGCCGCCAGCCCCGCGCCCCGGGGCGGCAGGTGAAGAGGCCAAGCATATGCCGGGTGATCTGGTGCAGCCTGCCGCCCGCGGCGAGGTGGTCGGCGATGTAGGGCCGCATGGCGTCGACGACCGCGACCGGATCTGGCGCGAAGCCGTCGCCCCAGAGCGCGTCGGCCCCGATCAGGACGGAGGCAGGGTCGTGATAGGCAGCGCGGCCCAGCATCACGCCGTCGAGGCCCGCGTCAAGGAAGGCGCGCGCCTGGGTCAGCGCGGTGATGCCGCCGTTGATGCAGATCGTGAGATCCGGGAACCGCTCTTTCATCCGCAGGACGAGGGCGTGATCGAGGGGCGGGATCTCGCGGTTTTCCTTGGGGCTGAGGCCCTGGAGCCAGGCCTTGCGGGCGTGGACGATGAAATGGCGGGCGCCTGCGCGCGCCACGGTCTCGATGAAGCGCGGCAGCAGGGTTTCGGGGTCCTGGTCATCGACGCCGATCCGGCATTTGACGGTGACCGGGGCGTCGGTTTCGCCCTGCATCGCCGCGACGCAGTCGGCCACGAGGGCCGGGCGTTCCATCAGGACCGCGCCGAAGCAGCCGGACTGCACCCGGTCCGAGGGGCAGCCGCAGTTGAGGTTGATCTCGTCGTAGGACCAGGCCGTCGCGATCTTCACCGCCTGCGCCAGTTCGCCCGGGTCCGAGCCGCCGAGTTGCAGGGCGACGGGGTGTTCGATGTCGGAATAGTCGAGGAGCCGGGGTTTCGGGCCGTGGATGACCGCGGGGGCGGTCACCATCTCCGTATACAGCATCGCCCGCCGGGTCATCTGGCGGTGAAAGACACGGCAGTGCCGGTCGGTCCAGTCCATCATCGGCGCTACTGAAAGCCGATAACTGTCTGAATATGTTGATTCCAATTGCTTTTTTGTCGTTCTGGCAGTCATACAGATCGTCTCTTTTATGGCCGATTTTGGCCTATTTCCGCCCATTTCTTCTTGCTGTATGATTCCAAGTCATACGCAGCACCCCGGAGTCATACGCCATGGCAACCATCGTTGAGCGCAAGAAGAAGGACGGATCGGCAAGCTATCTAGCCCAGATCATCCGCCGTGGCCACGGGCTGAAGGAGTCCCGGACGTTCTCAACCCGAAAAGCGGCTGAGGCATGGGCGAAGATGCGAGAAAAGGAAATCGCCTCTGACCTGTCCGAAGGCCGCAGCCCGCTGTCACAGAAGGCTCAAGCCGTGACCTTGGGCGACGCCATCGACAAATACATTCTGGAGTCCAAGAAAGAGATCGGGAAGACGAAGGAACAGTGCCTGCGGACGATCAGGAAGGAATATAGGATCGCTGACAAGCGGTGCGACCAGATCACCAGCAAGGACCTCGTGGCGTTCGCGCAAGAGCTTCACAACCGGCCCGGACTGGGGTCTGCGTCCACCGCCGGGAACTACCTTTCCCACCTGTCCGCCGTCTTCAAGGTCGCCCGTGTGGCGTGGGGGATGCCACTGGACAAGCGGGCCATGGAAGACGCTATGGAGGCCTGCAAGTCGCTGGGCACCATCGCCAAGTCCGGGAAGCGCGACCGCCGCCCTACCCTCGCCGAACTCGACGCCATCATGCAGCACCTTGCAGACAAGCTGGCCTATCGCCCGAAGTCCGGCCCGATGCACCGGGTAACCGCGTTCGCTATCTTCTCGACCCGGCGGCAGGACGAAATTTGCCGGATCACTTGGGCTGACTATGAACCTGACGCCAAGCGGGTGATGGTGCGCGACATGAAGCACCCCGGCGACAGAGTGGGCAATGATGTATGGGTCAAACTCCCCGACCCAGCTTGCGCCATTATCGACGCCATGCCGAAGGTCTCAGACCGCATATTCCCATATACCGCTGACGCGGTTTCCGCCGCCTTTACGCGTGCCTGCAAGGCGCTGGATATCCGTGACCTGCATTTCCATGACCTTCGCCACGAAGGCGCGTCCCGGCTCTTCGAGATGGGGTGGAACATCCCCCACGTCATGGAGGTGACCGGGCATCGGACGTGGAATTCCTTGCAGCGCTACACGCACCTTAGGGAAACCGGCGACAAGTTTGAGGGCTGGACATGGGTTGACGCTGTAACGACGCCCGCGACCTAAACTACACCCACATTTCCGCATTCCACGGGCCCGCGTCAGCGGGCCTTTCCTTTGGCACACGCCGCGCGCGGGTCATCCGCTCGACGCGCACCGTTTTGACCCGATTCGCGCTGGCGGGCTTGACATCCCTAATGGTATTTGATATAGTCAAGCCATAAAGTGAATGGTGAAGTAAAAAGTGATCTCAGTAACAAAGACCGACCTCATGACGGCAACCGGCCTTCGCGACCGTGCGGCAACCGACCTGCTACAGGGGGTCAAATTCCGACAGGACGGGCGGCGGCGGCGGTACGCCCTCGCCGATCTTCTGCCCGTCCTGCCGTCAAGATACGCCTTCGCCGCCGGTCCGCTGGTGGCGGCGGCGAAGCCGGACCCGACCGACACCTGCGGGTTCGTCGGAGGCGACGAGACCTTGCCCGCCGCCAAGCGGTTTGAAGCATGGTTGCAAACCAATGTGGAGGGCTCCGAAGAAAGGCTGCATAAGCTTCGGGTGACCTTCGCAGAAGCGCTATCGCGGGCGGTTCGTTCAAGCAACCTCAGCGCCGATCACGAGCGTCTACGGCTTATGATCCTTCGGACTGATTTTGCCCTGCCGTTCTTGGTCACGGGCAAAACGAGTAGCCTGTGACCTGCCACGGGTCTTTCATCCAGCCACGAGCGGAGCCCGGTGGTCATTTA
>JAZKHX010000001.1:357596-991141 GCA_040385165.1 Pseudomonadota bacterium | reverse complement strand
GTAAATGACCACCGGGCTCCGCTCGTGGCTGGATGAAAGACCCGTGGCAGGTCACTATCTGGATCGAGTATCTGGATAAGTTAGCTGAGAAAGGCCTTATCAAGTACAATCGCTCAACCAAGACTATTAGACCCACTGAGCAACTAGCCAACATGGCGAAGCTCACTACCGCCAAGTTCATTTCAGCAGCATAAGGAGATTACAATGCCAGCGATTAGAACCAAGCAACCTATTACCTCGATCAATGCAAGCCCTCACCCTCAGGCAAACAGGGTCGCAAAGGAGGAGTATCTTACGTACTCATACCCAAACCTGACTCTATACGAAGACTTTTCTAGTGGCGTAGCTCGCAAGACCAAGTGGTATGCCGTCGTAAAGGACAAGGAAGAAACCACGATCTACTTTGACAGAGGGACACAGGCTCACAATACGCATCTGATGGTGAAGCATCCTGAGTTTGAGGGAGAGTGGTTCTCCTCTGCCTTTGTGGCGGCTAAGGCTTTGTCTGACTTCCTTGCGACAGGACACAGGTAATGAAACTTACTACTGAACTTTCTCGCG
This sequence comes from Pseudomonadota bacterium, assembly GCA_040385165.1. Taxonomy (GTDB): domain Bacteria; phylum Pseudomonadota; class Alphaproteobacteria; order Rhodobacterales; family Rhodobacteraceae; genus Tabrizicola. The sequence goes on along the minus strand of JAZKHX010000001.1, from coordinate 990,580 downwards.
TCATACTTTACCAGAACCCATTACCTGTGCGAAACAAAGGTGACTACAAGACTATCTCGGACTACCTCAAGCCTCAGTGCTACACAATTGTAACCAAGGATCGTAAGCAACTCTGGTCCCTGATGCTGGTGAAGTGCTTAGGGCCTGAAGATATGTTCCTACTGAATGGTAGAGGCGAAGGATTCACTTCGCCCCTTGAAGCTGCAATGTTTGTCAATTCGCTCATGAGAAAGGAGTTACCTTTAGTTGCCTAACCTTGATTTGTCTTTGTCCCTTTATTCTGAATTACCTTTCATCACTTCCACTCCTGAACCTTCTGCCGTCAAGGAAGCAGCGACACTCTTCGGGGATGTTGCACTCCTTGCCAGCCTGAACCCTGAGATTGACTTGCGGGAACTGGCCCAGAAGGACAAGCAGCGTAGAGCCGGAGAATACCTGCGTAGCAAGCTGCAAGGCGTCTCTCTCACCCCCTTCCAAGCGAAGGTCTTGGCTACCTTGATCGAAGAAGACCACGATTATCGTGAGAAGCAGAAGCACCACGAGCCTGAAGCCATCATTCCCAAGGGTATAGACCTAAACAACGGCACCTGGAGAGTACGCAGGCAGGTGGATGGTAAGCGCACAACCAAGCAGTTTGCCACACTAGAGCAGGCCAAGGCCTATCTGCAAAAGGCTTCACCAGAGGCCCCAAAAGTGCAAATGGTCTAAGGTCTGATACCTAGGTAGCCGGAAGGGATAAGTGGTCTAATTTCACCCCTTATTTTATTGAGCCTAATTGTACCATTTTCGGCTACCTTACCCCCTATTTCAGCACTATTACATTTCAGGAGAGTATTTTGACTAACATAACGTTCATTGATAAACCCTGTGGAGCAGGCAAAACCACGGAGCAGATTGCATCACTAGACCCACGGGGACAGTACCTAATCGTTGCCCCCTTCTTGTCAGAGGTAGACAGGTGGAAGGCAGAAGCCAAAATTCCATTGGAGGCAGCACCGGATGATAGCAACAAATCAGATTGGCTTAGACAGAACGTGCTAGAGGGTAACTCCATAGTCTGCACTCACAAACTATTCGACCTAGTGGACTTGGACAGGACTGACTTGAGTGAATACGACCTGATAATTGATGAGGTCTTTGATTGTGTTGAAAGCATTCATGGCGTTAAGGAGGAAGTATTTGAGAGGGTCTATATCGGAGAAGGCTATGCTTCTGTTGATCCTGCTACGGGCAGAGTTACCCCTACGGCCAAGTGGATTGCCCATAGCCTTGAGGCTGAGAAGCTCGCTGCTACTGTACGCAATGATCTGTACCAGAAAGCCAAGCAAGGCAGTTTGTACAAGGTGGACGGCAAGGGATTCTTTGTCTCGATTGTTCCGGTGGAACTGTTCACCAGTCCTAGAAGCTGCACCGTGCTGACCTACCAAGCAGATAGCAGTCAGATGGTGGGGTACCTCCGTAGGCTTGGCATCCCTTTCAGGATCGACAGGACCGATGATGCAGCATTCAAGTATGGTCTGAGGCAACGTCTGGTGGTTAGGGATGTCCCTGCCCTTCGGGATACTCAGATGACCCACACCGCTCAGGACAAGATGCGTAAAGGAGCAGAGAAAGTTTCAAGTGCTCTGCTTAATCTCAGAAAGCGCGAACTGGTAGGGGTGGAGGCCAAGGACATTATGCTGTCTTGCAACAAGTCCAAATGGATTGACCAGAATGACCAGCCCAAGGGGTTATTTGCAAGGGAGTCAGGTCTATCAAAGGTCAACTTCCTTCCCAAGACCACCAGAGGAACAAACAAGTACCGGCACTGTAGCCATGCCCTCTACCTTAATGATCTGAGGCTCAATCCTGCTGAGAAGGAATGGCTTGGATGGAGTAAGGGACAGGAAGACCAGTGGGCACTGAGCGAGCTTATCCAGTGGGTGATGCGGTCAAGGCTTAGAGAGGGAGAGGACGTGAGCCTTTACCTTGCTTCTGGCAGAATGAAGGCATTGCTTGAGGACTACTTGAACAATAAGAAAGAGGACGAAGCCGATTACCTCCTAGCGGCGTAACAGTCCCGATAGCCTGACTTACTGCTTAAGCCCTGTGGTCGCCTCCATGGGGCTTTCCTTATTCTGAGACGCAGTAAGCGAACTCCGTCAATACTTCCTTTGCCCCGACTAATGGGAAGGTTCCTAGAGGGTATCCCTCCGGAAAGTCAAGCAAGCCTTGCACATAAATGGTGAACGTATCCATTGTTAGAAGTCTCTTGTCGCCAGTGCGCGCTGGTTCGGTGAACATGAAGTAAGCCCAATCGTCTTGGCTTCCAACCTCAAATGGTCCCCGACCAACTAGAGATACCTTTCCAAGATCAACGGTTTCACCGCTATCAAACTCACCAGTCACAGAGAGTTGCTGCTTGTTCTTTACCCAATCAAGCAGCGGGTCCTTCGCTATGACGAAACCTGCAACTTGACCATTCTCAATACCAAGCTGGAATCTGGCAGTTGCAGAGTGAGACAATACTCCAGCGTAGCAAGAGTCTCCCTTCCTCTTAAATTCCCACTCGTACTCACCGATGACTTGAGAAACTGCGGGAAACGCAATCAGAAAGGATGCAGCGATAAAGATCTGTTTCAAGAGTTTCGTTCCCTTTTGTGGCCTCATCTACATGGGGCCTGCTTACTGACAACCTTCGCCAGTTAACTCATAGGCGCTGACCTTCTCTCGCACCAACGCCACATCAATTCTACAACGAGTGTCCCTTGTGTACTCGCCCCCAGGACTTATTGTTGTGTAAGCTGTGTTTCCGTACACCGTCGTTCGTGCAGTTGTCGGCAGTGTGTAGTTGTACGAAGTTCCAGTGTTAAATGTGAGCATGGTGACGGGTAACGCATTCGATACATTTGCAAAGGCGGGTCGCATAAATACTGGACAGCGCCCATCTTCTGAAGCTCCGGAATAGGATGAGTCAATAGATAGGAGGCCGACGGGTTTTTCCGGCTGTTTGCATGCGTAAATGGAGGGGTAGTAGTTCTCATGAGTGGGGTTTCCAAACCGCTCCACCACCACTGAACGCGGCTGACCAACTAGGTCGGACATTGTGCGATCAACGCTGACGCATCCTACAAGAACTGGCAGCACTAGCGCAGTTACCATCCGAGCCATGTCTGATCCTCACTCTGCCTGTCACCCTCTCACCGGCCTGCCACTCCGTCAACTGCGGCCCCCACGCCAAGGTGCAGAGTCACTATATATAATGGCCTCAGAGGCTCATTTGTCTACTTTACGTCTACTGATGTAATAATATTGTTTGTTATCAATACCTGCCGAACTCTTTTAAGTCCCCAGTGTCTACCATTTCACCACGCGGGCGGGTTGCGGGACCTTAGCTCTGCGGTCTGGCAAGGGGAAGCCTGCTCCTTGCCAGCGCCCGCCCTTCCCGTCTAGCCTGCATTCAGGCCCCCTCGGACCAGCGGAGCCCCGAGATGAAACCCGCCCTGTCTCCCGTCACGCCCGACCTGTCTCGCGAGATCGTAACTGCCGCGCATCAGCACCTGTCGCGGATCGTCCTGCCGCATGGCCGCTTCATCTACTCCCACGAGGCCGGAGACATCGCAGCCTCCCATGACGGCTACAACCTGCTGCGGCATTGCGGGACGCTGTGGTTCATGGCCCGAGCCGTGACCGAAATGCCAATTTCGCGCGATCCCCCGACGCTTGCGGCACTGGCACGCGCCTCTGGCTATGTCGGTCGCAAGCTGGAACCCGCCCCCTGGGCGGACCCCGGCCACCCCAGTCTGGCCCTTGTCGGCAAGGGCGCGGTCAAGCTTGGCGGCCTCGGACTGGCGCTTCTGGCCCTGTCCGAAGCCCGAAAGATCGCGCCGCTGCAGGCTTCGCTGTCCGCCGCCCTGGCCCTTGGACCAGACGAAACCATCGCCCGGATGCGTCGCTATGCGCTGGACGAGATCGACGGCGCCGACTTTCGCCACAAGCGCGCTTATCCTTCCGGCGAGGTCCTGCCCTTCCGGTCGGACTACTATACCGGCGAGGCGATCTTCGGCCTTCTGGTCACCGGCCCAGCCTCGGAAGACCTGATCCGGGTGACCACGTCCCTGATGCGTCACCAGTATGGCTGGGCCGAACAAAGCCACTGGATGACCTACGCTGCCTGCGAAGCCGTGGAACGCGGCATCGTGCCCGAGGCTCTGGGATCGGCCTATCTGACCGGGCTGATGGAGACGATCCTTGGCGATGCCCGCTATCGACAGCGCCGCCAGTCCACGCCCATCGCCTGCCGCTCCGAGGCGCTGACCCGTGTGCTTCTGATGTGCCGCAGCCTTCCCGGCCTGCTGTCGTCAGACCTTCTGGGCCGCATCGAGGCCCATGCCGCCGAAAATCTTGCCTTGCAGCTTGACTGGTATCGGGACGGGCAGTTCTGGAAGGGCGACGACGAGCGCAAGGTTCAGATCGACTACGTCCAGCACAACGCCACCGCCTTTCTGCACTGGGTCCAGTTGAACACGCAGTGACCGGCTGATTGCCGCTCCGTCGGCCCGCTAACCGTCCGACGCGCCTGCCGACAACAGGCGGCTGACCAGCTCGAAACTGTTCCTGACCCCTGTCTTGCGGATCATGTTGGCCCGGTGGACTTCGACTGTCCGGGGGGACGAGCCCAGCGTCTGCGCGATTTCCTTGGAGGTGAATCCGTTCACCAGGTAGCGCGCAATCCGCTTTTCCATCGGCGTCAACGGCCCTTCGGACGGGCGGCCCGCCTCCAGCGGCCGGTAGGTCCAGATCGCCAGGCGCTGCGGATCGCCCCGATCCAGTGCCGTGCCGTGGCCTTCCATCCAGACCACCTGCCCGTCCTTCCGCCGCATGAAACGTTCGTCCCGGGTGACGGCCGTGGCCAGCATCGCCTTCCGCGCTCGCTCGCCGATCAACTCATAATCGGTCTGGCCCGGATACAGCACCCGGATCGACTGCCCTTCGAGGTCGCGCGGCGTCCAGCCGAACACCGCCTCGACGCGCAGGCTGGCCCGCAGGATCACCCGGTCCGCCAGGATCAGCGTCGCATCCGGTGCGTGCTGGAATCCCAGCCGCTCATAGTCGCGCATCCCTGCCCACCTCGCTCCCGCTATCTACGTAGCCACATACGTATTCTTACGGATGGCAGCCCGGCGCGCAATCTTTCAGGATCGCCATCGTCCGATGTTCCCGACGCAGCCGCGGAACCGGGAGGAGAACACCATGAACAAAGTCTACCCAAGCGCCGCCGCGGCCCTGGACGGGCTCTTGCACGACGGCATGCTGATCGCCGCCGGCGGCTTCGGCCTGTGCGGCATCCCCGAACTTCTGATCGCCGCGATCCGCGATGCGGGCACCAGGGGCCTGACCGTCGCCTCGAACAACGCGGGCGTTGACGGCTTCGGACTTGGCGTCCTGCTGGAGACACGCCAGGTCAAGAAGATGATCTCGTCCTATGTCGGCGAGAACGCCGAATTCATGCGCCAGTATCTGAGCGGAGAGTTGGAGCTGGAATTCAACCCGCAAGGCACTCTGGCCGAACGGATGCGGGCGGGCGGCGCGGGCATCCCCGGCTTTTACACCGCCACCGGCGTCGGCACCGTGATCGCCGAGGGCAAGGAACACCACGACTTCGACGGCCGCACCTACATCCTGGAACGCGGGATCGTCGCCGACCTGTCGATCGTCAAGGCCTGGAAGGCCGACCCTTCGGGCAACCTCGTCTTCCGCAAGACCGCGCGGAATTTCAACGTTCCCGCCGCCACCTGCGGCAAGACCTGCGTGGTCGAGGTCGAGGAGATCGTGCCGCTGGGCAGCCTCGACCCCGACACCATCCACCTGCCGGGGATCTATGTGAACCGCATCGTGACCGGCAAGCACGAGAAGCGCATCGAACAGCGCACAGTCCGCAAGAAGGAGGCCGTGTGATGGCCGAGGAAACCAGAGGCTGGAATCGCAACGGCATGGCCGCCCGCGCGGCACAGGAACTCCGCGACGGGATGTATGTGAACCTGGGCATCGGCATCCCCACGCTGGTGGCGAACTACATCCCCAAGGGGGTGAACGTGACCCTGCAATCGGAAAACGGGATGCTGGGGATGGGCCCCTTCCCGTTCGAGGGTGAGGAAGACCCCGACCTGATCAACGCCGGCAAGCAGACGATCACCGAACTGCCGCAGACCGCCTATTTCGACTCTGCGACCAGCTTTGCGATGATCCGCGGCGGCAAGATCGCCATGGCGATCCTTGGCGCGATGGAAGTGGCCGAGAATGGCGATCTGGCGAACTGGATGATCCCGGGCAAGCTGGTCAAGGGCATGGGCGGGGCGATGGACCTGGTGGCGGGCGTGGGCCGGGTGGTGGTGGTGATGGACCACACCTCGAAACACGGCGAATCCAAGGTGTTGCATGACTGCACCCTGCCCCTGACCGGCAAGGGTGTCGTGGACCGGATTATCACCAACCTCGGCGTCCTCGATGTCGGCCACAAGGGCCTGCACATCGTCGAACTTGCCCCCGGCGTGACCGAAGAGGAGCTTCGCGCCGCAACCGAGGCGACGATCGTTGGCTGACCACGTCATCACCCGCGAACACGGGGCGACCAAAGGCCGCTTCGTGATCCGCCAGGGCGGGGAAGAGGCGGAACTGACCTATTCGATCACCACGCCGACCCTGATCATCGCCGACCACACCGGCGTCCCGGACAGCTTCCGGGGCACCGGGGCCGGTCTGGCGCTGGTTCAGGCGCTGGTCGATGCGGCGCGCAAGGACGGCTTCAAGGTCGTCCCGCTCTGCCCTTTCGTGAACGCCACCCGGCGCAAGCACCCCGAATGGGCCGACGTTTTCGTCTGATCAGAGGCCGGCAATGTCCGTCCGGAACACGCAGGGGTCCGTCACCAGCATCGGCTGGCTGACGCAAAGGCCCTGCGCCACCTGCCAGGCAGCGAGAACCTTCGGCACATAGTCCCGCGTCTCGGCATAGGGCGGCACACCGTTGTTCGCCACCACCGCGCCCTCTCCGGCGTTGTAGGCCGCCAGAACCATGACCGGATCGTTGTTGAACTCCTTCAAGAGCCAGTCCAGATAGGCCACCCCGCCCTTGATGTTCTGCACCGGATCGGTGGAATCCGTCACTCCGAACCGTTCCGCCGTCGCGGGAATCAGCTGCATCAGTCCCACCGCTCCCGCCGAGCTGACCGCATCCGGCTGCCCCGCGCTTTCGATCCCGATCACGGCAAGCACCAGCGCCGGCGACACGTTGGTGTCCAGCGTCGCCCGCAGGATGTCCTTGCCGTATTGATCGGCGACCTCCTGCATCCGCTGCAAGCGGGGGGCACCGACGACCGTGCCGTCCGGCCCCTGCGACAGCGTCGCCAGCGCCAGGTCGAACCGGTCCGAAGCCGCGCCGATTCCGGTGGGGACCGTATCCCAATACCAGGCATAGGACGACGCCGGGGCCGGACCAGACTCGCCCGGGACCGCGTCCGCCGCCTTCGCCGCCTCGCTATCGCGCACCGGGTTCGGGTCGACCTTCGGCAGGGCCGCAAGATAGCGGGCCTGCTCCTCAGGGTCGATCTGCACGGTAATCCGCTTTCCGGGCAGGCTTTCGCCGACCTTGACCCGCTTGAAACTGTAGTCCTGCGCATCCGCCACAAACGGCGCTGCAGCGCAGAGAATCGCTGCGATCCGGGAAACTGTCTTCTGCATTGTCGGGGCCTGCTCGCCTCGTTGTTTTGCGGCAAGATTCGCAGGTTCCAGGGGGTGTGGCCAGAAGTTTCGACCCCCAATCATGGCAATTCTGCCAGAATTGACCGAAAAACCACGGCATATCACCCAAGGATGAACAGTTCGCTAAGATTCTTTTCCTTTGTTTTCCAAAGGTTGATGCCAATCCAGTGAAAATCGTCGCCAGACCGCAAAACTTCGGTCCTCGTCCAAACTGCTGCCACGTTTGGAAGGCCTTATATGTCCATACCGAACGACAGCGACGGCAAGCCTGGCCAGATCGCAGCGGTTGAGTGAAACGTAGACACCTTAGAAAAGGATATGATCATGACCAAGTTCTCCGCTTTCCTGAAAGACGAAGCCGGCGCCGTGACCGTTGACTGGGTGGTTCTGACCGCCGCGATCGTGGGCCTGGGCCTTCTGGTCTTCAACTTCGTCCGCCCGGCCGTTTCGAACCTCGCGCAAGGCATCGGTACCGAACTCGGCAACGCTCAGGCTTGCATGGCAGCCAACGGCGCGACCGCCTCCTGCTGATCTGACAGCCGACCTTCGGCCGGATCGCGCCGCGCTTCGCAAGAAGCGCGGCGTTTTCCATTCCGGCGGCGGCGACCGCCCTGCCCCGGATCCCGCGCACCTGACCAGTTCCCCCTCGGGTCGCTCCGCCCCCCCAGCACCCTTCCGAAGCGCCCACGGGATGTCCTCAGGCCTTGGGCAGACTGGTGCCGGTTCACCCCCTGGCATCATCGCAATCTTCCTCGGGCCTCATTTCCGGCCAACGGCCATCGGGATGCCAGACGGGATGCAGTCGCCCCGCGAACCGGAATGGTTCACCTATCTGAACGATAAACTTGCAAGATTCCTTCCAGAAATCCGCTTTGCTTCACAAATTCCTTTTCTCGTCCCAAGTCTCGCCATGATTGCAGGGCTAGATGTCTGCATACCGAACGAAGACGGCAGCGGGGCTGACCAGATCGAAGCGGTTGAGTTAAATGACATCTCCTTAGAAAGGGACCCAAAATGACCAAGTTCTCCGCTTTCCTGAAAGACGAAGCCGGCGCCGTGACCGTTGACTGGGTGGTTCTGACCGCCGCGATCGTGGGCCTGGGCCTTCTGGTCTTCAACTTCGTCCGCCCGGCCGTTTCGAACCTCGCGCAAGGCATCGGTACCGAACTCGGCAACGCTCAGGCTTGCATGGCAGCCAACGGCGCGACCGCCTCCTGCTGATCTGACAGCCGACCTTCGGCCGGATCGCGCCGCGCTTCGCAAGAAGCGCGGCGTTTTCCATTCCGGCGGCGGCGACCGCCCTGCCCCGGATCCCGCGCATCCGGACACAGCCGGCCTCAGGGCACCGTCTAAAGCTCGTCAGATATCTGGATTAAATAAAGAAGTTCCGCAGGGTCGCAAAATTTCATCTCTCGTCCAAATTCTCGCCATGATTGCAGGGCTCACTGTTTCAAACCGAACGAAGACGGCACCCCCTGGCCTGATCGCATCGGTTGATACCGATGATTTTTCCCAAGAAAGGGACCAGAGATGACCAAGTTCGCCGCTTTCCTGAAAGACGATACTGGTGCCGTTACTGTTGACTGGGTCGTTCTGACCGCCGCAATCGTGGGCCTTGGCCTGCTCGTTTTCAACTTCGTCCGCCCGGGTGTTTCGAACCTGGCGCAAGGCATCGGCGACAACCTCAACGATGCGCGCAATTGCCTGCTGAGCGACGACACCATCACCTGCTGACACGGCGTTTCGGTTAGCCTGACTGTCCGGCCGCGCTTCGCAAGACGCGCGGCCGTTTGCCTATGCCCGTCGCAAGCGGCCTTGCTACGCGCAAAATGACCTAGGATCGTTAAACTTTCGCCGCATTCCGCCAGCATTGTCGCGTCAATGGAACCTGTCCGCGATCCATGCGTCCGGATTTTGTCTTGATGGGTCCTGGAAGTGGCACTACGAGAACCGCCCAGTCGCTTTAGGCACAGGCTTGGCGGCCCCAGCATGAAGAGGTTGATATGAGAGCAGTATTCGCTTTGGTCCTTGTCGTTGGCATGGCTCTGGCCGGCGTAGCGGTCTACATGATCCAGGGCTACATGGCAGAGCTTGAAGGCGCGCTGCGCAATGAACAGGCCTTCAACGCCAAGGCCGGCAAACTGGTCGAGGTCTTCGTCTTCGCCAAGCCGAAAAAATACGGTGACCCCCTCGCCGAGGATGACGTCGTCGCGATCTACTGGCCGGAAAAGAACCTGCCCGAGACGATCTTCCGCGACAAGGCCGTGCTATTCCCCGAAAACGCGGATGGCCCGCGCTACATCATGCGCTCGACCGAAGCCTTCGAGCCGGTCCTTGCCAGTCGCGTCACCGAACCTGGAGAGCTGGCCAGCCTGACCTCCAAGCTGGAAAAGGGCAAGCGCGCCTTTGCGATCAAGGTCGGTACGAACTCGGGAATCTCGAACTTCGTAAAGCCGGATGACTACATCGACATTCTCTGGAGCGGCAACGTTACGGGCGTCGAGGGCGGGATTACCCGTCAGATCGAAAGCGCCGTCCTTGTGATCGCGGTCGACAACCTGCTGAACGAGGGGCAGGTCAGCTCGGACACTGTTGCGCAGACGGTGACGGTCGCAGCCACGCCGGAACAGGTTGCGCGCCTCGCCCAGGCTCAGGCGACCGGGAAACTGACGCTTTCGCTGGCCCGCGACGCTTCGGAGATTGCCGAAGGCACGGTCGAGACCGACACCAACACCATGCTGGGCATCGTCGAGGAAGTCGTCGCCCCCGAGGTTGTGGTTGTCGAAAAAGAGAAATGCTACGCCAAGCAGCGCAGCGGTGGCGTTCTTGTCGACACCGATGTCGAGATCCCCTGCAAGCAGTAGAACCGTTTCTGCCAGACCACCGGGCGCGGCCACACTATCTGGGGCCGCGCCTTTGTGTTTTTTCAACCCTTTGCGACCTGTTGCAGTTTATCCACATCAAGGTAACCGCCCAACGCATTGATTCTTGCAAAAAAACCCGGGCTGGTTCATTCTCCTTCACATAAGGGCGTTCAAGACCCAAACGAGGCGTGGTCGAAAGGGCAGATCACATGAACATGAAACGACTCCTGGTAGCAGGTTATATTGGTGCGTGTCTTACATCGACAGCAATGACGCCGGTCTTGGCCGAAGTCCTTACCGTCATGCAGGGCCAGGCCTCCGAATCCCTCAACGTTCCGATGAACCGGGCCGTTGTCGTCGAAAGTGATGTTCCTTTCGCGGAACTCTCGATCGCGAACCCTGGCATCGCGGACATCTCTACTTTGTCCGACCGATCCATCTACGTCCTTGGCAAGGCACCCGGGCGCACGACGCTCACGCTGTTGTCGCCGGACGGGAAACTGATTTCCAACGTCGAGGTGCAAGTGACCCCCGACATCGCCGAGTTCAAGGAGCGTCTGCAGCAAATTCTTCCCGGCGAGCAGATCGAAGTCCGAACTGCGAACGACGGCATCGTGCTTTCCGGTCAGGTTTCCTCGACCGCGAAACTCGACCGCGCGCTCGACCTTGCCAACCGCTACGCGCCTGACCGGGTCTCGAACCTGATGGTCGTCGGCGGCACGCAGCAGGTCATGCTGAAAGTCCGCTTCGCGGAAATGAACCGCAAGGTCAGCAAGGAGCTGGGTGGTCGACTGAACGCCAGTAGCAGCGGCGCGGATGGCAGCGGAAGCGTCGGCGGCGGCGTTGGTTTGCCCAACAACTTCGGCGGCGTCGGCTTAAGTTTCGGCGTCGGCGACCTTGCATTCCAGGTCCTGCTTGAGGCCCTGGAGACGAAGGGAATGGTCCGCACGCTTGCCGAACCAAACCTGACCGCGTTGTCGGGCCAGGAAGCCAAGTTCCTTGCGGGTGGCGAGTATCCGGTGCCCGTTGCCCAGGAAAACAACACGATCACCGTCGAGTTCAAGCCGTTCGGTGTGGAACTGAACTTCACCCCGGTCGTGGTCGATCAGGACATCATCAACCTGACGATCGACGCAGCGGTTTCCTCGCTTGACCCGGCCAGCGGAATTTCCATCAACGATGGTTTCGATATCGCAGCCTTCAAGCGCCGCGAAACCTCGACCACGGTTGAAATGCGCGACGGCGAGAGCTTTGCCATCGCGGGCCTTCTGCAGGACGATTTCGAGAACAATGTGACTCAACTTCCTTGGGCCGCCGACATCCCGGTCCTGGGGGCTCTGTTCCGCAGCGCCGACTACAAGAGGTCACAAAGCGAACTCGTGATCATCGTCACGCCGCACCTTGTCACTCCGGTGTCGGGTGAGGCTCTGGCGCTGCCGACGGACCGGGTGCGCATCCCGACGGAACGCGAGTTGTTCCTGTTCGGCGATGTCGCCAGCAGCCCGAAAAAGGGAGCGGCGGCAGAAGTGGCCCGGCAGGACTTCAGCTCCTCCTACGGCTATGTGATGGAGTAAGGAGATGATCAGCATGCTTCCCAAACTCATCGCAGCTTCGGCGCTTCTTGCCCTGACCGCCTGCGGCGAATCCTCGGCCTCCTGGGACCGGGAGCTTGGCTCTGAGGTCGACAAGGGCGCCTTCGGCAATGCCACGATGAACAACACGCTCATCCAAACGGGCGAGATGTCGTACACCGTGGCTCTGGCCGAACGCTTTTCCGCCGAAGTGCCGGACACGATCAACTTCGCCTTCAACAGCTCCGAGCTGTCCGAAGAAGCCCGGTCGATCCTGCAAAAGCAGGCCAACTTCATCAAGCAGTTCCCGGAGGTTCGCTTCCGCGTCTTCGGGCATGCGGACAAGGTTGGCTCGAACGCCTACAACCAGCGTCTCGGACTGCGCCGGGCCCAGGCGGCAGTGTCCTACCTCACCTCGCTCGGGATCAGCCGCTCGCGGCTTGAGGCGGTCGTCTCCTACGGAGAAACCCGCCCGCTCATCGAGACCAACGCAGCGGAAGTCCGCAACCGTCGCACGGTGACCGAGGTCTCGGGCTTCGTCGGCAGCCACCCGCTGGTGCTGAACGGCAAGTACGCCGCGATCATCTGGCGCGACTACGTTCAAAGCGGCGTGCGACCGCACCAGGGCGAGCGCGCCGATGCCGAAGGCCAGGGCGGCGGTGGCGGCGGCTGATACGCCGAAATCCTTCCAGAAAAGAGGCCGGGCCCTGTGCCCGGCCTCTTCGTTTCCAGAATCGTCATAATCCCAGAAACAGGCCCATTTAGCCCAATTATCGCCACCATTCTTGAACAAGGTCCGCAGATGAGATGAGTTCTGGGGCCCAAAGTCCCAAGAGTTGACTGCGCCGATGACACTGCCGCCAACCCCTTGGATTTATGTGCAAAAGCCCCGCACTGAAAGGACCTGACGCGTTATGACGAGCAAAGCCACAGTCCAGAGCGATCCGGCGCCGATCCTCGCCTGCACGATTTCCCGCGACGTGCAGCGATTCGATCTTCTGATCGACGACATGGAGCAGGAGCTTGGCGAAGCCTGGGGTGACCTCAACTTCGAGGATGCGCTGGTGTTTCTCAAGCAGCCGGACAGCACCGGCATGCAGTTCGTCGCCATCGCCGTCGACAGCGAGGACGAGAGCGAACTGTCGAAGATGAACGACGTGATCAAGGCGGCGAAAGCCAAGAAGATCAAGGTCCTCCTGATCGCCAACCAGGTCAGCCCCTCGATCCTGCACCAGATGCTGAAGCTCGGGGCCGACGATTTCGTGCCCTACCCGCTGCCGGAAGGTGCGCTGCACGACTCGATCGAGCGCCTGCGCAAACCTGCTCCCGTGATGCCCGACGGCTATGACCCGGAAACCGGCACGTTCAACCCGGTGTTCAAGGCCAAGGGCGACCGCAATGGCGTCATCCTTCCGGTGCATGGCATGGCCGGCGGCGTGGGTGCGACGACCTTTGCCGCCAACCTGGCGTGGGAGCTGTGCCTGATCCCGGAAACCGAAGGCATGCGCGTCTGCGTCATCGACTTCGATCTTCAGTTCGGCTCGGTCGCGACCTACCTCGATCTGCCGCGGAAAGAGGCGGTTCTGGAGATCCTGACCGACACGGCCGGCCTTGATGCGGACTCGCTGATCAAGTCGATGCTGACCTTCAACGACAAGCTGCACGTCTTCACCGCGCCCGCCGACATGCTGCCGCTGGAAGTGGTGTCACCCGAAGATGTCGGTCGCATCCTCGACACCGCCCAGGCGAATTTCGACTTCGTCATCGTCGACATGCCCTCGACCGTCGTCGCCTGGACCGAGGCGGTGCTGACCCGCTCCCACGTCTATTTCGCGCTTCTCGAACTTGATCTGCGTTCGGCCCAGAACATCCTGCGCTTCATCCGCGCTCTGAAGGCCGAGGCGTTGCCGCATGACAAGGTGCGCTATGTGCTGAACCGCGCGCCCAAGTTCACCGACCTGTCAGCCAAGGCCCGCGTCAAGCGCATGGCCGAAAGCTTGGACATCGACATCGAAGTGCAGTTGCCGGACGGCGGCGAGCAGGTCACGCAAGCCAACGACCACGGCCTGCCAATTGCCGAAAGTGCTGGCAAGAACCCGCTGCGCAAGGAACTGCAAAAGCTTGCCAAGTCTTTGTACGAAATCAACAAAGCCACCGAAACCGCCAAAGCCTGATCTAGGGGGAACCTTCCGTGTTCAGTCGTTTCAAGAAAGACACGCCCGCCGGTGCCCGCCCTGCCCAGGGGGGCACTGCGCCGGTCAGTCAGCCCGCGGACAAGGCCGCCTTCGCCCAGCGGGCCGCGCCGCAGCCCGCAGTCCAGCAGCGCGCCGCCGCCGAGGCCGTGGTCGCTGACAAGGAAAAGAAGCGCAAGGAGCGCCTGACCGAACTCAAGGTCGAGATCCACAAGCGGCTTCTGGAGGACCTGAACCTCTCGGCCATCGAATCGGCCACCGAACAGTCCTTGCGCGGTGAAATCGCGTCGCTGGCGACCGAGGCGCTGGACGACATGTCGGTCGCGCTGAACAAGGAAGACCGTCTGGCGCTGAACCAGGAGCTTTATGACGAGGTCATGGGCCTGGGTCCGCTGGAGCCGCTGCTGAAGGACGAGACCATCAACGATATTCTCGTAAACGGTCCCAAGCGCATCTTCGTCGAACGCGCGGGCAAGCTTTCGCTGTCCGACGTCACCTTCCGCGACGAACGTCACCTGTTGCGGATCATCGACAAGATCGTGTCCGCCGTGGGCCGCCGCGTTGATGAATCGAACCCCTATTGCGACGCCCGTCTGATGGACGGCAGCCGTTTCAACTGCATGATCCCGCCGATCGCGGTCGACGGTTCGCTGGTGTCGATCCGGAAATTCAAGAAGGACAAGCTGAAGATCGAGGACCTGGTCCGCTTTGGCGCCTTCACCGAAGAGATGGCCGCCTATCTGCAAGCCGCCGTGTCGTGTCGGCTGAACATCATCGTCTCGGGCGGGACGGGTTCGGGTAAAACCACCACGCTGAACGCGCTGTCATCCTTCATCGACAACCACGAACGCGTGCTGACCATCGAAGACACCGCCGAACTTCAGCTGCAACAGGTGCATGTCGGCCGGATGGAAAGCCGCCCGGCCAACGTCGAAGGCAAGGGTGCCGTCACGCAACGCGACTGTCTGCGCAACGCGCTTCGTATGCGTCCCGACCGCATCATCGTGGGGGAAACCCGGGGTGAGGAAGTCATCGACATGCTGCAGGCCATGAACACCGGCCACGACGGCTCGATGACGACGATCCACGCCAACAACCCGCGCGACGCGATCAGCCGTCTGGAAAACATGGTCGCCATGGCCGGGATCGAGATGCCGTTGAAGGCTGTCCGCAGCCAGATCGCCTCGGCCGTCAACCTGATGGTTCAAGCCAGCCGCCTGCAGGACGGAACCCGGCGCATGACATCCGTGACCGAAATCACCGGGATGGAAGGCGAGGTCATCTCGATGCAGGAAGTCTTCCGCTTTGAACGCCTTGGGGTCGAGCCTTCGGGCAAGATCATCGGCCGCTTCAACGCGACCGGCATCCGCTCGGCCTATTCCGACCGCTTCCGCCAGTGGGGCTTCGACCTGCCGGCCTCGATCTACGAACCGACCATCTGACCGCCATGCAGATCAGCACCGCACCCCTCATCTATCTCATGATCTTCGTGGCGGTCGTCGTGATCGTCAACGGGATCTACCTGATCGTCTTCGGCAAATCGATCAGCCTGAACAGCCGGGTCAGCCGCCGTCTGACGCTCCTGGAAAAGAACGCGAACCGCGAACAGGTTCTGGAACAGCTCCGCAAGGAAATGAACCAGCACCTCAACGCGAAGAACATCCCGCTCTATTCCATGCTCGCCAAGAAGGCGCAGCGCGCGAACATCGCCTTCTCGCCCCAGGCCCTGATCGGGATCATGGCGCTGCTGTCGGTCTTCGCCTTCCTGATGCTTTCGGTCTTCACCGGCGCCGATCTTGGCCTGCGCGTCGTCGTCGGCATCGCGATGGGGGTGGGCGGGGTCTTCTTCTGGGTCAACCGCACCGCGAAAAAGCGGATGGGCCTTCTGGAAGAACAGCTGCCCGATTCCATCGAACTGATGGTCCGCTCGCTTCGCGTCGGTCACCCGTTCTCGACCGCCATCGGCATCGTCGCCAAGGAAATTCCCGACCCGCTCGGGTCGGAGTTCGGCGTCATCTCGGACGAAGCCGCCTATGGCCGCGACGTCGCGGAATCGCTCAAGGCCTTTGCCGAGCGGATGGACAGCCAGGACCTTCGCTTCCTTGCCGTCGCCGTTTCGATCCAGCAGCAGTCGGGCGGTAACCTCGCCGAGATCCTCGAAGGCCTGTCCAAGGTGGTCCGCGCCCGGTTCAAGCTGTTCCGCCGGGTCCGCGCGATCACGGCGGAAGCCAAGTGGTCAGGCATGTTCCTTTCGGGCTTCCCGATCGCAGCACTGGTCATGATCAACGTGGTCCAGCCCGACTATTACGACGCGGTCAAGGAGACCTCGGCCTATGTTCCGGCCGCACTCTTTGTCGTCGTCTTCCTCATCATCAACATCATCTACATGAAGGTGATGACCAACATCAAAGTGTAGGTCGGAAATGGACTTCTTCAGCAATCTCATGTCGGGCATGACCGACCGCTTCGGACCGATGGCCCCGCTTCTGGCTGTCGGACTCCTCGGGCTTCTTCTGATCCTGATGGCCCTGCCCATCGTGATGAAGCGCCAGCGCGACCGCTTTCGCGAGCTGAAGGAGCAGACCCCGAAAGCCGGCAAGGAAAAGAAGCGCGCGCTGCGCAAGACCGAAAAGGTCGACAAGCTTGAAAAGTTCGCCCACTTCCTTGAGCCGCAGAAAAAGGAAGAGCTGTCGGCCGCCAAGCTGACGATGCTGCGCGCCGGCTATCCGAGCAAGAACGCGGTCCGGATGTTCCACGCCATCCAGTTCCTGCTCGGCATCCTGTTTCTCATCGGCGGGCTGATCTTCGCGCTGATCAAGTCCCTCTCGCAGGAGTTGTCGATGACCGACATTCTTCTGTACAGCCTTCTGCCCTCCGCCATCGGCTATTACATCCCGCGCTACTGGGTCAACAAGCGCGTGAACCAGCGCCAGACCGAGATCATCCAGGGCTTCCCGGATGCCCTTGACCTGATGCTGGTCTGTGTCGAGGCCGGACAGTCACTGGACCAGTCGATCATCCGTGTCGGCAAGGAAAGCCGCGCCGGCTATCCGGCCCTTGCCGACGAATTCGACATGGTCGCGCAAGAGGTCAAGGCCGGCAAGGAACGCATCTCGGTTCTCAAGGACATGGCCGAACGCGTGGGCGTCCCGGACGTCGCCTCCTTCGTGACCACGATCATCCAGTCGGCCACCTTCGGCACCTCGGTCGCCGATGCGCTGCGGGTCTATTCCGCCGACATGCGCGACAAGCGCATCATGCGGGCCGAGGAAAAGGCCAACATGTTGCCGACGAAACTGACCCTTGGCACAATGCTGTTTACAGTTCCGCCGCTTCTGGTCATTCTCATCGGGCCTTCCATTCACGGAATGGTGACAATGCTGGGCCAGCTGGCGGCCGGCCTCTGATACCGAACGGGACGCGACTTGCGCCAAGCAGTCCTTCTGACGCTGTGTTCTGCATTTCTACTGGTCGGCTGCGCGCCGGCCAGCGATGTTTCCCGCAACCAGCCTTTCGGTGTAGACGCCAGCGGGAAGGGCGTCGACGGGATGACTGTCGGGCATCGGCTGATGGCGGCGGGCGAGAATGAGCTTGCCCTCAAGGCCTATCTGCGTGGCGCGGGCGAAACCGGCATCAATGCCGATGTCCTGTCGGCGATCGGGTCGGCCAATCTTTCCCTCGGGCGCCTCGGTCAGGCCGAAAGCATCCTGAAGCGCGCCCTGGAACTTGACCCCAATTTCGTCCCGGCCCTGAACAATCTTGGCGTGGTGAAGATGGAACAGGGCAATACCGGCGAAGCGCGGGTCTATTTCCAGAAGGCTTTCGCGCTGGATAGTGGCCAAACGGACTCGATCCGCGAAAATCTGATGCTTGCTATCGCCCAAAGCGAAGCGAGCGTGTATGATCCTGATCAAGAACAACAAGATGGCGGGTTCCGTCTCGTCCGGCAGGAGAAGGGCAAGTTCGTTCTTCTCTCCGATCTCTAGACGGCGGCGCGCCAGGCAAGAATACGGGCAGTCAACAAAAAGGACGCTGAATATGCGCCATCCGGCTTTCGTAGCGCTGTGCCTCAGCGGCGCAGTTGCCTTGTCGGCCTGTCAGAACACCTCTGACGCTCAGGTCCAGAGGGCTCTCAAGGACGTCAACGTCATCGACGAATCCAACCTCAACGACGTGATGCTCTCGGTCGCCGATCCGTCCGAGGCTGTGGACTATTTCACCCGCACCCTGCAGCAGAACCCCGACCGGATCGACCTGATGCGCGGCCTCGCCCGCTCGCTGACCCGGGCGCAGAAGCCGACCGAGGCGGCGCAGATCTGGCGGCAGGCCGTTGCCCATCCCGAAGCGACCCCCGAAGACCGGGTGATGCTGGCGGACGCGCTGATCCGGTCGAACCAGTGGCCGGAAGCCAAGGCCGAACTGAACCAGATCCCGCCGACCCATGAATCCTTCGACCGTTATCGGCTTGAGGCGATGGTGGCCGATAGCGACAAGAACTGGAAGAAGGCCGACAGCTTCTACGAGATCGCCGCCGGGCTGACCACCACGCCGTCCGGGGTTCTGAACAACTGGGGCTTCTCCAAGCTGACCCGGGGCGATGCGCCGGGGGCCGAAAAGCTGTTCATGGAGGCGCTGACCTACGATCCGTCGCTCTTCACCGCGAAGAACAATCTGGTCCTCGCCCGCGCCGCCCAGCGCAAGTATGATCTGCCGGTCGTGCGCATGACCCAGGTCGAGCGTGCCGAGATGCTGTATTCCATGGCCCTTGCGGCGATCAAGCAGGGCGATGTCTCGGTGGGCAAGGGTCTTCTGAACCAGGCCATCGAAACCCACCCGCAGTATTTCGAGGCCGCCGTGCGCAGCCTTGAAGCTCTCGATTCCAATGTGAAAACCTGATGCCCGACTCGACGCTTTCGCCGACCGATGCGATGATCCTTCTGGTCCCGGTGCTGCCCATCGCGATATGGGCGGCGCTGTCGGACCTGAAGCGGATGAAGATCCCCAATGCGTCCGTTCTCGCCATGGCGGCGGTCTGGCCCCTGCTCGGCTGGTATCTGGTGCCGATGTCGGCCTGGCTCTGGGGCTTTGCGCTCATGGCCATCGTCTTCGTGGCGGGCTTTCTTCTGTATCTCACCGGAACGTTCGGGGCGGGCGACGCCAAGTTCGGCGCGGCCATGGCCGGGCTTTTCACGGGTGGCAATATCGGCGAGATCCTTCTGATCATCTTCATTTGCATGATCGGATCGCTGTTCATCCACCGGCTGATGCGTAGCCTTCCTGTCGTCCGAAATGCGACACCGGACTGGGAAAGCTGGACCAAAAGACGCTATTTTCCCTTCGGTCTGGCGCTCTCGTCCATCCTCATCTTCTACCTTCTTGCCGCCATCTGGCCATAGGGCTGACACAAGTCACGTTTACGACTCAATCCGCTGAACTTCGCTGGATTGTTTACGGAGCTTGCCCATGAACGCTGAAGCCCCGCTGTCAGGCGTGCAACCGCCGCCCTCGCCCCGCTCGCTGGAAGATACCGGCCTGTCGATTATCATGATGCGCGACATCCTGTTGAAGTCGATGTTCCGCACCAACCAGGGCCAGGTCTCGATCCTGTCCAAGGTGATCTGCCTGCCGGTCCCGCTCACGCAGGAACTGGTCGATCTGGCGCGGACGCAAAAGCTTTTGACCGCGATGGGAACAATGTCCGCGACCGCGTCGAACGAGATGTCGTACGAGCTGACCGATTCCGGCAAGGCCCGCGCCCTCGATGCTCTCAGCCAGTCCGAATACTATGGCGCATTGCCGGTGCCGCTGGATCAGTATTCCGTGCAGATCAAGCGCCAGTCGGTCCGCGACATCCGGCTGAACCGCGAACAGCTGATGTCGGGAATGGGCCACCTGATCCTGCCGCCGGACCTGATCGACAACCTCGGTCCCGCCGTGACCTCGGGCCGCTCGATCCTCCTTTACGGCCCGCCCGGCAACGGCAAATCCTCGATCTCGCACGGCATCCGCGCCGCCCTTGGCGACAAGGTCTATGTCCCCCGCGCCATCGAATACTCCGGCCAGATCATCTCGGTCTACGACCCCATCGTCCATTCCTCGGCCGAGGCCGCGGTCGACGACCCGAACTCCTTGCGCCGCACCTCGAACCGCTTCGACAACCGCTATGTCTATTGCGAGCGTCCCAGCGTGATCACCGGCGGCGAACTGTCGCTCGACATGCTGGACCTCAACTACAACCCCACCGCCCGCACCTACCAGGCGCCGCTGCAGCTGAAGGCCACCGGCGGCATCTTCATCATCGACGACCTTGGCCGCCAGGCCGAACCGCCGCAGAAGATCGTCAACCGCTGGATCGTGCCGCTGGAAGAATCCCGCGACATCCTGGCGCTGCAATCGGGCGAAAAGTTCACCGTGCCATTCGATACGCTGGTCATCTTCTCGACCAACTTCCACCCGAACCAGATCTTCGACGGCGCGGCCCTGCGGCGGATCTTCTTCAAGATCAAGATCGACGGCCCGAGCCAGGAGAACTTCCTCAAGATCTTCGCCATGGTCGCGCGCAAGAAGAAGATGCCGCTGGACGAAACCGCGTTGATGCACCTGATGAAGGTCAAGTTCCCGACCATCGCCAACAACTACGCAAATTACCAGCCGGTCTTCCTGATCGACCAGATGATCGCGGTCTGCGAGTTCGAGAACATCCCCTACCAGATGACGCCCGAGCTGATCGACCGCGCCTGGGGCAACATGTTCGTCCGCCAGGAAGACATCGCGCACTGATCCCGCGCCAATGCGACTGGAAGGGCGTCACGCGAAAACCGTGACGCCCTTTTCCGTCACAACCGCATCCAGCCGCTGATCGGTCACATCGGTCGGCACCTCTGCCACTTCCTGCGCCGCAAAGGCAAAGCCCACCGCCAGCACCGGCCCCCGCGCCCGCAGCCCCTCCAGAGTTCGGTCGTAGAACCCGCCGCCATAACCCAGCCGATATCCGCGCGCGTCAAACGCCAGCAGCGGCACGATCAGCACCTCCGGCTCCACCCAGGCCCCTTCCTCCGGGATCATCGCCTTGAACGCGCCTTCCACCAGCCGCGTCCCCGGGGACCACTCCCGAAATCGCAACGGCGTCGCCTTCGCCACGATCACCGGCACCCCCACCGGCCCCTGATGCGCGGCCATCGCGCGAAGCGGGTCGATCTCGGTCCGCATCGGCATGTAGCCAGACAGCACCTTGCCCTTCTGCGCTGCCAGAAAATCCGCCAGGATCTCCGCCGCCTGCCCCTGCCCCGCGGCAAAGGCCTCGGCTCGCCGCGCAAAGGCCGCCGCCCGCGCCGCCCCTTTCACATCAGTCATGTCAGCATCACCGTCGCCAGCCCAAGAAAGGCAAAGAACCCCATTACATCCGTCAGCGTCGTCACGAAGGTTCCGCTCGCCAGCGCCGGGTCCAGCCCCATCCGCTCCAGCGTCAGCGGCACCAGAACGCCCCCCAGCGCCGCGACGATCTGGTTGACGATCATCGCCAGCCCCAGAACCAGCCCCAGATGCCAGTCGCCGAAGATAAGCGTCCCTGCGGCCCCGAGGATCAGCGCCAGCCCGACCCCGTTCATCATCCCTGCCAGCAATTCCCGCCGCACCACCCGACCCGCGTTGGCCCGCGTCAGGTCGCGCGTCGCCAGCGCCCTGACCGCCACCGCCAGCGACTGAGTCCCCGCGATCCCCCCCGTGGACGCCACGATGGGCATCAGGGCCGCCAGGGCCACCAGCGTCGCGATGGTGTTCTGGAACTGGCTGATCACCAGGGCCGACAGGGACGCCGTGAACAGGTTGATCACCAGCCAGGGCAGCCGCTGCTTCACCGTCTCGATGGGTCCGTCGCTGACATCGGCTTCATCGCCGACACCCGCCAGACGCAGCATGTCCTCCTCGTGTTCTTCGTCCAGCACGTTCATCGCATCGTCGATGGTGATCACGCCCACCAGCCGTCCCGAGCCATCGACCACCGGGCAGGAAATCAGGTGATACTGGTTGAAGATATAGGCGACATCCGCCTCTTCGTCCGTCGCCGCCACCGTGCGAAAACTGTCCTCGACGATCGCCCGCAGCGCCACCTCCCGGCCCGAGGACAGAACCCGCCCCAGCGTCACATAGCCGACCGGCGTCATCCGCGGATCGACCAGGATCACATGGTAGAACTGATCCGGCAGATGCTCTGCCCCGCGCAGGAAATCGATCGCCTCGCCCACGGTCCAATGCTCGGGTGCCACCACCAGCTCGCGCTGCATCAGGCGCCCGGCGGAATGCTCGGGCCAGGCCAGCGCCTGTTCCACCGCCACCCGGTCCGCAGCCAGCATCGCCCCCAGAAGACGGCCCTGGTCCGCGACTTCCAGGTCCTCGACGATGTCGACCAGGTCATCCGAGTCCAGCTCGCTCAGCGCCTCGGCAACGACGTGATCGGGCAGCGCATCCAGCACGTCCTCGCGGATCGCATCGCTGATTTCGGACAGCACCTCGCCGTCGATCACGGCCGAGCCCATGGCGAGAAGCGCCTCGCGGTCGGAATCGCTGACCTGCTCCAGAAGGTCGGCCACGTCGGCGGGGTGAACCGGCTCCAGCAGGGCCTCGACCCGCGCCGTATCGCCCGCACGCGCGGCATCGATCGCCGCTTCCACCAGGTCGGCGTGCAGTTCGGGCGTCGTCCTGACCGTGATTTCCGCCATGCGCGCCTCCCTGCCGTGCGGGCGACCTTAGGCCGCTTTCCGGGCGACGGCAAAGGCCTGTCGCCCACCCCTGCGCCTTCGCGCTTTTGCGAAACAGTTTCAAGGCAAGATCGGCAGTTGCAAAATTTACCGCCGGACCGAAACCCACTACGCTGCACCGGTTCAAGGGGTGCCGCATGACAGATCTGATCCTGGGCCAAGTCCTCAGCTACTCCGGCGATCCGTTCGCCGACGGACTCTCAGCCGCACGCGTCATCACCGATGGCGCGGTCGCCGTAAGGGACGGCCGCATCGCCGCCGTCGGCAGGGCCGCCGACATCCGCGCCCGCCACCCCGAGGCTCGCATCCATGATCACGGGCACAGGCTCATCTCTGCCGGCTTCATCGACGCCCATGTCCACTACCCGCAGACCGCGATCATCGCATCGTGGGGCAAGCGGCTGATCGACTGGCTGAACACCTACACCTTCCCCGAGGAGATGCGGTTCAGCGATCCCGCCTATGCCGAGGAGATCGCCAACCGCTACCTCGACCTCGTCCTTGCCCGTGGCACCACTACCATCTGCTCCTACGCCACGATCCACCCCGCTTCCGTCGACGCGATCTTCACCGCCGCCCAATCCCGCGGGATGCGCCTTTTCGCGGGCAAGACCTGCATGGACCGCAACGCGCCCGAGGGCCTGCGGGACACGGCGCAATCGGCCTATGACGACAGCAAGCGCCTGCTGGAAAAGTGGCATGGGACCAACCGCCTGTCCTACGTCATCACCCCCCGCTTCTCGCCGACCTCGACGCCCGAACAACTCGCCGCCCTGGGTGCCCTCTGGCACGAATACCCCGACTGCCTGATGCAGACCCACCTCAGCGAACAGACCGACGAGATCGCCTGGGTAAAGGACCTCTTCCCCCAGTCCCGCGACTATCTCGACACCTATGAATCGCAGGGCCTGCTGCGCGAAGGCGCCGTCTATGGCCATGCCATCCACCTGACCGACCGCGAACGCGCCCGCCTGATCGAGGCCGGGGCAAGCCTCGTCCACTGCCCGACCTCGAACACCTTCATCGGCTCCGGCCTCTTCGACATGACGCTTGCCACCCGATTGCGCGTCGGCCTCGCCACCGACACCGGCGGCGGTTCCAACTTCTCGATGCTGCCCACCATGGCCGCCGCTTACGAGGTCGCCCAACTGCGCGGCCAGTCCCTGCACCCCGCACAGCTCTGGTGGCTTGCCACCCAAGGCTCCGCCCGCGCGTTGCGCTGCGAAGACCGCATCGGCAATCTCGCCCCGGGGATGGAGGCCGACCTCATCGTCGTCGACCTCGCCTCCACCCCCGCCATCGAACAGGCGACGCGGCGCGCGACGGACCTCTGGCAGCAGCTGTTCCCGACGATCATGATGGGCGACGACCGCGCGATTGCGGAAGTCTGGGTGAACGGCAAACGCTGGACACCCTGACCCCAATCCGCCTTGCCCTTTGCCAAATACTCCCGCGCGGCGCGCCTGCCCGAGGCTCTGCGCGTCCTTCACGCGCTGAGCCGAGACAAAGAGTCTTCGCGCCGCAGGCGCTCAATCTGACAGCCGCATCCACAAGCGCCCCGCTGGACCAGATGGCACGCCACATCCACCCGCGCCCCCTCTCCCCCCCGGGGGGGGAGGGCCGGGGTGAGGGGAAACCCCGCCAGAATGGTCAAGACGACCCTAACGCAACTGGATAACCCTCTGATTTGATTAGGGTCGCAAACTCCGTCCCGCATGGACAGGCTACTCGGCCAGCTCCCAGCCATCGGGGTAGAAGTCATGCTTCAACGCGATCGAGGTCGAGATCCGTTCGTACTTCCAGATCTCCTCCGCCGTCACTGCAATCGGCCCGATGAAGGCAATCAACGTCTCCCCGTCCTTCAAGCGGCGGGTCTGGAACCCTTCCATCCGCAGCGCCCGTTCCAGTGCCGGCCAGCTGGCGTCGTTTTCTTCGATGAAGAACGCATATTCCACCACCGCCGTCTTCGGCAGGCTGATCCCCTTCGACTGACGGAACGTATCAAAGGTGTCTCGACGCTGGGCTTCAAAGTTGTGGTCCATGGCGGGCCTCCTTGCCACGACCTTACCCTGCCGCATCCGGCTCGGAAAGGACCAGCGCTCCGATCCTACCCCGCCAGCCGCACCGCCAGCGCCCGCTGCCGCTCCAGCACCTGCGGCAGGTCCACCGTCAGCATCTGACCGTCCCGCACGACCTGCCTCCCCTCGACGATCAGATGCTTCACCCGGCTCGGCCCGCACAGGACCAGCGCGGCCACCGGGTCCCATGCCCCCGCCGCCTCCACCCCCGACAGGTCCCAGATCGCGAGGTCCGCGCGCTTGCCCGGTTCGATCACCCCAAGGTCATCCCGCCCCAGAACCTGTGCCCCGCCCAGGGTCGCAATCTCCAGCACTTCCCGCGCACTCATCGCGTCCGCCCCCCGGGCCACCCGCTGCAGCAACATCGCCATCCGGGCCTCGGCGATCAGATTGCCAACGTCGTTTGACGCCGACCCGTCAACCCCCAGCCCCACATTCACCTCCGCATCCCGCATCGCCCGCACCGGAGCAATTCCGGATCCGAGTCTACAATTCGAACATGGGCAATGCGAAACCCCCGTCAGTGACCGGCTGAAAAGTTCAATTTCCGAACTATCCAGCTTTACGCAATGCGCGTGCCAGACGTCCGGGCCGGTCCAGCCAAGGTCCTCGGCATATTGCCCGGGGCGGCAACCGAACTGCGACAGCGAATAGGCGATGTCCTCGTCATTCTCGGCCAGGTGGGTGTGCAGCATCACGCCCTTGTCCCGAGCCAGAAGGGCCGCCTCCCGCATCAGGTCCCGGCTGACCGAAAAGGGCGAGCAAGGCGCAAGCCCGACCCGCACCATCGCCCCGGGCTTCGGATCGTGAAAGCGGTCCACCACCCGGATCATGTCCTTCAGGATCGCGGACTCGCCCTCCACCAGGCTGTCAGGCGGCAGGCCGCCCGCGCTTTCCCCGATCGACATCGCCCCGCGCGTGGGGTGAAAGCGCAGCCCCACTTCTCCCGCCGCTGCGATGGTGTCATCCAGCCGCGCCCCGTTCGGATAGAGATACAGGTGGTCCGACGTCATGGTGCAGCCCGACAGCGCAAGCTCCGCCAGCCCGACCTGGGCCGAGACAAACATCTCTTCCGGCCCGAACCGCGCCCAGATCGGATAAAGCGTCCTGAGCCAGCCGAAGAGAAGGGCGTCCTGCCCCCCGGGCACAGCACGGGTCAGCGTCTGGTAGAGGTGATGGTGCGTGTTCACCAGACCCGGCGTAACCACGCAGCCCCCCGCCTCGATCACCTCGGCTCCCGGGGCAGAAAGCCTCGGGCCAACCGCCGCGATTACGCCGCCCCGGACAAGCAGATCGGCCCCGGCGAGTTCGGAGCGGGTGGCGTCCATCGTCACCACGGCAATAGCGTTGCGGATCAGCAGTTCAGTCATGGGTGCATCTTTCGCACACCCTTCGGTTTCAGGGGAAACCAAGGCCGACCGTCAGAAGGGAGAAGGACACGGCAGGCCACGCAAGTATAGCGGGGTCCGACACCTGCGGACAAGCCTGCGAACCGGGCGCACCCGACCTCCAAGGCCAGAATCCTCAACCACCAATCCTGATACGTTTGGACTTGAAGGGCCTCAGCCTTTCAACAGCGCCATCGCCTCGGCGTGCAACTCGGGGCTGGATGCCGCAAGCACCTGCCCCCCGTCCAGCACCGGACGACCCTGCCAGTCGGTGACGATCCCTCCGGCGGCTTCGATCACCGCAATCGGGGCCTGGACATCGTAGGCCTGCAGACCAGCTTCGATCACCAGATCGATCTGGCCGGCCGCGATCAGCGCATAGGCGTAGCAATCGGTGCCATAACGGACAAGCTTCGCTCGCGCCGCCACCTGCCGGAAGGCCGCGCCGTCTTCTGGCGTCCCGACCTCGGGGAAAGTGGTGAACAGGATCGCCTCGGACAGCGGGCGCGCGTCGCGGACGCCAAGCGGTGCCTCTCCCATCGGCCCCTTGACGCAGGACCGGCCAAGCCCGCCTTCAAACCTCTCGCCGATATAGGGCTGGTCGATGATGCCGTAAAGCACACCAGTCGCATCGCGGACCGAGATCAGCACCCCCCATGTCGGCGTGCCCGACAGGTAGCCGCGTGTCCCGTCGATAGGGTCCAGCACCCAGGTCAGCCCGGTTGATCCCGCCCGAAAGCCAAATTCCTCGCCAAGGATTCCGTCGTCGGGACGCCGGCGGACAAGAACCTCGCGCATCCGCTCTTCCGACAGGCGGTCGGCCGCGGTCACCGGATCGAACCGGTGGGTTTCCTTGTTCTCGGCGACAAGCGAGCGGGTCCGGAAGTGCAGCAATGTCGCGACGCGCGCGACATCTGCAAGTTCATGCGCGGTTGCGACAAGGTCCGCCGCAAGCGCCGAAGTCACCCGCATGATCAACTCCCTGACCGGATGGGCCACTTCGGCCCACGTCCCCGGGCGCTAACCGCACGCGGGGACAAGGTCAAGGCAGTCAGGCAGCTTCGGACAGAACACGCGCCAGATCGAACAGGCGGCGGCGCTGAGCTTCGGGGATCGCGTAGTAGGACCGGACCAGTTCCAGAGCCTCCTTGTCCGACATCATGTCGCCGTGGGCATAGGCCGCGTTGACCTGACCTTCGGCCAGACCCTCGAAGAAGAACGAGATCTGCACGCCCAAGGCATCGGCGACATCCCAAAGCCGGGAGGCGCTGACGCGGTTCATGCCGGTCTCATACTTCTGGATCTGCTGGAACTTGATGCCGACCTTGTCTGCGAGCTGCTGCTGGGTCATACCCACCATCCAGCGGCGGTGACGGATACGCTTGCCAACATGTGCGTCTACGGGATGCTTCATTCTATACTCCAAAAACGAGTGTCCGTTCCCCTCGCTGTTGTATAAGCATATTTCGTGCCAAAGTGGTCAACCTGGACGGTCAGTCCGAAAAAAAGTTTCGCGGCCCCAAAACCTGTCTTTTTGGATATGCCCAATTATCCAGGCGTATAACACACGGTGAGGTTGTCCTGACCTCTGCTGAAGGTAAAGCGAAACGAATCGGGACTCGCCTTGCGGTGGTATCGCATTTCGCGTCGCATTTTGCAACTTCCCCGCCGAGTCCTTTGCAAAATGCGAAGATTCCTGATCATTGCGTTGCAAGAAACTGTAGAGTGGATAAAACACCTACACTGTAGGTAGTAGAAACAACCTCTGGTCAAAGGGTGCAGGATGCAGGCTTGGCAGGTCACAAATCCCGGAGCGACGCCGATACTGGCCGAAATCGAGCGGCCTTTTCCCGTTAAAGGCGAAATCGTTGTCCGAGTCGAAGCAGTCGGGCTCAACTTTGCGGATATGCTCGCGATTCAGGGCAAGTATCAAGTGCGGCACACGTTTCCCTATGTTCCGGGGATGGAACTTTCCGGCGTCGTCGAGGCCTGCGGACCCGATACGACCGGCCCGGCACCGGGAACAAGGATCCTTGCAACCTGCCCCGCGGGTGCCTTGGCCCGCCGGATCGCCCTTCCGGCACGGCGGGTCAGCGTCGTTCCCGACGACATGGGGTTTGACGAGGCCGCCGGGTTTCCCGTCGCTTACGGCACGTCCCATCTTGCCCTGACCCACAAGGCCCGCCTGCAACCCGGCGAGACACTGTTCGTGACCGGGGCGGCCGGGGGCGTCGGTATGACCGCCGTCGAGATCGGCAAGCGGCTTGGAGCGCGGGTCATCGCCTCGGCTCGGGGAGCCGACCGGCTTGAGGTCGCGCGGCGCGCGGGGGCGGATGTGCTGATCGACAGCGAGGCTTCGGATCTGAAAGAGGCGTTGCGGGCCGCAGGGGGCGTCGACGTGGTGTATGATGTCGTCGGCGGTCCTGCCTTCGACGAGACGCTGCGGGCCTGCAAGCCTGACGGGCGGCTCTTGGCCATCGGCTTTGCCTCGGGCGTCGTGTCGCAAATCCCGGCGAACCTGCTTCTGGTCAAGAACCTGACCGTTTCCGGGTTCTGGTATGGTGGCTATGACGCGCACGCCCCCGACCTCGTGGCCGCCAGCATGGCCGAGCTGTTGCGCTGGCGGGCCGACGGGCTGATCCGTCCCCATATCGGCCATGTCCTGCCGTTCGAGGCCTTCCCCGAAGGTCTGGCCCTTCTCCGCGACAGGAAGGCCACCGGCAAGGTCGTGATCCGGGTCGGTCAGGAGCCGTAGGCGCAGCGCAACTCGCTGACCAGAAGATCCACCGCCTCGTCCGCCCGGCGGTTCGCGCGGTAAAGCGCCAGCTTCATCTCGCCGACCGGGGGCAACTGGTTCTCGCCGGCAATCGGCGTCATGCCCTCGGGAATGCTGCCGACCATCCGCACCGACACGGCGAGATCGGCCGCCACGGTCGCTTCGACCGCCTGCTCGCTTTCGCCCCCCGTCGCCATTTCCCAGGAGATGTTCGCTGCTTCAAGGGCGGCCTGCGCGCGACCCCGGAAGATGCAGGTGTCCTTGAACCCCAGCCGCAACGGCCGCCGCTGCCAGGCATTCCCGTCCTGCGCACCGACCCAGACCAGCCCGCGCGCCGACAGCACTTCGGCCCCCGGGTCGGGGCTTTCCTCGGTCGTCAGCATCACGTCGAACGCGCCCCGGGCGAAATCCTGCTTCATCAGCAGCGTGAAGGACGACACCAGATTGATGCGCACGCGGGGATAGGCCTGCGCCATGCGCCTGAGGATGCCCGGAATCGCCGGATAGACCACGTCATGCGGCACGCCCAAGCGGATCTCGCCCCCACAGCAGGTAGAGGACAGCATCGACAGCGCCTCGTCGTTCAGTGCCAGCATCCGGCGACCATAGGACAAGAGCTGCTCGCCCTCGGGCGACAGCGCAAGCTTGCGCGCCGCCCGAAGGAAAAGCGACAACCCAAGCGCCTCTTCCAGCCGCTTGATCTGCATCGAGACCGCCGATTGCGTCAGATTCAGATAGTCCGCCGCCCGCGTCACCCCTCCGACATCGGCAACGGTGACGAAGGACCGCAGGGAAGCAAGGTCGAGGTTGCGCGGCATATCACAAATCCTGATGCAAGGGATCACAATCATTCGTTTTCATAATGCACGGAACTGGCGCATTGATCAAGCATCCTGATGCAAGCGCATCGAACCATCACCAGACCAAATGGAGCTTGCCATGCCCACCCTGCGTCTCGCCCGCCCCCTTGCCGCGCTTCGCCTCTCCGGCCTGCCGTTCCGGATTGCCCGTCTCGCAACCCTCGCCCGCACCCGCATGGGGCTTGCGCGCCTCGACGACCATCTCCTGCGCGACATCGGCGTGACCCGGGATCAGGCGGTGGCCGAGGCCAGCCGCACCCCCTGGGACGCCCCATCGCACTGGAAGGGCTGAATCCGTGTCAGTTTCGCCGTCCGACGCGGCCAAGGTGCTTGAAATCAGGGGCAACCTCCCCAATATTTCACGCATGAGGTCGCGCCGGTTCCCCGGCGTTGCCCTTAGGGACAACATCGGAGGCTTCAATGGCTGAATTTGACACGGTCCGCAGCGTAGGCGTCGGTGCCCGCGCGCAGATCGACGAAGGGCTTCGCGCCCATATGAACAAGGTCTACGGGCTGATGTCCGTGGCAATGGTGGTGACGGCTGGCGTTGCCTGGGCGGTCGGCACGTCCGATGCGCTGCTGGCGATCTTCCGTGACCCGGAAACCCTGCGCCCGAATATCCTCGGCTGGGTGGTGATGTTCGCCCCCCTTGCGATGGTCTTCGCTTTTGGCGCGCTTCTGAACCGCATGTCGGCTGCGGCCGCACAGCTGTTCTTCTACGCCTTCGCTGCGGTGATGGGCCTGTCGCTGGCCTGGATCTTCAAGGTCTTCACCGGCGTCTCCATCGCCCAGACCTTCCTGATCACCGCGATCGCCTTCGCGAGCCTGTCGCTTTACGGCTACGTCACCAAGCGTGACCTGAGCGGCATGGGCACCTTCCTGATGATGGGTCTGGTCGGGCTTCTGGTCGCAATGGTCGTGAACATCTTCCTCGCCTCCTCGGCGCTGGCGTTCGCGATCTCGGTGATCGGTGTCCTGATCTTCGCGGGCCTGACTGCCTTCGACACCCAGAACATCAAGAACACTTATCTGCAGCATGCGACGCAGGGCGATGCCGAATGGCTGGCAAAGTCCGCAATCATGGGCGCGCTGAACCTTTACCTGGACTTCATCAACCTGTTCATGTTCCTGCTGCAGTTCATGGGCAACCGGGAATAGCCTTCCCGCCAGATGACGAAAGGGCCGGTCGAAGGACCGGCCCTTTTTCATTCAGCCGCCAGATCGGCCAGCATCCGGACGGCAGGAAAGCTGATGCCCGGCCTCAGCGGCACGTCCGTCTCACCGACCACGCGAAAGCCCAGTGCGGCGTAGAACGGCACTGCCGTCAGCGTCGACAGACACTCCATCCGCCGCACCCCCGCCCGCACCGCATCCGCCAGCACCTCCTGCATCAGCCGACGTCCGATGCCCCGGCGGACGACATCCGGGTCGGTCGCGACGTGCCGGACATGGCCCGGACCGGCGACCGGCCCGGCTCCGCCCTGCAGTGGTCCTGCGCTCCACCCTCCCGCAGCAACCACGGTCACGGCCGCGGTCACGGCCACAAGATACCTGCCCGAAGCCACCAGCTCGGGCCGTGCCCGCGCGATGATCGGAACCGCAAGAACCATCACCGACGGCGGGTAGTCCGCCGCCAGGAGACGCGGATAGCTGCGCGCGAGAAGCCGGTCTACGGCGGCCAGGTCGCCCGGGTGTGCGCGACGAATCGTGATGGTCGGCTGCATGGCGCCAATGATGGGCCGGCGACCGGAAAAGGAAAGACCAGCCTCAGATCACCGCGCCGAAAAGCTTGCCGACAAGTCCGGTGACCGCCATGGCCACCGCCCCCCAGAAGGTCACACGCATCACCGCGCGCCCGAGCGAAGCGCCTCCTGCCCGCGCCCCGACCGCTCCAAGGACGCCCAGGAACACCAGCGAAAGCACCGTCACCCACAGGCTGATCGTTGCTTCCGGCACCAGCGCCGCCGTCGCCAGCGGCAAGGCAGCCCCCACCGCAAAGGTAAGCGCCGAGGCGCCCGCCGCGACCAGGGGCTTCGCTTCGGTATGCTCGGAAATCCCCAGCTCGTCGCGGACATGCGCGCCCAGCGCGTCCTGCTCGTGCAGCGCCGCCGCGACCTGAGCCGCAAGCTCTGCTGGCACCCCGCGCCGTTCGTAGATCCCCGCCAGCGCCCGCAGCTCCTCTTGCGGATCGGCGGCGATCTCGGCCGCTTCCCGCGTGATGTCGGCCTTTTCCGTGTCAGCTTGACTGCTGACCGACACATATTCCCCCGCCGCCATCGACAGGGCACCCGCCGCAAGGCCCGCCATCCCGGCGATCAGCACCTCGGCCCGGCCCGAAGCCGCCGCCACGCCCACGATCAGCGATGCGGTCGAGACGATCCCGTCATTCGCGCCCAGGACAGCGGCCCGCAGCCAGCCCACCCGTGCGACATAATGCTCTTCCCGGTGATTGCGTTCCATGGCGACCTCGATTGCTTCGCCCCGTCCTCGCCCCATGCGCCTGCCCCGTCAAGGCAAAGCGCGCGGGCCCCTGTCAGCACCGGCTTATCCGGCCAAATGAAAAGGGCCGCGTCCCACCGGACACGGCCCCTGATCCATCAGATCGGCAGATCTTACTTGATCTTGCCTTCCTTGTATTCGACATGCTCCCGCTTCACGGGATCGTATTTCTTGATGACCATCTTTTCGGTCATCGTCCGGGCGTTCTTCTTGGTCACGTAGAAGTGGCCGGTGCCCGCGGTCGAGTTCAGGCGGATCTTGATGGTGGCGGGCTTTGCCATGGTCGTTTCCTCTGCATCGGGGAATCCGTATCCCCCGGTGAAATCCTTGAAGCCCGCCTTTTAGCCACGCAGGCGGCAGAGTCAACCGCGAAACGGCGGGCCGGTGGCTGATTTGCGCGGAGAGCCTGTAAGCCGGATTTTGTCCACCCCGGGCCGTGACCCGGGGCTGGATGACCATTCCTCTGCCAACCGTGTTGCCACGGCGGTCAAGCTGCCAACCCGGGCCTCTCGGGCGTTGGCATCCCTGCGGGCGGTATCGTCGACTTGCGCCGCGACCGGCCCCCGCGCGAGGCCCCTATTTGGCATTGCTCCGGGTGGGGCTTGCCGTGCCGGTCCTGTTGCCAGTCCCGCGGTGGGCTCTTACCCCACCGTTTCACCGTGACCACGTCAAGCCGAAGGCGAACCTTCTCAAACGACGTGGCCGTCTCTTCTCTGTGGCGCTTTCCCTGGGGTTGCCCCCGCCGGGCGTTACCCGGCACCCTTGCCAACGGGAGTCCGGACTTTCCTCGACCCCGGACTTGATCCGGGGCCGCGGCCATCCAGCCCTCCGCGCGTCGGTCAGTTAGGCATCCCTGCGCGTTGCGTCAACCACGAAAGCGCCGCAGTCCCGCCGCCAGCGCCCGGTCCGTGTCATCCAGCGGCCCCGTAGCCCAGGGCCGGAACCGCAGGCGGAAGGCTGTCAGCAGGGTTTCGGGCGAAGCTTCGGGATAGCCGAAGGCGTGCAGATCGGCACCGAAATCTCCCGGCTCGGCCATCTCGGGCCACACGGACAGGCCCTGAACCGCCAGCCGCCGCCAGTCGAAGCGCGCACCGGGATCGCCCTTTCGGGCTGGGGCCATGTCGCTGTGGCCGATCACCGCATCGGGTGGCAGGGCGTGGCGGTCCATGAGGTCCGCCAGAAGCCGTTCCAGCGCCGCCATCTGCGCTTCGGCAAAGGGTTCGGCCCCGGTATTCGCCAGCTCGATCCCGATCGACCGCGAATTCACATCCCCCGCGCCACGCCATTCCCCGGCGCCCGCGTGCCAGGCCCGAGCGGCCTCGTCCACCAAGGACAGGACCGTGCCGTCCCCGTCGATCAGGTAATGCGCCGAAACCTCCGCCGCAGGATCGCACAGCCGCTCCAGCGCCTCGGCGCAACTGGCCATGGCCGTATAGTGCAGCACGACCATGTCGACCCGGCCCCCGCCCCGCCGCTCGCCAAAGTTCGGCGAGGGGTGGCTCAGGCTCACTGCAACGCGGTGCGGAACGGGCGCGGATCCCAGGAACAGGCGAAACCGTCCCCGTCCGGATCGACGCCGAGGCGGTCGCGGTCCGGCCCGCCCTTCGACAGGAAGTCCTGCTGCGCCTGATCGGGCGAGGAATACTTGCCGCAGGCCGCATTCACGTCGCGGATGCCCAGTCCGGAACGCTTGTACATCTGCACGCCCGGCGCATGCTTGGTGGCCAAGGCGAATTCCGCAATGTTCGGCCCGGTGTCGCCCGGGCGCTGCGGCAGGTCCTTCGGCTGGACCACGACATATTCCGCCCGGTTCCGGGCGATGCGTTCCTTGTCGCTTTCGATTGTCTCCCGCGCCGAAACGGCGCTGAAATCCTGCTCGTCCGAGATGCCGGCATTGCCCGCGACCTCGCCCGATTCTTCCTTGATCCCGGCCGGGGCACCACCACGCGGGCGGGCCGAACTGTCGGTCGGCAGCGGAGTCACCGTCGGGGTCGCAGCCACGGTCGGCGTCCCAGCCACGGTCGGCGTCCCAGCCGGAGCCGCCACGCCTTGCGCCCGATCGATGGCCGCCGCTGCGGCAGCCGGATCAAAGGCCCCGCCGGGTGGCGGCACCGTCACCGGAGCCCCAGCCGGGGCAGGTGCTGCGCCACGGATGTAGCTGTTGTAGTCCTGGAAGCCCACGCCCGCCCCACTGTTCGGCGTCGTGGGCGTGCAGGCGGCAAGCAACAGCGCAGTCAGTACGGCGCCAGCAGCAGGGGAATAAGTACGGCTCATCAGTGCCTCGATGGGTGCGTTTTGCGGCCCATTACCACCATTTTTCCGCTTTGGCCACAAAGCCCGCGCGGCTTTCCAACACATGTGCGTAATTCAGCAACTCTGCCTCGTCCCAGGGCCGCCCGATCAGCTGCAGCCCCAGCGGCAGGCCCTGCCCGTCCAGCCCCACCGGAACCGAGATCCCGGGCAGCCCCGCAAGGTTCACCGTCACCGTGAAGACGTCGTTCAGATACATCTTCACCGGGTCAGCATCCGCCATCTCGCCCAGGCCGAAGGCCGCGGACGGAGTAGCCGGGGTCAGGATCGCATCCACCCCATCCGCGAACACCCCCTCGAAGTCGCGCTTGATCAGGGCCCGCACCTTGCGCGCGCGGTTGTAATAAGCGTCGTAGAACCCCGCCGACAGCACATAGGTCCCGACCATGATCCGGCGCTGCACTTCCGGCCCGAACCCCTCGGCCCGGGTCTTTTCATACATCTCGGTGATCCCGTCGCCTTGCGCCAGCTTGGCCCGGTGGCCATAGCGCACCCCGTCATAGCGGGCGAGGTTCGACGACGCCTCGGCCGGCGCGATCACATAATAGGCGGGCAGCGCATATTTGGTATGCGGCAGGCTGATGTCCCGCACCACCGCGCCCGCATCGCGCAGCATCTCGATGCCCCGCGCCCACAGCGCCTCGATCTCCTCCGGCATACCGTCCATGCGGTATTCCTTGGGGATACCGATCACGCGGCCCCGGATGTCCCCGGTCAGCGCCGCTTCGAAATCCGGCACCGGAATGTCGGCACTTGTCGAATCCTTCGGATCATGCCCGCACATCGCCGTCAGCATGATCGCCGCGTCGCGCACCGATTTGGTCATCGGCCCGGCCTGATCCAGCGACGACGCGAACGCCACCACGCCCCAGCGGCTGACCCGGCCATAGGTCGGCTTGATCCCGACGATCCCGGTGAAGGCCGCCGGTTGCCGGATCGACCCCCCGGTATCCGTCCCCGTCGCCGCCAGACACAGGTCCGCAGCGACCGCACTGGCCGACCCACCCGAGGACCCCCCCGGCGTCAGCTGCACGTTCGACCCCTTGCGCTGCCAGGGGTTGACCGCATTGCCATAGGCCGAGGTCTCGTTCGACGAGCCCATCGCGAATTCGTCCATGTTCAGCTTGCCCAGCATCACCGCGCCCGCGTCGAACAGCTTCGAGGTGACGGTGGACTCATACTCCGGCTTGAAGCCTTTCAGGATGTTCGACGCCGCCTGCGACGGCACCCCCTTGGTGCAGAACAGATCCTTGATCCCCAGCGGAATGCCGCACATCGCCGGGGCACCCCCCGCCTTCAGCCGCGCATCCGCCGCCCGCGCCTGTTCCAGCGCAATCTCCGGCGTCTTGTGGACAAAAGCGTTCAGCGCATCGCCGGCATCAATCGCGGTCAGACAGGACATCGTCAGATCAACCGCCGAAATCTCTCCCTTGCGCAGCGCATCGCGCGCGGCGGCGATGGTCCATGTATTCGCGCTCATTCCACCACCTTCGGCACCGCAAAGAAGCCTTCGCGCGCGTCCGGCGCATTCTTCAGCACCGCCGCCTGAATATTCCCGTCCGTCACCACATCCGAGCGCCGCTTCAACCGCATCGGCGTGACCGAGGTCATCGGTTCGACGCCCGTCACATCGACCTCGTTCAGCTCTTCCATGAAGCCCAGGATGCCGGAAAGCTGCCCTGCCAGCTTCGGCAGATCGGCTTCCTCGACCCTGATCCGGGCCAGCTTTGCCACCTTGCGGGCAGTGTCGATGTCAATGGCCATGGGGCTCTCCGCTGGATTTCGCCCCGTTTAGCCGCCCCCGCCCCGTCCCGCAAGCACCGCAAGCGCAGGCCCGCAAATGGCGGAATGCCGCCCATCGCCGCCGTGCCGATTGTCACCGTTACACCCAGTCCCGAAGCTGCATGCCGCACAACGACAGGAGCTTCCCATGCAGATCACCTGGCTCGGCCATTCCGGCTTTCGCATCGAAATCGAACAAGCGGTGTTGTTGGTCGACCCTTGGCTGACCGGAAATCCGATGTTCCCCGCCGGGTCGGAAGACGCGGCTGTGCAGGGTGCCACCCATATCCTGCTGACGCACGCCCATGGCGATCACGCCTCGGATGCGGCGCGTCTGGCGGGCAAGCTGGGGATCAAGGTGCATTGCATCCACGAAGTCTCGGAATGGCTGAACGGCCAGGGCGTCGAGACGGTCGGCTTCGGCAAGGGCGGCACTCTGATGCTGGATGGGGCGAAGGTGACGATGGTCAACGCCGTCCATTCCTCCAGCATCGACTTCGGGGACAAGGGCCTCCTCCCGGCAGGCTCGGCGGCAGGCTTCATGATCGCGGGCGAAGGCCACACGATCTACCTGTCGGGCGACACCGACATCATGGCCGACATGGCCTGGATGGCCGAGTTCCACCAGCCCGACATCGGCATCCTGTCCTGCGGCGGGCACTACACGATGGACATGGAGCGCGCCGCCTGGGCCGCGCGAAAGTGGTTCAACTTCCGCTGGGTGATCCCCTGCCACTACCGGACCTTCGGCCTTCTGGCCCAGGACGCCAGCGTCCTGAAAGCGGGCCTGCCCCCGGGGATCGAGGTGATCGAACCGCAAGTGCTGGACCCGATCCGCATCTGAAGGCACAGTCCGCCAGACTACGCCGACGGGAGTTGGACAGCGTGCGGGCGCAAACCTTGCCAAATCCCTAACGTTCGCAACCATGTCATTGAAATAATTCAATTATCATGGAGTGTCCACCGTGGACACTACCCGCGTTTGCCCGCGAAGAACTCCTTCAACAGCGCCTCCGCCTCCCCCGCCCCGATCCCGTCATAGACCTGCGGGACGTGGTGGCACTGGGGATGCGAGAACACCCGCGCGCCCACGGCAACCCCGCCCGACTTCGGGTCGGAGGCCCCATAATACAGCCGCCCGATCCGCGCCGCGCTGATCGCAGCCGCGCACATCGGGCAGGGTTCCAGCGACACATAAAGGTCGTGCCCCGTCAGCCGCTCCGACCCCAGAACCCGGCACGCTTCGCGGATCGCCAGGATCTCGGCATGGGCGGTCGGGTCCGCCAGTTCGCGCGTCCGGTTCCCGGCACGGGCGACGACGCGACCCTCGCGGACGATCACCGCGCCCACGGGAACCTCGCCCCGCGACGCCGCCGCGCGCGCCTCGTCAAGGGCGGCAGCCATGAACGACGTGAACCCTTCGCGTTGCTCTTTCATCCCAGCTTCAATATCCTTGGTCCCCCGGCCACCCTGGCCCGAAGGATGATGGCCATGACCGGAAAAGAAAAGCCCGAAGCCCCCGAAAAGGCCGACACCCCGGAAGGCGAGCGGATCGCCAAGGTCCTGTCCCGCGCCGGCATCGCGTCACGTCGCGAGGCGGAGCGGCTGATCGAGCTGGGCGAGGTCAAGGTCAACGGCAAGACCATCACCTCCCCCGCCCTGAACGTGACCCCAAGGGACAAGATCACCGTCAGGGGCGAACCTGTAGGCGAACCCGAACCCCCGCGCCTCTGGCTTTACTACAAGCCCGAGGGCCTGGTGACCTCCGCCTCCGACGAAAAGGGCCGCGACACGGTGTTCGACCATCTGCCCGAAGACATGCCCCGCGTGATGTCGGTGGGCCGCCTCGACCTCAATTCCGAGGGCCTGCTTCTTCTCACCAACGATGGCGAACTGAAGCGTCGGCTGGAGCTTCCCTCGACCGGATGGCTGCGAAAGTACCGGGTCCGCGTCAAGGGCAACCCGACCGACCCGGACCTGGAACCGCTGCGCAAGGGCGTGACCGTCGAGGGCGAAAGGTTTCTCGGCATGGACGTCAAGCTGGACCGGCATCAGGGCGCGAACGCCTGGCTGACCGTGGGCCTGCGCGAGGGCAAGAACCGCGAGATCCGGCGCGCGATGACCCATATCGGGCTGACCGTGAACCGGCTGATCCGGATCTCTTACGGCCCGTTCCGGCTGAACGAGCTGGAACCGGGCGAGGTCGAGGAAGTGAAGCCTCGCGTCCTGCGCGAGCAACTGGGTCTGAGCGAGGACGGCGCGGCCCCGAAGCCCGTCCGCAAGCTGGCACCGAAACCGGCTTCCAGGGCACGCACCGGGGCAACGGGACCGGTCGAGAGTGATGCAC
The DNA here is from genome assembly GCA_040385165.1 of Pseudomonadota bacterium. GTDB lineage: Bacteria > Pseudomonadota > Alphaproteobacteria > Rhodobacterales > Rhodobacteraceae > Tabrizicola. Next base: position 951,420 of record JAZKHX010000001.1, on the reverse strand, counting down.
CCGGCAAAGCCGGTCGCAAGACGCTGAAGCCTGGCGAAGGGTTGAAGCAGCTGTCAGAAACCTGGCAGAAGGCCACGCGCGCGCCGGCCCGCAAATCCGTCGAACGCCCCGCGGCTGGCCGTCCGGCCCGGCCCGCCCCGCGCCCCGGCGGCCCGAAGAAGGGCTGAGCGTCAACCCCGGCTTTTCGCTTCCAGCGCCGACAGGCTGTCGGGCAGGAAGCGCTCGGAAAACCCGGCGATGAAGCACCAGACGATCAGCTTGGCAAAGTTGGCCGAGGGGCCGGAGTAGCCGAATTCTTCATACCAGACCCAAAGTTGACCGAACCCGCCGCCTGCAACCGGTTCGGGGAAAAGTTCGCCGCCAAGCAGGCCCGCCGAAATCACCAGATAGAGAACGAGGGCGGAAAACGCCCCGACCAGCAGGCGAACCATCAGGAAATGCCAGGCATATCCGCCCAGGAGATCCTCGACCGAGAGATCGCCCGACGTGCTGTGAAATGCCATCAGCCGCGAAAGAAACGCCCCCAGAAAGCCGAAGAAAATACAGACAACAAGATTGTATTTCTGAAATGCGAAGTGGCCCAGACCGATCGACAGAGGGCTTGCGAAGATTATCTCTGCTCCGAGTGCCAGGAAGAGGCCGACGAATCCAAGCGCCACACCGCCACCCAGCATTGCCATTCGCCAAGCCACGACGCGCCGCTCGGCCCGTTCCGACCGCCGTTCGGCATAGCGGCTGTGGGTGTCGCGCAAGAGCTTGGCCAGCAGGGCCTGCTTGTCTTCGTCGGTCTTCGTGCCGTCCCGCCGCTTGTTCAGGACCGCAAAGGACGGCACCGATATCTTCTCGGCGGTCAGGAAGGCGCTGTCGAGTGCCACGTCCAGATCCGGACCGAGTTTCATCTGCACCAGCAGGATCTCGATTTCGTTGGGGATCTCCCAGTTGCGCCAGTTCTCGGGCTTGTCCGTGATACCGGGGGCCAGGAACGCCTCGATGCGCGGGTTGGCCTTGTCGGGGTGCTGGACGAGGTGCCGATGATAGCTCGCCCGAAGACCGGCCATATGCGCCGCCCAGGCGCGTTCCTCGCCGCGCCTGCCTTTGCTGTCCGTGCTGGCGTTGCTTTCGGTATCCTGCATGGCTGTCCCTTCCGAAAAGGGTCACGTCATCAAAAAAGCCATTCCAATTCCTGAAGCCTGCGCTCTTCGCCGATTCCACGCAAGTCAGCGACCCCGACCGCGTCGCACCCCGGCGGGGGGGGAAGAATGCCGCCGATTCCCCCCCGGGGCCGCTGGCATGGGACACAGGCATCGGCTAAGGTCGGAGCCACGTCGGAATGCGGGAGGTCGCGCCATGTCGGGAACCGGACTGAGGACCCTGTCGCTGACCCTGCTCGTTGCCCTCATGGCCTATGTGGCCTGGTCGGGGGGCGTCTGATGGCCGAACGGTTTGGCGGGAAATTCTCGCCACAGGGGTCGCGCAGGGACACGGGTGTCGCGGTCCCCACCGAAGCAGCGCCCAAGGGGCTCTGGCGGGCGAACGTGCTGTTTCTGACGGCTTTCCTGTTCCTGTTTCCGGCCTTCGGTGACGGCCCGCGCGAGATGCTCATGGGCCTGTCCGCCGGGGGGCTGGTCATCCTGGCCGCGTGGCTGACCCGCGAGGGCCTGCGGGCCGAAGCCGCCTTCGACGCCCGCAAGCTGGCGCGCCGTCCCGCCTTTCCGCGCAAGCTGGCAGGGGCAGTCCTGACAGGGGCCGCGCTGGCACTCGGGGGCGTGATCGCCGGTCAGGGACTGGTCTACCCTGCGCTTTACGCCCTGGTCGGGGCGGGGCTGCATCTGGGGGCGTTCGGGCTGGACCCGATGGCGGACAAGGGCATGGAGGGGCTGGACGCCTTCCAGACCGGCCGGGTGGCCAATGCCGTCGAGGAAGGCGAAAGCTATCTTGCCGGAATGAAGGACGCGATCCTGCGCGCCCGCGACCCTGCGCTGGAGCGTCGCGTCGAGCAGTTCACCGCCGCCGCCCGGACCCTGTTCCGCACCATCGAGGCCGATCCGGGCGACCTGACGGCGGCACGCAAGTACATGTCCGTCTATCTGATGGGGGCCCGCGACGCGACGGTGAAATTCGCCGATCACTATGCCCGGTCCCGCGACCCCGCCACGCGCGCCGACTACGAGGCGCTTCTGGCCGATCTGGAGACGACCTTTGCGGAAAAGACCAAGACCTTCCTAACCAACAGCCGCAGCGATCTGGACGTGGAAATCTCTGTCCTGCGCGACCGCCTGAAGCTTGACCATTGAACCCCAAGGGGAATGCCCATGTCCGAGACCGTCCAAGCCAATGCCGCCGCCCTTCTGACCGAGGTCGAGAAGGTCACCGCCGTGATCCTGCCTGAACCGATGGCCGAAGTCGTGGCGCTGGAAGCCGCCCCCGCCGACAAGGCCGAGGCGATCCGCAAGCGGATGGCTGAGGTCGACCTGACCAGCACGCAGTCGATCATCTCCTTCGGCTCGTCCGCGCAGTCCGAATTGCAGGTGATCAGCCAGGCCATGCTGCAGGACGTGAGGAACAAGGACGTGGGGCCTGCGGGGGACAGTCTTCGCAAGATCGTCACCACCATCCGGGGCTTTGCCGCCGAAGAGCTGGATCTGCGCCGCGAGGCCAGCTGGTGGGAAAGGCTTTTGGGCCGTGCAGCGCCCTTCGCCGAATTCGTCGCGCAATATGAGGACGTGCAAAGCCAGATCGACAAAGTCACCGGCGAGCTTCTGACCCATGAGCATGCCTTGCTCAAGGATATCAAGAGCCTGGACGTGCTGTATGAGAAGACCCTGACGTTCTATGGCGAACTGGCGCTCTACATTGCGGCGGGCGAGGCAAAGCTGACCGAGACGGACACAGTGACCATTCCCGACAAGGAAGCCGAGGTCGCGAAGGCTGCCGAGGCTGATCAGATGATCCGCGCACAGGAACTGCGCGACCTGCGCGCTGCCCGCGACGATCTGGAACGCCGGGTCTACGACCTGCGGCTGACCCGGCAGGTAACGATGCAGTCCCTGCCCTCGATCCGGTTGGTGCAGGAAAACGACAAGAGCCTCGTCACCAAGATCAACTCGACCCTCGTCAACACCGTGCCGCTGTGGGAGACGCAGCTTGCCCAGGCCGTGACGATCCAGCGATCGAAAGAGGCCGCCGAGGCGGTGCGCGATGCCAGTGACCTGACGAACGAGCTGCTGAAGGCCAATGCCGAGAATCTGCAGGCCGCAAACAAGGTGGTCCGTGAGGAAATGGAACGCGGGGTCTTCGACATCGAAGCGGTGAAGGCCGCCAATGCGACCTTGATCGCGACGATCAACGAAAGCCTTGCCATCGCCGATGAAGGCAAGGCCCGCCGCGCTGCCGCCGAGGCGGAACTTGTGAAGATGGAGGCGGACCTGCGCGACGCGCTTGCGGCCGCAAGGGCCCGTCCGGCGGCCCCCGCGGCAACGGCCTCCTGAGGCGGCGGGCGGGGGATGGCCAAAGGACGAACTGTCAAGGCGGCCCTGGCGCTCGCCGGAGGCCTGTTCCTTGGGGGGTGCATCGCCACCGTTCCGGGGGGCGACCTGGCTCCGCAACCTGGTCCGGAGCCGGTGCCCGTGATGGCGCCCACAGCGAAAAGTGCTGCCGCATCGGCCTATTACGCTCAGGTCCAGCAGGCGCTTCTTGCGCAGGGCATGCTGCGGTCCGACGGTGGCGGCGATATTCCGGTCACCGACCGGGTGCTGGCCGAGAACTTCCTGCGGATCGCGCTGTTCGACGAGTATCGCCGGGGAAACGGCGGGTTCGTCCGCGATGAAACCGAAAGCATCCTGCGCCGCTGGGAAGGCCCCGTCCGGGTCGGTATCCGCTTTGGCGCAAGTGTGCCGCCCGAGCAGCAAGCGACCGACCGTGCGCGCATTGCTAGCTTTGTCGGCCGGCTCTCCCGGATCACCGGGCACCCGATGTCGGTCGACGACCGCGCGCCGAACTTCTTCATCTACATCGTGTCCGAGGATGAACGCGAGGCTTTGGGCCCCACGGTCCGGGCCACCCTGCCGGGTCTTGGCGTCGGCGAGGTCGCCGGTATCACCGGCATGCCACGCACGACCTATTGCCTGGTCTACGCGCTGGCCGAAGGAAATTCCGGGGCTTACACCCGCGCCTTCGCGGTGATCCGGTCCGAGCATCCAGACCTTCTGCGCCTGTCTTGCCTGCACGAGGAACTGACGCAGGGCCTCGGCCTGCCAAACGATTCCCCGCGCGCGCGCCCCTCGATCTTCAACGACGACGAGGAATTCGCGCTGCTGACCGACCAGGACGAGCTTCTGCTGCGCATCCTCTACAGCCGCGAGCTGCGCCCCGGCATGTCCGCAGCGGAAGCGCGCCCCATCGTCTTCTCGCTTGCACGCCGGCTGATCGGCGGCGAAAGTTGACCCCAAACAAAGGGCTTCACCATGGTTTTCGAGTTCCTCAAGGGCGAATTCATTGACGTCATCTCGTGGCTGGATGACACCCGCGACACGATGGTCTGGCGATTCGACCGTCGCGACCAGGCGATAAAATACGGTGCCAAGCTGACCGTGCGCGAAGGCCAGGCCGCGGTCTTCATCCACGAAGGCCAGCTGGCCGACGTGTTCCAGCCCGGTCTTTATCAGCTTGAGACCAACAACATGCCGATCCTGACCACCTTGCAGAACTGGGCCAGCGGGTTTCAGAGCCCGTTCAAGTCCGAGGTCTATTTCGTCAACACCACAAGGTTCAACGACCAGAAATGGGGCACGAAGAACCCGATCATGGCCCGCGACCCCGAATTCGGCCCGATCCGCCTGCGCGCGTTCGGGACCTATTCGATGCGGGTCAGCGATCCGGGCAAGTTCATCCAGGAAGTCGTCGGCACCGATGGGGAATTCACCTCGGACGAGATCAGCTTCCAGATCCGCAACGTGATCGTGCAGTCGGCGTCGCAGGTGCTGGCCAAATCCGGCATTCCGGTTCTGGACATGGCGGCGAACACCGCCGACCTGGGCAAGATCATCGCCAATGCGATAGCGCCCCAGGTTGGAGAATATGGCCTGTCTATTCCCGAATTCTACATCGAAAACATCAGCTTGCCGGAAGAGGTGGAAAAGGCGCTGGACAAGCGCACCTCGATGGGGGTGGTCGGCGACCTGAACCGCTACATGCAGTTCAACGCGGCCGAAAGCATGAGCCAGCCGGGCAGCGCCATGGGCTCGGCCATGGGGGCCGGGATGGGCATGGGCATGGGTGCCGGGATGGCGCAGAACATGGGGCCATGGGGGTCGCCGCCGGTGGCAGCCGCTGCCCCGCCGCCTCCGCCACCTCCGCCAGCGCCTGCCCAAAAGGCTTGGCATCTGGCGGTGGATGGAGCCACAAGCGGCCCCTTTGCCGAAGCCGATCTTGCGCGGCTGGCCGCCGAGGGTCGCCTGACCCGCGCGACGATGGTCTGGACCGCTGCTCAGGACGGCTGGAAGATGGCCGCCGAAACCGACCTCGCGCGGCTGCTTGATCAGGTGCCCCCGCCGCCGCCGCCAAAACCGTAGCCATGCCGCAGAACGAATACCGCTGGCCCTGTCCGCAATGCGGCGCGCAGCTGCGCTATGCGCCGGACCAGAGCAGCCTGAAATGCGACAACTGCGGCTATGTTCAGGAGATCCCCGCAGCCTCGCCGCAATCGCGGGAGCGTGCCCTGCAAGAGCTTGCTCTGGCTCGCGGATTGCGGGACGACCTGTCAGGCGCGGACATGGTCGAGGTGCGGACGACAACTTGCCCGAACTGCGGTGCCAGGATCGAGATCACCGACGCGACCTATGCCACCACATGCCCGTTCTGTGACACTCCGGTCGTGCTGGACACCGGCACCCAGCGCCTGATCAAGCCGCAGGCGCTGGTGCCCTTCGTCCTGACCGAAGCGCAAGCGCGGGGCGCGATGATCAAGTGGATGGGCAGCCTCTGGTTCGCGCCCGGGACGCTGCTGGAATACGCCCGCAAGGGCCGCGCGCTGACCGGGATCTATGTTCCGTTCTGGACCTTCGACGCCGACACGGACAGCCGCTATTCGGGCGAGCGTGGCGAGTATTACTATGAAACCCGGATGGTCAGTGTCCGCGTCAACGGAAGGACGGAACAGCGGCAGGAACAGGTCCGGCATACGCGGTGGTATTCAGCGTCGGGCCGGGTTGCCCGGGACTTTGACGACGCGCTGGTGATGGCCTCACGCAGCCTGCCCGAGCGGCTGGGCAGCGAGCTGACACCCTGGGATCTTGGCACGCTGACGGCCTACAGCCCGGAATTCCTGGCCGGATTTCAGGCCGAGGGCTATACGGTGGCCCTGGCAGATGGCTGGCGCGAAGCGCAGGATCGCATGTCGGACGTTATCCGCGAGGACGTGCGTCGCGACATCGGCGGGGATGAGCAGCGCATCCATGATGTGAACACCGACTGGTCGGACGAGACGTTCAAGCACATCCTGTTGCCGATCTGGATGGCGGCCTACAAGTACAACGGGAAAAGTTACAGGTTTCTGGTCAACGGCCAGACCGGCGAAGTGCAGGGCGAACGGCCCTGGTCGGTCTGGAAGATCGGGCTTGCGGTGATTGTCGTTGCAGTTCTGATACTTGGCGCGGTCTACCTGGCGAACCCCGAAGCACTTGGTTTGCCGCAGCCGACGTGGACGGATTAGCCGTTGCGTTGAAAGAACAGCATGTATCCGGCATAGGCCCCGGCGCCCAGGAACAGGACGCCCCAGAACGGCGAGCCGAGCCAGAAAAACTCCATCAGCCCCCAGCCGACCGGCAGGATCACCGACACCCATCGCACCCAGGCGTGGCGGAAGAACGGGTCATTGGGATCGAGAAACTTCATGCCTTTGGTCCCCGTTCATGGCATCCTTGCCGGACAAAGGGAGGACGACATGCCGCAGATTGTCAAGGATTTCCAAGGACAAACCGTCATCACGACCTTCGAGACCACGCCCGCGATGGCCTTCGACCTGGTCGAGGCGCTGGAGGCGGCCTATCGGGACTGCATCCGGCATCAGCCGGGGTTCATTGCGGCGGGACTGCACATGAACGACGCCCGGACGCGGATCTGCAACTACAGCCAATGGGCGCGGCGCGAGGATTACCAGGCCATGCTCCGGACGCCCGAAATGCGAGAGCGGAACCGCAAGATCAACGACCTCTGCCGGGGGTTCGAGCCGGTGATGTACGAGGTGACGGAGGTTTTCTGATCCGAGGGCCGCAAGAGCGTCCCAAGTCATTGGGAAAGCTCCATTAATCCTGGAGGTTCCGCACAGGTCAATCGTCTTCCATGCGTCTTCATTCCATCTTCCGGCGGGGAAGACATCGGGGCGATGACCCTGCGGGGCGAATCGGGGGCAAGGGATGGCACTGGTGGGGTGGAACTCCATCCTACCCCCGCCCCCTGCTCCGCTTGCCGCCCCGCTGTCCCGCCCGCCCGGCCGTGGACCGACCGGCCATCTTCACCGCATCTTCCACCGCCTCTTCGATCACCTCCTGCCGGGCAAAGGGGTCGTCGGCCACGGCCAGTTCCACCGCCTCCAGCCGTTTCACCTCATCCCGCAGACGGGCGGCTTCCTCAAACTCCAGGTTCTCGGCGGCCTTGCGCATCTGCAGGCGCAGCGCGTCAAGGTGGGCGGCGAGATTCTTGCCGACCATCGGCTTGTCGATTTTCGTCGTGATCCGCGCCTGATCGGTGTCGCCCTCCCATGTCCCGAACAGGACATCCTCGACGTTCTTCCGCACGGTTTCCGGCGTGATACCGTGTTTCACGTTATAGGCCACCTGCTTTTCGCGGCGGCGGTTGGTCTCGCCGATGGCGCGTTCCATGCTGCCGGTCATGCGGTCAGCATACATGATCACCCGGCCTTCCGAGTTTCGGGCAGCCCGGCCGATGGTCTGGATCAGCGAGGTTTCCGAGCGGAGGAAGCCTTCCTTATCGGCGTCCAGAATGGCGACCAGCCCGCATTCAGGGATGTCGAGGCCTTCGCGCAGAAGGTTGATCCCGACCAGCACGTCGAAGGCCCCCAGCCGCAAATCCCGCAGGATTTCAATGCGTTCGATGGTGTCGATGTCGGAGTGCATGTAGCGCACCCGGATGCCCTGTTCGTGCAGGTAGTCGGTCAGATCCTCGGCCATGCGCTTGGTCAGGACGGTCGCCAGCGTCCGCAGTCCGCGGGCGGCGACCTTGCGGATCTCGTCCAGAAGGTCATCGACCTGCATCTCGACCGGGCGGATTTCGACCTGGGGGTCGATCAGGCCGGTGGGGCGGATGACCTGTTCGGTGAAGACGCCGCCGGTCTGCTCCATCTCCCAAGCGGCGGGGGTGGCCGAGACGAAGACGGATTGCGGGCGCATGGCGTCCCATTCCTCGAACTTCAGGGGGCGGTTGTCCATGCAGCTGGGCAGGCGGAAGCCGTGTTCAGCCAGGGTGAACTTGCGGCGGAAGTCGCCCTTGTACATGCCGCCGATCTGCGGGACCGAGACGTGGGATTCGTCAGCGAAAACAATGGCGTTGTCGGGGATGAATTCGAACAGCGTGGGCGGCGGTTCGCCCGGCGCGCGGCCGGTAAGGTAGCGCGAATAGTTCTCGATCCCGGCGCAAGAGCCTGTCGCCTCAAGCATTTCGAGGTCGAAGTTGGTGCGCTGTTCCAGGCGTTGGGCTTCCAGCAATTTTCCTTCGGATTGCAACTGCTTGAGCCGGTGGAAGAGTTCATCTTTGATGCCCTTGATCGCCTGCTGGAGCGTCGGGCGGGGGGTGACGTAGTGCGAGTTCGCGTAGATGCGGATCTTGTCGAACGTGTCGGTCTTGGCGCCGGTCAGGGGGTCGAATTCGGTAATGCTCTCAAGCTCTTCCCCGAAAAAGGAAAAGCGCCACGCACGGTCTTCCAGGTGGGCGGGCCAGACCTCAAGGCTGTCGCCCCGCACCCGGAAGGCCCCGCGCTGGAAGGCGGTGTCGAGGCGGCGGTACTGCTGGGCGACGAGATCGGCCATCACCTTGCGCTGATCGTACAGCTGGCCGACGATCAGGTCGACGGTCATCGCCGAATAGGTCTCGACCGAGCCGATGCCGTAGATGCAGGAGACGGAGGCGACGATGATCACGTCGTCGCGTTCCAGCAGCGCCCGGGTGGCCGAGTGGCGCATCCGGTCGATTTGTTCGTTGATCTGCGATTCTTTTTCTATGTAGGTGTCGGTGCGGGCGACATAGGCCTCGGGCTGGTAGTAGTCGTAGTAGGAAACGAAGTATTCGACGGCGTTTTCCGGGAAGAAGCCCTTGAATTCGCCATAGAGTTGCGCGGCGAGGGTCTTGTTGGGCGCAAGGATGATCGCCGGGCGCTGGGTTTCCTCGATCACCTTGGCCATGGTGAAGGTCTTGCCGGTGCCGGTTGCCCCCAGCAAGACCTGGTCCCGCTCGCCCGCATTCACCCCGGCGGTCAGCTCCTTGATCGCGGTGGGCTGGTCGCCCGCAGGCTGGAACGGGGTGGACAGCACGAACTTCCGACCGCCTTCCAGCTTGGGCTTGGTCAGGACGCCCGGGCGTTCGGTCACGGCGTTGGCGTTGTTGTGCGGCATCGGGCACGTCCTTGGCAGGTCGGGGGACTGGGGCGAGTCGGCGAGCCCACCAGATTTGATCCGTTTTTGTTCCAGTTCAAGCGGCGATCCGCGGGGATCGGCGAAACCGTTGCCGAACGCGGGCCAAGCGGCTAAGGCTCGGCCCACCAGAGGTGAGTGATGACCAAGAAGATCGACACGCGGGCCGTGGGGCTGGATGTAGGGCTGGCGTTCATCCGCTGGCTGACCGGGGCCGAAAACCTGCACTACGGGCTGTGGACCGGGCTGGAGGTCGCGGCAGGCAACCTGCGGACCGCGCAGGACGCCTATACGGCAAAGCTGTTCGGCTATCTGCCGGACGGCCCCCTGCGCATCCTCGATATCGGGGGTGGAGCAGGCGAGACGGCGAAGAAACTGATCGCGCTTGGCCATTCGGTCGAGATCGTGGTCCCCTCGCCCTTCCTTGCCGCGCGCTGCCGCGAAACGGCGAAGGGGGCCGTGGTCCAAGAATGCACGTTCGAGGCCTATCAGGGGAAGGGACCGTTCGACCTTTGCCTGTTCTCGGAAAGCTTCCAGTATATCCCGCTGACCGAAAGCCTGCCGAAATGTGCCCGGCTTCTGGCCCCCGGCGGGCAGGTGCTGATTGCCGACTGCTTCCGGACCGACGCCTACCGGGGTCGGGCTGCGCATGGTCCGCAGCCGGGCGGTGGCCATCCGCTTGCGGCGTTCCGCGAGGCCCTGGCTCCGGCGGGTTTCACGGTCCTTGCCGAGGAAGACATCACCGACGCCGTCGCGCCGTCGATCGACCTGGAGCAACGGCTGTTCAACGTCCTGGGCCACGGGGTCACGCGGGTCTCGGACGAGATTCGCGACCAGCGTCCGGCCGCGCATTGGGCGCTGGCGCGGTTCATCGGGTTGTTCCTGTCCCGCAGTCGACGCGAAAACCTGATGCAGCGGCTGACGGGCACGAGCCGGACGTCCGAGGCGTTCCGCACCTACAACCGGTATCAGATCGTCAAGCTGGTCCGGACCGCAGGCTGACGCACCGGGTCATGTCCGGGGGCATGTCCGGGAAGTTTTTTCGGCAGACTTTGCAACTTAGGGTTGATCTGGCGCGTCCGGTCCGGCACAGTGACCGGGCAAGCAGCAACTGAACCTGCCGGCTGGCGTCAGATCCCACCCCACCCACACTCCCTGACTCCGGCCGGCAGGCCTTTCTTCGCAATCTCGCGCTTGCGCTTTCCCGAAAGCTTCGGAATAACACGGGTCACGCACCGAGGAGCAGCCCATGCGCGCCCGCATCTATCAGCCCGCCAAGACCGCGATGCAGTCCGGAACCGCCAAGACCCAGCAATGGGTGCTGGAGTTCACCCCGGCCTCCGAGCGGGAGATCGATCCCCTGATGGGCTGGACCTCGTCGTCGGACACCCAGGCCCAAGTCCGGCTGCGGTTCGAGAGCCGCGAGGCCGCCGAAGCCTATGCCGCCGACAAAGGGCTGGAGTTCGACCTGGCCGAGCCGAAGGTCCGCAAGGCCGTGATCCGGCAACGCGGCTATGGCGAGAATTTCGCGACCGACCGCAAGGGTGCCTGGACGCATTGAATGGCGGTCATCATTGCCGAAGAGCATCCGCTGACGGCTGACCTGTCGCTGCTGTTCGATCGGCACACTGCGGACATGCACGCCGATACGCCACCGGAATCGATCCACATGATGGACAAGGGCGCGCTGGCAGCGCCCGGCATCCGCTTCTTCGTCCTGCGCGATGCTGGTGTGGCTCTGGCGATGGGTGCCTACAAACGGATCGACGCGACCCACGCCGAGATCAAGTCGATGCATGTCCTGACCGAGGCGCGCGGGCGCGGCCTGTCGAAGGCGATGTTGGAACATCTGGTCGCCGCGGCGCGGGCGGACGGTTTTGCCCGGCTCAGCCTGGAAACCGGGGTGCAGCCGACCTTTGTCGCGGCGCGCGGCCTGTATGAACGGGCGGGCTTCCTCGACTGCCCGCCGTTCGAGGGCTACGGGCCGGACCCGAACTCGGTCTTCATGACGAAGATGCTTGCCTGATCCCTTGCCTTGGCCCAAAACAACGCCGTGCGGGCTCATAGCTCAACTGGATAGAGCAAGGACCTTCTAAGTCCGAGGTTGGGGGTTCAAGTCCTCCTGGGCCCGCCATTTCTTCCATTAGGATGTCGTCAGGTCGGCGTAGACGGCGCCCCGCCCTCGAAACGATTGCCATGGCGGTAGTCGCAGGGGGCCTCCTGCATCTGCAGGTGCAGACCGGTGCCGGTGAAGGGATGGGCGCGGGCGACGTCCTCGTCGAACTCGATGCCAAGGCCGGGGGCTTCGGGGGGAATGATGTAGCCGTCCTCCCATTTGATCGAATTGCGGATCAACTTTTGATGGAATGCCCCGCCGGTCTCGATGGTTTCGGCGATCAGCAGGTTCGGGATCGAGGCGGCGAAATGCACGTTGGCGGCCCATTCCACGGGCCCGGCATAGAGGTGCGGGGCCATCTCGGCGTTGAAGATCTCGGCCATGGCGGCGATCTTCTTCGCCTCCCAGATCCCGCCGACCCGCCCCAGCGCCGGTTGCAGGATCTTGACGCCTCCGGCCCGAAGAAGGGTGCCGAATTCGGCCTTGGTCGTCATCCGTTCGCCGGTCGCAAGCGGAACGCGGACGGACCTCGCGACTTCTGCGAATTCCAGAAGGTTGTCGGGCGGGATCGGTTCTTCGTACCAAAGCGGGTTGAAGGGCTCCAGCTCGCGGCCCATGCGGATGGCGCCGGGGGTGGTGAACTGGCCATGCGTGCCGAAAAGGAGGTCGACCCGGTCGCCCACCGCTGCGCGGATCGCCTTGCAGAACTCGACCGAGCGGGTGATGTCGGACATGGCAGGTTCATGCCCGCCGCGGATGGTGTAGGGACCGGCGGGGTCGAATTTGACCGCCGTGAAGCCCGCGTTCATGAATCGGACAGCCGCTTCGGCGGCGGCATCGGGATCGACCCAGAACGCGGCCGATTCCTTGCCCGGTTCCGGGTAAAGGTAGGTGTAGCTGCGGATGCGGTCATTCATCCGGCCGCCCAGAAGCGCCCAGACCGGGCGGTTGCGGGCTTTGCCGAGGATGTCCCAGCAGGCGATTTCCAGGCCTGAGAAGGCACCCATCACCGTCGGATCAGGGCGCTGGGTGAAGCCGGAAGAATAGGCGCGGCGGAACATCAGCTCGATATTTTCGGGATTTTCCCCGGCCATGTGGCGCTCGAAGACGTCCTCGATGACCGCCCGCATCGCCTTGGGGCCGACCGTCGAGGCATAGCATTCGCCATAGCCCACGACGCCAGTGTCGGTGGTGAGCTTCGGGAAGATCCAGTAGCGCCCGCCCCAGCCGGGGAACGGGGGCGCGACGACAAAGATTTCAAGGTCCTTGAGTTTCATGGCCGCGCCCCTTGTCTGGCGGAGAGGCGGGGGTTTCACACCCCCATGCCTCCGGTTTCTTGAACCGATGGCGAAACCATCGGCATACCGCGTGGAGTATTTCTCAAAAGAGCAAGTTAGGCGGGAAGTCGGGCGTTCGACCTTTCGGGAGCGACGGGCCTGTGACGCGATTGGATCACGAGAAATGCAGGGACAGCAGGACCGCAAGGTTTGATGAAGTGGGATTTGTGCAAGAAAACTTTCGCCTTTGGGCAAAAGGAGCTCACCGGATGTTCGTCAAGTGTCAGACGTGGCCGATCCGGCTGAGGAAACCGTTCAGCGCCTCGGCAAAGCGGTCCGGCTGGCTCAGCATGGAAAGATGGGTGCCGCCCCGGATCAGTTGACAGGTCGCGCCCGTGACCAGATCCGCCAGTTCCCGTTGCAGATCGGGAGGGGTCTTGCGATCATCGGCACCGGCAAGGACCAGCGTCGGCAGGCGCAGCGTGGCCGTCGTCTGGTAGAAATCGGCGGTGGCCACCGCGGAAGCAAAGCCCGTCCGGCCGTCCGGGCGGGTATGGCCCAGCATGGTCCGGACGCGGTCCGTCTCGGGCAGGTCGCGCCAGCGGGGGCCGAGCAGCGCCGCGCAGTCCGCGTCGAGGTCGGGACCATGGTTGCGCAAGCGGGCCAGACGATCCGCCCACACGGCAGGATTGGCGAAGCGGGTGGCGGACCCGGTCAGGACCATGGCCCGGACGAGATCAAGTCGCTTGACCGCCAGCCCCTGCGCGATAAGCCCGCCTTCGCCTGCGCCAAGGACAACGGCATCCGCCAGGCCGAAATGGCTGATCAGCCGCTCGACATCGCGGATCATCGCCCCCATGGCATATGGAGGAGGGGGCGTGTCCGAGCCGCCGTGACCACGCAGGTCCAGCCGCAGGGTGCGGCTACGCAGCCGTGGAAGAAGCGCGTCCCACAGGCGCAGATCAAGGCCGAGGCCATGGATCAGGACCAGAGGCGGAGCGGTTGCGGGGCCGGCAAGCTCGGCGTTCAGGCGCAGGTCGTCGAGCCAGACCAGTGTCACGCGAACCGCCGCAGAGCCTGCGCGAAGGTCTCGGGGTCGACATTGCCGCCGCTGGCCACCGCGATGACCGTGTCGGGCAGGTCTTCGCCGAACAGCGCGGCGGCAAGGCCGACGGCACCGCCGGGCTCCAGCACGATGCGCAGGTGGGTGAAGGCCAGCGCCATGGCGTGCAGGGCCTGATCGTCGGTGACGACGATCCCCGGACCGGCAAGGCGGGAGAGGATCGGAAAGGTCAGCTCTCCAGGCATGGGGGTCAGGATCGCGTCGCAGATCGACCCGGAGATCGCGGCATTCCGTTCCCGGGTCCCCGAGGCCAGCGAGCGGGCCATGTCGTCAAAGCCCAGGGGTTCGGCCGTGCGGACCCGCAGACCCGGGGCATGGGCGTCGAGCGACAAGGCGACCCCCGACGACAGCCCCCCACCGCCGCAGCAGACCAGCACATCGGCAGCGGTCACCCCGGCCTTCGCCACCTGTTCGGCGATCTCCATCCCGACAGTGCCTTGCCCGGCGATCACCCGGGCGTCGTCGTAGGGCTTGATCAGCGTCAGCCCGCGCCCCTCCGCCAGTCGGGCCCCGATGGCATCGCGATCCCCGGTCGCCCGATCGTAAAGCACGACCTCGGCCCCGTAGGCGCGGGTGTTGGCAATTTTCACCTGCGGCGCGTCGGACGGCATCAGGATCACGCAAGGGGCACCATGCCGGGCGGCGGCATGTGCGACGCCCTGGGCATGATTGCCGGAGGAATAGGCGATTACGCCACGCGCCCGGGCTTCTGGTGACAGGGCCGACACGGCGGACCAGCCCCCCCGGGCCTTGAAGCTGCCGGTGACTTGCAGGCATTCGGCCTTGACGTAGACCCTGCGCCCCGCGACGCGGTCCAGAAGCGGCGCGTTCAGAAGCGGCGTCCGGCGGATGTGCCCTTGCAGACGGCGCGCGGCGGCTTCGATCAGGGCGATGTCGGTCATGCGACGCCCACCAGAAAGCGGCGGATCAGGTCCAGCGCCGGGGGTTCGTCAAGAAACGGGATATGGGCGCGGTCCGGCACTTCGGCAAAATCCATGTCGGGGCGGCGCATGCGCATCTTCTGCACGCTGTCCGCGGTGAGCAGATCGGAGTTCGCCCCCCGGATCAGCGCCAGCGGCAGGCCCTGCAGCGCGTCAAACAGCGGCCAGAGGTCGACGGGCGGGCCGTCGACGGCGGCAAGGAAGGCCTCACGCAACGCAGGGTCGTAGGGAATGCGCAGCCCTTCCGGCGTCTCGATCGACAGCCTGCGTGCCTCGTCCAGCCAGCGCGACATGGGCACCGCTGCGAAGCCCGGGCTGCGCGACAGAAGGTCGGCAAACTCCGCCCGGGTGCGTCCGGCGGGATGGCGTCCGACATAATCCGCGATCCGCTGAAGGCCGTCGCGGTTGATCTCGGGCCCGACATCGTTGAGGCAAAGACCCAGCACCCGGTCGCGGGCGGTGGCACCCAGAAGCATCCCGATCAGCCCCCCGCGCGAGGTGCCGAGGATCGCGGCCTTCGCCACGCCAAGGTGGTCGAGAAGGGACAGCGCATCCCGCGCCTCTTGCCCAACCGTGTAGGTTGCAGCCCCGGTCCAGGCGCTGTCCCCCCGGCCCCGGTAGTCCATCCGGATCAGGCGCAGCGGCGGCAGATGGGGGGCAAGGTAATCGAAATCCGCCATCGAGCGGGTCAGACCGGGGAGGCACAGCAAAGGCAGGCCCTGCCCCGCATCGCGGAAGGCAAGCATCGCACCATCTTCGGCGGGGAAGCGCTGAACCTCGGTCATGGCGCAACCGTGGCACGCGGCGCGGGCGGGGAAAAGGCCCCCCCGTGGCCTTTTGTGGCGGGCGCGGGCGCTTGTGGTGCTGGCCATGGCGGACTACACCCTTGGCCGACGTTGGAAGAGGCAGGCGCATGTCGGACAGCTCGACGGTCGAGGATCGGCCGAAGTCGAAACGGGTCGGGGCCCTGCGCGGGCTGCTCCCCTTCCTTTGGCCCTATCGCGGTCTGGGACTTCTGGCCCTGCTGGCGCTGATTCTGACCGCCGGAGTCAGTCTAGTTCTGCCACTGGCAGTGCGCCGGGTGGTGGACGGGTTCAACAGCGCGAACGCGGCCCTGCTGGACAAGTATTTCGGCGCGGCCCTGGCGATTGCCGGGCTGCTCGCAGTGGGCACGGGCTTGCGCTACTATTTCGTGACCCGGCTCGGCGAGCGTGTGGTGGCCGACATCCGCAAGGCGCTGTTCGACCGGGTGCTGGGCATGTCGCCGGCCTTCTTCGAGCGCATCCTGACCGGCGAGGTCCTGAGCCGCATCACCACCGACACGACGCTGATCCTGTCGGTCATCGGATCCTCGGTTTCGGTCGCGCTGCGCAACGTGCTGATCCTTTTGGGCGGGCTGGTGCTGTTGTTCCTGACCTCGGCCAAGCTGACCGGGCTTGTCCTTCTGATCGTGCCGGCCATCATCGTGCCGATCGTGGTCCTCGGGAGGAAGCTGCGGGCCCTGTCGCGCGAGAACCAGGACTGGATCGCCGCCTCGTCCGGGGCTGCCTCGGAAGCCCTGTCCTCGGTGCAGACGGTGCAGGCCTTCACGCATGAACGGGCGACGCGTGGCCAGTTTGCCGAAGTGACCGAAAAGAGCTTTGTGTCGGCCAAGACCCGGATCAAGACGCGGGCGGTGATGACAGTGATCGTGATCTTCCTGACCTTCGCCGGGATCGTCGGCGTGCTGTGGGTCGGCGCGCGGGATGTGCGGGCCGAGGTGATGTCGGTCGGCGCGCTGATCCAGTTCGTGATCTATGCGGTGATGGTGGCGGGCGCCGTGGGGGCGCTGTCGGAAATCTGGGGCGAGTTGCAGCGTGCCGCAGGCGCGACCGAACGGCTGGTGGAGCTTCTCGGGACGCAGGACACGGTGCAGGACCCGCTTCGCCCCGTCGCCCTGCCCCGCCCGGTTCGCGGCGAAATCCAGTTCCGGGACGTGTCCTTCCGCTATCCCGCGCGGCCCGAAGCCTCGGCGCTGAACGGGGTCAGCCTGCATGTCAAACCGGGAGAGACCGTGGCTCTGGTCGGGCCGTCGGGGGCGGGCAAGACCACGATCCTGCAGCTTCTGATGCGGTTCTATGATCCGCAGTCGGGGCAGATAACGCTGGACGGGCTGTCTCTGTCCGCCATGAGCCGTGCCGATTTCCGGCAGGCCATCGCGCTGGTGCCGCAGGACCCGGTGATCTTTGCGACCTCTGCGCGCGAGAACATCCGCTTTGGACGGCTGGACGCGACCGACGCCGAGGTGGAGGCCGCCGCAAGGGCTGCCGCCGCGCATGACTTTCTGGCCGCCCTGCCGCAGGGCTATGACAGCTATCTTGGTGAACGCGGGGTGATGCTGTCGGGCGGGCAGAAGCAGCGCGTGGCGATCGCCCGGGCGATCCTGCGCGACGCGCCGATCCTGCTTTTGGACGAGGCCACCAGCGCACTGGACGCCGAAAGCGAACGTGCGGTGCAGGCTGCGGTGGAAAAGCTGGCCGAGGGGCGGTCGACGCTGGTCGTGGCGCACCGGCTGGCAACGGTCAAGCGCGCCGACCGGATCGTGGTCTTCGACCAGGGCCGGATCGTGGCGCAGGGCACGCATGACCAGCTGGTGGCCGAAGGCGGGCTTTACGCGCGGCTGGCCCGCCTGCAATTCACCGACGGGGCTGTCTGACGCAGCGTTCCGGGCTTCAAGTCAGGACAAACCGGCTTCACAAACGCGCCTCGCGCGCCCATCTTCGACGCAAGCCCGGAAGACAACAGCGGGCACGAGACGTGGGAAGAACGGGCCTGGGGAGGAACCGATGTCGACATTCGCCACCGCAGCGGACGTGCGCGCGATCGAGGCTGAAATGCCTCTGGCCGACAGGGGCCTGGCCCGGTCGATCTACGAGTATCTGACCCGCGCCAGGACCGCGCACGGGCAAAGGCCCGCGATCAGCTATCAGCTTCTGTCCGGGCCCGAGACGAAGAAGGTCACCCTGACCTGGGCCGGGCTGCACGCCCAGGTGACGCAGGCCGCGAACCTGTTCCGCTCGCTGGGCGTGGGCGAAAAGGATGTCGTCGCCTTCATCCTGCCGAATGCGATGGACACCGCCGTCACCCTTCTGGGCGGGGCGGTCGCCGGGATCGTGAACCCGGTCAACCCGCTCCTGGAACCCGAAAAGATCAGCGCCATCCTGCGCGAAACCAACGCCAAGGTCGTGGTCACGCTGAAGGCTTTCCCCAAGACCGATCTGGCGCAGAAAGTCGGCGAGGCGGTCCAGTTCGCGCCTTCGGTGAAGACGGTGCTGGAAGTGGACCTCGTGCCGTATCTGTCGGGCCTCAAGAGGATCATCGTGCCCTTGATCCGCCCGAAGAACCCGGTCCGGCACACCGCCAACGTCAAGGATTTCCAGGCCGAACTGGCACGGATGCCCGCTGACAAGCTGACCTTCGCCGACCGGACCGAAGACCACGTCGCTGCCTTTTTCCACACCGGCGGCACAACCGGCATGCCCAAGGTCGCCCAGCACAAGGCCAGCGGCATGATCTACAACGGCTGGATCGGCTCGACGCTCTTGTTCAAGTCGACCGACGTCGTGATGTGCCCCCTGCCCCTGTTCCACGTCTTCGCCTGCTACCCGATCCTGATGTCGATGATCGGCTCGGGCGCGCATGTGGTCTTTCCGACCCCGCAGGGCTATCGCGGAGAGGGTGTCTTCGACAACTTCTGGAAGCTGATCGAGCGCTACAAGGTGACCTACATGATCACCGTGCCGACGGCGCTTGCCGCCCTGATGCAGCGCCCGGTGAACGCCGACATCTCCAGCCTGAAGAACGCCTTCTCCGGCTCGTCCCCCTTGCCGGTCGAGCTTTACAACCGGTTCCGGAAGGAAACCGGGATCGAGATCATCGAGGGCTACGGACTGACAGAAGCCACCTGTCTCGTGTCGATCAACCCGCCGGCCGGGATCAAGAAGATCGGTTCGGTCGGCCTGCCCTTCCCCTATACCCAGGTCCGCATCCTGACCTCGCAGGGGGCCATCGGCTTTCGCGAATGCGCGGTGGACGAGGTGGGCGAGATCTGCATCTCGAACCCCGGGGTTTACGAGGGATCGACCTACACCGAAGCCGACAAGAACAAGGAGCTGTTCGCGGAAGGTCGCTTCCTGCGCACCGGCGACCTTGGGCGGCTGGATGCCGAGGGCTACCTTTTCATCACCGGGCGCGCCAAGGACCTGATCATCCGGGGGGGCCACAACATCGATCCGGCACTCATCGAGGAAGCCCTGATGGGGCACGAGGCCGTGGGCTTTGTCGGGGCCATCGGTCAGCCCGACGCCCATGCCGGAGAGCTGCCCTGCGTCTATGTGGAACTGGTCAAAGGTGCCTCGGCCACGGTGGATGAGCTGATGGCCTATGCTGCCAAGCACATCCACGAACGCGCGGCAGTGCCCAAGTATCTGGAAGTGCTTCCGGAATTGCCCAAGACTGCCGTGGGCAAGGTCTTCAAGCCCGACCTGCGGCGGCTCGCGATCATCCGGACCTACGATGCCGCCCTTGCCGGAGCCGGACTTTCCGCGCGGGTGGCCCAGGTGATCGAGGACAAGAAGCGCGGCCTTGTCGCACAGCTGCAGAAGTCGGCCCCGGTCGAAGACGCCGCTGTCGCCAGCGTTCTGGGCCAGTTCTCGAATCCCTGGGAATGGGCCGACTGACTTACGGGGCGATATGATCCCACGATGACTGCAACTTTCATTTGCCTGAATCGCGCCTTGGCGCGAGAAAGCGGTAACAGGATCGGTCACGGGATAGTGAAGATGGATTTTCGCAAGGGGCTGGCTGCAGCCATCGTCGCGGTCGCGGCAGCAGGCAGTGCTTCCGCACAGCAGTCGGAGGTGCTTTTTTCCTACAAGCTCTGGCAGGTGTCGATCGTCAGCTGGGACGACGGGTCCGTCGGCTGTGTTGCCGAAGTGAAGGCACCGGGCGAAAGCTTCTCGATCTGGACGTTCCAGGATGGGGCCGTGCAGTTGCAGTTCTATTCGACGGCGTGGGATTTCGGCGAAGGGCAGACCGCCGACCTGGGCGTGCAGATCGACCGCCGCGCGCCGTGGAGCCTGACCGGGGCGGAACTCTATCAGAACTCCGTCCTGTTCTACCTGCCGGACAGCGATGCCGGCGGCAACTTCATCAGGGAAGTGGCGCGCGGCAACCGGCTTTACCTGCGTTCGGATGACGGGTCGGACGTGCAGAACTACTCGCTCGCCGGGTCCAGTGCCTCGATCGGCGCTCTGGTCGATTGCGGCAACGTCATCACCAATCAGACACCTGGCAACCCGTTCAACTAAAGCTGGTCGGTGTCCAACCAGATGGTCACCGGCCCGTCATTGACCAGGCTGACGGCCATGTCGGCACCGAACGTCCCGGTGGCAACAGGCACGCCCTCGGTCTGCAGTGCCTGGCAGAAGTGGCGATAGAGCCTCTCGCCGTCCGCCGGCGGGGCGGCTGTCGAAAAGCCGGGACGGTTCCCGCGAAGATCGGCGGCCAGGGTGAACTGGCTGACCACCAGGGCGGACCCGCCAATATCCCTGACGGACAGGTTCATCTTTCCCTGATCGTCCTTGAAGATCCGCAGCTTGGCGGTCTTGGCCGCCAGCTTTTCCGCCAGCGCCCCGGTGTCACCTGCCATGGCGCAGACCAGCACAAGCAGGCCCTTCCCCGTCGCACCGATCAGCTGGTCCTCGATCCGCACCTGCGCGTCGGTGACCCGCTGCAGGACCGCCCTCACAGCTCGTGCGCCCAGGGCGGATTGGCCCCGGCGCGGCTGACGGTGACGGCCGCGGCGCGCGTCCCGAGGTCAAGGGCTGCGGTCAGGGCTGCATCCGGCAAGTTGGTCAGCGCCGTCTTGGTCAGGGCCCCGGCCCGATGCAGCGCCGCCAGCACGCCCGCATTGAACGTATCCCCCGCGCCCACGGTGTCCACGACCGTAACCTTCTGTGCAGCCACGAAAATGTCCTGCATCGCCGTCACCGCCCGCGCGCCTCTTGCGCCCTCGGTGATGAAGATGACCTTTGGGCCCTTGTCCAGAATGCTCCGCGCCAGGGCCGTCAGATCGCCCGGCCCTTCAAGCCAGCGCAGGTCTTCATCCGACAGCTTGAGGATATCCGCCCGTCCGATCATCCGCTCGATCCGCGCGCGGTAGTCGACCTCTTTTCCGGCGATGAAACCGGGGCGGATGTTGGGATCAAGCATGGTGACGCGTGTGCCGCATTCCCGGGCCTGCAACGCCTCGTATGTGCTTGCCGCAGGGTCGTTCACCAGGCTGATCCCGCCCAGGAACAGGGTGTCGATCCCGGCGGGAAGCAACGGCAGGTCGGCGACCGACAACATCCGCCCTGCGGTCGCTTCGTCGTAGAAGGCATAGGTCGCCTGCCCGTTCACCAGCTTGACGAACGCCACGGTGGTCGGTCGGTCGGACCGCGCGAGGTGGCTGGTATCGACCTTGGAGGCGGCCAGGGTATCGGCCAGGATTTCGCCCAGCATGTCATTGGAAACGCCGGAGAAAAACGCCGACGGTGCCCCCAGCCGTCCCAAAGCGATGGCCGTATTGAAAACGGCACCCCCGGCATAGGGGGCGAAGCAGGATTCGCCCTCGGTGGAGGTCCGGGGGAGCATGTCGATGAGGGCTTCGCCGCAGCTGAGAATCATGGTCGTCTCCCCCTGTGAGTTAACTGTTGTTAGCGCAAACAGACTAAGTCGTGAAGAACTGTGTCAGGTTTGATCGGATGCGGTCCAGCGGCGTTGCACCGCTGGTGTCCGGCACGAAGGGCTGGCCAGTGATCTTTTCATAGGCGTCGATGTAGACCTGGGCCGTTTTCTCGATCATTTCCAACGGGATATCGGGCACCTTGTCCTTGTAGGGATCGCAGCGCGCGACGACCCAGGAGCGGATCACGTCCTTGTCGAAACTGGACGGCCGGGTGCCGGATTTCAAAGCGTTTTCATAGCCTTCCGCGATCCAGTAGCGGCTGGAGTCGGGGGTGTGAATCTCGTCGGCAAGCAAGATCCTTCCCTCGGAATCCGTGCCAAACTCGTATTTGGTGTCCACAAGGATAAGCCCTTGTTTTTGCGCCATTTCCTGACCGCGAGCGAACAGGGCCAGCGCCTTGGCGCTGACTTCGTCCCATTGGGCGCTGGTTAAAAGACCGGACGCCAGGATTTCGGCGGCGGTCAGGGGCTCGTCGTGGCCGCCGTCGAAGGCTTTGGACGTGGGGGTGATGATGGCCTTGGGGAGCGTTTCGTTGTCCCGCAGACCGTCGGGCAGGGTGTGGCCATACATCGTCCGTCCACCGGCCTTGTACTGGGTCAGGATCGACGTGGAAGTCGTCCCCGCCAGATAGCCCCGCACCACGATTTCCACCGGCAGGATCGTCACGCGTTTGCAATGCACGGTGTTCGGATCGGGGTAGCCAAGGACGTGGTTCGCGGCGATGTCGCTCGTGTGGTCGAACCAGTAGCGGGCGAGCTGGGTCAGGACCTGGCCCTTCCAGGGGATCACCGCAAGTATCTGATCGAACGCGGAAATCCGGTCGGAGGAGATCAGGAGCCGCGTGTCGTCGGGCAGGTCGTAGCAGTCCCGCACTTTGCCGAAATAGGGGTTCGGGAGTTCCGAAATCCGCGCATGCGGCAGGGTGCGGGAAAGGTCGATCTGGCGCATGGCAGGCCCCCGGTTTTGCGTGTGCTTGTTGGGGGTTTTGCGGGGTGAGTCAAGGCTGCTTTGGGCAGTCGAGCGAGCCGCGCATTTCGCCACTGTCGCCCTGCAGGGTGGCCTCGCGCAGCTTGCAGCCGGTCACGCGGGGGATGAGTTCGATCATCGTCGCGCGGATTTCCTGATGGTCGCCCCGGCGGGCGTAGCCGAGGCGGATGACCTCTACCCGCTCGCCTTTCTGGAAGACGGTGTAGTCCCGCCCGTTAAGGTTAATGTCGGTACGGGTCGCGCCCAGGAATTCTGGGGCTGGGGAGGCCCCGCAGGCGGCGAGAAAGGTGAGCAGGATCAGAGGGATGAGGTGTTTCATGGCTGCAAGGATGGCAGAGGTTGGTTAACGGGGCGTTAAGCGTCTGGCATCTGTCGGGCATCCGTCGGCTTTCCGTCGCGCGGGGCGCTGGCGTCGTTTCGCGTTAACTTTTGGCTGGTTTGGTGAGGGCAAAGGAGGCCAAACCATGCCTGACCTGAAGAAGCAGACGCCCCGGCAGCGGGCGCAGATGAGTTACATGATGGACGTGATGCGGCGCCTGGAATGGGACCTGCACAACTCCATCGAGATGACGGGCCGCATCCCGGCAGAGTGGCACGAGATCGCGCAGCAGCGGCCGGCCAGCGGGAAGGAAAAGGTGACGCTGCGGCTGGAGACGGATGTGCTGAAGTTCTTCCGCTCGATGGGGCCGGACTATGGGCCGCGGATCAACGACGTGCTGCGCAGCTACATGCACGCGCGGCTGGCGGGGGTGATCCGGGGGGCGGAGACGATTTCCCACTACCGGAACCGGGGGGGTTATGACGGGCCGAAGCCGGGGTTCGAGGGGGAGGAAGGGAAGCCGGCGCAGGCGGAGCGGGTGTTGATGCAGGAGGTGCTGCAGCGGCGCTACGCCGAGGAGGGCGCGCCGGAGCCGGAGGCGTTACGGCCGTGGGTGCGGTGAGGTTGAATTTCGTACGGATGTGACGTATGTTGAGTTTTGTACGAAAAGGGGGCGGCGATGATTGAGGTTACGGTATCGGAGGCGCGGGACAATCTTGCCGATCTTTTGGGCAAAGTCCAACACGGGCATGAGGACGTGACGATCAAGAAGCATGGCAAGGCGGTGGCCGTCATGATCTCGGTCGAGGCGATGGAGTATTACGAACGGCTGGAGGATGCGGAACTGGCCAAGCTAGCAGACGAAGCCTATGCCGAGTATCTGGCCAATCCGACTGAAAGGATCAGTCATGAGGCCCTATGGGCCGAGATCGAGGCTGACCTGAAGCCCGAATGACCCGCTACCAGATCGAGTATACTCCGAAGGCCATCAAGCAGTTGAGGGACATCCGCGACGCGCGGCTGTCGGCGCCGATCAGGCGGGCTATCGAGAATCTGTCGGCCAATCCCCGTCCGCCCGGCCGTGTGAAGCTGGTTGGCGAGGCGGACCAATGGCGGGTGCGGGTGGGAGATTGGCGAATCGTCTATCGGATTGAGGACGGGCGGCTGGTGGTGGTTGTGGTCCGGGTGGCTCCGAGGAGTAGGGTGTACGGGTAGGGTTGGGGCGCCCAACTTGCACTTTCTTCTTTTCAATAGATACGCTTAGCTTCTTGGACTGGAGGTTGCGCCTTCCAACAGACCAATGTAATCTGAATATGGAATTCAAACTTCGGAGTTTGTGAATTGAGATTCCCGATGAAGCGAAGCGCAAACATGCTTGCGTTCATACTGGCTGCTTTACCCGTGCCCGCAAGTTCAGATCAGAATGATGAGCTGGTGCAGTCCCTCAAGGAAATGCACATCAAGATATACGAGGACGGACGCGCATCGTTCTGTAAGCAATATTCGGGGTTTGTTGGACCTCTTCATGATTTCAGGTATCAAGGCAAGCCGATTGAGAACTTCATTCAATGGGCGGAAAAGACGGGAGCGGGCGAAAAGGATACTGTTGGGATGAAGGAGTACCGCTTGGCTATGGTAATGGCAGCTTATTCAGCACCGCGTATGTCCACGCAGGAAAGTATCGCCGTTCAACGGCAAGAGCTTCTTACGGAATTCTATATAAGATGCTGGGAGAATTTTTCCGAGATCAGTGAGATGCCAGACCCGGGAAAGAACTGATTAGAATTTCCACCCAACTGAATAGATTTCTTCTGTGTGTGCACAGCTTCTAGAGTAACTGAGATCATTATTCTGAAAGCTGCAAAAACTACCCCTCACCCATCCATCTTCAACGCCGCGATGAACGCTTCCTGCGGGATCTCTACCTTCCCGAACTGGCGCATCTTCTTCTTGCCGGCTTTCTGCTTCTCCAGCAGTTTCTTCTTCCGGGTCGCGTCGCCGCCGTAACACTTGGCGGTCACGTCCTTGCGCATGGCGGACAGGGTTTCGCGGGCGATCACCCTCCCTCCAATCGCGGCCTGGATCGGGATCTTGAACATGTGGCGGGGGATCAGGTCTTTCAGTTTCTCGACCATCGAACGGCCTCGGGCCTCGGCGCGGTCGCGGTGGACCATCATCGACAGGGCGTCGACGGGTTCGTCGTTCACCAGGATCGACATCTTCACCAGATGATCCTCGCGGTATTCGCTGATCTGGTAGTCGAAGCTGGCGTAGCCCTTGGTCACGGATTTCAGGCGGTCGTAGAAGTCGAAGACCACTTCGGCGAGCGGCAGGTCGTATTCGACCATCGCCCGCGTCCCGGCGTAGGTGAGGTTCGACTGGATGCCGCGGCGGTCCTGGCAGAGTTTCAGGATGTCGCCGAGGTATTCGTCGGGGACCATGATCGTGGCCTTGATCCGCGGTTCCTCGATGTGGTCGACGTAGGTGAGGTCGGGCATGTCGGCGGGGTTGTGGAGGTCGATGACCTCGCCGTCCTTCATGTAGAGCTTGAAGACCACGGACGGCGCGGTGGTGATCAGGTCGAGGTCATATTCACGCTCAAGGCGGTCGCGGATGACTTCGAGGTGGAGAAGGCCGAGGAAGCCGCAGCGGAAGCCGAAGCCGAGGGCGGCGGAGGTTTCCATTTCGGTGGAGAATGAGGCGTCGTTCAGGGAGAGTTTCTCGATGGCGTCGCGCAGGGCCTCGAAGTCGTTGGCGTCGACCGGGAAGAGGCCGCAGAACACCACGGGGACCGAGGGTTTGAAGCCGGGAAGCGGGGCGTCGCAGCCGCGGCGTTCGTGGGTGATGGTGTCGCCGACCTTGGTGTCGCGGACCTGCTTGATCGAGGCGGTGAAGATGCCGATCTCACCCGGTCCAAGTTCGGCGATGTCGACCATCTGGGGTTTCAGGACAGCGAGTTTGTCGATGCCGTAGACCGCGTTGGTCTGCATCATGCGGACGCGGTCGCCCTTTTTCATCACGCCGTCCATGATCCGCACCATGACGACGACGCCAAGGTAGGCGTCATACCAGCTGTCGACCAGCATCGCCTTCAGCGGCGCATCGCGGTCGCCCTTCGGGGCGGGAAGGCGGGTCACGATCGCCTCCAGCACATCGGGGATGCCGAGGCCGGTTTTGGCGGAGATTTCGATGGCATCCGAGGCGTCGAGGCCGATCACGTCCTCGATGTTCTGCTTCACCCGCTCGGGTTCAGCCGCCGGAAGGTCGATCTTGTTCAGGACCGGGACGATTTCGTGCCCGGCATCCAGCGCCTGGTAGACGTTGGCGAGGGTCTGCGCCTCGACCCCCTGCGACGCGTCAACCACCAGAAGCGAGCCTTCGACGGCGCGCATCGACCGCGACACTTCGTAGGCGAAGTCGACGTGGCCGGGGGTGTCGATCAGGTTCAGGATATAGGTCTTGCCGTCCTTGGCCGGGTATTCGATCCGGACGGTGTTGGCCTTGATCGTGATCCCCCGCTCTCTCTCGATGTCCATCGAGTCCAGAAGCTGGGCCTGCATGTCGCGTTCGGCGACAGTGCCCGTCGACTGGATCAGCCGGTCGGCCAGGGTGGATTTGCCGTGGTCGATATGGGCCACGATGGAGAAGTTGCGGATCTGGGAAAGCTCGGTCATGGGGCCGCGTATAGCCGAGGCGGAAGAAGGCGGGAAGGGCTTATGCTGCAAGGATTGCAGGGGCTTCGCGCCGACCGGGTCGGTTGTCGGACGCGGGAGCGGCGGGGACGGATCGCCGGGATGGCGGGGTGCGGCGCAAAGCCCTGCATCTGCGGCGGAAGGGCCGCGGGCCGTCAGGTCCGCTACTGCATCTTGTGGAAGGAGAGCGCGCTGGCCGCGAGCCATTGCGACTTTCGGCCAGAATCCGCCAAACCACTGACGGGCTTGAAAAAATCGATTGGAATCGGCACTATGGGTGGCAGTAAATGACCGGCGAGGCAGGGGGCACGACGCAACCACCGGACCGGCAACGAGGCAGAGCGAATGAAATCCTACATCCTTTCGGCCGCAGTTGCGGCGACTTTTGCGTTGATTTCGAGCATGGCGGCAGCCGGGCCGATCGAACGGGCCTGCATGGCCTCGGACCGGGGCGGGAGCCGGTCACTGTGCGGCTGCATCCAGCAGGCGGCGGACATGACGCTGTCGGGAGGCGACCAGAAACGCGCGGCGAAGTTCTTCAAGAACCCGGACGCCGCTCATGCGACCTGGACATCGCAGTCGAAGTCGGACGATGCGTTCTGGGACCGTTACAAGAGCTTTGGCCAGACCGCCGAGGCCTATTGCGCCGGGTGATTTAGAGTCTGTCTGACGCTGATAGAAGCGCCAAACAGCCTCCAGGTGTTTCGTGGTCGCCTGTCTTTCGACAAAACCGGATTCCACTTTTGTCGGACAGGCTCTACAGGGGAACGATCCGCCCGCCACCCGGTCAGAATGCGAAAGGCCCCGCCTTCCGATCGAAGGCGGGGCCTTTGCTTTTCCGGTCAGTCGGATCAGGCCGAGGCTTGCGCCTTGGCGATGTCCTTCTTGATCTTCTGGGCGGCGGTCGAGAGTTCCTCGTCCTTGGCCTTGGCCAGATAGGCGTCAAGGCCGCCCCGGTGGTCGACCGAGCGCAGCGCGGCCGCAGTGACGCGCAGCTTGAACGACTGCCCCAGCACGTCCGAGATCATGGTGACTTCGTTCAGGTTCGGCAGGAACCGACGGCGGGACTTGTTGTTGGCGTGGCTGATGGTGTTGCCCGACATCGGCCCCTTGCCGGTGAGTTCGCAGACGCGCGACATTCTGGTGTTCCTTCGATTCGTCAAAAGCGGGGGAAGGCAGGGAATCCCCGGCCCTCGAATTCGATTTGGGGCGTGTAAGGGGTATTGCAGACAACGTCAAGCAGCGGAACGCAGACGGACGGGCGGCAAGCGAACGTTGCTGGGCTTCACGCGGTAGGGGCGCGGGCCTCAGGTCTCCGCCAGTGCCTCGGCGCGTTCGAGGGCGGTGGCGACGGCGGCAAGGCGGTCCTTCCGGAGGCAGCATTCGGCCCGCTCGCGCCAGTAGCGCATCGACCCCGCGCGAAGGTCGCGGTGCAGCTGGATCACGTCGGGCGCTTGCAGGCGGGAAGAAAGGCTGAGCCGTTGCAGGGCGCGGAACCCGCCGACATGGCCGAGGGCCGCCGTGCCGGGATGGCCGCCGAACGCCAGCCTGGCGCGGGCGATGCCGGGCAGAAGGGCGGTGATGTGGCGGGCGTGCAGATGATCCAGATAGTAGAAGGGATCGAAGACCACGACGCCGGTCAGGTCCTTGCGGGCGTGGGTGGCAAGGTCCCCCGCGATGGGGTCGAAGGCGGGGGCTTCGGGGTAGCGGTCCTCTTCGGGCACCAGGGCGGGATCGAGCGACACCTGCGGCGAGACGACAAGTGCCTGGTTCAGCCGGAGCGCGCGGGAATAGCGCAGCGCCGCGTATCCGCCCATGGAAAAGCCAAGCGCCCGGGCGGTCAGGAACCGGGCGCGGGTGGACTTGAGCGCGGCCTCCAGTGCTGCGGTTTCCGGGTTCAGGAACCAGTCGTTCCAGCGGGTCTGGATGTGCAGATGCGCAAGGCCCGCGGTCAGGGCGCGCCGGACGGGGCCGCCCTCCGAAAAGCTGCCGGGGTCGGGAACCCATTGCCGGAAGGTGACATAAAGCGCGGTGGTCGGTCGGTCGGGACGCCAGAGCCGGGCGTTGAGGAGGTCGCCGTCGAAGACGGTTTCCGACGGATGGTCTGGTGTCACGCCCGCCGCCCGATGAGGGCCAGCATCTCGGCGGCGGCGGCCTCGGGGGTGAGCGCGCCACTGGCCACGCGGTCGCCAAAGCGGGCCATCAGGCCTTTCTGCGGTTCGCGGGCCAGGGCGGCCAGCAGGCCCTCGCGGACCTCGGCCTCGAACCAGTGGCGGGCCTGGGCGGCGCGGGTGCGGGTCCAGTGGCCTTCGGCCTTGCGCCAGGCGGCGAGGGCCTGCATCGCGTCCCAGGCGCGGGGCAGGCCGTCGGCCGTGACGGCGGAAACCGGCAGAGCCATGGGAGTGCCGGGCGGGTCCTGCGGGCGGCGGCGCAGAAGCTGCAGCGCGCCGGAATAGTCGGCCACGGTCCGCATCGCGGCGGCTTTCAGGTCGCCATCGGCCTTGTTCACCAGGATCAGGTCGGCCATTTCCATGATCCCGCGCTTGACGCCCTGCAATTCATCCCCCCCGGCCGGGGCG
Source organism: Pseudomonadota bacterium (assembly GCA_040385165.1). Taxonomy (GTDB): domain Bacteria; phylum Pseudomonadota; class Alphaproteobacteria; order Rhodobacterales; family Rhodobacteraceae; genus Tabrizicola. The sequence goes on along the minus strand of JAZKHX010000001.1, from coordinate 921,976 downwards.
AGGAGGAGAAGGAAGAGGTCGCTGAGTTCCGCGACCACGGTTTCGGACTGGCCGACGCCGACGGTTTCGATCAGGACCACGTCGAAGCCCGCGGCCTCGCACAGGGCCACGGCCTCGCGGGTGCGGCGGGCGACACCGCCAAGCTGAGTCTGGCTGGGTGAGGGGCGGATGAAGGCCAGGGGGTCGCGGGAAAGACGCTCCATCCGGGTCTTGTCGCCAAGGATCGAGCCGCCGGAGCGGGCCGAGGACGGATCGACGGCCAGGACGGCGACGCGCAGGCCCTGCCCGGTGAGCATCAGGCCGAAGGTTTCGATGAAGGTCGACTTGCCGACGCCGGGCGTGCCGGAAAGGCCGATGCGCAGGGCCTGCGGGCCGTCGCGGAGGGCGGCAAGCAGGTCCAGCGCCTCGGTCCGGTGATCGGGGCGGGCGCTTTCGACCAGCGTGATCGCGCGGGCCAGCGCCCGGCGGTCGCAGGCACGGATCAGTCGGGCGCGTTCGGTGCTGTCCATGCGGTCTTTCTGCCGGATCGGGACGGGCTTGGCGAGAGGCCTTGTCGGGGGTGAGGTCGCGATCTTTCGGCGAAAGATCGGGGCTTCCTGCAAGGCGGTGCCCGGGCCATAACCTCGGGCATGGTCGATCTGCCCGTCTCCCTGATCCTGCCGGACCTTGCCGATGCCCTGCGCGGGCGCGGGATGGCGGTGTTGCAGGCACCGCCGGGGGCGGGCAAGACGACGCTGGTGCCGCTGGACCTGCTGGCGCGGGGGGTGGTCCGGGGCCGCATCCTGATGCTGGAGCCGCGCCGGCTGGCGGCGCGCGCCTCGGCCGAGCGGATGGCCGAGACGCTGGGCGAGCCGGTGGGGCGGACGGTCGGCTACCGCATCCGGGGCGAGGCGAAAGTCTCGGCGGCCACGCGGATCGAGGTGGTGACCGAGGGCATCCTGACCCGGATGATCCAGTCGGACCCGGAACTGACCGGCGTGGGGCTGGTGATCTTCGACGAGTTTCACGAGCGGTCGCTGAATGCGGACCTCGGGCTCGCGCTGTGCCTGGAGGTGCGGGGGGCGCTGCGCCCCGACCTGAAGCTTCTGGTGATGTCGGCGACACTGGAGGCGGGTCCGGTGGCGGCGCTGATGGGGGACGCGCCGGTGGTGACCTCCGAGGGGCGGGCCTTTCCGGTCGAGACGCGCTGGCTGCCGCGCACTCCCGATGCCTCGCTGCGGCTGGAGGCGCTGGTCGCGGGGGCGGTGAGGGCGGCGCTGGAGGAGACGGAGGGAGGCGTCCTCGTCTTCCTGCCGGGCGAAGGGGAAATCCGCCGGGTGGAGGGTCTGCTGTCGGGGCTGCCGGGCGTGGCGGTGCGGCCCCTGTTCGGGGCGATGGACTTTGCCGCGCAGCGCGCCGCGCTGGCTCCGGCGGAAGGGCGGAAGGTGGTGCTGGCCACATCGATCGCCGAAACCTCGCTGACGCTGCCAGACATCCGGGTGGTGGTGGATGCCGGGCGGGCGCGGCGGGCGCGGTTCGATCCGAACTCGGGCATGTCGCGGCTGGTGACGGAACGGGTGACCAAGGCCGAGGCCGACCAGCGCCGGGGTCGGGCGGGGCGGGTGTCCGACGGGGTCTGTTACCGGCTGTGGACCAAAGGCGAAGAGGGCGGGCTGGCGAATTTCCCGCCTGCCGAGATCGAGGTGGCGGATCTGGCCGGGCTGGCGCTGGAACTGGCGCTGTGGGGCGGCACGGACCTGCCGTTCCTGACCCCGCCGCCTGCCGGACCATTGGCCGAGGCGCGGGCCTTGTTGCAGGGACTGGGCGCACTGGACGGGAGGGGCCATATCACGGCGCATGGACGGGTGCTGGCCGGACTGCCGCTGCATCCCCGTCTGGGGCACATGCTGGCGGTGGCGGGGCCGGAGGCGGCCACGCTGGCGGCGCTATTGGCCGAGCGCGACCCCCTGCGGGGGGCGGGGCCGGATCTGGGCTTGCGGATGCAGGCGATCCAGCGACCGGGGCCGGAGGCGGACCGAGGCGTGGTGGAGCGCATCCGCGCCGAGGCGAAGCGGTTGGCGGCGGCAGGGATGGCGGCGAGCCCCCCTCCCCCATCCCTTCCTCACCAGGGGGAGGGGAGGCGCTTGGCGACATCCGGCGGTTCAGGTCCGGCGATGCCGGAGCGGCCGGGAGCCTCCCTCCCCCCCGGTGGGGGAGGGATGGGGTGGGGGGGCGGTTCGCGCGGATATTCCCTGGCCGAGATGGCGGCGCTGGCCTATCCCGACCGGATCGGGCTGCGTCGGAAGGGCGAGGCCCCGCGCTGGGTGCTGTCGGGGGGCAAGGGGGCGATGATGGCGGCGGGGCTGCCGCTGTCGGGCGCGCGGATGATCGTGGCGACGGACCTTGACGGCGACGCCCGCGAGGCCACGGTGCGGCAGGCGGTCGCGATCTCGGAAGCGGAGGTGCGCAGGCTTTACGCAGGGCGCATCGCCTGGGTCGAGGTCTGCGACTGGTCGCGGCGCGAGGGCCGGGTGCTGGCGCGGCGGCAGGAGCGTTTCGGGGCGCTGGTGCTGGAAGACCGGCACTGGGAGGCCCCGCCCGAGGCCGTGGCACGGGCGGCATTGGAGGGGCTGCGCGCCCTGGGGCTGCCCTGGTCGCCCGCGGCGCGGCGGCTTCGGGCGCGGGCGCGGCTGGCGCGGGGCGCGGGCTGGCCCGGGGTGGAGGATGCGGAGCTTCTGGCGGCGGCGGAGGACTGGCTGTTGCCGCATCTGACGGGCGCGCGAACCGAGGCCGACCTCAAGGCGCTGGACCTGACGCCCGCCTTGCAGGGCCATCTCGGCTGGGACCGGCTGGCCGAGATGGACCGGCTGGTGCCGGGCAGTTTCGAGACGCCGCTGGGGCGGAAGATCCCGATCGACTACGACGGCGAGGTTCCCGCAATCGAGGTGCGCCTGCAGGAGATGTTCGGGGTCACGGTGCATCCGGTGATCGGCACGGCGCGGATGCCGCTCCGGATCACGCTCTTGTCGCCCGCCCGCGCGCCGGTGCAGGTGACGACCGACCTGCCCCGGTTCTGGGCGACCTCTTACGCCGATGTCCGCAAGGACATGCGCGGGGCCTATCCTCGCCACCCATGGCCCGAGGACCCGACCGAGGCGGAGCCAACGCTGCGGGCGAAACCGCGCGGGACGTGAACGCCCACGGGGTTTCCCCGGGGTTCCGGCCCCCGGTTTCCTTTCAGACCTGCAACAGGGGGTGATGGCGCAGCCCTTCCCCCTGCCCGGCCCAGGTCTTATGACAGCCGCCAGCAGCAAGGGGTCGGAATATGCAGACGGGCGGGCAGACGGATCGGCAGGCGCGGCGCGCGCGGTGGGCGGTGGCGGCGATGTTTCTGGCCAACGGCTTTGTCATGGGGGCCTGGGCACCGCAGATCCCGCTCTTGATGCCGCGTCATGGCGTTACCGAATCGGTGCTGGGTCTTCTCATCCTCGTTCTGGGTCTTGGCGCAGTGTCGGCGATGCTGTTCGCGGGCCAGCTGATCAGCCATTACGGCGGGCGGCGCGTCCTGTCGGTGTTCTCGCTGGCGCTGATCCCGGTCCTGCCGATGGTGGTCTTCTCGCCGAACCTGTGGGTTCTGGCCGTGTTCATGGCCTTCTTCGGCGCGATGGCGGGCTGCATGGACGTGGCGATGAACGCCCAGGCGGTCGAGATCGAGCGGCGGCTCTACCGGGCGATCATGTCGTCGAGCCACGGGTTCTGGAGCCTTGGCGGTTTCATCGGCGGCTCGGTCGGTGCCTGGGTCATCGCGCAATGGGGCTCGGAGGTGCAGTCGGTCCTGACGGCGGCGGTCGTGGCGGCAATCGTCCTGTCGGCGATGCCCTTCCTCTTGCCGGATGCGCCGAGGCCCGTCGTTGCCGACACGGCCGTCGCGCCGAAGACCCGGCTTTTCCCCAAGGACTTCCATGTCTGGCTCCTGGGGTTCCTCGCCCTGTTCGCGATGGTGCCGGAGGGCGCGGTCCTCGACTGGGCGGCGATCTACCTGCAGAAGGAGCTTGGGTCGGATGTCTTCATCTCGGGCCTGGGCTTTGCCTTCTTCGCGGGTGCAATGGCGGTGATGCGCTTTGCCGGAGATTCGGTCCGCAACCGGTTCGGAGCCGTGCGGACCCTGCGGATCTCGGGGTTGCTGGGGGCTGCGGGCATGATGGGCGGGGCGCTGGCGCCCTATGACTGGGTGGCCATCGTCAGCTTTGCGGCGGCGGGGCTTGGCGTGGCCAACATGGTGCCGATCCTGTTTTCGGCGGCGGGCAACCACCCCCGTCTGCCCTCGGCCAGCGCGATTTCCATCGTCACCATGGTCGGCTACTGCGGGATTCTGGTCGCGCCCTCGTCCATCGGGTTCCTGGCCGAACTGGCCGGGTTCCGCCCGACCTATGCCGGGCTGTCGCTGCTGCTGGTGGTCGTGGCGGTTCTGGCCGCACGGGCGGCGGATGCGGACGGGGCAAAGGCGGTTGCGCCGGTGGGCGCGACGATCGCCTGACCTGACCGCGCGCCCCGACCGGAGCCTGTCCGACAAAAGTGGACTCCGGTCTTGGCGAAAGACGGGCGACCACGAAACACCTGGAGGCTGTTTGGCGCTTCTGTCAGCGCCAGACGGACTCTAGGGCGCGCCCATGTAGTCGCGCTTGCCAAGCTCGACACCGTTGTGGCGCAGGATGTCGTAGGCGGTCGTGACGTGGAAGAAGAATTGCGGCAGGGCGAAGAAGGACAGGAATTCCTCGCCGGGCAGGACCATGTCGCGGCCCCCGACCTTGAAATGGATCGGACGTTCCGGGGCATGGGCGAAATCGGACTTCTGGAACGACCCCATGTAACCCCGCGCCGCCGAGATGCGGTCCTTCAGTTCGGCGAAGGAGGTTTCGGTGTCGGGGAAGCCCTTCGGGTCCACGCCGGCCAGCCGGGCCGTGCCGCGCACGGCGAAATCGCAGGCAAGCTGCACCTGGCGGGTGAAGGGAAACATGTCGGGAAACAGGCGTGCCGCGAGGATCACCTCGGGCTTGATCTTCCTGGCTTCGCAATGCGCCTCGGCCTTGTCGAGGACGGTGGCGAGCGTGGACAGGAACCTGTCGAAGACGGCGACGGAACGACGGTGCATTGGGGCCTCCCTTGGGCGTTTGGGTCAAGGTGGCGGATGCGGAGCGGATTGCCAAGTCCAAGTCGCCACTTCGACAATCCTGCTGTCGGCAGAAGCGCCGCCAGGGCTGCCGGATACCTTCGGGTTTCCATTTGCCAGACCTTGTCGGTCCTTGCCTGATCCGGGCGGCACCGGTCACAGGGAGGATCGTCGTCGGCAACCCTTTGCCCTGCGCCGGGCCGGAATGCCTTGCCGGCTTTCCAAAGCCTGCGGGCGGGCTGCGTGTCACCGCCCGACCTCCCGCCGTCCGAGGCGGTCGTCGCCGGGAATGGGAAAGGCAACATGACGATGATCCTGTGTCTGGAAGTCCAGTCCTTGCTTTAGCACAGTCTGGACCGCCAACCGGTCTTCGCAGCTTGCTTCGCCATCTCTCGGGTTCCAAAGCGCGACGAACCTGTCGCCAGGGCTCGATATCCTCGGCCCGGCCTAGACCCCGAGGCACCAGCGCAAGACCGCCTTCTGCGCATGGAGGCGGTTCTCGGCCTCGTCGAAGATCACCGAATGCGGGCCGTCCATCACCGCGCTGGTCGCCTCGTCGTTGCGGTGCGCGGGCAGGCAGTGCATGAACAGCGCGTCGGGCTTGGCGCGGGACATGAGCTGTTCGTTCACCTGGTAGGGGCGCAGCTGGTTGTGGCGGCGTTCCTTGGCGGATTCGGGATCGTGCATCGAAACCCAGGTGTCGGTGACGACAAGATCGGCACCTTCGACGGCAGTGAACGGGTCGCGCTGGATCGTCACCTTCGCGCCCTTCTCGCGCGCAAAGGCGATGAACTTGTCTTCGGGGTCCAGCGTTTCGGGACCGGTGAAGGTGAAGTCGAAACCGAACTGCCCGGCGGCATGCAGGAAGCTGGCCGCGACGTTGTTGCCGTCACCGCACCAGACGACCTTTTTCCCCGCGATGGCGCCGCGGTGTTCCTCGTAGGTCATGACGTCAGCCATGATCTGACAGGGGTGGGTACGGTTCGTAAGGCCGTTGATCACCGGCACGGTGGCGTGTTCGGCCATTTCGAGAAGCGTCGCCTCTTCAAACGTGCGGATCATGATGAGGTCGACGTAGCGCGACAACACGCGGGCGGTGTCGGCGATGGTTTCGCCATGGCCGAGCTGCATCTCCTTGCCGGACAGCACCATCGTCTCGCCGCCCATCTGGCGGACGCCGACGTCGAACGAGACGCGGGTGCGGGTCGAGGGCTTTTCGAAAATGAGCGCGACCATCTGGCCCTTCAGGGGCTGTTCGTCGTCCGGCGTGCCCTTCGGGCGACCGTTGCGGGCGGTCTTCATCGCCTGGGCAGTGTCGATCATGGCCCGAAGCTGGGCCGGGTCGGTCTTGTGGATATCGAGGAAGTGTTTCATGTCGTTTCGCTTTTTGGCTGGCGGCTGGGGGCGTCGCCCCCAGACCCCCAGGATATTTGTGGACAGAAAATGCCTAGGCGGCCTTCTCGAGATGAGTTGCAGCCTGATCAAGGCGGGTCAGCGCCTCGGCGATGTCGGCGTCGGGGATGTTCAGGGCCGGAAGAAGGCGCAGGACGTTGTCGGCGGCGGCGACGGTCAGAACGCCTGCGGCGTAGCCGGCCTTGACCACGTCCGCCGGGGCGGGCTTGCACTTCAGGCCAAGCATCAGGCCTTCGCCGCGCACGGCTTCGAACACCTGCGGGTGGCGGGCGACGAGGCTTTCGAGACCCTGCCGCAGGCGGGCGCCCTTGCGGGCGACCTCGGCGAGGAACGCGGGATCGGAGATCAGTTCGACGACCTTCGCGCCCACCGCGCAGCCCAGGGGATTGCCGCCATAGGTCGAGCCATGCGTGCCCGCCGTCATGCCGGACGCGGCGCGTTCGGTGGCAAGGACCGCGCCCAACGGAAAGCCGCCGCCGATACCCTTGGCGACCATCATGATGTCGGGCGTGACCCCGGACCATTCATGCGCGAAAAGGCGGCCCGTGCGGCCCATGCCACATTGCACCTCGTCGAAGATGAGCAGCGTGCCGGTTTCGTCGCACTGATCGCGCAGGCCCTTGAGGCATTGGTCGGGGACGACACGGATGCCGCCTTCGCCCTGGATCGGCTCGATGATGACGGCGCAGGTCCGGTCGGTGATTGCGGCGCGGATTGCGGCGTGGTCGGCGTCGGACGTGGGCCATTTCAGATGGACAAAGCCCGGCATCAGCGGGCCGAAGCCCTTGACCATCTTCTCGGACCCCGCCGCCGCGATGGCGCCAGTGGAGCGGCCGTGAAAGGCGCCTTCGAAGGCGACGATCTCCACCCGCTCGGGCTGGCCCGCGTCATGGTGGAACTTGCGGGCCATCTTGATCGCAAGCTCGGCGGCTTCGGTGCCCGAGTTGGTGAAGAACACGGTGTCGGCGAAGGTCTGGTCGGTCAGAAGGCCCGCCAGCCGTTCCTGTTCGGGGATCGTGTAGACGTTCGAGACATGCCAGAGTTTCTGCGCCTGATCCGTCAGGGCCTGCACCAGCACAGGGTGGGCGTGGCCGAGCGCGTTCACCGCAATGCCCGACCCGAAGTCGAGGTATCGCCGCCCGTCCTCGGCGGTCAGCCAGCTGCCTTCGCCTTTGACGAAGGCGATGGGCGCGCGGTTGTAGGTCGGCAGGACGGACGGGATCATGGGACAGCGGTCCTTCATCTGAAAGCCAATGGGTGCCCGAGGGCTGGCTGTGTGTCAACGTGGGGAGAGGAAAGGCGCGACCGCGCCGGAGACAGCGGGACAGGCGTCAGACGCGGCGGCGTCGGCGCGAGGCGGGGATATGGCGGGTTCCAGCGGTCATACCGTGTGATTAGCGGGAACCCGCCGTTTGGTAAAGCGGATTCCAGCCTGACCGGCCCGCAAGCGTTTTCGCTGGAAATGACCTGTAAACGCTGGCAAGGCAGGAAGGGGGAGAGCAAGGGCGCAGGGTCCTGCCGCTGCGGGCCAAGCGACAAGCCGAAGGTTCGGGAAAGCCAAGGGTTCGGGACAGGCATGAGGGCTGAACGCATCACTGTCGGCGTCTATGCGCTGGATCAGGTGTTGCTGCCGAAAGCCCTGGCGAAGGGCTGGGCGGCGCGGCTGGCCGGGACGGTGCCCGAGCTTGCGTCCGGGGCGACCCCTGCCCCGCTGACCCTTTCCGAAGAACCGGAGGGTCTGGTGCTGGCCGAAGCCGCGAGACTGGCGGGGACGAACTGGCGGGAAGGCACGAGCGCCCTTGTCGAGCCGGTCGCGGGGCGGGCGGGGCTTTTTCTGGTGCGGATCGGCGGCAAGGCGGCCGGGCTGGCCTGCGCCGCCGCCTGGGCTGCGGGCACCCCGTGGCAGGCGGAGGGACCGGATCACCCCGAGGCCCTGGCCGCCTTTGCCGCCGACACGCTGATCGATACGCCGGACGGGCCGCGCCCGGCGGGCGATCTGGTCGCGGGCGATGTCGTCACCACGCTGGGCAACGGGTCGCGCCCGCTGCGCTGGGTCGGGCGGCAGCGGGTCACCCCGGTCGAGCTTCTGGCCCATCCCGGCCTGCGCCCCGTGGCCTTCGCGCCCGGAACGGTGGGCAACCAGCGCGCGCTGACGGTCTCGCCGCAGCAGCGGATGCTGGTCGACGACTGGCGCGCGGCGGTCTATTTCGGCGAGGACCGGGTGCTGGTTTCGGCGCAGGCGCTGGTGGACGATCAGACGGCACGGCTGGTCCTGCCCGAGGCGGGCGTGGACTATGTCGTCCTTCTGTGTGACCGCCACGAGATCCTTCTGGCCGAAGGCGCGCTGTCGGAAAGCTTTCACCCGGGCGAGGCGGGGCTTGCCGGGCTTGTCCCGACCGAGAGGGCGAGCCTTGCCGCCCTGCTGCCCGAGGCCGAGCTTTGGCGCAGGCGGGCGGCCTTTCCGATCGTGCGCCATGCCGAGGCACGGGCCCTGCGGCTGCGGGGCTAGGTCCCGGAGCAGATCGCCTCCAGCAGGGCGATGATCGGCGGGTAGTAGTCCGGGTCGTAGCCGTGGGCGTCCTGCAGGACCGACAGGAAACAGGCCACCCGCCCGGTATCCGGGTTCGCGACCAGGTATTGCCCGCCATAGCCGCCGTGGCCGACCCAGGTGCCGTTGGTGTTGGTCTGGTTCGAATAGCGCAGATGCTGCCGGGGGGCGGGCATCGGCAAGCCACCCTGCCGGGTCCGGTCAAGGAAAGCCGCCGAGCCATAGGGCCTGCCGTCCACCGCTTGCCCGTGTCGCGCGAAGATCGCGCCATAGCGGCAAAGGTCGCGGGCGGTCAGGCAGATGCCACCTCGGAAGATCGGCGCGCCGCTGCGGTCGGTGCCGATGTGCAGCGCCCCTTCGACGCCCGCCGCATCGGCGAGGTCGGCGAGCCAGGCGTGAAGCGGCCTGCCGCCCAGCGCCTCGGCGGCCAGCATCAGGACATCGGTGTTGGCGCTCTTGTAGAGGCTCTCGCCCGTCCGGTTCACCGTATCCGAGGCCCCGGGCGCCAGGCCGATCCCGGCCAGAATGTCGCGCAACAGCGGCTCGGGGCCCTCGGGCAACCGCATCCCCATCGCCGCTTCCTGCTGGAAGACGGTGGTTTCGGGGTCGGTGTAATCTTCGTTGAAGGCGTTGTGGACGTTCATGTCCAGAAGGTCCTGGACCCTGGCCCCGCGATAGCCCGCGCCGATCCAGGGCAGGATCTCGCCCAGGGTCTGGTCGAGCGCAAGCCTGCCGTCCTCCCACAGCCGCCCGAGGATCAGGTTCGCGGCCATCTTCGAGATCGACATGATGGCATGCGGCTGGTCGGGGCGGAAATCGGGGGCATAGGCTTCGTAGAGAAGCCGGTTGCCCTCGGTCACGGCCATCGCGGAAAACCAGGGGCTTGCGGTCAGGCGGCGCACGTCGTCGCGGGCGGGGATCGCAAGATCGGCGGCAAGGCGCAGCGTCAGGACCGAGGCCGCCCGGAACCCCTGGGTGTAGCGGGCGATCTGGTGCAGGTGGTGAAAGCCCTGCCGGCGATGGAGGGCCGAGTTCCAGCGCGGGTGACGGTCCGGCCCGACGGCGAGATCGGGGTTGGGGTGGGTGATCTGCGGCATGGGCGACCTCGGGTCTGTGGCCGTAGGATAGACCTGTGCGGTCAGGGTGCAAGTCAGGCAAACCTTGGTCAGGAACCGTCCGCGCGCTATCCTGCCCGGCAGGGGTGACAGGCAGATGACGACAGACTGGCGGATCAGGCGGATCGGGCCCGAGGATGCAGCGGCCCTGTTTCCGACGGATGTCTTCGACGGGCCCGCAACACCCGAGGGCTGCGCGCGATTCCTGGGTCCGCCCGGGGCCGCCCGTCCGGACACCATCCTTCTGGTGGCCGAAGCGGCCGGGCGGATCGTCGGCTTCGCCAGTGGCACGGTGCTGGACCATCCCGACAAGCCCCCCGGTCTTTTCGTGCAGGAGGTCGGGGTGAACCCAGACGCCCAGCGCCGGGGAATCGGCCGCGCCCTGATCCTCGCCTTGCGCGCCGAGGGTCGCAGGCTGGGCTGCGCGACCTCCTGGGTCCTGACCGAGCCGGACAACAGCCCCGCACGGGCGCTTTATGCCGGCAGCGGAGGGGTCGAGACGGTGGGGCTGGTGATGGTGGAATGGGACGAAGCCGGGGGTTAGGTCCCGATCCGTTTCACCCGCCCTTGCGGCTGCCTGCCCGGGGCGGATACAATGCCCCGGCAATCAAGAAGGCGGAGAGCAGGATGTCCTGGACGGACGAGCGGGTCGAAACGCTCAAGCGCATGTGGAACGAAGGCCAGTCGGCCAGCCAGATCGCCAAGGAACTGGGCGGGGTGACCCGCAACGCGGTGATCGGCAAGGTGCATCGGCTGGGCCTGTCGAACCGGGTCGGCGGCAGCCATGACGAGGACGAAGCCGCATCCGCCGCGGCTCCGGTCGCGGCGGCAAAGCCGGACCCCGCGCCGCGCCCCGATCCCGCGCCGCGCACCGAGGCGTCGCGCCCGGCAGCCCCTGCGGCGGCCCCCGCGGCTCCGGCGTCGAACGTGACGCCCTTGCCGGTCCGCAAGGCGATCATCCCGGCAGGCCAGCCCCTGCCGCCGCAGCCCAGCCTGAACGAGATCAGCCCCGAGGCGCTGGCTTCGGTCCGCGAGGTGGAAAAGCGCGCCAAGAAGCTGACGCTGATGGAACTGACCGAGCGGACCTGCAAATGGCCGATCGGCGACCCGGCGACCGACGACTTCTGGTTCTGCGGCCTGCCGAGCCTGCCCGGCAAGCCCTATTGCGAGGCGCATGTCGGCGTGGCCTTCCAGCCAATGAGCGCGCGGCGCGACCGGCGGCGCTGAAGCGACCCGGCGGCCCTCGGGTTTGTGACCCGTTACGGGTTGCGCCCGGGGCCGGGGCCGCTAGAGTGCGCGTCATGTCCGCGCCGAACGCCGATACCCTTGCCGCCGCCGCCAAGGCCGCTGGCCGCAAAGGCCCGCCGCCGGTGCATCTGTGGAACCCGCCCTTCTGCGGCGATCTCGACATGCGGATCGCCCGCGACGGCACCTGGTTCTACCTCGGCACGCCGATCGGCCGGGCGCCGCTGGTCAAGCTGTTCTCCTCGATCCTGAAGCGCGAGGGCGACGACTACTTTCTGGTCACTCCGGTCGAGAAGGTCGGGATCAAGGTCGACGACGCCCCGCTTCTGGCCATCGACTTCGAGGTCGCGGGCGCGGGCAAGGACCAGGTCCTGACCCTGGTCACCAAGACCGAGGACGAGGCCATTCTTGGCCCCGACCACCCGTTGCGCGTCGAGCGGGACGCGACCACGGGCGAGCCTTCACCCTATGTGCTGATCCGCAGCAACCTCTGGGCGCTGATCGACCGGAAATCCTTCTACCGGCTGGTCGATCTCTGTTGCCATCACGACCACGCCGGGCAAAGGTGGTTCGGCCTCTGGTCCTCGGGGCAGTTCTTCCCGGTCATCCCTTCGTCCGAACTGCCAAACCCGGAATTGCCCTGACAAGACATGCCCCGCTTTGCCGCCAACCTGACCCTGCTTTTCGGTGAAGTCCCGATGCTTGACCGCCCCGACTGGGCGGCGCGCTGCGGCTTTGACGGGGTCGAAGTGCTGTTTCCCTATGATCAGCCGATGGCCGACTGGGAGCGCGCGCTGAACGGCATGGCCCTGGCGCTGATCAACACGCCCCCGGGCGACTGGGTCAGTGGCGACCGGGGCTTTGCCGCCGTGCCGGGGATGGAGCTTCGCTTCCGCGAAAGTTTCCTGCGCGCCGCCGACTATGCGACCCGGCTGATGGCGGGCCGCGTGCATGTGATGGCGGGCGTGGCCAAAGGTCCGCAGGCTGAACAGTGCTATGTCGAGAACCTGACCTGGGCGCTTGCCGAGGCTCCCGAGCTGACGCTGACGCTGGAACCCCTGAACCCCGACGACATGCCGGGCTATTTCCTGAACGACTACGATCAGGCAGCGCGGATCATCGACGACCTCGCCAACCCCCGGATCGGGCTGCAGTTCGACCTCTGGCACGCCGCCCGCCTGCATGGCGATGCCGGGGCTGTGTGGGCCGACCATTGCCACCGGATCAACCACATCCAGATCGCAGGCTTTCCCAGCCGGAATGAACCCGGCGGCGGCGGGTTTTCGTTGCCCGACCTGTGCGATGCAGTGGACGCCACCTGCCCCGGGGTCTGGATCGCCGGCGAATACCGGCCCGCCCGCGGCACGGCACAGGGCCTTGGCTGGCTGACCGCGCTGAAATCCCGGGGCGCGCTGATCGGCGGCTGATCCCGGGCCGCTTTCCCGCCCCGCTTTCGTGCTTGTGCGCCCGCACGTCCGCCCGCTAAAAGCGGCTGAGGACAAGACAGGATCGCAGCCCATGCCCACGCCAGCCCCCGAGACACAGACCGTCACCAGCTGGAAAGTGGCCTGCGACGGCGGCGAGGGCGCGCTGGGCCACCCCCGCGTCTGGCTGTCCATTCCCCGCGACACCGGCTTTGTCGACTGCGGCTACTGCGACAAGCGCTATGTCATCGACCGCGACCACGCGCACGACGACCACTGACCGGCTCAGGCCTCCGCATATTCCGGCGCGTCAGCCATCGCTGCCCAAAGTCCCGAAGCCCGGAACACCAGCACCGCCCCATCGCAGTCGGGCCGTGTCGCGGCCGTGATCCCCTTGCAGCCCGCCTGCGTCGCCTCGGCCCGTGCCGCCGCGACCAGTGCCCGCGCGATCCCGCGCTTTCTGCATGGCCTGCATCGTTACCCGCTTGTCGGCCGAACCGGGTAGCCCCGGCCTGCCCTTTCTGCCAATAATCCCGGCGGAAGCACGGGAGACGACCATGAGTTTCGGCAAAGGCCACCACCTGCACCTCATCGACGGCTCGGCCTACATCTTCCGCGCCTATCACGCCCTGCCACCCCTGACGCGCAAGTCCGACGGCCTGCCGGTGGGGGCTGTCGCGGGCTTTTGCAACATCCTGTGGAACGAGCTGACCCGCGCCTCGGCGGTCAGGGCCGCGACCCATCTGGCGGTGATCTTCGACCATTCCGCCACCACCTTCCGCAACGCGCTTTACCCCGCCTACAAGGCGAACCGACCAGAGCTGCCCGAAGACCTGCGCCCCCAGTTTCCCCTGACCCGAGATGCCACCCGTGCCTTCAACGTCGCCTGTCTGGAAACCGAGGGGTATGAGGCCGACGACATCATCGCCACGCTGGCGAAACGGGCGGTCGAGGCGGGCGGCTCCTGCACCATCATCTCGTCCGACAAGGACCTGATGCAGCTCATCCGGCCCGGCATCGACATGTTCGACCCGATGAAAACGCGCCAGATCGGCCCCGACGAGGTGATGGAGAAATTCGGCGTCGCCCCGGACCGGGTGATCGACGTGCAGTCGCTTGCGGGGGACAGCGTCGACAACGTTCCGGGCGCGCCCGGGATCGGCCTCAAGACCGCGGCCCTGCTGATCAACGAATACGGCGATCTCGACACGCTTCTGGCCCGCGCCGGCGAGATCAAGCAGCCCAAGCGGCGCGAGGCGCTGGTGGACAATGCCGACCAGATCCGCATCAGCCGCGATCTGGTGACGCTGAAGGACGACACCCCGCTGGACGTCTCGCTGGAGGATCTGGAGATTCGCCTGCCCGAGCCGGACAGGATCATGGATTTCCTGACTAGGATGGAATTCCGCACCCTGACGAAGCGCGTGGCCGACAAGCTGGGCATCGCCGCCCCCGCCCTGCCCGAAGCCTCGGCGCTGGAGGTGAAGGGCGCGCATGACGCGACACCCGCCCCGGCCCCCGACCGCCTGCCCTTCGACCACGCCGCCTATGACTGCGTCCGCGACACCGAAGCGCTGGACCGCTGGATCGCCCGCATCCGCGAGATCGGCCATGTCGCCATCGATACCGAAACCACCAGCCTGGACGAAATGCGGGCCGAACTGGTGGGCATTTCGCTTTCGGTCGATGCAGGCCGCGCCGCCTATATCCCGCTTGGCCATACGACGGGCGGCGGCGATCTTTTCGGCGCGACGGCCTTGGCCGAGGGTCAGCTTGGCCTGGCCGAAACGCTGGCTGCGCTGAAGCCCATGCTTGAAGACCCGGCCATCCTCAAGATCGGCCAGAACATGAAATACGACTGGAAGATCTTCGCCCGCCACGGGATCCGGATCGCCCCCATCGACGACACGATGCTGATGTCCTACGCCATGCACGCGGGCGACCACAATCACGGGATGGACGAGCTTTCCGACCGCTACCTTGGCCACGCGCCCATTCCGATCAAGTCGCTGCTGGGATCGGGCAAATCGCAGATCACCTTCGACAAGGTCGCCATCGACGATGCGGTGAAATACGCCGCCGAAGACGCCGATGTGACCTTGCGCCTCTGGCAGGCGTTCAAGCCAGAGCTGCACCGGGCGCGCGTCACCACGGTCTACGAGACGCTGGAACGCCCGCTGGTGCCGGTGCTGGCCGACATGGAAATGGCGGGGATCAGGGTCGACCGCGACACCCTGCGCGGCATGTCCAACGTCTTCGCGCAAAAGCTGGTGCAGCTGGAGGAAGAGATCCAGTCCGTCGCGGGCGAGAAGTTCAACGTCGGATCGCCCAAACAGCTGGGCGAGATCCTGTTCGACCGGCTGGGCGTGCCGGGCGGCGAGAAGGGCAAGACCGGGGCCTATGGCACCGGTGCCGACATCCTGGAAGACATCACCACGCTGGAAGACAGCCATCCGCAGGGCGCGCGCCTTGCCGCCCGCGTTCTGGACTGGCGGCAGATCGCCAAGCTGAAATCCACCTACACCGACGCCCTGCAAGAGGCGATCAACCCCGATACGGGCCGCGTCCACACCTCTTATTCCATCGCCGGGGCCAACACCGGGCGGCTGGCCTCCACCGACCCGAACCTGCAGAACATCCCGGTTCGGACCGAGGAAGGCCGCCGCATCCGCGAGGCCTTCGTGGCCCCGCCGGGACGCATCCTCGTGTCGCTCGACTACTCCCAGATCGAGCTGCGCATCCTTGCCCATATCGCCGACATCCCGGAACTGCGGCAGGCTTTCGAGAACGGGATCGACATCCACGCCCTGACCGCGTCGGAGATGTTCAACGTGCCCCTCGACCAGATGACAAGCGACATCCGCCGCAAGGCCAAGGCGATCAACTTCGGCGTGATCTACGGGATTTCCGGCTTCGGCCTTGCCCGCAACCTGCGCATCCCCCGCGCCGAAGCGCAGGGTTTCATCGACCGCTACTTCGAGCGTTTCCCGGGCATCAGGGGCTACATGTCCGATACTGTAAAGTTTGCGCAGTCGAACGGCTACGTTCAGACGCTTTTTGGTCGGAAAATCAACACGCCGGAAATCAACGCCAAAGGCCCCGGCGCGGGCTTCGCCAAACGCGCCGCGATCAACGCCCCCATTCAGGGCACCGCCGCCGACGTGATCCGCCGCGCGATGATCCGCATGCCCAAGGCCATCGCGGGGCTAGATGCGAAGATGCTCCTGCAAGTCCACGACGAACTCCTCTTCGAGGTGTCAGAGGCCGACGCCGACCGCCTGATCCCCATCGCCAAGGAGGTGATGGAAACCGCCTCCTCCCCCGCCGTCAGCCTCAACGTCCACCTCGCGGTCGAGGCCGGGCGCGGCAGGAACTGGGCCGAGGCGCATTGACGGTTCCAGCCCGGCCCGCCATCAAAGCCTTCGCCCTGACGCGCGGCCTGCCCGAGGGGACCGCCCATCACTCCCGAAGCAACGGGTGATTCATGGCCCAACGACGGATGTGGTGCTGATCTCCCTTGGTCGATGCCGCCCCGAAGCGGTGGCCAAAGGTCCGGGACGCCATCCAGCCGCCCGCCAGAACCTACCTGTCGATCCGGCATTGATAGCAGGTGTTCCGCGCCGAACGCACATGGAGATAGGCCACCCGGGCATCGCCGAACAACGCGCCCGCTCGTTCCGGGATCGCCCCGGTCGCGATCACGCCTCCGGTGCCATAGACGATCCGGTCATCCGCGCCATAGCCCCGGACGATGTAGTCGGGCGAGGCCAGCATGTCTGGCAAGGTCTCGCCGCCCCCCGCCACGCAAGGGTCAGCACAAAGGAAGATCGGCCCGACCTCGGCATAGGGCTGTGGCGCAGGAAAGGGGCGATGCGCCAGCACCAGCATCCCGGCCCCCTTCGGGATCAGCTTCAGGCAATGACGGCACGGGTTGCCGCTCCCGTCCGAGACCGTCCGTTCGGACACCTGGCCGTTCGCATCCGGCCCGCCGGACTGATAGTGCCGGGCCACCTCTGTCGGGATCGAAACAAACCGCATGTCATGCTCCGCTTTTCCCGGAAGATGCCGAGTGCGCCGCTGCCCGGCGACCCGATCCTTGCGGGTTCAGGCGCGATCCAGCATCCGGCCCAGCATCCGACCGCCCAGGATGTGCATGTGGTAATGCGGCACTTCCTGCATTCCATGCTCTCCGGCATTGGTGATCGCGCGGAACCCCTCCGGCCCGGTCAATCCCAGGATCGCGCAGGTCTTCGCCACGGTGCGATGGAAATCGACGATCTCGACCTCCGGCGCCTCGGCCGCGAAATGGTCGAACGAGACATAGGCCCCTTTCGGGATCGCCAGCACATGCACCGGGGCCTGAGGTTGGATGTCGTGGAACACCAGCGTGTGCGGCGTGTCCATCACGGTCTTGTTCGGGATCTCTCCGCGCAGGATGCGGGCGAAGATGTTGGTCGGGTCGTAGGTCCAGCTCATGTCACTCAATCCACGAATAGGTAATCGGTTGCTGCAATCGCGCGCGCAGTCTCGATGGGGATGTCCAGGAACTCGGCCAGCACGGCGGCATTGTCCTCCACGCCGGCACTCTGGCGCATCCGGTAGTGCCCCGCCAGATCAAGATCGCGCAGCCGGTCGCTTTCAAACTTCACGTCGTAGCGGATCGTCGGCAAAAGCTGGTCCATTGCCGTCACCGGCGTCTGCGGACCGGCAAGGCCGACGCGGCGGGCATGACCGACGAGGTAGTCGTCGGTGAACTGGCAATCGACCTCCAGAAGCCGCAGCCGCGAACGGTCCTGCCGGAAGTCCCGGATCAGCTCGATGCTGCCCGGATCGACACAGAGGATCAGCGTGTCGGTCTGCCAGTGGTCGAACAGCATCCTGACCAGCGCCCGCCGGTGCCGCATCCGCTTGTCGATGGTGGTCTGGATGCCGCCCAGGTCCGGCAGCGCCGTCGCCTGTTCGTCGAAAAGATAGTCCACCGCCGGAAGCCCGGTCAGCCCCCGCACCCGTTCGACCAGCCGCTTGGCAACATGCCATTTCTTGCAGGCCACCAGAAGCAGGGTCCGGCTGCGGCCAAGGCTGGTTTCCGCCTCCCAGAACCGTTGCGCATAGCGCCGCCCTTCCCGCCCGCGCGAGGTGAGATAGGCAAACTGCCGCCGCCCCTCGTCCGAGATCGCAAAGTCGCGCCCGGTCTCGGCATAAAGCGCGCCCAGGCGGTCCTTCAGCACACGCGCCTCGGGGCTGATCTTGCGGGCGAAAAGGAAGCCCTGCGCGAGGAGGAGGTCATAGTGGTCGTCGTAGAACGTGACCGGCATGCCATAGTCGGTGAACATCAGGAACGTCAGCGTCCGCGACCGGATTTCGCGGTCGGGGACCAGATGGGCGACCAGCGTCTGAAAGAAGGTCTCGTCCGGGATCCAGGTCGTCGAAAAGAACCGTGTCACGTCGGGGCGGCGGGCGACGAAGGCGAGGACGGCCTCGACCGTGCGGCGGCGCAGGCACCACCACTGGCTGCCGATGCGCATCTTCAGGTCCTCGGGCACCTTCCGCGCCAGATTGAACTTCTTCTGCAGGTCCATCGCGGCATAGAACAGCCGCTTTCGCCGCCGTTCGTTGAACCAGTGCCGATAGATCAGGCGTTCTTCCTTGATGCCGGTCTTGATCCAGCCGGAGCCGAAGAAATCGAAGCTTTCGATGTAGTCGGCCTCGTCCTCTTCCAGCCGGGCGCGGATGTATTCGGCCGTCTTGATCGGCATGCAGTCGCCCGAGAGCATGTAGAAATGCGTGGCGCCGGGAAACTCCTCCGCCGCCGCCTTCAGCGCCGAAAGCGTCGCGGCAACCAGGCTCCATTCCCCCCAGCCGCATTTGACGCGCCGCCGCGCGAAGGTCACCTGCGCGTTGCCCGCCAGTGCTGTCCGGATGCTGTCATAGTCGGATCTCCGCGCCCGGCCGTCGAAATGGATCGCCACGCAATCCCCCGCTGCGGTCAGCCGCAGGGTCTGGGCGATGATACCTTCGGGGTCCTTGTGGCATAGAAGGATGAAGGCGATCTGCGTCATCGGTCCCGGCCCTGCCCCGCAAATCGCGGTCCCGCCTGACTAAACCGCGGGCTGGTTCCTTGAAAAGCCCGATTATGTCTGCTTGATTGCCGCAATCCGGGTTCACACTTCTGATTGACGCGGGTGGAGACAGGAGGCGTGTCGTAATGGGTTTTCCCGGAACATGGATGACGGAAAGCGAAAGCGTCGTCTACCGGGTGGTGCCGAAATGTGCCTGCTCGACCATCGGGCAGATCATGTACTACTCCGATCACGGTCGGTTCTTCGACGGTGACATCCATGATGCCACGGACGGTTTGCACAAATGGGCGCTGGATGCCAGCCAGCCGGTGATCGAACGCGCGGTGCGCGGGCGCAAGGTCTATGCCTTCACCTGCGTCCGCAATCCCTACACCCGGATCCTGTCGTCCTTCTTCGACAAGATCTGCGGCATCCAGCGCAACGGCAAACGCTACCGCGGCAACCTCGTGCCGCTTCTGATCCAGAAATACGGGATCGAGGTCGGCGGCGAAGACGGCAAGCAGGAGTTCGACCAGATCGCCAGCTTCCGCCGGTTCCTTTTGTTCGCCCGCGACACCATCCGCTGGAAGAAACCGATGGAGCCCGACATCCACTGGTCGGCGATGGCAGGCCATGTCTCGACCTTCATCGTCAACGGCGGGCGCTACAACCACATCTTCTTCACCGAGGATTTCAATCCCGGGATGCAGGTGGTGCTGGACACTATCGAGGCAAAGCACCCGGTTGACCTGGCCAAGATCCCCCGCTTCAACGAAAGCGAAGGCCACGGGCCGAAGCGCGCCCACCCGGTCGAGGCCTATTTCGACGATCTCTCGATGCACCTGATGTGGGAAATCTACAAACGCGACTTCCAGCTGTTCAGGTATGATTTCGAGAACCCGGGAAACAAGATGCCGAAGGGCCCGGTAGACCTGGACGAGGTTCACGCCAAGCTGGGGGACTAGCACGATGGACAGCGTATCGGGCGGCTGCCTCTGCGGTGCCCTCCGCTTCACCGCAAAAGGCCAGCCCTACCGGGTCGGCCTGTGCCACTGCCTAGACTGCCGCAAGAACCACGGCGCGCTTTTCCATGCCTCGGCAATCTTCCCCGAAAGCGCGGTGACCATCACCGGCGAGGTTCGCACCTACCGCGCCCGCAGCTTCTGCCCGACCTGCGGCTCGCCGGTCTTTGCCCATATCGAAGACGAGATCGGCATCAATCTGGGCTGTTTGGACCAGCCGTCGCAGTTCCGACCAACCTATGAGCTTTGGACGATCCGGCGCGAGGACTGGCTGCCGGAATTTCCGGGTGTGCGCCCCTACGACAGGGACCGCGAAAGCGGCGGGCGCACCGAGGGTTGAGCCCCCAAATTCCTTCGTAGGAATTTGCCAAAACTTTTCGAAAAGTTTTTGCCCCCGCGCTTACACCGGGTCCTTCGCTCCCGCCCGCCGGAACCACTCCACGATTGCCGCGCGTTCCGCAGGCTCCATGTAGCTCAGGTTGCCCGGCGGCATCGCGTGGGTCACACCCGCCTGCAGATAGATCCGCCGCGCTTCCCCGGCAATCTGGGCCTCGGTTTCCAGCACCACGCCTTTCGGCGGCCAGGAAAGCCCCTCCCAGCCCGGTGCCGCTGCATGGCACATCGAACAGCGCCCCTGCACGATGCCGACCACATCCTCGAACCCTGCGGCCGAGGCATAGGTCAGCGCCTCGCGGTTCATCGCCTCACCTTCAGCGGTCCGCATCGGCGCGGAGGACAGCCAGGCGATGACCAGGAACAGGATCACCGTCAGACCCCATGTCCAGTGCGGGTTGCCCTTGCGGGCGTGCTTGGTGTTGAACCAGTGCCGGATCGTGACACCCATCAGAAACACCAACGACGCGATCACCCAGTTCCACTTTGTCGCGAAGACCAGGGGGTAATGGTTCGACAGCATCAGGAAGACCACGGGCAAGGTCAGGTAGTTGTTGTGGGTCGACCGCTGCTTGGCGATCTTGCCATATTTCGGGTCCGGCTTCCGGCCTGCCTTCAGGTCCGCGACCACCACGCGCTGGTTCGGCATGATGACGAAGAACACGTTCCCCGACATGATGCTGGCGGTGAACGCCCCCAGATGCAGCATCGCCGCCCGGCCGCTGAACACCTGCGTGTAGAACCACGACATCGCCACCAGCAGGACGAACAGCGCCACCATCAGCAAGTTCTGGTCCGCGTTGACGAAGACCTTGCACAGCGTGTTGTAGGCCACCCAGCCGAAGGCCAGCGACGCCAGAGAGATCCCGACCGCCTGCCAGACCGACAGTTCCAGCACCGTGGGGTCGATCAGGAACATCTCGGCCCCAAGGTAGTAGACCAGCACCAGCATGGCAAAACCCGACAGCCATGTCGCGTAGCTTTCCCATTTGAACCACACCAGGTGATCCGGCATCGACGCGGGCGCCACCAGATATTTCTGGATGTGGTAGAACCCCCCGCCGTGGACCTGCCATTCCTCGCCGTCGGCACCTGACACAAGATTCCGGTCGCGGTGCAACCCAAGGTCCAGCGCGATGAAATAGAAGCTGGACCCGATCCAGGCGATCGCCGTGATCACATGCAGCCAGCGCGCCGCGATCTCGACCCACTCCCACAGCACCACCCAGTCATACATCGTCGGCCTCCCGGTTTCCGAAACGCTATCCTGCGCACCACCTTTCTGTTAATCCATAGAAACCCCGCATCACTTTCAAGCACCGGCGAAGAATGGACCCCGAATGTCCTATGTGAACAACATCCGCATGTTCGTCCGCGTCTACGAACTGGGCAGCATGTCCGCCGCCGCCCGCGACCAGCGCACCTCTCCCGCTGTCGCCTCGGCGCGGATTTCGGAGCTGGAAAAGCACCTCGGCGTCCGCCTGTTCAGCCGCACCACCCGCAGCCTGCAACCCACCGAGAACGGCCGCATCTTCTATGACGGGGCGCGGAAGGTGCTGGAGGCGATCGACGACGCCGAATCCGCCGTGATGGACGTGACGCAGAACCCGCGCGGGACGATCTTTGTCGCCGCCCCCCTGGGCATCGGCCGCCGCCTGATCGCCCCCCGCGTCCCGGCCTTCAAGGACCAGTATCCCCAGATCGACGTCCGCCTCCGACTGTCGGACCGCGGCGTCGACGTGGTGGCCGAAGGCATCGACGTGGCGTTCCACCTGGGGCTTCTGGACGACAGCACGCTGAAGGTCCGCACCATCGCCGATTGCCCCCGCATCCTGTGCGCCGCCCCGGCCTATATCGCCCGGCGCGGGATGCCCGAGGACGGCACGGCGCTGGTGGCGGACCGGCACGACTGCCTGAACCTGCGCTACCCGGGGGCCAAGGAGTTCCAGTGGACATTGCAAACCCCCGAAGGCCCGCGCCGGTTCGAGATCGCCGGGCCGTTTGAATCGGATGACGGCGACGTTCTCACCGGCTGGGCGCTGGACGGGCGGGGGGTCGTGCTGAAACCGCTGTTCGAGGTCGCCGAGCATCTGCGCGAGGGCCGTCTTGTCCCCGTTGCCACCGCGACCCCGCCGCTGCCGGTGCAGCTGTCCGCGCTTAGCCAGCATCGCAGGCTCAAGGACCCCAAGGTCCAGCTTTTCACCGACTACATGGCCGGACAGATCCGCGACGACCTGCGAAAAGCCGCCGCCGCGTAGGGTGGGGTTCCACCCTACCAAAGCAAAAGGGCGGGACCGCAGCCCCGCCCCCTTCAAACCGACTGCGCTTACCTTACATCGGCAGCGGTTGCCCGTTCACCAGGATCTGCATGCCTTCCTTGGCCTCGATCTTCGAGGTCAGCTCGTCGTCACCCGCAGGCACCATGAACATGCCCATCATCATCCGGGCACCCATCGCGTCCTCGTCGGACATCAGGCCCGTGGCGATCAGCCCGTCGATCAGTGCATTCGCCCCGGTGACGGTCACATTCGCCTCTCCCAGCGGCATCGGGATGCCCGCCGAGTTGTCGAAGGTGAAAGCACCCGTCGCGGCCAGTGCAGCACCCGCAACCTTCAGGCCCAGCTCGGTGATGTTCAGGCTTTCCGGTGCCGGAATCGGCGGCTGCGTCCCGGCCTCATTCGCGGCGATCATCGCCGGAATGTCGATCTTGGCCTTGCCCGAAATGTCGATGGCAACATCCGCCGCATCCCGCTTCAGGGCACCATTGGGGTCGAACATCGCCCAGGCTTCCTCGTTCAGGCTGAATTGGCTGAGCTTCAGGACGAATCCGTAGTCGCCCGCAGCCTCGTTCGCGATCACCGGCGAGGTCATGGCGAATTCCATCGGCCCCGAGGTCAACTTGACCGGCACCGGCAGCGCGCCGGCCGCGGATTCGATGTCAAGCCCCGCCGCCATCGACTTGACCTGGAAGGCGTCCTTGTTGAACAGCGCCGTCGCCTCGCCGCCCCCGGCCTTCATCATCAGATCCAGCGGCATGAAGGCGTTTTCCTGCTTCATCGTGCCGTTTGACTCACCCTGCTTGGTCGCCATCGACACGCTCAGGCCTTCGTTGAGTGCCGTGGCGAAATCCGCGGGCGAAGCCATCGCGGCCAGCGCGATGGTCGTCGGCAGCGCCAGGTCGAAGGACAGCTCGATGCCCTGCGTCTCGCTGGTCGTGGTCTGCTTCAGCTCCATCCCCGGATCGTCCTGGCTGGTCGAATAGGCCAGCACGTCCGCAGCGATGTCGAGCCCGAAGGTCCGGTTGGTGCCGGGGGTGTCGGAATAGACGCCCGACAGGTTGGTGAACCCGACCGTGCCCGCCGCCGTCACCTTTGGGGCCTCGCTGCCGTCGAAGGACACGCCCGGATAGGTGCTGTCATAGGCCACGTCCAGCTGCGCGGCCTGGTAGTCATAGGCCAGCCCGCCGTCGACGTCGCGCGCGACCAGGGTCAGCCCGTCATGGGTCAGCTTGACCGAGCCTTCGGTATCGCCCGTCATCGTCACCCCGATGTCGGCACCGGGCGCGATGGTCACCGATCCGTCGGACTCTTCGGTCAGGGTCAGGTCCGAAATCGTCAGCCCGCTTGCCCCGGCGGGCGCGACCGTCACGCCGTTCAGCGTCAGCACGCCGTCAGAATTGTTCTCGGTCGCCGCCGAAACAGTCAATCCGACAAGCGCACCTGCGTCCTTCCAGGACTGCCAGACCTGATCCGCGGTCAGCGCGGCATGGGCTGTGCCGCTCATCAAAAGCGCAAAAACCGGGGCTGCTGCGAAACTATTCATGCGAAACATACGGATCTCCTTGAGCCGAAATAAACTTCGCCGACAGATAATGCCGGTCGGGTGGAAACCGCAAGTGATGCTTTCGAGACCTTTTCAGGGCAAATGCCCGCCGTCACGACCCCCGATAGGTCGAATAGCCGAAGGGCGAGATCAAGAGCGGCACATGGTAATGCTGGCCGGCATCGGGAACGCCAAAGCGGATCGGGATTTCGTCAAGGAAAAGAACGCCTTCCCCCGCCTGTCCCGTCGCTCGCAGATAATCGCCCACGCAGAACACCAGCTCGTAGACGCCCGCCGTCAGGTCCGCCCCGTCCAGCATCGGGCCGTCGGTGCGGCCGTCGCCATTGGTGACCACGTCCCGGATCACCTGCTGGCCCGCTTTCGACAACCGGTGCAGCAGGATCCTTACCCCCGCCGCCGGCTTGCCCTTCGCGGTATCCAGCACATGCGTCGACAGCCGTCCCATCTGCAATCCTCCCTTGTTCGGCCCGCATCAGACCACGAAACTGCCGGGCAGGCGACCCGTGGTTGCACGCATATGACTTTCCGTGAAATCCTGAAAATACTCTTCTGATTTCTGTCCTAGTCTCGCCCGTGAAGGAGATCTTCCGTGCCCACCCCCTCTCAGACCGAACCGGCAAACCGCTACCCAAGGGATTTCCGCGGCCATGGCCCCAATCCGCCCGACGCCCGCTGGCCCGGCGGTGCCAAAATCGCCGTCTCGATCGTCCTGAACTACGAGGAGGGCGGCGAGAACAACATCCTGCACGGCGACGCCCAGTCCGAAGCCTTCCTGTCCGACATCGCCGGGGCCGCCCCCTGGCCCGGCCTGCGGCACTGGAACATGGAGTCGATCTACGACTACGGCGCCCGCGCCGGGTTCTGGCGGCTGCACCGTCTGTTCACCGGGATGGACATCCCCGTCACGATATACGGCGTGACCACGGCGCTGGCCCGCAACCCCGAACAGGTCGCCGCGATGAAGTCCGCCGGGTGGGAAATCGCCAGCCACGGCCTCAAGTGGGTCGACCACCGCGACATGTCCGAGGCCGAGGAAGCCGCCCAGATCGCCGAAAGCTTCCGCCTGCACGAGGAAGTCGTCGGCGAGGCTCCGCAGGGCTGGTACACTGGCCGCTGCTCGATGAACACCGTCCGGCTGACCGCCGAGACCCGGAAACTCGCCTGGATTTCCGACACCTACGACGACGACCTGCCCTACTGGCGCGAATATGGCGACCACGACCAGCTGGTGATACCCTACACGCTGGAAGCCAACGACATGCGCTTTGCCACCGCGCCGGGCTACATCACGGGCGAGCAGTTCTACCAGTATCTCAAGGACAGCTTCGACACGCTTTACGCCGAAGGTCAGGCGGGTCAGGCCAAGATGTTCTCCATCGGTCTGCACTGCCGCCTGATCGGCCGCCCGGGCAAGATCGCGGGACTGAAACGCTTCCTCGATTATGCAAAATCCCACACCGGCGTCTGGTTTCCCCGCCGGATCGAGATCGCGCGGCATTGGGAAAAGACCCATCCGCACAAACGGTTCGAGCGTCCCTCTACAATGTCGCGCGACCGCTTCGTCACCCGCTTTGGTTCTATTTTCGAACATTCCCCCTGGATCGCCGACCGCGCCTTCGACCTTGAACTCGGCCCCGCCCATGACAGCGCCACGGGTCTTCACAACGCGCTGACCCGCATCTTCCGGTCAGCCGCGCCCGACGAACGGCTTCAGGTTCTCAAGGCCCACCCCGACCTCGCCGGCAAACTTGCCGCCGCGAAACGCCTGACGCCCGAGTCCACCGCCGAACAGGCCAGTGCCGCCCTCGACGCGCTCACCGACGAGGAGCGAAGCCGCTTCCAGCGGCTGAACGAGGAGTATGTGAAAAAGCACGGCTTCCCCTTCATCATCGCCGTCCGCGACAACACCAAGGCGCAGGTCCTGCAGGCCTTCCAGACCCGCGTCAACAACGACACCGCTACCGAATTCGCTACCGCCTGCAAACAGGTCGAACGCATCGCCGAACTGCGCCTGAAGGACCAACTGCCATGAGCCACTACTACACCCCCCCCGGCGGCCTGCCGCCGCAGACCGCCCTGATGACCCAGCGCGCGGTCTTCACCGGCAGCTACTGCTTCATCCCCAGGGGCTGCTTTTCCGACATCGTCACCAGCTTCCTGCCCGGCTGGACCCGCACAAAGCTCTGGCTCATCGCCCGCCCGATGTCGGGCTTTGCCGAAACTTTCAGCCAGTATGTGATGGAGGTCGCCCCCGGCGGCGGCTCCGACGCGCCCGACGCGGAAACCGGGGCGCAGCACTGGCTGTTCTTCACCGGCGGCCTTGCCACCCTGACCATCGACGGCACCGGATATGAAATGGAGGATGGCTCCTACGCCTACCTTCCCCCCGGCACCCGCTGGACCCTACTCGCCGAAGGCAAGGAGCCCGCCCGCTTCCACTGGCTGCGCAAGATCTACGAACCCGCCCCCGGCACCCGCGCGCCCGAGGCCTTCGTCATCAACGAACGCGATGTGCCCGTCCGCTGGATGCCCGACACCGACACTCGCTGGGGCACCACCCGCTTCGTGGACCCCGAGGATCTCCGCCACGACGCGCATGTCAACATCGTCACCTTCCAGCCCGGCGGCGTGATCCCCTTCGAGGAAACCCACGTGATGGAACACGGCCTCTATGTCCTTGAAGGCAAGGCCGTCTACAAACTGAACCAGGACTGGGTGGAAGTGGAAGCCGGAGACTTCATGTGGCTCCGCGCCTATTGCCCGCAGGCCTGCTATGCTGCGGGACCGGGGCGCTTCCGCTATCTCCTCTACAAGGACGTCAACCGCCACGCCAAGCTGCGCGGCCCCGGCGCCTTCGGACCCCTGCGCTGATGGCTTGCTCTTTTTCCAAATACTCCACGGGGGTCCGGGGGTGTGAAACCCCCGGCGGCCGGCCGCCGGGCGCCCCTGCATGAGAACGCTCCACCCGGTTCCCCTGACCCCCGAAGCCTTCGCCCCCTTCGGCGATGTCCTCGACGCCACCGGCGCGCACCACCTGATCAATGCGGGCCTCTGCAAACGCCACCATGACCGCGCCCGGCTCGACTTCGGCGACGGTGGCCGTGCCGGGATCTCGATCTTCCAGGCCGAACCCCGCGCGCTGCCCTACGCCTTCGACCTGATCGAGCGTCACCCCGACGGCTCGCAGGCCTTCCTCCCGATGACCGGACACCGGTTCCTCGTCATCGTTGCCGAGGGTCCGCAGGCTCCCCCGCGCGCATTCCTGACAAACGGCGCGCAGGGGATCAACCTCTGCCGCGGCACCTGGCATGGCGTGCTGACGCCGCTCCACTCCCCTGGCCTTTTTGCCGTGGTCGACCGGATCGGCCCGACCCCGAACCTCGAAGAATACCGTTTCACCGAACCGTGGACGGTCCTCGCCCCCTGAACGGGGCCCTAACCGGAGCGCATGCAGGGGCAATGTGCAGACGGCGCGAACACAAACAGCCCCAAGGGAAAAGGAAGTATCGAATGACCAGTCAGGTTCACCCTGTCGACGAAATTCTGCCGCCGCCAAAGCTGTTCACGCTTGGCCTGCAGCACGTCCTTGTCATGTATGCCGGGGCCGTTGCCGTCCCCCTGATCGTCGGCCGCGCGCTGAAACTGGAACCGGCCGACGTCGCCTTCCTGATCTCGGCCGACCTCTTTGTCTGCGGCCTTGTCACGCTGATCCAGTCGCTTGGCGCGACCCAGTGGTTCGGGATCAGGTTGCCGGTCATGATGGGCGTGACCTTCGCCGCCGTGGGCCCGATGGTCGCCATTGCAAACTCCAACCCCGGCATCGACGGCGCCCGCGCCATCTTCGGCGCGATCATCGCGGCCGGGGTGATCTCGATCCTGATCGCCCCACTCGTCTCCCGGATGCTCCGCTTCTTTCCGCCTATGGTGACGGGAACGATCATCCTGGTGATCGGCGTCAGCCTGATGCGGATCGGCATCAACTGAATCTTCGGCACCCCGGTCGGCCCGACCGCGCCGATGATCGTCGACCCGGCCCATGCCGACTGGCTGAAGGCCGTGACTGAGGGTGCTGCCGCCGGCACCGTCACCGGCCTGCCCGAGCTGCCGCCCAAGTTCGCCCCCGCCGCGACGCTGATGAACGAGGCCTACGCCCCCTTGGGCAATGTCGCCATCTCGGCCATCGTCCTCGTCTCGATCCTGGTGATCGCCCGCTTTGCCAAGGGCTTCGTCGCCAACATCTCGGTGCTTCTCGGCATCATCATCGGCGCGGTGATCGCCGTCGCACTCGGCAAGATGAGCTTCGCCAAGGTCGCCGATGCCTCGTGGTTCGGCCTGATCACGCCGTTCCACTTCGGGATGCCGACCTTCGACCTCGTGATGATCGTGACCATGACCCTCGTCATGATCGTCGTGATGATCGAATCCACCGGCATGTTCCTGGCTTTGGGCGACATGACCGGCAAGCCCGTGACGCAACCGATGCTGTCCGCCGGCCTGCGCACGGACGGCCTTGGCACCCTGATCGGCGGCATCTTCAACACCTTCCCCTACACGTCCTTCTCCCAGAACGTCGGCCTTGTCGGCGTGACCGGGGTCCGCAGCCGCTTTGTCTGCGTCGCGGGCGGCATCATCCTGATCATCCTCGGCCTGGTCCCCAAGATGGGCGCGCTGGTCGAATCCGTGCCCACGATGGTCCTGGGCGGAGCAGGCCTTGTCATGTTCGGCATGGTCGCCGCCACCGGCATCTGCATCCTCGCGGGCGTCGACTTCGCGAAGAACCGCAACAACCTGTTTGTCGTCGCGGTGTCGATCGGCATGGGGATGATCCCGCTTGTCGCGCCCAACTTCAAGCAGTGGATGCCCGCCAACATCCACCCGCTGATCGAAAGCGGCATCCTCCTCGCCTCGATCAGCGCCGTGATCCTGAACGCCTTCTTCAACGGGGCCGAGGACCAGACCGACGCGATCAAGGCCGCCGCCTCGAAGGCCGACCACTGACCGGACGGGCCGGGCGTCACTGCCCGGCCCTTTCCCGCTGACAGTCCCCCCCGTCGCCGCTAGAGCCTGTCCGACAAAAGTGGACTCCGGTTTTGTCGAAAGACAGGCGACCACGAAACACCTGGAGGCTGTTTGGCGCTTCTATCAGCGCCAGACGGACTCTAGACTGCCGGCAACCAGCAGGGACACCACAGCGCATGGCCGACAGCACACTCCGCTCCCGCCTCCGCACGCTTTACGAAGGCGAGGGCGAGGCCGGCGACCGCTTCCGCTATGCGCTTCTCGCCTTCGACCTGGTGACCGTCACCTGGCTCGTCGCCTCGTCCTTCATCGAGCGTGGCAGCAATCATACCACGATCGATCGTGCCATCGGTCTGACCTTCCTCGCTGATTTCCTCGCCCGCCTGTGGATTTCCCGCAAGCCCCTGAAGGATATCCTCAGCTTCTGGGGCATCGCCGACATCCTCGTGATCGCCTCGCTCCTTTTCCCGATCTGGGGCGAGGGCCTCGCCTTCCTGCGCGTCCTCAGGCTGTTCCGCGTGTTCCACTCGCCCCAGACGCTCGACCAGTTGCGCGACGACATTCCCGGCTTTCGCCGCCACGAAACCGCCATCCGCGCCGCGCTGAACCTGATGATCTTCATCTTCGCGATGACGGCGCTGGTCTATCAGACCCAGTCCGGGGTGAACGACAAGATCACCAACTATGTCGACGCGCTCTACTTCACCGTCACCACGCTGACGACCACCGGCTTCGGCGATGTCACGCTGGTCGGCAACACCGGCAAACTTCTTGCCGTCGCGATCATGATCTTCGGGATCAGCCTGTTCCTGCGGCTGGTGCAGGTCGTGCTGCGCCCGGCAAAGGCGCATTTCCCCTGCCCGACCTGCGGCCTGCGCCGCCATGACCACGACGCGGTCCATTGCAAGGCCTGCGGCACCGTGCTGAACATCCCGGATGACGGGGTGGATTGACCGACCCGACCCGGCGTTGACAGCCAGTGGGAGCGGATGCACCATCCACCTGCGGCCGCGTGCATTTTTCGCGGCCATTGAAAGCCATTTCCGCCAAGGGACTTCACCATGCACAAGCGCCTTGTCATCTTCCTTGACGGCACCTGGAACGCCGCTGACACCGAACGGGCCGAAACCAACGTCGTCCGCCTGTCCCGCGCGATCCGCGCCAATTCCGGGGCCGACGGGGTCCCGCAGTTCTGCCTTTACCTTCGCGGCGTCGGCACCAGCGGCTCGCAGATCGAACGCCTGGTGGCAGGCGCGACCGGCGCTGGGACCGAGGACATCATCCGCAGCGCCTACCTGTTCCTTGCCCAGAACTACGTCCCCGCCCACAAGGGCGACAACGGCGTGGACGTCCCCGCCGACGAGATCTTCCTCTTCGGCTTTTCGCGCGGGGCCTTCGCCGCCCGCTCGCTGACCGGGCTCCTCGGCTCGGCCGGCCTGTTGAAACGGCAAAGCCTTGGGCACCTCTCCACCGCGTGGAACTACTACCGCGACTTCAAGAAGCGCTCGCCGCAGGACTTCGTGAAACGCTATGCCAAGCGCAAGATCGAGACGCATGACGACATCTCGGTCACCTTCCTCGGCGTCTGGGACACGGTCGGCGCTCTCGGAATCCCGGTCGGTGTCCTTGGCGAAATCTCGGGCGTGATCCACGGGTTCCACGACACCTCGCCCTCGCGGATCGTCAGGCACGGCGTCCACGCGCTGGCCATCGACGAACAGCGCGACGAATTCGTGCCCACCCTCTGGACGGGCGAGGCACCGCCGGGATCGACCATCGAACAGGTCTGGTTCGCTGGCTGCCATTCGGACGTGGGCGGCGGTTATAACGACCGGGCGCTTGCCGATATCCCGCTTCTGTGGATGATCGACCGCGCCAAGAAGGCCGGTCTGCAGGTCGATGAGACGACACCCGGTCTTCTGCCGACGCAGGCCGCGCTTGATGTCCTCGCCCCCACGCATGACTCGCGCGAAGGCTGGTCGGCCAAGGACCGCCTGACGCCGACAATCCGCCGCGTGTGCGAGGCGGACGTCCCGGTCAAGGCGTTCGAAAGGCTTTACCGGCCGCAGGGGTCCAATGGCAAACCCCTCAGGACGATCAACGAAAAGCTGCATTGGAGCGTGGTCGAACGCTTCGGCAAGGACGCGTTCACCTCGCCCGAGGACATGGTCAAGTCGCGGAAGAAGGCGAAATACGCGCCAAAGAACCTGACGCCACTGTTTTCGGGCCCGGGCCAGCCGCAGCCCGCGACGCCGGTCTGGACCTGACTACGTCAGCTTGATGCAGAAGTGCTTCCGGACCGGGGCCTCGATGGTCCAGGTGCCCTTGAACGTGGGCTCCACCACGAAGGCATCGCCGGGGCGCAGGGTCACCGGCTGGCCGCCGTCCGGGGTGATGGTGATCTGCCCTTCGATCAGGTGGACGAATTCGTAGAACTTGTAGGTGGCATGCCAGCTGCCGACCGTCGCTGACCAGGTGCCGCTGATCACGCTGCCATCGGCCGAGGTATGCTGGACCCAGGTCTTCATCGAAGGCGCGCCTTCGGTCTTCACCCAGCCTTCGAGGTCGGTGACCATCGGTTCGGGTCCGGGGGCGGGAAAGCGGAAAACGGTGTCGGTCATGGTCGATCTCCCTGTCTTGTTCCCTTGGTAGGACCGCACCGTTTGCCGCGCAAGGCCGGGATGCGCCATGTCCTGTCGGTTTCCGCCTTGCAAGGCCGCACCCGGTCTGGTTCACCAAAGGCCGACAGGAGGTGCGACCGATGCTGATCCGCGACGCCCAGGCTTCCGACGCCGACCATCTGGTTCGGTTCGTCAACATGGCCGCCGACGAACTGTCCCTGCATTTCTGGAAGAAATCCGCCGGGCCGGGCGTGGACCCCATCACTTACGGTCGTGAACGCGCTGCGCGCGACACTGGCAACTTCTCTTACCGCAACGCCTGGCTGGCCGAGGTCGATGGTCAGGTTGCGGCCTGTCTCCTCGGCTACCCCGCCGCCCCGGAACCCGAGCCGATCGAGCCCGGCACGCCGCCGATCTTCGTGCCCCTGCTGGAGCTGGAGAACCTCGCCCCGGGTTCCTGGTATCTGAACGTGCTGGCGACCTACCCTGAGTATCGAGGAAGGGGTCTGGGATCAGCCCTTCTCGCCAAGGCCGAGGAGGTGACCCGCGAGGCCGGCAGCAGCACCATCAGCCTGATTGCCGAGGACACACATCAGGATGCCCTGCGCCTTTACCGCGCCAAGGGCTTCTCCGAAATCGCCCGCCGCCCCATCGTCAAGGACGACTGGCAGGTTGACGCGCAGGAGTGGATCCTGTTCACGAAAACCCTCTGACGCCTCCTCGTTCGACTTCGTCTCCTCGTCGGTAGACGTGCAGCGAGGAGGGACGAAGTCCCCGACGAGCGTCCCGAAATCGCTGCGGGCAAACCTTTCCAAATCCCTAACGTCCGCGACCAAAATATTGAAATCGCTTACGTTACAGCGATTGTCCACCGTGGACACCTACCCCACCCGCAGGGCCATATCCAGCATCCGGTTCGAGAATCCCCATTCGTTGTCATACCAGCCGAAGACCCGCAGCATCCCCCCGGCGGTCACCTTCGTCTCCGGGCAGGCCATCACCACCGACTCCGGCCTGGCCCGCAGGTCGGTCGAAACCAGCGGCCGGTCCGTCGCCCCGATCACGCTGCCTTCCGATCGGGCGGCGACCCGGAAAGCCGCGTTGACCTCTTCGACCGTCGGGCGGGCCTCGGTCACCAGATGGAAGTCGACGCAGGACACGCTGGCGACCGGCACCCGCACCGCCTGCGCCACGATCCGGCCCGCAATCTCGGGCAGCACCCCGTCCAGCAGCCGCGCCGCCGAGGTCGTGGTCGGCACCATCGACAAGGCCGCCGCCCGGCTGCGCGGGTAGTCGGTCGCGGGCGCATCCACCGTGGGTTGGCTGCCGGTATAGCAATGCACGGTCGTCATCGACCCGGTCACGATCCCCCAGTTCCGGTCGATCAACCGCGCCAGCGGGGCCAGCGCATTGGTCGTGCAGGACGCGTTCGAGACGATCCTCTGCCCCCGCAGCCGGTCCTCGTTCGCCCCCAGCACCACCGTCACCTCCGCCGCCGAAGACGGGCCCGAGATCAGCACCGCCCCCGCCCCGGCGCGCAGGCCGCGCTCTGCCACCTCCCGCGTTTCGGCCCGACCGGTGCATTCCATCACCAGATCGACCCCGGCGAGTTCCAGTGTCGACAGGTCCGGCGTCCGGGAAAGTGGCACCCGAAGCCCGTCCACCACCAGAGCCCCGTCCTCCAACCCCACTGTCCCCCGCCACGGGCCAAAGACGGAATCATACTCGAACAGGTAGGCGCACATCTCGGGCGCAGCGATGTCGTTGATCCCGACGATCTCCACCCCGGGCCAACGGTCAGGGGCCTGGACGAAGGCCCGCAGCACCGACCGCCCGATCCGGCCAAAGCCGTTAATGAAGACCCGCATCCGCAACCCTCTGCGCCCCTTGCCGACGGACGCAGTCTCAGCACGGGTCGGCAGCGGCTTCAACCGGAAGACTTGTGCCCGTCACAATAGAGGGCGGGGCCGCTGTCAGTTGCCGCCGAGGATCTCGTCCAGAGCCTTGCGGGCCTCGTCCTCCAGCGCCTGCTGCGCCGCGCGTTTCGCGGCATCGTCAAGGCCTTCTTCCGGCGCGACCTCGACCCCGAGTTCCTCCCTCAGACGCTGCTCCAGCTCGGCCTTGGCGGCGGCCTCGGCGGCCTTGGCCTTTTCTTCCAGCCGGGCGGCGGCGGCCTTGGCTTCGGCTTCCATCTTCTCGCGCGCGATGGATTCAAGGTCGAGCCGGAAGCGTGGCCTGGCCCAGGTCCCGGTGATCAGCAGCGGCACCATGACCCCGCCGGTCCCGTCCGCCGCCGCCAGTGCCGTGGGCCGCAACCGGTAGTCGAGCGTTCGCGCGCCCAGCCCGATCTCGCCCGCGCCCGAGGCGGTGACATAGGGCGCGACAAGTTTCAGATCGCTGTTGGACAACACGCCTGCGGCGATGGCAAAACTTCCCCCCATCCCGTCGAAGATGGTCTTCTGGCCCTCGCCCACATAGCCCGGGTCAAGCGTCCGCAGCATCCCGGCGATGTCGAGACCGCGCAACTCGCCCTTGCCAAGCTCCAGCGTGCCCTGGCCCTCGAGGCTTTTCATGATCGCATCGACGGAATTGCCGATGCCAAGGAATTCCAGCGCAAGATCGCCGGTCGAGACCAGACGGTCCCAGCCGGAAAGGTCGGTGAGCAGGGGTTCGGTCTGCAGCCCGGCCAGGGTCAGGCGGCCGCCGACCGACAGGCCACCGCGGCCGTTGACGACGAAATCGCCTTTGATCTGGCCGCCATAGGCCTGCATCTCGCGGATCTCGATCACGGCCCGGGCGCGATCGATGGTAATCAGGGTCCGGGTCTGGCCCAGTTTCAGAACGCCCAGATCGACCGACGGCGCGACCAATGCGATCTCGGCATCCATCATCTCCAGCGCGGACACGTCGATCTCGCCGGTCGGCC
Source organism: Pseudomonadota bacterium (assembly GCA_040385165.1). Classification (GTDB taxonomy): domain Bacteria; phylum Pseudomonadota; class Alphaproteobacteria; order Rhodobacterales; family Rhodobacteraceae; genus Tabrizicola. The sequence goes on along the minus strand of JAZKHX010000001.1, from coordinate 887,199 downwards.
AGCCTTCGGCCTGCATGCCGCCCGCCTCGCCGCCGCCCATTTCGCCGTCCGGCCCGGTGCCGATGGTGATCGGACCGGCGGCAAGCTGCGCCTTCAGGCGCGGCCGGGCCTCGCCCGGGGTCAGGTCAAGATCGCCTTTGATCTGGTTGGTGTCCGCCAGAATCTCGGCCCCGCGCAGAAAGACGGCTCCTGTGCCGTCCAGCGTCAACTGGCCCGACACCTGCAACCGGTCCTGCCCAAGCCCCGGATTGGGCCGGTCGAGGGTCACGCCGAGAAGCGCCCCCATCGCGGGCAGGTCCGAAAGATCGGCCACCAACGCGCCTTCGGCCGCCAGCGGTGCATAGCCGCCGCGCCCCTCGAAACCGAGCTTTGATGCGCCTGCCGAGAGGCTGGCCCTGATCGGCACGACGCGGCCCATCGCAAAGGCGGAAAAGACGTCGCCCGACAGATCCAGCGCCGCCTTCTGTCCGCTGGACACAGCCGTGGCGGTCAGCGTGAAGGGACCGGAGAAGTCCGGGATGGCAAGGGTGGCATTGATGTCGTCCAACGCGATCACCTGGCCCGACTGGCGGTCGTTGAACCGCAGCGTGCCGCCAAGGATCGAGCCTTCATCAAGGGTGAAGCCGGTCGCGGGGGCCGGCACCGCGCCGACGCCCCCCGCCTCGCCCGCCGTGCTGGCCGCGAACACCCAGTTGGCCTGACCGTCCGCGTCACGTTCCAGATTGAACTCGGGCTGGTCGGCGGTCAGGCCGAGGATCCTGATCTCGCCGCCCATCAGCGCGCCGAAGTTCACGTCGATCGACAGGCTTTCGGCGCGAAAAAGCGGCTGATCGCTCTCTGCCCAGTCGGCGTTGGCAATGCTGACCGGACCGGTCGTCACCCCAAGGCTGGGCCAGAGCCGAGGCCTGATCTCGCCAAGAACCTCCAGTTTGCGGCCGGTCATCGCTTCGAACTGGCCCGAGACGGCCTGGGCGATCCGGTCAGCAGGAACCACGGCCGTCAGCCCGAAGGCCAGGACGACCAGAACTGCCAGCGCACCCCCGACCCGAACGATCCAGCGCATGCTCAACTCCTCGGATTTTCTTGTTTTGCCGCAGTTTATGCCCGGGCGCGGCGCATTGCCAAGTCAGGGGGGCCGGACTGGCGTCAAATGGCCGAGAGGCCAGAGCGCCCTTGGGCTTTCCTGATTGCGCGGGGCGCGGTATAGGCGGCACATGTCCGAGAACCCGCCGATCCTTCGCCCCGACCTAGCCCGCGCGCTTGTCCCTGACACCCGAAGGGAAGGCCAGCCGACCATCGGCATGGTTTCGCTTGGCTGCCCCAAGGCCCTGGTGGACAGCGAACGCATCCTGACCCGGCTTCGGGCCGAGGGCTATGCGATCAGCCCCGATTACAAGGGCGCGGATGCGGTGATCGTGAACACCTGCGGGTTTCTCGATTCTGCCAAGGCGGAAAGCCTGGAAGCCATCGGCGAAGCCTTGCAGGAAAACGGCCGGGTGATCGTGACGGGCTGCCTTGGGGCCGAGCCTGACTACATCACCGGCGCGCATCCGAAGGTGCTGGCGGTGACGGGGCCGCATCAATACGAGGCGGTGCTGGATGCCGTCCATGGCGCGGTACCGCCCGCACCGGACCCGTTCATCGACCTGTTGCCTGCAACAGGCGTGTCGCTGACGCCAAGGCACTACAGCTATCTGAAGATTTCCGAAGGCTGCAACCACAAGTGCAAGTTCTGCATCATCCCCGACATGCGGGGACGGCTGGTATCGCGCCCCGCCCACGCCATCCTGCGCGAGGCGGAAAAGCTGGTCGAGGCCGGGGTGAAGGAGTTGCTGGTGATCAGCCAGGACACCAGCGCCTACGGGGTGGACCGAAAGCATGACCTGTCGCCCTGGAAGGGTGGCGAGGTCCGCGCCCACATCACCGACCTTGCGCGCGAGATGGGCAAGCTGGGGGCCTGGGTGCGGCTGCACTACGTCTATCCCTACCCGCATGTCCGGGACCTGATCCCGCTGATGGCGGAAGGCTTGGTCCTGCCCTACCTCGATATCCCCTTCCAGCACGCCCACCCCGAGGTGCTGAAGCGCATGGCGCGCCCGGCGGCGGCGGCAAAGACGCTGGACGAGATCGCGGCCTGGCGCTCGGTCTGCCCCGACCTGACCCTGCGGTCGACCTTCATCGTGGGCTATCCGGGCGAGACCGAGGCCGAGTTCCAGACGCTGCTGGACTGGCTGGACGAGGCGCAGCTGGATCGCGTGGGCTGCTTCCAGTACGAAAACGTCGCCGGGGCCCGGTCGAACGACCTGCCCGACCATGTGCCTGCCGAGGTCAAGCAGGACCGTTTTGATCGCTTTATGGAAAAGGCGCAGGCGATTTCGGCGGCAAAACTGGCTGCAAAGGTTGGAAAAGTGCTGGAGGTCATCGTCGACGAGGTCGACGAGGACGGCGCCACCTGCCGGACAAAGGCGGATGCTCCGGAGATCGACGGCAACCTGTTCATTGATGAGGGGTTCGAGGCGTTGGCTCCGGGGGACATCGTCACGGTCGAGGTGGACGAGGCGGGGGAGTATGATCTGTGGGGGCGGGTGGTTTGATGGATATAGACAAAGACATCAAGTTCGGCCCCCATACGCTGCGCATCCGCAAGCAGAAGGGTGGTTTTGCGGGGATAATCGTCGGTCAAAGCAGTTCACCCGAGATTGCAGCTACGGCCGAACAAGTCCGCGACTTATTGATAAAGCGTTGTGGAGAGCAGGCGCCGGACTTTGTGGGGCTAGCCGGTGCGCGCGCTCGGTTCTTGAAGTTGTTCCCAAATGGATTCTTGGACGCGAAATTTATCGGAGACGGGAAATTCGAAGGTGAACGCGCGTACAAGCTCTTGGCTTCTGAACAGCTACGGAACGTCCTGCCTCTTTCTTCGGTAGCCAATGCCGCCGACGAAGGTCTGATTGCTCTAAGAGCGATGCAGAAGACCAATCTGTTGGACCCCTTCACGAAGGCAAAGCTGGGAGAAGTGCTACGCGGGCAGCGCGCCAGCGAGTTCATTCGCCTAGTTGCGGATTTTGCAGAGGGTGAGATCGACGACTCGTGTGCCAGTCTGAACCGACATTTTCAGAATGAAGGTGTGAACACTTGGGTCTGCTTGACTTACTTCCCGTTCCTATGGAAGCCCGAAAGTCATATGTTTCTGAAGCCTGAGTTCACCCGGACTTTTGCAGAACGGATTGGGCATCGGTTCCAGTTTGATTACGAGACCCGCCCGAACCCGAAGACCTACGCCTCACTGCTGCATCTGACCGATACTGTCCGTGCCGCACTTTCGGACATGCAGCCAAAGGACAACATCGATATTCACAGTTTCATGTGGGCGACTGTCGAGTATCTCGATTCTGACGTCGGGCTCTAGTTTTCACCCCACCAGCACCACAACCCAAGCCACCCCTACTGCAATCGCGCCAGCGCCACGCAGGCCGACCCGCAGTCCTTTGCCTTCTTCGCCCGTGGATGGGTCTCGGGGGACACAAGGTCCACGACCTCTTCCAACGCGGTGTTGATCAGTTCGGCCGCCAGCACCAGAAGGCCGAGGGCCAGGATCAGCGCCCGCTCTCCCGGGGTCAGGTCCAATAGGGACGCCAGCGCGGCAGACAGCACATTGGCCAGCGTCCATTGCCGCAGCGTCTTTTCCGTGGCCCAGGCGGCGCGGAAGCCGTCCCAGGACCAGATCACCGTATTGGCCAGCCGACGCGCCTCGGCCCGGATCATCTCATGCATTGTCGCCTCCCCTGCCCCCGGGTCCAAGCCTAGCGAGGCGGTCCTTTTCCGTCGAGAGGCGCGCCGAGCGCGGCCAGGGCCGCGCGGGTGCAGGTCACGATATGGCCGAAGCGGTCGCCGCCAAGGTGAACGCCGCCATACCAGCGGGTGACGACGACGATGCGGCCGGGGACGGCGTCGCGTTCCAGCATCTTCAGGATCACGGCCCCTGCCCCGGCTTCGCCGTCATCGTTCTTCAAGGGGCCGCCAGCGGCAAGCAGGGCCGCCCAGGAATGGTGCGTGGCCTTGTCGAACTTGCGGCGCTGGCGGAGCGCAGCCAGGAAAGCGTCAATGTCGGCCTTGGTGCGCACGGTCCCGGCGGCGACGGCATAGCGCGAGCCGCGATCGCGCAGGAAGTCTTCCAGGATGATCATGCCGTCAACGCTAGAAGAAGCCGCGACGACAGGCCAGTGGGTCAGCCGAGTGCTTCGATTCCGGGCTTGTTCGGGCAGAAGTCGGGAATTGCTCCGGCCGTGGCAGAGCGGGCCAGCCAGGCCTCGCAGTCCTTGCCCCGGCCACAGGCGGCGCAGCGGGTGATCAGCTCTTCAAGCTCGTCGCGCTGGAGCCAGCCCTCGACCACAGCCTGCGGGAGATTGACCCCGGAAATCCGCGCCATTCCGCGGGTGAGCCACCAGGCTTTCGGGGCCTCGGGATAGCCGATCATCGTGAAGACCTCCGTCCAGTGCGGTCATGCTGAACGGGGTCGTGGCGCTCTGCCTTGACGCAGATCAAGACCCGCGCAGACGGCGGACCGTGGCCGCCACCAGTGCCTTGCGTTCGGCGTTCGGCGGATGGCTGCCAAGGAACCGGTCGCCGGGGTCCGGCAGGCGGTCGAAAAAGTCGGCGCCGCGCACCGGGTCATAGCCGGCGCGCAGGGCGATCTCGGCCCCCAGCGCGTCGGCCTCCAGCTCGAACTCGCGCGAATAGCTGCGGGCCGCGACCTCGGCCCCGATGTTCTGGGCGGCGCGCACCTCTTCTGCCGACAGCCCGCTGGCCTGGGCCAGAACGCCTGCAAGAATGGCGCCGGACAGGGCCTGATCCTGCCGCTTGGGGATATGCCCCGAGATGTGGTGGGCCGCTTCATGCCCAAGGACGAAAGCCAGTTCATCGGCGTTGCGGGCATCGGCGATGAGGGCCAGCGTGAAGCCGATCACCGGGCGGTTCGCCCTGTCGAGCGTCTGGAAGGCGTTCGGGGGCTGGCCCGGCCGGTCATCGACGACGATGCGGAAATCGCAATTCTGGGCCACGCCCCGGCTGCGGCAATAGCTTTCGGCCAGAGGCTCGACCCGGGTGACGACCGACAGGAACGTCTCGGCGGCGGAGCGGGGCGGCTGGACCGGCGCGATGGCCGCCGTCCGGGCCACGGGGGGCGTTGTCGGAAAGGCAGTGACACACCCGCCGAGGAAAAGCGAAACGGCGATGATCAGGGGAAAGCGCATCGGAACCCTCGGAGGACTATGGTGAAGGTAGCAAATCGGGAGCCAAGGGAAAGGGCGGTCGGCCAAGGTCGGGGGAGAGGCGGCTCACAAAGCCGTCAGGACGCCGACCCCATTGCCGAAGCGGACAGGGGAGGTTAGCCTGCGGCCATGTTCACCATTGAACACGAATTCGACGCGACCGTGATCACTCTGGTCGATGAAGGTGGCGACCTGCCGCTGTTGGAAGATATCGTGATCAACGCTTTCGAGGATTGCGTGACGGTGGAACAGACCGATCCGCAGACCGACGAAGTGCTGCGGATCACCCTGTCGATGGCCCAGTTGCACGACCTTGCGGCCGCGCTGAACCTGCCCGAGGGCAGCTACCGGCTGGAGCGGAAGGCCTGACACTGGACAGGATTTGATCGCCTGTCCCGTCTCCTGTGGGCGAAACTGCTTGACCTTTGCCAAGGGCTGTCGTTGAAGCACCGCTGATCCGAAGATCGGCATGGTGGCGGACAGATGGAAGAGCAGAACAACAAGAACCTGATCCTGGCGATGGTTCTGAGCGCGGCGGTCATGGTCGTCTGGTTCGTCCTGTTCCCGCCGCCCGAGCCGCCGGCAACCACCGCACCCGAGGCTGTCGCCGGGGCGACGACCGACGCACCGGCCTCGACGGCCGTCGAGCCCGGTGCGGTCGCGGCCCAGACCGAAGCGACCCCGGTTCCCGAGGCGCCGCGGGTGAAGATCGACACGGCCAAGCTGGCCGGGTCGCTGTCGCTGCGCGGCGGACGGATCGACGACCTGTCGCTGAAAACCTACCGCGAGGAGCTTGCACCCGACTCTCCCACCGTGCGCCTGTTATCCCCGGTGGGCGAGGATCTGTCCTACTACTCGGTCTTCGGCTGGCTGCCGGGCACGGGGCTGCAATCGGGCGACGTTCCGGACGCGAACACGCTGTGGACTGCGGACGGAGCCGGATCGCTGACAGTGGAAACGCCGGTGACCCTGCGCTGGGACAACGGCAAGGGCATCAGCTTCCTGCGCGAGATTTCGGTCGACAAGGATTTCATGTTCACGGTCAAGGACACGGTCCAGAACGCGTCCGCCGCCGAGGTCGCGCTGCAACCCTACGGGATTGTCGCCCGTCATGGCCTGCCGAAACTGCAGAACATCTTCGTCGTACACGAGGGCGCGATCCAGCGCACCGATGGCGAGCTGACCGAGACGGATTACAAGGACGTCACCGCCTTCGAGGTGAACGAGCGCGAGGGATTGCCGGCAGAGGTCGCAGAGGCCACGACGGACGGCTGGATCGGCTTTACCGACCATTACTGGATGACCACCCTTGTTCCCGAACAGGGCAAGCCGTTCAAGTCGGTGCTGAAATACGTCCCCGACGCCGATATCTATCAGGCCGAAGTGCGCCAGCCGGTCGTCTCGCTGGCCCAGGGCGCAACCGCGACCAGCTCGATCCGGTTCTTCGCGGGCGCGAAGGAATGGGCCACGATCCGCGCCTACGAGCAGGAGGCGGGGATCGCCGGCTTTCTCGATTCGATCGACTGGGGCTGGTTCTACTTCCTGACCAAGCCGATCTTCGCGGTCCTGCACTGGTTGAACGCGCTGATCGGCAACATGGGCCTCGCGATCATCGCGCTGACCTTCTTCCTGAAATTCCTGGTCCTGCCGCTGGCCTACAAGTCCTACGTCTCGATGGCGCGGATGAAGGAGTTGCAGCCCGAGATGGAGGCGCTGAAGGAACGCGCGGGTGAGGACAAGCAGAAGCTGCAACGCGAGATGATGCAGCTTTACAAGGACAAGAAGGTGAACCCGGCGGCAGGTTGTCTGCCGATCCTGATCCAGATCCCGATCTTCTTCAGCCTCTACAAGGTGATCTTCGTCACCATCGAACTGCGCCACGCGCCGTTCTTCGGCTGGCTGAAAGACCTGTCCGCGCCCGACCCGTCGTCGCTTTACAACTTCTTCGGTCTTCTGCCCTGGGATGCCCCGGTGCAGGGCTCGGTCCTGCACCTGATCTTCATCGGCGTGCTGCCGATCCTCCTCGGCATCACGATGTGGCTTCAGCAGAAGCTGAACCCCGCGCCGACCGATCCGGTGCAGGCCTCGATCTTCGCCTGGATGCCCTGGGTGTTCATGTTCATGCTCGGCGGGTTTGCCAGCGGGCTGGTGGTCTACTGGATCACCAACAACACGATCACCTTCATCCAGCAGTATCTGATCATGTGGAGCCACGGAAAGCGCCCCGACATCTTCGGCAACATCAAGGCGGCCAAAGTGGCCAAGGCCGAGGCGAAAGTGGCGACTCCGGCAAATTCGCCTTCGCCGCCGAAAAACCCCACCTCTCCCCCGAAGAAGACCGGAAAGAAATGACGGTCCGGCTGGCCCATATCTTCCGACATCCGATCAAGGCCTACGGACGCGAAATGCTCGCGTCCGTTCGTCTTTCTGCCGGTGAGGGCCTGCCGTTCGACCGGGAATGGGCCGTGGCCCACGAGGCCGCAAAGCTGGGGCCGGGCTGGAACCCGTGCCAGAACTTCACCCGCGGCGCGAAGGCTCCGGCGCTGATGGCGGTCACGGCCAGCCTGGACGAGGCCGCGCGGCGGGTGACTCTGGACCATCCCGCAGCAGGCCGGATTGCCGTGGCACCCGACGATCCCGCTGATCATCCCCGCCTGCTGGCCTGGGCCGATCCCTTGATTCCCGCCGGACGGGCGCGGCCCGCTGCGGTCGTCGCGGGCGGGCGCGTGATGTCCGACAGCGCGTTTCCGTCCGTCTCGATCCTGTCGCTGTCGTCCCTGGCGGAGCTTTCGGCGCGCATGGGCCTCGACCTTTCGATCCATCGCTGGCGCGCAAACCTGTGGCTGGAAGGTGCTGCCGCGTGGGACGAATGGGGCTGGATCGGCCGGCGTTTTCGTCTGGGCGATGCCGTGCTTGAAGTCGTGGAACGCATCACCCGCTGCGTCGCGACCAAGATTGACCCCGAGACCGGCGCCGAGAAGGGCGACACTCTGGCCGCGCTGGAAAGCGCCTATGGCCATCAGGATTTTGGCGTCTACGCCCGTGTGGTCGAGGGCGGGCAGATTGTCACCGGTCAGGACTGGAGACCCGCATGACGCTGCAATTCACTCTGGCACCCGAACCCGACGACGCGGCCCGCGAAACCGGGCGGCTTCTGTTTGCAGGACCGGTCACCTTCGTCAAGGGTGTGGTGGCAATGGCCGGCCTGCCCCCGGCCGACCGGCTCGAGGTCTGTTTCGCAGGTCGGTCGAACGTGGGGAAATCCAGCCTGATCAACGCCCTGACCGGTCGCAAGACACTGGCGCGGGCCTCGAACACTCCGGGGCGGACCCAGGAAATCAACTACTTCGCCCTGGGCGAGGATCGCTATCTCGTCGATTTGCCGGGCTATGGCTTTGCCGAGGCCCCGGTCGCGGTGGTGGCGAAGTGGCAGGCGCTTCTGAAGCAGTATCTGGCCGGTCGTCAGACCTTGCGCCGGGCCTTCGTGCTGATCGACGCCCGGCACGGGGTCAAGGCGGTCGACGACGAGATCCTGACGCTGCTGGACCGGTCGGCCGTGACCTTTCAGGCTGTCCTGACCAAGGTCGACAAGATCAACAGGGTCGAGCGCGAGGCCGTGATCGAACAGGTCAAGGGCGCGCTGAAGAAGCATCCCGCGGCCTATCCCGAGATCGTGGTGACAAGTTCCGAGAAGGGCGAAGGGATCGAGACCCTGCGCGCGCTGATCGCGACGATGGAGTGACCTAGAGTCAGTCTGACGCTGATAGAAACGCCGGACAGCCTCCAGGTATCTCGTGGTCGCCTGTCTTTCGCCAAAACCGGAGTCCACTTTTGTCGGACAGGCTCTAGCGGCCCGCGTCGTGATCCGGATCGGCCCCGGGCACCGGGTCATAACCATGCCCGCCCCAGGGATGGCAGCGGCAGATGCGGCGGGCGGCAAGATAGCCGCCCTTCAGCGCGCCGTGCCGCTCCAGCGCCTCAAGCGCATAGGCCGAGCAGGTGGGCTGGTAGCGGCAGCCATGACCGACCCAGGGCGACAAAAGCAGCCGGTAGGCCCGCACCGGCAGGGCGACCAGATGCGCAAGCGGAGTCATGTGCGACCGCGATGGACCGACCGCAGGGCCTGGTCCAGATCGGTGCCGAGGTCGGCATAGGCGCGCGTCACCGTGGCTTCGGGGCGGGCGACAAGGACATAGTCCCAGCCCGGACGCGCCGCAGAAGCCAGCACGTCACGCGCCAGCGCCCGCAGGCGGCGTTTGGCGCGGTTGCGCAGGACCGCGTTGCCGATCTTCTTCGATGCGGTGAACCCGACGCGCACGGCCGGATCGCCATCTGCCCGGTCGCGGGCCTGCAACAGGAAGCCGCTGGTGCCCTGCCGCCGGGCCGAAGCGGCCTTCAGGAAGTCCGCGCGCTTCTGCAGCACGCAAAGCGAAACCGCCGGAGAGCCGTCGGGCGCTTCGGCACTGATGCCTTGGCCCTGGGTCTCCGGCGGTGTCATGTCGCAAACCAGATCGCGCGCCCCGAGGGGCGGGACATCAGGCGGTCAGCTTGTGACGGCCCTTGGCGCGGCGGGCAGCCAGGACCAGACGGCCGTTCTTGGTTGCCATGCGCGCCCGAAAGCCGTGGCGGCGCTTGCGAACCAGGTTCGACGGTTGAAATGTGCGCTTCATCGCGGCTCTCCATCAGACTGGACCCGAACCCCATCGGGATTCGAGGGCCCGTAACTTGAAGCCAGTCCTTTACGGACGGTTTTCGCCCAAGTCAACGCGGGCCGAACCGATTTCCTGCAACATTTCACGAAGGAGGCCCGGGAAATGTTTCAGCCCGGGACAAAGAGGGCCGGGACGGATCAAGGCCGCGTGAAACCCCTGTCGCGCACCCGCTTCCTGCGCCATGTTCGCAAGCGATGCAAGGAATCCCGATGCCCCCGGTCGAGAACGCTCCTTCCCCCGGCCCCCGCGCGCCTTGGTTGCGACGGCTGCCGATCCTTGTCATCCTGACCACCGCCATGGTCGGGACGATCCTTCTGCGCGACACGATCAGCTTCGATGCCCTGGCCCGTCACCGTGCGGCATTGCTGGCGTTTCGTGACACCCACTACCTGATGACGGTGCTGGGCTTTGTGACGCTCTACATCGCGATCGTCGCGCTCAGCCTGCCCGGAGGCACGGTTGCCACCCTGGCCGGAGGATTTCTGTTCGGCCTGTTTCCAGGGGTCCTCTACAACGTCACCGGGGCCACGGTCGGTGCGATCGCGATCTTTCTTGCGGCGCGGTCCGGCTTTGGCGACCGGCTTGCGGTCCGGCTGAGGTCCGGAGGCGGGGCGGCGGCCCGGCTCATGGCCGGGATCAAGGACAACGAATGGTCGGTCCTGTTCCTGATGCGGCTCATTCCGGCGGTGCCATTCTTCCTGGCCAATCTCATTCCCGCCTTCACCGGCACGCGGCTGTCGACCTTTGCGGTGACGACATTCCTTGGAATCATTCCGGCCGGCCTGGTCTTCACCTCGGTCGGTGCCGGACTGGGCGAGGTCTTCGCCCGCGGAGAGACGCCGGACCTTGGCATCCTGTTCACCCCGCCCGTTCTGCTGCCGATTCTGGCCCTGGCGGCCCTGGCCGCGTTGCCGATGGTGCTGAAGGCCATCCGGAGAGGTGCCTGACATGACACGGATCGATACCGATATCTGCGTGATCGGTGCCGGCTCGGGCGGCCTTTCGGTCGCGGCGGGGGCCGTGCAAATGGGCGCGCGCGTCGTCCTGATCGAGGCGGGCGAGATGGGCGGCGACTGCCTGAACGCGGGCTGCGTGCCGTCGAAAGCTCTGATCGCGGCGGCCAGGGCGGCCCAAGTGCAACGGCAGGGCTTTCGCGGCGTGGCGGGGGTCTCGCCGCAGGTGGATTTCGGCGCAGTGAAGGATCACGTCGCGGCGGTGATCGCCCGGATCGCCCCGGTCGATAGTCAGGACCGCTTTGAAGGGCTGGGCTGCACCGTGATCCGCGCCTTCGCCCGCTTTACCGGACCGCGCGAGGTTCAGGCCGGAGACACCGTGGTTCGGGCCCGGCGTTTCGTGATTGCCACCGGATCACGTCCCTTCGTGCCGCAAGTCCAGGGCGCAGACACGGTGCCCTACCTGACCAACGAGACGATCTTCGCCCTGCGAGAACGTCCGAGCCATCTGGTCGTCATCGGCGGCGGACCGATCGGGATCGAGATGGCGCAAGCGCACCGCCGTCTTGGCTGCGCGGTCACGGTGATCGAGGCCGCGAAGGTTCTGGGACGGGAAGACCCGGACCTTGCGGCCGTCGTGATCGAGGCCCTGACGGCCGAGGGCATCACCTTTGTCGAGGGGCAGCCGGTCGTGCGTCTGGCGGGCGAGGCGGGGGCCGTCGAGGTTACGCTGGGCGATGGGTCGCAGGTCCGGGGCTCGCATCTGCTGTTGGCGGTCGGGCGCAAGGTGACGCTGGAGGGCCTGAACCTGGAAGCCGCTGGGGTGGCCTGCACGCCGAAAGGCGTGACGGTCGATGCAAGTCTGCGGTCGTCGAACCGGCGCGTCTATGCAGTTGGCGATGCGGCGGGAGGCTTGCAGTTCACGCATGTCGCTGGCTGGCATGCCGGCATCGTGATCCGGCAGACAGTGCTGGGCCTGCCCGCAAAAGCCGATACCCGCGCCATTCCGCGCGCGACCTATACCGATCCGGAGCTTGCGCAGGTCGGCCTGACCGAGGCCGAAGCGCGAAGCCTGCACGGGGCGGCCCTGACCGTGGTCCGCGCCGAGTTTGCCCATAACGACCGGGCACAGGCGGACGGCCGGACCACGGGGCTGGCCAAGGTCATGGTGGTGAAAGGTCGCCCGGTCGGAGCCTCCATCGTCGGGCCGCAGGCGGGTGAACTGATCGGGCTCTGGGCACTTGCGATCTCGGCCAGACTGAAACTTTCGACGGTTGCCGGCATGGTTGCACCCTATCCGACGCTGGGAGAGGTTTCCAAACGCGCCGCTGGCACCTATTTTAGCCCGAGGTTGTTTGATAATCCCGCGCTGAAGCGCCTGGCGCGGCTGGTCCAGCGTTGGGTGCCCTGAGGCCGGACAAGGAAGGTTCGTGTGGCCGAAAGACGGAAGAGCTTTCTCAACACGCTTTCGGGGCGCTTTCTGATCCTGACCGTCATCTTCGTGATGCTGGCCGAGGTTCTTATCTTTGTCCCGTCGATCGCGCGGTTCCGGGCCGATTTCATGCTGACCCGGCTGAAGCAGGCGCAGATCGCCGCGCTGACCCAGCTTGCGGCCGAGGACATGGTCTCGCCCGAGCTGGAAGCCGAACTTCTGGCCAATGCCGAGGTCTTCAACGTCGTTCTGCGCCGGGATGAAGTGCGGCAGCTGGTCCTGTCCTCGCCGGTGCCCGGCGAAATCTACGACAGCTTCGATCTGCGGATGGCGGGACCGTTCGAGCTGATCCGCGACGCTTTCGCAAGTCTTCTGGACCCCCGGAACCGCATCGTCCGGGTGATCGGCTATCCGGTGCAAGATGCCGGAACGCTGATCGAAGTGACGATGGAAACCAGGCCGTTGCGCGATGCGATGGTCGACTATGGCTTGCGCATCCTGGTCCTGTCCGCGCTGATTTCGGTGGTGACGGCGTTCCTGCTGTTCCTGGCCGTGCGCCGCCTCCTGGTGCTGCCGATCCGTCGCGTGGTGCGGCACATGCAGACCTACGCGGAAGCGCCGGAAGATGCCCGCAGGGTGATCGCGCCGAACGCCGATGTCGAGGAGTTGCGGATGGCCGAAGAGGCGCTGCAGTCGATGCAGACCCAGTTGACCGGTGCCCTGCGGCAGAAGGAACGGCTGGCCCAGCTTGGCGGGGCCGTGGCCAAGATCAGCCATGATCTGCGCAACATCCTGACCACGGCGCAGCTGTTCGCCGACCGGCTGGAGGGCAGCGCCGATCCCGTCGTTGCGCGCGCAGCGCCAAAGCTGATCAGCTCGATCAGCCGGGCGGTCAGCCTGTGCGAAGCGACGCTGGCTTTCGGCAAGGCCGAAGAACCGCCGCCGCAGCTGCGTCGGCTGAACCTTTCGCAGCTGGTGGGCGACGTGGCCGAAGGCGAGGGGCTGGGGGCCGAGACGTCGATCACCTGCCTGATCGAGGTGCCGCCCGGCCTGACCATCCGTGCCGACAGCGAACAGCTCTACCGCGTGTTGTCGAACCTGATCCGGAACGCCCGGCAAGCGATCGAGGCAACCGGGCAACCCGGCACCATCGAGGTTTCGGCGGGCGAGGATGAAGCGGAATGGTGGATCCGCGTCGGCGATACCGGCCCCGGCCTGCCCCCCAAGGCGCGCGAACATCTGTTCGCCGCGTTCCAGGGCGGGGCCAGAAAGGGTGGCACCGGCCTTGGGCTTGCCATCGCCGCCGAACTGGCGCGCGGGCATGGCGGCAGGCTGGAACTTGCCCGCAGCGATGCCGAGGGAACCGAATTCGCGATCCATCTTCCGAAGGGATCAACCGACCCCTCCGCGTGATTTCGCCCTTGCAATGGCCGCCGCGCGCGGCTACATCGCCCGGCAGTGCGGACCCGTAGCTCAGCTGGATAGAGCATCAGACTACGAATCTGAGGGTCGGGCGTTCGAATCGCTCCGGGTCCGCCAACCGAATCAAGCGCTTAGGCCGTTCGATCTGCAAGTGCAGGCCGTTCAAGTACCGAATAGGTACCGTTTTCCGGCACGGCATTGTCGAATAGATGCGATTTGGCTTGTCCGGGCTGCCTGGAAGTTCTTAAGGCTATGTTTTATCAAGAAAATGCAGTTTGCAAAAGGCCGTTCGGTAGCAGCCAGAAAGCCTGTCAGACCAAACTAAGGCGCGAGAATCTGAAAAACTGGGCTCTGGACTCTTGGTGCCCTGTGAACAAACCTTTCCATATGGAAAGAGATGTTGATTCTTCGAGAATTTTCAATGAAGCCGGCCTAGAAGCCATGGGCCTGAGCAGGCATATGGTGGCAAGTGGCGTCAGCTTCGTCCACCGTATCCTCGACGCCCTGGACGGGACGCTTGTAGCGAACGGGGAAGACCGACTTTCTCAGATGCTAGAGTTGGCCAACCTTTCGGCCATTGTAGGCAACCTGCTTCGCACCGGGATAGCCACATCGTCCAACGGGCGGTTTATCGCAAATGGACCCCACAAGTATCCTGACCTGCTGTCCACCGAGCCTCTAGTAGGCGACCTTGAGATTAAAGTGGCGCTGGAGAACAACAAGCCGAAGGGTCACCTGGTCAAGCCAGGGCCGCACATGATCTGCCGTTATGTCTTAGGAGACCCGGATGGCACCTATAACCCTGGTAAGTTGACCCGCGGCAAAGTGGTGTGGATATGGGAGATACGCGTTGGCAACCTGGAGGAGCACCATTTCAGTGTGAGCAACACAGCCGGGGACTCTGGCAAGACGGCCGTTATCAACGCCGAAGGGTTCAGTCAGCTCCACCTGGTCTTCTGTTCACTGCCCCACTTCCCATCTGGTGTTAAGACGCGACGCGGATACGATGGGCTGATGGAGCTTCACGGAGTTGGATCGCTGAAGCAAGGCACTCTGCTATAGCCCGACCCAACACTGGCGGGACGGCGTTTCCAATCTGCTTCACGATCTGAGCCCGGGTGCCCACAAACTCGAAGGCATCCGGGAAGCCCTGCAAACGGGCCCCTTCGCGAGGCGTTAGCGCCCTGTCCTGGACGGGATGGATGCAACGATTGGATGCAGGGTGCACGAAGTTGACAGTGATGGTCACACTCGGTCTGTCAGCTTCCAACCTGCTATAGCACGAACTAAAGCCACTGGTGGTCATGCCTTCCGGGAGCGCTGCGCGGCTTGTGCCAGCCAGGCGGATTATCTCCATCATCTTTGCACTGTGCTTTGTGGACTCATGCAGGGTCAGCCGCTCAGCATCGCCACGCATGGCCAGAGCGTAGGGGTGAGCGGGCTTCAACGTTCCGTAGCTTTCTACCCTGCCCCCGCTCTTGACGGGCGGCAGATCACCGATTGCGTCCATTACGGTCACAGCGGGCGGCAAGTTGCCATGAAAGAGCGGATCGAAGTGCAGGCGCTTTGCCCGGCCCCCTGCCATCGTGCGCCCGTCATATTGGTTTGTCGGCATGGGCCACTCGAAGTGCTCTCCGTCACGGCTGCCCACAACGACCAGTCTCTCCCGAACTTGGGGTAGTCCGAGCAGGGCCATGTTCACAATTCGCCAGTCGGTCGCATACCCCGCATCCTCGAAGCCGCGCAGAAGCTCGGAGAACACCTTGCCGCCAGCGTGGGTGAACAAGCCGACCACATTCTCAAAAACGAAGAAGCGGGGACGGAGTTCAGCGACGATCAGCACAAACTCTTCAACCAAGGTGTTTCGGGGATCTCCCTCAGTCAGGGTACGGAACGGTCGAATTGACGAGAAACCCTGGCAAGGTGGTCCGCCCACCACAATGTCAGGTGACATGGCCAATTCAGCCAGCTTGTCCCGCGGGAAGGTCCGCAGGTCCCCTCTGACCGTGGCAGCATATCGATGGTTGCGACGGAAGGTCTCGATGCGGTCAGGCAGCAGGTCAAGGCCACAGGTGACCACAAAGTCACCAGTCTGTTCGAGGCCGTGCGATAGCCCGCCGCAACCACAAAAGAGGTCCAGGACGCGGGCTTTGCCTGCTGGGGGTTCGTGGGTTCTTGTGCGAACCTCTGTCCCTTCAACTACCACAGTGGCGTAACCTTCGCCAATCGTCGGCGCCTCGCTTGCCTCAACCAGCAATTCGGGCTCAACACCAAGGGCCACGGCCACCCGGATCAGTTCGTCCTCGGTCAGGGTCTCGAAGCCACGTTCGATCCGGCGCAGCCTGGACAGCGGGAGTTTAGCCTGTGTGGACAGTGCAGCCTGAGCAACCTTCAGCCCCAACCGTGTGTCACGAAGTCCCGCCAATCAACCATCTCCTGTCTTAGCTGCAAGGCCACAATACCGTGTGATCCGGGGCAACGCAGCGGCTAGCTGTAGGATAGCGGAAGGAAATGGTGGCGAAAAGCCTGAGAACGCCTGCCCTGATTGGCGTGTAACTGACGATCCGTCGCTCGGAGGCTATTTAGCTTAAGCACGTCAGGCACTTAGTCACCGAGCGGACCCGCAAGGGCTCAAACGGGGCCGAAACGACACGTTTAGTTGGCGTACCGTTGCAGTGAATCTCGCTCTGCTGCCATGATTTCGGCCTTGGGACGCCAGGCTGGATCAACTTGGCTGGCCTCAAACAGGCGACCAGTCAGCCGCCTTGCGACGACCAGCTTCTCGCGACCATTTGGCAGGGCATCAAAGGTTGCGAAGTCATCTGCAATCCCCTTCTGCCGCTTGTTCGGCAGCTTCATGCCTTCTTTGGTGACAGCGACCCCTGTGATGATCCTAGGCTGGCCAGGGCGGAACAGCTTGGTTTTGTGACCGTGCAGCCGATAGGATGAAAAGATCCTCCTTGCTGCATACAGGAGGCCCCTGGTCGCACCTATGCCAGTAAACACCACGTCATCAACGTAGACAGTAATCACGCAACCCTTGGTGGCCGCCAAAGTGGCCAGGGCGTCAAACATGTCCTCGTAGGCAAAATAGGAAAGGATTGGGCTGGAGCTGCTGCCGGTTGGCAAGTGACCATCAACGGTGAGCAACTTGGTCAGAATGCCCGCGACGTCGCCAGAGCAAAGCATTCGATCCAGGAAAAAGTGATGGACAGCCTGTGATCGGACGGAGGGGTAAAACTTCCGCACATCGATCTTGACGCAGCCAGCATCTACAGAATGCCCACTGGCGTTGGTGATGTAAGATCTCCCCCTGATAGCGGAATGGAGGTAATCTGGGGTGTCGATTTTGGCGAGGAGCAAGGCTACGCGCTTGTGCACCTTGTCCAGCTTCGGCTTGGGTTCCTGGATCGGCCGACCAGTTTTCTTGTCGGTCCATCTCTTGTAGTTGTCCGTCGCTGCGCAAAGCTCGTTCAACTCATCGAGCGTTACGCGCAACCGGTCCGCCAGCATTTGGGGACTGGTGATCTTGTAGAAAATGGACTGGTCGCGGGGGTAGCTCATCGCTCAGACCCTCTGTAATCCGAAATTGTCGCCACCCAGTCCAGCATCTTAACTGCCTTATCGGCAACAAACACCCTTACATTCTCAGCCTTCCCCGCCCCTTCCACCTTTTCGGCGAACAAAAGCAAGGAGGACATGGGAATGTCGAAGGCGTCGGAATACTTCTGAAGCGTAGCCATTGAGACGTTCTTGTCGCCCTTCTCGATTTCAGACACGTAGGATTTTGAAAGGCCCAAGCGCTCAGCGGCATCGACCTGTGACAGGTCATGATAGACCCTCACAAGGCGCAGGGCTTTGTTCAGCATTTTCTCCCTCCAAACAATGAACACCTAGGAGCCGTCGAAGAAGAACCGCGCTAGTTTCACGATGGCCTTTACCATCCAAAACGCGGCCAAGAGCATCGACCTGTTCCGAAGAACACGCCGATACCAACGACGGACCCGTTGCCCGGTGTTCAGGGGCTTCTTGGGATCAGTAGTTCCCATTTCAGCATCCTCCTGGGCATCACCACCGGACCACCCGATGGCTGTGCGCCGACCCCAAGAGGCAAAGTGGGCAAACGGTAACCCCCAGGTATCCCCGTGCCGCAACGTGCGCTGCGGCCTTAAGTCGGAAGTCGTCGTCGATCGCATCACTCACGCGCGATCGCCGCTGCCCCCAAAGTGGGTAGAGACCGAAGCCTCCACGACTGGCGAACCAGTCAGCCTGTGGCGCTATCTATCGCCTGAACACTGCAGTCTAGATAGCAGATTCGGTCGCCAATGCAAGAACAAAGTTCGCCTACAGCGATTTCAATCCGCTCTGGACCGATCCCGCTACGACATCTTGATTCCACGACGACCGATCGGTACGGGTGCCGCATTCTTGCTATGACGCTAGCCGTGCTGGCCACCGACCGCGCTGTGGTGCTCGCGGTCGAATGTGCGGCTCTGACCTAGCGTACGCCCAACCGCCTAGCAAAGCGAAGGAATAGCAAACGAGATCGCACCCGGGCTGAGAAGTATTCGTGGTTTCCTCTAATGGTTTCACCCATCGACAGTTCAGATCAAGGTAACTCTATCCCGAGAAGGTCGAGGTTAAGATGGAACTGTCCAATATCGTCCGAATTTCCTGCGCTCACTCAAGGCGTAACGACCGGCCCGACCGACCCATTCTGGCTCTTCACTTTGACCTTGCCTGTGTTTGGTTGACGGATCGAGGTTGGAAAGCGACTTGCCCAAACTCAACAGGCAGCAAGGGATCGTACGCACCGGCTCTATCAACTGATGCCCCGCCAGAGTATCTATCCGTGGCTCTGGCCGTTGCACACTTGGACCTATGTGAGTTCTTGGTCGAAGCACATGGATTCAGTTCCGACCAGCTACCCAACTTGCTCGATCTACAGTCCACAAAGATCGTGGAAACGAATCCAGGCTCAAATGGCGGATGGGTGTATGTCCACGGATAGCGCAGTCGTTCCGCGCTATCCGACTTAGAACACTAGAGCTTATTCGATCGACACAGATAGCTACGCCGCCATGCGAGCGCGGGCCTTACTTACGCGACTTGCTTGGTTCGCCTTCCCCTGCATCAAATCAGGGTTTCCTCCGCACGTATTGAACAGGCTGCGCAGGGTCTGCGCAAAGCCGTGACTGCATTCAAGTGCGATTGCCAAGTCCTTGGCTGGAATGTCGATGTGCTGCAATAGGATCGCTGCACGTTCATAGATCGAGTACTTTGACATTCTTCTAACTCCTTTCTAGGGCTCCCTAAACTCGGAGGGTCGGTGATCCACTGGCTTTCGTGCAACCCTCATTTCGTAAAGTGGGAGATTTTTTCTGACATCGCGACAAGGCCCATCTGGCGCAAGTCGATCTTTTGGTCAAACCAGCTTTGGCGCGTTTTGTGCTCCGGCTTTCTAGCAAAGACTTGACCCGCCGCGGTGCAGCGGCGGGTCGGCTTGGCGTGATGCCGACTGTGGTTCAGAGCGGGGCGTTCTTGATGTCGCGGTGGGCTCGGAAGTAGCAGCCGAGGTCACCCGCGGCACGCTCGACCAGCATCTCTTCGACGTATTGAGAGATTGGCTTCCTCGCTCGCACCCACCGCCGCTTGGGCTCGGAAGCGTCGTAGTTCACGCTGCGGGAGGTCACGCTTGCGCACCGTCTGGCGACAAGCTTCTGTTCTTCTTCGGATAGTTTCAGGGCACGGTTGACGCGCTGTGTGACTCGCTCGGCGAACAGTTCGCGGTCCAGCTTCACCGTGACGGTGAAGGTCGACCGGGTGACGCGCACGTCCTTCTGCGACCGCTTCTGTTGGTAACTCATTGGCATACTCCTGTGCTGTCTACCGCCGTTCAGCGCCCATCCGCTGGCGGTCGGTACACAGGTGAATCGCAGCCCACAAAGCTCCCGTAACCTTCTATTTCGTGAAGATGCGCAAATAATAGTGTGACCCGCAAACCACTTAAGGCATGGGGGCCGATCCTGAACCTGCGAATGATTGTTGACAGACGGCTGAGCGCAGCCGTCTGCGGACTCAGAGCTCTAGGGACTTACGGTGCTCAGCGACCATGGCCTCAGTCGGTTGCCCCTGTGCCAGCCTCGTAGCGTCATCCAGCGTCTTGAGCATGGAGCGGCCCAGGCTGGTCTCCATCGCGCGTGTGTAGGCCTTGGCGAAGGTCTCGCCCGGCCCCTGGACCGAGCGGGCCAGGTCATCAATCTGGGCCTCAGCGCGCGCCTTCAGCGCGAGGGCGCCACGCTTGTCGACGCGGGCCAAGGTCGTCTCGATCCTGTTCGTCGCGTCTGGTTCGGTGGATGGCGTCCGGTCGCGGTGGACCTCGTCCGCAAGGGCGATCATCTCGGCCTTCAGTTCCTTCATGCGCTCCTCTAGCGCCTGGTACTTCCGTTCAGCTTCGGTCGGCATGTGAAGACTCCATCACAGTTCCAGCGGGTTGGCCATCCGGCCCTCGATCTCTTCCAGTTCGCGCTCGGCCTCGCGTGCGACGTGCTGCTGCGGGCTCGTGCTGCGGACCCGCGCCAGTTCCGCCTGCAGGCTCAAAGCGACCCTGTCTTCGGCCACCGCCAGGGCGGTGCCGTGCTCGCGCCGGTTCGAAGTCTCGACGCCGAGGGCGCGGACCAGGTCCATGCCGGAGGCTGCGACCAGCGCCTTGACCAGCGCGTCCGACTGGCGTCCGTTGAAGTTCAGCCGCCGCAGCGGGACGACGTCCCCGCCCGCGCTCGCCACCATGCCGACGCTCGACTGGACTGACGCGGCGTAGTCCAACCACGCCAGGTGCAGGGTGGCGAGGGCCGCGTCGACGGCCTCCGCCTTCGCCCGCCTGTCGGCCGTGAGTTCCGCCGCCCTCTCGATGGTCCTGATGCGCGCCTTCCGCACGTCGGCGTCGTGGGCGGCGGTCAGCCGGTCCCGCAGTTCCGCCAGTGCGGCGTCGATGTCTTCGGTCTCGGCCAGCAGGGCCGCGCGCTGGTCCTCCTGGGGCGGCAGCTCACCCGCGACCATCGCATCGCGAGCCGCGGCACGCGCGGCGTCCAGGCGGGCCGCGACGGTGACGCGCTCTGCCGTCAGCTCGGTGATCCGGGCCTCTATCTTGCCTCTGTCCATGGTGGTCCTCTCGTAAGGGGTGGCCGGGTGAGGCGGTCGAGACCTCCCCGGCCTGACACCAGTTGAACCAAAGGAGAAGGACACTGGCGCCATCGGGGACCAGCATGGCGCGACGGCCAGCCGCCGGATACCAGCGTTGCTGCCTGACTGCGCTCACGCTGGCGACCCGGCAACGGGGGATCAGCCGAGGTATCGGAGTTCGATCGCTTCAAGGGCCGAGCGGTCGACGCCGGGGGTTCGGGCGAACCTGTCCGGGTTCTCCTGCAGGGCGGACCTGTACCAGCGGATGGAGTGGCTGTGCGGGACCGCTATGCCTGCGCCCGACATCCTCTCCTGCAGGGCCTGGACGTAGCCGCGAGGAAAGTGCATCCGGCCGTGGATGAGGAACATCCGGCACATAGCCCTGACCAGGGTCGCGCACTGCGAGTGCGACGGCGACGGGGCCGGGTCTAGGGCATCCCACGCGGCGTCGACCAGCGCCCGGGCGTCTGGCACCGTCCGGTATGGCATTGATACGAGGTGATGAGCGGCCATGCGCGCGAAGGTGCCGTGGCGACGGCCCGGAGTATGCCAGCGAGCAGGCCGCTCCGATCTGCGGTCAAAGGGTCTGAGGCTAAATAAGTCATGATAACAAGCGGCTTAAGGATCGGGCGGCGCTCCAAACTCAGCGCCGAGCACCGCATGAGCATCACTAGCAGTACGGTTTCCTATTGCGCGGGAGTGCTTCTTGATTAAGCTGGTTCGCGCATGTGTTCGCTCTTTGCGACCCGAGCGGTCGTACAATTGATCGCTGTGCATCAACCGAAGAGGCGGTCTTGCACCAATCCCGCGGTCATTGATCGTAGGCGCCGCCGGGCCTTTCCCAAGCTGGACACCATCAAGGCGTGTTCCGCCTGGTGGGAAGCTAGTATCTCGGCACCGTTGTTTCAGATGGGCGCGAAGATTTTCCGTCGGCCTATCTAGGCTCTCTAATTCATTTCAAAGAAAACCGCCCAAGGTCATCTACACGGACGACATTTTGCGCGCGGTTCTGATGGTCGCGGGTTCGTACAGCTAACCCAAAAACATGGCCAATACCTCGCGGCCGACGAAGCCTACTGCGAACAAAATAGTCAAGGTCGGCTGGCATCCCCAGGATGCCCGCGCGCTGTTGGCAAGAACTCAGGATAAGACCAAAGGGAGCTATCAAATGACTAGCCGAAACATACAGACCTTTTGCCACGTCACCCAGCCGATGTCTCGCCGTTCCTTCTTAAGGATAACTGTTCAGGCACCGGCAATGTTGGCCTTACCGACGCTGGCCATGCGACCAGATCGTGCGGTCGCCAACGAAAACAGCGCCCCAAAAGGCCCGAACCCTCCAAGTGTGCCAGTTGCTCGGCCCAACCCCCACAACTTCCCAGAAGAGACGCGCGATCAGCAGATGCTGTGGGAAACCTACGGCGATCCGCGCGACACTACCGAACTAATGAAGATACCGGCCCCGTATCCGCTGAAAATCTCATTCCTGCCCGGCGAGTGCCGAAGCTACCTTTGGGCGCATCGCAAGGTTGCCGATAGCTTGGGGACAGTTCTCGATCGTGTGTTGCGTCATTACGGTGAGGCTGAACTCGAGCGTCTAGGACTGAACGTCTTCGGAGGCGACCATGTGGACCGACCAATGACCGGCGCTCAACGCTGGTCTATGCACGCCTGGGCTATTGCCTACGACTTCGACCCCGACAACAACGCCTATCGCTGGTCGAAGAAAAAAGCACGCTTTGCACACCCAGCCTATGATGATTGGTGGCGCATTTGGCGTGAAGAAGGTTGGTTTGCCATGGGTCCGGAGCGTGACTTTGACTTCATGCACGTGCAGGCGGCAGTTCGCACATACTGACATCGACCGTCTACGCGGCGATGGGCGGCTTGATGCTACGGTCACAAACGTGAGCTGGTTGGCGGCGGATACAGGCCCTCGTAAAACGGTGACAACCTGATGTGCCTGACCAATTCCTGCTTAAGCCGCGTGTCCAGGTCCGCGCTCGCCTCCAGGTCCGACGCCGCCGCGTCCCGGATGTGGCAGGACCGCCAGGGGATCGGGTTTTTGCTGCGGATCAGTTGGAACGGTGCGGCGTAGTCCGCTGGGTCAGGGCTGATAATCAGGCCCGCCACGCGGTCGAGCTCGGCGACCAGGCCGGTCTGCGGGCACCATAGCCAGTCCGTGCCGCACCTGACCAAGAACCGCCCGCCCGCGGTGGCCAGGGATATGACCCCGCCGGGGTAGACGTAGGTGACTGGGTCGTCGGGGTATCCGGTGTCCAGGATCATGCCTGCGTCCCCCAGTCGTAGACCGGCGTCGAGCGCACATGCCGGGTCAGCCGCTCACGCAGCCCGTCGTCGATCCAGGGGGCAGACGACAGCCAGGACAGAGCCGCAGCCCTCTCCTGCGAGGAAGCCCAGGGAACAGGCGCCAGGCCACGCTCCAACTCTTCGAGGACGCCCCAGGGCTGGTCCAGATGCACGGTGTGTTGGCGCATAGCGACCGTGGCCCCGCCCGCCACCAGGATGCAGGAGACGCCGCCGGGCGTGACGTAGTGGAGGGTTCTGAGGTCGACGGTCATCGCGACTGCTCCACAGGGTCCATGGTTCGCGCCGTGGTGGCCTCGGCGACCTCGGACGGCTCGGCATCAGTGATCTCGGCCGAAGGCGTCGTGCGGACCAACCGGGGTGCCGGGGGCAGGGCGTTCAAGTTGGTCGTGTTGTTCACCAGGACGTTCGTCTGAGCCGGAGCCTCCACCGACCGGACCCTCTTGTCGATCAGCTTCGCCAGGATGCGGGCGTCGACCCCTGAGACGTCCAGCACCATCACCGGGTCGAAGTCGGCGCCGAGCACTGGGTTCCCGTCGGCGTCGACCTCGGGGCGCCACACGCCCACGCCCAGGGCGCGAGCCGTGTCCACGACCTCGGCGGTCAGTTGCTCGTTGAAGATGTCCAGCGCCGTCTCCCACGCGACCCGGAAGGCGTCGTCGCGGGCCCGCCAGTAGTAGACGTTCGGGCGCGGCAGCCGCAGCTGGGCGCAGGCGACCAGGACGTTTCCGGTCTCCATCAGCCTCTCAAGGAACGCCTCCTTCGCCCCAGGCGGCGCCTCGGCGGAGTGGACGTTTGCAAGAGCGTTCATCCGTTGCGCCCCACCGAGCGTGCCGCGCTGTGCCCTATGCGGTGCTTGGCGCCTGACCAACCCCTCAAGCCGTTCATCCCGTTGTCCTTCCCTCCCCGCCTCCCACCGTCTCCCAGTCAGAGGGGCGGGTGTGAGGACCGATCATCCAGGTCGCCGGGGCCATCGCGCGCACATGCGCGATGACTCCTCGGTCACTTCTGACGCAAGGATGCCGCGTCATCTGCCCAAGAGGAACCAGCGTTGCATGACGACTGAGGACAGCATGCGAGGAGACCAGAGGTGGTAGCAGATACACATGTCGAACCGGTCAGGCTGGTCGGGCCACTGCACGGCATTGTACTCTGGTAAGGCTAATACTCTCCCCAAATCATTGGCAGACCAGCTGACTTTGCTACTGCGATAAGTCAAGAAGAGGCCTGACCAGCCTGACCGCCACCAAGACTCCTCCGAAAAACGAAACCGAATCAATTTCTTACACGGTCAGACCTCTGGCTGATATGCCTGACCCAGGCTTGACCAAGGGCTGACCAGACCTCGTGACGCACCGCTACCCCATCGATCAGTTTGCAGGCAGATCTTGAAAAGCTAGGTGGTTGGGCTTTCGGACGGTTTTGAGGACGCAAGACCGAGCTCCGGATACACCTTCGTTCTATTTGGGGGAAGCCGCGCCTCCCGAGTTGCAATATGCCCAATCGCCGCTCAATGGTATTAGAGGAGGATTTCTATGGCAAACAACATCAACATTGGTGACGAGGTCTACGTTTGTAGCAGTCGGCTTCCAACTGTGAACGACCAAACCAAGGCGTTCTACAAGTCGGAAGTCACCGGCAGGCAGAACAGATCAGTTAGTGTCCGGCTTCGGGATGGAACAAATAGCCAGTTCGTATCTACTAAGTTTGTTCGACGTCGCGTCGGCGTGGCAGTCGTGGCGTTTGGGGACTTTGACTCAGAGAACACGCTGCTTGATCCCCTAGCCAAAACGGTACTCCAGTACTGCAGACTCCTTTTTGGAGACGATCATTATGTTCGATTCATCAAGTTGCGAACCGAAGCTGAGCTAAACCTGATCTGCGACAAGCGACAGTTGTCCCCCTATGAGCACATCGTCATCTTGGGCCACGGATCGGCAGAGGGTGCCCTTTGCGGGGCAACTGGCGATGTGTCAGCGACCCGCCTTAGAGAGATTTTTGAGCAGCATGGCCCCAGTCCATGGGATTTTGTCTTCCTATGCTGCTATCTAGGACGAAACGCCTTCGCACGGAGTTTCTCTGAAAGTCCTTGTTGTCGAAGCCTTGTGGCACCGTTCAATGCAGTTCACGGCGCGGTGTCTGCGCAATTCGTGCAGACTTACTTGATCAAGCTCTTGCTTGAGGGCGAGACTACGGCGGTTGCCCACAGGCACGCCTCCGAGTCGACGCCTCCGGGCTCGCAGTTCCGCCTGTGGCGCAGTGGTGTTCACGAAGCATAGCTTTCTTCGCGCGACTGCAAACTCCCACTTCTGGCTGCCCCCCATCCTCGTAGAAGTCTTGGCAGATTAGAAACCGTCCAGATCAACCAAAGAGAGGCCGCGAACCGCCTGAACCCTTTCGCCACCTATGCGAGGACGGGTCGAGATGAAGCGCAGACCGACCGTTCCCAGGTCCTTAAAGAAGTGACCTTTATCTCCGCTGTACCTTAGTCCAGCCTCGTCCAGCCATTCATAGAATGCTACCCAGATCACGTCCTTCGGGGTCTCTGCCTCGCGGTCGTCGTCCGATAACCGCTGGGCCGCGAAGGCCTTCACTGGACTTGCGATGGCATCCATCATGGCTAGGGCGTCGAGAGATGCCGCCGGCTGGAGGAAGCGGCCGCGCGCATTAAGCCGAGCCAGGCCTTCGAGGCACCAGTTCAGTATCCCGGGCAATTCGGTGAGGAGGTCTCTGGTAAGGCAGCCGTCCTCACGCCCGAGGAAGCTCGCGGTCGACCGCAGCAAGACGATGCGCGACACGATCGCGCCCGAGGTGTCCCGGAACTGAGGAGTTTCGTTCGACAGCATTAGGAACCGGGTGCGCAGCCTGCCCTCCCAGGCGCCCTTGTGCTTGCGATTGACCGACACTTCGTCCTCGCCGCTGATCCGCAGCAGGTTCTCCGCCAGCGCCGAAGGATCGGAGTTGCGCCCCATCCGCATGTCCGAGATCGTGGCAAGCTGTTTGCCTATCAGCCGTTCAATTCCGAAGTCGCCGGCTAGGTCCTTCAATGCAGGCGACGAGTAGTTTCCCTCGCCAACAAGGGCCTGTATGACACGGTTGATTGTGCCCTTGCCTGAGCGCACCGGCCCCACAAGGCAGAAGATCTTCTGCTGGGAGGTGTCCTGGGTGAGCAGGTAGCCCATCGCCTCCTGGAGCGTGACCACAGTCTCCATGTCGTTCAGAAATACCTCAGCCAGGAACCTCAGCCACCTGGTCGGAGGTACCGAGTTCGGATCATAAGCGACGGGCGATGCATTGCGGCACACGAACCGGGGGGTGGGAGGCAACAACTGCATCGTCGGCAAGTGCAGAAGGCCATTCGCGACGGCCAGCAGTTCTGCAGGTTCCGGGTCGCCGTCGCGCCGCTTGTGCCAGCAAGGCAGGGACGACGGACCTTGACGCTGCGCCGATGCTGCGGCGATTACGTTTGCAACGGAGTCCCTGGTGGCAACCACCGCTTTCGCTTCACCGTCGCGGAGGTAGCGCCGACCGTCCGTCCAGGACCACGTCTTGGCCTGGAATTCCTCGTCGGGGATTACCTCGTACCTGTTGTTGGTCTGGTTGTAGCAGAGCCAGTCGCCACCGCTTCGCAGGTATGTACGGCCGCGGAGCATGGCGCCGGCAAGCTCCATCGGGGTGCCAGAGCTCAACGGTTTTGAGTCGTCCACGGATGCACCAGCATCAGCCAAGACGTTGGCATCCTCCTCGGCAACTTCCGCGAAATCGTCGGATGGAGGTACTCGTGGGATGACGTCAGCGGCCCCGGCGTCATGAAGGAACTTGTGCAGTGTGCGGATCGTTACCCGAGCACCCGAATTGTCGCTCCTGAGGCTGTCCCAGCGCCGTCCGATCAAACCCGCATCAGAGGCGTATGCTGGATCGCCGGTGCTCCAGTCGATGAATTCCTGTCGACCATCGCCCGCAGTCGCATGGTGACAGGCCTGCATCAGTTGAAGCCACTTTTCGTGAATCTGAAAGTCGGAGGGGTCCAGCCGTTCCAACATCCTGGCCAACTCATCGGCGTCGTACTCACCCCCTCCACTGGCGTCGACCTTCCAGTGAGACCGCCTGACCGCTTCCAGCAGTGCCATGGGCGCTTCGGGCGCATCCGACACTGAGGGACTGAGTGGCTCCCACTCGTAGGCCTTGCCAGTAGTAGGATGTACTGAACCGGCTGCAACCACTTGACTGCCTGCGCTCTTGAACTCGACGCCAGGGAAGTCAGGTAGGCTGCCACAGATCGGCCAGTCGGCCGGCTTCTTGAGGTAGAGGTGCATCCCTCCCCCACCAGTCAAGACCGTGGGGTATTCGTCCGGGTCCAGGCCGAAACGGAGTACCAACTCTACGAAAGGGTCCACGCCGCCCCAGATCGGCTCAAACCCTCTCGGATCAACGTCAATAACTAGGTCGGTCAGCCCTAGACGGACCCCAACGTTGCTACCCCCCTCCATGTGCCCGACGGGATCGAAGCCGGAGTAGCTTCTCTTGGTCCAGTTGGTGTCAACCGGGCTCTTTCCTCTTTGTCGGCCTCTGGCGTCGATGTGGTCATGGCTATGCAATGGGATGAGTTGAAGTCCCGCCGAAGTGTAAGGGGCTAATTGGTCGGCATCGGGCATGGTCATGGCTGAACTCAAACCCCGGCAGTCAGGCGGTAGGCCTTCAGGGCCGCACGAGTGTAAAACACGGCGGCTCCGACCTTGATGAATTCCGGGCCGAGGTGCGTGCTCTGACCACTCTTGCGGAGCTTTCGGTAGGTCTGGAGCGTGCCGACGGTCAGGCCGACTACCGCAGCGGCCTCCGTCTCGGTCAGGAGGTCCGAAATTGATGGTTCGGCTGCGCCGCCCGTGGTGGCATGGTCCTGCTTAGGCATGGGTCTTGTCTCCTCGTGACCTCGGGAGTGGCGGTCCTCCTGGCGGTGTAGTCCGCCACTCCAAACTCTTCGAAAATGCCACGTCCGGCTCGCCCGGGATACCAACGTCTGCTCGTCGATGCGCCTACGCTGGTATCATCTCGCATCGGATGCGGTCACGGCGCGGACGTCACGAGCATCCTGCACGGCGACTTCACGCCGCACCCTCCCGCATGAATGCGTCCAGGCTGTTGCGGTGGTAGCGGACGATCCGGCCGACAGTGTTGGCCCTCGGCCCTAGTCCGTCGACCCGCCAGTTCCTCAGCGTGCCAGGTGACACGCTGAGGTAGCGTGCCGCCTCGTCGGTCGTGAGCCAGGGGCTTGTTGGGTCCTTGCCTTCCATATTCCTCTCCTCGTCATCGGCGGCGCTGTGTGACGGCCGGTGACTTCAGATTAGAACTTTGCGCATGCATTGGACGCCAACGAGTTGCCCGAGCGCACACCAGATTAACCAGCGATTCACTCCGCAGCGATGGTCGGCAGTGGTGCGACGGTCACACCCGCCAGCGCAAGGAAGTGGTCTTCCAAGGCCTGCGCGTGGGGACGCAAAGCTTCGACAAGATGCGCCTGGTGGACGTAACCACCCGATGCACCCGGAAGGCGCTGACCGAGCAGAAGGGCACCCTCGGCGTAGGGCACACCGGCGGCGATCAGGCCTGTCCGGCAGTGATGACGGAGAGTATGCGGTGATGGGACATCAGCCCTCTTCGGCTCGGCAACGTGGCCGGACGCTGCACCCGGCGACGGCCAGAGCCACTCTGAGCCGATCGGTTCGTCCTCCTCCATTCTAGCCCTGAGCGCCTCGGTGAGCCACTTCCCGGTCGGGAAGGACCACGCCCCGCCGACCTTCATGTGGCGGAAGGTCAGGACGCCCCGGTCGTGGTCGAAGTCTTCACGCCGCACCGTGAGGAGCGAAGTCCGCCTCGCCCCGGTCAGAAGGAAGGCTCTCTGGAGGTCGCGCATGAGCGGGGTCATGGCCCCGGTCGCGGCCCAGAACCCGGCGACGTCCAGCTGGTCTACCTGCCGCGTCGGCGGGACCGGCACCCTCACTGCGTCGACCGGATTCCTGGTTATGGTCTCGTCGTGCCGCATCGCCGTGTTGATCAGGGCACGCACCGTCCTGAGGACCGCGGCGGCCGTGGTCCTGCCGCTGCGGCGGGTGAGGTCGTCGAGGAGGTCACGGCAGTCCTGCCGGGTTATGTCGGCCACGGCCCGTTTTCGGAGCCGGGCGAGGTAGTGGTCGATGTGGTACCGGTAGCTGCCCTCGGTGGAGGCCGAGAGACTCCGCTCCTTCAGGTGCTCGTCAAGCGCCCTCTCCAGGGTGATGCCGGTGGAAGCCGGGCCCGCGGTCGGGTCGACGCCGGACTGGATCGTGGCCATGAGCCGCCGCGCCTCGTTGCGGGCGTCGGAGAGGCGCACCAGGTCGACCCGTCCGATCTTGACCCTGACCGTCCTGACGTGGCGCTTATTGCGCCTCACGTCGCCCTGCACCGCCCACGTCTTGGTGGTCTGGTGGCAGATGCAGAGGAGCCCCTTCACGTCGGTGTCGCGGTGGATGCCTGAGCCGAGTTCGAGGTCCCGCACCCTCGCTTCGGTGAACTTGAAAATCGCCATTCCGAGTACCGTCCTGAGCACTGTTTCTGGGCCGACACCGGATGACACCGGCTGGCCTCACAGGACGAATAATGTCGTGTTTTCAAGGGGTCGTATGCCCTGATTGACGCAGGGTGGCGACGGATTATCTCGGTCTGACCGACTACGAATCTGAGGGTCGGGCGTTCGAATCGCTCCGGGTCCGCCAAATTTTCCTCGGTATTCAATCTTCTGCAGAAGCGGCTCGCTTGGCGGTGCCTGTCGGGCCTGTCTGTCGATCTGCTTCGACCAGGGAGGGCCCCGGGAAGGCTGCGCCCGCCGGCCGGCAAGGTCGCTTGCCTGACCCTGGCGATACGCCCGTGGAGTCCCGCCTGTCGATCAGGCTTCTGTTCGGCACCGTCCATTGCGGCGGCGCGCTTCGCCTTGCAGCTGTTCCGGGTCCGAAGCTGGCGTCCGGTCGGAAAGCGGTACCGGATCAACGCATCGGCTGAAATGAACTTCTGCTAGATGCGCCTGCGCCGGTACCGAACCACGGCCCGCTTATGTCTTCAGACTGGCAGGCAGCAGGTTTCGGCCCGGCGCTGCCCTGGAAGAAGCGATGGCGGGTCCGACCGTCCACTGAAGGTTTTGGACGGTCGGGCCTGCCGTATACCTTTGACGGTTCCTTGCAGTCAGTCGCAGCCGCCGCTGCACCTCCGCTTCCAGCACTTGGCAGATCAGGTCTTCCGACCCCAGCGGCGCCGACCTTGCATGAGGATGCGACAGCAGGAATACTGCTACGGAGGCGATTGGTGCTTGCATACGTATGCCAAATACATCACTTGTTGCAAGATCGGGAAGATGTCCTGCTTCCCGTCGAGTCGGGACGCAGCTCAGAAAGGGATATGGGAATGTCGGACAAGTCTAGCAATCCGAGGGGTGGGGACCTGACCACCGCCACGACCGGCCGCGTCCTGCAGGTCGAGCGTCACGACTACCCCGACCTCGCGCCCGCAAATGGCAAGCGCACCCAGCCGATGCGCGGCTTCGACCCGATCTACACCGACATCGTCGACTATATCGTCCGCTGCACCCACCTGATCTGGGACGAACGCGACATCGGCCTCATCTATTCGCACTATACCCACAACTGCGTGCTCTACGGCACCACCGGCACGCTCTACACGCGTGAGGAAGTGGTCCGCGACACCATCCAGCGGCTCGTCAGCTTCCCCGAACGCCGCGGCATGGCCACGCATGTGATCTGGAAAGGCAACGAGGACGACGGCTTCTACACCTCTCATCTCGTCACCGGCACCGGGCGGCACAGCCAGAACGGGCACCTCGGGCCGGCCACCGGGCGCATGTTCACCAGCCGGACCATCGCCGACTGCATGATCTTTGAGAACAAGATCTACCGCGAATGGGTTGTCGCCGATACCACCGCGATCCTGCAGCAACTGGGGATCGACGTGCAGGGCTATGCCGAACGCATCGCGAAATCCGCCTTCGACAAGGGCATGGTTTCGCTGGATATCGGCGAAAACCGTCACATGATCGGCCAGTATCCGCCCGAGGCCGAGCCTGACCTCTCGCTCGCCTCGAGCGACCTCGAACGCCACACGCTGCGCTGGCTGCACGACGTCTTCAACCGCAAGATGCTGGGCACCATTGCCAAGGTCTACGCTCCCACGGCGCAATACCATGGCCCGCTCATGGCCGAGCTTTATGGCCACGCCGCGATCATCCATCAGACGCTGGGCCTGATCGGCTCGATCCCCGATGCGGCCTTCACCGTCCACTACATCTGCTCGACCCCCTGCGAGGAAGGCGGCGAAAAAGTCGCCGTCCGCTGGATCATGGAAGGCCACCACATCGGCTACGGCATCCTGAACCACCTCGGCGCGCCCACCGGCAAGCGGGTGCAGATCATGGGCATCACCCACTTCCATTACAAAGGCGGCAAGATCGTCGACGAATGGCGCGTCTACGATGAGGCTTCGGCCCTGGTGCAGGTCAAGCTGGCCCAGATGGCCGACGTGAAAGCCGCTGGCCTGACCCCCCAGTCGTGACACCGAACGCCCGTCCGGCAGACGGCCCGCCCCATCGGCGGGCCGTTTTCGTTTCCATCCGGGCGAAGGTGCGTCACACATAGTGTTTGCAATCGTATGCAAAAGATGCTTACCCTTTCCCAACGCCGGGAGCGATGAGTCCCGCGCCGATCCAACAGGTCAACCGGCGAGCCTTCGCCTTGAGAGGGGAACTAGAAATGAAGATCACCAGAACCTTCGCGGCGGGCGCGGTCAGCCTGGCGGCGCTTCTTGCCGCAGGCACCGCCTTCGCCGAATGCGGGATCGAGGGCAAAGGCTCGGTCCGCATCCTGTCCAACGATTTCGAGGCGCTGCGCATCGTCAATGACGTGGCCGCCTCCTGTGCCAGCGCCGACATCACCGTGACCGCGAACGCCACGGCCGAACACAAGAACATCCAGGGGCCTGCCCTGACCGTGAACCCGGCGGAATACACGGTCGCCGTGGTCGCCAACAACTCCATAGTGCCGCTTTTGAACGACGACCTGATCCGCCCGCTGGATGACCTTGTCGCGAAATACGGGGCCTCGCTGCAGCCGAACCAGCTGATCAAGATCGACGGCAAGGTCATGGCCATCGCTTTCATGGGCAACGGCCAGCACCTGTTCTACCGCAAGGACATCCTGGAGAAGGCCGGGGTCGCCGTGCCGACCAGCTATGAAGACCTTCTCGCAGCAGCGCAGAAGATCAAGGATGCCGGGTTGATGGAATACCCGCTGGCCGCCGCCGACAAGCCGGGCTGGGACCTCGCGGCGGAATTCGTGAACATGTATCTCGGCACCGGCGGTGAATTCTTCGCCCCCGGCAGCGCCGAACTGGCCATCGACAACGACAGTGGCCGCAAGGTGCTGGACACGATGCGCGCGATGACCGGCTACATGAACCCCGACTATCTGACCTATGACGCGAACGAGCTGAACAAACTCTGGGATGCCGGTTCCGTCGCCATGATGAGCCAGTGGGGTTCGCTTGCCGGTGCGGCCATCGACCCGGCCAAGGCCAACCCCGAGGTCGCGGCCAACACCGGCTTTGCCGCCGCCCCCACCATCGGTGGCGGCACGATCCCCGCAGCAGCCCTGTGGTGGGACGGCTTCACCATCGCCAAGAACATCTCCGATGAAGACGCCGCAGTTTCCTTCCAGGCAATGGTCAAGGGGATCAGCCCCGAAACCGTCGCCGCGAACCCCACTGCCGCGACCTGGCTCGTCGCGGGCTTCGAGCCGGGTCCGACCGCCGTCGGCGTGATCGGCAATGCCAAGAGTGGCGCGCGGGCTTATCCGATGCAGCCCTACATGGGCCTGTTGCACACCGCGCTCTCCGCCGAACTTGCCGACTTCATCGCCGGGAAAGAGGATGCCGACCAGGCCCTCGCCGACGTGAAGGCCGCCTATGACGCCGCGGCCAAGGAAGGCGGGTTCCTGAAGTAACCGGGTTTCCCTCCGGCTCTGCCCGGCCGCAAAACTGCTTGCGGCCGGGCCTCTTTCACCCCCACCCTGATGCTGCGTCCACCCGGGGCCTCGCCGCCCCCCTTCCCCTGGATTGCCCGATGCCGCACCGCACCTTCTTCGTGTTCATCTTCCCTTCGATCCTGGCGATGCTGCTCTTCATCACGCTGCCCATCGTCTCGGTTGTGGTGCAATCGCTCTTCGTCCAGCACGAGGCCGTCTTGATTTCCGTCGAAAGCTGCGACCCCTTCGGCTGCACCTCGCAGACCCGCGTCGACACCGAAGCCATGGCGAAACTGCAAGAGGAACGGCCGCTGGGCCAGTTCGCAGGTCTGGCCAACTACCTGAACCGGAACCACCTTGCGGTCGGGGAGATCCGCCAGATCCTTGCCGAGAACGACGGCCTTCGCGACGTGATCGCCCGGATCTTCAACCTGCCGTTCTACAAGGCGCTGTCTTTCACGCTGGTCTACTGCTTCCTTGTCACACCGCTTGCAATGGCTCTGGGCTTCGCCATCGCGCTGGCGGTGAACACGCTGCCCGGCCTCCTCAAGGGCCCGACGATCTTCGTCTCGATCCTGCCGATGATCATCACACCCCTTGTCGGCTCGCTGATCCTCGCCTGGATGTTCAACCCGTCCGGCATCCTGGGGGCCACTCTGCAAGGCCTGACCGGCGACCCCACCCTGTCGCTCCGCGCCTCGCCGGTCCTCACCTGGATCGTCCTTCTGGTCTACGGCGTCTGGACCAATGGGCCCTTCTCCTTCGTCGTGTTCTACGCGGGCCTTCAGTCCGTGCCGCAGGACACCGTGGAGTCGGCAAGGATCGACGGTGCCTCGCGCTGGGAGGTTATCCGTCACGTCATCATCCCGCACCTTGCGCCGCTCGCAACCTTCGTGGCCCTCGTGCAGCTGATGGACAACTTCCGCGTCTTCGAGCCCATCGTCGGCTTCTCGGCCGAGGCCAATGCGACCTCGCTCAGCTGGCTTGTTTTCAACGACCTCGTCGGGCAGGACGCCCAGCTGTTCGGCTCGGCCGCCGCGACCTCGGTCATAACCATCGTCGGCGTCCTGATCCTCCTGACCCCCGTCCTCCGCCGCACCTGGCGCGAATTTACCCGGAAGGCGGTGTAGCGTGTCCGTCACCACCCGCCGCCCCGCCGCTCTCAACGCCCTGATCCTAGCCTTCCTGGTGATCTGGATCATCGCCGCCGCCTTCCCCTTTGCCTGGACCGTCTGGGGCAGCTTCAAGGTCGAGGCCGACTTCTTCTCGCGCCAGTCCTGGTGGAGCGCGATCGAGGGCACCCGCACCCGGGCCCAGACCGGCAGCGCCTTCACCCTTGCGGGCTATGAGGGCGCCTGGGTGAGGAACGAATTCTGGAAGGCCGCGATCAACACGCTGATCGTGACCGTCTCGGTGACCCTGATCTCGCTGACCATCGGCACTCTTGGCGGCTATGCGCTGGCCCGCTCCGGCTACCGCTATGCCTTCTGGATCCTGATCGCCGCCCTGATCTTCCGCGCCATGCCGCATATCACCCTCGTCTCGGGCTACATGCTGCCGTTCTTCCAGCTGAACATCTGGGGCGTCCTGCCGACGACGATCATCGTCCTTGTCGCCATCAACCAGCCCTTCACCTTGTGGATGCTGCACTCGTTCTTCCTGTCGATCCCCAAGGACCTTGACGAAAGTGCGATGGTCGACGGCTGCACCCGCTTCCAGGCTTTCCGCATGGTCATCATCCCCGTCATGTGGCCCGGCGTGATCACCACCGGGCTTTTCTCGTTCCTGCTCGGCTACAACGACTTTGCCGTGACCTCGATGCTGCTGGCGCAGGAAAACCAGACCATGGTCCCCAAGATCGCCAGCTTCCTCGGCTCGATCCAGAACGAGGGCAACGTGATGTATGCCGTCGCCGCCGTCGTCTCGGCCACCGTGCCGCTTTTCATCCTCGTCCTCTTCTTCCAGCGCCAGATCGTCTCGGGTCTGACCGCCGGCGCCGTCAAAGGATAGCCCATGGCCCAGATCCGCCTTGTGAAGGTTTCCAAACGCTGGGGCACCTACGTCGGCGTCGACAATCTCTCCCTCGACATCGCCGATGCCGAGTTCCTCGTCCTCCTCGGCCCGTCCGGTTGCGGCAAGACCACCACGATGCGGATGATCGCGGGGCTTGAGGACGTGACCGAAGGCGAGATCTGGATCGGCGACCGCATGGTCAACAAGCTGGAGCCGAAGGACCGCGACATCTCGATGGTCTTCCAGAGCTACGGCCTCTACCCCAATCTCACCGTCTACGAGAACATCCGCTTTCCGCTCCGCGTCCGCCGCATCCCGCAAGCCGAACACCACGACCGCGTGACCCGCGCCGCCGAGATGGTCGAGCTTGGCCCCTTCCTCGACCGCCGCCCCGCCGCCCTGTCGGGTGGGCAGCGCCAGCGCGTCGCCCTCGCCCGCGCCATCGTCCGTGAGCCCAACGCCTTCCTGATGGACGAACCCCTGTCGAACCTCGACGCGAAACTCCGCGTCTCGACCCGCGCCCAGATCAAGCACCTGCACCACACCCTGCGCCGCACCACGATCTACGTGACGCACGACCAGATCGAGGCGATGACCCTGGCCGACCGCGTCGTCGTGATGAACCACGGACTCGTCCAGCAGCTTGGCACCCCGACCGAGATCTACGACCGCCCCGCCAACACCTTCGTCGCCAGCTTCATCGGCTCGCCCGCGATGAACCTGATCGCCGGAGAGATCACCGGCGGCAGCTTCCGCGCCGAAGGCATCGCCGTTCCCGCCACGGGCGCGGGCCCCGTCACCCTCGGCTTCCGCGCCGAAGACGTCCGCGTCAGCGACACTCCGGCCCAACTCACCGCCCCCGTCTACTCGATGGAGCTGCTGGGCGATGCCACCCTCGTCTCGGTCCGCATTGGTCCCGCCCTCGTCAGTATCCGCGCCCCGAAGGACTACCGGATCGCCATCGGCGCCCCGCTCCACGTCGCCATCCCCACCGACAAGATCCACCTCTTCGACGCAAAGACCGGCGCCCGGCTGGCATGACGGACTTGCCCGCAGCCGTTATCTCGCCCAAGACTTGCCGCGCAGGCAGGAGGTGACATGGCGGCTGAAAAGGTAACCTCGCTGGAAGTCGCGGCCCTCGCCGGAGTCAGCCAGTCCGCCGTCAGCCGGGTCTTCACCCCCGGCTCGTCGGTCAGCAAGAAAACTGCCGAGAAAGTCCTCGCCGCCGCCGAACAGCTGGGCTACCGACCGAACATCCTCGCCCGTGCGATGAAGTCCGGCAAGAGCCGCATCATCGGCCTCGTCGTCGCCTATCTGGAAAACTACTTCTACCCCGAGATGGTCGAACGCCTTTCGGTCGAGCTGCAGAAGGTCGGCTACCACGTCCTGATCTTCCTCGCCCCGGTCAACGTCGCCAATGTCGACAAGGTCGTGCGCGAAATCCTCGACTATCAGGTCGATGGCATCGTCCTCGCCTCAGTGTCGCTCTCCTCCGACCTTGCCGCGCGCTGCCAGTCCACCGGGATTCCCGTCGTCCTGTTCAACCGGGGCCATGCCGACAAGAACCTTTGCTCCGTCACCTCGGACAACTACGCCGGGGGCAAGGCGCTGGCCGATTACCTCTGTTCGCTCGGCCATCAGCGCATCGCCTATATCGCCGGCTTCTCCGGGGCGACGACCCAGATCGACCGCGAGGCCGGCTTCCGCTCCGGACTGGCCGAAGCGGGCCAGGACCTCTTTGCCCGCGCCGAAGGCAACTTCGACTACCGCACCGCCCAATCCGCCGCGCGCGAGCTGTTCGCCACCTCCCGCCGCCCCGATGCCGTCTTTGTCGCCAACGACCACATGGCCTTCGCCGTGATGGATGTTCTTCGCTTTGAACTTGGCTTGAAGGTCCCCGAAGACGTCTCCGTCGTCGGCTTCGACGATGTCCCTCCTGCCGCCTGGCCTGCCTACAACCTCACCACCTTCCGCCAGCGCGTCGATGTGATGGTGGCCGAAACCGTGTCGATGCTGACCGCCTGGATCGCGGCCAAGGAACCAGAAACCGCGCATGTCGTCCTGCAGGGCGAGCTGATCATTCGCGGGTCTACCCGGCGCTATGGGGATGCGCGATGACGGCAGATTTCACCGAGGCGGAATTCCGCGCCCGCCTTGCCGCGCTTGGCCTGACGCTGGACGCCAGGGCCTTCGCAATCGCCTGGGCCGGGGCACGGCATCTTCGCGCCGAGGTTGCCAAGGTGGACGCCTATCTCGCGTCATGACCGACCCGGCCGACCTTTCCATCCCCGAGGCCGCCGCAAAGCTGCGCAGCGGAAGCCTCACCTCCCGCGCGTTGACCGCGGCTGTTCTCGCCCGCATCTCTGCCCGCAATCCACGCTTCCACGCCTTCACCCATATTGCTGCCGACGCGCTGGACCAGGCTGACCGTGCCGACGCAATGCTGGCAGCCGGAGACCCCGGCCCCCTCTGCGGCCTTCCCGTCGCGGTCAAGGACCTGATCGATGTCGCGGGCCAGCCCGCCACGTCCGGCTCGCGCGTCCTGCAGGGTCGCATCGCCGACACCGACGCACGGGCCGTCGTCCGTCTGCGCGCGCAAGGGGCGGTGCTGATCGGCAAGGTTGCCACCTACGAGTTTGCGATGGTCGGTCCCGACCTGTCGCTCCCCGACCCGCCCGCCCGCAACCCCTGGAACCCCGCCCACATCACCGGAGGCTCTTCCTCCGGCTCCGCAGCCGCCGTTGCGGGGGGCCTCGTCCGGCTCGCCATCGGCACCGACACCGGCGGCTCGATCCGGTCGCCTGCCGCCTACTGCGGCTGCGTCGGGCTGAAGCCCACCCGTGACCGCGTCTCCCGGGCCGGGGCCTTCCCGCTTTCCCCCAGCCTCGACCACACCGGCCCGCTGGCTGCGACGGTGGAAGAAGCCGCCCTCGCGCTGGACGCGATGTCCGAAGGCGATTGGCGCGCAGCCTCCGCCCGCATCGGCCAACCCGTCACCGACCTGAAGATCGCCTTCGCCCGCGACTGGTTCGCCGACGACCCGCAAGCGAGCGAATCCCTGATCCGCGCAATGGACGAGGCCGCCTCGACCCTGTCGCTCCTCGGCGCGCAGATCACCCTTGTGACCCTTCCCGACTACGCACCATATGAGGCCGCCGCCTCGATCATCCTCCATGCCGAGGCGCTGGAGGAACACCGCGCCCTGATCCGCGACCATGCGGGCGACTACGGCCGTCCGACGCTGCAATGCCTTGCCTTCGGTGCGGCCATCGACGCCGAGGACGTGGCGAAGGCCCGTCAAGCCCGGACCCGCCTGACCGCCGGGATGCTGCTAGCGATGGACGGCTCCGACCTGATCCTGACCGCCACCACCCTGGCCCCGGCGCTCCCGTTCTCCGCCTTCGACGGCGAAAAGGCCGTCTGGACCCCGATGCGCACCATTGCCTTCAACCTCACGGGTCAGCCCGCCCTCTCGATGCCGGCCGGGTTCGAGAACGGCTTGCCGCTGGGCTTGCAACTGGTCGGACGGCACGGCGACGAGGATCTCCTCTGCGCCGTAGGCCACGCGTTCGAGCGGGCGACGGACCATTCCGTCCTGCGCCCGCCGCCCTGAAATCGCCCCTTGGACAAACGTTAAGACCAGGTAAACGCGAT
The DNA here is from genome assembly GCA_040385165.1 of Pseudomonadota bacterium. Lineage (GTDB taxonomy): Bacteria > Pseudomonadota > Alphaproteobacteria > Rhodobacterales > Rhodobacteraceae > Tabrizicola. The sequence goes on along the minus strand of JAZKHX010000001.1, from coordinate 848,178 downwards.
CAGGTAACGCTTTGGTGCAGAACTATAATCCTGAAATGTCCACCGTGGACACTCAGCGCACCTGCATCCGGTCCAGCCGAAGCTGCGCCGCCCGCCGATGCCCCTCCAGCCCCTCGGAGGCCGCCTGCCGCGCCGCGGGCGGGGCCACCTGCTTCACCCCCTCCTCGGTCAGCCACTGATGCGTCGCGATCTTCACATAGGCCCCGACCCAGAGCCCCCCGGTATACCGCCCCGCCGCCATCGTCGGCAGGGTATGGTTCGTCCCGGAACATTTGTCCGAGTAGACCACCGAAGCCAGCTCCCCGATGAACAGCGACCCGTAGTTGGTCAGCTTCGCCGCCAGCCCGTGCGGGTCGCGGGTATGAACCTGCAGATGTTCCGCCGCGATGAAGTCCGAGTAGGCGATCATCGCCGCCTCGTCCTCGCAGACCGCCACTTCCCCATAGTCAGCCCAAGCCGGAGCCGCGACCGAAGCGGTCGACAGCCCCTGAAGCTGCTTCTCGACCTCAACCAACACCGCCTCGGCCAACTTCCGGTCCGTCGTGATCAACCCCACCCGCGTCCGTACGTCATGCTCGGCCTGGGCCAGCAGGTCGGTCGCGATCATCTCCACGTCCCCAGTCCCGTCGGCCAGGATGTAGATCTCCGACGGCCCCGCCAGCTGGTCGATCCCCACCGGCCCGAAGACCTGCCGCTTCGCCTCGTTCACGAAGGCATTGCCCGGCCCCATGATCTTCATCACCGGCGGCACAGATTCCGTCCCGTAGGCCATCGCCGCGATCGCCTGTGCGCCCCCGATCCTGAAAACCCGATCCGCCCCCGACAGGTGACACCCCGCCACCATCGCCTGATGGGCGTTGGGCGGCAGGCAGGCGATGATCTCTTTCACACCGGCCACCCTGGCCGGGACAATGGTCATGATCGGAGCCGAGAGCAGCGGGAACCGCCCGCCGGGGACGTAGCAGCCGACCCGGTCAATCGGGATCACGCGGTGGCCCATATGGACGCCCGGCAGGCTTTCCATCTCCAGCGGCAGAATCGTCGCAAGCTGCGCCTCTGCAAACCGCCGCACGTTGGCGATGGCGAACTCGGTGTCCTTGCGAGTCTGCGGGTCAAGCGCAGCGACGGCCGCCTTCCGCTCGGCCATCGAGATCTCCAGGGCTTCAACTTCGGCCTTGTCGAACTTGACCGAATATTCCCGCACCGCCGCATCGCCCCGTGCCTTCACGTCGGAAAGAACCCTTGCCACAATCTCTGCCACTGGCTTGTTGTCGTTCTCTGCGCTCCGCGAGGGGGACTTGACCCAGCTGACTTTTGCAGAAGGATAGGCTTCGGTTCGGGCAGACATGGCGGCTCCTTTCGGCCCGGGAGGCGGGCGTAGCGTTCGGGGAAGTTCTACTCTGTATTGCATACGTCTGCAAATACTGATTCAACCTATGCTCGACGCTTATTCCGAATTTGCTCAGTGTTGGAGGGAAATTCCCTTGCAATGCTGTGCGGCACTGCTCTAGAAGTATTGCAAACGTATTCAAGAGGCGAAGATGACGATCTCCTGGCTCAAGCGCGGCAAGCCTGAAGCGGACCGGGCGGCGGACGATGCGCAGGTCCGCGCGACCGTGGCATCGGTCCTTGCCGACATCGCGGCGCGGGGCGACGCGGCCGTGCGCGACCTGTCGGTGAAGTTCGACAAGTATGACCCGCCCGCCTTTCGCCTGACCCCGTCCGAGATCGAGGCGGCCGTCCAGAAGGTCGCGCCGCGCGACATCGAGGATATCCGCTTTGCCCAGACCCAGATCCGCCGCTTTGCCGAGGTGCAGCGCGCTTCCATGACCGATGTCGAGGTGGAAACCCTGCCCGGCGTGATCCTCGGTCACCGCAACATTCCCGTCCAGTCGGTCGGCTGCTACGTTCCCGGCGGCAAGTTCCCAATGGTCGCCAGCGCCCATATGTCCGTCCTGACCGCAACCGTCGCGGGCGTGCCCCGGATCATCGCCTCTGCCCCGCCGGTCAATGGCGCGCCGCATCCGGCCATCGTCGCCGCCATGCACATGGGTGGCGCGCATGAAATCTATGTCCTTGGCGGGATGCAGGCGGTCGGAGCCATGGCGATCGGGACCGAAACCATCAAGCCGGTCGACATGCTGGTCGGCCCCGGAAACGCCTATGTCGCCGAGGCCAAGCGCCAGCTTTACGGGCGCGTCGGCATCGACCTTTTCGCCGGCCCGACCGAGACGATGGTCATCGCCGACGACACCGTGGACGCCGAACTGTGCGCGACCGATCTCCTCGGCCAGGCCGAGCACGGCTACAACTCGCCCGCCGTGCTGGTGACCAGCTCGCGCAAACTGGCGGTTGCCACCCTTTCTGAAATCGACCGGCTGCTGACGATCCTGCCCACTGCCGCGACTGCCGCCGTCTCGTGGCGCGACTATGGCGAGGTGATCCTGTGCGACACGCATGACGAGATTCTGTCGGTCGCGAATGACATCGCGTCGGAACATGTGCAGGTGATGACCGACCGCGACGACTGGTATCTGGCAAACATGCATTCTTATGGTGCCCTGTTCCTTGGCCCCCGGACCAATGTGGCGAACGGCGACAAGGTGATCGGCACCAACCATACCTTGCCGACGAAGAAGGCCGGGCGCTACACGGGTGGGCTCTGGGTTGGCAAGTTCCTGAAAACCCACAGCTATCAGCGCGTCACCACCGATGCCGCCGCAGCACTTGTGGGGGAATACGGCTCACGCCTCTGCATGCTGGAAGGCTTCGTCGGCCATGCCGAGCAATGCAACATCCGCGTCCGCCGCTATGGTGGCCGCAACGTCGCTTACGGGACTGCCGCTGAATGACTCTGCCCCGCACCCCCTCGTTCCGGCTGGACGGTCGCCGCGCCCTGGTCGCGGGGGCGTCGTCCGGGATCGGGGCGGCCTGTGCCGTGGCTCTGGCAGAACAGGGGGCCGAGGTGACCTTGTGCGCGCGCCGCGCGCAAGAGCTTCAGGCGCTGGCCGAGGAGATGCGGGCCGAGGGGATGCGGGCGGATATCCTGCCGCTCGACATCACCGACATCGCGGCTGTCGAAGCCGCATTGGGGTCGCGGCCTGCGTTTGACGTGCTGGTGAACTCGGCGGGGCTGGCAAAGCACTCGCCTGCGGTTGAAACCAAACCCGAGGATTTCGATCTCGTCTCCGGCCTCAACTTCCGCGCGGCCTATTTCCTGACCCGGAACGCCGCCAAGCGACTGATCGCCGAGGGCAAGCCCGGCTCCCTGATAAACATCTCAAGCCAGATGGCCCATGTCGGAGGGGTCGACCGTGCGGTCTATGCGGCGACCAAGCATGCCATCGAAGGCATGACCAAGTCGATGGCCATCGAATGGGGGGCGCATGGCATCCGAGTGAACACCATCGCGCCGACCTTCATCCGCACCGCGCTGACCGCCCAGACCTTTGCGAACCCCGAGCGCGCCGCCTGGATCGCGTCGAAGATCAAGCTGGGCCGGGCGGGCGAAGTCGAGGACATCATGGGCGCCGTCGCGTTCCTCGCGTCCGATGCGGCGGCGCTGGTCACGGGAACTTCACTGATCGTCGATGGCGGCTGGACCGCAGACTGAAGGAACATCATGGCTTCACGCTTCGCCAACCTGCCGGACTTCATTCAGGGCGTCACCTGGGAAATCTGGGAAGGACGCGATATTGCCTCGCTTCATCAGGCCTATGGCAAGACGATGGTCGCCCGTTCGACCCTTGGGGTCATGGTCGGCGCGGAAGAGGTGATCCGCGACACCTTGGCCAGCCAGGCGGCCTTTCCGGACCGTCATTGTCTGGGTGACGAGGTGATCTGGTCGGGAAATGAGGATGACGGCTATCTGTCCTCGCACCGCTCGATGATCATCGGCACCCATACCGGGCACGGGGTCTTCGGGCCGCCCACGGGCAAAGTCGTGGCCGCGCGCTGCATCGCCGATTGCTACGTCAAGGACGACGTGATCGACGACGAATGGTTGTGCTACGACATGGCCGATATGGTCCAGCAGCTGGGGCATACTCCGGAAAGCTGGGCGCGCGCGTCGATTGCCCGCGAGGGTGGGGCAGAGAAAGCCCGCCGCCCGTTCACGCCAGAGCTGGACTTGCATGGTCCCTACAAGGGCCGGGGCAATGATCATCCCCTGGGGCAGCGCTTGGCGGACATCCTGACCCGGATGATGGCGATGGATTTTTCCGTGGTCCGGCAGGATTATGATCGTGCCGTCCATGTCTGGCATCCGGGCGGGGCGACTGGCTGGGGCATTCCCTATGCCGAGGCGCAGTGGCTGCAGTTCCGCACTGCGTTCCCTGACGCTACCTTCCGCATCGACCATCAGATCGGCCGCTCTGATCCCGGCCAACCTGACCGCGCCGCGATCCGCTGGTCGCTGACCGGCACGCATTCCGGCTTTGGCGTCTTCGGCGCACCTACTGACGTCCCGGTACACGTCATGGGTTTCACCCATGCCGAATTCGGCCCCTGGGGTCTGCGCCGCGAATTTTCCCTTTGGGACCCGGTTTCGATCTGGAAACAGATCCTGCTCAGCCACCCCGATCACTCCTACCAAGGATAGACCCATGACCCCGCAAGACATGGAAGCGCGCATCGTCCGCTACGGCGAGCTTCGGCCCTGCAAGACCGCCTTCATCGATGCCCATACCCCGGGAAGCGATCGCAAGGAGAACTTCACCATCATCGGTGGCGGGGTCAGTGAAAGCCCCGACCAGCATGTCCACATCGTTGACACCCCCGGCTTCAACATCGGCGCGGCGGGGCAGCCTCCGGGGTGCCGGAACTCGCTTCACTCGCACCGGACGGCAGAGGTTTTCTTTGTCCTGAAAGGCCGCTGGCGGTTCTTCTGGGGGCGCTGGGGCACGGCGGGCGAGTTCATCGCCGAGGAGGGCGACATCTTCAACATCCCGACCGGCATCTTCCGCGCCTTCGAGAATGTGGGCACCGATTACGGGATGATCATGGCGATCCTCGGCGGCGACGATGCCGGGGGCGGGGTGATCTGGGCGCCGCAGGTGATCACCGACGCCAAGGACTACGGTCTTGTGCTGGGCAAGAACGGCAAGCTTTATGACAGCAAGAAGGGCCAGAGCCTGCCCGAAGGCGTCCCGCCGATGCCACTTCTGACCGACGAAGAGCTGAAGGCCTTCCCCGAGCCCACCACCGCCGACGTGATCCCGAACCACGTCGCCCGTTACTGGGACCTGATGGCGCTCAGTGATCGCCAGCCCGCCAAGGTGATCGGCGCCAACGGCAAGCTGCGTGACCGGCCTGGCTTCGACGTCGACTTCCTGTCGCGCGGCTCGATCCCCGACGCGCCTTACACGCTTGCGAAGCACGAGGTGCTGATGCCGATGCGGGGCTACTGGCGGTTGTCGTGGTCCGGCGGGTCGACCGTCCTGAACCCCGGCGACACGGCGGCGATCCCGCCAGGGCTGGAACATTCCCTGACCCCATCGATGACCGGCGAAGCCAGCCTTTACCGCGTCATCGCCACCGACGATCCGGCGGGCCTGACCGGAAAGTTGCTCTGACACCGGCCTTACACTTTACAGACGAGGTTCCCATGTCGCTTCTCGCCACCCATGTCGGCTCCCTCCCGCGCCCGCAGGAGGTGGTGGATTTCCTCTTCGCCCGCGAACGGGGCGAGGATTTCGATCCCGTCGCCTTCGACGCCTGCATGGCCCGCGCCGTAGGTGAGAACGTCAGGCGGCAGAAGGAAGCCGGAATCGACATCGTCTCGGACGGCGAGGCTTCCAAGATCAGCTACGCGACCTACGTCAAGGACCGTTACACCGGCTTTGACGGGGACAGCCCGAGGAACGCGCCCGCCGACCTGAAGCTGTTCCCGACTTTCCTCAACCGGCTGGCACAGGAAGGCGGTACGCCGAAATACGCGCGTCCGCAGTGCGTGGGGCCGGTGGCGTCGAAGGGCCAGGGCGAGTTGCAGAAGGACATCGCCAACCTGAAGGCCGCGATGGCGGTGCATGGGGTGACGCGCGGCTTCATGAACGCCGCGTCCCCCGGAGTGATCAGCCTCTTTCTGCAGAACGCCCACTACAAGGATCGCAAGACCTATCTGCATGCGCTCGCCGATGCCATGCGCGACGAATACCGAACCATCCTAGATGCCGGGCTGGACCTGCAACTTGACTGCCCCGATCTCGCCCTGTCGCGTCACATGCTTTTCACCCACCTTTCGGACGACGAGTTCCTCAAGACCGCCGCCACGCATGTCGAGGCCCTGCACCACGCGCTCGATGGCCTGCCGCAGGACCGGGTCCGCCTCCACATCTGCTGGGGCAACTACGAGGGCCCGCATGTCTGCGACATCGATATGGCGAAGGTCTTTCCGCTGCTGATGTCGGTCCCGGCCCGCTACATCCTTTTCGAGACGGCAAACCCCCGGCATGGCCACGAATGGACCGTCTTCCGCGACCGCGCAGGGGAGATCCCCGAAGACAAGATCCTTATCCCCGGTGCCGTGGATACGACGACGAACTTCGTCGAACATCCGGACCTCGTCGCACAACGCCTTGAGCGATTTACGAATATTTTGGGAACCGGGCGCGTGATCGCCGGTTCGGACTGTGGCTTCGGCACTTTCGCAGGCTTTGGCGCGGTCGACCCCGAGATCGCCTGGGCGAAACTTGCGACCCTGAAGGAGGGGGCACGGCGTGTGGGCTAGGGCGCAAATCCCTCCGAAAGGATCGGCGAATTCCGTCGAGGGAATTTGGCCCCGGTGACCCCGCTGGTCCTGATCCCCGGCATGATGTGCGACGCCCGGATGTGGGGCGGGATTGACCGCGACTTCGGTGTCCCGGTCCTGCACCATGTCCCGACGCAGGCCGAGACGATGTCGGACCTTGCCGCCCTCTTCCTCTCCGATGCCCCACCGAGGTTTGCACTCGCCGGTCTGTCGATGGGCGGCATCCTCGCCATGGAAATACTGCATCAGGCACCGCACCGGGTCGAACGTCTCGCCCTGCTCGATACCAACCCCCGCGCCGAGACCGCCACCGCCCAGGCCCGCCGCGCGCCGCAGATCGCCCGCGCGCTTGCAGGCGACCTGGACGGCGTGATGCGCGAGGACATGAAGCCGAATTATCTGGCCCCCGGCCCGAATCAGGCTGCTGTGCTGGACATTTGCATGGACATGGCCCTCACCCTGGGGCCCGAGGTCTTTGCCCGCCAGTCCCGCGCGCTGCGCGACCGCCCCGACCAGCAGGCGACCCTTGCAGCCTGGAAGGGCCCGGCACTTGTCCTGATGGGGGCCGAGGACAGGCTCTGCCCGCTTGAACGCCACCGACTGATGCACGCCCTCATGCCCCAGTCGCGGCTTCACATCATCCCCGACGCGGCGCATCTTCCGCCGCTGGAACAACCCGCCGCCACAGCGCGAGCCTTGCGCGACTGGCTTGCCTGAAGGACCGCAGATGCCGATCACCGACCTGAAATCCCATTTCTCCCGCGGTGGAACCGCCGTCAACGGCTGGTGCGCCATTCCGTCCCCCGTCACCGCCGAGATCATGGGCCGCGCCGGGTTCGACCTGATGACGGTCGATCTCCAGCATGGTCTGATCGACTATCAGACCGCCCTCACCTTGCTGCAGGTCCTGCAAGGCCTGCACGCACCGGTTCTGGCCCGCGTGCCGTGGAACGAGCCTGGCATCGTGATGAAATGCCTCGATGCCGGCTTTTCCGGCCTGATCTGCCCGATGGTCAACACCGCCGCCGATGCCCGCCGCCTGGTCGAGGCGGCGCGCTATGCGCCCGTGGGAGGGCGCTCCTTCGGCCCCACCCGAGCCAATCTGGTGCACGGCCAAGGCTATGCCCGTTCCGCCAATGACACGGTCGTCCTGCTGGCGATGATCGAAACGCGCGAGGCATTGGCGAACCTGGACGGGATCCTGGCGGTCGACGGCATCGACGGCGTCTACGTCGGCCCGTCCGATCTTGGCTTGTCGCTCGGGTTCGAGCCGACGTTGGAACCCACCGCGCCAGCAGTCCTTGATGCCATCGCCGAAATTGGCCGGCGCACCGTTGCCGCCGGTCGAATCGCCGGGGTCCATACCGGTTCACCGGCGATGGTCAGGTCGATGCTGGACCGGGGATACCACTTCGCCTCGCTACTGACGGATTACCGCCTGTTCGCCAACGCTCTTTCCAGATCGCTGGCCGACGTTCGGGACATAGGTGCCGAGACAGGACGCGGCTACTGACTGGCCTGAACGCAATACCCCTGAAAACACGCGTCGAGTGAAGTTCTGGGTGCTGTCAGACAAATGCGAACCAGTCCCTGTTCCCCAAGCCCCATCGCTTTCAAGCGCAAGGTCCGAGAAGTAAGCCAAACGCACTCCACTCTTTCGGGGCAAGTCCAATTTCTGGCTCGCCGGTTTCATTTCACGACACCATGCCTTGAGGTCCTGAGCCTAGAGGGAAGCACGTCTCGCATGCCGCGGAAAACACGTCACAATAGCCGATGCGAAAAATTGTTTAAAATCCATATGTTAGTTGGTGGCGGAGACGAAGGGATTCGAACCCTCGAGACCCTTTCGGGTCTGCGCCCTTAGCAGGGGCGTGCCTTCGACCACTCGGCCACGTCTCCGCCAGCCCGTTTATTGGTGAAAGTAGCCAAGGGCAAGGGGAAAGGTGCCCCGCTTGCCGAGGGGAGGCGTGACCTGCAAAGGCCGTCGACCGCACGGTAGTTTCCCGCGCGGATGGGCCTTCTTTTCCGGACCTCGCCACATTACCCTCACGCCACCAGCGGTCGGGGGCGCCGTGCCAGACCGCCACTGATCCCTGCCAAGGACCCTGCGCATGACCTTTCCGACCCAGGCCCAGATCGTTGTCATCGGGGGCGGCATCATCGGCTGTTCAACGGCCTATCACCTTGCCCGCGACCATGGCGCGGACGTGGTCTTGCTGGAACAGGGCAGGCTGACCTCCGGATCGACCTGGCACGCGGCGGGGCTTGTCGGCCAGCTCCGGTCCTCCGCCTCGATCACCAAGGTGCTGAAATACTCGGTCGAGCTTTACAAGGGTCTCGCCGCCGAGACCGGGCTGGACACCGGCTGGAAGATGACCGGCTGCCTAAGGCTGGCCACCAACCCCGACCGCTGGACCGAGTTCAGGCGTCTGGCCACCACGGCCCGCAGCTTCGGGATGGAGATGGAGCTGATCGGGCCGGACGAGGTCAGGCGGATGTGGCCGCTGATGGACACCTCGGACCTGATAGGGGCCAGCTGGCTGCCGACCGACGGACAGGCCAGCCCCTCGGACATCACCCAAAGCCTTGCCAGGGGCGCGCGGATGCACGGGGCGAGAATCCACGAGGGGGTGCAGGTGACCGGCTTCCGGATGGACGGCCGCCGCATCACCCATGTCGAAACCACCGAAGGAGCGGTCGCCTGCGAAACCGTGGTGAACTGCGGTGGCATGTGGGCCCGGCAGATCGGCGCGATGGCCGGGGTCGCGGTGCCGCTGCACCCGGTCAAGCACCAGTATATCGTGACGGAGAAGATCCCCGGCCTGTCCCCTGACGCAGCCACCCTGCGCGACCCCGACCGGCGCACCTACTTCAAGGAGGAAGTGGGCGGACTGGTGATGGGTGGCTACGAGCCGAATCCGCAGGGCTGGGTCACCGGCGACATCCCGGAAAACTGGGAGTTCCGCCTGTTCGACGACGACTACGACCACTTCTCCCAGCATCTTGAGCAGGCCATCGCCCGCGTCCCAGCCCTTGCGGACGTGGGCGTCAAGCAGATGATCAACGGCGCGGAAAGCTTTACCCCGGACGGCAACTTCATCCTCGGCCCCGCGCCCGAATGTGCCAACATGTATGTCGGTGCGGGCTTCAACGCCTTCGGCATCGCCAGCGGCGGCGGCGCGGGCTGGGTGCTGGCCGACTGGGTGATGCGGGGCGAGGCGCCGCTGGACCTCTGGGCCGTCGACATCCGCCGCTTCTCCAGCCTGCACCGCGACCGCGACTGGGTGGCCGAACGCACGCTTGAAGCCTATGGCAAGCACTACACCGTCGCTTTCCCGCACGAGGAATACACCTCCGGCCGCCCCCGCATCGTCTCGCCGCTTTACGACCGGCTGAAGGCGCGTGGGGCGGTCTTCGGGTCGAAACTGGGGTGGGAGCGTCCGAACTGGTTCGCACCCGGAGGGGTCGAGGCGAAGGACATCTACTCGATGGACCGGCAAAACTGGTTCGACGCGGTCGGCGACGAACATGCCCATGTCCGCGCCCGTGCCGGGGTCTTCGACCAGTCGTCCTTCGCCAAATACGAACTCTCCGGCCCTGGCGCGCCCGAGGCGCTGGAAGCGATCTGCGCCAACCGCGTCGCACGGGACGTGGGCCGCCTGACCTATACCCAGCTTCTGAACTCGCGCGGGGGAATCGAATGCGACCTGACCGTCGCACGTCTGGCCGAGGACCACTTCTACATCGTCACCGGCACCGGCTTTCGCACCCATGACTTCGGCTGGATCGCGGACCACCTCCCGTCCGCGGGCGTAAACCTGCGCGACGTCACGGAAGACTGGGGGACACTGTCGTTGATGGGGCCAAAGGCGCGCGACATCCTGCGCCGCGTCACCACTGCGGATGTCTCGAACGCCGCCCTGCCCTTCGGCTCTGCGCGCGAGATCGCCATCGCGGGCATCCCGGTCCGCGCCCTGCGCGTGACCTATGTTGGCGAGCTTGGCTGGGAACTGCACGTCCCGATCGCCGCGCTGGCAACGGTCTATGACGCGCTTGTCGCCGCTGATCCGAACCTGCGTCCCGTCGGCTACCGCGCGCTGGAATCGCTTCGGCTGGAAAAGGGCTACCGCGCCTGGTCCTCTGACATCACCCCGAACGACACACCCTTTGAGGCGGGCCTCGGCTGGGCGGTAAAGCTGCAATCCGGAATCCCGTTCCTGGGACGCGAGGCGCTGTCGGCCCGGCAAAGCCGACCGTTGCCAAAGCTTTTTGCGGGCTTCACGGTTGCCGACGCGAAAGCCGTCCTTGTCGGGCGCGAAACCATCCTGCGGAACGGAGAGCCGGTGGGCTACCTCACCTCGGGCGGCTACGGCTACACAGTCGCGAAAAGCATCGGATACGGCTATGTCCGAAAGGAAACCGGGGTGACGGCGGACTGGCTTCGGCAAGGCAGCTACGCCCTGGTCATTGCCGGCGAGGAAACCCCAGCCGACCTGACCCTTGCCCCGCTCCATGATCCGGCGGGCGCGCGCATCCGGGCGTGACCTCGGGCCGCGGGCAACGCCCGGTGCATCCGGGCCCGGGCGGGATGGTCTGGGCAGAGGCAGCTGTTGGTGGCATTATGCAGGTGATCGCCGTAGCGGGCGTCTGCCCGCCGCGACGGTCGGCCGGGATCGACACTTGCAGGAACAGAGGATCGGATGGAGACAGCATTTACCCCCTGGGCCTCGCTTGGGGGAGGCGTACTGATCGGCCTCGCGGCGGTTCTTCTGATGGCAGTGCATGGCCGGATCTTCGGGGCCACCGGGATCCTGGGTGGCCTGCTGAAGTTCAACGACCGGGCGGACTGGGCACTTCGCGCGGCGATCGTGGCCGGAATGGCAAGCGGGCCGTTGGTCTTTCTGCTGGCGACCGGGCAGATGCCGGTGATCGAGCAGCCGGTTCCGACCTGGGCGATCATCGGCGGCGGGCTGATCGTCGGGATCGGGGTCAGCTACGGCGGAGGTTGCACCTCTGGCCATGGCGTCTGCGGCAACGCCCGCTTCTCGCGCCGCTCCATGGTGGCGACCGTGACCTTCATGGCCACCGCCATTGCCACCGTCTTTGTCATCCGTCACGTCCTGGGGTCCTGACATGCGCCTTCTGTCCGCCTATGCGATCGGCCTGGTCTTCGGCCTCGGCATCACGGTGTCAGGCATGATCAACCCCGCCAAAGTGCTGAACTTCTTCGACATTGCCGGCACCTGGGACCCCAGCCTCGCCTTCGTGATGGGGGGCGCGCTGGCCGTCGCGATCCCGGGCTACCGCCTTGTCCTGCGGCGTCCCGCTCCGGTTCTCGAAGACAGCTTCCAGCTTCCCGACACCCGCGTCATCGACCGGCGGCTGGTGCTGGGATCGGCGACCTTCGGGGTCGGCTGGGGCATCGCGGGTTTCTGCCCCGGCGGGGCGCTTCCCGCCATCGGCACCGGAAATCCCGACGTCTTCATCTTCATCGCCGCCCTGGTCGGCGGCCTGCTTGTTGCGCGGGTCATGCAGGCCAGGGTTCCGGCCCGCAAGCCCGTCTGACGCCTGGAGGCAACCATGTCCCTAACCACCGATCTGACCGTCAAGCCCACCGTGCAGGGTTTCTTCGATCCGGCCACCAACACGATCAGCTATGTGGTGAAGGATCCCGGATCGAATGGCTGCGCCATCGTCGATTCAGTGATGGACATCGACTATGCCGCTGGGCGCATCACCTATGACCACGCCGACGAGATCGTCGCCTACGTCCGGTCCCAGGGCCTGAAACTCGACTGGCTGATCGAGACCCATGTCCACGCCGACCACCTGTCCGCCGCGCCCTACATCCAGAAGCAACTGGGCGGCAGGATCGGCATCGGCCGCAACATCACGGTGGTGCAGGAAACCTTTGGGAAAGTCTTCAACGAAGGCACCGAATTCCAGCGCGACGGCTCGCAGTTCGACCGGCTGTTCGACGATGGTGACACCTACAGCGTGGGCGGGATGCAGTGCGTCGCGCTCCACACGCCCGGCCACACGCCCGCCTGCATGACCCATGTCATGGGCGATGCGGCCTTTGTCGGGGACACTCTTTTCATGCCGGATGGCGGCTCGGCGCGGGCCGATTTCCCGGGAGGCGACGCGGGCCAGCTGTATGACAGCATCCAGAGGGTTCTGTCCCTGCCCGATCCGACCCGGCTGTTCATGTGCCATGACTATGGACCAGGCGGTCGCGAAATCCGCTGGGAAACCACGGTCGGCGAGGAAAAGGCGCACAACATCCATGTCAGCGGCGGCATCACCCGCGACGTCTTCATCGCCATGCGGACTGCACGGGACAAGACACTGGGCGCACCCAGGCTCATCATCCCCTCGCTTCAGGTGAACATGCGCGGCGGCGACCTGCCCCCGGCCGACGAGGATGGCAAGCGATATCTCAAGGTCCCGATCAACGGAATCTGATCGCGGCGGCACAGGGGATGAGAGTGGTCCTGGACGCCGCTTCGGAGCGCCCAGGACCAATGGCAATCCGAAACAGATCAGGTACCGGTGCCGGATACGACTGTTTGCGTGGTGTCGTCGTCGTCGCCGCAAGCAATGGCGCAGATGATGATCACGCCGACGACAAGCGGAACGATCCAGCCCGAACGCGGGCTTTCAGCCACAACTTCCGGCTGGCCTTCTTCTTCAACCACAACCGGGCCGCCAGCAAAGGCGGCGGTCGAACTCAGAACCAGCGAGAGCGCCAGAACGGTCGATGCAATCTTGTTCATGGTCTGCTTCCTTTTCTCATGAAGGGCCACCATTCGGCCTAAGCGCAGGTAGCACATCGTTGTGGGATAGAGGCAAGGTTCACCCGGATCGGAGGATTCACCAGAATGTCGCCTGTGCCAAACCTGCATCAATTCGGTGAGATCGCGGGACCGGGCAGCACGAATCCTTACAGTCCAAAAAGAACAATCTCGGCAGCGCAGACGCACTGCCGAGATAAATCCTGTCTCGCAGGAAAACCGTCAGACGGCGATCAAGGCCCGGTTGTCACAGGAGCCGGATCGTCGTCGTTACCGCAGGCGATCGCGCAGAGGATGATCGCGCCGACGACAACCGGAACGATCCAGCCCGAACGGGGCGCAGCGGCTTCGACAACCGGCTCTTCGGCGACAACAACCGGGCCACCAGCATAGGCAGCAGACGCAGTCATTGCGAGCGCCAGCAACGGCGCAGCAAACTTTTTCATGGCATGTCCTTTCTCTTTTCCGGATGTGTCCGGGGAACATGTGAACGCTAGGCGTGTCCAAAGATGGGCACAACGGATTCGTTATTTTTGTCGCGAATGAGTCGGAAACTTTGGCTTTCTTGCAACACGATGCCCGTATTGCACGAATGCAATGACCTGCAACCGGCTTGAACCGATCCTTCACGCAGGGTGACTGCCCGCGTCCTATCTTCCGCTGCTCCGTGGCCCGTCAGGGTTCCGTCAGGCTACTTGGGCGGATCAACGGGAGGCGTTGATCCGTCGCCGTTCTTGCCGCAGACAACCAGGCAAACCAGGACCAGGATCCCGAGCACCGGCAGAATTCCCGCCGAGTTGACCGACTTTTCCTCGATCAGTTCGTTGTTGCCTTCCTCGATCAGCACCGGACCGCCGGCATTTGCCACGGTTGCCGAAAGCAGGACAGCAACAAGAGCCGATTTCAGGACTTCTTTCATGTCTTCCCCCAATGCCGGTGCAGGTGACACGATTGCCACAATCCGGTCATAATCACTTCCTGCTCTTAATGCGGGACAGTCCCGTCGGCAATCAATCGGGTCGGGAGGAAACAGTTTCTCCACAGGATTCTCGAAAGCTTCGCCCATAGGTTGCAATCCGTCGTCATCGGACCAGAACCGGCCGGGGCCGCGTCACGTCACGTCACGTCAGAACATCCCGGGTACAACCTGGTCGGGCGGGCGGTGGCCATCGGCGAAGGTCTTGATATTGATGATCACCTTTTCGCCCATCTCCACCCGGCCCTCGATGGTCGCCGACCCCATGTGCGGCAGCAGGACCACGTTCGGCAGTTCCAGAAGCCGCGGGTTGATGTCCGTGCCATGTTCATAGACATCCAGGCCCGCTCCGGCCAGTTCCCCGGCGCGCAGGGCCCGCGTCAGGGCGTTCTGGTCGATCACCTCCCCCCGCGAGGTGTTCACCACGACGGCCGACGGCTTCATCAGCTTCAGCCGCCGCGCATTCAGAAGATGGAAGGTCGAAGGGGTATGCGGGCAGTTGATCGACAGGATATCCATACGCGCCAGCATCTGATCCAGGCTTTCCCAGTAGGTCGCCTCCAGCTCTGCCTCGATCTCGGGGCGCAGGCGCTTGCGGTTGTGGTAGTGCACCTGCAGGCCGAACGCCCGCGACCTCCGTGCGACCGCCTGCCCGATCCGACCCATCCCCAGGATGCCCAGCCGCCGACCGCCCAGCCGACCGCCCAGATTCGCCATCGGCGACCAGCCCGTCCAACCGCCCGACTGCATGACCTGAAGCCCCTGCGGAATCCGCCGCGTCACGGACAGCATCAGCGCCATGACCATGTCGGCCGTATCTTCGGTCGTGACACCGGGGGTGTTCGACACCAGGATCCCCCGCTGCCGGGCGGTCGAGACGTCGATATGGTCGAACCCGGCACCGTAGTTCGCGATCAGCTTCAGCTTTTCGCCCGCCTGCGCCAGAAGCCCCGCGTCGATCACGTCGGTGATCGTCGGCACCAGCACATCCGCCCGCCGCATCGCCGCCGCCAGCTCCTCCCGGGTCATCGCCACATCGGGGTCGCGCAGTTCGACGTCGAACAGCTCCTTCATCCGCGTCTCGACAGCCTCGGGCAGGCGTCGCGTCACGACCACAGTCAGGTGGCTGGCAGGCATGGCGATCTCCCCGACACTTCCAAATCCGGCGTCCTTGCGGCAAGGTGCAGCCAAGCGGGGCGATGCACAAGACCCGGCGAGCGGTAACGGTGGCGCAAGGGCAGCACCCGGTGAGGCAGAGAAATGAAACGGTTGATGGCAGTTATGGCAATTCTGGGCGCGCTTTCGGGCGGTGGCCTGCTTGCGCAAGAGGTCGCGGCTCCCGAAGCCGCGGCGACGGAAAAGTCCGACAAGCCTCCGGAAAATCAGTGCCAGCCTGACGTCGGCTGCGTCACGAACCTGCCGCTTCCCCGTTTCGTCTCGCTGAAGGGCAGCGACGGCAAAGCCAGGCGCGGGCCGGGCCTGACGCACCGGATCGACTGGGTCTTCACCCGCGCCGGCATGCCGCTGCGCATCACCGCGGAATATGAAAACTGGCGCCGGGTCGAGGATTCCGAAGGCGCCGGGGGCTGGGTGCACTATTCGCTTCTGTCCGGCGTCCGCACCGCGCTTGTCACTCTGGACATGGCCGAACTGCACAGCGAGCCCGACGATGACGCAACCGTCGTCGCCCAGGCGGAAATGGGCGTGATCGGCCGGATACTGGAATGCGATCCCGACTGGTGCCGGGTCTCGCTGGACGGCACGCGCGGCTGGATCAGGACCAGCGAAATCTGGGGCGTGAAGGACGGTGAAAGTGTCGAGTGAGGATCAACACGACCACGGGCGTCACGACGACGGGCATCATGGCCACGGGTATCATCGCCACGGCGTGACGCTTGCCCTGTCAGCGGGGCTCGCCTCGGTTCTGGTGGCCGCATTCCTTGTCGCGCTGAAGCTGTGGGCGCTGGCTGCCACCGGGTCTCTTGCGATTGCCGCCTCGCTTGCCGACAGCGGGCTTGATCTGATGATGTCCGTCGGAGCCGCGGCCGCCATCGTCTATGCGGCGCGCCCGGCCGACGAGGATCACACATTCGGCCACACATCGGCCGAGGATCTTGCCGCTCTGGCGCAATCCGCCTTCATCCTTGTCTCGGCGGGCCTGATCACCTGGTCCGCGATCCGCCGACTGACTTCCGAAACGCCGCATCAGCTTGTGTCCGAAGGCCGCGGTCTCCTCGTGATGGTGGTGTCGATCCTGGTCACGATGACGCTGGTCTGGTGGCAGGGCCGTGTCGCGCGCTCCACCGGCAGCAGGGTCGTTGCCGCCGACAGGCTGCACTATCTCGGCGATCTGCTTCCCAGCATCGGCGCGATCGTGGCACTCTGGGCGTCGAGGACATTCGGCATCAGTTCGATCGACGCCGTTGTGGCGCTGACCGCTGCCGCCGTCATGGCCTTCGGCGCCGTGCACATCGGCAGACATGCCTGGGACGCGCTGATGGATCGCGCGGCCGACCCCGCCATCATCGACGGCATCGGCAACCTCGCCCGCACCTGGCCCGGTGTGCGCGGCTTTCACGACCTGAAGACCCGCCGCGCCGGCAGCCGCGTCTTCGTCAATCTGCACATCGAACTGGACGGCGACCAGTCCCTGCGCGAGGCCCATGCCATCGGAGCCAGCCTGCGCCGCGCCATCCTGGCCGCCTATCCGCAGGCCGATGTCATAATCCACAAGGACGTCCACAGCGGCTAGGTTGCGGCCTGCTCGCCAAGCGGTTGACTTCCGACGGCTGTTCGGTCTTTATACATATGTATAACAGGACCAGCTCATGCAGCCCGCCCGCCGCCTCTACCGCCGCGAAAGCGAAGAGAACCGCCGCTCTGCCCTGATCGCCGCCACGCAGGAACTGGTGGCCGAGGGCGGGCCGGAAGCGGCGACCGTCCGCGCCATAGCCGAACGCGCAGGGGTCACGCCGGGACTGATCCGGCACTACTTCCAGTCCAAGGACGAGCTGAACCGCGCCGCCTACCGGACGCTGATGGACGGGATGACGGCAAAGGGCGCGGATGCCATCGAAGGCGTCGGTGCCGGGCCCGAGGAACGGCTCGCTGCCTTCATCGCCGCTTCGCTGCGACCGCCGGTTCTGGATGCCGGAGCCGTGGTCCTCTGGGCCGGCTACATGCACAAGGTCCGCAGCGACGCCGATCTCCTCGCCGTCCACGAGGCGGGCTACCTCGCTTACCGCGACACCCTGCAACGCCTGATCGAGACATTGCCGCGCGCGCCCACGCCCGGCCAGACCCGCCGCGAGGCGATTGCCTGCAACGCGCTGATCGACGGCCTCTGGGTCGAAGGTTCGCTCTTGCCTGGTGCCTTTGCCCCCGGCGAGGTGGTAACCATCGGCCTCGTGACGGTCGGTGCGATCCTCGGGGTCGACCTCATGGCGAATACAGCACTGCTGCCCGAATTTGGAAGGATGCCGACATGAGATATGCCACTGTCACCGACCGTCTGGCGGACCTTGGCGGGGCCAAGTGGGCGCTGCATTACCGCGCTCGCGCCATGAAGGTCGCGGGCGAGGACGTCATCGAACTGACCATCGGCGAGCCCGATGTGCCCACGCCGACCCGGCTGATCGAAACGGCAGCAAGATCGATGCTCTCCGGCCGCACCGGCTATTCCAACGGTCGCGGCGAACCCGGCGTCGTCGCGGCCCTTGCCGCCCGCTACTCGGCCCGGCGCGGGCGCGAGATCACCCGTGACCAGATCATGTATCTCCCGGGCACCCAGACCGTGCTTTACGCTGTCCTGCGCACCATGGCCGAGGCGGGCGATGAAGTCCTGATCGGCGACCCGATGTATGCGACCTACGAAGGCCTGATCGCCCAGACCGGCGCCACTGCCGTTCCGGTGCCGCTTCGCCCCGAACACGGCTTCCGGATGCAGGCCGCCGATGTCGCGGCCCGGATCACGCCCCGGTCGCGCGTGCTGTTCCTGAACACTCCGCACAACCCGACCGGTGCCGTGCTGCGACGCGACGACATCCGTGCCCTCGGAGAGATGGCCCGCGCGCACGATCTCTGGATCCTTTCCGACGAAGTCTACGAAGACCTCGTGTTTCCGAATGTGCCCTTCACCTCGCCGCTCGATCTGCCCGAACTGGCCGACCGCACTGTCGTCGCCTCCTCTATCTCCAAGTCCCACGCGGCACCCGGCTTCCGTTCGGGCTGGTGTGTCGGCCCGGCAGAATTCTGCACGCGGCTCCTGCCACTTTCAGAAACCATGCTTTTTGGGAGCCAGCCTTTCCTCGCCGACCTCACCGAACTTGCAGTTTCCGAACCTTCGCCGGTCGCCGACGACATGATCGACCGCTTCTCGCGCCGGACAGAAATCATCGCACGCACCCTGAACGGCGTCGGTGGCCTGCGCGTCCACCGACCCGAGGCGGGCATGTTCGCCCTCGTCGATGTCCGCGCCACCGGCCTGTCGGGCGAAGCCTTTGCCAGCAGTCTTCTGGATCGGCACAAGGTCGCGGTGATGCCCGGCGAAAGTTTCGGTGCGGGGCTCGCGGGCTGGCTGCGCCTGTCTCTCACGCAGCCCGACGACCGCACCATCGAGGCCGTCACCCGCATCGCCGCCCATGCGGCCAATAGCCTGGGGAACGCAGCATGACCACCGTTGGCATTCGCCTGGTCGAGGGCCTGATCGCGCGGGGAGTCGATACCGTCTTCGGCATTCCCGGCGTGCATACGCTGGAACTTTACCGCGGCCTCGCAGCCGCCGGGGACAGGATCCGTCACGTCACCCCCCGGCATGAACAGGGCGCGGGGTTCATGGCCGACGGCTACGCGCGGGTGTCCGGCAAGCCGGGCGTCGCGTTCGTGATCACCGGCCCCGGCCTGACCAACACCCTGACACCCATGGCCCAGGCACGGGCCGATTCCGTGCCGATGCTCGTCGTCTCCGGTCTTGGCCGCAGCGACACCCTTGGCAAGGGCCTTGGCCGGTTGCACGAACTGCCGGACCAGGGTGCGATGGTCGCCACACTCTGCCATTCGGAAACCGTGACCGACCCGGCGAAACTGGGAGACGTCCTCGACCGTGCCTTCGCGGCGATGACCTCGGGCCGCCCCGGCCCTGCGCATATCCAGATTTCCACCAACATGATGGGCCAGCCCTGCCCCGATCTGCCTCCGCCCGTGGTCGCGGGCAGCACTGTCCCCCTGCCCCTCGGTCGCATCCGCAGCATCGCCGCCGCCCTGAACGCCGCGGAGCGCGTGGTCATCCTTGCCGGAGGCGGCATCCGCGGTGCCGAGAGCCATCTCCAGAAGCTGGCGGAGTCGCTGGACGCACCGGTGATCCTGACCGCGAATGCGCGCGGTGCCATGCACGGCCATCGGCTCTGCGTCCCGGCCTCTGCCAGCCTGGCATCGGTCCGCAAGCTGATTGCCGACGCCGACCAGATCCTTGCCATCGGCACAGAACTCGGACCGACCGATTACGATGTCTATGCCAAGGGCGGACTGCCCGATCTTTCGGGGATGATCCGCATCGACATCGACGCCGACCAGCTGGCCCGCCATGCGGCGAAGATGCCGGTCAAGGCCGAAGCCGGTGCCATGATGGCCGCGCTGATGCCGATGACCATCCGGGCCAACCGTGAAGGCCCCACCCGTGCCGAAGCCACGCGCCAGGCCGCCCGGGCCGAGCTTGCCACGCTTTCCGCGCCGATGCCCGCCCAGCTCGAAATGGTCGAGGCAATCCGCGACGCGGTGCCGAATGCGATCATCGTCGGCGACAGCACCCAGCCGGTCTATGCCGCGAACCTCTATTACGACCACGACCGTCCGGGCGGCTGGTTCAACGCCGCCACCGGATACGGCGCACTCGGCTTTGGCCTTGGTGCGGCCGTCGGTGCCGCGATTGCCGCGCCCGGAGTGCCCGTGGTCTGCCTGGTGGGTGACGGCGGTCTGCAGTTCTCGTCCGGCGAGGTTCGCACCGCGCTGGACGAGAAGCTTCCCATCACCTTCGTCGTCTGGAACAACTCCGGCTTCCGCGAGATCGCCGATGCGATGCGTCAGGCCAAGGTCCCGGTCCTTGGCTGCGATCCCTCGCCGCTGGACATGGAACATTTCGCCATGGCTTGCGATCTGCCTTTCGCGCGGGTGTCGCAGGACCCGTCGGAACTGGCCGAAATCCTCGACACCCCGCAGGACGGGCCGCGGCTTCTCGAAGTTCAGGTCCGCTGACGCGCAAGCACCGGGACCAAAAGGACGACCAGCCCGACCAGGCAGGCCGCGAAGACGAAGGCAAAGCGCAAGCCGAAGGTGCCGGCGATCAGGCCCAGCAGCGGCGGGCCGAAGAAATAGCCGAAATAGCCCAGCAGCGTCGCGCGGGCGACGGCACGCGCGCGGGCCTCCGGCGCACTGAACTGACCCACCAGCGAGAATGCCGTCGGAGCAAGGACCGATGCCCCGATCCCCATGATGAAAAACCCCAGATAGGCCAGTGCTGGCCCGCCCGCCTGCGCCACGATCAGCGCACCCGCCGACGCGACAACCGCCCCGGCCCGCAGCATGACGAACGGATCGATCCGCCCGGCGATCCATTGCCCGCCCAGCCGCGCAAAGCCCATGGTCAAGGCCAGAATCGCCGGGCCAAGCGCACCCTCCTCGGGGCTGCCGCCCAGGGTCTTCTCGATGTGCAGCGCCGACCAGTTCTCGGCCGCGTTCTCGGTCATGAAGGCGATCAGCACGATCCCGCCCCCGATCACCGGCACCCAGCCGAGTGGCAAGGACGAGCCATCCCGTGCCTTCCGCAACCCCCCGATCCGCCCGTCCCGCTCCAGTGACAGGAGCGCGCCGGCCAGGCCCAGCGCCGCCATGGTCCCCATCACCGAAGCAGGCCCCCAGCCCGCCCCGCGCAAGACCCCGGTCAGAACCGCCCCTCCGGCATAGCCAAAGGAATAGGCCGCATGGCTCAGGTTCATCAGATGAATGCCCCTTTGGGTCTCCATCGCGGCGACCCGGGCGTTCATCAGCACGTCGGTCAGCCCCGTCGCCGCCCCCGCGCAGGCCATCGCAACCGGGAACAGCCAGATCACCGCAGCCTGCCCCGGCAGCGCAAAGGCCACCGCCATCAGCGCAACGGACAAGGGCAGCGCCACCCGTCCCGCCGCCTCGCCGAACGACGGGGCGACCAGCATCGCACTGATCGCCGCAATCGGCGTCAGGAAAATCAGCAGACCCAGCTGCCGCTCGTCCACCCCCAGCATCGCCTTGAGATCGGGCAGCACGGCGGCAAAGGTGCCCCACAGGACCCCCATCGTCGCAAAGGCCGCAATCGCGGGCCGGGCATAGGCCAGGGTGGGACGGGAGATCATCACGGACGCTCAGGTGAAGGAAACCGACACCTAGCCCGGCCCGGGCCGAGGAGCCAGCCTGCGCGCGACCCTCGGGCGCTCTGAAAGCGACGCCAGTCCGGGCCGGGTTTTCGCCCTTCCCTTCCTGCCGATTCGTCGCTATAGCCCCCCGGTCGCGCCATGCACCCTTGGAGGATGGCGGACTTAACATTGGAGAACACCTATGGCACGCGAGATCGTGGATCTTACCGCCGAGGTACGGACGGGGACAGGCAAGGGGGCCGCCCGTCAAGCCCGTCGTGACGGCTACGTACCTGGCATCATCTATGGCGACGGCTCTGAGCCGGTCGCGATCAAGATGAAATTCAACTACCTCCTGACCAAGCTGCGGCAGGGCCGTTTCCTGCAGACGCTGTTCAACCTCAAGGTCGAAGGCCAACCCGACGTTCACGTCGTGTGCCGGGGCGTCCAGCGCGACGTGGTCAAGGACATGCCGACGCATGTCGACTTCATGCGCATCCACGACGACAGCCGGATCGAGCTGTTCATCCATGTGGAGTTCGTCAACCACGAAGCGTCGCCCGGCCTCAAGCGCGGCGGCACCCTGACCGTGGTGCGCCACGAAGTTGAACTGGAAGTCACCGCCGGTGACATTCCCGATCACATCACGGTCGACCTGACCGGCAAGAAGATCGGCGACGTCATCCACATCGACGACATCGAACTGCCCGCTGGCGCCAAGCCGACCATCGCGCGGAACTTCGTCATCGCCAACGTGGCCGCTCCGGCTGGCCTTGCTGCGGTGGAAGAAGAAGCGACCGCCTGAGGAAGCTGACTGTTCTGACTGCGCGGGGGGCCTTTTGGTCCCCCGTTTGCTTTTGCGCCCCCTCCTCGTTCGACGTCGTCTCCTCGTCGGACCAAACCCCACGCGAGGAGAAGCCGAAGGCGCACGAGGAGCCGCCCCAACCCGCCCTCAATCCCGCCGGAACACCAGCGTATCCTTCTTCGCTCCTTCGGCCGCCACAAACCCCTGCGCCGCCAGCGCCCCGACGATGCGCTCCACCCCTGCGACCCCGTAGACCTGCGGATGCGTCTCGACCACCACCAGCCGCACCCCGGGCAACGGCTGGGTCAGCACCTCCAGCTCGCCCCCCTCGATATCGCAGCAAATGACCGTCGGCGCGAATTTAGCCAGCAGCTTGCCGATCGGCCGTGCAGGAACCCGGATCACCTCCGCGTTCTCCGGCCAACCCTCCGGCCCCTGCAAGGCACTCGCCCAGAAGGCAGGCCGCTGGCCGAACTCCACCGCGCCCTCGCCTGCCCCCACCACCGCGCCCTTCAGCACCTTCACGCCCGCAAAGCCGTTCGCCACCAGGTTCCGCCGCGCCAGCTTTACCGTCTCCGGACCCGCCTCGACGGCCGTCACCGCGTCTTCGCCCAGCACCCCCGCCGCCAGCGCGCAGATAAACCCCAGCCCCGCGCCAAGGTCCAGCAGCCGGTCACCCGGCACCAGATGCAGCAGCAGCGCATCCGCCTCGTGGTTCTCATACCGGCCCGACGACAGCGCCCGCTCCAGGTTTCCCTTCAAGGCCTCGTCCGGCAGGTAAAGCGTCAGGCCGCGAAGGGTAAAACTGCGCATCTCGTCCCGCTTGGTTGTCTCAAACCCCGGCCAAAGCTATACCCCACCCAAAGCGCAAAGCGGGAGATCATTCGTGAAACTCTGGGTCGGTCTCGGCAATCCCGGCGCGAAGTATGCCGGCAACCGGCACAACATCGGTTTCATGGCCCTTGACCGCATCGCCGCCGACCACGGCTTTTCCCCCTGGCGCAAGGCCTTCCAGGGCCTGGTCAGCGAAGGCCGCCTCGGCGATGAAAAGGTGGCGCTTCTCAAGCCCGAGACCTTCATGAACCTCTCAGGCCAGTCGGTGCAGGCCGCCGTCGCCTTCTGGAAACTGCCGCTGGCCGACCTCACCGTCTTCCACGACGAACTTGACCTCGCCCCCGGCAAGCTGCGCCTGAAACAGGGCGGCGGGCATGCCGGGCACAACGGCCTCCGCTCGATCCACGGCCACCTCGGCGAAGCCTACGCCCGCGTCCGGCTTGGCATCGGCCACCCCGGCCACAAGGATGCCGTTGCGGCCTATGTGCTGCATGACTTCGCCAAGGCCGATGCCGACTGGCTCGAAGACCTCCTCCGCGGCATTTCCGAAGGCGCCGAAGCCTTGGCCGCAGGCGACGGACAGAAGTTCATGAACGCCGTCAGCTTGCGCACTGCACCGCCCCGCTCCTCGACGACGAAGGACAAACCAGAGGAGCCCGTTTCTTCGGCCCCGAAACCCGTCGAAGACACCCGCAACCCGATGCAGAAGCTGCTGGACAAGTTCCGGTGACGGCCCCGGCACACGATGCCGCAAGCATTGGCATTTTCTAGGCTTTTCCCCGTGACATCAGCCCCGTCAGCGCCCGGCTGACCAGCGACGACACCGCCGGGCGTTCCAGCGTCACGAAGGGCATCGGCCGGCACAGCTCCATCGCCGCCACCCCGACCCGCGCCGTCAGCGCGCCGTTGACCACGCCTTCCCCGAACCGGCGCGACAGCTTCGACAACACCCCACCCCCCGCGACCGAGCCGATCATGTCATCGGTCAGCGCCAGCGCCCCCGCCGCCACCAGCGACCCGAACACCCTGCGGAGGAGCTTCAGGCTGCCAAAGCTTCCCGACCGCCCGCCATAGATCTCGGCGATCCGCCGGATCATCCGCAGGTTCGCCACCGCCGCCGTCGCCACATCGGCCAGCGCCAGCGGCACCAGCGCCGTCACCGTCGCCACCTGCCGCGCCGCACCCTCAATCACCAGCCGCGCCTCGGCATCCAGCGTCGCAAGCAGCTCCCGCTCGGCCAGCGCCAGCAGGGCATCGGCGTCCATCACTTCGCCCGCGCGTTCCGCCAGCCGCGCCCGGCCCCAGGCGGTATCGCCCCGCGCGGCGTAAAGCCCGGTCAGCCCGGCGACGACACTTCTGGCCTCTTTCAGGTCCGCGGCAGCCCTCGCCGCCACAGCCCGTTCACGCAACCCGTCCAGCCGTTTCAGCCGCAGAAAGGCCCCCCACTCGCGCATGGCAAGCACCAGCCCCGCCACGACCGCCAGCGCCACCAGCGCAAAAGCCACCCAACCGAGGATCGCGTTCCGCGCCAGAAGCCCGGTCACGAAGTCATAGGCCGCGACCGAAAGGGCAAAGCTGAACAGTGCCGAAAACGACCAGAAAGCAAACCGGCTCAGGGCCGAGCCGCGCTTCTGAGACAAGGCCGCAACCGCCTGCATCGCCTGACCATCGGGCCAGGTATCCGGCACCGGCGGGGCAGCCGAGGGGTCGGCGGCGTCTTCGATCTCTTCCAGGAAAGGCTTCGGCGCGCGGCTCACAACTGGTCCCCGATCAGGAATTCCACCGCCCGGTCCAGCCGGATATGCGGCGGCCCCTCGCCCGGTTTCAGGCTCAGCCGCGCGGGGGCAAAGGTCATCAGGCTGTAATCCGCATCGAGCCAGGCCTCCGCCCCCTCCCGCGCCGGCGACAGCAGCCGCGACGGGTCCGAGGGCAGCGCGCCGGGATACATCAGCGCGGGCTTGCCGCTGGCCAGAAGCGTGCCGCGGACTGCCGGGACATCGACCCCGTCGCGGGTCACCTTCGCCTCGACCGTCGCGCGAAGCGAGGCCAGCGACAGCGCCTCGGTCCGCGCGCCGGAATAGTCCGCCCGCGACTTCGCTTCCGCCAGCAGGGCCGAGGTGATCGCGGTCAGGGCGGGGTGCTGTTCGTGATGCAGATGGTCTGCCTTGGTCGCCGCGAAAAGCAGGCGTTCGATCCGCCTGCCACCGAACAGCGAGGACAGCCACGAATTGCGCCCCGGTCGGAAGGCCTGCAGAACCTCGGCCATCGTGCGCCGCAGGTCCTCGACGGCGCGGGGGCCCAGGTGGACCGCCTCCAGCACGTCGACCAGCACGATCTGACGGTCGATCCTGGCGAAATGGTCCCGAAAGAACGGGCGGACGACGCGGGACTTGTAGGCCTCATAGCGCCGCTCCATCTCGCGCCACAGGCTTTGTCTGGGGGTCAGCGCGGGTTTCGGCAACGGGGCGAAGGTCAGGACCGGCGACCCGGCCAGATCGCCCGGCAGCAGGAACCGGCCTGGTGTCACGTCGACCCTCCCCGCGTCACGGGCGGCGGTGAGGTAGGCCGTGAAGGTCCCGGCCAGCTGGCGGGCCTTGGCTTCGTCCAGCCGCAATGCGCCGTCTTCGGCCCGGGCCAGCGCAAGATAGGCTGCGGCTTCCGGGCGCCTTTCCAGCCGGGCGAGGGTGGCCTCGGACCATTCCTCGAAAGTCTGCTCCAGAAGGGTGAGGTCGAGGACCCATTCGCCGGGGTAGTCGACGATGTCGAGATGCAGGGTGCGGGGCCCGCGCCAGGACGAGAACAGCCCGCCCGGCTGGACACGGAACGACAGGCGCAGCTCCGAGATCGCGCGGGTCGAGGCGGGCCAGCGTGGCTGGTCGCCGGTCAGGGCGGCAAGGTGGGATTCGTAGTCGAAGCGGGGCAGGGTCAGGTCGGGCTGGGGTTGCAGATAGACCGCCTGAATGCGGCCCTCGGCCTGCGCCCGCAGCTGCGGCATCCGGCCCCGGTTCAACAGGTTCGCGACGAGGGCGGTGATGAAGACGGTCTTGCCGGCACGGGAAAGGCCGGTCACGCCAAGGCGGAGAGTGGTGTCGAAAAAGGTCTCGGAAAGCGAGGCTCCCGCGCCTTCGATCCCGCGGGAAATCCCGTCCGTCAGCCCGGAAAACACCCTTGCCGCCCCTTCTGCCTTGCTCGGACCCAAGATAGGCAGCCGCGCTGGGGATTGGTAGGGGCAAGGTCGATTGGGCAACATCGTCCACCCCAAGCATGATCTGTCCACGGTGGACAAAGTCGGAAATTGACGCAATTTCATATACTTGCCTGTGGGCGTTAAGGATTTCGCAAGGATTGCACGGCGGGGCATTTCCGGGGTAGGGATCGACCCATGCCCCGCTATGCGCTTCAGATCGAATACCACGGTGGACCGTTTGCGGGCTGGCAGCGGCAGGCCGGTGGCTTGCCGTCGGTGCAAGGAGCCGTTGAGGCCGCTCTGGGCAAGCTGGAGCCCGGCCCCCACACCATCGCCGCCGCGGGCCGCACCGATGCTGGCGTGCATGCCACCGCGCAGGTGGCCCATGCCGACCTGACCCGCGACTGGGACCCGTTCAAGCTGGCTTCGGCGCTGAACGCCCACCTCAGGCCCGATCCCGTGGCAATCCTTGCCTGTGCCCGGGTGCCGGACGACTTTCACGCCCGCTTTTCTGCCACCGGACGCCGCTATACCTTCCGCCTCGTCGCCCGCCGCGCGCCGGTGACGCATGACCGGGGCCTGGTCTGGCAGGTGCTGCATCGGCTGGACGCAGGCGCGATGCGGGACGGGGCGGCCGAACTGATCGGCCACCACGACTTCACCACCTTCCGCTCGACCCTCTGTCAGGCGAAAAGCCCGGTAAAGACGCTGGACCGGATCGAGATCAGCGAACACCCCTACCCCGGCGGCGTGGAATACCGCTTTGACCTGGCCGCCCGCAGCTTTCTGCACAACCAGGTCCGGTCCATCGTCGGAACGCTGGAGCGTGTCGGCGCGGGTGCCTGGGCGCCCCTGGATGTCCGCACCGCTCTGGAGGCGAAGGACCGCGCCGCCTGTGGGCCGGTCGCGCCGCCGCAGGGGTTGTATCTGGTCGGCGTCAGCTATCCGGTCGATCCGTTTCTGGCTTCGGACCCGCAAGTCTAAGAATTTTCGCGAAAATTCTTAGACTTGCCGCTGCACCGCCAGCAGCCGCCGCATTTCGGCCCGCAGGTCCTTCAGCTCGAAGGGTTTCGAGATGAACCCGTCCGCGCCGATCTCCATCCCGCGCTTGCGTTCCATCGCCGAGCCGCGCGCCGTCATCATCAGCACCTTGACCGTCGTCAGCGCCGGATCCGTGCGGATCCCCGCGCAGATGTCGAAACCCGAAACCTCGGGGAGCATGACGTCAAGAAGGACAAGGTCCGGCCTGGTGTCCCTGATGCGCGGCAAGGCATCCGCCCCGTTTGCCACCCGGTCGTGACGATAGCCTTCGCGCAAGAGAAGGAATTCCAGCGCGGTGGCAATGTTGTCCTCGTCCTCGACCACCAGGACGCGCGACGTGGACTGGACCGGCAAGGGCGTCATCGGTTGCCGCCTTCCCCGGGGGGGGTTGTGCGGGCCGGGCGGATCGGGAAAGGTTGCGCAAAGTGGGGGGACGTGATGATCGAGCTTATCCAGTCGCAGCTTCTGGACCCGTTTCGCATCGGCCTGATCGTGGCGCTGGTTTTCACCATGGCCCGCACCCGGGCGGCGACCGGGACGCTGTTGCCCCTGGCGCTTGGCGTCGTCTTCGTCGCGGTGATCCTGCCGTCGACCCAAGGCTCTGGCACAACCAGCCTGACCGATGCGGTGCTGGCGGGACTGGTGTCGAACCTGATCATCCTTGGCATCGTGCTTGCCCTCGCGGTGATCTTCCGGCGGATGCGCGGCTGAGGCGAAAAAAGCGGCGGGCCCGAAAGGGAAGGCCCGCCAGTCTGCGCCCAGAAAAGCCCCGGCCCTCGGCACCCGGCTTGTCAGGAGGCAGAGAGATAACCGGGCCGAGGCTGCATAGCCCCGGCCCGGCTCGTGACCCTTAGCGCGACGCGTCGTCGGCGAAGATGTCCTTCTTGTGGGTCCCGTTCGGCACGAAGATCGCACCGATCACCACGGTCATCAGCGCGACGACGATGGCATACCACAGGCCCGCATAGATGTTGCCGGACTGGGCCGAGATCGCGAAGGCGGTCGCGGGCAGCAGGCCCCCGAACCAGCCGTTGCCGATGTGGTAGGGCAGCGACAGGCCCGAGTAGCGGATCCGGGTCGGGAACAGTTCCACCAGCATGGCCGCGATCGGGCCGTAGACCATCGTCACCAGGATGATCAGGTAGGTGAGGATCGCGATGATCGTCAGCTTCTGGCCAGTGAAGATGTCGATGAAGTTCTCTGCCTTGGCCACAGTGGTGTTGTCCTTGGCCACCAGCGGATAGCCCGCAGCGGTCAGGGCGTCGGCGACGGCCTTGTCGAAGGCAGGCTTCACGCCCTTGGCCGCATCCAGAGCAGCTTGCGCCGCATCCTTGGCAGCCTGGTCCGTGCCTGCCGTTGCCGTTTCCAGCGCGGCGGTCAGGTCCTTGATCTCGGCTGCGTTGGCCGCGACGTTGTAGGACAGGATCTCGGTGTCGCCGATCTTGATCCTGGCCGCTTCGCCCGCCGGGCCGTCCACCGTCTCGGAGTTGACCGAGAAGGAGTAGAGCTTGGACTTGGCGATGTCGCACGAGTTGTTGAACTTCGCCGTGCCGACCGGGTTGAACTGGAACGAGCAGTCAGCCGGATCAGCCGTCACGGTGATCGGGGTTTCCTGCGCCGCAGCCAGCATCGGGTTGGCCGTGGTGGTCAGCAGCTTGAACACCGGGAAGTAGGTGACGGCAGCGATCAGGCAGCCGGCCAGGATGATCGGCTTGCGGCCGATCTTGTCGGACAGGGAGCCGAAGAAGATGAAGCCCCAGGTGCCAAGGATCAGCGACCATGCCACGAAGACGTTGGCCGAGAAGCTGTCCACCTTGATCACGTTCTGCATGAAGAACAGCGCGTAGAACTGGCCCGAATACCAGACCACCGCTTGTCCGGCGGTCAGACCAAGCAGCGCGATCAGCGCGATCTTGGCATTCTTCCACTGGCCGAAGGCTTCACGCAGCGGTGCTTTGGAAGCGGCACCCTCTTCCTTCATCTTCTTGAAGGCCGGGGATTCGTTCATCTGCAGGCGGATATACAGCGAGATCGCCAAGAGGAAGATCGACCCCAGGAACGGGATGCGCCAGCCCCAGGCGTTGAACGCTTTCATCATCGACGGCGTGCCGTCGGCAGCCAACACCGCGACACCGGCGGCATCAAGCACCGGCTGGTCGGGGTAGTTGCCGTTGACGTAGCCCTGAACCGACAGGATCACCACCAGCGACAACAGAAGACCCAGCGTCGCCGTGGTCTGGATGAAGCTGGTGAAGTAGCCGCGCTGGTTCGCGGGGGCGTGTTCGGCCACATAGACCGCCGCCCCGCCGTATTCGCCGCCTAGCGCCAGACCCTGCAACATGCGCAGCGCGATCAGGATGATCGGAGCCGCAATGCCCCAGGAGAAGTAGTTGGGCAGCAGGCCGACCAGGAAGGTCGACAGACCCATGATCAGGATCGTCGCCAGGAAGGTGTATTTCCGGCCGATGATGTCGCCCATCGCGCCGAAGAACAGCGCGCCGAACGGGCGCACGATGAAGCCTGCCGCGAAGGCCAGCAGCGCGAAGACGTTGCGCGTGGCTTCCGGGAAGGGCGTGAAGAACTGCGCGCCGATGATCGCCGCCAGCGAGCCGTAGAGATAGAAGTCATACCATTCGAAGATGGTCCCCGCGGAAGAGGCGAGAATGACTTTCTTCTCCTCTCCCGTCATGGGGCGCGAGCGTTCGCGCACGTTGGTTGTGGTCGTAGCCATGCAATACCTCCTTGTGGCCTGAATCGGTGATTCAGGCGGTCCCCGTTCGTTTCCGGCGTTCGCCCGCCCGTCCCGGCAGGCTGCTGCTGCTCTCCTCCACCCCGGTCGGGGGCGGTCTTTTCCGAAGGATCATGCCGCGTGCGGCCTGCCCCTCCTCTTCCCGGTCACCGCCTGCCCTCCTCCGGCAGACGGAAACCCGATCTCATGCCGCGACGCGGCCCACGATCCCGGCCAGCCGGGCGCGGATGACGTCGATGGAACCCATCGCCGGAACCCGTTCCAGAACCGAAAGCCGGTCGTAATGCGCAATCAGCGGGGCCGTTTCGGCGTGATAGGCGGCAAGCCTGTCGCGCACCGTCTCGGCGGTGTCGTCGGCCCGGCGCTTGAAGCCGGTGCCGCCGCATTTGTCGCAAACCCCTGCCCGGGCGGGCGTCTTGAACTGGTCGTGATACCCTTCCCCGCAAGCAGCGCAGGTATGGCGGCCCGAAACCCGGGCGACCATCGCCTCGTCCTCGACCTCCAGACTGATTGCCGCCGTCACCGTCCGGCCGGCCTCGGCCAGAAGGACGTCC
This sequence comes from Pseudomonadota bacterium, assembly GCA_040385165.1. Taxonomy (GTDB): domain Bacteria; phylum Pseudomonadota; class Alphaproteobacteria; order Rhodobacterales; family Rhodobacteraceae; genus Tabrizicola. The sequence goes on along the minus strand of JAZKHX010000001.1, from coordinate 817,108 downwards.
AGCGCCGCCGCCTGACCTGCCGTCCGGGGAAAGCCGTCCAGGATCACGCCCCTGGCGACGTCCGGCCGGGCCATCCGGTCCTTCAGGACCGCCAGCACGATGTCGTCGCTGACCAGCGCGCCTGCGTCCATCACTGCCCTGGCCTTGCGCCCCGCCTCGGTTCCCGCAGCCACGGCAGACCGCAGAAGGTCGCCGGTCGAAAGCTGGACCAGACCGAAGTCTTCCTCCAGCATCCGTGCCTGCGTGCCCTTGCCGGCACCCGGGGGGCCCAGAAGGATGAGGACAGGGCCCATCCGCATCAACCCTTGTTCATCCGGTTGGCGATAAGGTCATCGACCACCGCCGGATCGGCCAGCGTCGAGGTGTCGCCCAGCGCACCAAAGTCGTTCTCGGCGATCTTGCGCAGGATGCGGCGCATGATCTTGCCGGACCGGGTCTTCGGCAGGCCCGGCGCCCATTGGATCAGGTCGGGTTTGGCGATCGGGCCGATCTCGGTGCGAACGAAAGCCTCCAGAGCTTTCTTCAGCGCATCGGTCGGCTCCACGCCCTTCATCAGGGTGACATAGGCATAGATGCCCTGCCCCTTGATGTCGTGCGGGTAGCCCACCACCGCCGCCTCGGCCACCGCCTCATGCGCCACCAGCGCGGATTCCACCTCGGCGGTCCCCATCCGGTGACCCGAGACGTTGATCACGTCATCCACCCGCCCGGTGATCCAGTAATAGCCGTCGGCATCACGGCGGCAGCCGTCGCCGGTGAAGTAATAGCCCTTGTACTGGCTGAAATAGGCCTCCTCGAACCGGGCATGATCGCCCCAGAGCGTCCGCATCTGCCCCGGCCAGCTGTCGGTGATGCACAGAACCCCCTCGGTCGCCATCTCGGTCTGGACCTTGCCCGTCGCCGGGTCCAGAACTTCGGGCTTGACGCCGAAGAACGGCTTGGTCGCCGATCCGGGCTTCTGCGGGATGGCACCCGGGATCGGCGTGATGATGTGGCCGCCAGTTTCCGTCTGCCAGAAGGTGTCGACGATCGGGCATTTCCCCTTGCCGACATGCGTGTTGTACCACGACCAGGCTTCCGGGTTGATCGGCTCGCCGACCGAACCCAGCAGTTTCAGGCTGGAGAGGTCGTGCTTTTCCACCCACTCCGGTCCAAGGCCCATCAGGCTGCGTATCGCGGTCGGAGCGGTGTAGAACTGGTTGACCTTGTGCTTGGCGCAGACCTCCCAGAACCGGCCCGCGTCGGGGTAGGTCGGCACGCCCTCGAACATCAGCGTCGTGGCACCGTTCGCCAGCGGGCCATAGACGATGTAGCTGTGCCCGGTGACCCAGCCCACATCCGCCGTGCACCAGAAGACATCGCCGTCATGGTAGTCGAAGGTCACCTGATGCGTCATCGCGGCATAGACCAGGTAGCCGCCCGTCGTATGCACCACGCCCTTCGGTTTCCCCGTCGACCCCGAGGTGTAGAGGATGAACATCGGGTCTTCCGCGCCCACCTCGACATAGGGACAATAGGGCCTGGCTGCGGCCATTTCGGCGGTCAGGTCGAAGTCGCGGCCCTCCACCCACGAGGTCTGGTCGCCGGTGCGCTTGACCACCAGGACCTTCACCCTGTCCGAGCAATGCAGCATCGCCTTGTCGGTGTTGTCCTTCAGCCCGGTCTTCTTGCCGCCGCGCGGTGCCCAGTCGGCCGTGATGATCACCTTGGCCTCGCTGTCGTTGACGCGGTTGGCCAGCGCGTCGGGCGAGAAGCCCCCGAAGACAATCGAGTGGATCGCCCCGATCCGGGTGCAGGCCAGCATCGCATAGGCGGCCTCGGGGATCATCGGCATGTAGAGAACGACGCGGTCGCCCTTCGTCACGCCATGCGCCTTCAGCACGTTCGCCAGCCGGCAGGTCTGTTCCAGAAGCTCGGCATAGGTGATGTGCCGGGCCGACACCGACGGATCATCGGGTTCCCAGATGATCGCGGTCTGCTTGGCCCGGGTCAGCATGTGGCGGTCGATGCAGTTGGCACTGACGTTCAGCACGCCATCCTCATACCACTTGATCGAGATGTTGCCGGGCGCGAAGGAGGTGTTCTTGACCCGGGTGTAGGGCTTGATCCAGTCCAGCCGCAGCCCTTCCTCGCCCCAGAAGCCTTCCGGATCGCTGACCGACGCGGCGTAGCGGGCCGCATAGGCCTTGGCATCGACATGCGCCTTTGCCACGAAATCGTCGTGCGCGGGGTAGATGGATTTCAGGGCGGCATGGTCGGTCATCGCGATCCTCCTCTCGAAAGGGCCCGGCCAAAGACCCCTCGTCTGCTGGTGTCCCGCCATGCGGAACGCTCTCTCCCGCCCCAATGTTACCACTTTGTTAAGAATCAGGTAAACCCCTAATTGTGCTGCATAATTCTGTAAATTTCTTGACTTACATTTGGTCAATACTGCAAATTCATGAAAAGGAAGCGCAGGATTACCCTGCCTTTTCAAGCGCCTGACGCTCACGCGGGCGTGAAGGCCGGTGATCCTGCCGGGGTGTTAGCGCAAACCCGGTTCCGGGGCGCGCCGGACGCAGCGGTCACGTCGATTCGGACGCGCCGTCGAGATGGCGGTCAACCGAAGCCAGGTCGGGCAGATAGCGCAGTTCGGGTTCCCGCAGGCCCTGGGCTTCCAGCTGGCGGCGCAGACGGGCGCTCAGCCCGACAAGGTAAAGCTGGCCGCCCCGCCGTCGCGACCGCGCCGCCAGCGTGTGAAACCCACGCGCGCCGGAACTGTCGATCAGCGGCACGCCCGACATCTCCAGCACCAGGGCGCGGGGCGCCTCGGCGATCCGGTCGAGGATGCCACCCAGCTGCGCTGCGGCCCCGAAGAAATACGGGCCTTCCAGGTGATAGACGACCCGGTCCGCCCGGGGGGTATCAAGATGCTCTTCCCGAGGGCGCATCGCGGCGGCTTCCGACATGCGCTTGATGAAGACCAGGCCCGCAAGCGCGAAACCGACGATGATCCCCTCGGTCAGGTCGCGGAAGACGACCAGAAGGAAGGTGACGCCGACCACCAGCGCATCCCCGCGCGATGACCGCAAAAGGGCAGCAAGCTCGTGCCGCTCGGCCATGCCCCAGGCGACGACGGCAAGGACCCCGGCCAGCGCGGCCAGCGGGATATAGGCGGCCAGCGGGGCTGCGACCAGCATGAAGACCAGCAGGAAGGCCGCGTGCAGGATGCCCGAAACCGGCCCCCGGCTGCCCGCGCGCACGTTTGTGGCCGTGCGCGCAATGGTGCCGGTGACGCAGAAACCGCCGAAGAGGCCCGAGCCGATGTTGGCCACGCCCTGCGCCACCAGTTCGGCGTTCGACCGGTGCCGCGCGCCGGACATCCCGTCGGCAACCACGGCGGACAGCAGCGATTCAATCGCCCCGAGGAGCGCGAAGGACAGCGCCCAGGGCAGCGCCTCGCGCCACAGCGCAAAGTCGGGCAACGCCGGTGCGGGCAGGAACTGCGGCAACTGGCCGAACCTGCCGCCGATGGTCGATACCGGCAGGCCAAGGCCCCCGGCCACGACCGAGGCCAGCGCCACGGCGATCAGCATCCCCGGCCAGTGCGGCCTGACCCGGCGCAAGGACAGGATCACCGCCACCGTCAGCACCGCCACCGCCAGCGCGGCCCAGCTCACCGTCCCCCGCGCCGCCCAGAGCGCGCCGAGCTTCGGCAGGATCTCGCCCGGTTCGGCCCCGGCCAGGGTCAGCCCGAAGATCTCGTGCAGCTGACTGGCGAAGATGATGACCGCGATGCCCGCAGTGAAGCCCACGGTCACCGGATAAGGGATATAGCGGATGTAGGTCCCCAGCCGAAGGGCGCCCGCCGCGATCAGGACGACCCCCGACAGGAAGGTCGCAAGGATCAGGCCCTGCACACCGGTCGCAAGGACGCAGGCCGCGACCAGCACGATGAAGGCCCCCGCCGGTCCGCCGATCTGATAGCGCGACCCGCCCAGCGCCGAGACCAGGAAACCGCCGACGATGGCGGTGAACAGCCCGCGCTCCGGCCCCACCCCGCTGGCAATCGCAATTGCCATCGACAGGGGCAGCGCCACGATGGCCACCGTCAGCCCGGCCAGGGCATCGGCGCGCAGGGCGGCCAGATCATAGCCTTCGCGCCAGACGGTCAGAAGCTTCGGCAGGAACTCGGTCGGGCCATCCTGGCCCCGTGCGGTGTCGGTCATGTTGGCGTCCAGGGCCAGAGGAACCGCCAGTAATTGCTGGCAAAGGAGTTGGAATACCGGCAGAAGACTCCTCTGTCCCCGCCCTGTCAACTGCCGCGAAGCCCGATGTCCAAGCGTCCCGATCCCGTCCAGCCCGCCAATGATGACGCCCTCGTCCTTGTGGGCAGGCTCATGACCCTCAGTCACGCGGCCCTCGCCTGGACCGATCCCGACACCGGAACGCCCGGGATCAGCCGGATCGCCTTTGCCCGCGACCCCGAGGCGGGCCTGCTGACCCTCGTCTCCGGCCTTGCCCCCCACTTCCGCGCGTTGCGCGACCGGCCCGATTGCGCGCTGATGCTGGGCGAGGTCGGCGACAAGGGCGACCCGCTTTCCCATCCCCGCCTGATGATCCGCGCGCAGGCCGCCTTTGTCGCCCCGGACGACCCTGCCCGCCCCGGCATCCGCACCCGCTGGCTGGACCGAAGCCCGAAGGCCCAGATCTACATCGACCTGCCCGATTTCGTTTTCGTGCGCCTGACGCCAACCTCCGCCCTTCTCAACGGCGGTTTTGCCCGGGCCTTTCACGTCCCGCCCGACAGGCTGTGAAAAACGGGCGGCCCCGAAGGACCGCCCGCCCGATCTTTCGTTGAAATACCGTCCTTGCGTCAGGCTGGCACATCCATCCGCAGATTGACCAGCGCCTTGCCCATCACGGCCTCGCCCCAGCGCAGCTGCGCCTCGTTGCCCGTCACCCCCGTTCCCGGCAAGGAATAGGGGAAGACATACCGTACGGCACTCGCGGCATTGGTGATCGGCCCCTCCGGCGCCACCGCCTCCACCATCCGGATCCGCCCGCCGAACGGCACGAAACCGCCCGCGCTGACGTTCCAGGTCTCGGCCGCCGTGTTCTGGGTATGGGCCACCAGAACCGGGTTCAGGATCCACTGGGTCACGTTGTTGAAGCTGTTGCCTTCCACCCGCACGTTGCGCGACCTGGTGAAATCCAGCGTGGCAAAGCTGGTGTCCACCATATCCACCCGGTCCACGATCACCCCGAAACAGCGGAAGCTGTTGCCCGAGATCGACAGACCGCTGAAGAAATGCCCCGGCCCGTAGGGCTTGACCACGATCCAGCGGAAGGCCGGGGTCGTGTCGGACGCGATGAACACGTTGCCGACGATGTTCAGCCCGCCGAACGAGAACTCGCCGCTCTCCTCGGGTGCCGAGTCATGCTCGTTGCCCCATTCGATGAAGCAGTTGTCGACATAGTTGCCGGTGACCACGGTCGAGACGTTGGTCTGCGTGAACACCAGCCCCGCCCGCCGCACGCCCGCGGTTTCATTGTCGCCCTGGAAGAAGTGGTTGGCGTGGATCAGGTGGCCGGTCCCGTTCATGATCGCGAAATGCGCAAACCGCACCACACGGTTGTTGCGCAGCTTGGTGTCGTTGGCCTGCACGTTCATCGCGATCGTGGTGCGGCTCACCGCAGGGACGGACTGTTCGTTCGACAGGAACTGGCACATGTCGACGAACATGCCCTGACAGCCGGTCCCGGCCGAGCTGATCCCCCGGTCCAGGGGCCGGTTGAAGGTGCAGGAGATGAACCGCTGGGTCGACCCCGACATCGGCAGCATCACGCCCGACCCGATACCGACGCAGTTGAACTCGATATCCTCCAGCTCGAACCGCGACAAAAGCGAGAAGCCGCTGAAGTCCAGCATGTATCTGAACCGCCGGAACGTGTAGGTCCGCGTGCCCACGGCGGCATAGAGCGGCTGGCTGATGGTGACCGTCCCCGCGCCGACGTTGGTCGCGGTGACATAGACCTCGCGCCCGACGCCCGTGCCGATGACAAGCGCGCCGACCGGAATGTTCGCCACGTTCGCGACGTTCGTCAGCGTGGTGTTGGTGGCCGCCGAATAGGTCGCGACCGAGGTCACATCCTGCGTCGCCCAGTTCGGACCGGCGACCGCGTTCAGCGATCCGTTCCGCACCACCCGGCGGTTGGAAAAGCTGGTGATCCCGGCCAGCGCCGCCACATCGATCGGCTCGATCAGGTCCACCCGGCGACCCGACAGGTCCAGGGTCACATAGTCGGTGAAGAAGAACAGCGACGAAAGCGCGCGCTTGAAGCCTTCCAGCTCCGACCCGAAGGCCTGGCCATAGGTGTCCAGATCGAAGTTCCGCGTCAGCGTCAGCCTGCGGTTCGACGGCATCGACAGGGTGCCTTCAAACCGGATGCGGCTGTTGATCGTCACATCCGACGTCAGCCGGAACACGCCCGCGGGGACCAGGATCTCGCGGCCGTCCGCATCGGCATCGGCGGCCAGGAAGGCCGGCGCGTCATTGGTCGTCCCGTTGCCCAGCGCGCCATAGTCGCGCACGTCGACCCAGTCCATCAGCTTGCGGATGAAGATGTTGGTGACGTCCTCGACAACGATATCGTCGATCCGCACCACGCCGCCGTTGGCCCCGGTCAGGTCCAGCCCGACATGGGCATAGATCGCCTGCAGCGTCCAGGGCAGGTCCACCCCCGTCCGGCTGGCGGGCGAGATGATCGCGCTGACCGTCACCACCTGCCCATAGGCCGTCAGCGCCACCGCAGGCCCGGCCTGCACCAGCGCCGCGACATTTGCCCCGCTCACATCGCCCGCCCAGGCGGCGATCCGGACCGAGGGCAGGTTGCCCGAAACCGCCTTCACCCGCGCCGTCACCCGAAGATACAGGCCCGGCTGGATCGGCGTCTGGGCAAAGGATCGCACTTTCTGGACCGCGTCCGTCTTCTGCAACTCCAGACAGCCCGCAAAGTCCTGATCGTTCGTCACCAGCGCCGCGTTCGGCTGGCCCTGATACGACCCCGAGCCGGGCGTCCCGTCCTCGCGCGACCAGAGGTTGAGGCCTGCCGAAAACGGCGGCGGCATCAGGACCAGCCCGTCAGTGATAGCCTTGTTCATTGTCGATTTCCCTTGCCTCGCTTCGCGCCACTGTCACGGGCGATGCGTCAAGGGTGCCCCCGACAAATCGCGCCGCTCTCGGGCAAAGGGGGTAGCAAGGAAGGCTTAACCGTGGCTCATGGCCCCGTTCGGCGGAACGCCCGGGGAAGCAACGGCTCCCGCCGCAGAACGGGTGTGACGGCAGGATGCGAAGGCCCCCCGACCTCCTGCGGGCAAGGTGACGGACGGCGCAGACGGGCCCGGCCTGCCCGACCTGCCCGCTCTCAGACCCCCACGTCCGGCGCAGGCAGCAACTGGACCGCGTTGATCTGCCAGCCCTCGGCGGTCTCGATCATCATGTAATCCAGATACCACGCCGCCCCCGCCTGATCGACGACGCGAACCCGCTGCCACAGGTTCCCGGCGATCTCGCGCAACTCGCCCATCTCGACCTGAGCCGGGCGGTAGACCATCGGATAGCCTTGCTTGACCATCGCCCCGAAATTCTCGGGCGTGCCGAAGATGCCCTTGATGTTGGGGCTGGCAAAGGTGAAGGCGCGTGCGAAATCATCGGCCATCAGGGCATCGATCTGGCTTCGGATCGTGTCCTCGATCGGCGTTTCCTGCGCCACGGACGGCAGGGCAAGGGCAGCAGCAAGCATGACGGCGTAAAGACCATTGCGCATTGGCAATCGCTCCCGGATCAAACGTCCCCTCTTGTGGAAAGCTAGCCCGGTTGCCGCAAAGTCAACGGTCCCTCCCCGGACCACAGTTGCCCTTTCCCAAATACTCCCGCCGGAGGCAGCACCCCCTCCACCCGCGCTCCCGCTACCCAGCCGGGGGCCGATACAGCGTGGCACTGAACGCCTCCGACACCGCACTTGCCTTGATGTCGGTCCAGCCCGCCGCCCGGAACGCCGCGCGCACAACGGCGTCGGGCACCACCGCACCCTTGCCCTTGCCATGCACGCACCAGACCCGCAGCCCATGGCGCTGTCCGGCGGCAAGGGCCGCCTCCAGATCGCCCGGCCCGGTCAGCACCGCCACGATCACCGCCGCCGCCTCCGGCCCGGCCGCCTCCGCGCCCGCCACGGCCACGCCAAGCGCGTCGGGCCGCGGCCCCCCGATCACCCAAGCCCGCGCCGTGGCCGACACGCCCAGTTTCTGCGCCAGCGACGGCACCGGCTTCTCCAGCGCCTTGACCCAGGCCATGGCCTCCCGTGCCCCCAGGGTCAGGACCAGCGGCTCCCCCTCCGCCCGCAGGCAAAGGTCCTCCCCCTCGACCCGCCAGCCCATCAGCCCGGCCCGAGGCACCTTGCCCCGCACCTCGCCGCGCAAGATGATCCCGTCGCTCTCCAGGTAGGCTTTCACGGCGCCCGAAGCGCCCCGCCAGACCGCATGCCCTTCCGCCTCGCGCCCCATGCTTCCCCCATCCTGCCGGACCCGACCCTCCCGGCTTGATCCAAGGGTCTCATGCCGACTGGAAACCGCCAAGACCCGTCTGGTCCGCGCGGCGCAAGGCTTAACGGAATGCCGCGCGCAGGGCAGCTTCTCCCGGCCCGGTCGGCAAGGGGCCATGGGCATAGATCAGCCGCTCGGGCCGCCAATCCAGCATGTGCCGCACCGCACGGCCCAGCGCGCCCGGGGACAAGGCAAAGCCAAGCCGCATCAGCCGTGGCATCGCCCCGCCGGGCCGCGTCCCCGCCAGCAGGCGGGCAATCAGCGCCTCGCGCCGGGTCATCCGGTCCGGCTCCAGCGCCTGAACCAGATCGGTAACAATCAGACTTCGGCTGGCCCGGTGCAGAAAGACCCATTCCCGATGCCGGGGATGGCCCTTTACCTCGAGCATGTCGATCTCGCCGGACCAGGCAGGCAGCGGGTCGATCGCCAGATCGGCATCCCATCGAATACGCACGCGCCGCCGCGCCGCACGTTCCCTCGCGCCCGCGGCGGCCCAGGTCGTCGCTTCGGGGAATAGCGCCTGCCACTCCGGCAGAAAGGCATAATGCACCCAGTTGGGCGCAATCAGATGCCGAACCGGCCCCATGGCCGCCACCTCGACAACAAGGTCCGGGCTCGCGGCAACCGGGGAGTGCAGCCACAGGTCGCCATTCGCCAGCTGGATCACCACCATCCGCGTCGGAAACGGCATGCCCCAGAACCGGATCACCGGACCATCCGCCACCCAAAGTCGCGGCGCGATCCGTCTCACCCGACGACCAGCTCACCCTTCAGCGCCCGCTCCATCAGCGCAACCGTCTCGTCCACACCGTAAAGGGCGATGAACCCCCCGAAGCGCGGCCCGTCCGACGCCCCCAGCAAGACCTCGTACAGCGCCTTGAACCAGTCGCGTAAGGGCTCGAACCCATGCTCCTTGCCCACGGCAAAGACCATCGACTGCAGCGCCTCGTCGTCCGTCGCCCCGTCCCAGACCCGCAGCCGCGCCACCAGATCCTCCATCGCCGCCCGCTCGCGTCCGTCTGGCAGCCGGAACACCCGCGTCGGCGCGATCTTGTCGGCAAAGTAGCGCACCGCATACCCCGCCGCCGCATCCAGGTCCGGATGCGTCTCGGGCGAAGCCTCGGGCGCATACCGCTTCAGGAACTTCCACAGCGCCCCCGCATCCTTCGCCCCCGACACCGAGGCCAGGTTCAACAACATCCCGAAACTGACCACCATCCGGCTCTCCGGAGGCCTCCCCCCATGGATATGCCAAACCGGATTGTTCACCTGCCCCGCCACATCCTGCGTCGGATAGGCCCGCAGCTGCTGGTGATACTCGTCCACCGCCCGCGGGATCACGTCGAAGTGCATCCGCTTCGCCGTCTTCGGCTTCTGGTACATGAAATACGACAGGCTCTCCGTCGCCGCATAGGTCAGCCATTCATCAATGGTCAGCCCATTGCCCTTCGACTTCGAGATCTTCTGCCCCTGGTCATCCAGGAACAGCTCATAGGTCATGTGGTTCGGCTTCCGCCCCCCCAACACTTCACAAATCCCATCGTAGATCGGAGTGTTCGTGCTGTGGTCCTTCCCGTACATCTCGAAGTCCACATCCAGCGCCGCCCAGCGCGCCCCGAAATCCGGCTTCCACTGCAGCTTCACATTCCCGCCCGTCACCGGCAGCGTCCACTCCCGTCCCGTCTCGTCGTCAAAGGTGATCTCGCCCCGCGCGGCATCGACGTTCTTCATCGGCACATACATCACCCGCCCCGTCTCCGGGTGGATCGGCAGGAAGCACGAATAGGTCTGCTGCCGCTCCTCCCGCAACGACGCCAGCATGATCGCCATGATCGCATCATACCGCTCTGCACACAGCCGCAAGGTCGCGTCAAACTGCCCCGACTTGTAGAACTCCGTGGCCGAGATGAACTCATACTGAAACCCGAACGTGTCCAGGAACCGCCGCAGCATCGCGTTGTTGTGGTGCCCGAAACTCTCGAACTCGCCATACGGGTCCGGCACGGACGTCAGAGGCTTCTGCATATGCCCCCGCAGCATCTCCTGCTGCGGCACGTTCTCGGGCACCTTCCGCATCCCGTCCACGTCGTCGGAAAAACAGATCAGCCGCGTCGGGATGTCCGAGATGATCTCGAACGCCCGCCGGATCATCGTCGTCCGCGCCACTTCCCCGAAGGTCCCGATATGCGGCAACCCCGACGGCCCGTAGCCCGTCTCGAACAGCACATACCCCTTCGCCGGGTCCTTCCCGCCATAGCGTTTCAGCACCGCGCGGGCCTCTTCAAAGGGCCAGGCCTTCGAATTCATCGCCGCATCGCGCAGGGCACTCATCGCATATCTCCAGTTCAGCCCGCAAACCCCAATGTCGCAGGCCCCCGTCCTCTATTGCCCCCCGCCCCCCCCGTCAATAATCTGCCGCCAACCGCTTGAAGGAGCCGACCATGCCCGAATCCGCCATGTCCCCCCAGGACGCCCTCGTGGCCGTCATGGTCGCCTGCTCCGCCTCGGACGAGAACATGCGCACCGCCGAGCTGGTGGCGATCACCCGCATGGTCAACCACATGCCCGCCTTCGCCACCTACGACCCCGACCGCATCCAGCGCGTCACCCGCACCGTCTTTGACCTCTTCGAGGAGGAAGACGGCCTCGCCGCCCTCTTCGGCCTGATCCGCGAGGCCCTCCCCGAGCGCCTCTACGAGACCGCCTATGCCCTGGCCTGCGACGTGGTCACGGCGGACGGCCGCCACTCCCAGGTCGAGCTCCGCATGCTGGAAGAGGTCCGCGAGGAGCTGAAGATCGACCGCCTCCACGCCGCCGCCATCGAGTGGGGCGCAAGGGTGCGGCATATGGGGGTGTGAGGGAAGGGCTGACTAGGTGATCCGAAAATCTGCGGCACGATAGAACGCAAAATCGGTGAGCCAAGGCACTCCGCAGGCGTCGCAAACGTCGGGAACCTTCCGATTTGCTCTCTGCTTTGACGGTTTGGACTGCTCTTTTGTAATCACAGTGCGATCAACTTTGCCTAGCGCATAAGAGATGAGGAAGGGATCTTTTCCAATCTTCTGTAGCTCAGTATCGTCAAGATCAGGGGCGTAACCATTATCCACAACGTGCCGAAGCGCGGCGAGGTCAATTCGCTCATTTAATCGCAACGCACTTTTTGATGTCTCTTCCTTCAACCAGTCCGAAACCTCATCGCGACCTGCTGTAACCTCGTCCGCGATCTCGTTAGGAATTTTGACTCGCCCCGCGTTACCGCAATCGATGAGCCATTGCCAAAATTGCGGAATCCGGTCGATTGGATAATAGTCGGCGTTTGCACGAATCAAAGTGTTTGCGTCTAGGAGATACAGCACTATGTCGCTTTCCTCCTCGGCGCACCATTGCCGATCCCAAGCACTCCAGAGAGCAAAGGCTCCACGGCACCAGGTCGGACGCCAAGAATCTTCGCGGCTGTGGTGTGAGTGAGAGCTTCGGCTCTAAGTTCGTGCCCTACAAAGCGAAGCAGCGCGTCGCCCAACCTATGCCGACGAACGACATAGTAGTTAGGACCGCCTTCATTTGCTTTGTTTTTCTCACGCTCAAGGGTGCGCTGCCGTTGCCACTGATCTCCGAGTATTCGGACAACCTCGCCATAGGTTTCAGCATCCGCCTTATTCGCTCGCCAAAGGCGGTAAGCAGCCATCGCATTGCTTACATGCCATTCTCTGCACAGTATTTCTGCCTCTTGCAAAACTGCGTCAGCTGTAACCATTCTTTGCACACGCACCAACGCCTGATCGGGTAATAGCAACTCACCAGCAACATCGTTGCAGAAACGCTCGATCCGTGCATTTTGCGTGACGGGTTCCCCGATCACAGGAAGGCCACTGATACCTGTGTTACCAACGAAGACGTGCACAAGCTCGTGAATCAATGTAAAGGACCAAGCTGCTTTGGCATCTTGATCGTTTATGACAACCATGGGCGCCAATTTATCTGCAACTGCGAAGCCCCGAAACACCTTTGGAGAGATCGCAGTCAAATAGTTTCCAAGGTCACCCAAGAGAATCACGAAAATGCGCAGCGCCTCAGTTCGACGCCTTAGCTCTGTGAACAAGTCATATGGTTCCCGCATCCCTCTTCGAAATGCGCGATCACTGTCGATCTTAAGCGCGTCCTTGATCCGCGCAGCGGCCTGCCCAACGGGCGTATTAACGGACAGACTTCCGACAAACTGAAGCGGCTTTGCGTCTTCCTCGTCTTCCATCAGATCACGCAAGATACCTTGCCTCGTCCGGACATCTCTCACCAAGGCATCAAGACGAGCGGATTCCTGCGGAGCGACCGGCGCCCTCATGGTTCGGAAATCTTCCGCTCGCACTGCAGGTCGCGGGGGTTCGGCCATGTACAGAGCAAGCAGAGGTCGGTGATACACAGACGCCATTTTGACAAGCTGCCCCTCGGAGGGTTCACGCTCGCCGGCTTCCATCGCTTCTAACTTTTCAATCGCAGACCCCCGCGCACCGGAAGTCAATCCGATTTTCGCCGCGGCCTCCTCTGTAGAGAGCCCCGCCGTCTCACGCGCCCAGACAAGGACGGCCGGATTTATTGCAACTTTAGAATTCATGCTTCCTCTGCGACGCTCGCACCTCGCCGCCTCCCATCATTCTCTCCAGATAGGAGTGAATTTCCAGTGAAAGCTCACGGTAGGTGTGATTTCCGCGCCTGCTCGCTAGAATGTGAGTCACGCTCGCAACAGGAGCAGCCACGTTCAGGAAACGCCCCATTAACCACCCCCTTAACAAACCCTTACCGTCCACACCCATTCCCCAGCAAAATCAAACCCTTACCCCCATCCGCCCACCGTGGACACCGACCCGGAGTCCCTTGCGGCCCCCGCCCCCAAGAAACCCCCTTCCCTTCCCCGATTTCCCCCGTATAGTCGCCCCCCATGATCAGGGGCCATCATATCCACTCCCTCGGGGCGACCGCTCGCCCCCTCTTGCCCCGTGGTCTCCTCCTTCTTAGCCGCCTCTGAGCGTGCCCCCGGGCGCGACCGCTCAGAGGTGACCAGCGCCGCCAAGCTCAGCTAAGACAAGGACCAGATTCATGACCACCCAAGATAAAGTCGTCATCTTCGACACCACCCTCCGCGACGGCGAGCAATCGCCGGGTGCCACCATGACCCACGAGGAAAAGCTGGAGATCGCCGGCCTCCTCGACGAGATGGGCGTCGACATCATCGAGGCCGGCTTCCCGATCGCCAGCGAAGGCGACTTCGCCGCCGTCTCCGAGATCTCGAAGCGCGCCAAGACCAGCACCATCTGCGGCCTCGCCCGCGCGAACTTCAAGGACATCGACCGCTGCTGGGAGGCGGTGAAGCACGCCAAATCGCCGCGCATCCACACCTTCATCGGCACCTCCCCCCTCCACCGCGCGATCCCCAACCTCGACATGGACCAGATGGCCGAGCGGATCCACGAGACGGTCACCCACGCGAGGAACCTCTGCGACAACGTCCAGTGGTCGCCGATGGACGCGACCCGGACCGAACACGACTACCTCTGCCGCGTGGTGGAGATCGCGATCAAGGCCGGGGCGACGACGATCAACATCCCCGACACCGTCGGCTACACTTACCCGATGGAGTCGGCGAAGATCATCCGCATGCTGCTGGAACGCGTCCCTGGCGCCGACCAGGTCATCTTCGCCACCCACTGCCACAACGACCTCGGCATGGCGACCGCGAACTCGCTGGCGGCGGTCGAGGCCGGGGCAAGACAGATCGAATGCACGATCAACGGCCTGGGTGAGCGGGCGGGAAACACCGCGCTTGAAGAGGTCGTGATGGCGATGAAGGTCAGGAATGACATCCTGCCGTTCCAGACCGGCATCGACACGACGAAGATCATGGGCCTCTCCCGTCGCGTGGCTACCGTCTCGGGCTTCGCGGTGCAGTTCAACAAGGCCATCGTCGGCAAGAACGCCTTCGCGCACGAGTCCGGCATCCACCAGGACGGCATGCTGAAGAACCGCGAGACGTTCGAGGTGATGCGGCCCGAGGATGTGGGCCTTTCCGGCACCTCGCTGCCCCTTGGCAAGCACTCCGGTCGCGCGGCGCTGCGGGCCAAGCTGAAGGAACTGGGCGTCGATCTGGCCGACAACCAGCTGAACGACGTCTTCGTCCGCTTCAAGGCGCTCGCCGACCGCAAGAAGGAAGTCTACGACGACGACCTGATCGCGCTGGTCAGCGATGAGCAGACCAACGACGCCTACGAATATCTGCAACTGAAGAAGCTGCGGGTGATCTGCGGGACCGAGGGGCCGCAAGAGGCGGACATGATCCTGTCGATCGACGGCAAGGACCACCACATCGACGCGACCGGGGACGGGCCGGTGGATGCGGCCTTCATGTGCGTGAAGATGCTGTTCCCGCACAAGGCGCGGCTGCAGGTCTATCAGGTCCATGCGGTGACCGAGGGGACCGATGCGCAGGCGACGGTCTCGGTCCGGCTGGAGGAGGACGGGCGGATCGTGACGGGATCGTCGGCCGATACCGATACGATCGTCGCCTCGACCAAGGCCTATATCAACGCCCTCAACCGGCTCATCATCCGGCGGCAGAAGACGGCCCCGGGTGAGGATGTGAAGACCGTCTCTTACCACGGCGAGTGAGAATAGCCCGAGGTGTCCACGGTGGACATTTCGGGCAACTTATTGATACAGAACGACTATCCCATGGGCGTTAACCTTCTGGAAAGGTCTGTCCGCGCCCCATTTCCCGCACATAATCCACAAAGGCCCGCAAGGGCGGCGCGGGGTTGCGGCGGCTGGGGAAATAAAGGTAGGCGCCGGGGAAGGCCGGGGTCCAGTCGGCAAGCAGCTGCACCAGACGACCGGCAGCAATGAGGTCCCGCACCTCGTCCTCGAAGAAGAACCCGATCCCGACGCCCGCCACTGTCGCCGCAACCCGTACCTCGGTATCGCGTGAGACGAGCGGACCGTCGACGGCGATCCTCAATGCCTCGCCGTCCTTCTCGAACTCCCAGCGGTAGGGCGTGCCGGTGGACGGGGTCAGCGTCACCATGCAGGCATGGTCGGCCAGGTCGCGCGGATGGACGGGCGCTGCATGGCGGGCCAGATAGGCCGGGGCGGCCACGCAGATCATCCGCAGATCGCCCCCGAAGGGCACGGCAATCATGTCGCCCTCCAGCCTTTCCGCCAGCCTTATCCCCGCGTCAAAGCCCAAAGCCACGATGTCGACCAGCGCGTCGTTCGAGGCCACCTCAAGCCGGACGCGCGGGTAGCGTGCCAGAAACCCCGGCACCAACCGCGCGAGATGCGGCATCGCCACCCGGACCACGTCCAGACGCAAAGGCCCCGAAACCTCTCCCCCCGCTGAAAAGGCGGCATCCACCACGCCGTCCAGATCGTCCAGCACTGGCAACAGCCGTTCCGCCAGCGCCTGCCCCGCCGCACTGGGCGCAACCGACCGCGTGGTCCGGTTCAACAGGCGCTGGCCCATCCGGTCCTCCAGCGCGCGGATGGTCTGCGACAGGGCCGAGGGCGAGACCCCCAGATGCGCTGCCGCGCGGGTAAAGCTGCCGTGGCGCACGACGGCGGCAAAGGCGCGCAATTCCGCATAGTCACTGGCGCGCATTCATTAGCCTTGCTTCAAAAGCCATTCGCTAATTGTCAGATTATCACAAAGACTTCGGTGTGGCAAAAGACGGCATCACACAGGAGACAGATCATGTGGAACCGCATCAGACAGTGGTGGGACGCCGAAGGCGCGTTGGTCGGGCTGCAGGGCCAAAGCGACCGGATGCTTGCAGACATGGGGCTAAGGCGGGACAGTCTGCGCGCGCGGGTGGTGGGCGACGGGCCCGCGGCGCCAGCGTCTAGCGCCTGTGAACGGCTGGCCGCGCCGGTACGCGGCTAAAGCGGCCCGAAGCGGCTTTTGATCGCCGCCGCATGTGCCGCCAGCGCCGGAGCCTTGGCCCAGTCGGTCAGCAGATCGGCCCAGCGCAGCGCGACAAAGCTGACATCGTCGCCCATAACCGCGCGGGCAAAGTCGGCGATCTCGGCGGCGTGCCGGGCGATGGCGTCCGGCGACACCGGCTTGCCGCTGGCCCAGGTCGCCGGAGCCGCGTGCAGATAGACCAGCACCGCCCCAAGGCCCCGCTTCACAGATTGGGTCCGCAGCGCATAGGCGTGCTTCACCAGCTGCGCCGCATCGAGGCAGCGGTAGGTCTGGCGACCCTCGGTCAGGGCCAGCCGCATCGCGGTGAACCGCGCCATGCCGGGGCCCCAGTCGCGGCTGTCATACGCCTCGGAAAACTGGGTGTTCTTGCCAGGACGGAACGGTTCGTAGCGCTTGGATTCGATGCCGACGAGGGTCGTCGCCGTAGTGACCGCCGCGTCCAGCCAGGGATGCCGCCCGCCCGACCAGGGAAAGCGCAGCTCGGCCTCGATCTCGACCGTTTCGGGCAGGCCCATCGGCACACCCGGCAGGGGTTGCAGGGACCGGGGCCGGTCCAGAAACCAGCCGAAGGCATTCACCGCCAGCGCCGCCGAGGACTCGGGGCTGTCGAACTTGCCGGTCCCCAGCTCGTTTCCGGGAGAGCGTCGAAGGGCGGCAAGCACGGCCTCGGACGGAACGCCGGGCAGGAAACCGGTCATGCCTGCATCCTAACTGCAAGGGAGGGCGCGGTCGGGCCATCGGCAACCGGACCCCGCCCAGTGGCGCAAGCGAATCCCCCCGGGCCCTGTCTTGCCGACATCGGCACAGCGCACCCGGTTCCATTTGCCAGCGTCCTGTCCTGCATCCTCGACCTCATCTAGCCACAATATCGTATAAGTGCAAGAACTCCCATTCCTTGCAGCTTGAATCGCAGGAAAAGATCGAATTTCTGCAAGCACGCAGAAGTGCGCGGATTGCAGCCGGCGGGGCTTTCGCTTGCCCCTGCCCTGCCCCTATAAGAAGCAGCCCCGTCGGACGCTCCGAGTCGGGGCCGTCTCTATTGCTGAAGGACTACCCATGGCTTTCTTCCCAAGCCTGTTTTCGTCGGACATGGCTATCGACCTCGGGACCGCGAACACGCTGGTCTACATTCGCGGCAAGGGGATCGTGCTGAACGAACCCTCGGTCGTGGCCTATCACAACAAGGACGGCAAGAAGGTTGTCCTGGCGGTAGGAGAGGACGCCAAGCTGATGCTGGGCCGGACGCCCGGCACCATCGAGGCGATCCGCCCGATGCGCGACGGTGTCATCGCCGACTTCGAGGCGGCGGAAGAGATGATCAAGCACTTCATCCGCAAGGTCCACAAGCGGTCCACGATTTCCAAACCCAAGATCATCGTCTGCGTCCCGCATGGCGCAACCCCGGTGGAAAAGCGGGCGATCCGGCAATCGGTGCTGTCCGCTGGCGCCAAGCGCGCCGGGCTGATCGCCGAACCCATCGCAGCGGCCATCGGGGCCGGAATGCCGATCACCGAACCGACCGGCAACATGGTCGTCGACATCGGCGGCGGCACCACGGAGGTCGCGGTTCTGTCGCTGGGCGACATCGTCTATGCCCGGTCGGTCCGCGTCGGCGGCGACCGGATGGATGAGGCCATCGTGAACTACCTGCGCCGCCATCAGAACCTGCTGATCGGGGAATCGACGGCAGAGCGGATCAAGACCTCGATCGGCACGGCACGGATGCCGGACGACGGACGCGGGTCTTCGATGACCATCCGGGGCCGCGACCTGTTGAACGGTGTCCCGAAGGAAACCGAGATCAACCAGGCGCAGGTCGCCGAGGCGCTGGCCGAACCCGTGCAGCAGATCTGCGACGCGGTGATGCAGGCGCTGGAAGCGACGCCGCCGGACCTTGCCGCCGACATCGTCGACCGGGGCGTGATGCTGACCGGGGGCGGGGCGCTTCTGGGCGAGCTGGACCTGAGCTTGCGGGAACAGACCGGCCTGTCGATTTCGGTCGCCAACGAGTCACTGAATTGTGTTGCGCTCGGCACCGGGAAGGCGCTGGAATATGAAAAGCAACTTCGTCATGTGATCGATTACGATACCTGAGCCGCAGCCCTAGCGCGGCGAATGAAGGCTGAAGTCCCGTGGCCAAGAACCGCACCGCCCCCGAGGAATACTCGCGCCCGCTGCGACGGCTTCTGGTCTGGATCGCGCTTCTGGTGCTGTTCGCCTTGTTCATCCTGTGGCGGATCGACAGCCCGCGCGTCGAACGGTTCCGCGCGGCGCTGATCGACGCCGTGGTGCCGAATTTCGACTGGGCGATGCGGCCGGTGACGGCGGTTGCGGGCATGATCGACGACTTCCAGAGCTACACCCGGATCTACGAGCAGAACCAGGAGCTGAAGCGCGAGTTGCAGCAGATGAAGGCCTGGAAAGAGGCCGCGCTGCAGCTGGAACAGAAGAACGCCCGGCTCTTGGACCTGAACAAGGTGCGGCTGGACCCGAAGTTCACCTATGTGACCGGCGTGGTGATGGCGGACAGCGGCAGCCCCTTCCGGCAGTCGGTCCTGCTGAACGTCGGCGAGCGCGACGGCATCCGCGACGGTTGGGCGACGATGGACGGGATCGGGCTGGTGGGCCGGATTTCCGGGGTCGGCGAGCGGACGTCGCGGGTGATCCTGGTCACCGATTCGAACAGCCGGATCCCGGTGACGATCCAGCCCTCCGGGCAGAAGGCGCTCCTGTCCGGCGACAACTCGCCGCTGCCGCCGCTGGAATTCATCGAGGACAGCGACGAAGTCCGCCCGGGCGACCGGGTGGTGACCTCGGGCGACGGGGCGGTGTTCCCGGCGGGGCTGCTGGTCGGTCAGGTGGCGCTTGGCACCGACAAGCGGCTGCGGGTGGTTCTGGCAGCGGATTACCAGCGGCTGGAGTTCCTGCGCGTCCTGCGCAGCCACGAGCTTGACCCGATCACCGATCCCGGCAGTCTGGTGGCACCGCCCGCCGCCCAGCCGCAGCCCGACACCTCTGCCGGGGCGGCCGAGGCCGCGGCGGGTGCCCCTCCGGCCCTGACGGAAGGCGGCGATGTCGAAGCCGCGGGCTCCGGGGCTGCCGAAGGTGCCGCGCCCGGGGCCGAGACGGAGGCCGTGACGGGGGCCGTGACGGGGGCCGGAGATGGTTGAGTTCTGGCGGCAGGAACATTGGATATTCCGCGGCCTGTTCCTGGCCGTCGCGATCGGCCTGCTGTTCGTGCGGCTCTTGCCGCTGGGCAACGCCCCCGGCGCGCTGCCGGGGCCTGACATTCTGGTCTGCGTGATCCTGGCGTGGATCGTGCGCCGGCCGGATTTCCTGCCGATGCCGATGATCCTTGTGGTGATCCTGGTCGAGGATCTGATCCTGATGCGACCGCCGGGTCTGTGGACCGCGATCGTGATCCTTGCGACCGAGTTCCTGCGTGGCCGCATCGCGCTTACCCGCGAACTGAGCTTTCTGGTCGAATGGCTGCTGGTGTCCGGCATGATGCTGGCCATGATGCTGGTCTACCGGCTGACCCTTGGTCTTGCTTTCGTGCCGCAAGCCCCGTTCGGCTTTGCCATCGTGCAGGTCCTGTGGTCGATTGCGGTCTATCCGGTGGTCGTGGGCCTGTCGCGGCTCGCGCTTGACCTGAGGAAGCCCGCGACCGGAGAAGTGGACGATTTCGGGAGGCGGCTGTGAAACGGACGGCCCGCGACACCGAGGCAAGCAAACGCGTCCTCAACCGCCGCACCTTGCTGCTGGGCGGTGCGATGGGCGCGATGGTCGCCGTCCTTGGGTTCCGGATGCGCTACTTGCAGGTCGATCAGGCCGACGAGTTCAAACTTCTGGCCGAGGAGAACCGGATCAACATCCGGCTGATTCCGCCGGAACGCGGGCTGATACAGGACCGCAACGGCAAGGTTATCGCGGGCAATGAACAGAATTACCGCGTCGTCATCACGCGCGAAGCCGCGGGCGATGTCGACCTTGTCATGCGCCGCCTGGCCAGCATCATCCCGATGACGGCCGAGGAGATGCAGCGGACCATCGACGAGGCGAACGCGCTGTCCGCCTTTGTCCCGGTCACGGTCGCCGAACGGCTGAGCTGGGACGATTTCTCCAAGGTCGCGGTAAACGCTCCGGCCTTGCCCGGCGTGGTGCCGGAAGTCGGCCTGTCGCGCCGCTATCCGCTGGACACCGACTTTGCCCATGTCGTCGGCTATGTCGGCCCGGTCAGCGAGAAGGACCTCGAAGGTCTGGATGCCCCCGACCCGCTGCTGAAGATTCCCAAGTTCCAGATCGGCAAGATCGGGGTCGAGAAATGGATGGAGGAAACGCTTCGCGGCGAAGCCGGGACCAAGCGGATCGAGGTCAACTCGGCCGGACGGGTGATGCGCGAGCTGGAGCGCCAGGAAGGCGACCCGGGGTCCGACATCCGGCTGACCATCGACGCGGACATCCAGAACTTCGCCCAGGCCCGGCTTGGCCAGGAAAGCGGCGCCGCCGTGGTCGTCGACGTGACCAATGGCGACATTCTATGCTGCGCCTCCTCGCCGTCGTTCGATCCGAACCTGTTCGTGCGCGGGATAGGCTATGACGACTACAACATCCTGACCGAAAACGAACGCCGGCCGCTGGCCAACAAGACGGTTTCGGGAGCCTACCCGCCGGGATCGACCTTCAAGATGGTCACGGCGCTGGCGGCGCTGGAGGCGGGTGTGGTGACGCCGGATTACCGCGTCAGCTGCCCGGGCTACATCGAATATGGCAACCGGCGGTTCAACTGCTGGAAGCGCGGCGGGCACGGAACGGTCAACCTGACCCGGTCGCTGACCGAAAGCTGCGACGTCTTCTACTATGACATCGCGCAGAAGGTCGGGATCGACAAGATCGCCGCGATGGGGCGCAGGCTGGGTCTTGGCCAGACCTTCGACCTGCCGATGAGCGCGATGACCGCCGGGACCATGCCCGACAAGCAATGGCTTCTGGACCGCTACAAGCAGGACTGGCGGATCGGCGACACCATCAACGCCTCGATCGGACAGGGCTATGTCCTGACCTCTCCGCTGCAACTGGCGGTGATGACCGCGCGGCTGGCCAGCGGCCGGGCGGTGATGCCGCGACTGGTGCGGATGGTGAACGACCGGGAACTGCCGGTCGCGGAGGCCCCCGCACTCGACATCCCGGTCGAGTATCTGGAGGCGATGCGACTTGGGATGCACGAGGTCGTCAACGCCGAGAAGGGCACCGCGCAATCCAGCCGGATCGTGGACCCAACGATGGTCATGGCGGGCAAGACCGGAACCAGCCAGGTCAGGAACATCTCCAAGGCCGAGCGCGACACCGGGGTGATCGCCAACGAGGATCTGCCCTGGAACCGCCGCGACCACGCATTGTTCGTGGCCTTCGCGCCCTATGACGCGCCCCGCTATGCCGTTTCGGTGGTGGTGGAACACGGCGGGGGCGGCTCGACGGTCGCTGCCCCCATCGCCCGCGACATCCTCCTGCGGGCGATGTCGGACGGGCTGCCCTCGCTTGAGGCCTATCCGGCCAGCCAGCGCGGCCGGATCGAGACGATGCTGAAAGAGCTGCCGCTGCGCGATCCGGTCACCGGGCAGCCCCCGGCCGCGACCGAAACCTGAGGGGAGCGCCATGAGTTTCCTGGAATACCGCGTCAAGTTCGCGCCCACGGGGATCCGGAAGATCCTTTACATGAACTGGCCACTGGTGCTGCTGGTGACTGCCGTCGCCTCGGTCGGGTTCCTGATGCTCTATTCGATTGCCGGCGGCAACCTGGAGACCTGGGCGCTGCCGCAGATGCAGCGTTTCGGGGTCGGCATGGTCCTGATGTTCATCGTCGCCATGATCCCGATCTGGTTCTGGCGATCGATGGCGGGGCTGGCCTATGCCCTCTCCTTCCTGCTGCTTCTGGTGGTGCAGTTCTTCGGCGATGTCGGAATGGGCGCGCAACGCTGGATCGACCTTGGCTTCATCCGGCTGCAGCCCTCCGAGATGATGAAGTTCACCCTCGTCATGATGCTGGCGGCCTATTACGACTGGCTGGAGCCAAAGCGCGTGTCGCGGCCCCTGTATGTGCTGATCCCGGTCTTCCTGATCGTGATCCCGACCGTGCTGGTGCTGATGCAGCCGAACCTGGGCACGTCGCTGATGCTGCTCTTGGGGGGGGCCACGGTGATGTTCGCGGCCGGGGTCAGCCTGTGGTATTTCGCTGGCGTCATCGGCCTGGGCGTCGGGGCGGTGGTCGGTGTCTTCACCTTGCGCGGCACTCCCTGGCAATTCCTGTATGACTACCAGTATGCGCGGATCGACACGTTTCTCGACCCTTCTGCCGACCCGCTTGGGGCAGGTTACAACATCATCCAGGCCAAGATCGCGCTGGGGTCCGGCGGCTGGAGCGGCAAGGGCTTCATGCAGGGCACGCAGTCGCGGCTGAACTTCCTGCCGGAAAAGCAGACCGACTTCATCTTCACCACACTGGCCGAAGAGTTCGGCTTTGTCGGCGCCTTCTCGCTGCTGGGGCTTTACGCCCTGATCATCGGCTTCTGTCTGGTGGCGGCGTTCCAGAACCGCGACCGGTTTTCGGCCCTGTTGATCGTGGGTGTGGCGGCGAACTTCTTCTTCTACATCGCGGTGAACCTGTCGATGGTCATGGGCATGGCCCCGGTGGTCGGCGTGCCGCTGCCGCTGCTGTCCTATGGCGGATCGGCGATGATGGTGCTGCTGGTGGGCTTTGGCCTCGTGCAGAGCGCCCATGTCCACCGGCCGAGATAGTGAAGCTTTTCAAGCGCCACGGACGCTTCCTCGTCTCCTTCGGCCTCGGCCTCGGGGCGGGCCTTGCCGCTTGGTGGCTGTCCTTCCCGCCGGTCTTTGCGCTTTTGGCCGCGGCCGACACGCTGTTCCTGATCTATCTCGCGCTGACCGCCCGCGTCGTCGGCACGGCCGGCCCGGATGATCTGCGCCGCCATGCCGAGGACGAGGACGAAGGCGTGGCTCTGATCCTGCTTTTGGCCGGGCTCGCGGTGCTGGTCAGCGTGGCCGCCATCTACCTGGTGCTGAACGCCGACGAAAGCGGCCTCGCTGCACGGTTGACCGCGCTGGTCAGCCTGCCGCTGGGCTGGGCCACGATCCATACGCTCGCCGCCTTCCACTATGCCTACCTGCATTACCGGGCCGGAGAGAAAGGCGAGGGCCTGCGCTTCCCGGGCAAGGGCGACCCCGACGCCTGGGATTTCCTCTACGCAAGTTTCACCATCGGCATGACTGCCCAGGTCTCGGATGTCGAGGTCACGACCCGCGGCATGCGCCGCGCCGTGCTGGTGCATGGCGTGGCGTCCTTCTTCTACAACACCGGGATTCTGGCGCTGGCGGTCAACGCAGCGGTAACGGCGGGCCAGTAGCGCCGATTTCTTCCAGGAAATCGGACCGGAATTTTCGAAAATTCCGGTGCCCGGCTAACCGCCCGCGCGCGGGAAAACCTTGACAAATCCCTAACGTCCGCGCCCAACCTGTTGAAATTCCTCACCGTCGAAATCCGTCCACCGTGGACACACCGAGACACCCCATGCCCCTCATCCTCTTCGCCGCCCCCGCCCTCTGGCCCGAATATCACGAGACCCTGCCCCAGGCCCTGGCCGAGGCCGGGATCGCCGGAGCCACCCTCGTCACCGAGGCCGACCCCGCGTCCGTCGACTACATCGTCTACGCCCCGGCCTCGACCTTGCAGGACTTCACCCCCTACACCCGCACGAAGGCCGTCCTGAACCTCTGGGCCGGGGTCGAGCGGATCGTGGGCAACCCCTCTCTGACCCAGCCCCTGACCCGCATGGTCGACCCCGGCCTGACCGAGGGGATGGTGGAGTGGGTGGTGGGCCACACCCTGCGCCACCACCTTGGAATGGACCGCCACATCGTGAACCCCGGCCATGTCTGGAACCCGACCTGCCCGCCCCTGGCCCGCGAGCGCCCGGTGACGATCCTTGGCATGGGTGCCCTGGGGTCCGCCTGCGCCGACGCCCTGCGGGCGCTGAATTTCCCCGTCACCGGCTGGAGCCGCACCGAGAAACCCGGCCAGCTGCACGGCGAGCACGGGCTGCGGAAGGCCCTGTCCAGCGCCCAGATCCTGGTCACCCTCCTGCCCAGGACGCCGGAGACAGAGAACATCCTGAACGCCGACCGCCTCGCCCTCCTGCCCGAGGGGGCGGTCATCCTGAACCCCGGTCGCGGACCCTTGATTGACGACGATGCCCTCCTCGCCGCGCTGGACCGGGGCCACATCGGCCACGCCACGCTGGACGTGTTCCGCGTCGAGCCCCTGCCGCAGGACCACCCGTTCTGGTCGCACCCAAGGGTCACCGTCACCCCCCATATCGCCGCCGACACCCGCGCGCTCACCTCGTCCCGCGTGATCGCCGAGAACATCCGCCGGGGTGAGGCGGGCGAGCCTTTCCTTCACCTCGTCGACCGCGCGCGGGGCTACTGACCCCCGCTCCTCGCTTGCCTACGGTCGCTCTTCGCTTTCGCCCCGCGAGGAGCGACCGAAGGAAGCGAGGAGCATCCGGCGCGCAACAGGTCGGGAACGGAACAGCCGAACCTCCCAGCGCATGCCAGCAATGCTCAGCGAGGGCGTGACATGAAATACGGAACGGGCGTGGCGCTGTGTCTGGCGGCGGGGGCCATCTGGTCGCTGATGGGCCTTGGCCTGCGCCAGATCGAGGCGGCCAGCGTCTGGCAGATCCTGTTCTGGCGGTCAGTCGGCATGATCCCGGTGCTGCTTGGCTTCATGTGGTGGACCTCGAAGGGCCATCCGCTGTCGGCACTTCGGGCCGTGGGGTTTGCAGGCGTTGCCGGGGGCCTCGGCCTCGTCCTCGCCTTTTCCGGCGCGATCTATGCCTTTCAGACCACCACGGTCGCCAATGCCGTCCTTCTGTTCGCCGCCTCGCCCTTCGTGGCCGCGGTCGTTGGCTGGCTGATCCTGGGCGAGGGGGTGCGGTCCAGCACCTGGCTTGCCATCGCCATCGCCGTCTTCGGCATGTACCTGATGGTCAGCGACGGGTTGCAGACCGGGGCCATCGCCGGAAACCTCGCCGCCCTCGCCTCGGCGGCCGGGTTCGGCGTCTTTTCGGTCGCGCTGCGCTGGGGCCGGGTCGGGGACATGATGCCAGTGGCCTTCCTCGGCAGCGTCTTTTCCACGCTTTTCGCGGGCGCGGTCCTGATCGTTCAGGGCGAGCCGATCCCGGCCCTGCCGCAGGATATGGCCGTGGCCTTCGCCATCGGCTTCTTCGTCGTGGCCTTGGGGATGGTGCTGTTCACCCTGGGCAGCCGGGTGGTTCCTGCGGCGGAACTGACGCTTCTGTCGCTGGTCGAGGTGCTGCTGGGCCCGATCTGGGTCTGGCTGGCCCTGGGCGAGACGGCAAGTCCGAACACGCTGATCGGCGGCGGGGTCCTTCTGGCGGGGGTGATCTTCAACGCAGCGATGGGCGCGCGCGTTCCACGTCAGGAAGGGGTTGCGGAAACGCCCTGACCGGTGATTAATTGATCAAATTCGCGGGCCACGATGCACCGCGGGTTCCGGGGAGATTGATCAGATGCGGTTCGAGCCGCAAGACACCGCGCAAGGCCCCTGCTGGCCACGCAAGCCCGAGTTCGGCGGGGCGTCGAGGTTTGCCTTCGCTGCACTCCGGGGTTCAGGCCCCTCCCCCAATCCGAAATCTGAAAGAGGCACCACATGCCCGGCAATATGACTTTAGACGAACTGAAGAAGGCCGTGAAATCCGGCGAGATCGACACCGTGATCGCGGCCGGCATCGACATGCAGGGCCGCCTGATGGGCAAGCGCTTTCACGCGCAATTCTTCGTCGACGGCGGCTGGGAGGAAACCCACTGCTGCAACTACCTTCTGGCCGTGGACATGGAGATGACCACCGTCCAGGGCTACAAATCCTCGAACTGGGAGACGGGTTACGGCGACTATGCGCTGAAGCCTGACCTTGCCACCCTGCGCCGCATTCCGTGGCTGCCGGGCACGGCGCTGGTCCTCGGCGATACGCAGAACCACCATCACCACGACGTCCCCCATGCCCCGCGCTCGATCCTGAAAGCCCAGGTCGCCCGCGCCCGCAAGCTGGGGTTCGAGCCGATGATGGCGACGGAACTGGAGTTCTATCTTTTCGAGAACTCTTACGAAAACCTGCGCGACGGGGGGCTGAACGCCCTGCGGACCGTGGGCGGCTACAACGAGGATTACCACATCTTCCAGACGACGAAGGAAGAGGACGTGATGCGCGCGGTCCGCAATGGCCTTTATGGCGCGGGCATCCCGGTGGAGAACTCCAAGGGCGAGGCCGAGGCCGGGCAGGAGGAGATCAACTATCGGTATTCCGATGCTCTCGACACCGCCGACAACCATGTGATCGTCAAGAACGCGGTCAAGGAGATTGCCTGGTCCAAGGGCAAGTCGGTGACCTTCATGGCCAAGTATGACCACCGCCGGGCGGGGTCGTCGAGCCACATCCACCAGTCGCTGTGGTCGCTGGACGGCAAGGCGTCGTTTGCCGACAAGGCGGATGGGCATGGCATGTCCGACCTGATGAAGCATTACCTGGCTGGCCAGTTGCACCATGCGCGGGACATCACGGCGTTTCTGGCTCCTTACGTCAACAGCTACAAACGCTTTACCATTGGCATGTTCGCGCCGACCAAGGCCGTGTGGAGTGCCGACAACCGCACCGCCGGGTTCCGGGTCTGCGGCACAGGGACCAAGGCCGTTCGGGTGGAATGCCGGATTCCGGGGTCGGACGTGAACCCGTACCTGGCCTGCGCGGCGCTGTTGGCGGCGGGTCTGGACGGGATCGAGAAAAAGATGGCGCTGGAGCCGGAAATGCGCGGCGACATGTATTCCGCCAAGGGCATCCGCGAGATCCCGCATACGCTGCGCGAGGCGGCGGATTTGCTGAACAAGTCGCAGATGCTGCGAAAGGCCTTCGGCGACGACGTGATCGACCACTACCACCACGCCGCCCAGTGGGAGATTTCCGAGACCGACCGCGTCGTCACGGATTTCGAGCGCGAGCGGTTGCTGGAACGCGCGTAAGGGGGACTCGATGGACAGGTGGGCAGGAGGATGTCAGTGCGGGGCGGTGCGCTATGCGTTCACCACCCGGCCAGACAATGCCTGCCTCTGCCATTGCCGGATGTGCCAGAAACAGGTCGGCGGACCCTTCGCCGCCTGGGCCGGGTCGCACCGCGACACCTTCCAGCTAACTCGGGGCGCACTGGCGCATTTCCAAAGCTCTGCAGATGCACACCGTGGCTTCTGCCGGGACTGCGGTACGCCCCTGACCTACGAGGCGCTGTCGCGCCCCCGGATCGAGGTGACCATCGGCTCGCTCGACCGCCATGCCGAGCTTCGGCCCGAGCATAACGTCGGGACCGAGGCGATGGAGCATTGGCTGACCGGGATCGCGACGCTGCCCTCGACCCGGACGGGCGAGGGCGATAATGGCGTCGGCGACACGGTCGAGCGCTTCGACCTGATCCGCCAAAGCAACCTTCAGCATCCCGACCACGACACCGCGGTCTGGCCGCCGAACAGAACGTAGGTCGGGCTTCAGCCCGGCTCTTGAATGAATGGCGGTCCGAAGCCCGCCCTACGAGGACGAACATGAAACCTATCCAACTCATCTCCCCCGTCGACGGACGGGTCTATGCCGAGCGGACGCCGCTTTCGCAAACCGAGGCGCTGGCCGTCGTCGCCCGCGCCAAGGCCGCTCAGAAGCCATGGTCCGCCCGGCCTCTGGAAGAGCGGATCGCCCTGGTCAAGGCCGGGGTCGCCAAGCTGAACACCATGACCGATGTCGTGGTGGAAGAGATCGCCTGGCAGATGGGCCGCCCCACCCGTTACGGTGGCGAGTTCGGCGGGGTGAACGCCCGCACCGACTATATGGCCTCGATCGCCGCCAAGACCCTTGCGCCGGAAATGATCGAGGACAGCGACAAATTCCGCCGCTACCTCGCCCGCGAACCGGTGGGTGTCGTCTTCATCGTGGCCCCCTGGAATTACCCCTACCTGACCACGATCAACACCCTCGTCCCCGCGCTGATTGCCGGGAACTCGGTCGTGCTGAAGCACGCTTCGCAAACGCTGCTGGTCGGTGAGCGTCTGGCCGAGGCCTTCCACGCCGCCGGCATCCCCGAGGATGTGTTCCAGAACGTCGTCCTTGATCACGCCACCACGGAAGCTCTGATCGGCAAGCGCAGCTTTGGCTTCGTGAACTTCACCGGGTCAGTCGGCGGCGGGCAGGCCATCGAACGCGCGGCGGCGGGGACCTTCACGCCCTTGGGGCTGGAGCTTGGCGGCAAGGATCCGGGCTATGTGCGGGCCGATGCGAACCTGGACCTCGCGGTGGACGTGCTGATGGACGGCGCGATGTACAACGCCGGTCAGTGCTGCTGCGGGATCGAACGGATCTATGTCCATGAAAGCCTGTTCGACAGCTTTGTCGAGAAATCCGTGGCCTGGGTCGGTCAGCTGAAACTCGGCAACCCCTTCGACGCCTCCACCACCCTCGGCCCGATGGCGCACAAGCGCTTTGCCCAGACCGTGCGCGACCAGACGGCGGAGGCGATTGCCAAGGGCGCGAAACCGCTTCTGGACCCAAAGAAGTTCGCCGATGACGGCGGGGCCTACCTTGCGCCGCAAATCCTCATCAACGTCGATCATTCGATGCGGGTGATGAAAGAGGAAAGCTTCGGCCCCGTCGTCGGCATCATGCCGGTGAAGTCGGATGCCGAAGCCATCGCGCTGATGAACGACTCACCCTATGGTCTGACCGCAAGCATCTGGACCGAAGACTACGACACCGCCGCCGCCCTGGGTGCGCAGGTCGAAACCGGGACCGTGTTCATGAACCGGGCCGACTATCTGGACCCCGCGCTGACCTGGACCGGCGTCAAGGACACCGGGCGCGGCACGTCGCTGTCCTATCTCGGGTTCCATTCGGTGACCCGGCCGAAATCCTTTCATCTGAAGAAGGCCCCGAAATGACCCACTCCGTCCCCAACCGCAACTGGTCCTACCCGACCGCAATCAAGTTCGGCGTCGGCCGCATCGCCGAGCTTGCCGACCATGCCAAGAGCATCGGCCTGACGAAGCCCTTGCTTGTCACCGACAAGGCTCTTGCCAGCCTGCCGATCACCAAGGGCGCGCTCGACGGGCTGGAGGCCGCAGGCCTTGGCCGTGCCGTGTTCTCGGACGTGGACCCGAACCCGAACGAGATCAACATGGCTGCCGGGATCGAGGTTTACCTCGCCGGCGGCCATGACGGGGTGATCTGCTTCGGCGGCGGCTCGGCGCTGGACCTTGGCAAGATGATCGCGCTGATGGCGCATCAGCCGAAGAAGCTGCGCGTCTGGCAGCTGGAGGATATCGACGACTGGTACACCCGCGCCGATGCCTCGAAGATCGCCCCGATCATCGCGGTGCCGACGACCGCCGGGACCGGTAGCGAAGTGGGCCGGGCGGGGGTGCTGACCAACAGCGCCACGCATATCAAGAAGATCATCTTCCACCCCGCACTGATGCCGAAGGTCACGATCTGTGACCCGGCGCTGACCGTGGGGATGCCGAAGTTCATCACCGCCGGCACCGGCATGGATGCGCTGGCACATTGCCTGGAGGCCTACTGCTCGCCCTTCTACCACCCCCTCAGCCAGGGCATTGCGGTCGAAGGAATGCGGCTGGTGTTTGAAAATCTGCCCAAGGCCTACAAGCATCCCGAAGACCTCGACGCCCGCGCGCACATGATGTCGGCGGCGGCGATGGGGGCGGTGGCGTTCCAGAAGGGGCTGGGCGCGATCCACAGCCTCAGCCACCCGATCGGGGCGGTCTACAACACCCATCACGGCACCACGAACGCCGTCGTGATGCCGATGGTGCTGGATTTCAACCGCAGGGTCGTGAAGGACAAGCTTGCGGCGGCGGCGGCCTATTGCGGGATCAAGGGCGGATTCAAGGGCTTTCGCGCCCGGGTGCTGGAGCTGCGCGCAGAGCTGAACATCCCGGAAAACCTGACCAAGCTGGGCGTCAAGGACCCCGATCTCGACATGCTGACCAAGATGGCGCTGGAGGACCCGACTGCCGGGGCGAACCCGGTGAAGATGACCAGGAAGAACACCCGCGCGCTTTATGAGGCCTGCATGTAGGGTGGGTGCGAATACACCATCCCAAGCGATGCGCCTGGGCAAACGGCGGGTTTCACCCACCCTTCGGGGGCGGCGGTCGGAATGTTGACGCGCGAGACAACAGACATCGCCGTGATCGGCGCGGGCGTGATCGGCCTGACCATCGCGCTGGAGCTTGTCGACCAGGGCCGCCAGGTGGTGCTGGTCGACCCCGGCCAGCCCGGCATGGGTGCCAGCTATGGCAATGCCGGGACCATCGCCGGTTACGCCACCAGCCCGGTCGGCACGCCCGAGGTGCTGCGGTCGCTGCCGTCGCTTTTGTTCAGCAAGACTTCGCCGCTGGCGATCCGGCACCGGGCGCTGCCCGCGCTTGCGCCCTGGCTTCTGCGCTTTCTCTGGCAGTCGCTTCCGGCCCGGTCCGAACGCAACTCCCGCGCGCTGGCTGCCCTGCTGGCCAATGCCGCCGACCTGTGGGACGGCCTTGCGCTGCGCGTCAACGGCGCGGGCGTGCTGCAGCGGCGCGGGTGCCTGTATCTTTACGAGAGCCCGCAGGCCTTCACGGCGGCCCGGACCGAACTGAATCGTCGCCGCCGTCTGGGCGTCGATGTCGATCTAGTGGATCCCGACCGCCTGGCCGAACTGGAGCCGAACCTGCCTTCCGGTCTGGGCGGCGCGGCCTTGTTCACCGGGGCGACGTTCCTCGATGATCCCGGGCGGATGATGGGACTGATCGCTGCGGCAGTGCTGGCGAAGGCCCGCCACATCCGCGCCCGGGCCGAGCGGCTGGAGCGGCGCCCCGATGGCGTGGTAATCGAGGGACCAGGTCTGCATCTTCACGCCCGCCGCGTGGTGATCGCCGCCGGGGCGCACTCCCGCGACCTGGCCCTGCAGGTGGGCGACCGCATCCCGCTCGATACAGAACGCGGCTACCACGTCGAATGGGACATGGCCGAACCATTGCTCACCCGCCCTGCCTGCCCCACGGCGCGGGGTTTCTACTTCTGTCCGATGGCGGGCCGCCTGCGGGTCGCGGGGACGGTGGAACTGGGCGGGCTGACGCTGCCGCCCTCGCCGCACCGGATCGCGAAACTCGTTGAAGGGGCGCGGGCGTTCTTTCCCGACCTCGGCCCCCCGGACCGCGACTGGATGGGCTTCCGCCCGTCGATCCCCGACAGCCTGCCGGTGATCGGGCCGTCGCGGGGCGGGGCCGAGGTGGTCCTTGCCTTCGGTCACGGCCATCTGGGGGTGACGCTGGCCCCGATCACTGCGCGGATCGTGGCGGCAATGCTGGATGGCCATGCCCCAGGTCCGGACCCGCGACCCTATCTGCCGGCCCGGTTCTAGCGCCCGTCCGACAAAAGTGGACTCCGGTTCTGTCGGATACGCTTTGGGCCGCCGCGCCGGAAGCAGGCCCTGCCAAAGGATAGTCGTTGACAGACGCTGTCTCTACAGAAAACCATACTGATGAGTAAAGCAATTTGCGCTGCGCGAGTCGTGGCGCATCCGGGCAGGGGGGCGGGATGCTGCAGGAACGGATCGAAGGCAAATGGCTGGCTGCCTTTACCCGGGTCTTCGCGCTGAACGGGATCGGCGCTGGCACCGGCGTCGCGATCATCTCCGAAACCCAGTCGCGGCCCGTCCTGATCCACCTGTGCGAGCTGGCGGCGTTCGGCCTTGGTGCGTCCAGCTTTCACCTGCAGATGCCGACACCGCCGCAGACCGCCCCGGTCCCGGTGAAGTCCACCGGGACAAGCTGGGCCATCGCGGGCAACCACGCGGTGATCGAGGCGCTGAAGCTGGTGGAGGTCGTGGTCGACTGCACCGTCGAGGGCCTGATCCACGCCCCGGAATGGCCCGAGATCGAAGCGGCGGGTGCCCGGCTTCTGGTCATCACCAACGAACACCCGGAAATCCTGGAGCGGACCGAGCCCAAGGCCGGGGACGCGGCGCGTGTCGAGGTCGGGATCCGGATGCTGCGCGAGGCGCGCGAAATGCGGGTGACATCGGCTGCGGGAACGGACCTGACGGTCGATCTGACGGACGCACCCTGCGGGGGGACGCCGGGCTTCGGGACGCGTCCCGGCGCGGTGGCGCATTGGCCTGGCGGCCTGTGCCTCGCGTTTCCGGGCAAGGGGGCGGTGAACGGGCGGATCGTGATGGACGTGGGCGACATGAACCTGACGTTCAAGACCTGCCTCACCAGCCGGATCGACTGCCGGATCGAAGATGACTTCGTCACCCGGATCGACGGCGATGGCATCGATGCGCTGCATTTCCGCGAATATCTGGAGGCCTGGGACGACCGCAACGCTTATGGCATGAGCCACGTCGGCTGGGGGGTGAACCCGCGCGCCAAATGGGTCAGCGCCGCCCTGTATGACAAGCGCGACATGCAGGCGGTGGAGTTCCGGGCGATCGCCGGGTCGTTCCTGTGGTCCACAGGGGCCAACCAATATGCCGGGCGCTACACGCTGGGCCATTTCGACCTGCCGATGCGCAACTGCACCATTGCGCTGGACGGGCGCATTGTCGTGCGCGGCGGCGTCCTGCAAGGGGAGCTTGCCTGATGACCGACCAGAGCCGGGTTGCGCTGATGCCGATGAGCGTGCCTTCAGACTACTACGACATGGCCCGCGTCCGCCCGGAGGCGGCCGACGCCATGGCGAAGATCAACGCCATGGGGCCGGTCTTTGCGGCCCGCGCCAGGGCCGTGGATGACGAGGCCTCGTTTCCGGTCGAGAACTACCGCGATCTCGCCGACCACGGCTTCCTCGGCCTCTCGATCCCGGTCGAATTCGGCGGCTGGGGCTTCTCGTTGGGCGAGTATGCCATGGTCGGGGCCGAGATCGGCAAATACTGCGGGGCGACGGCGCTCACGTTCAACATGCACAACGGGTCAATGGCCTGGTCGCGGTTCATGTATGACATGCCGAACCTGACCGGCGCCGAACGGGCGGTGTTTGCCCCGTTGCGCGAGCGCCAGTTTCGCCGGGCCATCGCCGAACGTGCGATCTACTCGCAGCCGATCTCGGAAGGCGGGCAGAACTGGACGTCGAAGCCGAACCAGACCCAGTGCCGCAAGGTGGACGGCGGGTGGCGGATCAACGGGTTCAAGAAATTCGCCAGCCTCGCGGGCTATTGCGACTACTACACCATCGTCTGCACCGAGGTCTTCGACGGGATCGATCCCCGGCACGAGGACACGATGCTGTTCGTCGTGCCGAAGGACGTGCCCGGCCTGACCGTGAAGGGCGACTGGGACCCCTTGGGGATGCGGGGGACGAACAGCCGCGATCTTATTCTGAAGGACGTTTTCGTCACCGGGGACGACCTGCTGATGCCACGCGGCATCTTCGGGAAGACCCTGCCGAACTGGCCGCACATGATGGCGACCCTGTCGCCCACCTACATGGGCGTGGCGCAGGGGGCTTACGATTTCACCATCGCCTACCTGAAGGGCCAGGTCCCCGGTCAGCCGCCCATTGACCGGCGGATGTATGCGACAAAGCGGGTGGCGGTGTCGAAGATGTATGCCCGCCTTGCGAACATGCGGGCGCTGTGGTGGCAGGCTTTTGGCGAGGCCAAGGGGATGCCCTCGAAGGCCGAGGTCATGCGGATGTATGCCGCCCAGTACAACGTGATGGAGGGGGTGCAGGAGATCGCCGCGCTTGCGATCCGCACCTGTGGCGGGCAGTCGATGCTGAAGTCGCTGCCGCTGGAGCGGATGTA
Organism: Pseudomonadota bacterium; assembly: GCA_040385165.1. GTDB lineage: Bacteria > Pseudomonadota > Alphaproteobacteria > Rhodobacterales > Rhodobacteraceae > Tabrizicola. The sequence goes on along the minus strand of JAZKHX010000001.1, from coordinate 782,627 downwards.
TCGCGACAGCCGTTGCGGCGCGCTGATGCTGCCCTATACCAGCGAGATCATGGAAGACTACATCGGCGTTCTCGCGCTGTATGACATGGACGAACTGGACACCGCCCCCGGCGACGAGGGCGGAGCGCGCAACTCGCTGTGGCGCGGCGATGGTGGCGCGCGACAGGCCCTGCGCTGATGGGGCGTGACGGGGTGCAGGTCCGGGGTCATGTGCCCCGCGACCCGGTGGAAGTCTGGGCCGTGGTGCGCGACTTCTGCGGAGCCTGGCATCCCTGGGTGGCGTCGATCCGTGAAGAACGGGGACCGAAGGGCGCGAAAGTCCGGGCCTTCATCGTCAGCGGCGAGGACACGCTGTATCGCGAACAGCAGACCTACCTCTCGGACAGCGACCGCTTGCTTTGCTACACCCATCTGGGCGGCATCCACGACTGCGAGGCCTATGACGCCCGAATCGCCGTGACGCCCGCCGAAGCCGGAGGCAGCGAGGTGGCATGGACCGCCACGATCCGCGCCCCGGAGCCGCGGCTGGCGGCGATCTGCGAAGGGACGCGCGCGGTCTATGAGGCCGGGATCGCGGCGTTGGCCGGGGCCGAAGTGCCTGCGCCGGAGGCCTTGCATCGGCCTGCCCCGGTGGCGGTCGAGCCTTTGATCTTCGACGACCTTCCCCGGCTTGCCCTGACCATCACGGTCGCCCCCCCACCCCAACCCTCCCCCACGAGGGGGGAGGGAGGTGCCAGGAATGAATCGCTTCGCCCTATGCCAGGCGCAACAGACCCCCTCCCCCCTCTGCGGGGGAGGGTTGGGGTGGGGGGGCACGTCGGAGATGCGCACCGCGCCTCTGACACCCTCTGTCTTTTCCTGCACGGAATCGGCGGGGGCCGCTCGAACTGGCTGCCGCAACTGGAGGCCGTGGGCGGGGTGATGCGCGCCGCCGCGCTGGACCTGCGGGGCTACGGCGACAGCACGCCTGGCCCCCGGCAGTCCACGGTGGACGACTACTGCACCGACATCCTGCGGGTGGCGGAGAAGCTTGGGGCCAGGCGGCTGGTGCTGGTCGGCCTGTCCTACGGCTCATGGATCGCCACCTCTTTCGCGATGCGCCACCCGCAGATGCTGGCAGGTCTGGTCCTGTCCGGCGGCTGCACCGGCATGTCCGAGGCCGGGCCGGACGAGCGCGAAGCCTTCCGGATCAGCCGCGAAGTGCCCTTGAACGCAGGCCAGGTGCCAGCCGATTTCGCGCCTGCCGTCGTGAAGGTTCTGGCCGGGCCAGAGGCAGAAGCCGGGACGCTGAAAACGCTTTTCGACAGCATGGCAGCCATCCCCGCCGCCACCTATCGCGACGCGCTGCGCTGCTTTACCAACCCGCACGAGCGGTTCGACTTTGCCAGGCTGACCATGCCCGTCCTGATGATGACCGGCGAACATGACCGCCTTGCCCCGCCGTCCGAAATCCGGGGCGTCGCAGGGCGGATCCGGGACGCAGCCGCCCGTGCCGATGTGCAGTTCGAGGTCATCGCCGGCGCGGGCCATGTCTGCAATGTCGAGAAGCCCGGCCTTTACAACCGCCACCTCCTGACTTTTCTCGGCCGTATGACATGACCGCCCTCCCCCGCCGCCAGCTGAACCGGCAGAACCGCGAACGCGCGATCCTGGACGCCGCGCTCAAGGTCTTTGCGGCGCAAGGCTTTTCCGGTGCGACGATGGATGCAGTGGCGACCGAGGCCGGGCTGACGAAGCCGACGCTCTATTCCTACTTTCCCTCGAAGGACGACCTGTTTCAGGCGATGATGCTGTCCAAGCGCGACCTGATGCTGGACGTGTTCGACCATCCCTCGGGTTCCATGGTCGCCGACCTTCGGGACTTCGCCTGGGCCTATGCCGACACCGTCATGCGCCCGGACATGCTGTCGCTCGCGCGGCTGATCATCGGCGAGGTGACCCGCTTTCCCGAGATCGGCCGCGCCTATCAGGCCTCTGGGCCGGATCACCTGCTGCACGGGATCATGTGCTATCTTGCGACCCAGCGCGACGCCGGACGCCTTGCCTTCGACGACGCCGAGCTTGCCGCGCAGGACCTCTGGGGCCTGATCCTGTCCGCCCCCCGGACGCAGGCGCTGCACAGGCCCGACGCGCTGCCCGACCGGGCCACATTGAACCGCTATATCACCAATGGCCTTCGCGTCTTTCTCAAGGCTTACTCGACCACCCCCGCGCAGGACCTGGACCAACTGACAGCACTTTGCCGACAGGAGCCGCAATGAGCCTTCTCGACGACTTCCTCGCCGATCCTGCCAGCCGATTTGCCACTGTGGCGATGGCCGATACCAACGGCCTTCTGCGGGGGCAGATGGTGTCGGTCGCCAGCCTGAAGGGGATCGCGAAGTCCGGCATGGGCATGGCCCCGGCGCAACTGTCGCTGGACCCGACCGATGTGCTTCTGAACCTGCCCGGGGTGAATGACGACACCGGCGATTTCCACGATGACCCCCTGCGGATCGACCCCGCCAGCGCCCGCCGCCTGCCCTGGTCGAAACCGGGGCACGACCTTCTGGTCCTGTCGAACTTCACCGGCGCTTCGGCTGGGCTTTGCCCGCGGTCGATCCTGTCCAAGGTGCTGGAGCGCGCGGCCAGCGCGGGGGTTTTCCCGAAATACGGGATGGAGCTGGAATACACGCTGTTCAACGAAACCCCCGAAAGTGCTGCTGCCAAGGGCTATCGCAACCTTGTGGCCGCGACCCGGCATCCCAGTCATGACCTGATCCTGTATCAGGCGGTGCAGACCGAATGGTACGAGGCCGTGGCCGCGATCTGCGAGCCCTTGCGGATCGACCTTGCGAAGATGCACGAGGAGATCGGTGCCGGCTTCATGGAAGCCTGCATCGGTGCTGGCGAAGGCCTTGAACCCGCCGACCAGCTGATGCTTCTGAAGACCTTCATCCGGGCGCTGGCCCTGCGACAGGGGAAGTCGGTGACCTTCATGCCGAGATGGAGCGAAGCGGCTGACAGCCAGTCGATTCATCTGCACATCAGCCTGAAGGACAAGGCTGGCAAAGCGCTCTTCTGGGACGAAGGCCGGAAGAACGGCATCAGCCAGACCTTCCGCCATTTTCTCGGCGGGTTGCAGGCTTACATCGGCGACATGACCCTGATCTTCCAGCCCACGGTGAACAGTTACCGCCGCTTTGCCCCCGGCACCTTTGCGCCGCCCGGCCTGACCTGGGGATACGAGAACCGCACCACCTGCTTTCGCGTGGTCGGCCATGATGCGGGCAGTCTGCGGGTGGAAAACCGGCTGCCGGGCGCGGACACCAATCCTTACCTCACCACCGCTGCCACCCTGGCCGCAGGGGTCGCGGGCATCCTGAACCGGATCGAACCTGACCCCGAGGTCATCGGTTCGGGCTATGCCCAGACCCCCGCCCGCGACTTCGCCCGGTCGATGCCCGAAGCGATTGACCGGCTCAAGAGTTCCGACTTTGCCCGCGACTGGCTGGGCGACCGCTTTGTCGATGGCTTCACCGCCACGCGCACGGCACAGCATGACGAGTTTCGCCGGAAGGTTCCGGATGTGGAACTGCACCGTTTCTTTGACCTTGGGTGACCTGATGCCAGATGCTGCCGATCTCCGCACCGCTTTCGTCGAAGGGATGAGCCGTGCGGCCACCTTCGTCGCCGTCGCCACCACCGACGGCGACGGGGGGCGGTCAGGGGTGACGGTCTCGTCGCTCACCTCGGTTTCGGCGGACGGCGAGATGCCCTCGCTGCTGGTCTGCATCAACCGGCAGTCCCCGGCGGCGACCGCGATCCTGCACAACCGCGCCTTCTGCGCCAATCTTCTGGCCGAAAGCCAGCAGGACATCGCGAACCTTTTCGCCGGACGCAGCGCCACGGATCGGGCCGAACGCTTCGATCAGATCGCATGGGGCGCGGGCGCATTGGGCCAGCCGGTCCTGACCGGGGCCACGGCCGCCTTCGAGTGTCGCCTGGCCACCGCGCTTCTGTGGGAGACGCACCACATCATCGTCGGTCGCGTCGCTGCCGTGCGCCTGTCGGACGACGCCTCGGCGCTGCTTTACGGGCAACGGGCCTACAGAAAGGCTATACATCTGACCGAAGATAGTTAAACTGTTAAGTATTCTGCGGCGGCAAAGCCGCAGGTTCTTGGGACCCTGGCACAAAGACCCGGGCCTTGCGCAACACGGGAGGGAACATGACTGAATTCACCGAAATCGGGCCGAACCGGCTCCGGCGCAACTCGCTGGGGTTGATAGCGGTCACCTTCATGGTGGTATCGGCTGCTGCACCACTGACGGGTGTCGCAGGTGCGATGCCGATCGCGTTTCTGGCCGGGAATGGCGCGGGCATCCCCGCGACCTTCGTCTTCATCACGCTGGTAATGCTGGCGTTTTCCGTGGGATATGTCGCGATGTCGCGCCATGTCGCCAATGCAGGCGCCTTCTACGCCTATGCCGCCCGGGGGCTTGGCGGAGGCGCAGGCGGGGCGGTGTCGATGATCGCCATCGTGGCTTACAATGCGATGCAGGTTGGCCTGCTCGGCCTGCTGGGCGGCGTCGCCTCGGGCGTCTTCGGCGAGATGGGGATTGCCCTGCCCTGGTGGGGCTGGAGCCTGATCGCCATCGCGCTGGTCGCGGTGCTGGGTTACCGGCAGGTGGACCTGTCGGCCAGGGTCCTGATCGTGCTGGTGGCGCTGGAATACGTGATCGTGCTGGTCGTCGCGATCGCCATCCTGTTGCAGGGCGGGGCGGCGGGGCTGTCGATCCCGTTCTTCGACTGGCCGACGATCACCTCGGGGTCGGTGACGCTGGCGGTCTTGCTGGTGCTAGGGTCGTTCATCGGGTTCGAGGCGACGACGATCTATTCGGAAGAGGCCCGCGACCCGGAGCGCACCATCCCGCGCGCGACCTATCTGTCGGTGCTGATGATCGGGGTGTTCTTCGTCTTCGTCACATGGCTGATGATCGCCGGGGCGGGGGTGGCAGAGCTGCAATCCGGGATCGCCGCCCTGCCTGATCCGACCTTCTTCTTCTTCGAGCTTGCAGGTCGCTATGTCGGGGGTCCGGTTCCGACGATTGCGGGGGTGCTTCTCGTCTCCAGCCTCTTCGCCGCCGTCAGTGCCTTCCACAACTACATCGCCCGCTATTCCTATGTGGCAGGGCGCGAGGGGCTGCTGCCGGCCGCCTTTGGCCGCACCCACGACCAGCACCAAAGCCCGCATGTCGGCTCGGTGATGCAGACGGCAACCGCGTTGATCGTTGTGGGCGTGTTCGCTTGGCTTGGACTTGACCCGGTCCTCAACCTCTTCACCTGGGTCAGCCAGCTTGGCACGCTGGGGGTGCTGGCGATGATGGCGATCACTTCGCTGTCGATCATCGCCTTCTTCCGGTCCGGCCAGGCTTCGGCGTCACCGCTGGCGGCGCTGATCCTGCCCGCGGTGTCCGGGCTGATCATGGCGGGGCTCTTCGTCTACATCTTCCTGAACTTCGGCGACCTGACCGGGACAACCGGGGGGAGCCTGGGCTGGATCCTGCCCAGCCTGATCCCGCTGGCCGGACTTGTCGGCTATCTGATGGCCTGGCGCCTGAAGACGGCCGACCCGGCGGCCTATGCAAGGATGGGGCAGAACCAGGGCTGACAGCCTGCGCTGAACCGGAAGGCCGGTCCGGACACCCCGGACCGGCCTTTTCCTTTGCACCATGCCTTGCGCAAGGCGACCACGGGCGGCAAACTTTCCCCGCAAGGGAAGGACCGGCCATGACCCACAAGATTTCCGCCAAGGGTATCAGCTTTGACTTCATCCCGCGGGGTGGCGTTCTGGCCGCGCTGACCGTGGCGGATCAGGGCCACCAGATTGCCCCGCTGCACCGCGCGCCCTGGGCGGAAGCTGAGGTTCCCGCCGACGCGCCCCTGCATCAGCGCTGGCTGGCGGGCGATTTCCTTGCAGCACCCATGGGGGCGTCGGACCAGGGCCTGCACGGGCTGCCTGCCAATGGCGACTGGCAGGTCGTGCCCTCGGCCCCCGGCAGCCTGCGCGCGGTCCTGTCCGGCGCGGTGCAGGGCGCGACCGTGATCAAGGAACTGTCGGTCACGGACGGCCACCCCTTCGTCTACCAGCGCCACCTTTTCGTCGGCGGCGCAGGGGCGCTGCCCGTCGCCAATCACGCGATGATCTCGGTCCTTAACGGCGCAAAGCTGTCGTTTTCCCGCAAGCGGTGGTGGGAAACGCTGGCCGAACCGTTGGAGACGACACAGGGCCGGTCCTGCCTTGCCTACCCGCGCCGGTCCGAGGATGCCGCCGAGTTTCCGGGTGCCGATGGCGGGACGGTCAACCTGCACCGCTACCCCTGGGGCGAGCGCCACGAGGATTTCGTCGCAGGCATCGAAGACCCGGCCTCGCGTCTTGGCTGGACGGCGGTTGTCCGGCCAGTCGAGGGCGATCTTTACCTGTCGCTGCGCAACCCGGCCCTTTTGCCGATGACGATGCTCTGGCATTCAAACGGCGGGCGCGACCAGGCACCCTGGAACGGGCGGCACAGGGGCTGTCTCGGGGTCGAGGAAGGGACCGCGCTGCCGATGCTGGGGCTGTCCTCGCGCGAAACGCCCGATCCCCTGACCGCAGCCGGGCAACCCGGGCTGGTGACGCTGAACCCGGAAGGCACGGTCGAGGTTCGCCACATCATCGGCGCGATCGCCTGGCCGGAGGGCCAGTCGGTTGCGGGCGTGATGCTGGAGGGCGACACGCTGACCATCACCGGCGACTGGGGCGCGGAACGGACGGTTCCCCTGCGCGGGGGCTGGCTTGGCATCCCCGAGACGCAGGTGCCGCCGACGAAGAAATCCGCGCTCGACTGGGATCGTTAAGGCGGGATGAACTTTATTGGAAACGCGGCGCTGCAGCGCCCCGCCGATCACCAGGCTCCCGGACCGATCAGGGGACTGTCCAGTGGACAGTCACCCGGTCCATTGGCTGAAGGCGCAAGCCGCAAGCCAAGGGGCGTGGTGCAAGGCCTGACGCCTGAAAATCGGGGCGCGCCTGTCTGGGCTGGCGCGGAATCGCGCCTGCCCGGGGAAGGCAGGCGCGGCCCGATTTGTCGCGGGACAAATCGGGCAAGAGGCTCGCATTCATTACCGGGACTGGCATCGGCCAGTTCCGTCAAGAACCATCCCGCCATGCGCCCTACTCGGTAAAGCCCGGACGCTGCGCCCAGGCCCAGGCATCGCCGATCATCTGCCTCAAGGTGGACCGTGACGGCTCCCATCCCAACTCGTTGATCGCATGGGTCGAGGAGGAGACGAGGGAGGCCGCATCGCCCGGACGCCGCGCGCCGATCACCACCGGAACCTCGCGGTTGGTGACGATACGGCTTGCCTCGATCACCTCGCGCACCGAAAAGCCGCGCCCCGTGCCCAGACAGAAGACCCCGTCGCCCTTGCCCGCCAGCAGGTGCTGCAACCCCAGCACATGCGCCTCGGCCAGGTCCGAGACGTGGACATAGTCGCGGACGCAGGTGCCATCCGGGGTCGGATAATCCGTGCCGAACAGCGTCAGCGCCGGGCGCTTGCCCGCGACGGCATCCAGCATCAGCGGGATCAGATGAGTCTCGGGCGTGTGCTGCTCGCCGATCTCGCCCTCGGGGTCTGCGCCCGCCACGTTGAAATATCGAAAGATCACATGGCTGATTCCGGCGGAAACCCCGAAATCGCGCAGCATTTGTTCAATCGCGAGCTTGGACCCGCCATAGGCGTTGATCGGGCGCTGCGGCGTGTCCTCGGTCAGAAGGACGCCATCCTGATCGCCGTAGGTCGCGCAGGTCGACGAGAAGACGAAGTTCCTGACCCCCGCCGCCACACAGGCCTCCAGCAGGTTCAGCGCACCGCCTGTGTTCACCCGCCAGTAAAGCCCGGGGTCCTTCATCGAGTCGCCCACCAGCGACAGGGCTGCGAAATGCATCACCGCGACCGGCCTGTGTTCGGCCAGCGCCGCATCGATCGACGCCCGGTCCATCAGGTCGCCGCGGACCAAGGGGCCCCATTTCACCGCCCCGGCCCATCCCGTCGCAAGGTTGTCGAAGACCACGGGCTGAAAGCCTGCGCTCGCCAGCGCCTTGCAGGCATGCGAGCCGATGTAGCCCGCGCCGCCGGTCACCAGAATCCGTTCCGCCATCGCCTCTCGCCCCTACGCCACCAACCGCCGCGCCGATGGTTTGCGTTGAAACTCACCGCGTTGTCCAGTGCGTTCCAGAGGGACCTCAGACCAGAAGCAGGTCCGCGAGGGCCAGAGCAAGACCCTCATCCAGGCTGAACAGTGCCGTGGCATTGCCGCTGGAGCCGCCGTCAAGGTCAAGGAACAGCGCCCGGAAGGTGGTGTCGTAGAACAGGACCGCCGCCGTTCCGGCAAAGCTGCCGGGAAGCCCGGCCCCCGTCTGCCACATTCCCGCCAGCGTCGCCCCCGCCGCGATGCCCAGCGCCGCCCGGTCCAGCACGACCTTGTCCACCCCGGTGGCGAAGTCGAGGAACAGATCCTCGGCATCCGCCGTGATGATCTCGAAGTGATCGACCCCGGCCCCGCCATTGTAGACGTCCCGGCCCGTGCCGCCCGTCAGCCGGTCGTCGCCGTCGCCACCGTCCAGATGGTCGCCCCCCGCCCCGCCGGTCAGCGCGTCGCTGTCCGCACCACCCCACAGCACGTCGTCGTTGTCCCCGCCCGTCAGCAGGTCCTGGCCCGCCTGGCCGTAAAGCCAGTCGTTGCCCGTGCCGCCCGTCAGGATGTCGTCGCCGATGCCCCCGTCCAGATTGTCGCCGCCGTCGCCACCGTCGAGAAGGTCGTTGCCCTCTTGACCGAAGAGGGCGTCGGTCTCGGTCCCGCCGTAGAGCGAATCGTTGTCGAAGGAGCCGTAGAGCCAGTCGACCCCCTGCCCGCCATAGAGCGCGTCCGCGCCATAACCGCCGTCAAGGTTGTCGTTGCCGGTGTCGCCATACAGCAGGTCGCTGCCGAACTCGCCGAACAGCGCGTCGGTGTCGGCCCCACCTTCCAGCCGGTCGCCGTCGTCGCCTCCGAACAGCCAGTCGACCCCGGTGCCGCCATAAAGCGAATCGTTCCCCGTCTCGCCCTGCAGGCCGTCGCCGCCGTCACCGCCGACCACGATGTCGTTGCCGCTGCCGCCCCAGACCGCATCAGTTTCGGACCCGCCATCGAGGCTGTCGTTGCCCGCGTCGCCATAAAGCCAGTCAATCCCGCCAAGCCCCGAAAGCGTGTCGTTCCCGACACCAGCCGCCAGCGTGTTGTCCAGCGCGTTCCCGGTGCCGGTCGCATTGGTGCCGGTCCGCAGGATCAGGATCTCGACATTCGCGCCCAGGGTGTAGCCGGTCAGCGTCGTGTCGATGGTGTCGGTTCCGGCAAGGGCCGCTTCGACCACCGCATCAAGGGCCGTGTCGATAAAATAGAGATCGTTGCCGAGGCCCCCCTCCAGCCGGTCGCCGCCGACGCCCCCGTCCAGCCAGTCATCCCCGTCGCCACCGAACAGCGTGTCGTTCCCGCTGCCACCGTCCAGACGGTCGAAATCCGCGTCGCCATACAGAAGATCGGTCCCGTCGCCACCCGTCAGGCTGTCGTTGCCGGTTCCGCCTTCCAGCCGGTCGCCGGCCAGGCCTCCGTCCAGCGTGTCGTTGCCATCGCCGCCCAGAAGCGTGTCGAGCCCGTCGTCGCCCAGCAGCGTGTCGTTGCCAGCCCGCCCCTCCAGGCTGTCGTTGCCAAGACCCCCCTTCAGCAGGTTCGCGAACCCGTCGCCCTGCAGCGTGTCGGCCCCGGTGCCACCCAACAGGCCCTCGATCCCGCTGAAGCTGTCGCCCAGTGCCTCGCCCGTCGACAGCGACGGCGTCGCCATGTCGACCCGCTGGCCCGCGCTTTCTGCATAGGACGCAATGTCGAACCCCGCCCCCCCGGTCAGCGTGTCCGACCCGGTGCCGCCCATCAGCGTGTCGTCGCCGTCCCCGCCTTCCAGAAGGTCGTTGCCGCCCCGGCCCGACATCGCATCGTTGCCGCCAAGCCCGAAAAGCCGGTTCGCACCCGCGTCCGCCGCCAGCGTATCGGCAAAGCCCGAGCCTTCAAGACCCTCGACCGCGACCTGCACATCGCCCTGCGCCTCGCCGGTGTTCAGGCCCGGCGAGACGAAGTCCACCCAGACCCCGGACCCGGCCTCGGCGTAGGTGACAAGGTCCAGACCCGCGCCCCCCTCCAGCCGATCGGACCCCGAGCCGCCCATCAGCCGGTCGTCGCCGTCCCCGCCGTAAAGCGTGTCATTCCCCGACCCGCCCGCCAGCGTGTCGTTGCCGGCAAGGCCGGTCAGCGTGTCGTTGCCCGCCCCGGCAAGGGCCTGATCGGCCAGCGTCGAGCCCGAGAACGTGTCGGCAAAGGCGGAAAGGATGAAGCCTTCGATCCCGATGAAGATGTCGCCCAGCGCGTCGCCGGTGTTCAGGCTTGCGGTGACAAGATCGATCCGGATCGCGACGGCGGAGGTGTCGTAGCTTGCAAAATCGGTGCCGGTGCCGCCGTCCAGCCGGTCCGTCCCCTCGCCACCGACCAGGGTGTCGGTGCCGTCGCCCCCGTAAAGGCTGTCGGACCCGGCCCGCCCGTCCAGCCGGTCGTTGCCTTCCAGTGCCAGGATGTTGCTGGCCTGCGCATCGCCCGCCAGCGTGTCGTTGTAGCCGGTGCCTTCCAGATCCTCGATCCCGACATAGCTGTCACCCGCCGCCTCACCCGCGTTAATGCCCGGCGTGGTCAGGTCCGCGACAACCCCGAACAGCGACTCGCGATAGCTGGCGCGGTCGCGCCCGACGCCGCCGTCCAGGGTATCCACCCCCATCCCGCCCAGAAGCGTGTCATTGCCGTTGCCACCGAACAGGCTGTCGTTGCCGCTGCTGCCCGACAGGCGGTCATTGCCGTCCTGCCCTTCGATCCGGTTGTTGTTCGGGTCGCCGGTCAGAGTGTCCGAAAACGCCGATCCAAGGATCCCCTCGATCGAGACATAGGTCTGGCCGGTGGCGATGTTGGTGTTCTGGTTCAGCGCCTCCAGACTGACGCGGATGCCCGCCGTGGCCCCGGTCAGGACGATCGTGTCGAATCCCGCGCCGCCGGTGATCGTGTCGGCCCCGACCGAGACCAGGAACAGATCGTCCCCGGCACCGCCCATCAGCACGTCGATCTGGTTGGTGCCGTAGATCAGGTTTTCCGGCTGGGGCGGGGATGGCAGGGAATGCCACAGCGCGACGAAATCGCTCAGGAGGAAGTTTCCCGGGACCAACGGCATCCCGTTCGGGGTGACAAGCTCCAGAACCTCGTTGCCCCAGGTGATGACCGCGCCGGTGAGCGTGGCGGTGATCGTCAGCGCGGCCAGCGAATAGATCGGACCCCAGGCCGAGAGGTCGATCCTGTCGATGCCGAACTGGTAGTCGGCGATCCGGTCGGTTCCGCCATCGGCCGCCAGCACGAAGAGATCCGCCCCGGCCCCGCCGAACAGCGTGTCGGACCCGGCGCCATCCGACAGGATGTCATCCTCCAGCCCGCCGAGGATCTGCTCGTCGCCATCGCCGCCAAGGATCATGTCGGACTGCGCCGTTCCGGTCAGCGTGGCAGGATCTAGCCCGCCGGTCTGGATCGGGGCAAGCGTCCCGGGGTCGATCTGCACCCGGATGATCCCGGTGCCTTCGGTGGCGATGAAGACCTCGATCAGGCCCCCGGTCACCCGCGCGGTCATCGCGGTGATGTTGTCCAGCCCAAGACCTGTGTCGTTCAGAAGCTGGCCCGCCTGCAGCAGCCGGCCGTCGGGGGTCAGCGTCATGACCGTCAGCCCGTCATCCCCGCCGCCCGCGATGACGAAGACCCGGTCGCCGACCTGCACCGTCGCCACCGCCTGCACGGCCGCAAACCGGGTGTCGAGCGTGTCGATGACATGGTCGGCCACCTGCATCGACCCGTCGGCGGCCAACCGGATCACGCTGATCGAAGACGAATTGGTCGAGGCCAGGATCAGGAAGGTCGCGCCGCCGATCTCGACCGTTTCGACCGCCGCAGGGTCATTGATGCCCAGTCCCTGCGGCACGCCGATCATCGTCGGATTGCCCAGTGCGCCGTTCGCCGCGACCGGGAAGGCGCGCATCACGTCCGCCTCCAGCGACAGGCTGATCATGAACCGCTGCCCGCCCACCGTGACCGGGGCCAGCGTGGTGATGTCGACCCCGGTATAGGCTCCGTCCAGAACGCGCGACCCGACCAGCGTCATCGTCCCGTTTGCCGCCACCGAATAGGTGTAGATCGTGCTTTCGCCCATCCGGGCGGCGTAGAAATAGGTGGCACCCCCGATCTGCAGGATGGTCTGCGCCGCAATCGCCCCCGCAAGACTGCCGGGCAACTGGATCGCAGCGGTCAGCGCGCCGGTGCCGCTGATGCCGAAGGCATTGACCCCGGCCTGATTTGCCCCGGTGACGATCAGATGCGGGGTGCCGTTGATGACCGCCGTTTCCAGCGTCGCCTCGGCCGGCAGCGCCATGCCGGGGGCGAGACTTTCCTGGTCGACAAGCGTCATCGTGCCGCCGACGTCCAGCGCCAGCACGCCCCCCCCGGCCCGGGTCGCGGTGTAGAGCAGGGTCTTGCCACCCTGCTCCACCAGTTCCAGGTCGCCAATGCCCGACACCATGTTCAACGGCGCAGCCGTGAACGTCTCCAGCACCAGAAAGTTGATCACTTCCGGCCCCACACACACCCATTTACCCGGGAATAAGGGTGCGCCCGCAGGTCCTAACGTGCGATGATCCGATCACGGCGCAATCTGGGCGATTGGTCGGGATTTTCGGCAAAGCTGCCTGAAAGACCCTTCGGCCTTAGCGCCCGACCCCGACATAGGCGGTAAAGCCCGCCTCGCGCACTTCCGCCGGGTCATAGATATTGCGCAGGTCGGCCATCTGGGGCGTCGCCATCTTGCGGGCCAGCTTGGCCAGGTCCAACCCCCGGAACTCGTTCCACTCGGTCAGCAGCACCACCAGATCGGCGTCGTTCGCCGCCTGATAGGGGTTGTCGACCCATTTCACGCCGGGCAGCAGGGCCTCGCCCTCGTGCCGGCCTTGCGGATCGCTTATCCGCACTTTCGCGCCGGCACCGACCAGGGCTGGGATGATGGTCAGGGACGGAGCCTCGCGCATGTCGTCGGTGTTGGGCTTGAAGGTCACGCCAAGAACCGCCACCGTCTTGTCGCGCACCGATCCGCCGCAGAGATCGACGATCTTGTCGATCATCCGGCGCTTCACTTCCTCGTTGACCTTGATCACCGCCTCGACGATCTGCATCGGCGCGCCATGCTCTTGCCCGATACGCGCCAAAGCTTTGGTATCCTTTGGAAAACAGCTGCCACCATAGCCGGGCCCCGCATGCAGGAACTTGTCGCCGATGCGCCCGTCCATGCCGATCCCTTTGGCCACCGTCTTCACGTCCGCCCCGACCCTTTCGCACAGAGCGGCGATTTCGTTGATGAAGGTGATCTTGGTCGCAAGGAAGGCGTTGGCCGCGTATTTGATCATCTCTGCGCTTTCGAGGCCGGTGTAGACCATCGGGAACTCGCGCAGGCTGAGGGGCCGGTAAAGCTCGGCCATCACTTTCCGCGCTTTCGGCGTCTCGGCCCCCACGACCACCCGGTCGGGGCGCATGAAATCGTCGATCGCAGCCCCCTCGCGCAGGAACTCCGGGTTCGAGGCCACGTCGAAGTCAGCCCCCGGACTGGCCGCGCGAATGGCCGCGGCCACCTTGCGGTTCGTGCCGACCGGGACCGTGGACTTGGTCACCACCACCGCATAGTCGGTCAGGGCCTGCCCGATCTCGGCGGCTGCCGCCATCACAAAAGTCAGGTCCGCATGTCCGTCGCCGCGCCGGGTGGGCGTGCCGACCGCGATGAACACCGCCTCAGCCCCATCGACGGCGGCCTTGAGGTCGGTGGTGAACGAAAGCCGCCCCGCTGCGGAGTTCTTGGCGATCAGCGCCTCCAGCCCGGGCTCGAAGATCGGCACTTCGCCCCGGTTCAGCCGTTCGATCTTGCCCGCGTCCTTGTCGACGCAGGTCACGTCATGGCCGAAGTCGGAAAAACACGCCCCAGAGACCAGCCCGACATATCCCGTTCCGATCATCGCAATGCGCATAGTATAGCCCCTTTGAAACCAGTTGTTGTCTATGCAGGACCGGGTGACCTGTCAAACGGGGCATATGGCGAAGGGCCTGCCCGTTCGGACAGGCCCCCCTTGGCTCCCTGCTCCGGCCCCTAGACCCGGACGGGCTTTGGGAACCGGGACTTCACCTCGGCCACGGCAGCCAGCCAGTCTTCCTTTGCGGCAAGGTCGCGTTGCCAGCGGAAGAAGACCGGATCAGCCTCGGCGGCAAGCGCCGCGCGCAGCGCCTCGTCCCGGGCGGCCAACGCATCCTGATAGTCGGCCTCGTGCTGCCGGGCGATCTCCTCGGCAGTCGGTTCGGCTTCGGCAACAGGGGTGCGCGCCACCCATTTGCCCCGCGTCGTCCGGCGATGCCCGGCAAGGAACTCGATCGTCAGGTCCTCGACCGGCTCGCTGCCCTCACGCGGGGCACTGCCGATCCAGCCGGGGATACCGTCATTGGTGAACAGAACGTGCAGGATCATGTCAGTAGTCGCTTTCGATATAAAGGCCCATGGTCGCGAAACCGATCACCGAGGACGTGCCGCCCACGCTCATGTAGCTGTAAGGGGTCAGCAGCGTCGACGCGGTCGGGATGTCGGTCGTGATCGTCCCGGTCACGACTGCTCCCGATACAAGATTCGTCACCTCGTAGTGCAGGGTCTGCGTGGTGCCGGGGGGCGAGAACAGGGCGATCTCGTAGACCGAGGTGAGGTCGGCGTTCGGCTTCACAAAACCAGCACCAAGGTCGATCTTCGTCGCCGTGCCCGCCCCGTCGTTGTGCATGAACTGGATGTTGGCGTCGCCGGAGTCATAAGCCATGCCGAAGATGTTGGTCAGGCTGGACGGGTTCTGATCGGTCGGAGCGGCGGTGAAGTTGCGCATCCCGACAAAGGCCCGGTGCGTCGCCGTCGCCACGCCGGTCGCCGGACCCCAGCGCCAGACCATCTGGAACCCGCCAAGTCCGGCCGCGGTTCCGCCCAGGGTCCATTGCAGCGCCCCGCCCCGGATGCCCGCAACCGCCGTTGTCGAGGCCGTGGTCACCCGCCAGGACCGCCGCCGCATGTAGTTGTGCAGGTTCGTCGTGGCCACGTTCTCGGTCGTTGCGGTCCCGGTCGAGGAAACGACGAGGCCGATCTGGCTATCCGCTCCGCCGTTTCCGGCCGGAAGAAACAGGCCGATCTTGTTCCGCGCCAAGGTCGGCTGCAAGGAACTGTCCAGCCCGCTTGGCCCCATGAAGGCCGGCATCATCCGGCCGCCGACCTTGCGGCCGAACAGCTTCAGCCCGTCCGCCGCCGGGGCCGCAGGTGTCGCGATGGATGGCAGCCGCAACTGCCCGCCCTCGATCTCGACATCCGCCGCACCGGCAAAGGCGCCCGCGTTGTTGAACTGGATCTCGCCCGTGGCACCCCCGGGCGTGCCGCCACCTCCCCCGGCAGGGACCGCCCAGGTGCCGTCCGCCCGCAGAAAGTTGGTCGTACCCCCACCCGAGGCCGGGGCCAGACCCTTGGCCCCCGTCCCGAACACGTCCAGAAGGGCTGTCACCTGAGTGCCGCTCAGGTCTGCCGGGTCGGTCACAGCACCCGTGTTGTTGCCCTTGATCGAGTTCGCGGCCATGTTGGCCAGCTTGGCGTTCGTCACCACGTCCGCATCCACCGTCCAGGTTGCCCCCGACCCGCTGACCGTGATGTCGCCCTTGTCGCCGTCAGTGACCCCACCTCCCGCCGGAGGTGCCGTCCAGGTCCCGTCCGCGCGCAGGAAGTTCACCGTCCCACCGCCCGAGGCCGGGGCTAGGCCCTTGGCCGCCGTCCCGAACACATCCAGCAAGGCGGTCGCCTGCGCGCCCGACAGATCCTCCGGATCGCCCGTCCCCGCCGTCGCCCGGCCCTTCAGGGTGCCCGAGGCGACATCCGACAACTTGGCATTGGTCACCACATTCGCCGCCACCGTCGCCGCAAACGAACCGGTCCCCGACCCGGTCACATCCCCGGTAAGCGAGATCGTCTGGTCGCCGGTGTTCGTGCCGGTGATCGCGTCCAGCTTGATCTTGTCCGCCGCCGCCATGAACCCCGCGACCGCCCCCGTCGCCGCCGCATGCAAGGCCCCGCCTGCCCGAGGCCCGTGCGCGGTGTCGTCGAACCGCGCCGCCGGAAGCGTCCCTGCCGCCAGATCGCTCGCCGATCCGCTGGTCGCGACCGCCGCAAGCCCGGTGATTGTCGCCGCTGCTTGGGTCCCGGTATGGGTCGCGCGGTCCCGCAGACTTGCGTCGGACGCGTTCGCCGTCGCCCCATCCGCCACATTCAGGATGCCCCGCGCCTGCACGGGCGTCAGCACCTCCGGCGCGCCTGTCCCGGCGGTATCACGCCCCAGGAAGCTGTCCGTCGCGATGTCGGCCAGCTTGCCCAGCGACACCGCACCCGCATCGATGCTCCAGGTCGCCCCCGACCCGCTGACCGTGATGTCGCCCTTGTCGCCGTCGCTGACACCGCCACCGCCGCCGCCCACGACCTGCGTCACGCCCGCGCTGCGCACCTTCACTTCGCCCGTGGTCGTGTTCAGCCATAGCGTCCCGTCCACCGGCGCCCCCGGGTCCGCCGCCTGCCCCCCCAGATGCACCGGCATCGGCAGCGTCACTTCGCCCGTCGCCGCATCCGCCTCCAGCGCGGTGAAATAGGCCGACCCGTCCGGGCTGACCTTGACGGAAAAGTCATCCGCCCCCGCCGTCCCCATCTCGGCCCGACCGCTGAACCCGGTCTGGAACAAGAGGCTCGCCGTATCCGCCGTCACCGCCTTGTTCAGCTTCAGCTGATGCCCCGACCCCGCGTGGTTGAACAGCGTCGCCGGAGCCGACACCGACAGCCGGTTCGTCGCATCCGGCGTAGCTGAAACGCCCAGCTGCCCCACCGTGAACGGCCCGTCCGACAGCGCGATCCAGGCCAGCCCGTTGAAGAAGGCCATCTGGCTTTCCGCCATCACATAGGCCTGCCAGCCCGGCAGGGCCTGGGTAAACTGCCACCCGGCCTCGGTGAACAGCGCGATCCGCCCGGCCTGGCCCACCCAGGGGCCCGTCGCCCCCACGGCCACGATATGCCGGTCGCCGATCGACGGCAGCGGCGGCGGCGTCACCAGCGTCCGGTTGATCACCGCCAGCTGCACGATCAGATCCAGCGCCACCAGCGCCTCGTTATGGGTCACATGTTTCTGCGCCTGCGCCGGAAGGATCAGGGGCAGCGACAGGATCGTCGTATCGTCGGGCATCAGAAACCTCCGGGGATCGCCTTGGCCCGCGACCCTAGGGAAGCTTCCTTCACACCTCCTGATCACCCCGTGCGGAGCCGGGGCCTTCCGCGCAACACCCCGTCGGCGGACGCCTTACGGCTCCGGTTGCGGCGGGATGCGGCCCCGCCGCGCCTCGGCCCAGGTGTTCAGGCTGACCGCCGCCACGATCAGCGCACCCCCCAGGATCACGAACCCGTCCACCGCTTCGCCGAACACGAAGGCCCCCAGAAGCGTTGCCCACAGGATCTGCAGGAACGTCACCGGCTGGGTCACCGCCAGCGGAGCCGCCCGGAACGCCCGCGTCATCGTGTAGTGCCCCAGCGTCGCCAGCGCCGCGACCGCCGCCAGCCACAGAAGCTGCACACCCGTCACCGGCTCCCAGACCCACCAGGCGATCGGCGCCAGTCCCGCAGCCACCGTCACCGACAGCACCCCCACCACCACGCTTGCCGGGGCCATCGCGCTCAGCCGCTTGGCAAAGATGTAGCTCACCGCAAAGCACAGGGTTGCGACCAGCTGCGACAGATGCCCCGCCGTCACCTCGCGCAGGCCGGGCCGCAGCACGATCAGCGCGCCCGCCAGCGCCACCGCGACCGACACCAGCCGCCCCCGCCCCAGACCTTCGCCCAGAAGCAGCCCCGCGATCACCAGCACGACCACCGGGTTCAGAAACCCGATCGCCGCCATCTCGGCCACCGGCACCCGCGCCATCGCCCAGAACCAGAAGATCACCGCCGCGACATGCAGCGTGCCCCGCCACAGGAACAGCGGCCAGATCCCCTCGGCCAGCCGGGTGCCCCGCATCGCCCACAGGGCCGGGGCCAGGAACGCAAGCCCGAAGGCAAAGCGGATGAAGGCCGACTGCGCCGCCGGAAGCTCGGTCCCCAGGTGCCGGACGATGCCGTTCACGCCGACAAAGGCCAGCGTCGTGGCCAGCATCCACAGAACCCCTTCCATGGGGCGGCCAAGATCCCTCGTATCGCGCATCGCCGCACCATCTCCGCGCCCGCCGCGCAACACAACCCGCCCGCCCCCGAATTTTCGCCGAAAATTCGTGCCCCGATCCCAAGGCGCGCCGCCCGCACCCGGCTGTTTTTGCGCGCAATCTTGCTGTATCCTGCGACAGTCCGCTGCACGGACCGGAGGTGCCGATGACCCCTCTCACCCGCCGCAACACGCTCCGCCTCGGGGGCAGTGCCCTTGCGGCGCTGGCCGTGCCGGGCTGCACCGGCAGACCGGGGACCTATCCCCCGCATGAGGGCGACAGCCTCGGGCCACTGATCGACGTGCATTGCCACCTCTTCAACGGGACCGACCTGCCGATCACCACTTTCCTGACCCGGCTCTTCATTCCGGCCTACGATCCGCCAACCTGCCAGCTTGGCCCCAAGTCCGCGCCCAAGTCCGGGCTTCGCACAACGCGCAGCATCGACAATCCCGACATCGGGGAATCCCTGATCGAGTTCATCGCCAAAGTGCTTCTGTCGGGCACGCTGACCGCGCGGCAGGAACTTGACCGCATCAAGACCGGCCGCCCCCGCACCGCCGCCAGCGAACGGGCACGCGTCGCGACGCAAACCCGCGACAGGCTGGCCAATTTCCTCGCCCAGCCGCCCGCCAGCGCCAGCAGCGCCCGTCGCGCCAAACGCGAGGAGGCCCTGCGCCAGGCCCTCTGGCAGGAAGCGGACGCTGCGACGGGCGCAAGACTGCTGCGCGGCAGCGATCAGGCGCGCAAGGCCGCCGACGCTCTCCTGACCTCGCGCGGCAAATACGGATTGATCCTGACCTGGGTCCAGCTTTTCTTCCGGCCCCGCCAGGACCTTGCGCAAGAGCTTGCCACCGCCAGCCTCAGTTCGGGGCGCGCGCCCCTGATGCTGGTGCCGCTGACGGTGGACTATACCCATTGGCTTGGCGAGACGCCGAACCCCGACTCCACCCTCGCCGATCAGGTCGCCGTCTACGCCGAGATCGCCAGCCGCGCGACCTTTCCCCTGCACGCCATGGTCGCCTACGATCCGCTCCGCGCCGTCTTCTGGAAGCTGGGCCGCCACAACCGCTTCAAGGACGCTCCCGAATTCGACCCTCTCGACCTTGCCCGGCGGGCGCTGACCCAGCAGGGCTGCATCGGCCTCAAGCTCTACCCGCCGATGGGTTTCCGGGCCACCGGCAACTCGAACACCGACGCCGACTATCCGCGGCTGGCCCTCAAGGCGCTGCAGCCGAAGAAGGGCACCCTCGGCACCGAACTGGACGAGGCCATGGCCCGCGCCTTCGATCTTTGCACCGAACTGGACGCGCCGATCCTTGCGCATGCCAACAATTCCCTGTCCGCCGGGCGGGGCTACGGCGACCGGGCCGAACCGCGCTTCTGGATCGACGCGCTGAAGACCCGGCCCCGGCTCCGGCTCTGCCTTGCCCATGCCGGCGGCTTCTGCTGGCAGGAAACCGACCCGCCCGTGGGCACACCCGCCGACCGGCAAAGCTGGGAATGGACCATCGGGCGCTACGTCCGACAGAACCCGGACTCGCACCTTTACATGGACATCAGCTATTTCTCTGAAACCTTCGGCTCGCCTGCCGAGCTGGAGTATATCACGGGTCAGTTGACGGACTGGATCAAGGTCTGCGACCCCGACGTCCGGCATATCCTCTACGGCACCGACTGGACGATGCTTGGAAAGGAACCGGGCTGGCCGACCTATGGCAAGACCGTTCAGGCGTTCCTCAAGGACAGCCTCAAGCTGACCGACCGGCAGATCGAGCGCGTGATGTGGCAGAACGCCATGCGCTATCTGGGGCTGGACGCCGGGGCCTCGCGCGACCGGCTGCTTGCATTCTACGGATCGCGGCAACCGGAATGGACCTTGATCAACCTGCCGCCATAGGTATGAACAAATCCCTAACGCCCACGCCCAATGCTATGAAATCATGTGATTTTCCAGAATTGTCCACCGTGGACACCCTCATCCGCCCAGGGTCAGCCCCAGGGCAATCGCCCACATCGTGATCCCCACCCCGACCTCCAGCCAGACCCAGGCCAAGGGCCTTGCGAAGACGGGTGCCAGCGCCCTTGCCCCGAACCCGAGCGCGGTGAAGAAGCTCAGGGATCCGAAGGCCGCCGCCACCCCGAAAGCCAGCTGATGCGGCGCATACTGGCCCGAGATCGACCCGATCAGCACCACCGTATCGAGATAAACATGCGGGTTGGCCCAGGTCAGCACCAGGCAGGTCGCCAGCACCTTGCCCAGGGGTGCCGACCCCGCCTCCGACGGCTGCAACGCCTCCCCGCCCCGCAGGGCCGCCCGGAACCGCAGCGCCCCGTAGACCAGCAGGAACGCCACCCCCAGCCAGCGCATCGCCTCGCCAAACCAGGGCACAGCGGCCGAGATCGCCCCGAACCCCGCCACCCCGGCCCCGATCAGCAGCGCGTCCGACAGCGCACAGACCAAGACCACCGGCCAGACATGTTCGCGCCGCAAACCCTGCCGCAGCACAAAGGCATTCTGTGCCCCGATCGCCAGGATCAGACTGACCGCGACCAGATAGCCGTTCACCGCCGCTTCAAGCACGGGACAGCGCCACCAGTGCCGCCATGGCGTCCTCGCGCCGGTCCCACTGCACGAACAGGTGGTCGTGATGGACGCCAGCGATGACGTTGCAACTGATCCCTTCGGCCCCCAAAGCCCCGGCAAAGGCCGCCGTCAGCCCCACCGCCGCCAGGTCGCTGTGAACCGTCAGACTGATCCGCGCCCAGGGATCCGACGGTATCCCCGCCGCCTGCATCAGCGCCAAAGGTGCGACCACCGTCAGCCCTTCGGCCTCCGCCACGGTCGCGAAGGGCTGGAACGGCAGCACTCCCGACCCGACCGCAAAGCCATAGGGGTCCGGCGCAAGCACCGGCTCCATCGTCCGCAGCAGGATCGTCAGGTTGGTTTCCGCCATTGTCGCCTCCATTTCCCTTGACCTATGGCCATGAGCGATCACAATCCAGTTAATCTTCCTGTCTTGGATTAAGCACCGCTAATGCTTGACCCCGCCCAGCTTGCAGCCCTTGCCAGCGTCCACCGCCGCGGGTCCTTCGACCTTGCGGCAAGTGACCTGCATGTCACGCCGTCCGCGATCAGCCAGCGCATCAAGGCGCTGGAAGAGGCGACCGGCACCCTTCTGATCCGTCGGGGTCAACCCTCCACCGCCACTGAAACCGGCCTTCGCCTCATCCGGCACCACGACGAGGTGGCGCTTCTGGAACGCACGCTCGCGGGCGACCTTCCCGGTCTTGCTCCCGGCCCCGCCACGCTTCGCATCGCGGTGAACGCCGACAGCCTGGCAACCTGGGTGATCCCGGCGCTGGCCCGGACATCGGGCTTTCTCTTTGACCTTGTCATCGACGACCAGGACGTCAGCCAGGACTGGTTGCGGCGGGGCGACGTGGTGGCCGCGATCACCGCACATCCCGGCCCCTTGCAGGGTTGCGACACGATCCCGCTCGGCGCACTTCGCTACCGCGCCACGGCGTCACCGGCCTATGCGGCCCGCTGGTTCCCGCAAGGCGTCACCGCCCAGGCCCTGTCGACGGCCCCCGCGCTCACCTTCTCCGACAAGGACCGGCTGCAACTGCGATGGGCCGCTGCCCGTGGCCTTGACCGACCGGCCCTGCCTACGCACCGGATGGCCTCGTCGCAGGCCTTCGTCGACGCCTGCCGTCTTGGCCTCGCCTGGGGCATGAACCCCGAGCCGCTGGTCGCGGCCGACCTCGGCTCGGGCGCGCTGGTCGAACTTGTCCCCGACACACCGCTTGACGTCGCGCTGAACTGGCAATTCACCCGCCTCGCCGCCCCGGCCCTCGGCGCCCTGACCGAAGCGATCCGCAGGGCCGCCTCCGTCATGCTGGCGCAATAGAAAACGGGGGCAGCTTTCGCCACCCCCGTTCCATATCCTGAAGGCGGTAAGGCTTACGCCAGCGCCAGGTTCACAGCCGATTCACGGCCGTTGCGGTCCTGCTCGACGTCATAGGTCACAGCCTGCCCATCGGGCAGCGAGCGGATGCCGGCGCGCTCCAGAGCGGTGATGTGGACGAACACGTCCTTCGAGCCGCCTGCGGGGGCGATGAAGCCGAAACCCTTGGTGGCGTTGAACCATTTCACGGTGCCATTGGCCATCGTGATGTCTCCTGTCATGTATGCCACCCGCGAGCTTGCGATGGCCTGGCCCAAGTGTCGTCGCGATCGAAGCTGAAGGCCGAAGCAGACAGTAGAACGAAAGAGAAGAAGCTTTGCCCCCCGCACATGCGCCCAAACGGCGCAAAAAGCAAGGGGCAGTCAGGATTAAAGCTGTGCGGCCACGTCTTCGGGGACGTCGAAGTTGTGCGTCACCGCCTGCACGTCGTCGTCCTCTTCCAGAAGATCGATCAGCCGCATCAGCTTTTGCGCGGTTTCCAGATCGACCTCGGTCAGGGTCTGCGGCTTCCAGACCAGCTTAGATTCCGTCGATTCCCCCAGCGCCTTTTCCAGCGCGTCCGAGACTTCGGACAGGTTCTCGACCTGGCAATAGACCCAGTGGCCGTCCTCGTCGCTCTCGACATCATCCGCGCCCGCATCAAGCGCGGCCATCATCACGTCGTCGGCAGACCCGACGCTTGCCGGATAGGAAATCTCGCCGACACGGTCAAAGCTGTGCGCGACCGACCCGGTGGTGCCAAGATTGCCGCCGCACTTGCTGAAATACGACCGCACATTCGACGCGGTGCGGTTCAGGTTGTCGGTCAGCGCCTCGACGATGATCGCGATGCCGTTGACGCCGTATCCCTCATACCGGATTTCCGTATAGTCCGCCCCGTCGCCCATCTGGCTTTTCTTGATCGCCCGGTCGATGACGTCCTTCGGCATCGACATGGCCTTCGCCGCCTTGATCGCCAGCCGCAGACGCGGGTTCATGTCAGGGTCTGGCATCCCCATCTTGGCCGCGACGGTGATTTCCTTCGACAGCTTGGAAAACGCTTTCGAGCGCAGTTTGTCCTGCTTGCCCTTGCGATGCTGGATATTCGCCCATTTCGAATGGCCTGCCATGGCCGTCCCCTCGGTCCCATTTCGATGCTGGCGTCCTCTACACCGCCCGGGCGAAGAAGGGCAACCCCGCGTCTAGTCGTCCGACAGGTCCAGGGGCGGCGGCGACACGAAAACATGGTCCTGCCCCATGGCATCGGTGATGACCACTTCTGCCATCGGCGGCACCGCTCCCTCTGCGTCCAGCGCGTCGGTCAGCCCGGTGAAGAGCTGGCGCAGGATGTTCGGATCCCGCACCTCGTTGACAGCGTAGCCGAACCCGGGTCCGCAGTCCTGAAACCGGCCCGAGCCGCCCGCCGCGGCCCAGTCCGCCCGGCAGACGGTGCCATCCGCCAACGTCACCGTCAGCACCTCTGCCGACAGCCGCGCCGCCTGCGGCACCGGTGGCTGACCGGCCCCCACGCATCCGGCCAAGAATCCTGCCATCACCAGTCGGCGCATCCGGTCGTCTCCTTGCAGCGGCCTGTTACAGTGGCCAGATCAGCGGGATCAGCGTGCAGCTGACCAGCATCACGATGATGTTGAGGGGCACTCCGACCCGGGCAAAGTCCGAGAACCTGTAGCCCCCCGGCCCGTAGACCATCATGTTGGTCTGATACCCCACCGGCGTCGCAAAGGCGAGCGTGGCAGAGAACATCACCGCGACGACGAAGGGTCTCGGGTCGTAGCCAAGGCTCTGCGCCAGCTCGATCGCGACGGGCGTGTAGATCACCGCCACGGCGTTGTTGGACAGGAACTCGGTCAGGATCAGCCCGATGAAATAGACCGCCAGGATCAGCGCGAAAGGCCCCAGCCCCTTCAACCACGGGGCCAGCGCCGTCACGATCATCCCGACCGCGCCCGACTGGTCCAGCCCCTCGCCCACGGCAAGCATGGCGAAGATCATCGCCAGAAGCCGCCCGTCGACGAAGGAAAACGCTTCGTCGCTGTCCACGCAGCGTGTGATCAGGATGCCCGCCACCGCGATCAGCGCCAGCGGCAGGATCGGGGCCACATCCAGCGCGGACAGGGTGATGATCAGCGCCAGCGCCGCCAGCGCGATCGGAGCCTTCGCCCGCCGGAACGCCATCACGCGCGGACGGTTCACGTCCAGAAGGTTCATCTCGGCCGCCAGCCGCTGAATGTCCTCGATCGTGCCTTCCAGAAGCAGCGTGTCGCCGACCCGCACGATCAGATCGTCCAGCTGACGCCCGATATTCTGGTTGTGCCGATGCACGGCCAGCACATAGACGCCATAGCGGCGACGCAGGCGCAGGTCGCCCAGACGGTGCCCCTCCATCCGGCAGCCCGGTCCGATCAGAACCTCGACCGTCTCGGTCTTCACCGAACTCAGCTTGTCCACCAGATGCACGTCCTTGCGCGCATGCAGACCCATCAGCTCGGTCATCTCGGTGCGCAGCACCACCCGGTCACCGGCCTCCAGCAGCACCGGGGCCAGATCGCGCCGCAGGCTTGCATCCCCGCGCAAGACGTCGATCACCCGCACCCCGTCGCGCTTGAAGATGTCGATGTCCATCACCGGCTGGCCGATCAGGCTGCTGTCCTCGGGGACCGCGACTTCGGTGAAGAACTTCATCTTCCGCTTGTCGTTGAGCAGCACCCCCATCGACTGCCGCACGGGCAACAGCCGGTCCCCGAACAGCATCAGGAACGCACCGCCCGCCAGCGTCACGGCGATCCCCAGAGGGGCGATCTCGAACAGGCTGAAATGCTCCAGACCCCGCTCTGCCGCCACGCCGTCCACCAGGATGTTGGTCGAGGTGCCGATCAGCGTGATCATCCCGCCCAGCACCGTCATGTAGCTTAACGGGATCATCAGCTTGGACGGGGCCGTCCCGATCCTGATCGCCAGCTGCATCACCACCGGGATCATCACCGCCACCAGCGGCGTGTTGTTCATGAAGGCGGACGCCACCGCGATCGACCCGATCAGGACCACGACGGTCAGTTTCGGCCGGTCGCCGGCATGGCGTGTCACGGCGGAAATCACCGCCTCGACCGCGCCCGTCCGTACCATGCCCCCCATCACCAGAAACATCATCGCGATGGTCCAGGGTGCGGGGTTCGACAGGACCGACGTCGCCTCCTTCAGCGGCAGGATGCCGAGGACCAGCATCAGGGTCGCCCCGCCGATCGCGGTCACCTCGACCGGGGTCCGCTCCAGCACGAACAGGACGAACATCACCACCAGAATCGAAAGCGCCACCCAGGGTTGCGCCTCTGCCGGGATCGAAAATCCGAACATCAGGCCTCCACCACCATCGCCCGCTCGCGCGGCTGCACCAGTGCCACGCCCACCAGCATCACCGCCAGCGCCAGCCAGACCACCGGCGAGAACCGCTCGCCCAAGAGCCCCATCGCCCAGAACACACCTGACCCGGTGACGAAATAGGCCACCTGCGACGCAAAGACCGCCCCGGCCCTGCCGTTCAACCAGACATAGCTTGCATACAAGAGCGCATGCAGCCCCGAATTGAACACCAGCGCCGCCTCGGGCCGACCGAACGGCGACAGGGAAAACATCTGACCGGTCAGCACGGCCACCGGCAAGGTGATCACCGTCGCAAGCAGACTTGCCCAGAACATCACCTGCACCGGGTCGAGGCCAAAGGTGCCCCAGCGCGCCACGATGTTGCCCTCGGCCGCATAGAACAGCGGCCCAAGCAGCGCAAAGGGCACCCAGATCGCCAGGGCAGGGTCCGGCAGGCTCGCACCCGGAAGGGCGATCAGCGCCACCCCGGTCAGACCGCAGATCAGCCCGAACAGCCGCCGCGAGGAAAACCTGTCCATCCCCAATGCCATCGCCATCGGAAAGGAAAACAGCGGAACGGCGGAAATCAGCACCGACATGATCCCGGCCGGGAGATGCACGACCGAGGTGTAGAACGTATAGGTCGGCAGCACCGTCCCCACCATCGCGATGACCACCGCGAACCGCAGCGCCGCCCAGGTCAGCCGCAGCCGCCTGCCCCGCGCCAGCGTCAACGCCCCCAGCACCGCCACACCGATCACGCCCTGCCAGACGATCAGCCCGAACGGCCCGTGTCCGGTCGAGGCGGCAATCTTGCCCAGCGCCTGCGTGCTGCCCCAGCCGACGCCCAGCGCAATCAGCACTCCCGCGTAAAGCCAGCGATGGTGCGCTGCCCCGCTCAAGGAGTCGCTTCCTGCAACCGCCCGCCGACCCGGATCATCCTGACCTTCTGCGCCAGCCCCGTCCTGTCATCGGTCTCGACATAGACCCCCGACAGCGTCGCCTCGCCATTTGCAGGCTCGAAACGCCCTTTCGCCATGCCCGTGAGGAAGCGGCGCAGGGGCTCCAGCTTCTCCATCCCGATGACGCTGTCATAATCGCCGCACATGCCTGCGTCCGACTGATAGGCCGTGCCCTTCGCAAGGATCATCGTGTCGCTTGTCGGCACATGGGTATGGGTGCCGACGACAAGGCTTGCCATTCCGTCGCACCAATGCCCCATGCCCATCTTTTCGCTGGTGGCTTCGGCATGGAAATCGACAATCGCCGCCTGCACCACGCCGCCCAGCGTGTGCTGCTTCAGCACGGTTTCCAGGGCGCTGAACGGGTCATCGAAGGGCCGCTTCATGAACACCTGCCCCAGGGCCTGCGTCACCAGAACCTTGCGGCCCTGGGTCGCCTCGAACACCCGGAACCCCCGCCCCGGCGCGACCTTCGAGAAGTTCAGCGGCCGCACGATCCGCGGCTCCGTCTCGATGAAGCTGAGCATGTCCTTCTGGTCGAAGGCATGGTCGCCCAGCGTCAGGCAATCCGCCCCCGCCGCCAGCAGCTCCTTGGCATGGTCGCCCGTCAACCCGGCACCCTGGCTCGCGTTCTCGCCATTCACCACGACGAAATCCAGGCCCCAGGCCTGCCTTAGCCCCGGCAGCCGCTCCACCACCGCCGTTCGGCCAGACCGACCGACGACATCGCCAAGGAATAAAAGTCTCATCCGCCCGGATTAGGCGGGAGCCCTGGTTCCGGCAAGCGAATTGGCGGATGGCCAGGAAGAATTTTCTCCGAAAAGCCCAAGCTCCCGGCCTCCGCCAGCCCAGCCGGGAAATCCGTCCGCAAAGAAGAATTTTCTCCGAAAATTCTTCGCCTTGCTGTCGAACCGCATCGGCGACCGCCGCAGCGATTCGCACCGGATGGCTGACGCGTTCGACGTATTGCGCGAAGTAAGATGCAGGGAAGATTGAAGTGAGACATAAAATCTTCAGCTTCTTCAAACGGTTAACTGACCTGACGCCCCGCCCCGTTCCCCAGACCCGCTTCCCGCCTTATCTCTTGCCGCATGACCATGCTCCCCCCAGCCCTCTCCACCTGGTTCGCCACGAAGGGCTGGACCCTCCACCCCCACCAGATCGACATGCTGGCCAAGGCGAACGACCCCGCCACGCTCCTCATCGCCCCGACCGGAGGCGGCAAGACGCTTGCAGGTTTCCTTCCCACCCTTGCGGACCTCGGAACACATCCCCCTCCCGGACTGCACACCCTTTACGTCTCCCCCCTCAAGGCCCTCACCGCCGACATCGGCCGCAATCTGCGCACGCCCATCGAAGGCGCGGGGCTGCAAATCCGGGTCGAGGATCGCACCGGCGACACTTCCACCACCCAGCGCCGCCGCCAGCGCGCCGACCCGCCGCACATCCTGCTGACCACGCCGGAAAGCCTCGCCCTCCTCCTCAGCTACGAAGACGCCCCCCGGATATTCCAAGGGCTGCAACGGGTCATCATCGACGAAATCCACGCGCTGGCCGAAAGCAAACGCGGCGACCAGCTTGTCCTGCAGATCGCCCGGCTGCAATCGCTGAACCCCACCCTCCGCCGCGTCGGACTTTCCGCCACCGTGGAAAACCCCCCGGCGCTTGCCCGCTTCCTCAGCCCCCGGACGACGATCCTGCAGGCCGACCCCGGCCCC
Organism: Pseudomonadota bacterium; assembly: GCA_040385165.1. Lineage (GTDB taxonomy): Bacteria > Pseudomonadota > Alphaproteobacteria > Rhodobacterales > Rhodobacteraceae > Tabrizicola. Next base: position 754,150 of record JAZKHX010000001.1, on the reverse strand, counting down.
GACCCCGACATCCGGATGCTGGACATCGACGCCCCCCCACCGTGGAGCGGCGGCGGTGGCCGTTACGCCATCCCCGCGATCCTGAACGAGATCACCCGCCACAGGACCACCCTCATCTTCCACAACACCCGCGCGCAGGCCGAGCTTTTCTTCCACGACCTCTGGCTTGCCAACACCGAAGACCTCCCCATCGGCATCCACCACGGCTCGCTCAGCCGCGAACAGCGCGAGCGTGTCGAGCAGGCCATGACTGCGGGGGCGCTCAGGGCCGTCGTCTGCACCGGCTCGCTCGACCTCGGCATCGACTGGGGCGACGTTGACCTTGTGATCCAGGTCGGCGCGCCGAAGAACGTCAAGCGCCTCGTCCAGCGCATCGGCCGCGCCAACCACCGCTACAACGCGCCGTCCAAGGCCCTGCTGGTCCCTGCCAACCGCTTTGAGGTGGTGGAATGCCAGGCGGCGCTGGACGCCGTCCGCGCCCATACCCTTGACGGAGAGCCGCGCGGACCGGGGCCAAGGGACGTCCTCTGCCAGCACATCCTCGCCACCGCCTGCGCTGGTCCCTTTGACGCCGACCAGCTTTACGCCGAGGTCATCACGGCCGGCCCCTATGCCCATCTTACCAAACCGGAATTCGACGCCTGCCTCGACTTCACCGCCACCGGCGGCTACGCGCTGAAAGCCTACGACCGCTGGCAGCGCCTGAAGCTCACCCAAGGCAAATGGCACCTGCGCGACCCCCGCGCCGCTGCCCTGATCCGCCAGAACCTCGGCACGATCATCGACATCGAGACGCTGAAAGTTCGCCTGCGCAACCACGGCAGCCCCCTGGGTGAGGTCGAGGAGAGCTTCGCTGCCACCCTCACCCCCGGCGACACCTTCCTGATCGGCGGCCAGATCGTCCGCTACGAGGGCCTGCGCGAGATGACGGTGGAGGTTTCCAAAACCCCAGGCCGCGACCCAAAGGTCGCCGTGTTCAACGGCACCAAGTTCGCCACCTCCACGCTCCTCGCCGACCGGATTCTCCAGATATTCCAGCAGGAAACCTGGCCCGACCTCCCCGCCCACACCGCCTGGTGGCTCAGCCGTCAGCGCGAAGTCTCCCGCCTGCCCGACCCCGACTCCCTCCTCCTTGAATCCTTCCCCCATGACGGGCGCGAGCACCTCGTCGTCTACGGCTTCGCAGGCCGCAACGCCCAGCAGACCCTCGGCCTTCTCGTGACAAAACAGATGGAATCCCAAGGGTTGGCCCCCCTCGGCTTCGTTGCCACCGATTACGCAACCCTGATCTGGGGCCTCGATCCCGTCACCGACCCCGCCCCCCTCTTCGACCTCGACACCCTGCGCGACGGCCTCGACACCTGGCTTTCCGGCAATGCCGTGATGAAGCGCACCTTCCGCACGACCGCCATCATTTCGGGCCTGATCGAGCGCAGTCATCAGGGCCGCCGCAAGACCGGGCGGCAGGCCACCTTCTCCACCGACATCCTTTACGACACGCTGCGCCGCTACGACCCCGACCACCTCCTCCTCCGGATCACCCGGGAAGAGGCCCTGCGCGGCCTGATCGACTTTTCCCGCATCGAGGCCATGCTCGCCCGCACCGGCCCCCGCACCGGCCCCCGCACCGGCCCCCGCATCGACCTGATCCGCCTCAACCGCGTCACCCCGCTCGCCGCCCCACTCTTCTTCGAGCCCGGCCGCATCCCCGTCCACGGCGAGGGCCGCGACCGACTCGCTTCAACCCAGGCCCAGGCTCTGATGGAAGCCGCAGGCCTTGCCTGACAGCCGGGCCGCTCTCCGGAAGCGGTCGGAGACGTGGAGCTTGATCGGCTGCGGGGACAGGTTCACAATCGGCGTGACGTCAAAAGTCCTGGCGCCGAGTCCTTTCGTGGTCCGAAACTTCGGGCAAGCACAAGGAGGCGGAAATGGTCTTGCACATCAGGTTGGCCGCAATCTCCTTTGCCCTGACCCTGGTCACCATGCCCGCCGGGGCGCGGGCCGAGGATTTGGGCGTGATCAAGGACAAAGCCCTGGAAGAAGGGGCGCTCAATCTGGCTGGCTTTTCGCGAGACAGATGCAGCTTTGGCACGATCATCGACAGTTTTGTCTCGAAAAACCCCGGCATTGCGGTGACGGAGCTGATGCCTGAGGCGACGTCGGAAGAGCAACTGGCACGGCTGCGAACTGCGGGCGAATATCCGGGGACCGAGATACCGGATGTGGTGCAGCTGGACTATCTGTCCGGCCCGTCCGCCAAGGCAGAGGGGCTGTTGCAACCCTATATCGCGAACAATCTGAATGAGTTGCCGCTCCCGGCCTACGATGTCGAATACGGGGATCGCTACTGGAGTGGTGCGTATTTCTACGTGGCTGCGATGCTCGTGAACACGGACGCGGTGCCGAATCCGCCGAAAGACTGGGTCGATCTTCTGAAACCGGACTTTGCCGGGCAGATCGCCCTTCCGGCCGATCCCTCCGCATCGCCGATGGTGGCGCTGGCAGTCCTGTCCGCGGGCAATGCCCTTGCCGAACCGGGACTATCCGCAGCGGCGCGGGGCCTCGACCACTTTGCCGCAGTCGCCGCAGCAGGCAATTTGGCCAAGGTTGCTGGCACGCCCGAAACCGTTGCCGATGGCACCACGCCGATCCTGATCCTGTCGGATGCGGATGCGCTGGCAGCGCGCGAGGCAACGGCCGGAACCGCCGCGCTGAAGATCGTCATCCCGATGCGTGGCGCAACCGCCGACATTCATGTGATGGCTATCAGTGCCGCAGCGCCCCATCCCAATGCAGCGAAGCTCTGGTTCGAGCATTTCTACTCGTACATCAGTCAGTCCGAACTTCTCCGGGGCGATTGCAACCCGATCAACTGGTCGGACCTTGCGGACTGGGATCTGCTTCCGGACGACCTGACCGAAGGCAGGCCGTCAAACCTCATCTACACCGTCGCCCAGTTTCCGACCTACGAGCAACGCGCCGAAAGCACGGCGCTCGTCGCCGGCAAATGGGATGCCATGGTTGGTGCGCCCTAGCTTTTGCAGCGACCTGCCCGCTTGCACCGGCCCATGTCCTTTGCCACACAGGCGGCATGACAGGCTATCGCTTCACCTTTTCCGGTGCCACCCTGTATGCCCTGTCCTCCGGCGCACTCTTCTGGCCGGATCGGAGTCTGCTTGTCGTCTCGGACCTGCACTTGGGCAAATCCGAACGCCTCGCCCGCCGCGGTGGCACCCTCTTGCCGCCCTACGAGACGCAGGCCACGCTGGAAAAGCTCGACCGCGACCTTGAGGCCACGACGGCAGAATCCGTGATTTGCCTTGGCGACAGTTTCGACGACCTCGCGGCACTGGACGGGGTCGAGGACGCTGCCCGCCTCTGGCTCGCCCGCCTCATGGCTGGCAAACAATGGACCTGGATCACCGGCAACCACGATCCCGGCCCCATCGAGATCGGCGGCACCCACCGGGCGGAGTTGAAGCTATCGCCCTTCACCTTCCGCCACATTGCCGAGCCGCCGGAACCGGCCGAGATTTCGGGCCATTACCACCCGAAAGCTCGCCTCGCCGGGCAGTCGAAACCGTGCTTCCTGGTCGATGCCCAACGTCTGATCCTGCCCGCCTACGGCGTCTATACGGGTGGTCTGCACAGTCATGACGCGACCCTGACCACCCTGATGGCAAGGGACGCGCTGGCCATCCTTACCGGTCCGAGCGTCCTTGCAATCCCGATGCCCCGGTAGGGTGTGCCTTCAGGCGGACCTATGCCGTAAGCCCCTCAGGCTCGGCCAGTCCGTTCGCCCGGCAGCAGGCGGTCAGCGTGTTCGCCAAGAGGCAGGCAATCGTCATCGGCCCCACCCCGCCCGGCACCGGAGTGATCGCCCCGGCCACTGCCGCCGCGCTTTCATAGTGGACGTCGCCCACAAGCTTGGCCTTGCCGTCGCGTAGGGTCCGGTTGATGCCCACGTCGATCACCGTGGCCCCCGGCCGCACCATGTCGCCGGTGATCATCTCGGGCCGTCCGACTGCGGCCACGAGGATATCTGCACGGCGGCACACCTCGGCCAAGTCCTTCGTCCGCGAATGCGCGATCGTCACCGTGCAGCTGTCGCCCAGCAGCAACTGCGCCATCGGCTTGCCGACGATATTGCTGCGCCCCACCACCACCGCGTTCAGCCCGGCCAGTTTCCCATGGTGATCACGCAGCATCATCAGGCAGCCAAGGGGCGTGCAGGGCACCATCGACTTTTGCCCGGTCCCAAGGAGGCCGACGTTCGATATATGAAACCCGTCCACATCCTTCGCCGGGTCGATCCGGTTGATCACCAGCTCCGAGTTCAGATGCCCCGGCAGCGGCAGTTGCACCAGAATCCCATGCACCTTGGGGTCCGCATTCAGCGCGTCGATCAGCGCCAGCAGTTCCGCCTCGCCCGTCGAAGCGTCGAGCCGATGTTCGAAAGATGCCATTCCGACCTCGATGGTCGAGGCGTGCTTGTTCCTGACATAGACCTGCGACGCCGGGTCTTCCCCCACCAGCACCACCGCCAGACCGGGGGTCAGCCCATGCTCTTCCTTCAGCCGCGCCACATGCCCCGCCACCTGGGCCCGCACTGTGGCCGCAAAAGCCTTGCCGTCGATCACCTTGGCCGTCATTCCGTCACTCCTTCACGGCCGGCCCCCAGGCCTAGCCCTTCCGCAAACTGTCCGGCCCCAAACGGCTCTCTTCCCGAGCGATGGACCAGTCGATCAGCCGCCGCCAGAGCTTCTCCACCAGATCGGGCGGCAGCCCGTAGGTTTCGGCATGGCGGCGGACATTTCCCACGACTTCCTCGACCCTCGACCCGATCCTTGCAGGCAGGTCGACCTCGGCCTTGATCTCCGCCGCCCGGTCGATATAGCCCGCGCGCGCGGCGAACAGCCGGACGAGGTCTTCGTCCAGCCGGTCGATCTCGGCCCGGATCTGGGCCATCGAGGTGCAGTCAGCGGGCTTCCGCATCGAAACTCTCCCTTGGCAGGCTGCCCCCGAGATAAGGGGACTGCCCGCCAAGAGCAATGCGCCCCTTAGAACAGCCCCTCGACGTTGCCCGCGTCGTTCAGCCGGATCACTTCGGCCGAGGGCACCTTGGGAAGGCCCGGCATGGTCATGATCTCACCGCAAATCGCGACGATGAAGCCTGCGCCCGCCGACAGCCGCACTTCGCGGACCGGAACTGTGTGGCCCGTCGGCGCACCGCGCACGGTCGGGTCGGTGGTGAAGGAATACTGGGTCTTCGCCACGCAGATCGGCAGATGACCGTAGCCCGCCGCTTCCCAGGTCTTCAGCTGGTCGCGGATCGACTTGTCGGCGATCACGTCGTCGGCATGGTAGATCCGCTTGGCGATGGTCTGCAGCTTCTGGAACAGCGGCATGTCATCGGGGTAAAGCGGCGCGAAGTTGGCCGAGCCGGACTCCGCCATCTGCACGACCTTTTTCGCAAGCTCTTCAATGCCTTCCGACCCCAAAGCCCAGTGCTTGCACAGGATCGCCTCGGCACCCTGTTCGGCGACATAGGCCTTCACCGCAGCCACTTCGGCGTCGGTGTCACTGTAGAAGTGGTTGATCGCCACCACCACCGGGACGCCGAACGACTTCACGTTGCCGATGTGCCGGCCAAGGTTCGGGCAACCCTTCTTCACGGCCTCGACGTTTTCCGCCCCAAGGTCGGCCTTCGCCACCCCGCCGTTCATCTTCATCGCGCGGACCGTGGCCACGATCACCGCCGCCGAGGGCTTCAGCCCAGCCTTGCGGCACTTGATGTCGAAAAACTTCTCGGCCCCGAGGTCAGCCCCGAACCCGGCTTCGGTCACCACATACTCGCCCAGCTTCAGCGCGGTCTTGGTCGCGATGACCGAGTTGCAGCCATGCGCGATGTTGGCAAACGGGCCACCGTGGACGAACGCAGGGTTGTTCTCCAGCGTCTGCACGATGTTCGGCTGCATCGCGTCCTTCAGAAGCACGGTCATCGCCCCGTCGGCCTTGATGTCGCGGCAGTAGATCGCCTTCTTGTCGCGGGTATAGGCGACAACGATGTCGCCAAGACGCTTCTGCAGGTCATCCAGGTCGTTCGACAGACACAGGATCGCCATGACTTCCGAGGCAACCGTGATGTCAAACCCGGTCTGGCGCGGGAAGCCGTTGGCGACACCGCCCAGGTTCACCACGATGTCGCGCAGCGCGCGGTCGTTCATGTCCATCACCCGACGCCAGACGATCCGCCGCGCGTCGATGTCCAACTCGTTGCCCCAGTAGATGTGGTTGTCGATCATCGCCGACAGCAGGTTGTGCGCCGAGGTGATCGCATGGAAATCGCCGGTGAAGTGAAGGTTCATCTCCTCCATCGGCACGACCTGCGCCATTCCGCCGCCCGCCGCCCCGCCCTTCATCCCGAAGTTCGGGCCAAGGCTGGCCTCGCGGATGCAGACAACAGCCTTCTTGCCGATCCGGTTCAGACCATCGCCCAGACCCACCGTGGTCGTGGTCTTGCCCTCGCCCGCCGGGGTCGGATTGATCGCGGTCACCAGCACCAGCTTGCCATCGGGACGACCCGCCAGCGACTTGATGAAGTCCTGGCTGACCTTGGCCTTGTCGTGCCCATAGGGCAGCAGGTGTTCCGAAGGGATGCCCAGCTTGGCCCCGATCTCCATGATCGGCTTCTTCTTCGCTTCGCGCGCAATCTCGATGTCGGTCTTGAAGGCCATGTGCGTCTCCTGAGGCGGGCAAGTCGTTCCGTTTGCGACGTGATACCGGGCAAGACGCTCCTTCCGAAGTCGTTTTACGACCTGAAACCCGCGAAATTCGCCAGACCCTGTTTCCGATTGGAAACTGCGGAACGTCTATGTGAAACTTTCCCGATTTGGAACAATCATTCCATCTATGCCTCGCGACCTGCCGCCCAGGGCTTCTGCGCCGGAAGATGCAGCGTGACAAGATCGCCCAGCCGCAACACCCCTTCCCGCTCTACCCAGGCCGTCACCCCGCGCTTGCCCGCAGCCGCCGCCTTGAACCCCTTGCCCTGGCCGGGCCGCGCCTTCCCGATGGTGACGGCGGGTTCCTGGCAGGGCAGGTTCTCCATGTCCACCACCAGCGTCACCCCATCCGGGCCTTGCAACCGGCTGGAAGGCGGCAGATGCGTCAGGTCCGGGATGCCGTCCAGCACCAGCGACGCCCCGACCCAGGCATAATCCATGGCGGAAAGCCCCATGTCGCGGGCCACCTCGGCCATCTCCTCGGCGCTTACGACGCACAGCTGGCGGACGTTGCGGATCGTCGTGCCCCGCGGATGCTGCTTCAGCACCCGGCTGCACGAGGGCCGCGTCTCTCCGGCATGAACTTCGCCGTCAAACCCGGCAAAGCTCAGCGCCATCTCCGACACCGGGACCGAGGTGATGACAAGTTGCTCTACCGGCACTGGCTGGTAGCCCAGCCAGACGACCTTGGCCGAATAGGCAGAGGGGACAAGTGTGGGCATTCAGGGCCTCATGGACTAGGAGCGTGTCCGACAAAAGTGAAATCCGGTTTTGGCGAAAGACACGCGACCACCAGGAACCTGGAGGCTGTTTGGCGCTTCTATCAGCGTCAGACAGACTCTAGGAACGGAAACGGCGAAACCGGGGGGGGGGGCGGGCTGAACCTACAGCCACTTCTTCCACCGGAAAACCAAATAGGGCACCAGCGCGGACAGCACCATCAGCCCCAGCGCCATCGGATACCCCCAGGTCCATTTCAGCTCCGGCATGACGTCGAAGTTCATCCCGTAGACACTGGCGATCAGGGTCGGCGGCAGGAAGACGAAGGCCACGACCGAAAAGATCTTGATCACATCGGACTGGCGGATGTTGATCACCCCCAGCGTTGCGTCGAGCAGGAACCGCACCTTGTCGGCCTGTGCCATCGCCACCTCGCGCAAGGACCGGATGTCCTGCAACAGGGTCCGCGCGACCGGCTTTTCACCGGCGCTCAGCGTCAGACCGTCCGGATGTTCGGCCGATGCGGTCAGGTAGCCCACCAGCCGCGCCAGCGTTGCGAGGCTTTCGTTGATCTTGCCATTCAGGTCTTCCGCGCGACCGATCCGCTGCAGCACGACCGGCAGGGTTTCCGCTCTCCCCGAAGGCCGATGCGCCGCAAAGATCGCCTTCGACAGCGCGTCATGCTTGCGCGCCTCGCCTTCAAGAATGTCGGCCAGCCGGTCCACCACCGCCTCCAGCAGGGCCAGCAGCGTGTCCAGCCCCGAAGCAAGCGCCGTGTCATGCCGGGCGGCCCATTCGGCGAAGTATTTCAGCGAACCGGGGTGGTGATAGTGGACCGTCACCAGCCGGTCGGGCCGCACGACGAAGGTGACGGGGCCGATCTCGGTATCGCGCCCGTCATGGCTGGCGACGACCTGCGCCGTCAGGAACAGCGCGCCGCCCTCGCGGTAGATGCGCGAGGACACTTCGATTTCCTGCATGTCCTCGCGGGTCGGGATATCCAGCCCCAGCGCCGCCTCGACCGCGTCCTCCTCGGCATCGCTCGGACAGTCGAGGTCGATCCAGATCGCCTCGCTCAGATGAGTTTCCGACAGGTCAAGCTTGTGAAGTCGGTCTTGCGAGGACCTGTATGCCGTGATCATGCGCTGTCTCCGTCGGGTGTCGCGCGAAGACTAGCCGCTGGACAATACAAGAAAAAGGCCCCGCGATGCGGAGCCTTTCCTGTCAAAGCGGGGCGGGTTGCGGATCGGTTCCCGGCTTCTTCGCGCGCACCTTGGTCTTCGGGATCGCCGCAACCGACGCCGTGCCGCCGCCCGACGACGGCTTGTCCGCGCTGTCATCGCCCCCAAGGGATTCCCCCGCGATCACCTTGCGGATCTCGTCGCCCGTCAGGGTTTCGTATTCCAGCAGCCCCTTGGCAAGCCGCTCCCATTCCTCCTGCTTTTCCAGCAGGATGCGGCGGGCGGTCTCATAGCCTTCGTCGATGAACCGCTTCACTTCCTGCTCGATCAGCCGCTTGGTTTCGGCACTGACCGAGAAGCCGCCGGTGTTGCCGGAATAGCCCTCTGCCGCCTCGGCATAGTCGATGTTGCCGACCACGTCCGACATGCCCCAGCGCAGCACCATCGCGCGGGCCAGCGCACTGGCCTGCTGGATGTCGCCCGACGGACCGTTCGACACGGAATTCTCGCCCCATTTGATGATCTCGGCCGCCTTGCCTGCCATCGTCATGGCGATACGCTCTTCGCACTGGTCGCGGTGCCAGTTCAGCCGGTCGATCTCGGGCAGGCTCATCACCATGCCAAGGGCGCCGCCGCGCGGGATGATCGTGGCCTTGTAGACCGGATCGCACTTCGGCAGGCTCATGCCGACGATGGCATGGCCGGCTTCGTGATAGGCGGTCATTTCCTTCTGCTCGGGGGTCAGCACCATGCTGCGGCGCTCGGCCCCCATCATGACCTTGTCCTTGGCATTCTCGAAGTCGATCATCGTCACGAACCGCCGCCCGGCCCGTGCGGCCATCAGCGCGGCCTCGTTGACGAGGTTCATCAGGTCGGCGCCCGAGAACCCGGGGCTGCCCCGCGCGATGGTCCGCAGGTCGACGTCAGGCCCCAGCGGCACCTTGCGGGCGTGGACCGACAGGATCTTCTCGCGGCCCTTGATGTCGGGGTTCGGCACATGGATCTGCCGGTCAAAGCGGCCCGGACGCAGCAAGGCCGGGTCCAGCACGTCCTTGCGGTTGGTGGCCGCGATGATGATCACACCCTCGTTCGCCTCGAACCCGTCCATCTCGACCAGAAGCTGGTTCAGCGTCTGCTCGCGTTCGTCATTGCCACCGCCGATGCCCACACCCCGCGCACGGCCCACCGCGTCGATCTCGTCGATGAAGACGATGCAGGGCGCGTTCTTCTTGGCCTGCTCGAACATGTCGCGCACGCGGGACGCACCCACACCGACGAACATCTCGACAAAGTCGGACCCCGAAATCGTGAAGAACGGCACCCCCGCCTCACCCGCAATCGCGCGGGCGAGCAAGGTCTTGCCCGTGCCCGGAGGCCCCACCAGCAGCGCGCCCTTGGGAATCTTGCCACCCAGACGGCTGAACTTCTGCGGGTTCCGAAGAAATTCCACAATCTCCTCAAGCTCTTCCTTGGCCTCGTCGATGCCCGCCACGTCGTCAAACGTCACCCGGCCCTGCTTTTCGGTCAAGAGCTTGGCGCGCGACTTGCCAAAGCCCATCGCGCCGCCACGGCCACCGCCCTGCATCCGGTTCATGAAGTAGATCCAGACCCCGATCAGCAGCAGGAACGGCAGGAACGACAGCAGCACCGAGACGAAGCCGGATTGCGCCTGCGGCTCGGCCTCGACCTCGACCCCCTTGGCGATCAGGTCGCGCGACAGGTTGTCGGTGACAATGTCCCCCGGCGGCTTGATCGCGACATAGGAATTGCCGTCCTTGCCGATGACGACGATGCGCTCGCCGTCCAGCAAGACCTTTGACACCTGCCCGGCGTCCACTCTTTCGATGAAGTCCGAGTAGGACAGGGACCGCGAAGACATCGTCGTCTGGTTGCCTGAAAACAGCTGGAACAGCGCCATCACAAGAATCAGAAGCACGACCCAGAAGGCGATATTGCGTGCATTACCCAAGGTAAGGGATCTCCCTGATGCGCCATCGGCCCCCCATGGGGCCAAGGCGACTTTGCGTGTAAGATAAACCTTTGGCCCGCAGGTTCAATCCACCAGTCCGAAAAGGTGGAATGGTCGGTCCGGTTTCGCCTGCCAATGCGCCGAAAACCCCGCCAGAGGGGCCGCCAGAAGCGTCTCGCCCTGCCAGACGGCAGGGCTGACGACAAGAACTTCGCGCGGAAGCCCGGTCTTGCGCCAGTCCGTCACCTGCCGCAGCCCGTCGGCCCCCAGCGCCCGAACCTCTCCTGCAGGCCCCGCAACCCGCCAGCGCCCGTCCCAAAGCGCGCCCACCGGCACCGGGCCGCCGACCGCGCGAGGTTCGCGCATCAGCCAGCCGCTCCGCGCCCGGCAGCCGGTCAGGGTCGCGTCCTGACCCGCGGCCATGGCCTGCATCAGTCGCGCCACCTCGGCAGCGCGCGGGGCATAACCGGCATCCGAAAGCCATTGCAGCCCCGCGAGAACCACCTGCCGCTGAACTTCCACCGGTTCGCTCCAAAGAGCTGCGTCAAACCGCAGCGCGCCCGCCGTCTCGACCACCCGCTGCCGTGCGACCGCCGCGACCTGAACCGTCAAGGCGGCCTGCACTTGTGCCAGATGCCGCGCCACGTCCGACAGCCCTTCGGCGGTCACACCCAGGGGTGCCAGCACCGCCAGCGCCTTGCGCGCCTTCACCCGGGCAAAGCGGTCGTCGTCATTCGTCGGATCGTCGATCCAGCCGATCCCTTCGGCCCGCAGCCAGTCCCGCACCTCCGCGCGCCCGGCCCCCAGCATCGGCCGCAGGAACCGCACTCCGCCCTCCTCCCAATCCGGTCGCATCCCCGAAAGACCGGCAAGCCCCGCCGACCGTGCCAGCCCCATCAGCACCGTCTCGGCCACGTCATCGCGCGTGTGGCCCAGAGCCACTACCCCGATCCTGCGCGCCCGGGCCCAGTCGCCGATCAGCCCCATCCGGGCCCGCCGTGCCGCATCCATCAGGTTGCCCTTGATCGGACCATGGTCCCAGACCCGGACCTCATGCCGAACCCCCAGCTTCGCGCAGGCCGCGCCCGCCGCTGCGGCCTCGGCAGTGCTTTCGGGCCGCAGCAGATGATCCACCGTCACCGCCTCGACCCGGAATCCGGCCCGCAGGCAGAGATGCAGAAGGGCGGTGGAATCCCCACCGCCCGAAAGTGCAACTCCGATGGTCTCGCCCTGTGGCAGCGCGTCCCGGATCAGCCCGACCAGCCGATCGCGGTCTACTGGCACCCGAACCCCTGCATCGCCACGGTCGCCTGCGTCGCGGCCATGCTGCCGGGATAGCGAGTTCCGACCTCGCCCAGCGTCACGCAAGCCTCGGGCACCTGGCCCAAGGCCCCCAGCCCTTCGCCCAGCTTGAGCAGGGCATCCGGGGCAAAAGGCCCCTCGGGCGCGGCCGAAAACGCATCCAGATAGGCCCGCGCCGCATTGCCGGTATCACCCTGCTTGGTCAACGCCTCGCCGCGCAGGAAATGCGCCTCGGGGACTAGCGGCCCGCCAGGATAGGATTGGGCATAGGTCGCAAAGAGCGCAGCAGCTCCGGGAAAGTCACCCGAAGCGAGCACCGCCTTGGCCCGGTCAAAATCTTCCTTCTCCGCCACGGCCAACTCGGTCCCGCCCGTCGCCGGGGCCGTGCCTGCGCCGGTGCCCGGATCTGCCGCGACCGGAGCCGCGGCCCCGCCGCCCGCATCGCCCAGCGTCGGCGTGGCACCGAGGGTCGCGGGATCACAGCCTTCGGTCGCTTCGCACAGGCGGTATTCGATGTCGCCGATCCGGTTGGTGCCATCCGACACCACCCGGTTCAGCTTCAGCTCCACCGCCTCGGTGCGGGCGGTCAGGCGGACAAGCTCGGCCTCGATCGTGTCCATCCGCTGCAAGGCGTCGCCCCCGGCAGCGCCTGTCGCCGCAGCGCCGGACGAGACAAGCTCGGCCTTGAGCGCGTTGAACTCGGCCGCCAGCGCGCCCAGCTCGGTGCGGATGTCGGCCAGCGTCTGTGCCCGGTCCTGGGCTTGGCCCAGGACCGGCAGAAGACACAGGGCAAAGGTCAGGCCAAGCCGCCGCATCATCGTGTCAGACTCCGGCGCCGGCCGACAGCACCGTCACCGCACGGCGGTTCTTGGCATAGCAGGCCTCTGCCGAACAGGCCTCGATCGGGCGCTCCTTGCCGTAGGAAATCGTCCGCAACCGGCCTGCAGGCACGCCCTGGCTGATCAGGAAGTTCTGCACTGCCGCCGCACGCTTGGCTCCGAGGTTGAGGTTGTATTCCCGAGTGCCCTGTTCGTCGGCGTGGCCTTCGATGATCGCGGCATAGCCCGGGTTGGTCAGCAGCCACTGCGCCTGCGCCGCAAGCACGGCGCGACCTTCCGGCGAGATCGTCGACTCGTTCACCGCAAACAGCACCCGGTCGCCAACCGTCTGGTTGAAATAGGCGATGGAAGTCGGGTTCGACGGATCGCCCAGACCGGTGGTGTCGATCCCGCCTGCGCCACCCGCGCCGCCGGCACCGCCCGGACCGCCGGCACCGTAGCGGTCAGGATTGTTGCAGGCCGTAAGGACAAGAAAGGCAATCAGGAGAAGCGGTTTCGCAACGAGGGTCATCAGGGGCATCCTTCTTTTTGGCTCGATCGAGAGGGACATTAACAGCTTTGCGCCGCCGAGGGAATCGGCGGCGCGTCACAATTCAAGGCAAAAGCGGCGACCAGGCCGGGTCACTGGCCGGGCCATCGGTCGGGATCTGTTTCAGGTTCCGCCCGGTGATGTCGACCGACCACAGGCTGGTCTGCCCGCCCTCTCCGCTGGTTTCGCGGGTGAACAGCAGAACCCGCCCGTTCGGCGCCCATGTCGGGCCTTCGTCCAGGAAGCTGGCGGTCAGCAGGCGCTCTTCGCTGCCGTCGGTGCGCATCACGCCGATGTGGAAGCGTCCCGCGTTCTGCTTGGTGAAGGCGATGTAGTCGCCGCGCGGGCTCCAGACCGGGGTGCCATAGCGGCCTTCGCCGCCTGAAATCCGCGTCCCCTCGCCGCCGCCCGCGGGCATCACATAGATCTGCTGCCCGCCCGTTCGGTCGCTTTCGAACACGATCTGGCTGCCATCCGGGCTGAAACTGGGAGCGGTCTCGATGGATGGCGAGTTGGTCAGCTGGCTCAGGGCCCCGGACCCGACGTCAAGCAGGTAGATGTCACTGTTGCCGCCGCGTTCGAGGCTGAACACCACGGTCCGCCCATCGGGCGAAAAGCGCGGCGCGAAGGTCATGGTGCCCGGCTGTTCCTCCAGCGCCCTCCGTTCAAGGCTGGCCACATCCATCAGCGTGATGCGCGGGAACCCGGTCTCGAAGCTGGTATAGACGATCCGGTCGCCCGCTGGCGAAAACCGGGGAGCCAGCACGATGGACGAACTGTCCGTCAGGTAGGCCACGTTGGCTCCGTCGTAATCCATCACCGCCAGCCGCTTCAGCCGCGCATTCTTCGGCCCGCTCTCGCTGACGAACACCACCCGGCTGTCGAAATAGCCGCCCTCGCCGGTGATCTTGGAATAGATCACGTCCGCCACCTTGTGCGCCATCCGCCGCCAGCCGTCGGTCGTGCCGGCAAATTGCAGCGCGGCCCCTTCCAGCGTGTTGCCGTTGAAGACGTCATAGGCCCGGAACTTCACGGTGATCCGGTCGCCCGCGACGCTGACCGCCCCCGTCACCAGCACCTGAGCGTTGATCGCCTTCCAGTCCTCGAAAACCACTCCGGCGTCAAAGCTGGTCACCCGGCTGATCTGCGCCTCTTCGCCGATGTTGCGGAAGAACCCGGTGCCTTCCAGGTCCGAGATCACCACCCGGCTGATCTCGCGCGCATAGTCGCCAGCCCCCCCTTCGTCGATGAAGGTCGGCACCGCGATCGGCATCGGCTCGATCACCGCCGACCCGATCACGATCCGCGGCGGCTCCTGCGCCAGGACCGGGGCCGGAGCCAGCAGGCCCAGCATGACCGCCACCAGCGCGGCAAGGGATTTCATCATGGGTGTGATCATCGGCCTCATGCTCCGTTCTTCTGTTTCTTGCTTGCCCGCCACGCAGGCAGGAGAAAAGGGGAAATCGCAAGTGCTGTTCCCGGTCATCGCGCTCTCATCCCATTGGCATCGAAGACAAGGTCAAGCACGCGCCAGGTATCATACTTCTCCGGCGGCAGCGGAAGTCCGCCGTCCATGCTCGCCCGGTTCACCGCCCGCTGCGCCGTTTCGTAAAGCCTGTCGACCCCGCTCTGGCTCGGCCCGTTCGATTCCAGAAGCTCGAAATTCACCGGCCGACCGTCCTGCGCAAAGGTCACGCGGATCACCACCATCGAACTCATCGCGTCCGTGGAAGACGCCCCGAGATTCCATTTCCGTGCGATCGCGGACGAGATGTTGCCCATCTCTCCACCCGTCAGCGGCGGCCCCTGCGGCAGATCCTGCCCGCCAGCCTCCGCGACATCTTCGACCGGCTCTGCGGATGCCTCGCCCAGAAGCGCGTCGATGGCGTCCTGCGTTTCGGCATCGTCGACGGGCTGCACGGTCAGCTGCGCCGATTCCGCAGGCTCGGCCTCGTCCACCGGCTCGGCCGCCGCCACCTCCGGCTCCGGCTTCGGCTCCGGTTCGGGTGCCGGTGCGCGGTCCGGACGCGATTTGGGCCGGATCGAGGTCTGCATCCCGGTCTCGGCCGAATCCTCGACATTCGCCTCGGTCTGGGTGACGTCGCCGGTGTCTGCGGCCACAGTCTCTTGGGTCGGCTCCTCTTGCACCACCTCGGTCGCCGCCGGGTCCTCGGCGACGGCTGGTTCGGGGGTATCGGACGTCTCCGCCTCGGTTTCCGGCTGCACCGGATCGGGCGCGATGATCTCTTCGGCCTCGGGAGTTGGCTGGATCTCGACCGATTCGGATTCCAGCACCTGCTCCGTCTCCGCCTGCGTCATGTCGCTTGGAGCCGGCCCGGGCGTCGGCTCGGGGGTCGGCTCGGGGGTCGGTTCGGGCGTCGGCTCCGGGGTCGGCTCCGGCAGGGGCTCCGGCACCGGCTCCGGTTCGGGCACGGGTTCCGGCTCCACGATCTTCTCGGGCCGTGCCTGCGGCCGCACGGGTGCGGGTGCGTCGACCGGATCGGGCGTCGACGCCGCCTGCAGCGCATCGAATTCGGCGCTGGTCAGGGTCGAGACCGTCATGACGATGGGTTCCGGCGGTGCCGAGGCCACAAACAGCCAGTCGCCGACCAGCACCCACAGGATCAACCCCGCGTGCCCGATTGCCGAAATAACCGTTCCTGTCTGGAACCGCGTCTCCATCCGCCTCAGCCGCCGTCGCTTTTACCCTGAGACGCGCTCTCCGCCCCAAAGCTTGGCCCCTGGCTGTCAGTCACCAGTCCGATCTCGTTGAAACCGCCCGCATTCAGCGCGCCCATGACCTGCGCCACGCGCTCATACGGGATCGCCCCGTCCGCCCGCAGGAAGATCTTCTGCGAGGTCCGCTCGGCCGCGATGGCTGTCAGCTTGGGGATCATCTCGGCGTCCGAGACCTCTGTGGTCTGGATCGCCAGCCGCCCGTCCGCGGTGATCGTCACCGTCAGCGGTTCCTCCTGCTCGGTCGGCAAGGCCGCCGCCGCCGTTTCCGGCAGCTTGATCGGGACGCCGACCGTCAGCATCGGCGCGGCCACCATGAAGATGATGAGAAGGACCAGCATCACGTCGACCATCGGCGTGATGTTGATCTCGTGCATCGCGGACGACCGCCCGCCGCGCCGACGCCGACGACCGCCGCCCGCCGATCCCGAAACCCCCATGCCCATGGCTCAGGAATCCAGCTGGCGCGACAGGATGGTCGCAAACTCGTCGGCAAAGCTTTCATAGCCGCCCAGGACCCGGTCGATATCTGCGGACAGCTTGTTGTAGAAGACCGCCGCCGGGATGGCGGCCACCAGCCCCACGCCGGTCGCCAGAAGCGCCTCGGCAATGCCGGGCGCCACGACGGCAAGGCTGGTGTTCTGACTGATGGCGATCTGCTCGAAACTCTGCTTGATGCCCCAGACCGTCCCGAAAAGGCCGATGAAGGTCGCGGTCGACCCTGTGGTCGCAAGGAAACTCAGGCCCCGGTTCATGAACTCGCTTTCCCGCGCGATCGCCACGTTCATCGCCCGGTCGATGCGCGACTGCGCGCCCGCGATCAGCCCGCCGTCCTGCTTGTGGCTTCGCCGCCACTCCAGCATCCCCGCCGAAAAGATCTTCTCGCTCTGCCCCTGCGGCTCCGACCCGATCTTTTCGTAAAGTTCATCCAGCGGCTCGCCCGACCAGAAGGCCCGGTCGAAGACGCTGGCCTCGCCCTTCGCCTTGCGCAGCATGATGTGCTTCTGGATGATGATCGCCCAGGACCAGAATGACATGATGAACAGCATCAGCATGACGATCTTCACCGTCAGGGATGCGCGTGCAAAAAGGGCGAACATGGAGAAATCAATCTCCTGCGCCATCGCAAGGGTGTCCGTTTCCATACGCCTGCTCTTGTTGATCGGGCCGTTGGTCGGCTCCGTTACCCCGGATTCTAGCAAGGTTGCAGGGGGAATGCCAACACAAGTCTGTGCTGGGCAGGGTTTCGCCGCCAGATGACGGAAGATGTCATCCCGACGGTCACCGCCGCCCGCACGGTTGCAGGGCGGGCATTCCGCCCATGCGCCTTCTCAGTGCAAAGGCCCCGACAGCCGTGCCCGCACGTCCGGCGGCAACCGCGCCGCGTGACCGTCCTCGGTCAGGCAGACCAGCGTCACCACCGCGGTGAAAAGCCGTTCGCCCCGGCGCAGGACGGCCTGATCCAGCACGATCCGCGCCCCGCCCAGCATCTGCAAACTCGTCTGCACCACCAGATCATCGCCGAACCTCGCCGGGCGCAGGAAATCCGCTTCGACCCGGCGCACCGCAAAGACGATCCCCTCCCGCGCCTTCAGCGCGATCTGGTCGACCCCAAGCGAGCCGACCCATTCGGTACGCGCGCGCTCGATGAACTTCAGGTAGTTGGCGTAATAGACGATCCCCGCCAGATCGGTGTCCTCATAATAGACGCGGGTGGTGAACTGGTGCGGGGTCATGCGGCCTCTCATGCGGCTGGCAAAGGCTAGGCGGCGCGGCACAGACCGGCAAGCCGGAACTTGGGCTTTCGGCAGGGGTTAAGAAACCCTGAACGCTCACGGACAACAGATTGAAAAATCGATATGATTCGAGTTTGTCCACCGTGGACATCTCAGCCCGTCCGCACCCGCGCGGCCAGCCGCAGGGCATGGGACGGATCGCGGGCAACTGCGGGCAGCACCGGATCATACCCCGCCCGGATCACCGCCCCGATCTCCGGCCGCAGGATCCCCCGGTTTCCCACCCGGGCAAGGGGTGAGGTCCCGTCGAACGCCCGGTCCGACCACAAGACGACGGTCTGCACCGCCTGAGCCAGCGCCAGCGTCTCCGCTTCCATCCCCGCCAGCGCCGCATCCATCCGAAGGAAGACAAAGGCCGCCTTGATCGCGCCCGAGGCCTCGAACCGGAAGCTCCGGTACTGGTTCGCCCCCGCCGCCTGCACCCTTGCGACCAGCCCCGGCAGTTCCGGAACCAGCCGCCCCAGGTCCCGCACCTCCAGAAGCTCCTCCCAGTCCCGGAAGACAAAGACCATCAGGTTCGCCCCCAGCTCCGGATCGGTTTCCGCCATCCGATGCCCGGCCAGCGCCACCACCGCCTCGAACGCCCCCTTGAACACCGCCAGGCTCGCGTCCTCGAGGCCAAAGACCACCGGCACGATCGGCCGCCCCCAGCGCGCAAAGAGGTAGCTCCCGTCACTTCGGGTAAACAGTGCCTCGATCGCGCCAGGCTCCATGCCCTGCCCCCTTGCATCCTGGCCCCGCGCTAGCATCCCGGACGAATCCCGCACAAGCCCTTGCTCTTTTCAAAAATACTCTGGGGGTTTGGGGGTGAAACCCCCATCGCCCGAGGAGGAGGCGAAGCCCGACGACGAGACAGAAGGCTTGCGCGGAACGCGCTCGATTCACTTGCCGCCGAACAGGTCCGCCTGCCCCGCCACCTTCGGAGCCTCCAGCCCCAGATGCCGCCAGGCCTTCGCCCCCAGCATCCGTCCGCGCGGGGTCCGCAGGATCAGGCCCTGCTGCAACAGATAGGGCTCGATCACCTCCTCGATGGCATCCCTCGGTTCTGACAAGGCCGCCGCGATCGTTTCCACCCCGACAGGACCGCCGCCGTAATTCTCGGCCAGCAGCACCAGATACCGCCGGTCCGCCCCGTCCAGCCCAAGGTTGTCCACCCCCAGCCGCGTCAGCGCCCGGTCGGCCAGCCCGCGGGAAATCCGCCCGCCTTCCTCGACCAGTGCGAAATCCACCACCCGGCGCAGCAGCCGCCCCGCGATCCGCGGTGTCCCCCGCGCCCGCCGCGCGATCTCGCGGCAGCCCTCGGCCTCGGCCTGAACGCCCATCAATCGCGCGCCCCGAGTGACGATCTCGAACAACTCCGCCTCGGAATAGAACTCCAGCCGCGTCGGAATCCCGAACCGGTCGCGCAAGGGTGTCGTCAACAACCCCAACCGCGTCGTCGCGCCCACCAGCGTGAACGGCTGCAGATCAATCCGCACCGTCCGCGCGGCAGGCCCCTCACCGATCACCAGATCCAGCGCGAAATCCTCCAGCGCTGGATACAGCACCTCCTCGACCACCGGGCTGAGGCGATGGATCTCGTCGATGAACAGCACGTCGCGCGGTTCGAGGTTGGTCAGGATCGCCGCCAGATCGCCGGGCTTCGCCAGCACCGGCCCCGAGGTCATCCGGAACCCCACGCCAAGCTCCCGCGCCATGATCTGCGCCAGCGTCGTCTTGCCCAGACCGGGGGGGCCGTGGAACAGCGTGTGATCCATCGCCTCGCCCCGCATCCGGGCGCTTTCGATGAACACCGCCAGATTGGCCCGCGCTTCCGCCTGCCCGATGAACTCGGCCAGCATCTGCGGCCGCAGGGCCTTGTCGGTGTCCTCGGGCAGCCGTTCGGGACGCAGGGTCGGGTCCGAACTCATTTCGGAGCCAGCACTTTCAACGCCGCCCGGATCACCACGGCAGCCTCAGCCTCGGGCTGGTCGCCCATTACCGTCGCCACCGCCAGCGCCGCTTCGCCCTGGCCGTAGCCAAGGTTCACCAGCGCCGACAGCGCGTCCGCAGCGGCCGAGGCTCGCCGCGCCGCGCCTTCGTCCACCTTGGCGGGTTTGCGCGGGGCTGGTGCCGCCTCTTCGATCACCACATCCTCCGCCGCCGCCTTCGACGACAGGCCCACGCCCGCCGCCATCACGCCAGGTGCCTTGGCCTTCAGCTCCAGGATCACCCGCTGTGCAAGCTTGGGCCCCACCCCCGGTGCCGCCTGCACCGACCGCGCATCGCCCAGGGTGATCGCCCGGCCCACGCCCTCGGCCCCCAGCGTTCCGAGGATCGCCATCGAGGCCTTGGCCCCCACCCCCTGCACGGTCATCAGAAGTTTGTGCCACTCCTTCTCCAGCATGGTCGGAAACCCGAAAAGCTGCAGCAGGTCCTCGCGCACCAGAAGGTCGGTAAAGAGCGACACCGCTTCCCCGACCGAGGGCATCCCGGCCAGCGTCCGGTCGCTGACATAGACTATGTAGCCCACACCGCGCACGTCGATCAGCACATGGTCGGACCCGCGCCAGTCCAGCCGCCCCGAAATCCGTCCGATCACGAAACGACCCTCATTCCGCCGCCCTCAGCGCCGCCGCGAGCCGACCCGAGGATTGCACATGATGCGCATGGCAGATCGCCACGGCCAGCGCATCCGCCGCATCGGCCCCGGCGATCTTCACCCCCGGCAGGTGCAGCCTGACCATATGGTCCACCTGGACCTTGGCGGCATGGCCCACGCCCACCACGGTCTTCTTCACCGCATTCGGCGCATATTCCCCCACGGCAAGGCCGAACTGCGCCGGAACCAGCAGCGCGATGCCCCGCGCCTGGCCCAGCTTCAGCGTCGCCACGGCGTCCTTGTTGACGAAGGTATGCTCGACCGCTGCCGCATCGGGCTGCCACAGCTGCAGGACTTCGGTCAGCTGCGCATGCAGGGACAGAAGCCGCTGGGCAAGGTCACCGTCGGCGCCGTCCGAATGGCAGATGCCGTTGGCGACATGGGTCAGGCGCGAGCCCGCCACGTCGATCACCCCCCAGCCAAGGTTCCTGAGCCCCGGATCGATGCCGATGACCCGCATCTTGCCCCCCGTTCTTCTTGTGGCCACAAGGGCTAGCACGAAAAGGGAACATCCGCCAATGACTTTCGCGCTGCACGCCCTGCTGGACCGCAATATTCTGCACTTGCAAAATGCGACGAATCGCGCAAGAAATGCGACGCGCTTCCGCCTGCTCTCCGGAAACGTCTGATTAAAATGACAAAATTTTGCCACACGTCATGCAGCGCCTGCATGGCAGCCTTGCTTGCGCATCGCTTGCTTTGCACATGCAGCACGACTATCTGGCAAGGCATGGAGGAATGAGCCTCCGATTTGTGCAGTAAGAGAACAAGGATGAAAGCCATGGCCGCTGTCGAGACGACCCGCCCGGCGCCCTTCGGCGCCATCACCACCTACCGTGCCATCAACAGCCTGTCGAACGTCGCTCTGGCGTTCCGGGCGTGGAATGACGCCCGTGTCACCCGCAAGTCGCTGAGCAAGCTCTCGGATCGCGAGCTTGACGATATCGGCCTGTGCCGGGGCGACATCGAGCAGCTCGGTCGCTGAACCCTCGCCGGTCCCCGGGACCGGCGCCCAAGCGAAGACACGAAAACAGGCCGCATCAATCGATGCGGCCTTTCGTCACTCAATACCTGACGCACTATGCCTTGAAACCAGCCTGGCTTTGAAACCAGCGAAGCCTTCGGATCAGCGCGGAAGCAAGGATTGCAACTGTCCGGAGACCCAGAGCGTCGCCGGATCGGTGTACATCAGCCACGCGCCCACCGGATCGAAACCACTGCCTGCTGCAAGCGCGCTGACCCGGTTCTCGTAGGTCTGGGCACCCACGAAATAGTGGATCACGCCCTTCACACCGATGCCCATCGCCAACACCAGCACGGCCGGCTTGGCAAGTTTCAGGATGCGGCTTCGTCCGCGCCCCGAGGCCTTGCGCCCCACCGTGCCCGCCGCCTCGAAGCCGTAGCCCTTGGCATGCGACTTTTCGATCCGCGAAACGCGGCTGTAGAAGTCGTTAAGATTTGGATCAACCCACATTTCTCTCACCCAGAGTAGCAGCTCTGACGCTTAATTTCTGCCGCAGGCTTATGGCGAAAATGCGGCGCATCTTTCAGCCTGTGGATTCTCGACGGATTCGTCAAGGATTGTCCACGATTTCAGGTCCTTTGTAGAACCAGCGTCGACCATTCCCCGATATCATCACGACTGTTCAGACGAAGGCCTGCCGCCACGTAAGCCGCCGTCACCGAATCTGCTTGCACAGCGAGTAGACCGGACAGGATAGCTCTACCCCCAGTTGCAAGGTGAGTCGCAATCGCGGGCGCAAGCTCGATCAGGGGGCCTTTCAGGATGTTGGCGAAGATCAGATCGAAGGGTGCGGCTGCCTTAATCCGTTCATGATCAACGCCGGCGGCCTCCAGACATTCGACCCGACCTTCCAGCCCGTTGATCGCGACATTGGCCTCGGCGACATCCACCGCGACCTGGTCGATGTCGCTGGCGATGACCCGCGCCTCGGGCAGCGTCGCCGCAGCCGCCATGGCGAGGACCGCCGTGCCGCAGCCGATGTCGGCCACGCGTCCAGGCCGCCAGCCTGCCGTCAGCAGCCGGTCGAAGGCCAGAAGACAGCCGAGCGTCGTTCCGTGATGTCCCGTGCCAAAGGCCACCGTCGCCTCGATCTGCAACGGCACACGGCCCGCGGGCACCTTTTCCGCATCGTGACTGCCGAAGACATGGAACCGCCCGGCATCGACCGGGGCCAGCTCGCGCCGAACCTTGGCGACCCAGTCGATCTCGGGCAGTTCCGACAGCGCGAAGGGTTTCGCCCCGAAGGCGGTCGCCAGGACCTCCAGCATGACTGCGTCCGGCGGCTCCAGAAAATAGCCGCCGACCTCCCAGAGACCCGAGCCATCCTCGATCTCGAAGACCCCGACGCCGGTCGGTTCCGGGTCCATCCGCTCCATGGCGGACGCAAGGGCCTGCGCGGCGTCCTCGCCGGGAAGCGTGGTCAGGGCGGAATAGGTCGGCATGGGCGGCACTCCTTTGTCCCGCCCTTACGCGGAAGCCAGCCACCCGACAAGTTTCGGCAACGCCGTAGGTCCAAAATTCTTCGTCGAAGAATTTCAGACCCGCCCCCCCGTCCCGATCGGGCAGGTGACGCCGGTCCCGCCAATCCCGCAATAGCCGCCGGGGTTCTTTGCCAGATACTGCTGGTGATAGTCCTCGGCAAAGAAGAACACCGGCGCGGGCAGGATCTCGGTGGTGATCGCCCCCATCCCGGCGGCCTTCAGCGCCGCCGCGTAGACCGCTTTCGAGGCCTCCGCGGCCTCTGCCTGTTCAGCGGAGAAGGTGTAGATTCCCGACCGGTAGGTCGAGCCCACGTCATTGCCCTGCCGCATCCCCTGCGTCGGGTCATGGCCTTCCCAGAACAGCTTCAGTAGCCCCTCATAGCTGATGACTGCCGGATCGTAGATCACCCGCACCACCTCGTTGTGCCCGGTCAACTGGGTGCAGGTCTCCTTGTAGGTCGGGTTCGGCGTGAAACCCCCCGCATAGCCCACCATCGTCAGCCAGACCCCCGAGGTCTGCCAGAACTTGCGTTCCACACCCCAGAAGCAGCCCATCCCGAACATCGCTTCGGCCATGCCCGGTGGCACCGGAGATTTCAGCGGGATGCCCGACAGGAAATGCGTTTCGGCGGTCGGCAAGGGCTCGGGGCGCCCCGGCAGGGCATCCTCGGGGCGGACCATTTCCATCGACTTGCGGGTGAAGAACATGTGCGGACCTCCATTTCCAAGGCCTTATATAGGCCGCCGCCCGGGAAACCCAACGCAGGTTACAGTCCCCTCACCGCGGGGTTACTCCGCCGCGACCGGCACCCCGCGCGAGAACACCGTCTCAAGCCCCGGCGCAGGGTGGCGCGGGATCAGGCAGATCAGCCCGAAGGCAACCAGCGCCATGCCCGCACCCAGCAGGAACACATAGTCCGGTGACTTCGCCCAGAGATACCCAAGCGTCGCAGGCAGGAACACCGCCGCGATATGGTTGATGGTGAAGGCCACCGCCGCCGTGGGCGCAATGTCACGCGGATCGGCGATCTTCTGGAAATAGGTCTTCAGGCTGAAGGACAGCGCGAAGAACAGCTGATCCAGGATATAAAGCCCCCCCGCGATCACGATCCCCCAGCCGAACCAGTAAAGCCCGCCATAGGCCAGGAACACCAGCGTCAGCCCGATGTATTCGACCCCCATCACGTTGCGCTCGCCATGGCGGCCCAGCGCCCGGCCCATCGCCGGGGCGACGGCCATGTTGATCAGGTAGTTGACCAAGAGAAGCAGCGTCAGCTCGCTGACCTTCATGCCGAAGCGTTCCACCATCATGAAGCCGGCAAAGACGACGAAGATCTGCCGCCGCGCCCCCGCCATCAGCTGCAGCGCGTAGTAAAGCCAGTAGCGCCGCCGCAGGACCATGTGCTTGTGCTGCACATGCGCCGCCTGGAACTGCGGATAGGCCAGCGCCGCGACCAGCACGATCAGCAGGGTCAACCCGCCCGAGGCCAGATAGACCGTGTTGAAGTCGAGGCCGAGCCGGGTCCACAGAAGGACGATCGCCCCATAGGCCGCCAGCGAGGCCCCCGCCCCCACCGCCGCGATCCGGCCCAGCACCACTGGCGCCCGCGCCTTGTCGATCCATTGCAGCTGCAGCGACTGGTTCGCGGTCTCGAAATAGTGGAACCCGACCGAGGACAGAAGCGTCATCACCAGAATGCCGGTCATCGACGGAAACCAGGCCGTCACCGCCGTCGCCGCCCCGAGGAGAGCCAGCGCCAAGAGCGCCAGCACCTGTTCGCGCAGCACCAGAAGGACCAGGATCACGCCCACCGCCAGGAGACCCGGAATCTCGCGCACCGTATGCAGCCAGCCGATGTCCTTGCCGGTAAAGCTTGCGACCTCGATGACGAAGTTGTTCAGAAGTGCGGACCAGGTGGCGAAACTGAGTGGCATCGCCGCCGCCATCAGGTAGAGGAGCGCCTCCGGCCGCCGCCAGCGGGGCAGATGCTCGGCATCCGTCAGGGTCAGCACTTGGCGGGACATGGGGCAAGGCTTACAGGGCAAGGGCGGGACGGAAAAGCGAAAGCTTGTGCCGGGAACAATCCCGCGCCACCCTGGCCTGACAGGAGGGCGACCCGTGACCATCCAGATCGAGGGCGGTAACGTCGGCCAGGCCGGCAAGACAACCGGCGTCGACGCCGACAGATACGTCAGGATGCGCAGGGCCGTCGTGGCCGTCACCCCGGACGGGCCGCCCGGCCTCCGCCCGCCTGGCCTCCGCCCGCCTGGCCTCCACCCGCCCAGATCATCGAAGCCGTGAAACCCCACCTTTCCCAAACCCTCTTCCCTGACGGCGAAACCGCGGGCTGGTGGGTCAAATGCGTGCAGCCTGACCTTGAGGCGAAGGGGGTCTTGCAGCGAGCGCCGAACGCGCCGGTGCGGCTGTATCGGCCCTGACTCAAACGCTTCTGCGCATTGCCGTATCATCGGCTGACCCTATGGGGCCCTGGACGGACACTCGGCTCTAGTCGGACCCTGTCGCATCACCTTCGCGATAAAGGACGTCGATGACAGCCGTAAGCGCCTTTTCACCAAGGCCCTCGGCCAGGCCCTTGTGCGTCATGTCAACGAACAGGCGCGGCAACTCGTCCCTCGCGCCAAGCGTCTCGAAGGTTGCAAGGACGTCCTCAAGTGCGGCGGCATATGTCTTCATGGTCGCGGGAGGATGGTCGAAACTTCCATTGGGTGCCGTCGCGGCGAAGTAATCGTAGTAGGGCTTCATCATGCCCATCGATATCGGCACAAGGTCCGAAAACTTCTGCATCGGTATTCCCGCCTTCTTGCAGGCCAGTGCGCCGTAGATCATGCCCCACATGAACCCCTGACGCACCGTGAACAAGGCTGCAAAAAGCGCCGCGAGCATTCCGGCCCTATCGCCCACATGGACCGAGCCGCCCCCCATCGCTTTGATGATCGGCCCGAATTTCGTCCATTGCGCCTCTGTGCCGACCACAGACAGCACCGTTTTTTCGTCACCGATCATATGCGGATAGGCGTTGATGATTCCGACCATCCATCCGGCACCGCCGTCATGCAAGAATGCTGCCAGCTCCTCGGCGTCTTCAGCGCCGCCGGTCGAAAGCTCGATGATTGTCTTTCCCGGCAGCGCATTCGATGCCTTGCGAAGAATTTCCAAAGTCTGGGGATGCGACTTGACGCAGCTTATCGTGACTGGGCTGGCCGCTATCGCTTCGGAAGCAGTGGCTGCGGCGATGGCTCCATCCTTTGCAAGCGACAAGGCCTTTTCGGGGCTCCGGTTCCAAACCGTTACCGTGCGGCCAGCCTTCATCTGCGCACGCGCCAAGGCGGAACCCATGGCTCCAAGACCAATGACAGAAATGTCCGTCACGCCTACCTCCGTTCAGTCTGGGAGGGCAGAAGCCGTACGCGCTGGAGCGGTTCCGCTGACCGGCGCTCGATGCCGCCGCGCCATTTCGGCCCCGGAACAGACCATCGCAAAACTGCTGCGCACCCAAACCTGATCATCCTATGGCCTGTCTTGAATGCTGCGTTGAATGGCGTCTCACATAGAGGTAGCCTCACCTCAATTCGCCAGCGGATCAAGTCCGTTGTTGGTGGTCGCGACCTCCAGGGTCGGTGGCCATTCCCCAGTCCCTTTCACCTTGCCCAAATATCCCCGCCGGAGGTGCAATTTGCTGGTGCCATCGGTTCACGCCAGAATGTTGCGGGCTTGACTCACTCGCTGACCGCTGCCTCGCAGACCCGGAATTCCACCACCCCGTCCCCCGATCCGAACGCTCCATGCGCGCGCTTTCCAGATCGATCAGGATACCCTTGTCTCAGTGCTGTTCTGAATTGCATTGACCCATGATCTTTCACCCCCGAGACTTGGCCAGCGGCATCGTGAAGGGCCCGGCCAGGTGAAAGACGAATTCTTTGGCAGCGACGATCAACGCGCGGTGTTGCGACGCGGCCGAGGATTGGCTGCCTTGCTGGGTCAGGACCGGCGCTACAGCTACTACGGTCGCTCGGTCGGCCTGCCCGGACCAGAGGACGGCGACATTGATCACCTTGCAGCCCTGGTCACGGTCCAGGGCTATTCGGCATACTACGCCGTTCCGTTAGGAAAAGTCGAAGCCATCAGGAATTCGATGGTGGCGCGCGGTCTGGTGCCCATGCTCTATGACAAGTGGGAGGGTTCTGGCTCTGCCATCGCGGCGGCCCGACAGGTTGTCGCGACCGTTTCCCTCCCCGATGACGTGACGATGCTGCGTCTGGATGCGTCGACAGCGGATGGGCAACTGGCGTCTCTGGCCGAGATGGCGCTCGGCTGCGGTGTCCTGCCGCCCTGCGGCGAGGTCTTGCGCGGCCTCTTGCGGCCCGCCGTCTGTCTGGTGGCCGTTGACCGCGCTTTGAGAGTGGTGTCCTGCGCCGCATCCTCGGCCTACGCCCATGAAGATCACCCCAAGCATGGCGGGCAGGCGTGGTGGGGCATGCTGGCCACCGACCCTGCGCGACGCGGTCAACGGCTGGCGCTTGTTCTTGGCGCGCATGCCCTGCTTGAGATGGAAACGCGCTTCGGATTTGGCGATTTCATGACCGGCGTCGAGCCTGGGAATGCGCCGTCAGAAGCCATCTGCGCCCGCATGGGGTTGTCAAAGGGTCATTCCGCGATGATCGCATGCGCCGATCCGCGCGCTTTGGCCAGCGGACGCATGACGAAATAGCGCATCCGGCGGCCAGGCACATTGCGGACGACGGAACGGCGGGTTTGTCCGCAAAGCGGCAAGCTGTCGGGCAATCCCACCCTTCGCCCGGAATCAAGGCGCGAATGCGCCGCCGGGCAGCGCCCGACCGCCCCCTCGGGCGGGCGCTTTGCACCGTCAGCCTGCAGAACTGCGGTGGGAGGGGTTGACCCATAAAGCGCCTAGAACTGACGTTGCTCGCCCACCCGGCGGTCAGGCGTTGCCCTCTTTTGTCGCGGGGGCAAGGTGTTCGCGCACGGCGAAAACATCGTAGCGCGCGCTACAGCACACCATCGGCCCGCTTCGGCAGGCTATGAGCTTAGCACGTTGACGGCGCACCCTCGGCGACAATGGCTTGCCAGTCTGCGCCCAAAGACTGCCTAGCATCAATCGCTTGGCGCCCTTGTGGATCGTTTGACTTAAACATGTAGACAATGACCGCAGCGTCTCGCGACCCGCCCATGATAGGAGTAGCATAGGTATTCGCGTTAAATCCGCCGTAGCCGTAGGTTCCGACTGTTTGCGTGTTATACCCGACAACTCCAACATTATCTTGAAACGAGCTGTCTGCGATAATGTATCTATCGAAGCCAAGACGCAGGGTCTCAACAGCTGCCATTTTGTTCACAAGCTTCACAGCTCCCGCTTTTCCGCAGGCAGGGGCGGCGCTTGCGTCAATCCGTATTGCGTTTTGTGACAGCCTAGACGTTGTTGTTTCTACACATCCCGCCATGGACAACACGACAAGAAATTTTATTGCTGTCCGCATGGGATGTCCTCTTCGCAAAAAGCAATCAAGCACGTCTAGATATGTAGAAGTGTGTATCGAGTGCAATAAATGAGTCAAGAAGCGTTTGACCCACCGCCCCCCTCACAAAAAACTCTGCGGATCAATATCCACCGCCAGCCGCAAATCCCTCGGCACCTTCACCTGCCCCAGCCACTCCGCCAGCGCCGCCTGCAACGGTGCCCCCTTCTCCGCCTTCACCAGCAACCTTACCCGATGCCGCCCCCGGACCCGTGCAATCGGCGCGGGCGCGGGCCCCCAGACCTCCGCCCCGATCCGCTTCAACGGCTCGCACCGCCGCGCCAGCTCGGCCCCGAAATCGAACACCTCGGCCACATCGGGCGAGGACAGGATGATCCCCGCCATCCGCCCATAGGGCGGCACGCCCGAGGCCCGCCGCTCCGCTGCCTCGGCCCGCCAGAACGCCTCTTCATCGCCGCCAAGGATCGCCCGGATCACCGGATGCTCGGGCTGGTGGGTCTGCAGCCAGGCCTCACCCTTCCGCTCCGCCGTCCGCCCCGCCCGCCCCGCCACCTGGCGCATCAGCTGGAACGTCCGCTCTGCCGCCCGCAGGTCCGAGCCCTGCAGGCCAAGGTCGGCGTCGATCACCCCGACCAGCGTCAGCAGCGGAAAGTTGTGCCCCTTGGCCACGATCTGCGTGCCGATGATGATGTCCGCCCCGCCCGCCGCGATCCCGGCGATCGCCTCTTTCAGCGCGCGGGCGGACCCGAAGAGATCGGACGACAGCACCGAAAGCCGTGCCGTCGGAAACCGCGCCGCCACTTCTTCGGCCAGCCGCTCCACCCCCGGCCCGACCGCCGCCATCCGCCCTTCGACCCCGCAAGAGGGGCAGGCCAAAGGCACCGGCTTTGTCGCCCCGCACTGGTGGCAGACCAGCCGCTTCTGGAACCGATGCTCCACCATCCGCGCGTCGCAGTGGTCGCAGCCCACCTGATGCCCGCAGGCCCGGCACAGCGTCACCGGAGCAAACCCCCGCCGGTTCAGGAACAGCAGCGCCTGCTCGCCCCGCGCCACCAGCGCATCCACCTTCGCGGCCAGGGTCGGCGAAATCCACCGGTCCCCCGGCAACCGTTCGCTGCGCATGTCAATCGCCCGCATCTCCGGCAATTCCGCCGCCCCGAAGCGGCTGCCAAGATCCAGCCGCCGATACTTCCCCGCCTCGACATTTGCCCAGCTTTCCAGCGATGGCGTGGCACTGGCCAGCACCACCGGACAGCCCACCACCGACGCCCGCAACACCGCCATGTCCCGCGCGTGATACAGAACCCCGTCCTCCTGCTTGTAGGAGGTGTCATGCTCCTCATCCACCACGACCAGCCCCAGGTCCCGGAACGGCAGGAACAGCGCCGACCGCGCCCCCACCACCAGCCCCGCCTCACCTTCCCCCACCATCCGCCACAGCCGCCGCCGTTCGGTCATCGTGACGCCCGAATGCCACTCGGCCGGCTTTGCCCCGAACCGCGCCTCGACCCGGGTCAGGAACTCCGCCGTCAGCGCAATCTCCGGCAGCAGCACCAGCGCCTGCCGCCCCGCCCGCAAGGTTTCCGCCACCGCCTCCAGGTAGACCTCGGTCTTCCCCGACCCCGTCACGCCCTTCAGCAGCGTCGCCGAATACCCCCCCAGCGCCACGGCTGCGACCAGCGCATCGCCCGCGGCCACCTGATCCCCCGCCAGCCGCACCCGCAGGTCCGCCTTCAGCCGGGGGTAGGGCGTGTCCCGGGGCGCGTCCTCCTCGGCCACCACCCCCAGCTTCACCAGCCCCTTCACGACGGACGCCCCGCAGCCTGCCGCCTCGGCCAGCTCGCCCAGAGTCACCGGCGCACCGCCAAACTCCCGCAAAGCCTCGATCACCCGGTGCCGCGCCTCGGTCAGCTGGTTCGGCACCGCCCCCGCCAGCCGGTAGACCCGCCGCGTTGACGGTGGATCGCCCAGACCGGGCGTCCGCGTCGCCAGCCGCAGCATCGACGGCAGCGGCGTCAGCGTATACTCCGCCGCCCGCGCCAGAAACGACCGCAGCTCCGCCCGCATCGGCCGCGCGTCCAGCACCCGCCCCACGGGGCGCACCTTCGCGGGGTCCCACCCCCCGGCGCCCGGCCCCCAGACCACGCCCAGGACGCGCCGGGGCCCAAGCGGCACCTCGACGAAATCCCCGTCGCCGCAACCGCCTTCGGGCGCGCGGTAGTCCAGCACCCGGCCCAAAGGTTCCGTCGTCAGCACCCCGACCAGATCTCCTGCCTGATAGACCCGGTCTGCCAACCCTTTGCCTTCCCCTGCCTGCCCGATTGCGGTAAACCCGCCCCCGAGAGCATTCAACCCCCGCGTTGCACCCGCCGCAACCGTTCAGGAGGACCCCCATGAAATTCTTCATCGACACCGCCGACGTCGACGCCATCCGCGAGCTTCACGACCTCGGCATGGTCGACGGCGTGACCACCAACCCGTCCCTGATCCTGAAATCCGGCCGCGACATCCTGGAGGTCACCAAGGAGATCTGCTCCTTCGTCAAAGGCCCGGTCTCGGCCGAAGTCGTCGCCCTGACCGCGCCCGAGATGATCGCCGAGGGCCGCAAGCTGGCCGCCATCGCCCCGAACATCGCCGTCAAGGTCCCGCTGACCTGGGACGGACTCAAGACCTGCAAGGTGCTGTCGGGCGAGGGCTTCATGGTCAACGTCACCCTCTGCTTTTCCGCCAACCAGGCCCTGATCGCCGCCAAGGCTGGTGCCACCTTCATCTCGCCCTTCATCGGGCGGCTCGACGACATCAACATGGACGGGCTGGACCTGATCGGCGACATCCGCACGATCTATGACAACTACGACTTCAAGACCCAGATCCTCGCCGCCTCGATCCGCACTGCCAACCATGTGAAAGACTGCGCGATGATCGGAGCCGACGTCATCACCGCCCCCCCCGCCGTGATCAAGGCGCTGTCCGCCCATGTGCTGACCGACAAGGGCCTGGAGCAGTTCCTGAAGGACTGGGCGAAGACCGGTCAGAAGATCCTGTAGGGTGGGGTTCCACCACACCCACCACACCCACCACACCCACCGCGCGCCCTGTCATCCCCGCGAAAGCGCGGACCCACCTCCAAGCTTCACCCTGGATCCCCGCCTCAGCGGGGATGACAGGTAGGTCGGGCTACAGCCCGACTCCCATCCCGAACACAGGGCCGCGCCCTCCCTCGGGCCGGCGCAGCAACGGTCGAACGAGGCACTTTATGGTGCCACCCCTCCCACCTGAGTTCGGGTGACTGCCGTTGCAAAAGCGCCCTCCCGGGGGGGTGATGAGCGATCAGAAATCCTCCAGTGGAGGATTTCCGCGAAGAACGCCCGGCCCGTGGCCGGGCAGTGGGGAGGGCGCGGCCCGGCGGCGCAAGCGCCTTGACTCCGGGCCAAGGCGTGGTTCCTTCTGGCGCTTGTGCGTCTGGGCCAGCACCACAGTAGGGTGCGCTAAAGCGCACCACCCGTGCTGCCTTCGTTTGATTCGACCTAAGCAAATCTGACCGTGCCCGACTCGCCCCCCGGGGCACGGACGCGACACATCCCCCCGGCATACCTGCCGCAGTTAGCCTTGCCCTACTTTAACCCCCAATAACGCATCGCAACATCTTGAAGAATACTTGTCGCTGCGGCAACTCCACCCTGAATTCCAATATCAACCCCCTTCGTCAATCGACCGGCAATCCAAGACTTGACCTTCTTGTTTGCTCCATCGCCACCTGGCTTTGAATCCGCTATTGCTTCAACAAGGGCAGGAATATCGCTTTGCGCGAAACCTGCTACACTTAGGGCAGCCGCTAGCGATGGTTTGTCGCCTTGGCCAACATGCGTGATATTGACAGACTGGATTGCCCCTGTTCCAGTGTTCGCAGTTCCGTAAACCGTCTGGTATACAATTTGGTTTGCCTGTTCGGCACTCTTCGGTATCCGTGACATTTCAACCCCCTTCGCTTTAGGAATCTTTCGCTCGATTTCTATCGTTAGCTGAAGAAGACGTCCACGAATTGCGTTTGCGGCTTCAACAAGTGCAACGCGCGAAACGAAGCCAGCGATAGAGTTGCATGCGTATTTCCCATAGATCTTTCCTTGAACCGCTAAAATTAAGTTAGAAAAGTCAAGATGCAAGCCGTCTCCTGACCGAGCCATTTCGTCAATTGACGCGGCACTGTCTCTTAGTCGGAAATGTTCCCAGTGTTTCCCGGCTAACTTTCCAATAAGATGTGGTGGGATTGGGGCATTGGAAATTGAACTCCCAAACGGACCATTGAAATGGCCACTGAATGAGACACCCAGCACTCGATACTCGGGAAGATCTGCAGTCTGTGGGTATCCTTCTGCCTCATGAGTAACCCATTTTTCAAGGGCATCGCTACCCAATCGGGCAGATAGCAACCGTAGTTTGAGAAGCAGCGGTCCAATGGGATGCTCCTCGACCAGTCCATTTTGAATTTCTTCAAGTATTCCCAAAACAACCGACCCCCTTTACTACAAGAGCAGGCTAAGTTGCCACGGTAGCCCTTACAAGGTTAAACGCGCTTCCAATCCCCGAATCTAGCCCAAGGCACAAACCCCTCGCACTCTTGCCCCCCCATCCTCCCCAGACTTCCGCTGCAACAGCTCCTGCATCTTTGCCCCCTCACCGCACCAACGGCCCGCCAAACACCCGTTCCTCCCCCTCCGCCACCTCCTTCTGCATTCTCTCCTGAACCGAGGCCCTTGCGGCCTCCACCACCCCCGACCCCGCGTCCTCCCACTCCCACCACATCGCCAGCGCCTCCCCCCCCTGTTGCACGAACGCCAGCCCCCTCACCCCTTCTCCCAACGCTTGTCGCCAACTCCCCACCCCTTCGCCTATACTGCGCGCAGTAACCTGACCGGAACCCTTGGCCCACCAGATGATCGAACCCGACCTGCGCGACCGCATCCTTGCCGAGCCCGAGCGGCTGCTTGACGACCGTGACGTGATGAACGCCCTCGTGGCCGCGAACGAGCGCAGTCTGGGCGAGAACATCGTCGATCTGCGCGGCATCGCCATGCAGCGGCTGGAGACGCGCCTCGACCGGCTGGAGGACACGCACCGTTCGGTGATCGCGGCAGCCTATGAAAACCTCGCCGGGACCAACCAGGTCCACCGCGCGATCCTGCAGCTTCTCGAACCCACGAACTTCGAGGCCTTCATGGCCAACCTGACCGGCGAGGTCGCGCAGACCCTGCGCGTCGACCTGGTCCGGCTGGTGCTGGAAACCCTGCAGGACGACGGCGACGGCGACCCCACGCTCCGCCGTCTGGGCGACGTGCTGCAGATCGCCCCGCGTGGCTTTGTCGGCAATTACCTCACCAACGGGCGCAACGGACCGGGCCGTCCGGTCGTCCTGCGCGCGGTCACCGGGCTTGCGGCAGGCTTTTACGGCGACAAGGCCGAGGACATCCGCTCCGAGGCGCTGATGAAGCTGGACCTTGGCCCGGGCCGCCTGCCGGGGCTGCTGGTCTTGGCTTCGGAAGACCCCAACCAGTTCAAGACGACCCACGGCACCGATCTGCTGGCCTTCTTCGCCGGGATCTTTGAACGGGCGATGCGGCGGTGGCTGGGCTAGGCGCAGATCCCTTCCTGGCCCCGGCGCTCGGGGCTTCGCTGGGGCAGTGGCTCGCGCAGCTTGCAGCACTGGAAGGCGCTGCGGCGACCACGGTCGCGGCCTACCGCCGCGACGTCGCCCGCTACCTGCGGTTTCTTGCGGCGCATCGCGGCGGGGCGGACGGCATCGCCGCCGTGGCGCGGACCACCCAGTCCGACCTGCGCGCCTGGATGGCCGAGGAACGCGCCCGCGGCCTGTCCGCCCGGTCGCTGGCCCGGGCGCTTTCGGCGGTGAAGGGCTTCACCGCCTGGGCTGCCGACCGGACCGGGGCTGACGCCTCGACCGTCCTCTCGGCCCGGGGTCCGAAGTTCCGCCGCAAGCTGCCGCGCCCTTTGTCCGAGGACAGCGCCAGCGCCATCCTGACCGAGATCGGCGAAGACGCGCGCGAAGACTGGATCGCCGCCCGCGACACGGCCATCGCGACGCTGCTTTACGGCCTCGGCCTGCGGATCTCCGAAGCCCTGTCGCTGACCGGGGCCGACCATCCCCTGCCCCCCACGCTGCGCATCACCGGCAAGGGCGGCAAGACCCGCCCCGTCCCGGTGATCCCCGCTGCCGCCCAGGCCGTCGCGGCCTATGCAGCCCTTTGCCCCTTTGACCTGACCCCGACCGAGGCGCTGTTCCGCGGCGCGCGCGGCGGTCCGGTCAACCCCCGCCTGATCCAGTCGGCGATGGAACGCGCCCGCCTGCGCCTTGGCCTGCCGGCCACCGCGACGCCCCACGCGCTGCGCCATTCCTTCGCCACGCACCTCCTGTCGGCCGGAGGCGATCTCCGCGCGATCCAGGAGCTTCTCGGCCACGCCTCGCTGTCCACCACCCAGGCCTACACCGCCGTCGATGCCGCCCGTCTGATGGAAGTCTACGAGAAAGCCCACCCCCGCGCCTGACGCGACCCTGTTGCACGCCGCCGTGTATTCCGCCATCAAGAGCCCATGACCCCGCGCCTGAAAGCCCTTTCTGTCCATCTCCTCACTGCCTCTGGTGCGGTCCTGTCGATGTTTGCCATGCTGGCCGCAGTCGAACAGAACTGGAGCCTGATGTTCCTCTGGCTGGTCGTCGCGCTGATCGTCGACGGGGTGGACGGACCGCTGGCCCGGCGCTTCGACGTCAGGAAGAACTGGCCGACCTATGACGGCGTCCTGATGGACCTGATCGTCGACTACCTAACCTACGTCTTCATCCCCGCCTTCGCGCTGTTCAAATCCGGCCTTCTGTCCGGCTGGACCGGCTGGCTGGCGATCATCGTGATCTGCTACGGCTCCGTGGTCTATTTCGCCGACACGCGGATGAAGACCAAGGACAAGTCCTTTGCCGGATTCCCCGCGTGCTGGAACATGGTTGTGCTGGTGATGTTCGCCACCCAGCCCGGCGAAATGGTGATCCTGCTGGTGGTCATCCTTCTAAGCGTGACGATGTTCACCAACCTCAAGTTCATTCACCCGGTGCGGACCAGTCGCTGGTATGAGATCTCGCTCGGCGTCTGCATTGCCTGGATCGCCCTTGCGGGCTGGGCCGCCTGGTGGGATTTCAACGAAGGCCCCATTGCCAAATGGCTTCTGGTGCTGACCTCGCTTTACCTCTGCCTTGCCGGAATCGTTCAACAGATGGTTCCGGAAAGCATCCGCCGGGTCCGCTGACCAGCTAAAACCGCGTCAGCATCACCCCGGCCACGATGATCACTGATGCCAGCGCCTTTTCCCCCGTCATCCGCTCGCCAAAGATCAGCCAGCCGATCAGCACCGCGAACAGGATCGACGTCTCGCGCAGGGCCGCGACCACTGCGATCGGTGCCAGGGTCATCGCCCAGATCGACACCGCATAGGCCCCGTAGCTTGCCGCCGAGGCGAAGGCTCCCATCCGCCAGGCCTGCCAGTTTCGCGGGATCACGTCCCAGCCGCGCAGGGCCAGCATCCCCAGGGTGAAGAACGTGCCGTCCGCCACGAAGACCCAGGCGACATAGGCCGCAGGCGCGCCCGAAACCCGCGCACCCATCCCGTCGATCAGCGTGTAGGTCGCCGTCGCCAAGGCGGAGCCGAGCGCAAAGGGCAGAAGCCGCCGGTCCTCACCGCTGGCAAAGACCCCCCGCGCCATCAGAAGGATGCCTCCGGCAAGGACCGCAATCGCCAGATACTCGCGCCCGCTGACCGCATCCGCCAGAAACACCGCGCCGACCAGCGCGACGACCATCGGCGCGGCCCCCCGGGCGATGGGGTAGACGCGCGAAAGATCGCCCCGGTCATAGGCATAGGTCAGGAAGAACTTGTAGGCGAAATGCGTGCAGCCCGCCGCGATCACCCAGGGCACCGCCGCGCGGTCGATCGCGGGGGTGAGCAGGACCACGGCAAGCCCGATCGGCACCTCGACGATCGACAGGATCACCATCCCGCCGACCTTCGACGTCCCCAGCTTGATCAGCGCGTTCCACAGCGCATGCAGGAAGGCCGCGCCAAGGACAGCCAGAAAGACGCCAAGGGTCAAGAAGCACCCGCCATGAAATCGTTACACGCAGGCCTAAGGCCCGACGCGCGCGCAGGCAAGCCGGGCGATAGGTCCAGAGCCGGCCATTCGATAGGCCTTGCCCTGCCGAACTCCGCCTCTCAGATCAGAAGCGCCCCCTCGTGACGCAGCAGCGCCGCCTTCGTCTCGACCCCGCCGGGGGCCGAGAACCCGCCGAACCAGTCGGTCCCGGTCACCCGGTGACACGGGATGAGTATCGGCAAGGGATTCGCCCCGCAGGCTTGTCCAACGGCCTGCGCCGGGGCACCCACGGCTTTCGCGATCTGGCCATAGGTCCGCGTCTCGCCCATCGGAATAGCTGCCATCTCCCGGCTCACCGCCGCGTTAAGCCCGGTCCCCCAGTCCAGCGGCAGATCGAACCGGCGCAGGCGACCCGCGAAATAGGCCTCCAGTTGCGCAAGACCCTCCGCCAGCACGGCGCTCGCGCCCGCACTCTCCGGCAACCGCCACTCCAGCCCCACCAGAAGCCCGTCCCGCTCCACCAGCGACACCGGCCCGAACGGCCCCGTGATGCCAGCCCGGATCACGACTTGCCCTCCCGCAAAGGCGCAAAGGCCGCCCGCAGGACCTCCGCCATCCCCTCCACCGCCGGTGAGGTCCCGCGCGGATTGCGTCGCAACACCACCCGGGCATTGTCAACGATGGGAAAGCCGTCCGCCGTCGTCAGTTCCCGGCACCCTGCCGGAATCGTGCTGCGCGACAGGGGCGCAATCGCCATCCCGTTCGTCACCGCAACCCGGAACCCCCCCGCCATGTCGCAGGCCCAGGCCACCCGCCAGTCGATCCCCAGCCGGTTCAGCGACACTTCCACATAGTCCCGGCTCCACTCCGACCGGAAGTAGACCGCCACCGGCACCGGTCGGCGCAGGTGCTGGGCATGAGTGACCGAGGTCACCCAGACCGTCGGGTCGATGCACAGCACCTCGCCCTCCTGCACATATTCCCAGTCGTAGATCACCCCGAGGTCGATCTCGTCCGCCTCCAGCGCCGTAATCTGCGCCGACGAATGATCCACCCGGACGGACACCTGCACCCCCTCGTGCCGCTCGTCGAAGGCCGCGAGCGCGCGGGGCAGCACCGTCCCGGAATACTCGTCCGAAATCCCCACCCGCACGGGCCCGACCAGCGGCTTTTCCCGCAGCGCCACCGCCGCCTCGTCCAGAAGCGCCACCACCCGCCGCGCGTAGGGCACCAACTGTTCGCCGCGCGGGGTCAGCACCACCCCCCGCGCCTGCCGGTCGAAGAGCGGTTGCCCCAGGCTCTCCTCCAGCCGCTTCACTTGCAGACTGACCGCCGATTGCGTCCGGAAAAGCCGCCCCGCCGCCGCCGTGACCGACCCCGCATCCGCCACCGCAAGGAAGCTGCGCATCAGGTCACTGTCCAGCGGCTGCATCGCTTCACCCATGAGTCATGCTTATGTCACCCATCAAACCTATTCGTTTGTGAAATGTCAAACCCGGGCCTATATCTGGGCCTCAAGCAAAGGAGACCTATCATGTTCGCCCGCCTCTTCGCCCTGCTGCAGCTGCGCCGCTCGACCGCGTTCCTGCTGGAACGCGAAGACGATCACTTGCTGGACGACATCGGTCTGACCCGCGACGACCTTCTGGCCCTGCGCCGCGGCGACGCCCTCGCCGGTGCCCGCGCCAGCACGCTGCGCTTTCATTCGACGCCGACGCCCCGCGGTCTCCCCGTAGGCGCTGCGGCCTGACTCTTCGCCGGGGGACTTGGGACCTCCGGCGAAGTTTTTCCGCCTCGAACGCCTCCTCGTAGCCCTGCGGGCTCTCGTCGGTTGACCGCGCGAGGAGTGCCCGAAGGGCTTCGACGAGCCTTCCCGTCAGATCGGCAGCATCCGCCGCAGGATCTTTCCCGAGGCCGATTTCGGGATCGTCTCGATAAAGGTGATCGTGCGCGGAAGCTTGTAGTGGGCAAGCTGCCCGGCCAGATGCGCCCGGATCGCCGCCTCGTCGGCCCCTTCGGCGGGCACGACGAAAGCCACCGGAACCTCGCCTGCCTCGTCATTCGGCACGCCCCGCACCGCCGCATCCTTCACCATCGGGCAGGTCAGCAGCACCGCCTCCACTTCGGCCGGGGCAACCTGGAAGCCCTTGACCTTGATCAGCTCCTTCAGCCGGTCGCGGATGAAGACATAGCCATCGGCATCCACCTCGGCCAGGTCGCCCGTCTTCAACCAACCATCCTCGGTCAACGTCGCGGCGGTCGCTTCGGGCCGGTTATGATATCCCGCCATCACCTGCGGCCCGCGCACCCACAATTCCCCGGCCACGCCCGGCTCCGCATCGCGCCCGTCCACCACCACCCGGCATTCGGTCGAGGGCAGCGTCACCCCCACCGACCCCGCCTTCGCCTGCCCGCGCGGCGTCGCGTGGCTGACCGGAGACATCTCGGTCATGCCATAGCCCTGCACCGACAGGCAGCCGATCCGGGCTGCCACCGCAGCGCCGACCTCACCCCCAAGCGGGGCCGCGCCGGAAAAGAACCGCTCGACATGCCCAAGGTCGAACCCCTCCACCATCGGATGCTTGGCAAGCGCGACCGCGACCGGCGGCGCGGAATACAGCGTCGGCGTCCGATACTTCGAGGCCAGGGTCAGGAACTGCTCCAGATCGAACCGGGGCATCGTCACCACCCCCGCCCCTGCCGCCAGATGCATGTTCATCAGCACGGTCTGGCCGTAGATGTGAAAGAACGGCAGAAAGCCGACTGACCACGAGCCCGCATCGCATCCAATCACGACAAGGCACTGCTCGACGTTCGCCACCAGATTCCGGTGCGTCAGCCGCACGCCCTTTGGCAGGCCCGTGGTGCCCGAAGAATAGGGCAGCACCACCACGTCCGCCGCTGCATCGACCGGGACCTGGGCGGCCAGCGCCCCGCCCATCAAGGCGGCCAGCGGCGTCGCCCCCTCCGCCTCGCCGATGACGACGATCTCACCCGCAAAGGCGGCCCGCGCCGTTTCCAGAAACGCAGGGATCGTCACCAGTAGCCGCGCGCCAGAATCCGTCAGCTGATGCGCCACCTCGGGCGCGGTGTAGGTCGGGTTGATCGTCGTGATAGTGGAACCCGCATAGGCCACGCCGTGGAAGACCACCGCGTATTCCGGGCAGTTCGGGGCAAGGATCGCCACCACATCGCCCTTGCCGTAGCCATGGGCCGCCAGCCCCCCCGCCAGCCGCCGGATACCGTCCTCCAGCGCGCCCGCCGTCATCTCGCGGCCGGATGCCCCGTCGATCAGGACCACCCTGCCAGGATCATCCCCAAGGCCGCGCAAGACGCGTTCGGTGATGCTTTCGCCGGTCAATGTGATCGGCGGATACGGGCTGGTGTAGATCATGGCATCCTCCCCCGGACTGCGGGGAAGGATAGCACGGATGCGCGGTCAGCCCAGCGCGTCGTTGCAGCGCGCGCAAGTGCCCGGGTGCTTGTGCGTGCCCACGTCGGGCAGCACCTTCCAGCAGCGTTCGCACTTCTGCCCCTTGGCCGCCTCGAACACCACCGCCACTTGCGGCACGTCGGCCAGCGCGAAGGCCCCCTCCGGCACCGGCTTCGTGGACAGCCACACGCAGGACGTGATGCAGACCTCCTCGAAGGTCACGGTTTCCAGCAGCTGCATCATCTCGGGCGTCACGAACACCTGCGGCGCCGCCTCAAGGCTGGACCCGATCACCTTCGCCGTCCGCTGCACCTCCAGCGCGCCCGTGACCACGCGGCGGACATCGCGGATGGTTTCCCACTTCGCCGCCAGCGCCTCGTCGCGCCACGCTTTGGGCGTTTCCGGAAAGTCGACCAGATGGACGCTGGAGTCCTCGCCCGGGAACCGCTCCAGCCAGACTTCCTCCATCGTGAAGACCAGGACCGGCGCCAGCCAGGTCGTCAGCCGGTGGAACAGGAGGTCCAGCACCGTCCGGCAAGCCCGCCGCGTCAGGCTGGTCGGCGCGTCGCAATAAAGCGAGTCCTTGCGGATGTCGAAATAGACCGCCGACAGGTCACTGGTGCAGAAGGTGAACAGCTTCTGGAACACGCCCTGGAAGTCGTATTTCGCATAGCCCTCGCGCACCTCGGCATCCAGCTCCGCCAGCCGGTGCAGGACCCACCGCTCCAGCTCCGGCATCTGCGCGTGGTCCACCCGCTCCGCCTCGGTGAACCCGGCCAAGGCCCCCAGCATATACCGCATGGTGTTGCGCAACCGGCGATAGCTGTCGGCGACCCCTTTCAGGATCTCCTTCCCGATCCGCAGGTCCACGGTGTAGTCCGACTGCGCCACCCAAAGCCGCAGGATATCGGCGCCATACTCGCCGATCACCTCCTGCGGGGCGGTGGTGTTGCCAAGCGATTTGGACATCTTCATGCCCTTCTCGTCCAGCGTGAACCCGTGGGTCAGCACCCCGCGATAGGGCGCACGCCCCTTGGTGCCGCAGGCCTGCAACATGCTGGAATGGAACCAGCCGCGATGCTGGTCGGTGCCTTCAAGATAAAGGTCGGCAAGGCCGTCAGGCGACCCATCCTCGCGGTCGCGCAGCACGAAGGCATGGGTCGAGCCGCTATCGAACCACACATCCAGCACGTCATCGACTTTGACATAATCGGACGGATTGACGATGCCGGACAGCACCCGATCCTTGAAACCATCCACAAACCAGACATCCGCGCTTTCCGCCTCGAAGGCCGCGACGATGCGGGCGTTCACCTCGGCGTTGCGGAGAAGGAAGTCCGGATCGGTCGGCAAGGCCCCTTTCTTGACGAAACAGGTCAGCGGCACGCCCCAGGCCCGCTGGCGCGACAGCACCCAATCCGGCCGCGCCT
The DNA here is from genome assembly GCA_040385165.1 of Pseudomonadota bacterium. Taxonomy (GTDB): domain Bacteria; phylum Pseudomonadota; class Alphaproteobacteria; order Rhodobacterales; family Rhodobacteraceae; genus Tabrizicola. Next base: position 712,618 of record JAZKHX010000001.1, on the reverse strand, counting down.
CGATCATCGAGTGCAGGCGGTTGCGTCCGGTCGAGGGCGTCCACTCCACCAGCTGATTGATCGAGGTCAGCGCACGGGTCCGGATCGTCTGACCATAGGTCGACATCCCGTCGTCCAGCGCCTTGTCGATCGCCACGAACCACTGCGGCGTGTTGCGGTAGATGACGGGGGCCTTCGACCGCCAGCTATGCGGATAGGAATGCTTCAGCTTCCCCTTGGCAAAGAGCGCACCGGAATAGGCCAGCTGCTTGATCACCGACACATTCGCCGGCCCCTCTTTCCCGTCCGGACTGATGATGTGCTGCCCGCCGAACAGCGGCAGGTTCGCCCGATACGAGCCATCCGCCTCGACGTTGTAGGTCATCGGCAGACCGAACTTCACGCCCAGCTGATAGTCGTCATCGCCGTGGGAAGGGGCCGTATGCACGAAGCCCGTCCCCGCATCGTCGGTGACATGGTCGCCGGGAAGCATCGGGACGTCATAGTCCCACTCGCCTGCGCCACCTTCGACAACCCGGAACGGATGCGCCAGCACCATGCCCTTCAGGTCCGCCGCCGAGACATCACCCAACCGGCGCACCATCTCTGGCCCGACCAGCTTGGCCTGCGCGAACACCCCTTCGGCCAGATTGTCGGCCATGATCACCCGATGCCCGATGGTCGCGGAACTGTCCTCCGGACGCCCGATGATCTCGTAAAGCCCGTAGGCGATCTCAGGCCCGAAGGCGACCGCGCGGTTCTGCGGGATGGTCCACGGGGTCGTTGTCCAGATGACAACGTCCGTCGGCGTCTTGGTAAAGACCGCATCCCCGTGGATCACCCTGAACCGCACCCACACCTGATGGCTCGTATGGTCGTGATACTCCACCTCCGCCTCGGCCAGCGCGGTCTTCTCGACCGGAGACCACATCACCGGCTTCGACCCCTGATACAGCGACCCGTTCATCACGAACTTCATGAACTCGTCCGCGATCACCGCCTCGGCGTGGTAGTCCATCGTGAGGTAGGGCTTGTCCCACTTGCCCGTCACCCCCAGCCGCTTGAACTCCTCGCGCTGGACGTCGATCCAACCGGCGGCAAACGACCGGCACTCGCGGCGGAAATCCACCACGTCCACGTCGTCCTTGTTCAGCCCCTTGGCGCGATACTGCTCCTCGATCTTCCACTCGATCGGCAGCCCGTGGCAGTCCCAGCCCGGCACATAGCGGGCGTCAAAGCCCATCATCTGCTGGCTGCGCACCACCATGTCCTTCAACACCTTGTTCAGCGCGTGGCCGATGTGCAGATGGCCGTTGGCATAGGGCGGCCCGTCGTGCAGCACGAAGGGCGCCCGCCCCGCCGCCCGCTCGCGCAGCCGGTCATAGACCCCGATCCGCTCCCACCGTGCCAGCCACTCCGGCTCGCGCTGGGGCAGACCCGCGCGCATCGGAAAGGCGGTCTCGGGCAGAAAGACGGTGTCGCGGTAATCGACAGATGGGGCGGCAGTATCGGCGCACATGGGGGATCAGACCTCAGGATCAGGGGCAGGTCGGCCCGAGGGAACACCCGGGCCAGCGGCAAGACGTCAACCCGGCCGGGCCTCAGCCCGCCGGGCCGGTAATTCGCAAAGGAATGACCCGACCTGTCTGCATGACGCGCCTTATAGCCAAAGCCCCTGCGGCGGTCCAGAGCGGCCCTTGCCAGGTTCGACCCCGGATGCGATTTGCTCTTTTCCGAAATACTCGCCCGGGGTGTGGGGGTGGCAAACCCCCACGCGCCGAGCCGGTTGGCCGAAGGCCAGAGGCGAGAAACAAGCCCGCGCGCCAGCGCTCCGTTCAGAAACCGTCGCCACCAGCCTGCCGGGGCCGGGATTTGACCGGGGCAGTCAAAAAGCAAGTCTTAATAAGTCGTTACCAGATTCAGACAACCCGTTGATTTCACTGTGTTCGCCGAATCTGTCCACTGTGGACACCCTCGACAAGTCTCCCCCCGCCTGCCATCCTGAGCCCATGAAACACCCGTCCCTCAACGTCCTCGGCCAGCCCCTGCAAGCCTGTTCCACCGACCCGGTGACCGGCTTCTTCCGCGACGGCTGCTGCAACACCGGCCCGATGGACCGTGGCCTCCACACCGTCTGCGCCCTGATGACGGCGGAATTTCTGGCCCTGTCGAAATACCTTGGCAACGACCTTTCGACTCCCCGGCCCGAGTACGGCTTTCCCGGGCTGAAGCCGGGCGACCAGTGGTGTCTCTGCGCCAGCCGGTTCCTGCAGGCGCACGAGGAAGGCGCGGCTCCTCGGGTCCGCCTCGCCGCGACACATCAGGCGACGCTGGCCATCGTGCCGCTCGACGTGCTGCAGACCCACGCCAGCGACTAGACCTACTTGACCGTGACCGGAACCTGCGGGGCTGTCTCCGGCATCGGCCGGATCGACCCGTCATCCCGCATCAGGTCCTCGATGAACAGCGACAGCAGCTGCGGCCGCCCGGTCACCCCGGCCTTGCGGTAGATCGCGTTGGTCTGCGCCTTGACCGTGCCCTCGCTGGTGGACCGCAGACTCGCGATCTCGGCCGTCGACATGCCCTTGATCGCGAACAGCGCCACATCCTTCTCGGACGGCGTCAGTCCCCATTCCTCGAACCGCTCCTGCAACAGGTCGGCGAAGGCCCCCGAGGCCCTGCGCAGCTGTTCTTCGGCCCGATGCCTGTCAAGCAGCGCCCGCCGCAGCATGAGCCCCCCGACCACAAGCCCCAGGGCCAACCCAACCGCGGCCCCGATCTCCACCACCTCACGCATTTTCCAGCTGATCGGAGTACTGCGGATGCCCAGCACCGAGGACAGGATGTCGGACACGAAGAAAAAGGCGCTGAACGCCTGAATGACGAAGATCGCGATATACGGGGCCGCGCGTCTCACGCCGCGCCCTGTCGCGACCGCCCGGGATCAGTCGCCGTCATCGTAGCCACCACCGTCGTCCCCGCCGCCGCTTTCGCTGTCTCCTCCGCCCGACCCGCTGTTGTCATCGTCATCGTCATCGTCATCATCGTCATCGCCCGATCTTCCGTGGCCGCCGTCGATGATCGTGATGTCGCCACCGCCTCCATCTGCAACCGGCATCCAGAGGTCGCGCAAGATCTCGCCGGTCTTTGGGTTCACGATGATCTCGCGCTGCCCGTCGCCGCGCTTCGCGACGATGCGGATCCGCCCCAGAAGCGTTCGCTCCTGCGATACGGTCCGGAAGCCCAGCCGCTTCAGCTGGCGGATGATGCTGTCGGCCACGCCATCCGCCATGGCGGGCGCGCCGAAAGCCACGCCTGCGGCAAGTCCGTAAAGGAACTCGCGCCTTTTCATCCCGCTCCCCCGATTGTGGTCATTGGCCCCGGTTCCCGGCCCCTGCATGGGAAACTATGTTCCATGCCGAAGGCCCCGGCAAGACCAGGGCCCTCAGTCGTGTCAGGCGTCAGATGACGCCGGTCGCGTCCTAGTCATTGTCCTTTTCGCCGCCATCGTCGCCGCCATCATAATCGTCGTCGTCATCATCATCATCGTCGTCATCATCATCATCGTCGCTATCATCATCATCGTCGTCGTCATCATCATCATCGTCATCGTCGTGATCATCCCCGCGATCGTCGTCCCGCCGTCCGTCCTTGCGGCCGTCGTCAGTCTCGAAGTCCCGGTCTACCGTCCGCACCTGCTTGCCAGTCCGGTCGGCATCGTCGCCGTCCACGGTGTCCTGCTCTTTCTTGATGATCTCCTGGGTCTCGTTGTCGTAGATGACCTCGACCTTCAGGGTGCCCTTAATCGCTTCGACCTTGGTCTGGGTCGGCCCGACCTTGACCTCGACGAAGGTGTAGCCCTGGGCCAGGTAGTCGTCGGCCAGCTTGTTGCCATCGATGGCGGCAAAGGCTGCGCCTGCCGACAGCGCGATGGCGGCGGTGTAGCTCAGAAGTCTGGTTCTCAGTTTCATCGGGGATCTCCCTTTGGTTTCACGTCCTGCTCGTCCAGGGGCGTTTGCCGCTGTCGAGAGCACGGCACCAAGAGACGGGATTCCGCCGCACCCGGCCATTGGCCCCGGGTTTACTCCCGGCCCTCTACGACAGGAGTTTGCGGGCATAAACCCGAGTTTATGCCAAACCCGGGTTCCGGGCCGATTTCCGTGGTTTCGGCTTGCAGGTGTTGCGGAAGCCTCCGGCCAAAGGGCACGAAAAAGGGCCCGCAGCGCAGCGCCACGGACCCCGGATTGGCCGAAAGTTTGGGTTCGGTCAGACCTTCATCGTCACGCCCAGGTGCTTGGCCACGGTGAAGATGTCCTTGTCGCCGCGTCCGCACATGTTCATCACGATGATCTGATCCTTGGGCAGGGTCGGGGCCAGCTTCATCACCTGTGCCAGCGCATGGCTCGGCTCAAGCGCCGGGATGATTCCCTCAAGGCGGCAGCACAGCTGGAACGCCTCCAGCGCCTCGGCATCGGTGATGCTGACATATTCGGCGCGGCCCACGTCATGCAGCCAGGAATGTTCCGGCCCGATGCCGGGATAATCAAGGCCCGCAGAAATCGAGAACCCCTCCAGAATCTGCCCATCGGCGTCCTGCAAGAGATAGGTCCGGTTGCCGTGCAGCACGCCCGGACGCCCGCCGGTGAGAGAGGCGCAATGCTCCATCCGGTCGTCGACACCCTTGCCGCCCGCCTCGACGCCGATGATCCGCACCGAAGGGTCGTCGAGGAACGGGAAGAACAGCCCCATCGCGTTCGACCCGCCGCCGATGGCCGCGACCAGCACGTCGGGCAGACGACCCTCGCCTTCCTGTTCCGCCAGCTGCCAGCGGACCTCCTTGCCGATGATCGACTGGAAATCGCGCACCATAGCCGGATAGGGATGCGGTCCCGCCACCGTGCCGATGCAGTAGAAGGTGTCGCGCACGTTCGTGACCCAGTCGCGCAGCGCGTCGTTCATCGCGTCCTTCAGCGTGCCCCGGCCGCTCGTCACCGGGATCACCTCCGCCCCCAGCAGCTTCATCCGGAATACGTTCGGGGCCTGGCGTTCGACATCATGCGCGCCCATGTAGACCACGCATTTCAGCCCGAACTTGGCGCAAACCGTCGCCGTCGCCACCCCGTGCTGCCCGGCCCCGGTTTCGGCGATGATCCGGGTCTTGCCCATCCGGCGGGCAAGGATGATCTGGCCCAGCACATTGTTGATCTTGTGCGCGCCGGTGTGGTTCAGCTCGTCCCGTTTCATGTAGACCTTGGCACCGCCCAGGTGTTCGGTCAGACGCGGCGCGAAATAGAGGGGCGAGGGGCGACCGACGTAGTGCTTCCACAGATCGTCCATCTCGGCCCAGAAGGTCGGGTCGGTCTTGGCGAAATTGTAACGCTCTTCCAGCTCCAGGATCAGCGGCATCAGGGTTTCACTGACGAACCGCCCGCCGAACAGGCCAAAGCGGCCTTGCTCGTCCGGACCCGTCATGAAGCTGTTCAATCCGTCCTCGGCCATGGCGCACCCCCGTTGTTCCTTACGGCATGTAGCGCCAATGCAGCGGCGGGAAAAGCCGGAGTTTTCAAAAACTCCGGACCGGAGCCTTTGAAGGCTCCATCGCAATTTCTTCGAAGAAATCGCGCTACCGCAGGATCGGCACGCCTGCCTTCACGCCCTTCGCCGCCTCGACAAAGGCCGCGATCTTGCCTGCGTCCTTCACCCCCGGCGCGCTTTCCACACCGCTTGCGACATCGACCTGCCGCGCGCCCGTCCGCTGGATCGCCTGACCCACATTGTCCGGTGTCAGCCCCCCCGCCAGCATCCAGGGCTTCAGCCACTTGCGCCCGACCAGAAGCCGCCAGTCGAAGGTCAGCCCGTTGCCCCCCGGCAGAACCGCATCCTTCGGCGCCTTGGCATCGACCAGGATCTGGTCCGACACCAGCTGGTAGTCGAGGAGCGGCGCAAGGTCGGCTTCGACCGCAACCCCGATCACCTTCATCACCGGCAAGCCGTAGCGCGCCTTGACCTCGGCCACGCGGGCGGGCGTCTCGTGGCCGTGCAGCTGAAGCATGTCCAAGGGCACCTCCGCCAGAATGGCGTCCAGCGTCGCATCATCGGCATCGACGACCAGGGCCACCTTGCACAGACCCTCGGGTGCGACCAGCGCCAGCGCGCGGGCCTCGGAGGGAGTCACATAGCGCGGCGATTTGGGAAAGAAGTTGAACCCGGCATAGGCAGCCCCCACCTTGGCAACCGCCGCGACATCGGCGGGTGTCTTCAGCCCGCAGATCTTGACCCGGACATCCCGCATCAGCTCTTGTCCAGCAGCGCCAGCACGTCATCCTTCGGCGGGACCGAGGTGGAATCCCTCAGCACCGCCAACTCCCGTTCCAACCGCGTGACCTCGCGCGATTTCTGGCTGGCGGTCGCGCGGTGGCCATATTCGCGGAACCATTCCCAGACAAACCCGATCAGGATCCCCGCGATGATGCCGCCGAAGATGACCAGAAACAGCGGCAGTTCCATGGCCCAGGTCAGTCCGGTCAGGGCTGCCAGGTCCCCGGGCAGAAGCCGCACCGAAACCGGAGCGCGGTTGGCGAGGGCCACGGTCAAAAGACAAAGGCCGACAAGACCGATGAAGATCAGACGGAGATAACGGATCATGCGCTTCGGTGCCCCAAGGGTTCGGGGACCAATATCGGCCCGATCCGGGCCGGGCGCAAGGCAATGCGGGGTTACTTGCCGTTCAGCCGGTCGCGCAAAAGCTTGCCGGTCTTGAAGAACGGCACTTTCTTGTCGTCGACTTTCACCGCTTCGCCGGTGCGGGGGTTGCGGCCCACGCGGGCGTCGCGCGCCTTGACCGAGAACGCCCCGAAGCCGCGCAACTCGACCCGATCACCCTTGGCCAGCGCCTCGATGATCTCTTCAAAGACCGTGTTCACGATCCGCTCGACATGTCGCTGCGTCAAATGCGGGTTCTCATCCGCGATCTTCTGGATCAGTTCCGAACGGATCATCCGTAGTCCCCCCTGTGGTCTGGTCGATTGGCAGCGACCGCCACGCTCTTGTTCTCGCGCGACTATAGCGGCAGGATTCGCATCATGACAAACAAAAACGGGGACTTGGGACCAAGGAAAAGGCCCCGCTTGTGGCGGGGCCTCTCGGTTCAATCGCAGGTTAAGCGGCAGAAACCCTCAGCTGCGGTCCTTCAGGGCCGCGCCCAGGATGTCGCCCAGCGAGGCGCCCGAATCGGACGAGCCATACTGTTCGACCGCTTCCTTCTCCTCGGCGATCTCGCGCGCCTTGATCGACAGGCCCAGCTTGCGGGTCTTCGGGTCGATGTTGGTCACGCGGACGTCGACGTGGTCGCCCACCTGGAACCGCTCGGGGCGCTGGTCGGCACGGTCGCGCGACAGGTCCGAACGGCGGATGAAGGACTTCTGGCTGTTGTATTCAACCTCGATCCCGCCTTCTTCGATCGCGGTTATGGTGACGGTGATGATCGCCCCCCGCTTCACGCCATCAACGGCATCGGTGAAGGTGTCATCGCCCAGAGCCTTGACAGACAGCGAGATGCGTTCCTTCTCGACATCCACTTCGGTGACGGCGGCCTTGACCGTGTCGCCCTTGCGATAGTTCTGGATCGCTTCTTCGCCGCGCTGGTCCCAGGACAGGTCGGAAAGGTGAACCATCCCGTCGATGTCGTTGTCGAGGCCGACGAACAGACCGAATTCGGTGATGTTCTTGACTTCGCCCTCGATGGCAGAGCCCACGGGATGCGTTTCCGCAAAGACTTCCCACGGGTTGCGCTGGGTCTGCTTCAGGCCAAGCGAGACGCGACGCTTGGCGCTGTCAATCTCCAGCACCATGACGTCAACCTCTTGCGAGGTCGAAACGATCTTGCCGGGGTGGACGTTCTTCTTGGTCCAGGACATTTCCGAGACGTGAACCAGGCCCTCGACCCCCGCTTCCAGCTCCACGAAGGCGCCGTAGTCGGTGATGTTGGTGACGCGGCCTTTGTGGACCGTGCCGATGGCATACATCTTTTCGACGGCATCCCAGGGATCAGACTGAAGCTGCTTCATGCCCAGGCTGATACGATGGGTTTCCTTGTTGATCTTGATGACCTGCACTTTGACAGTTTCACCGATCGACAGGATTTCCGACGGATGGTTGACGCGGCGCCAGGCCATGTCGGTGACGTGCAGCAGACCATCGACACCGCCCAGGTCAACGAACGCACCGTATTCGGTGATGTTCTTGACGACGCCATCGATCGACTGGCCTTCGGTCAGGTTGCCGATGACTTCTGCACGCTGTTCGGCACGCGATTCTTCCAGAATCGCACGACGCGAGACAACGATGTTGCCACGGCGACGGTCCATCTTCAGGATCTGGAACGGCTGCTTCATGCCCATCAGCGGGCCAGCGTCGCGCACCGGGCGGACGTCGACCTGCGAACCCGGCAGGAAGGCAACAGCGCCGCCAAGGTCGACCGTGAAGCCGCCCTTGACCCGACCGAAGATCGCGCCATCGACGCGCAGCTCGGCGGCATAGGCTTTTTCCAGACGGTCCCAGGCTTCCTCGCGGCGGGCCTTTTCACGGCTGATCTGGGCTTCACCGCGAGCGTTCTCGACGCGGTCCAGATAGACTTCCACAGTGTCGCCCACGTTGATGTTGGGCTGCTCACCGGGGTTGGCGAATTCTTTCAGGTCGATGCGGCCTTCCATCTTGTAGCCGACATCGATGATGGCCTGGCCTGCCTCGATGGCAATGACGCGGCCTTTGACGACAGTGCCCTCTTCGGGGGTGTCGATCTCGAAGCTTTCCTTCAACAGGGCTTCGAAGTCTTCCATGGTTGCTTTAGCGCACATATAGATCAGTTTCCTTTGCGTGGTTTTCACAGGCCATGCGGTTGGCTCCGCCGGTCTTGTCCCTGAACGAAAAACGGCACCCCCCGGAAAACCGGCGGCTGCGACTCTTCTCAGGATGCGGGCGCTATAGTGGGAAAGTTGCCGGTCGGCAAGGGAAAGCCTGCCCTCCGCGCCTCAGGCCGCGCCATCCGGCCCCGGCTCTGGGGGGTCGCCCGGGTTGCCCTTGCCCCCCGGAAAGAGGAAGGCCAGCAACATCAGCGCCAGCCCACCGGCGATCAGCAGGGCCGACCTATGCGATCCGCCCTGTTCGGCTTCAGGGCCCCGCGAGTCGCTGCGCAGGATTGCGCTGGCGGCATTGACCGCGGTCGCGGCCCAAAGCGCCCGGGTCGTCGCCCGCAGTTTCGCCGTCCGCCGGTTGCGCATCCGGCTGATCCAGACGATCAGGAACGACAGGACGACCAGACCGGCCGAAACCGCCAGCAAGGCCCCGACCGTGCCCAGATAGGGCGTCAGGTAGGCCACCAACGCCGCCACGACAAGAACCCATGCGGTCGTCAGGAAAACCCCGGCCACGACGACGACGCCGAGGGCCGCCACGCGGTCCCGCAAGGCTCCTGCCAGCATCGTCTTCAACCCGGCCAGCGCCACGGTGTGACCCCTTTATTCCCGCCGATGCCAGACTGCCGCATCCCCCTTTGCCCCGCAAGGCACGTGGAGTTCAGCCGCGCGAAAGCCGCGTGGCCACGACAGCGCAGGCCGCTTCGACCGCTTCGTCGACTGCCATTTCGCTGGTATCGATCACCACGGCATCCCCGGCGGGCCGCAGCGGCGCATCCGCCCGGCCCATGTCCCGCGCGTCGCGTTCCTTGACCTCGGCCAGAACCTGCGCCTCGTTGCCGCCGACCTCCAGCCAGCGCCGATGCGCCCGGATCTCGGGGCTGGCGGTGACATAGAACTTCACCTCGGCTTCCGGGCAGATCACCGTGCCGATGTCGCGCCCGTCGAGGACCGCGCCGCCTTCTACCCTTGCAAACCGGCGCTGGAAGTCGACCAGCGCGGCGCGCACCTCGGGCAGGGCGGCGACCCGACTGGCGGCCTGCCCCGCTTCCAGCGTCCGAAGGTCGCCCCGCTGCAGGTCCTCGGGTGTCAGGTTTCGGGCGGCATTGGCCGGATCACCGCCTTTGACGCCCACCGCCCGATAGAGAAGCCCGGTATCCAGATGTCGAAACCCGAAGCGCTCCGCGACCGCGCGGCTGATCGTGCCCTTGCCGGCCGCCGCCGGCCCGTCGATTGCCACGGTGAAGATCATGACCCTGCGCGCCCTGCCCCCTGCAGCTCCGTCGGATGCCTTCCGCCGAAGTATTTGGAAATCGGCAGGCCGTGAAGAGGGAAGTCGCGTGCCGGGGTGCGGCCTCCGCGCCTTGCGCGTCCGGCCGATTGGCACCCAACATGCTGAAATCGCAAGCGGCCCGTCCCGCCAACAGCGCAATTTGACTGGTGTTTGCGCTTGGATTCCCTGCCTGATTGTGCAAACCTGCCGCCGCGACGTTATCTTTTCGACCACTGTCTCCGACCATCGGCCACAGCAATCGACACTAAGCTGACGGGGCCAAACCGCCGCATTCCGCGGGCGGTACGACAGACAGGAGACTTCACGATGGCCAAGGGCACCGTGAAATGGTTCAATGAAACCAAAGGCTACGGCTTCATTGCGCCGGAAGGCGGCAAGAAGGACGTGTTCGTCCACATCACCGCGCTGGAGCGTGCGGGCCTGCGCAGTCTGAAAGACGGCCAGCCGGTCACCTTCGACATCGAAGCCGGCCGCGACGGGCGCGAATCCGCGACCAACCTGGCGCTGGCTTGACGCCGGGCTGACGAAAGCAATGGGGGGCGGTCCGTCCGCCCCCGCACCGCCTCAGTTCATTGTGACCGCTGCCCGGTCGCGCAGCACATGGTCGAACCCGATGCGGAAGCTCGCCTCGGACACATCCTGCGGCAGGCAGACCGCCGTGCGCCGCCCCAGGGGATAGACCGGCACGTCGAACTCGCGACTGACCAGCATCACCCGCATCTTCGCGTCCCCCGCGATCAGCGCAGAGATCGCCTGTTCCGCCCCGGCGATGCCGCCGAACCCGTCGCAGTCCATCACGAACAGATCATAGCCGAAGCGATCGATCAGCACCGCCCGCACTGCATCCTCAAGATCGTCGAAGGTATCGACGAGGCTGCCGTATTCGGAAAGGCGCTGCCCGGTCCGGCTTTCGGCATGATCCGTAAGCAGCAGCACCCGCACCCCCAGGGTGTGCGTGGATACCGCCTGGCGACTGGTCTGAATAAAAGTCCGCACGCGCACTCCTCCACTACCTTATGCCAGTATCGTCAAACATTGCGGAGAGCATTCGCCCGAATAAAGGAAACTTGCAGGAAAAACGACCGCCGCACCGCCACATTCATGCCAGAGTTGCCGACCCAATAGGCCGACTCCATGCTAAAGTTGTAAGACTCGCCCTTTGCCCGGCTGGGAACCCGGTCGACAGTCTGTTAACCTATTCTCGACGAAAAAGCAGCCCTTCTCTGCGCTCGGGCCTGATTCGCTGAGGGAGATGGCCATGAACCTTTACGCCAACATGACGGACCTCGACCTGCGGCAGGACCTTGCGGCGGCCTTTCGCTGGACCGCCCGGCTGAACCTGCACGAAGCCGTGGCCAACCACTTCTCGCTGGCGGTGAACCCGGACGGGACGCGATTCCTGATCAATCCGAACGGGCGGCACTTTAGCCGGATCACCGCTTCCTCGCTGGTCGAGATCGACGCGACCGACCCTGCCACAATGTCCCGTCCCGATGCACCGGACCCGACCGCCTGGGGCCTTCACGGCGCGATCCACCGCGCCTGCCCGCATGCAGCTTGCGTGATGCACGTCCATTCGGTCCACGCGACGGTCCTCGCCAGCCTTGCAGAGTCGCGCTTGCCCGCAATCGACCAGAACAGCGCGATGTTCCACAACCGTCATGTCATCGACGACCACTACGGCGGCATGGCATTCGAGGAAGAGGGCGCCCGCTGCGCCGGGATGCTGTCCGATCCGAAGATCACCACGATGATCATGGGCAACCACGGTGTCCTGGTCATCGGGCGCACGGTGGCCGAGACGTTCAATCGGCTCTACTACTTTGAACGCGCCGCCGAAACCTACATCCGTGCCCTGCAGACCGGCCGCCCCCTGCGCGTCCTGCCCGACGAGATCGCCGAAAAGACCGCCCGGGAATGGGAGGCCTATCCCGGTTTCGCCGAGGCCCATCTGCGCGAGCTGCGCGCGATCCTGGACGCCGAAGACCCCGGCTACGCCGTCTAGGCCCCGATTTTTCGCCGAAAGATCGTTGCATGCCGAAGCGGACAGAATTTCAGCTTCGCTTTTGGCCACCCCCATCCTAGATCAGGGACAAAGGGAGTTCCGCAATGCTGTCCGATCCGCTGTTCATCTTTGCCGCCATCGCCTGTCTCGTCGTGCTGGGCATCCTGCTTTTCGGCATCGGCACCTTCGCCAAGGGGGGCGAGTTCAACAAGCGTTACGCCAACAGGATCATGCGCTGGAGGATCGGGGCGCAGTTCGTGGCCGTGGTGCTGATCGTGGCCTTCGCCTGGTTGCAGTCGAGAGGGTAAGCCATGGTCGTCCTGTCGAAGATCTACACCAAGACCGGCGATGCCGGGGAAACCGCACTGGGCAACGGCGTGCGGGTGGCCAAGCATTCGCTCCGTGTCAGCGCCTATGGCACGGTCGACGAGACCAATGCGACCGTCGGCCTTGCCCGGCTGCACGCCACCGGCGACCTGGCCGAGGCGCTCAAGCGGATCTCGAATGACCTCTTCGACCTCGGGGCCGACCTCTGCACCCCCGACCGGCATCTGGATGACACCCGCGACTATCCGGCGCTGCGGATGATCGAAGGCCAGGTCACCCGGCTGGAACGCGAGATCGACGCGATGAACGAACGCCTCACGCCCCTGCGCAGCTTTATCCTGCCCGGCGGCTCGGTTCTGGCCGCACAGCTGCACCTCTGCCGCACCGTCTGTCGCCGGGCCGAGCGTCTGGTGGTGGAAACCGCGACCATGGAAGACGTGAACCCCGAGGCCGTGCGCTACCTGAACCGCCTGTCGGACTGGTTCTTCGTGGCCGGTCGCATCGCCAACAATGATGGCAAGGATGACGTGCTGTGGGTTCCCGGCCTGACGCGCTGAAAGCCGCCATCGACGCGGCGTGGCGGGCGTTCGACCTCCCGGCCCCGGCGACCACGGGCGTCTGCAAGAACTGCTGCATGGACCCGAAGATCGAGGCCGACTTTCTTGCGCGACAGGCGCGCGACCTTCCGGAAAGCTATGTGCGGGACTGGTATTTCGCCGCATTCACTGATGACATCGCGCACAACCACGTCGCCTGGTTCCTGCCACGGGTGATGGAAATGCTGGCGGATGGCAGGGAGGTGGCCAGCGTCGGGGACGAGGTGGCCTTCAGCCGTCTGCCGCGGACCGGCTTTCCGGACCGCTGGCCCGAACGCCAGGTCGCCGCGATCAACCGCTTTGCGCTGGCGTTTCTGGAGTTCAAGCTGGCGGCCGATCCTCCGATGGGATGGGCCGAACTCGATTACCTGCTGTGCATGTTCGGCGAAGGCGGCATTGACATCGGCCCGCTGCTGAACCGGCTCGACGCGCTGACGGATGGTGATCTGGCATCCCTTCTGCATCGCACCTGGTTCTACGCTCCGGCCGGGGGCACGGATGGAACCCAGTGCAGGTCGATCCCCTTCGATGCCTTCTGGTCGCGCGAGCCGGCCAGGTCGATGGCCTGGAACTGGTACACCTCCACCGCATTGCTCGACCGCATGGAAAGGGCCGCGATGGCCGGAAACGAGACGGCGCTTGCGGTTTACGCGCTGATCGCCACCGTCAGGGCCAGTGACGGCCTCTGATCGACCTCCACGATCAAAACGCGGCGTCGCGTCGCGCCAACCTGTCGCATTTGCTCTGTTGCGACCTTCCCCGATCCGGTAACAGGCGGGCGAGAGCTTGTGCGGCCCCGGAGGCCGCGTCGGATGAGGAGTGCGGCCCATGAAAGTGCTGGTCCCGGTCAAGCGGGTGATCGACTACAACGTGAAGGTGCGGGTGAAGGCGGACGGGTCGGGGGTTGACCTCGCGAACGTCAAGATGTCGATGAACCCCTTCGACGAGATCGCCGTGGAAGAGGCGATCCGCCTGAAGGAAAAGGGCATCGCAACCGAGGTCGTCGTCGTCTCCATCGGTGTGAAGCAGTCGCAGGAAACCCTGCGCAATGCGCTTGCCATGGGTGCCGACCGGGCGATCCTGATCGAGGCGACCGACAACGTTCAGGTGGACATCGAACCTCTGGCCGTGGCGAAGCTGCTGGCCGCCGTGGTGAAGGAAGAAGCGCCCGGTTTGGTTCTCGCGGGCAAGCAGGCCATCGACAACGACATGAACGCGACCGGGCAGATGCTGGCCGCACTCCTTGGCTGGTCACAGGCGACCTTCGCCTCGGAAGTCGCCATCGAAGGCGACTCGGCCCGCGTCACGCGCGAGGTGGACGGCGGGTTGCAGACGATCACCGTGAAGATGCCGACGATCATCACGGTGGACCTGCGCCTGAACGAGCCGCGCTATGCGTCACTCCCGAACATTATGAAGGCCAAGGCCAAGCCTTTGGCCGTGAAAACTCCGGCGGACTACGGCGTTGACGTGAGCCCGCGCCTGTCAGTCGTGAAGACTGTGGAACCGGCAGGCCGCAAGGCGGGCGTGAAGGTCGCATCCGTGGCCGAGCTGATCGCGAAACTCAAAGACGAAGCGGGAGTGCTGTAAATGGCCGTTCTTCTTCTGGCGGATGTGGTCGAGGGCAAACTTGCGACCGATCAGGTCGCAAAGACCCTGACTGCGGTGAAATCGCTGGGCCCGGTGACGGTTCTGGTCGCGGGCACGGGCGGCGATGCCGCTGCAGCCGAGGCGGCAACGCTTTCCGGCGTCGCAAAGGTCCTCTTCGCCGACGATCACGCCTATTGCCACGGCATGTCGGAACCCACCGCCGCGCTGGTCGTGGCACTGGCGGGCGACTACGAACACATCGTCGCCCCCTCGGGTGCCTTGTCGAAGTCGGTTCTGCCGCGCGTGGCGGCACTGCTCGACGTGATGGTGATCTCGGAAGTCCTGGCCGTGCATGACGCCTCGACCTTCGACCGCCCGATCTATGCCGGGAACGCGATCCAGACGGTGAAGTCGTCGGACGCGAAGAAGGTGATGACCATCCGCACCGCAACCTTCGACGCGGCGGTCAAGGGCGGCAATGCCCCGGTCGAGAAAGCCTCGGCCAGCGTCGATGCCAGCCTGTCGGCCTGGGTCGAGGACAAGGTGGCCTCGTCCGACCGGCCAGAGCTGACCTCGGCAAGCATCGTCGTCTCGGGTGGGCGTGGCGTGGGCTCTCAGGCCGACTTCGCGCTGATCGAGAAACTGGCGGACAAGCTGAACGCCGCTGTCGGTGCCTCGCGCGCCGCCGTGGACAGTGGCTATGCGCCGAACGACTGGCAGGTCGGCCAGACCGGCAAGGTCGTGGCACCGGACCTTTACGTTGCGGTCGGCATCTCGGGCGCGATCCAGCACCTCGCCGGGATGAAGGACTCGAAGGTCATCGTCGCGATCAACAAGGACGAAGAGGCCCCGATCTTCCAGGTGGCCGATTATGGCCTGGTTGCCGACCTCTTTACCGCCGTGCCGGAACTGATCGAAAAGCTCTGACGGGACCGCCCCGGCAGGCTGTTTATCCAACGGGGGTCACCGCACGGTGGCCCCCGTTGCCATTTCCATCAACCGCCGGACCATGGGCGTCAGGTGCAGGGCGATCTCGGCATGGGCCGTCTGACCTGGCAGACAGCGGGCCTGCAACGCTTCGACTTCGGGAAACAGCATCCCGGCCGGACCCTCCGCCTTGGCCGTCTCGGACGGAACCGCCTCGACCAGTTGACCCCCGTCCGCCTGCAATGCCGCAATCATGCTGCGGTCGATCAACAGCGGGCCAAAGCCGGGATCAAGGTCTTCGGCCAGGACTGGCGCCGGGGCGTCGGACAGCCACAACAGGATCCGCCGCTGCGGCAGGCGCGCCAGAAGCTCCCGCATCCGCAGGAGCCAGTTCGCTTTCAGGACCCGCAGCACCTGCCGGAACCGCAGCCCGTCGGTCCGCCGCAGGACCATCAGCAGGTGGCGGGTGAAATGCACCTCGGTAAGATCGACCTCGGGGTAAAGCGCGCGCAGGGCTGGGGTGGCGGTCAGGAACCGGTCATTCCGGCGGCCATGCACCGAGTAAAGCGGGTTCGACACTGCCTCTGCCCCGGTGATCTGCAGGATCGCCACTGTTGCGCCTGTGGCAATCTCCAGCGTCGCGGGGTCGGACAGGTAAAGATCCGGTCCGGCATTCAGCGCCGCAAGGTTCGCCACAGGGCGGCCAAGCGCCCGTTCCAGCAGGTCGGCATAGGGACTGGCGACATACTTGCCGAAACTTGCCGACCCGCCCAGCACGGCCACATAGGGCACCGTCAGGTCCCGTGCAGGGCCCCGGAACACCGCCTTTGACGCGCCATAGCGGCACGGAAAATAGTCGAGCGCCCCCGCGCCCGCATCAAGATGCATCATCACCCCACCTGATTGCAGTCTACCCAGGGCAATGAGTGGCAGAGGGTGGTTGCCGAATGGCTAAAATCGGGCGGTTGCCTAAAAGGCGGGGCACTTTCCCCATCCTTGCGCGGGCCGGATGGGCCGGGCATAACCGGGGACGACAGATGGAGGTGCGGACATGGAGATCAAGCTGGTGGGCGTCGTCGGCGCCGGGCAGATGGGCAACGGGATCGCCCATGTCTTCGCGCTGGCGGGCTATCAGGTCTTGATGACCGACATCTCTGAAGACAGCCTGGCGAAGGCGCTGGCCGTGGTCGAGAAGAACATCGAACGCCAGGTGTCACGCGGCAAGGTCCTGCCCGCCGACAAGCGCGCTGCCCTTGAACGCATCAAGACCACGCTGAGGCTGGCCGATCTGGGCCAGTGCGACCTGATCATCGAGGCCGCCACGGAACGCGAGACGGTCAAGCAGGCGATCTTCGAGGATCTCTTGCCGCACCTGAAGCCGACGACGATCCTGACGTCGAACACCTCGTCGATCTCGATCACGCGCCTTGCCAGCCGCACCGACCGGCCGGAAAAGTTCATGGGCTTCCACTTCATGAACCCGGTCCCGGTGATGCAGCTGGTCGAGCTGATCCGCGGCATCGCCACCGATCAGGAAACCTGGGACACCCTGCACGAGGTGGTGCGGAAGCTCGGCAAGACCGCCGCGAGTGCTGAGGATTTCCCGGCCTTCATCGTCAACCGCATCCTGATGCCGATGATCAACGAGGCGGTCTATACGCTGTATGAGGGCGTGGGCTCGGTCAAATCCATCGACGAATCGCTGAAGCTGGGGGCCAATCACCCGATGGGCCCGCTGGAGCTGGCGGATTTCATCGGCCTCGATACATGTCTGGCGATCATGAACGTGCTGCACGAGGGGCTGGCGGATACCAAGTACCGGCCTTGCCCGCTGCTGACGAAGTATGTCGAGGCCGGGTGGCTGGGCCGGAAGACGCAGCGGGGGTTTTATGATTACCGGGGCGAGGTGCCGGTGCCGACGCGGTGAAAGTGACTTTGGCTTGAGGAAGACATATGGAAAGTCGCGAGGTTTGGAACTCAAGAATAAGCGAAGCTGCACTCAGTCTAGGCTTCCGAGAAGGCTACAAAATTCTTTATGTGCCTTGGGAAACATTGGGTAAATCAGACACAGTATTCTTGTCCCTTAATCCCGGTCGCCCACCGCACAACGCAGCCCTCAACACGCTTTCTGACGAACGGGGCAACTCGTATGAAGTCGAGCGAACGACAACCGCCTCCCCCATCACTGCGCAGTTTCTTGCGCTTTCTGAACTACTCAAACTCAAGCCTAAAGACATACTCACCGGGACCGTGGCACCATTCCGTAGTGATCGCTGGAAGACACTCTCGCCGACTCAGCGGAATGGGGCTTTGGCAATTGGAAAGGAATTCTGGCGGCAGGCATTCTCACTGAAAAGGCCCAAGAAAGTAATCGCGTGCTGCCCTGAAGCAGCGCGCGTCGCAGTCGACATTCTAGGCGGAAAGCCCGAGCTGACAATACGATCAGGATGGGGCGATACGTCGCTTCGCCGCTATCGTGCGTCAGATGGTGCCCTCATCGCACAAATTCCGCATCTTTCTACGTTCAGACTGCTCAGCCGTGGGGAATGCCGCGAGCCGTTGCGGACAATACTTGAATTGTCGTGATCGTCAGGTGCTTTGACCCGTAATTCAAAGACAGCGGGCCGTCAAACAGCCTATTTCCCCAACCCCAGCGTATGTTCCCTTAGCCAGGCCAGGAACCCCCTCGGGTTCCCCTCCCACTTCTTCAACTCCTCCGCCGGGATCGGCTCACCGATCACCGGGCGGGTCGGCTTGAACAGACACCGCTTGATCTCGTAGAGCAGCAACCCCTGCCGCACCGTGTCCGACACCTGGTTGGCGATCTGGAACAGGCGGGAGTTCTGGCCGGGGAAGAAGATCGGCAGGATCGTCGCGCCAGTGGACTTGACGATCTTGTGGGTGAAGACGTTCCATTCGCCTTCGACCGCAGGCCCCCACCAGCCCTCGGACATCGCTACCTTCCCCGCAGGGAACAGGATGATGACCCCCCCGGCCTTCAGGTGCGCCATCGTCTCGTCGCGCATCTGCAACCCCAGCTCGCGCGCGTTGTCCTCGTGCGGGAAGGGGACGGGGATCATGAATTCGGCCACTTCCGGGATGCCGGTCAGCAAGGAGCGGGTCAGGATGCGGAAGTCGGACCGGACCCGGTTGATCATCTCGGCCAGGACCATGCCGTCCACCAGCCCCGAAGGGTGGTTGCTGACAACGACCAGCGGGCCGGTTGCCGGGATGCGCGCGATCTCATCCGCCGGGGTCTCGATCCGGATGCCCATATGGCGGATCGCCTTCGGCCAGAACGGCGCGCCATGCGGGGCGCCGGATTTTTCAAAGCTGCGGATCAGCCGCAGAAGCTGGACCTTCGCGGTCAGCCATTCGATCACCCGGATCGTGCCGGCCTTGAACGGATTCTTGAAGGTGCCGGCATAGGATAGCCGACGCATGTCGTACTGCCGCGCCGCCGGATCAGCGGCAACGGGCGGCACTTCAGCAGCGATCTGGCTGTGGTCGGTCACGAAGCGGCAGTCCCCAACTGCAGCCCGGAACGCGTCCGGGCATCACCGCTCAATAATCCTCTCCGAAGCGCGCCGCAACCAATGCCTCCAGGGCATCGGCGAGTTTCTCCGCTTCGTCACCCGAACATGCTACGTCAATCGAGGTTCCGCGCGACGCGCCCAGCATCAACAAGCCCATGATCGAATCCCCCGAAACCTCTATCCCGTCCTTGGCGACGGTGGCGCGGGCGTCATGTGCTTCGACAACTTCGACGAACTTGGCCGAGGCGCGGGCATGCAGGCCCTTCTCGTTGACGATGCGCAGGTTGCGGCTGGTCATGTCGGTCCCTCAGGCCCCGCCGCCAAGATCGAGGCTGTTGATGTATTTGCGGCCCGCATCCAGCGCCGCCGCGACCGCCTCAGGAACACCCAGGTCGCGCGATTTGGCAAGCTTGATCAGCATCGGCAGGTTCGCGCCGTAAAGAATGCGGCGGCCCGACGTGGCGCAGGCGGGCAGCGACAGGTTCGACGGCGAGCCGCCGAACATGTCCGTCACCAGCACGACGCCCTGCCCGACATCGACCGCATCGGCGGCGTCGCAAATCTCGGCCTGCTTGGCGGATCGGTCGTGGTCATCCTCGATCGAGATCGCCCGAACCCCGTCCTGGCGGCCGACGACATGCTCGACAGCTGACAGATACTCCCGCGCCAGACCGCCATGTGCCACGATCACGATCCCGATCAAGCGCCTGCCACCTTCATTGCGTCCGGCTGCTGTGCCGCAGCCTTGCGTTCAAGTTCCCGGTGCCGTTTTGACACCGGCCAGCCCGCTTCTGCAAGCGCCTTGCCGATCATTTCCGCCAAGGCAACCGACCTGTGTTGCCCTCCGGTGCAGCCAAAGCCGATGGCGAGATGGGCCTTGCCCTCTTCCAGATGGGCCGGAAGAAGAAAGAGAAGAAGATCGCTCACCTTCCGGAAGAACTCGGCGAACCTGGGGTCGGCCCGCACAAAGGATTCGACAGCCTCGTCGCGCCCGTCAAGCGGCCGCAGGTCGGCCTGCCAATGGGGATTCGCCAGAAAGCGGCAGTCGAAGATCATGTCCATTCCGCGCGGCACCCCGCGCTTGTAGCTGAAGGACTGCACCGAAACCGAAAGCCGTCCCGTCGTCCCGGGATCGAATCGGCGGGTGATCTCGGCCTTGAGGTCGTGCTGGGTCAGTTCGGTCGTGTCGATCAGGTGATCGGCCCGCACCCGGATCGGGGTCAGAAGGTCAATCTCACGCTCGACCCCTTGCGCCGGGGTCTCGTCGGGGGCCAGCGGATGACGGCGGCGGGTTTCGGAAAACCGCTGGATCAGCACCGACGGCGCACAATCCAGATACAGCACCTCAAGCTCTACCCTCGGATCGCGGGTCAGCTTGTCGATCAGCTCGATCAGCGAGGTCGCGTTGAAATCGCGGTTCCGCACGTCCAGCCCCAGCGCGATGGGCCGACCCAGCGGCGGGCCCTCGACCAGGCGCGGCACCAGCGACAGGGGGATGTTGTCGATCCCCTCGTACCCCAGATCCTCCAGCACCCGGATAGCGGTCGTCCGCCCGGCGCCCGAGGGGCCGGTGACGAAGACAAGGTGATGATCCATCGAAAGCTCTGGCATCAGGATGGGTTCCGCGGCGGTCATGCTTCACGTCCATGGCGAAGATAAAGCATCAGCGCGTCTGGAAAATGGTCATTCTGCACCTGCAGCACAAGAGAAACCGGTATTCCCAGAATCGTGACCGTGCGGCGCGGCGGCAGCCGGTCGGTTTCCGTCTGCCCCAGATCGACCACCAGCGCGATCCCGGCCTGCGGCACCGAGGCCGCGCGCAGGATGCCGACCCCCCGCGCCTCGATCAGGCCCTGCAGATCGGGGTTCGGACAGGACGCCTGCAGCGTGCCGTCCACCACGTCCAGTCGCGTCAGGTCATCCGACACCAAAGCCGCCCCGCGCGTCAGAAGGCCCAGCGCCAGTGCCGACTTGCCCGCGCCTGACGGTCCAAGGATCAACAGTCCCCGCCCGTCGACGGCGACGCAGGTGGCGTGCAGCGTCTCGGTTGCCTGGGTCACAAAGGCGTCACACCGGCAGCCCGACGACGAACCGCGCGCCCAGCGGGTCCGAGGTCGGATCGGCAGCCGTGGGCCGGATGTTCTCGGCCCAGATCACCCCGCCATGCGCCTCGACGATCTGCTTCGAGATGGCAAGGCCAAGGCCCGAATGCTTGCCGAACTCGGCCTGCGGGCGTTCGGAATAGAACCGCTTGAACACCTTGGTCAGCGCCTGTTCCGGGATGCCGGGGCCGGTGTCTTCCACCACGATCAGCACCCGGTTCTCGCGCCGCCGCGCCCAGACGCGGACCGCATCGCCGTCTTCACAGAAGGAAATCGCGTTCGTCACCAGATTCACGAACACCTGCGCCAGCCGCGCCTCCAGCCCGTGGATGCTGATCGGATCGGACGGCAGGTCAATGATGAAGTCCACGCCCTTCTCGCCCGCCTGCTGCGACAGATACTGGCAGAGGTTCGACAGGGTCTTGAGAAGGTTGAACTCTTCCTCCTCCTCCTTCACCAGCTCCGAATCCAGCCGAGAGGCGTTCGAGATGTCGCTGACCAGCCGGTCCAGACGGCGCACGTCATGCTCGATCACGTCCAGCAGCTTGTCGCGGTGTTCGTCCTTCTTGACGAACCGCAGGGACCCCACGGCCGACCGCAAGGATGCGAGGGGGTTCTTGATCTCATGCGCGACATCCGCCGCGAACTGTTCGTTGGCGTCGATCCGGTCATACAGCGCCGACACCATGCCCCGCATGGCCACTGACAGCCGACCGATCTCGTCGGGACGCGCGGCAAGGTCGGGGATGCGAACCCGGGACGGCGCGACCCGGCGCGAATCGCGGTCGCGTCCCACTTCCGCAGCGGCAGCGAGGTCGGACAACGGGTTCGAGATGGTCGACGCCAGCATCAGGCTGAGGCTGATCGACAGGACCACCGCCAAAAGGAACATCTGCAGGATCTGCTCGCGCTCATAGCGAACCAGCCGGTCGATTTCCTGCGAATCCGACGTGACCGCGACCACGCCCACCAGATCGCCCGCGACCGTTATCGGGGTGGCCACGGTAAAGTAGATGCTGCCTTCGCCATTCCGCGTGACCCGCGTCACCACTTCGCCGCCGCGCGCGCCCTCGAATGCGGCGCGGGCATTGTCGGCAGGGTCGATCGTCTCGGTCCGTTCGGTGCGACCCTGCCGGAAAAGCACGGTCACGACACCCCAGACACTTTCCAGAAAGTCGGTCAGAAACGTCGGCTGGTCCGGGTTGGTGACCAGCGTTCCGATCCCCTGTCCGACGCGCGACGCCAGAAGTTGCCCGGTCGGATCGAAGACAAAGACCTCCAGCACCGGATCAAGCTCGATGTCCTGCAGGGGCGTGCGGAAGTCGAACCCGGTGCTGCCGGGTTGCAGATGCGCCTCGTAGACCGCCGCGATCAGTTCGGCTTGCCGCATCATGCCCAGCTGGCGTTGCAGGGCCAGACTGTCGCGGAACGGGTTCATGAACAGAACCCCGACCGCCAGCAGCACCAGCGCCATCAGGTTGAAGACGATGATCTTCCGGGCCAGCGGCGACCGGTTCAACCCGACGATGCTGCGCCCGCCCCGCGCCTCGCGCAGCCGCTCGACCGTGGCGTCGGGCGAAACCCAGTCTTCGCCCAGAAGGACGTCACCTGACCGTTTCGGTCTCAGGTCGTTCGGGGCAATCCGGGGCGAAGAGGTCATCGCAGGCGGCCGTCACTCTTCGTTGTAGCGATAGCCGATACCGTAAAGCGTTTCGATGGCCGAGAAGGTGTCGTCGACCGACCGCATCTTCTTGCGCAGGCGCTTGATATGGCTGTCGATGGTACGGTCATCGACGTAAACCTGATCGTCATAGGCCACGTCCATCAGCTGATCACGACTTTTCACGAACCCCGGCCGCTGGGCCAGCGCCTGCAGAAGCAGGAACTCGGTCACGGTCAGCGCGACCTCTTTCCCCTTCCAGGTCACCGAATGGCGCAATGGGTCCATCCGCAATGCCCCCCGCTCCATCATCCGGGTTTCTTCGGTCGCCGCCGCCTCGCCGGTGTTGATCGCCTCCTGACGGCGCAGAAGTGCGCGGATGCGTTCGACCAGCAGGCGCTGGCTGAAAGGCTTCTTGACGTAGTCGTCAGCCCCCATCCGCAGGCCCAGAACCTCGTCGATCTCGTCATCCTTCGAGGTGAGGAAAATCACCGGGATCGAGGTCTTCTGCCGCATCCGCTGCAACAGATCCATCCCGTCCATCCGCGGCATCTTGATGTCAAGGACCGCCATGTCGGGCATCCGGCGGCTGAACGCCTCGAACGCGGACTGACCGTCGTTGTAGGTTTCCACCTCGAAGCCTTCGGCCTCCAGGGTCATCGCAACCGACGTCAGGATATTCCTGTCATCGTCGACGAGGGCGATGCGGGACATCTGCGTGCCTCCCTTAAACTGCTGCTGCCTTGTCGTTATTTTCCAAGCATTTTCGGGGCTGGTGCGCCGATAAGCAACAGAAATCCGAATCACCCCCGAAACAATGGCCGGAGGGGTGGCAATTTCGCCTATGCCGACAACAATGCGGCACCCAGCCCGGGTTTGCCTGGCGATGGTGGCGCTAACGCGGGAATGATTGCGCTAACTGTTTGAAATCAAACTATTCCCGTGCAAAAATCCCATGCTATAGGCCCATTATGGCCGGCCCCCACCAGGGCTTGTCACGGCATTCAACGGCCCGGATGCCGACCCATTGGAACCGCCGCAAGACGCATGCGGCAATCGGAGCTTGCAGGATGATCCACGGTCGCGTGAACCCCACCGAGACACTTGAACACCACGGCATCACGGGTGCGGCGGTCGCCCACTACAATTATGCCGAGGCTCTTCTGGTCGAGGCGGCGGTCACGCGGGGCGAGGGCCGTCTGGGTCGCGGCGGGGCGTTTCTCTGCACGACCGGCCAGTTCACCGGCCGCTCGCCCAAGGACAAGTTCGTGGTCCGAACCGCCGGCACCGAAAACACGATCTGGTGGGACAACAACGCGGCAATGTCGCCCGAGGCCTTCGCGCGGCTCAAGGCCGACATGCTGGCGCATGTGCAGGGTGCTGAGCTTTTCGTCCAGGACCTCTACGCCGGGGCCGACCCGATGCACCGGCTTGACGTGCGGGTGGTGACGGAACTTGCCTGGCACGGCCTCTTCATCCGCCACCTCCTGCGCCGCCCCGCCCGCGAGGAACTGGACAGCTTCACCCCGGAATGGACGGTGATCAACTGCCCGTCCTTCAAGGCCGATCCCTCCCGCCACGGCTGCCGCTCCGAAACCGTCATCGCGCTGAACTTCGACGAAAAGACCGTCCTGATCGCCAACACGGCTTACGCGGGCGAAAACAAGAAGGCCGTCTTCACCGTCCTGAACTACCTTCTGCCCGAAAAGGGTGTCATGGCGATGCACTGCTCCGCGAACCACGCCATCGGCAATCCGGTCGACGCCGCCGTCTTCTTCGGCCTTTCGGGCACCGGCAAGACCACGCTCTCCGCCTCTCCCGACCGCACGCTGATCGGCGACGACGAACACGGCTGGTCCGACCGCGGCATCTTCAATTTCGAGGGTGGCTGCTACGCGAAGACCATCGACCTCTCGCCCGAGGCCGAGCCCGAGATCTACGCCACCACCCACCGCTTTGCGACCGTGGTGGAAAACATGGTCTTCGACCCGGAAACGCTGGAATTGGACTTTTCCAACCGCAGCCTCACTGAAAACACCCGCTGCGCCTACCCGCTTGAGGCTATTTCGAACGCGAGCCTGACCGGCCTCGGTGGTCCTCCCCGCCACGTCGTCATGCTGACCTGCGATGCTTTCGGTGTGCTGCCCCCCATCGCCCGCCTCTCCCCCGCCCAGGCGATGTATCACTTCCTCTCCGGCTTCACCTCCAAGGCTGCGGGCACCGAACGCGGCATCACCGAGCCGCAGCCGACCTTCTCCACCTGCTTCGGCGCGCCTTTCATGCCCCGCCGCCCCGAGGTCTACGGCAAGCTTTTGCAAGCCAAGATCGCCAGGCACGGGGCCTCCTGCTGGCTGGTCAACACCGGCTGGACCGGCGGCGCCTATGGCACCGGACGCCGGATGCCGATCCGGGCCACGCGGGCGCTGCTGGCGGCGGCGCTGGACGGCTCGCTGTCCAAGGGCGAATTCCGCCGCGATCCCAACTTCGGCTTCGAGGTGCCGCTGTCGGTTCCCGGCGTCGGCGAGGGTCTTCTGAACCCGCGCGAAACCTGGGCTCATGCCCATGACTACGACGCGCAGGCGGCGAAACTGGTCGGCATGTTCCAGAAGAACTTCGCCCAGTATGTGCCCTTCATCGACGCGGACGTGAAGGCGGCGGCCATCGGCTGACGACCCCGCGTCGTGCGCCTTCGGCGTCTCCTCGGTGAACCCGGCGAGGAGACGCGAAGCGCACGACGAGCGCGCCGTCAGAACAGCGCCAGCCGCACCATGTTCAGCCCGGTCAGCACCAGAAGCCCCTGAGTCCAGCGGCGGAACGGCCCCTGCTCCAGCCGGTCCTGCACCCGGTAGCCCAGGAACAGCCCGGTCAGCGCCGGGATCGACAACGCGGCGGAAAAGCCCAGCGTCTCGGCATTCGCCAGCCCCGTCGCCAGATGCGAGACCAACAGCGCCATCGCTCCGATCAGGAAGACCACGCCCTGCGCCCGGATGATCTGCAGCTTGTCCGCCCCGGTGGACAAGAGGAACACCAGAAGCGGCGGGCCCCAGATGCCGGACACACCGCCATACAGCCCGCCGATCACTCCCAGCCCCCATTCCGCGCGGTCGCGGTGCTGCAACCGGATCGCCAGCCTGCGACCCGCCAGTTGCAGGGCGGCAAAGACCGTGATCGGCAGACCCAGCAGCAGCAGATACGCCGTGCGCGGGATCGCATCCGCAAACGGGGCGGAAATCGCGATGCAGATCACCGTCGCGATCAGGAACCGGCGGTAGGTGCGCGCCGTTTCAACCGCTGGTGCTACGCCCTGCCGGAAGGCCTGGCTCAGGTTTGTGGTCAGCGTCGGCAGGATCAGTCCGGCAAGTGCCACGTCCTGCGGCAGGAACACCGCAAAAGCCGAGACCAGGATCAACGGCATCGCAAACCCGACCGCGCCCTTCACGAACCCCGCGAACAGGGTGATCGCCATAGCCGCCGCAAAGGCTCCGACCGGCAAACCCGCCGTGACAAATTCAGGCATGATGTCTCCTTTCCGGCCATGCTTGGCGTATCGGGCCGAAAAGGAAAAGCCGCTATTTTCAGGGGCCGACCACCCGGTCGAAGGGCTGACGGCCGCAATTCTCTGCGACATTTTAGGTCGCAATGGAGGCCGATGTTGAAATCTTGTTGCTCTGCAACTGCGAAGGCGCTACCTCTTCGCAGATGCAGAATCTTGCCGGAGCCTTAGATGCCGCGTGATGGACAAGCCATGCCAGACTCCCCCCTTCTTGCCGATCTTGCGGCTCTGACCGCCGCCGCCCTGCCCGAGGTCGAGCGTCTTTTCACCACGGCCCGAGACGACCTGAAGGGCCAGGTGATCTCGGGCGGCAAGCTCTCCGGTCCCGCCCTCGATGCCCGCCAGTTCCCGGCCCATGCGCTGTCCTGGCTTGCGACCTATGTCGAGGCGCTGCGCCAGTTGCAGGCCTGGTCCGCCCGGCTCACCGCAGCGGGGCGGTTCGGCCGGATGGAACGGCTGATCCTGCAGATCGGCTTTGGCGAATACCTTGCCCAGATCGCCGGCGGCATCCCGATGAGCCAGGGGGAGATCGCCCGCCTGTCGGACCTCGGCCTGACCTGGACCCCCGGCCCGGCTGCGGCCCGGCTGATCGCCGAGGGCAACACCCCGGCAGCGCGCGAGGCGCTCGTGGCCCTGATGCAGGACAACCATGGCCGCGCCACCTTCGGCGCCACCGGCCTTGATGACGAGCTGGAGATGATCCGCGACCAGTTTCGCCGCTATGCCGATGAAAAGGTGATCCCCTTCGCACAAGGTTGGCACCTGAAGGACGAGCTGATCCCGATGGAGGTGATCCAGGACCTTGCCGGAATGGGCGTCTTCGGGCTGACCATCCCCGAGGAGTATGGCGGCTTCGGGCTGTCCAAGGCCTCGATGGTCGTCGTATCCGAGGAACTCAGCCGTGGCTACATCGGCGTCGGCTCCCTTGGCACCCGCAGCGAGATCGCAGCCGAGCTGATCCTCTGCGGCGGAACGGAGGCTCAGAAGCAGAAGTGGCTCCCCGGCCTCGCCTCGGGGGAAATCCTGCCCACAGCCGTATTCACCGAACCGAACACCGGCTCTGACCTCGGCAGCTTGCGCACCCGCGCGCGGAAGCAAGGCGAGGATTGGGAGATCACCGGCAACAAGACCTGGATCACGCACGCCGCCCGGACCCATGTGATGACCGTCCTTGCCCGCAGCGTGGAAGGCACCTCCGACTATCGCGGCCTGTCGATGTTCCTCGCCGAAAAGACCCCCGGCACGGACGAAACGCCCTTCGTCGATCATGGGTTGTCAGGCGGAGAGATCGAGGTTCTGGGCTATCGCGGCATGAAGGAATACACGGTCAACTTCGACGGCTTCAGTGTGAAGGGTGAAAACCTCCTCGGCGGCGTCGAAGGCCAGGGCTTCCGGCAGCTGATGCAGACGTTCGAGTCCGCCCGCATCCAGACCGGCGCACGGGCCATCGGCGTCGCGCAATCGGCGCTGGAAACCGGCCTGCAATACGCGCAGGACCGCCAGCAATTCGGCAAGCCGCTGATCGCTTTCCCCCGGATCGCCGGAAAACTGGCGATGATGGCGGTCGAGATCATGATCGCCCGCCAGCTGACCTATTTCTCGGCCTGGCAAAAGGACCACGGCCAGCGCTGCGATCTTGAGGCCGGGATGGCCAAACTTCTCGGCGCCCGCGTCGCCTGGGCCGCCGCCGACAACGCGCTGCAGATCCACGGCGGCAACGGTTTCGCGCTGGAATACCGCATCAGCCGCATCCTCTGCGACGCCCGCATCCTGAACATCTTCGAAGGCGCGGCAGAGATCCAGGCAACGGTCATCGCCCGGCGGCTGTTGGAGTGATTTCCTTTGCCATAGCCTTGCCTGCCTGCGAAACTGGGCCATATTGGTATATGTTGACACTGTAAAGACCGAGGCAAGCGATGGCAGGGACTGTGCTTCTAACCGGGGTGTCCGGATTCATCGCCAAGCATGTCGCTCTGAAACTTCTGAACGCGGGCTACAACGTCCGGGGCACGGTCCGGCGGCTGGACCGCGCGGCAGAGGTTCATGCCGCGCTCCAGCCCTACCTCACCGAGAACGCCGGGCAGCTTGGCCTGGTGCAGGCTGATCTGGAATCCGATGCAGGCTGGGCCGAAGCGATGGGTGGCGTCGTCGCTCTCGTCCACACCGCCTCGCCCTTTCCCATCGTGCAACCCAAGGATCCCGCCACTGTAATCCGACCGGCGGTGGAGGGCACCGAGCGCGTCCTGAAGGCCGCCGCCGCCGCAGGCGTCACGCGCGTTGTCCTGACATCCTCCTCGGTGGCCGTCCTGAACGAGACGAAGCCGGATACGCTTCAGGACGAGGCGGACTGGTGCGACACTCACCTGCCCACGACCACGCCCTATGCCAAGTCGAAGACCCTCGCCGAACGCGCCGCCTGGGAAATCGCCAAGGCCCGGGGTCTGAAACTGACCACGATCAACCCCGGCCTGGTCCTTGGCCCGCCCCTCGACGAACATTACGGCTCGTCACTAGGGCTGATCGAACGCATGCTCAAGGGCAAGGACCCGATGATGGCACCGATGGGCCTGCCCATCGTCGATGTCCGCGACGTCGCCGAAATGCACCTGCGCGCCCTGCTTCGCCCCGAAACGGAAGGGCGGCGCTACATCGCATCGGCGGGATCCATGGCCTTCGTCGACATGTGCCGGACCCTGAAGTCCGCCTATCCCACCCGCCGCATTCCCACGCGCGAGGCCCCAAAGGCCCTGGTCCGCTTCCTGTCCCTGTTCGACGCGCAGATCCGGACGATCCTGCCCAAGCTTGGCCATCTGGAACGCGTCTCGAACGCCCGCGCGGTCAGCGAAATGGGGATGGAGTTCATCGCTCCCAAGGCCGCCCTGCTGGCCTCGGCCGACTGGCTGGTCAAGCACGGCAAGATCTGGGCCTAAACCGGCAGCCCGCCGCGCGACGGTCTTTGCACTCCCAGCCGGTGATGCAAGCGCCCGGCCACCAGCCAGGACGCCACAAGCCCCGCCCCCGCCGCGACAAATATCCCCGGCAGCGGGGCGACCCACAGCACCAGCCACGCAGCCCCCGGGGTCAGGATCGACGAGACATCGCGGAAACTGGAATAGACCGCCGACATCTCCGTCCGCTCGGACGGCTTGACCGACATCAGGAACGGCAGGCCGCCGACCACATCCAGCATCACCAGAAACACCGAGGCCGCCATGGTCAGCGCCACCGTGGCCCAAGGCAGCACCGACAGCAGCCCGGCTGCCAGGAACAGGATCCCGCAGGCCCCGAAAGCGAAGCGGACCGAACGGCGGACCGACAGCCTGCGCCCCAGCCGGTTGATCGCGGGTGCCGCGAACAGAAGCGCGTTGGTGATCGACAGGGCGATGCCGCCCACCTTGTCGCCGAGGCCGGCCTCGATGCAGAAGATCGGCAGGTAGACGACATAGACCCACCAGCCACAACTGCGCATCACCGCGAACATCCAGCCCGCGATCAGCCGGGGTTGGTGGAAGAACCGGCCGAGGTAGCCCAGGGGATTGACCGCCGGACGCTTTGCCCGCTGGATCTGCTTGCCGTTGCCCAGCCTCAGGATCCAGAACACGACCAGCAGCGCCAGCGCAAAGGCTCCGGCCAGCAGGAACGGCGCCGGTGCCCACTGGTCGTGCAGCCAGACCCCGGTCAGAGGCCCGATGGCCCAGGGCGCTGCGGCATAGACCATCTGCGTCGACTGGCTCCGCCCCAGGTTCGCCCGGTCGACATAGTCCAGCACATAGGCGTTGAAGCAGACGAAGGTCGTGGCCGTCGCCATCGCATTGCAGGCCAGGGACAGAGGCACCGACCACCAGGTTCCTAGAATCGCCAGCGCCATGCCGCAAAGATACAACAGGCACCCCGCGGTATAGGCCCAGCGTCGCGGGATCAGCCGTGTCGCCCAGGGCACCATCAGCCCCCAGACCAGCGCCACGATCCCGGCCAGGAAATAGACCAGCGAGGTCAGCTGCGCATCCTTCAGCGCGGCATAGACCGCCAGCGGCATGGCCGAGATCAGCGTGCCGCGCACGGCGGCCTCCAGCCCCGCAAGAAGGGCGAAATGCTCGATCCGGGGGGTTGGGCTGTGCGTCAGCGCCAGAGGCAGATAGCGGTTGGCCATGACCCGACTTGGACGGCCAGACCCTGGTTGCGTCTGTCACAAAGGCGACATCGATCGTCGTTTCAGGCAGGCCGGGACAAGAGGTCCAGCAGACGCGCCCGCGCCTCGGGCAGGGGCTTGTGGTGCAGCACCGGGCGCAGGCCGCGGTCCAGGAAAAAGCCGGTCAGCCGCAATCCGGTCAGCACTTCGCCGGGCGGCAGCGTCGCATCGCCCGCCAGTCCCGCCGGCAAGGGCAGCAGGCGATCCGCCCAGTCCCCGGCTCCGGCCTTCGTCACCGCGCGGCCGGACTTCGGGCTGACATAGGCCAGATCCCCGACCGCGCCGGTCACCGCACAGGCCGACAGATCAAGCCCGAAGCCCAGCTCCTCCAGAAGCCGCAGTTCCCAGCGCAGATAGGCCGAAGTCCAGCCCTCCGCCCCCAGCCGGTCGAACAGCGCCAGCGTCGCGGGGAACAGCACCGGATGCGGCTCGCGTTCGGCCAGAGCCACCCGCAACAGGGCACAGGCCGACATCAGCCCCGCCAGCGCCAGCCGGTCCGACAGAAGGTGCGCCCGACTGCGCAAGGGTTCCACGGTGAAGCTGCCGATGTGGTCATCCAGCCGCGCCCGCCATTCCAGCGCAAGTCCCGTCCCGGGCTGCAGGGTCGCCGCCAGCTTGCGCGACCCCCCGCCGCGCACCACGCCCGCGTGCCGGCCATGCAGGGCCGTCAGCACCTCGATGATCGCGGCACTTTCACCATGCGGACGCATGGACAGAAGAACCCCTTCGTCGCGCCAGTCCATTCGCGCAGTATCGGCAGCCCGGAACACCACCGCAAGGGCGGTTGAAGTGGGACCGGACCTCGGGCAGGCTGGGGGACATGGGCCGAAACGACGCATCCCTTTCTGCAATCGCGCGCTTTGCCGCCCTGTCCGTGGCGCTGCTGGCCACAGTCTCGCTGGCCGCCCAGTTCGCTGTGTCCTACGTCGAGGAAGGGACCGGGTCCGTGAGGGCTACGCTGTGGTGGATGGCGGCGTATTTCACTGTGCTGACCAATGGCCTGGTCGTCGTCGTCTTCGGTCGCGCCGCCCGGCGAGGAGCGGTTACCGCGCGTTCCGTGACCGCCGTGACCCTGGCGATCGTGCTGGTGGCATTGGTCTATCACGCCGTCCTCTCGGGCTTGCGACAGCTGGAGGGACTCGGGTGGTGGGCCGATCAGGGCTTGCACAGCGCAGTGCCGACCGTCGTCGCGCTGTGGTGGCTGGCATATGCGCCGAAAACCGTCTCCCGGGCCGACCTGCCCTCTTGGCTGATCTGGCCCGCCGTCTATGCCGTCTATGCCATCCTGCGCGGGGTCCTGACCGGTTTCTGGGCCTATCCGTTCCTGAACGCCGATGTGCTTGGCTGGGCAGTGGTCGCGCGCAACGTGGTCGCCCTGATCGCCGCGTTCGTGGTGGCCGGGCTGGGCTTCATCGCTGTGGCACGATGGATTCGGGGCCGGTCAGTCCGCTAGCCCGTCCTCTTCCAACAGCGTCCGCCCCTGCCGGTCCTCCAGCTCGATCACCCAAAGGTCCGGATCGCGGCCCCGGGTCCGCGCAACCAGCGCATCGACCTCGGTCTCCGCCCCCTCGGCCAGAAGGATCCAGGCCCGTGCCCCGGTCATCAGGTCAGACCGCCGCTCGAAGGCGCGGGCGCTGCCGTCCAGCAAGGCGACCTTGATCACCACCGCCCCCGCCTCGGCATCGCCCCTTGCGGTGACATAGGCCGGAATATCGGCCAGCCGCAGCCGGGTGAGGTAGGCAGCGACCCAGATGCCGGAGGCCAGCCGCGGTGCCATTCAGCGTCGCGCCCCACAAACCTTCTGCGAAGATCTGCTCGAACTTTCGCAGAAAATTCGTAACGGCTCAGGCATCGCCGTCCTTGAAATCGAGCCCCATCTCGGAATAGCGCTCGGCCTCTTCCAGCCAGTTCGGTCGCACCTTCACCTGCAGGAAAAGATGCACCGTCCGCCCCAGGAACTCCGAGATGTCGGCCCGCGCCGCCTGGCCGATGGCCTTGATCGTCTCACCCCGGTTGCCCAGCACGATCCCCTTGTGCCCGTCCCGCGCGACATAGACGATCTGGTCGATCCGCGTCGTGCCGTCGGGCTTGTCCTCCCACTTTTCGGTCTCGACCGTCAGCTGGTAGGGCAACTCCTCGTGCAGGCGCAGCGTCAGCTTCTCCCGCGTCATTTCGGCCGCGATCATCCGCATCGGCAGGTCGGCGATCTGGTCCTCGGGGTAGAACCACGGTCCCTCCGGCAGCTCTGCCGCAAGCCATTCCCGCAGGTCGGCCACGCCATAGCCCTTGTCCGCCGAGATCATGAAGGTCTTGCGGAACGGGAAGGCCGTGTTCGCCTCTTCGGCCAGCGCCAGAAGCGTCTCGGCCTTCACCCGGTCGATCTTGTTGATCGCGAGCGCAACCGGCTGACCCCTCGGCATCTCGTCGCGCAGACGTTCGATGATCGCCTTCGCGCCCTCGGTCAACCCGCGCTGGGCCTCGATCAGAAGGACGATGATGTCCGCATCCGACGCCCCGCCCCAGGCCGCCTTGACCATGCTCCGGTCCAGCCGCCGCCGGGGCCGGAAGATGCCGGGAGTGTCGACAAAGACGATCTGGCTTTGCCCCTCCATGCAGACCCCGCGAATGCGCGTCCGCGTCGTCTGCACCTTGTGCGTGACGATCGAAACCTTCGCCCCGACCATCCGGTTCAGAAGCGTCGACTTGCCGGCATTCGGCTCTCCGATCAGGGCAACAAAGCCCGCGCGTGTGCCCGTGCCTGTATCAGTCATCCCCCGCCTCCATCCGTTCCAAGAGCATACGCGCCGCCGCCTGTTCCGCCACCCGTTTCGACCCCGCCGTCGCTTCGGCGCCTGCGCCGTTTGCCAGCGTCACCCGCACCGTGAAGACCGGGGCGTGGTCGGGGCCCTGGCGACCGGCTTCGTCGTAGGCCGGGGGAGGCATCCCCCGGGCCTGCGCCCATTCCTGCAGGCTGGTCTTTGCGTCTCGCGCGTCGGGTTCCACCGCTGCGATCCTCTCGCCCCAAAGCCGCAGGACCAGCGCCCGCGCCGCCTCGAAGCCCGCGTCCTGGTAGACGGCGGCGATCACCGCCTCCATCGCATCGCCCAGCAGCGCCTCTTTCCGCCGCCCGCCCGTCAGCATCTCGGACCGGCCCAGCTTCAGCACCTCGCCCAGGCCCACCTCGCGCGCGACGTCGGCGCAGGTTTCCTTGCGCACAAGTGCGTTGAAGCGAGGGGCAAGCTGGCCCTCCCGCGCAGCCGGGTCCGCCATCAGCAGCGCCTCGGCCATCACCAGACCCAGCACCCGGTCGCCCAGAAACTCAAGTCGCTGGTTGTCCGGACGCGTCGCCGTTCCGATCGAGGCATGCGTCACCGCGCGCACCAGAAGGTCGGGCTTCCCGAAACGATGCCCCAGCCGCCCCTGAAAGGCCAACAGGTCGGCCGCCAGCCTCACCTGATCGCTCTCACTCGATCGCCTCGAAGAACCGGTCGGCCCGCCAGGTCCAGATGTAGAACAGGCTGCGCCCCGCCGACGAGAAGATGATCCGGTCCGCCCGGCCGATCAGGTATTCGGCCGGCAGATAGCCGACCCCGCCCACGGACTGCGGAAAGCGGCTGTCGGTGGAATTGTCGCGGTTGTCGCCCATCACGAAATAGTTGCCCTCGGGCACGGTGAAGACATCCGTGCTGTCCCCCGGTCCCGCCTGGTCGATGTTCAGGACGCGGTGCTGGCGGCCCTCCGGCAGCGTCTCGATGAAGCGGCTTTTCGTGCAGAGGCCGCCTTCGCCCACGGCACCGTTCTCGCAGCGCGGCCGGTTGCGCATCGGGCCCTGCGGTTCATAGATTTCCTCGAAGACCCCATCCGCGGTTTGCGGAGCCGCCGCGCCGTTGATGTAGAGGACCCCCTCCTTCATCTGGATCTTGTCGCCCGGCAGGCCGATCAGCCGCTTGATGTAATCGGTCCCCGCCGTCGGATGCCGGAACACCACGACATCGCCCCGCTCGGGCTCGGACCCAAGGAAGCGGTCCTTGAACGGACACAGGCTGAGCGTCGTGAACGGGATCTCGCAGGAATAGCGCGAATAGCCGTAGGCCATCTTGTTGACGAACAGGAAGTCGCCGATCAGAAGCGTGTCCTTCATCGATTCCGACGGAATCCAGAACGGCTGGAAGAACACCGACCGAAAGCCGATGGCGATGACCAGTGCCCAGAAGACGGTCTTGATTGTCTCGACGATACCGCCTTCGGTCTTGTCCTTGGCCATGCTTTTCCTGCCTTGATGGTTTGGCGCTACATGCGCGCGGGGTTCGGGGGAGTCAAGCGCGTGCCGCCGCGCCATGGGCCTGCGGATGGGCCAGCGGGCGGGCCTCGATCACCACGAAGGCTTGCGCCCAGGGGTGGTCGTCGGTCAGGGTGACGTGGATCACCGCCTCGTGTCCGGCCGGCGTCATCGCCCGCAACCGCTCCGCGGCCCAGCCGGTCACATGCATCACCGGCTGCCCTGACCGGAGGTTCGTGACAGCCATGTCCTTCCAGGCGATCCCCATCCGAAGACCCGTGCCCAGCGCCTTGGAACAGGCCTCTTTCGCCGCCCAGCGTTTCGCATAGGTGGCGGCAACCGCCCGCGCCCGGCTTTCTGCCTTGCGCTGCTCGGTTTCAGTGAAGACCCGGTCCTTGAAACGGTCGCCATGGCGGGTCAGCACCGCCTCGATCCGCTCGATGTTCGCAAGGTCGGTGCCGATGCCCAGGATCATTCGACCACCGCCTGCACCTGACCACTTGCCTGGTTGATGGTGACCGACAGGACCTTGTCGGCATAGAAATCCGCCACTTCGGAGTCGTAGACGCTGACCGGCAAGCTGACCGTCAGCCCCCGCGCCGGGTCATAGGACGCCGTCGCCGGACCGATGTCCATTCCGCCAAAACCCTGCCCCTCGCCTGACGACACGACGCTGCACATCGGGATGCCCAGCTCGGCCCGGGGCGGATGCAGGATCAGCAGATGGAAGGCTGCCGCCGCCGGTTCGATGGTGTCCAGCACCACCAGCCGGATATCACCGTTCGCGAAAGTGCGGGTGTTTGCCTCCCAGGGCTCGGCAATGTTCCGGACACTGGCGATCCCCGAGCAGGCCGACACCGTCACCGCCCCTGCCGCCTGGGCGCCAAGCGCCAGCGCCAGACTGCATGTCAGGAAAGTCAGGCGCGGCATCATTCTCTGCACTCCGCCAGCCCTAGACCATCCCACGCGCCAGATCCATCCGGCGGCGCATTTCCTCGATCGCCGGGCCAAGCCCGCGGAAGATCGCCTCGCCCACCAGGAAATGACCGATGTTCAGCTCGGCCAGTTCCGGGATCGCCGCGATAGGTTCGACGTTCTCGTAAGTCAGCCCGTGCCCGGCATGGACCTCCAGCCCGAGGCCTGCCGCACGTTCCGCCCCGGCGCGCAGCGCGTCCAGCTCGCGCTCGGCCAGCGACATTTCACCGTCAGCCAGAAGGTCGGAATAAAGCCCGGTGTGCAGTTCGACCACCGCCGCCCCGATCCGGGCGCTGGCCTCGATCTGCCGGGCGTCGTGGCTGATGAACATGCTGACGCGGCACCCCGCCTCGCGCAGGGGGGTGATATAGTCGGTCAGCCGGTTCTGGTCGCTGGCGACATCAAGGCCCCCTTCGGTCGTCCGCTCCTCGCGCTTTTCCGGGACGAGGCAGACGGCATGCGGGCGATGCCGCAACACGATGGCCTGCATTTCCGCCGTCGCCGCGCATTCAAAGTTCAAGGGCACCGTCAGCGCCGCCATCAGCGCGTCGATGTCTCCGTCGCGGATGTGACGCCGGTCCTCGCGCAGATGCGCGGTGATCCCGTCCGCCCCCGCCGTTTCCGCCAGCAGGGCCGCGCGCAGCGGGTCCGGCCAGGCACTGCCGCGCGCGTTCCGCACGGTCGCGACATGGTCGATGTTGACCCCAAGCCGCAGTTTGCCGCCGTCGTGCTGTGGCATCGTCATTCGGGCCTCTTCCTGTTCGGGATCAGTCTAGAGCGTGTCCGACAAAAGGGGAATCCGGTTTTGGCGAAAGACACGCGACCACCAGGAACCTGGAGTCTGTCCTGCGCTTCCATCAGCGTCTGACAGACTCTAGGGGCTTCCCGGCATGTCGTCATCGGCGTCGTCACCGCCCCTTTCGGCGCGCAGCTTCAGCCTGGCCGCCGCTTCGGCCAGCTTGGCCCGCATCCGCCGCCGCCGTTCCGCGCGATCCTCGGCGCTTGCCGCCCGCGCCTTCTGGTAGGCCGCGACCAGCGGGATCGTGACGTAATAGGCGATGCCGCTGATGATCAGCGCGGGGCCAAGGGCCCCGATGAAATAGGGCAGATAGATCTCGTTCCAGAACTGGATCAGCCCGTCCCAGCGGGTCTTCTCCGGGCCGAAGATCGCCAGGAAGTTGAACCAGAGGTCACGCCCCGCCGTGCCGAAGGCATGGCCGATGTATTTTCCGGTCAGCGGTGCTTCGATCCCCATGATCCAGTGGCCAAGGCTCATTGCCAGCACGGCAAAGAACGGGGTGGTGACCGGGTTCGTGTTGAAGGTCGCCAGAAGCGATGCCAGCACATTGCCCCGCACCAGCCGCGCAGCGCCCCAGGCCGCCAGGAACTGCAATCCCGGCAAGGGCAGGAACCCGATCACCGACCCCGCAAAGACCCCGCGCGCCACCCGGTGCGGCTGATCCGGCAAGCGGCGCATCCGGTAGACCACATAGCGGATCGCCCGCTTGAAGCCGCCGCGCGGATAGATCTGCTCGCGCAGCCACGCTCCCCAGCTCAACGGATCCCTGCGC
Organism: Pseudomonadota bacterium; assembly: GCA_040385165.1. GTDB lineage: Bacteria > Pseudomonadota > Alphaproteobacteria > Rhodobacterales > Rhodobacteraceae > Tabrizicola. Next base: position 675,123 of record JAZKHX010000001.1, on the reverse strand, counting down.
TTGAAAACCACCTGTTATCCTACGCCCTTCCGCGCCCCGGTTCGTGCCCGATCATCGCGCCCCCCGACCTTCGCGCCTGTTGTGCTGGCCTAAGGCCGTCGTGTCAAATCCCGATGACGAGAGATCTGGGCGACGTCCGTCTCGGCCTCAAGCGCGGTCATGACCATATGCAGGTGCTCTACATCGCGAAGGTCCACGTCAAGAATGAGGCGATAAAAGTCCGGTTTCCTGTCCGTGAACCTAAGGTCCGAAATATTGGCCTTCTGCTCGCCGATCAGCGTGCAGATCCGCCCCAGAACCCCCGCGTCGTTCGAGATCGTCAGGTCCAGGCCCACCGTGAACACCGGCTTGTGCCGCCCCGAATGCCAGTGCAGGTCCACCCAGCGCGAGGTCTGTTCCTCGAACTCCTCCAGCGCCGGGCAGTCGATGGCGTGGACCACCACACCCTGCCCCCGGTAGGTGATCCCCACGATCCGCTCGCCCGGGACCGGCTGGCAGCAGTTCGCCCGCCGGAACGCCTGATCCGCCGTCAGCCCCGCAACCGGGCGGCCCGAATCGACCTCCTCCGCTACCGCCTGCGCAAGCTCGGGATACAGCGTCTCGACCACCCGCCGCGCCGGCATCTCGGCTGACCCGAGCCGCGCCAGAAGGTCGTTCTCGTCGGCCAGCCCCAGCATCTTGGCCGCCGTCCGCAAGGCCTTGTCGCTGGCCTTCTTGCCCACATGGTCGAAAGCCGCCCGCGCCAGCTCCTGCCCCAGCTTGACGAACCGCCCCCGGTCCTCCTCGCGCAAGCTCCGCCGGATCGCCGCCTTCGCCCGCCCCGTCGTCACGATGTCGATCCAGCTGGATTGAGGCCGCTGCCCCTCCGCCGTGATGATCTCGATCGACTGGCCGTTCTTCAGTCGCGTCCACAAGGGCACCCGGATGCCGTCGATCTTCGCCGAGACACACGAGTTCCCGATCCGCGTATGGATCGCATAGGCGAAATCCAGCGGCGTCGCGCCGCGCGGCATCTGGATCACGTCGCCCTTCGGCGTAAAGCAGAACACCTGGTCGGAATACATCTCCAGCTTGACATGCTCCAGGAACTCGTCCGTATCGCCTTCGTCCAGCCGTTCGGTCAGCGTCGCGATCCATTTCGCCGGATCGACCGCGAACGGGTTCACCCCTCGCACACCCTCGCGGTAGGACCAATGCGCCGCGACACCCGCCTCGGCGACCTCATGCATTTCCCGCGTGCGGATCTGCACCTCGACCCGCTTGCCGTCACGGCCCGAGACCGTCGTATGGATCGACCGGTAGCCGTTGTTTTTCGGCTGGCTGATGTAATCCTTGAACCGCCCCGGCACCGCCCGCCAGCGCTGGTGGATCACCCCAAGGATGCGGTAGCAGTCCGCCACCGACCCGCAGATCACCCGGAAGCCGTAGATGTCGGACAACCGGCTGAACGCCAGGTCCTTTTCCTGCATCTTGCGCCAGATGCTGTAGGGCTTTTTCGCGCGGCCAAAGACGTCGGCATCGATCCGCGCCTTTTCCAGCTCGTGCGTGATGTCGCCGCTGATCTGGTGGACCACGTCGCCGGTTTCGCGTTGCAGCGTCACAAACCGCCGCATGATGGAATTGCGCGCCTCGGGGTTCAGGACCTTGAAGGACAGATCCTCCAGCTCCTCGCGCATCCACTGCATGCCCATCCGCCCGGCCAGTGGAGCGAAGATCTCCATCGTCTCGCGCGCCTTCTGGGCCTGCTTTTCCGGGCTCATCGACCGGATCGTCCGCATGTTGTGCAGCCGGTCGGCCAGCTTGACCAGGATCACCCGCAGATCACGGCTCATCGCCATGAACAGCTTGCGGAAGTTCTCGGCCTGCTGGCTTTCGGTGTTCGACAGCTGCAGGTTGGTCAGCTTGGTGACCCCGTCCACCAGCTCGGCCACTTCCTCGCCGAACATCGCGGCAAGGTCCGCATAGGTCGACCGGGTGTCCTCGATCGTGTCGTGCAAAAGCGCCGTGACGATCGTGGCGTCATCCAGCCGCTGTTCGGTCAGGATCGCGGCCACTGCGACCGGATGGGTGAAATAGGGCTCGCCCGACTTCCGCATCTGCCCGTCGTGCATCTTCAGGCCATAGGAATAGGCCCTGCGGATCAGATCGGCATTGCAGCGCGGGTTGTAGTTGCGAACCAGGGCGATGAGGTCTTCGACGTCGATCATCACCGCCCCGCTTACGGGCAAAACCCTGTCAGAACTCGCCCTGGGCTTCCATCAGGGCGCGGAGCAGCTTTTCTTCCGACATGTCGTCGACCATCGGCCGATCCATCTCGCCGCCCATCAGAAGCGCCATCTGGTCTTCTTCCGGCTCGTCGACCTCGATCTGGGTCTGATAGCTCTCGATCATCCGCTCGCGCAGAACCTCGGCCTGCTGAGCTTCGTCCGCGATCTCGCGCAGGGCGACGACCGGGTTCTTGTCGTTGTCGCGGTCCACCGTCGCGGGCGAACCCGCAGCGATCTCGCGCGCACGATGGGCGGCCAGCATCACCAGCTCGAACCGGTTCGGGACCTTGTCAACGCAATCTTCGACCGTCACGCGGGCCATGGGGATACTCCAATCGGCAAACTTCGCTGGAAGAGGCCTCTTTATGCCGACAGGTTCGGCTTGACAAGCGGCAAAACAGCCAAAATCACAAGGGTTTCACCGCGTCGCGATCTGTTGCGGGCAAGGCTGCCAGCATCTCGGAAACGGTGCGCCCCGTGCGCGGATGAACCCAGTCCGGCGCAATATCGGCAAGCGGGACCAGCACGAAAGCCCGGTCCTGCAACCGGGGATGCGGCAGGATCAGCGTCTCCGGGGCTGTCCGCGCCTGCGTCTCAGGGGCAAGACTGCGCCAGGCGTCCTGCGTTGCCGCGTCGGGCAAAACCGAATCGCCCAGCGCCAGAAGGTCCAGATCCAGCGTCCGCATTCCCCAGCGCGTGTCGCGCCTGCGGCCAAAACCGGATTCGACCCTGTGCAGCCGGGCCAGAATTGACGCAGGGTCACCTTCCGGACCCGCGTCAAGAACCGCAGCCGCGTTCACATAATCGGGACCGGCACCCGCCGGGAAACACGGCGTCGCATAGAACCGGCTAACCGCAAGTAGCGAAAGGCCTTCTTCCGCAAGCGCTTTGAGCGCCCGCTCCAGCGTCACTTCCGGGGGCTCGCCCTCGAATGGCAGGTTTGCGCCGAGCGCAACCAATGCGTGTATGGATCTCGCCATCACCGGGAATTATTTCCTATACTTCACTTGTCGAAAACCAACTCCGACTGCTATTCACCACTGGTTAGCCGCGCGATTTTACATTTCGCCGTGCAAAAGACACGGGGCACAGCTTCCGCGCGGCGACATTGAGGGGACACTTGCATGTTTTACAAGGACGAACGGCTCGCGCTGTTCATTGATGGATCGAACCTTTATGCGGCCGCCAAAGCCCTTGGTTTCGACATCGACTACAAGCTTCTTCGGATGGAGTTCATGCGGCGGGGCAAGCTCCTGCGCGCGTTCTACTATACGGCCTTGCTTGAAAACGACGACTACTCGCCGATCCGGCCTCTGGTGGACTGGCTGCACTACAACGGCTTCACCATGCGCACCAAGCCCGCAAAGGAATACACCGACAGCCAGGGGAGGCGGAAGGTGAAGGGCAACATGGACATCGAGCTGTGCGTCGATGCCATGGAGCTTGCGGCGCGGGTTGACCATGTGGTGCTGTTCTCCGGCGACGGAGACTTCCGCCCGCTGGTGGAAAGCCTGCAACGTCAAGGGGTTCGGGTCTCGGTCGTCTCGACGATCCGCAGCCAGCCGCCGATGATCGCGGATGAACTGCGCCGTCAGGCCGACAACTTCATCGAGTTGGACGAACTGCGCGAAGTCATCGGCCGCCCGCCGCGCGAACCGCGCCCGGCGATGGGCGAAGAGGTCACGGTCGAAGCGAAGTGATCCTCGTGGTGACGGCCGGGGGATCTGGGGCCCCGCCTTGACCGCGCTGATCGGACTTTTCGTCGCAGCCTTGCTGGCTGCGACGCCCGTCCCGTTTCAGTCCGAAGTCGTGTTCCTCGGCCTACAGGCTGCGGGCTGGGATGTCTTCTGGCTGGTCGTCGTCGCTTCGGTCGGCAACACGCTTGGCTCCTGCGTCACCTACGGCCTGGGCCGCTGGCTGTCGGACCAGCGGGACCACCGCTGGTTTCCGCTCGGTCCCGACAAGATGATCCAGGCCGAAGGCTGGTTCCGACGCTGGGGCCTCTGGCTCCTGCTTCTGTCCTGGGCACCCTTCGGCGACATGATCGTCGCTGTCTCGGGCGTGCTTCGGGTGCCGCTGCCGCTGTTCGTGCTGCTGGTGGCCATCGCCAAGACCGGCCGCTACATCGTTCTGGGTTGGCTTGGGGCTGCGGCCTTCGGTGCCTAGATGCACCGCTCGTCGATGCCCTTGGGGCACTCCTCGCTGGGTCGCCCCCGACGAGAAGCCGAAGGCGCACGAGGAGGATCATGGTCAAGAAACCCTGAACGCCCACAACCAAGCCCTTGAAATTCCTTGTCTCGCCCCACCTGTCCTGCGTGGACACTGGACGCCCGTCCCCGCACCCCGTAAACTTGTCCCGACCACCTGCCGAAGGCCCACCCGATGACCGACCTGCCCCCTCTGACCCTCTACCTCGCCGCCCCCCGCGGTTTCTGCGCCGGGGTGGACCGCGCGATCAAGATCGTCGAGATGGCCCTGCAGAAATGGGGCGCCCCGGTCTATGTCCGCCACGAGATCGTCCACAACAAGTTCGTCGTCGACGCCCTGAAGGCCCAGGGGGCGATCTTCGTCGAGGAACTCGACGACTGCCCCACCGACCGCCCCGTCGTCTTCTCGGCCCATGGCGTCCCGAAGTCGGTCCCCGCCGAAGCCAGCCGCCGCGAGATGATCGCCGTCGACGCCACCTGCCCCCTCGTCACCAAGGTCCACAACGAGGCCGCCCGTCACCATGAGGCCGGGACCCAGATGATCTACATCGGCCATGCCGGCCACGCCGAGACAGTCGGCACGATGGGCCAGCTGCCCCCAGGTGAGGTTCTCCTCGTCGAAACCGTCGCCGATGTCGCCACCCTGCAAGTCCGCGACCCGGCGAAACTTGCCTTCATCACCCAGACCACCCTCTCGGTCGACGACACCGCCGACATCGCCGCCGCGCTCAAGACCCGCTTCCCGCTGATCCACGCCCCCGCCCACGACGACATCTGCTACGCCACCACCAACCGCCAGGCCGCAGTGAAGACCGTGGCCCCGAAGATCGATGCCCTCCTCGTGATCGGCGCGCCGAACTCCTCGAACTCGAAGCGCCTGGTCGAGGTCGGCACCGCCGCCGGTTGCCCCTATTCGATGCTGATCCAGCGCGCGACCGACATCGACTGGCGCGCCCTCGCCGGATCAAGGGCCATCGGCCTCACCGCCGGGGCCAGCGCCCCCGAGGTGCTGGTCAACGAAGTCATCGACGCCTTCCGGGCCCGATTCAACGTCACCGTGGACCTCGTCGAAACCGCCATCGAGGACATCGAATTCAAGGTTCCCCGCATCCTGCGCGAGCCCGCCTGAATGTTGCAGACAACGGCCCGACATGCGGCGCCCCCTTCGTGCCTGTCTGCCGCCCCGATGCAGCGCGGGTGCTGGCCTTGCGCCCCGACGCAAGCTAGATCACCCGCATGACCGACGATACCCACATCCCCCGCCCAGCCCTCCTCCTCGGTCTCGCCGGGCTGATCCCGTTCCTGTGGTCCGCTGCGACATACCTGTCTCCTGCGCTCGCCGGATGGGCCGGGCAATGGCTTCCGCCGATGTTTCTCGGCTCCTATGTCGGCCTGACCTGGGGCACCGTCATCCTGTCCTTCATGTCCGGCGTCCTCTGGGGATTCGCCACAAAGGCTGAAGGGCGCGAGGCCACTTTCGCCTACGGCCTGTCGGTCATCCCGGCTCTCTGGGTCTTCATCATGGTCTCGGACGCCTCCGACACCTCGGCGATCTTCCTTGCCGCCGGGTTCGTCGGCCTTCTGCTGCTGGACGCGATGTTCATGGCCTGGGGCCTCGCTCCGCGCTGGTGGCTGCGGCTGCGGGTCATGCTGACGGTCGTCGTCCTCGCCAGCCTCGCCATCCCGTTGCAGACCTGAGATGCCCGAGCTTTTCGCCTATACCGACGGTGCCTGCTCCGGAAACCCCGGACCCGGGGGCTGGGGCGTGCTGATGCTGGCGCGCGAAGACGGTGTCGTGGTCAAGGAACGCACCCTCCAGGGCGGCGAGCCCATGACCACCAACAACCGCATGGAACTTCTTGCCGCGATTTCGGCTCTGGAGGCGCTGACCCGCCCGACCGAGCTGACCATCGTCACCGACAGCGCCTATGTGAAGAACGGCATCACCGAATGGATCGCCGGGTGGAAGCGCAAGGGTTGGCGCACGGCAGGGGGCAGTCCGGTAAAGAATGTCGAGCTTTGGCAACGGCTTGAAGCCGCCGCCGCCACGCACAAGGTCACCTGGCGCTGGATCAAGGGCCACGCAGGACATGCCGAGAACGAACGCGCCGACGAACTTGCCCGCGCGGGCATGGCCCCCTTCAAGGCCACGGCATGATGCCGGATTTCACACTTCTCGACGGGCTCGACTATGCCTCGGTGCTGGTCTTTGCGCTGACCGGAGCCCTGGCCGCAAGCCGTTCGCAGCTTGACATCGTCGGCTTCGTCTTCGTTGCCTGCCTGACCGCCGTGGGCGGCGGCACGATCCGCGATGCGCTCCTGAACCGCGAGGTCTTCTGGGTTGCCGATCCCCTGGTCCTTGGCGTCGCGACAGTCGCTGCAATCGTGGTCTTCTTCACCGCGCATCTCCTGGAAAGCCGGTATCGCGCCCTGCTCTGGTTCGACGCCGCCGCGCTGGCCGTGGCCGTCCCTGCCGGCGTCGCCGTCGCCCTCGCCGAAGCCGAGGCCTGGCCCATCGTCCTTGTCATGGGGATGATCACCGGCACCATGGGTGGCCTTCTGCGCGACGTGGTCTGCAACGAGGTTCCGCTGATCCTGAAACAGGGCGAGCTTTATGCGACCTGCGCGCTGGCCGGATCGTCTGCGGCCGTCGCGGGCAGCAGCGTTGGCTTGCCGCAGGGACTGGCACTGATGCTCTGCGCGGTCGTGGTCCTGTTCTTGCGGGCCGGAAGCATCGCCCTCGGCTGGCGCCTGCCGGTCTACCGGTCACAACCGCCAAGTCCGGACGCACCAAAGCGGTAGCACGCTTGCAAGATGAACGACCATTCGTCTAACCTTTGCGAATGCCACGCACCCGCACGATCCCGGACGCCCAGGTCTTTGCCATGATCCAGCGCATGCTGGAACAAGGGGGCGACAGGGCCGTGTCCTTCGGCACCGTCGGAACCGCGACCGGTCTGGCGCCACCAACTCTGGTGCAGCGTTACGGCAACCGGGCTGCCATGGTCCGCGCCGCAAGGGCCGCCGCCTGGGACGCGTTGGAACGTCGCACAGCCAGCGCGATGGCCGACACCGCGGACAAGGGGCCGCAGGGCCTTTTGAAGGCCATCGGCCCGGTTGCTTCCACGGTCATCGCCGCCGACCTGCGCGACCCCGAGCTTGCGAAACGCGCCGCCGACTGGCGCGCCACGGTCGAAACCGCTCTGGCCCTGCGGCTGGGTGGGGGTCAGAAAGCCAGGGAGAGCGCCGCCCTCCTGTTCGTCGCCTGGCAGGGTCAGGCGCTCTGGTCCGGGGCCGGCGAGTCGGTTCTCCGGCTGAAGGATGTCGTGAAGCGGCTTACTTGATCCAGGACTTCCAGACCCAGATCAGGATCAGCGCGCCCAGAAGCGCGCCGACGAACCCGGCCCCGATCCCGGCCAGCATCGTCATCCACCGCAACGCCAATCCGCCGACCAACGCGCCCAGCACGCCAAGCGCGATTGTGGATGGAGTATCGAGATCGACCTTCAGGATCCGGGTCGCAAGAAACCCAACGGCAACCCCGACGATCAAGAGCCAGATCAGCGGCATGGCGTCCCTCCCCATCCCTGTCCGCGGAATATGGGAACCCCGTGCCGCTTGCGCTACAGGATGCCGGGCAAAACCAGACCGCGCAGCACCTCGGCCGCGGTCATCGGTCGCTTCCCTTCGCGCTGCGCCTCGGTGATCTCCACCGCCCCTTCGCCGCAAGCGACAGCGAAGCCGCCCAGCACCTGCCCCGGCACGCCCTGCCCCTCCGCCAGCCGCGACCGCAGAAGCTTCACCCTCTCGCCATTCACGCCGGTCCAGGCCCCTGGAAATGGCGACAACCCCCGGATCAGCCGGTCAACCTCGACCGCCGGGCGCGACCAGTCGATCCGTGCCTCGGCCTTGTCGATCTTCGCCGCGTAGGTCACGCCTTCGGCGGGTTGCGGCACCGCTGGAAGGGGCAGCTTCGACAGCGCGTCTACAATCAGCCGCGCGCCCAGCGCACTCAGCCGGTCGTGCAGCTCCAGCGTGGTCTCCTCCGCCCCGATCCCGACCGCCTCGCGCATCAGAACCGGCCCGGTGTCCAGCCCCGCCTCCATCTGCATGACGCAGACCCCGGTTTCCCGGTCCCCCGCCATGATCGCCCGATGGATCGGAGCCGCCCCCCGCCAACGCGGCAGAAGGCTGGCGTGGATGTTCAGGCAGCCGAACCTCGGCGTATCCAGCAGCGCCTGCGGCAGGATCAGGCCGTAGGCGACCACGACCGCCACATCGGCGCCGAGTGCCGCGAAATCGCGCTCCGCCGCCTCGCTGCGCAGCGTCAGCGGATGCCGCACCGGCAGCCCCAAAGCCTCGGCCCGGGTCTGCACCGGGCTTGGCCGGTCCGCCTTACCCCGCCCCGCCGGACGCGGCGGCTGGCAGTAGACCGCAACGATCTCATGCCCCGCATGCAGGGCTTCCAGCACCGGGACCGAAAACTCCGGCGTTCCCATGAAAATGATTTTCATTTCCTGCGCCCCAGCTTTTCCGCCCTGGTGATCAGCATCTTGCGCTTTAGCGGAGACAGGCGGTCGAAATACATCTTGCCCGCCAGATGGTCGACCTGATGCTGCACCGAGGTTGCCCAGAGGCCGACGAAGTCGCGCTCCTCCACCGCGCCGTCAGCATTCAGGAACCGCACCGTCACCGCCCGGGGCCTCTGGATAACCGCCGACACGCCGGGCAGGTTCGGGCTGGCCTCCTCATGCTCGCGCAACTGGACGCTGGCGTGCAGGATCTCCGGGTTCGCCATGCGCACCGCCTGCCCCCGCGCCTCCGAGCAGTCCACGACCGCAAGTCGCAGGGGCACCCCGATCTGCACAGCGGCCAGCCCGTAGCCCGGCATCGCGTCCATCGTGTCGATCATGTCGGACCAAAACCCATGCACCTCGTCGGTGATCGCGGTCACATCCGCCGCCGGGCTCCGCAACACCGGATCGGGCCAGGGCAGGCAGCGCCGGACCGTCACGCCCGAGCCCGTTCCCGCTTCAGCTTTTCCATCTTCCGGGTGATCATCTGGCGCTTCAGCGGCCCCAGGTAATCGATGAACAGCTTGCCATCCAGATGGTCGATCTCGTGCTGCACGCAGGTCGCCCAAAGCCCGGAGAACTGCCGCTCCTGCTCCTGACCATCGAGGTCGGTCCAGCGCACCCGAACTTCGGTCGGGCGCTTGACCTCGGCATACTGGTCGGGGATCGACAGGCAGCCTTCCTCGTAGACCGCCACGTCCTCGGAGGACCACAGGATTTCCGGATTGACCAGCGCCATCGGCTCCGGTTCGCCTTCCTTGATGCAGTCCATCACGATCAGCCGTTTCGTCACCCCGACCTGTGGCGCCGCAAGGCCGATGCCCGGGGCCTCGTACATCGTCTCCAGCATGTCCTCGGCCAGCCGCCGGATTTCGGTGGTGATTTCACCCACGGGATCGCACACCTTCTTGAGGCGCGGGTCGGGATGGATCAGGATCGGGCGTGTCGTCATGCCGGAGATTTAGGCGAAGCCCATCAGCCGCGCAATGGGGCGCGGAGCCTCTTGCGCCCGGCAAAGCTGCGGCTAGTCTGACACGACCGCTCAGGAGCCGACATGCCCGGATTTGATTTCGATACCTTGACCGACCGCCGCGGCACCCATTCTTCCCAGTGGGACAATATGGAGCCGCTTTTTGGCGTTTCGCCCAAGGATGGGCTCGGCATGTGGACGGCGGATTCGGATTACGGGACCGCCCCCTGCATCCGCAGGGCGGTACACGAGGTCGCCGATCACGCCGGTTTCGGATATTTCGCCGACTATCGCGACTATCACGAAGCAATCTCCTGGTGGATGCGAGTTCGGCACGGCTGGACGATAGAAGACGACTGGATTCTGACCACGCAGGGACTTGGCAACGCGGTAGCACTTTGCATCGATGTCTGGAGCGATCCGGGCGACGCGGTCGTGATCTTTACGCCCGTTTACCACGAGTTTGCCCGCAAGATCACGGCGGCCGGACGCGTCGTGACGGAATGTCCGCTGGCCCGGGTCGGCGACCGCTACGAGCTTGATCTTGACGACGCCCAAAGCCGCCTTACCGGGAAAGAAAAGTTCATCATCTGGTGCTCTCCGCAGAACCCTTCGGGCCGCATATGGACGGCCGCGGAATTGCGCGCGGTCGCGGATTTTGCAGCCCGCAACGGTCTCTTGCTGATCTCGGACGAAGTGCATCACGATGTGGTCTATCGCGGCCAGACTTTCGTGCCGATGGCCGTCGCCGTCCCGGATGCGCGCGACCGGCTGGTCACCGCGACTGCCGCCTCCAAGACCTTCAATATCGCAGGCCAGAAAACCGGAAACCTGATCATCGCCGACGCCACCTTGCGGGGCGAGATGGCCGCGCGTCTCCGGTCGCTTGACTATGCGGCAAACAGCCTGGGACTGCGGATGGTGACGGCCGCCTATTCGCCGGAAGGGGCCGCCTGGGCCGATGCACAAATGGTCCATCTCGCAAGCGTCCGGCAGATCTTCGATGCGGGCGTGAATGCCATTCCCGGCGTCAGGTCCCTGCCCCTGCAATCCACATATCTTGGCTGGGTCGACTTTTCGGGCACGGGGATGAGTGCGGCGGAAATCCTGTCCCGTATCAACACTGTCGCCCGCATCGCTGCGGCCCCTGGTCCGCAGTTCGGCACCGGCGGCGAAGGTTTCATGCGCTTTACTCTCGCCACGTCACATGCGCGCGTGACGGAAGCCGTCGAACGGTTGCAGAAGGCCTTCGCCGATCTTCAGTGATCCGCCGGTCCGGCTGCCGAGCCACCTTCTGTCGCTGACCGGTTCCGGCCAGGTCGCGGCTGCGCTCCACAGCCCCTTGCCGCCATCTCTGCTGACCGGAGAGGACGAGAAGATCGTGATCGAAGTGACCGGAAGGCGGATGCGGCGCGACCCGGAGGGCGAGCCGGTCCGCACCTGCCGGATCGCGCCTCGGTTCGTGCCTCCGGACGACAAGGTCCGGCAGGCGACGGCAAGGCCACCGATGGGGCGCTCACCATCTGTTGGCGCATTTCTGAAAACGCATTTCATTCTGGGTCGGCCTCGTCCATCCACGCCCGGATGAGCGGGGGCGGCTGACCTCCCGGCGGGGACATCTTCATCCACGGCCCGCAGAAGGCCCTGCCGGACGAGGCGACGCCGGCAGGCGGACCGGGCATCCGGCTGCATCGCCCCGACCAAGGCCGAAATTTGCGGTGTCCATGCCGTCAGACCGATTGGCATCAGGGTCGACATCCTGCGCTGACCCCGCCCCTTGCCCGAAGCCTCGCGCCCGCGCCTTACGCCTTGGGCAGATACCCCACCGGTGCGTCCTCATCCCGCCAGAAATCCAGCGGCGCGCGGCCCGTGACCGCCGTTGCCCGCTTGAAATCGCAGACAAGTTCGCCGTTTTCGATCGACGAGGCCATGATCAGGCACTGGAATACATGCCGCGAACCGTCATAGACATCGACCAGTCCGCGCAACTTGCCGGGTGAGAAATCGGCGTCCAGCGCAAAGCCGTCCTGCCAGAACCGAAGCACCGGATAGACCGCATCGCCCACCTCGACCCGAAGCCGCGACTTGCGTTTCAGATCGCGTTTGCGGGCAGCCTCAAGCCCCTCACGCACTTCCTTCGGCAAAAACTCAAGCATGGCAGCCTCGTACACACCGTGGTTTGAATTCTGGAACGCGCCCGTAAAAAATCAAGCTGCCACAAGGGTATTACCCGAATGTAAACCCTGTATGTCCGCCACGACACGGCGTCGCGCAACCCCCAGTTGATCCAACCCGCAGCGCAGCCATACCGGGCCGGGAAATTGCCACAAGCCCCGACAACCGCTTGCGAATCACCTCCCGCAGCGGAATAGCCCTGCGCATGATCCTGATCGCAGCCCTTGTCCTCGACGCCGCCCTTGGCGAGCCGCGCTGGCTCTGGGACCGGCTGCCGCACCCCGCTGTCCTGATGGGCCGCCTTGTGGCCTTTTGCGACCGGCGCTTCAACCGCTCGGGTGCCCTCAGGCTGAAGGGCACCCTCGTCGCCACCGGCCTTGCGGTGGCCGGCCTCGGCCTCGGCTGGCTGATCCATCTGATCCCGGACTACGGCCTCCTCGAAGCTGTCGCCGTCGCGATCCTCATCGCGCAGAAATCCCTTGTCGACCACGTCCGCGCTGTTGCCACGGCCCTGCGCCGGTCCATCCCCGAAGGCCGGGGCGCCGTGGCGATGATCGTCGGGCGCGACACTGCCGACATGACCGGCCCGGACATCGCGCGCGCCGCCATCGAAAGCGCCGCCGAAAACCTGTCGGATGGCGTCGTGGCCCCGGTGTTCTGGTATCTCGCCCTGGGCCTGCCCGGGATCATCGCCTACAAGCTGATCAACACCGCCGACAGCATGATCGGCCACCTCACCCCCCGCTACAAGGACTTCGGCTGGGCTTCCGCCCGTCTCGATGACGTGTTGAACCTGATCCCCGCCCGCCTGACCGCGCTTCTCATCGCGCTGACCCACGGCTGGGTCGACCCCAAACCCGTTCTGCGCGACGCGCCCAAGCACCGCAGCCCCAATGCGGGCTGGCCGGAAAGCGCCCTTGCCCCGGTCCTCAACGTCGCCCTGTCCGGCCCGCGCAGCTACAACGGCCTGCGCAAGGACTACCCCTGGGTCTGGCCCGAGGGCCGCCGCGACCCCGGCCCCGACGACATCGACGCGGCTGCCAGCGCGCTGTGGCGGGTCTGGGCCGTCCTCCTTGCGGTTGCCGTTCTGGTGGCGCTGACCTAGGGTCGCTGAAACCGCCGGAGACCCCATGCGCGCTGCCCTCCTTGCCTTTGCCCTTGCCACCCCTGCCGCCGCCGCACCCTGTGGTGGCGACTTCGGCACGTTCCTTGCGCAGATGGAGGCCGAGGCCATCGCCGCAGGCATTCCGGCAGAAAAGGCGGCAGCGTTCTTTGCCGGGGCGCGCCAGGATCAGAACGTGCTGAAGGCCGACCGTGCCCAGGGCGTCTTCCGCAAGACCTTCCTCGACTTTTCGCAATCGCTGATCTCGAAGGGCCGCCTGTCCACGGCCCGAGCGAAATCCGAGTCCCTCAACGACATCTTCACCCGCGCCGAAACCGACTACGGCGTCTCGCGCGGCATCCTTCTCGCCTTCTGGGCCTTCGAGACTGATTTCGGCCAGGTCCAGGGCGACTTCAACACCCGCAACGCGCTTCTCACCCTCGCCCACGACTGCCGCCGACCCGAGCTTTTCCAGCCCCAGGTCCTCGCCGCCGCCCAGCTTTTCGCGCTGGACGAGTTCGACCTTGGCACCACCGGCGCCTGGGCGGGCGAGATCGGCATGGTCCAGATGCTGCCAAAGGACATTTTGGAACGTGGCGTCGACGGCGATGGCGACGGGCTGATCCTGCTCAAGACCTCGCAGTCCGATGCGATCCTCTCCGGCGCGCGGATGCTGCAGCATTACGGCTGGCGGGCGGGAGAACCCTGGCTGGCCGAAGTCACCCTGCCCGACGATTTCGACTGGTCGCTCACCGGCCTCGACACCCAGCGCCCGACCGAAGACTGGTCCGCCCTTGGCGTCACCCCCCGCAACGGGCCCCTCGCGCCCGGCCTTGCGGCCTCGATCCTTCTGCCGCAGGGGCGCAACGGTCCGGCCTTCCTTGCCTACCCGAATTACCGCGTGCTTTTCGAGTGGAACAAGAGCTTCATCTACGTCACCACCGCAGCCTACTTCGCCACCAGGATCGAAGGCGCCGACCCCTATGCCACAGGCGACCCCGATCCGGCACTGTCGCTGGACCAGATGATCGCCCTGCAAGAGAAACTGGCTGCGCTCGGGCATGACGTCGGCAAGATCGACGGCATCCTTGGCGCGGGCACCCGGACGGCGGTGCAGAAGGAACAGGTCCGCCTCGGCCTTCCCGCCGACGGCTGGCCCAGCCGGACGCTTCTGGACGCGCTCTGATGGCCAGTTGGGACATCGTCTCAACCATGAAAGCCCCCGAGGAGAAAATCCTCGCCTTCGCCGCCCATCACCTTGCGCTTGGGGCCGATCACCTCTGGCTGTTCTTCGACGATCCCGACCAGCCGATCCCGCAGGCGCTGGCCAGCCACCCTCGCGTGACCGTCACGCCCTGCGACGCGGCGCACTGGGTCCGCGTGATCCGGAAGCGGCCGCCCCAGCACCAGAACCGCCAGACCCACAACTCTCGCCTCGTCTACCGCGAACTGGTGACCTCGGACTGGATCGCCCATATCGACGTGGATGAATTCATCCTGCCCCCGCCCCGCCCCGTCGCGGCAATCCTGGACGACACCCCGGCCGAAATCATCGCGATGAAGATGGAACCGTTCGAGGCGATGCACGACCCGCTTTTGCCCGACGACATCTACACCTCGCGCGAGTTCCGGGGGGCGCTTCGCCACGAACACTGGCCCCGCCGCCGCGCCGTCCTCGGCCCCTACCGCAAGGTGATCCGCGACGGGATGCTGTCCCACACCATCGGCAAGGTGATCTACCGCACGGGCGTCCCCGGTCTTCTGCCCCGGCTTCACGCCGTCATGGTCGACAAGGAGTTCGTCCCGACCCCGGACTGGCAGCCCGAAATGAAGCTCCTCCACTTCCATGCCCAGGACCGCGCAGCGTGGAAGGCCGTGCTGCCCTTTCGCATGACACGGGGCGCCTACCAGTTCCGGCCCGAGCTTCAGGCTTTCCTGGCCGAAGCGACCCCGGACGAGATCGACAAATTCTACCGTCGCACCCAGATGATTTCAGTCGATCTGCGCGACGAGCTGGCAAAGGTCGGTCGGGTGATCATCGCCGATCTCGGTCTGCGCGCCAAGGTCGAGGCCCTGCGCGACGGAAGGCTTTGACGGGTCGAAGAGCGCACCTGTGACCGACCGGTCTCACTCGACGTTCACCAGCATCAGCGCCGCACGCCGGAAGGTCGCCATGATCTCGGTCCGCTCCCGGTCGGAAACGCCCGTGTCACCCATCGCGCGGTCCATCACCGCCAGCCAGTCCTCGGCATCCTGACGGCGGATCTCCACATGGGCGTGGATTTCCCGCAGGTTCATGTGGCCGTGCGCCTCGTGGTAATAGCGCCGACCGCCGAAAAAGCCGCAGAGGAAGTTGAACTGCTCGGGCCGGACATGGGACAGGCCGTGGCCGCGCTGGTGCATCGCCATGATCGTGGCACCCTGCGGCAGGGCCTCGATCAGGTCATAGAAGTGGTTCACCAGCAGCCGAACCTGCGGCTCTCCGCCAATCCTGTCGATCATGGGTTCCATAGCGCGCTCGTTATCCTCCAGGCACCGATTTCTTCGAAGAAATCGGTCCGGAGCCTTCAAAGGCTCCGAGCCGGAATCTTCGAAGATTCCTGGCGCTTCCATGCTTCAGCCCTGCGGCCGCGTCTTCTTCGGGTCGTAATGCGACAGCGGCACGATCACCGCCGGCAACCGCTTTTGCTGGCCGTCCAGCTTGCCCACCTCCAGCGCCGTCCCGACCTCGGCATGCGCCACATCCACCCGTGCCAGCGCAATGTTCTTGCCCAAAAGCGGCGACCGCATGGACGAGGTCACCTCCCCCACCTGCGCCCGACCGACATGCAGGCAGTCGCCATGCCCCACATCCACCGCCGCGTCGATCTCCAGTCCCACGAACTTGCGGGCGGGATGCTCCTTCCGCCGGATCAGCGCCTCACGGCCCACAAAGTCATCGGCCTTCGACTTCAAGGGGACGGTGAACCCGATCCCCGCCTCGAACGGATCGGTCTGGTCGCTGAAGTCATAGCCCGCGAAGATCAGCCCCGCCTCGATCCGCACCATGTCCAGCGCGGCCAGACCCATCGGCTTCAGCCCCAAGTCGCCGCCATTGGCCCAAACCGCGTCATAAACCGCCGCGCCGTCCTTCGGGTGGCAGAACACCTCGAACCCCAGCTCGCCCGTGTAACCCGTCCGCGACACCACGACCGGAGCCCCCGACGGCCCGCCGATCCGCCCCACCGTGAAGCGGAACCACCCCAGCTCCTCGATCGTAGGCTGGTGCGGCGCGGTCCAGATCATCCGCCTGATGATCTCGCGGCTGTTCGGACCCTGGACCGCCAGATTGTGCAGCTGGTCGGTCGAGGAGCGGACCATCGCCTTCAGCCCCAGCTTCTCGGCCTGCTCCCGGATCCAGACCCCACCATAGTCATCCCCGCCGATCCAGCGGAACTGGTCGCGGCCCAGCCGGAACAGCGTCCCGTCGTCGATCATCCCGCCATGCTCGTAGCACATCGCGGAATAGACCACCTGACCCTGCGACAGCTTCTTCACGTCCCGCGTCAGCACCCATTGCATCAGCGCTTCGGCATCCGGCCCCGTCACCTCCCATTTGCGCAGCGGCGACAGGTCCAGCACCACCGCCGCCTGACGGCAGGCCCAGTATTCCTCCAACGCCCCGTTCGACGAATAGACCTGCGGCAGCCAGTAGCCCTTGTACTCCACCACATTCCGGGTCTTTTCGGCGATGCGGGAATGGAAGGCGGTTTCCTTGGTCATTTTCGGCTCCGCATCAGGCGTGGGGCGATAGGCGATGGAACGGGAGAACTTTTCCGCCCCCGAATAGGTCCGGACATGGATGTCCGACAGATACCAGCCATTCGCCGGTGAGGTGTCGTCGGGGCAGGCCGAATTGACGCAGACGATGTCGGTCAGCGCCCGGAACAGCACATAGTCGCCGGGGCGGGACCATGGCTCATCGCTGATCAGCACCCCATGTGAATCAATGTTCGTATTGAAGAACAGGTTCACCGCCATCCAGCCCGGCCTCGGGTCCACGCCATGCCGCGCCAGCGCCGTGTTGAAGTTGTCCGAGCAATTCACATGCCCGGGATAACCGATCTCGTCATAGTATTTCGACGCACAGGCCATCGCGAAGGCGTCATGCCGCCCGACCGTATCCTGCACCACCTCGACCAGCGGCACCCAGTCCTGATCGTAGTATTTCGAGTGCAGCCCCGGCATCGAATAGGCATGGCCCATCAACGTGCGAGAGGTCGTCACGTCCAGCGCGTGCTGGATACCCTTGTCCAGCTTCCGCGCATCGAAGCACTGGAAATCGGTGCATTGCCGACCATCCACGTCGAGGATCTGGATATAGTCCCCCGCCTTGACGAAATAGCTCTCCGCCGTCGCCGACCTGACCCGCAGGTCCAGCACCGGGTCGGCCAGCGGATCGGGCAGATCATGGTTCGCCACCATCCTCGGCTTCGCCCGCTGCACCAGCAGCGTCACCTGCGTCGCCGTATCCTGCGCGTCAGGAGCCATCGGCAGACCGGGTGCCGCGACCACCAGCCACCCCGCCTCCAGCGCCGTCAGATCGGTGCGCGTGCCCGCCGGAGTGTCCGCCGAAAAGATCCGCACCGCCCCCGCCCTGCCGAGATCGATCCGGCGGCTCTCCAGCCCCTTCCGAAGCCGCCGCAGGCTTTCGTCACCCGAGGCCAGCATCGCCTTCAGCCCCTCGGCTAAGGCATTCGCCGCCAGCCCCAGAATCGCCGCGTCAATCCGCCCGTCGGTCGCCGCCGCAACCAGTTCCACCGGCTGCCCGCCTTCGTCATTGACCAGCGTCAGCCGATCCCCCACCATCAACTGCAGCAGCACCGCGCCGCCGCCTGGCACCACATGCCGCTCCTGCCCGTGGTGACGCGAAAAACCCTGTGGAGTCAAAATCCTCGACGGCCGAGGTGGACCCGGGATCACGCCGGGATAGATGATGTCAAGCATGGGTCTCCCCGCCTTCGGATCAGGGCCAATGGCCCTGAACAGTTTAATGAGGATAAAACTTGTTCATTGCCAAGAATAGCGTCAGCTTCAGCGTGACACAAGCATCGGGGAAGCGAAAGGCGACGAAATGCTGGCTTTGGGTTTCGGCCTGACTGCCGCCCTCCTGTGGGCGGTGCATGACCTTCTGGCGCGCAAACTCAGCCAGGGTGCGGCGCTGTTGCCGCTCCTCATCCTGGTTCTGGGAGCCGGGACGCTTGGCCTAGTGCCGGTGGCCATGGTGCAGGGCGGCTGGGAACGGATGACAGGCCCCGCCTGGGGCGTCGCGGCACTTTCGGGCTTGGCCTTCGCGGTTGCGATCGGCGGGCTTTACAGGGCGTTCAGCCTGGCCCCGGTCCGCGTCGTCTCGCCGGTGGTCGGGGCCTATCCGCTCGTGACCCTCCTCATCGCCGTGGCACAGGGCCGCCCCGTGCCGCCGGGTGACTGGCTCGCCGTCCTTGCCATCGTCATCGGCATCGCCATTGTCGCCGTCGCCGCCCGCGACGACGCGCCCGAGGGTTACGCGGCCTCGCCCGGCGTCGCCCTCGGCTGGGCCGGGCTCTCGGCGCTCGGCTTCGCCGCAACCTTCGCCCTTGCCCAGGCCGCCGCCAGGATCGGGTCCGACCTTCCGGTGATGCTGGCCGGGCGGGTGGTGGCCCTGCTGGCGATTGGCGGCCTTCTGCTCCACCACCCCGGGCCGCGCCTGCCCCCGCGCGGGCAGATGGGCATCCTGGTCGCGATGGGCCTCCTCGACGCGCTCGCCCTCGGCCTCGTCACCGCCGCAGGCGGTCTTGCCCATGCCGAATACGCCTCGGTCGCGTCTTCGCTGTTCGGGGTGCTGACGGTCCTTCTCGCCGCCTGGTTTCTGAAGGAACATGTCCGGCCCGTGCAATGGCTGGGCATCGCCTGCGTGTTCGGCGGCATTGCAACGCTGGGGATTCTGGGAACCTGAGGGGCGATAGCCCCGCCCTGCGCCAGACAGTCTATTCCGCCGCCTCGACCCGGACCGGTGCCCGCCGCACGCCCTGCGTCAACCGCCGCTCGTCGCGCGGGGAAACTCCGAAGAACTCGGTGTAATGCCGGATCATCGGGCTTGAGGTCAGATAGCCCACCGACACCGCGATCTCGCGGAAGGAGTCGCCGGAATACAGCACCCGCTGCCGCGCCTTCATCAGCCGCAGGTGGTGGTAATAGCGCAAGGGGCTCTGCCCCGTCTCACGCTTGAACGTCCGTTCAAAATGCCTCCCCGAAAGCCCCACGGCCGCAGCGACATCGGGGATGCGCAGCGGGTCCTCGACATGGGTCTCGAACAGACGGATCGCCTCGCGGATTGCGGCCGGAAGGGTGTCCGTCGTGCCGCTGGCGCGGGCCACGGGGACCTTCTGGCTGGCATCGGCATCGCGCACGAAGGGATGCTGGAACCAGCAGGCGACTTCGGTCATGCAGTCCCGCCCCAGCCGCTCCTCGATCAGCCGCAGCATCAGGTCGAAGACGGCCCCGGCCCCGCTGGCCGTGATCCGCCGCCCTTCGCGCAGGATCGTGACCTCGCGCGCCTCGACCTGCGGAAAATCCGCCTTGAACGCCGCTTCATAGCACCAATGCACCGACGAGGGCCGCCCCTCCATCAGCCCGGCCCGTGCCAGCGGGAAGATCCCGCCGGAAAACGCGCCCAGCGTGACCCCCGTCCGGTCCAGCCAGCGCAGCCGGGCGGGCGAGCGACGGGGATCGGCAAAAACAGCCGTCGGCGGCGACAGGAGATACAGGTGATCCAGCCCCTCGACCTCCTGCAGCGTCAGATCCGGCTCGAAGCCGATCTCGGCGCTGGATCGGACCGGAGCTGCCGTTTCCGACAGCAGCGTCCAGCCGAACTCCTGCCGGCCGGTGATTTCGTTTGCCGCACGAAGCGGCTCGATGGCCGAGGTCAGGCAGGCCATCGGAAAGCCGGGAAACATCAGGAACCCAAGGCGCAGCGGCCCGCGCTCAGTCATCTGCGAACCAGCCCGGCGAGGTCGGGGCCCCGTCGTCGTGCTTCGCCAGCCATTCGACCATCGCATCGCGGTTGCGGATGAACCCCTTGTAGGTCGCAAGTTCCACCGGCAGGTCGCGCACCACCCGGTGCAGGCGGCGGGCCCATTTCGGAACGGTGACGATCTCGTCAAAGCTGGCCAGATAGCAGCGGATGTCGAAGGCGATCGCGTTGGACCGGGGCAGCCGATAAAGGCTTTGCAGTTCCACCCGCAGGTGTTGCTTCTTGCCCAGGTTCTCCGGCGTGATCGTCGCCTTCATCGGTCCCCACTTGGGGTAAGTCTCGGGCGCCGTATCCAGAAGCGGGTTCACCGTCATCGTCCAGTTGAAACGCCGCACCGGCGCGCCGTGTTGCAGCTTCAGCAGGAACTTCAGCGCCCGGTCGAAAACGCCCTTTTCATGCGCCAGCGGAACGGGCGCGTGCCATTCCATGAAGTTCATGCCGACGTCAAAGTCCACCGACCAGTCCGCCTGGCTGGTCGCGATGCCCGCATCCATCCACAGCGTCCCGTCGCGTTCGTCCTGCAAGGTCCAGTCGCCCTGGGTCTGCCGCATGATGTATTCAAAGGGCGGATAGGGAAGAGTGCTTTCATCCAGGAATGTGAACGACTGTTCAATCCCCAGCGGCCGGTTCACCCAGTGCCAGCGGTTGCCGTCCTTGGTCAGCGAAAACCACTGCGGATAGTCCCGCGCCTTGGTTTCCATGATCAGCTCCAGCACATCCCAGCCGGCCAGCGTCATGTGCGGCAGCGACTGGCAGCGCAGCGGGTCTTCGGCCAGCACCTTGGCGCGGTCGATCATCTCGGCCACATAATGCTCGTCAACGTCGAAGGTATGCTCGAAGGCCGTGCCCTTCCGGCCCGGCACATGCGGCTCCATGTTCACCGAATACATGTAGTCGTCGCGGTCGAACGGGAACGGAAACCGCCGGGGATTGCTGTTGCGATAGGTGAAATCGCCCCGGAACGTCTCGTCCCGGAAGAAGCCGCCGAAATCGTCGGGAGCGAACTTGAAGTCCAGGCTCATGGTCGTCTCCTATCGGTCGATGACAAGGGTCTTGCCCTCAAAGCGGCTGACGCATGGCATGATCTTGCGGTTCGAGGCATGCTCTTCCGGCGTCAGCCAGTGATCGCGATGCAGGATCGTGCCGTCACATTTGTGAACGTTCGTTTCGCATTGACCGCAGGCACCACCCCGACACAGGTAAGGCGCATCCACACCTGCTGCCTCCATCGCTTCCAGAAGTGACTGCGTTGTGCCGACGGTGATGGTCTTCCCGCTGGCCGCAAGCTCGACCGTGAACGGCAGGCCGGTCCCGGGTGCCAGGAATTCCTCATGGTGCAGCGCCTGCTTCGGCCAGCCCAGGCTTTCGGCGGTGGACAGGACCCAGTTGATCATCCCCTTGGGCCCGCAGACATAAAGGTGGGTGCCAATCGGTTGATTTTCCAGCACCTTCCCAAGGTCGATCAACTGCTTCCGGTCATCGAAATAGCAGTGTACCCGATCCGGATGCGCCGAGGTCAGCCGGTCCATATAGGCGCCCAGCGGCTTTGACCGTGCCGAATAGTGCAGCTCGAACTTGCCGCCGAAATGCGACAGCTGCGAAATCTGCGCCAGGAACGGCGTGATCCCGATGCCCCCCGCAAGCATCAGGTGCTTTCGTGCCCGGTTGTCCAGCGGGAACAGGTTGACGGGGTGGGAGATCACCATCTCCATCCCGGGGCTTACATGCCGGTGCATGTAAAGCGAACCGCCACGACCCACATCATCCCGCCGGACGCTGATCTCGTAGCCCGACCGATCCTCGGGGTCGGACATAAGTGAATAGGGGTTCAGCCTGCGGGTTCCGTGGTCGTCCATCTCGACAACGGTATGCGCCCCACCCGAAAAGGCCGGCAGCTCGGACCCGTCCCGCGCGACAAAGCGGAAGCGTTTGATCAGCTCGTTGACCTCGACCACCTCGGCCACCCGGACCTGAAGTTTCGCCCCGCCGCTCATTTGAACCTCACCACGCTTTCGGGCACGAGGCCAGGATCTTCCGCGTCGATGTTCACCCCCTGAAAGGCCGCCATGCGTCGCGAATAATGGTCGCGAACAAAGAGGTTGAGCCCGCAGTGGCTGCACCTGAACGGGTCGGTCGCCACGTTCTCGGTGATCCCCTTGCAATGCACACACTGCACCCGGCGCAAGGTCGACCCGCGCTGTTCCTTCTGGATCGCGTTGTAGGGAAAGCCCGTCGCCATGACCTCGCGTTCCGCCTGTCCGATCAGACCCTCGGAGCCCGCCAGATAGACCTGCGTGCCCATATGCGCCGCCGACAGCACGCGCTGCAGCCTTGGCATCAGCGCCGGAATGGTCGGGGCACGGAAGAACTGAGCGGCCCCCAGACCCTCCAACCTCGCCGCAAGATCGACACCGGTCGGCCCCGGGCAATACATCAGATGTGCCGCCGCCAGGATTTCCGAACGGTCATTCGCCTTGGCCAGCATCTCCGCGACGGCCTCCGCCCCTTCGCCATCGGCAACGATGACATGCAGCTTGCCCGGACGTGGCTCCAGCGGCGCATAGACCGGGCGCGACTTGATCGAAGGGGCGTCGATGGGGGTCAGTTCAGTCTTCACGGGCGCGCTTCCCTTGGGCAGAACGGGGCCCACGCCGACGCGCAGGCCCCGATAGATCAGTCCTTCGCGGTCCGACGCTTCTTTTCCACGTCATAGAACGGCAGCGAAGCCGACACCGCCTTAAGCGGGCCATGCGTCCCGCAGCGCACTTCGACCTCGGTCCCGTTGTTGGCGCAATCGACCGGCAGGCGGGCAATCGCGACGACCCAGTCGTTCAGGGGCGAATACATCGGTTGAGTGACCACACCGATCTTCTTGCCGTCCTTGTAGACCGGGGCATTGCCCGGCACCTTCTTGCCCTCGAACTTCAGGCCCCAGATCTTGAAGCGTTCCTTGCCCTGCAGCCGGTAATGCTCCTCGGCCCCGCGAAATCCGGTCTTGCCCTTGGTCACGGTCCAGTCGAGGCCCAGTTCCCACAGGGTATCCCCCGGGCCTTCGTTCTCGAACGGATACATTTCCGAGTTGTCGAAGGGGAAGAACAGAAGGTAACTCTCCGCCCGCAGCATATCCAGCGTCGTGAACCGGCACGGGATGATCCCCATGCTGGCACCTTCCTCAAGAATACGGTCCCAGATCTCGCCCGCGTCCTGGCCGCGACAGAAGATCTCATACCCCCGCTCACCGGTATAGCCGGTGCGCGACAGGGTGATCGGCTTGCCGAACAGCATCGCCGGCATGTGGCCCATGTAGGGCAGCGCGCGCACGCCGGGGATGTGCTTTTCCAGATACTCCACCGCCAGCGGGCCTTGCAGCGACAAATCGTGCAGGTTGTCGTCAAACCGGATCGAGACATCGCGCCCCGTCGCGGCCATCGTCAGCTGCTCATGCCCCTGACCAGAGCCATGCACCACGGTATAGCTGTTCGGCCCCATCCGGTAGATGATGCAGTCGTCCACGAACTTGCCCGCGTCGTTCAGCATGCAGCCGTAAACCGACTTGCCCGGGGCAACCTTCTCGGGATCGCGTGTCGTGGCCCGGTCGATGAGGTGGCTGGCGGCATGCCCGGTGATATGCACCTTCTTCAGGCCCGAGACGTCCATCAGCCCGGCCTTGGTGCGGATCGCCATGTATTCGGCATCCGGATCGCCCTTGGCATAGGACCAGGCGGTTCCCATCCCGCTCCAGTCTTCCAGGTTCGACCCCAGCGCGCGGTGCCGGTCGATCAGCGTCGAGAAACGCCAGGAGTTGGTCATCTGCAGTCTCCCCGAGTGGTTCTTGGTTTGCGCCAAGTGTCGGGTGATTCCCGCCAGAAAGCAATAATGAAGTGCAACAATATTTCTTGTCAGAAAACACTTGCCCAGAAAAAAGGCCGCCCTTGCGGGGCGGCCTTTTGGGAGATGTGGGGGATCTCAGCCCGGAAGGACAAAGAACCAGTTCGACCACAGCACCACTACGGCGCCCAGGATCAGCGCGAGGTAGGGCAGCATCCCCGCCTTCCTCTCGCCCAGGTCGCCGTAAGGCAGGCCCAGGTCCTCGTAGGCTTCCTTCGGGAACTTGCCGCCGTCCACGAAGTAATGCCGATACCAGAACACCGGGAAGATCAAGGCCGCGAAGACCAGGCCCGACCACAGCGCATTCTCGTAGCCCCAGACCTTTGCGCCCGCACCGAGGAACAGGGCGTTGACGAAGGCGAGGATCGTGTTCACCCCGATCAGCCAGGTCGGAGCCTTCCACGGCCGCTCCATGTGGGCGCTGTCGATCCGGTGGATCCAGCCGGCATTCAGGTTCAGAAAGTTGAACAGGATGTAGCCGACGTTGGAAATCGCAAGGACATAGAAGTATCCCGCGATGTCCGAGGCCAGCGCCAGCAGGATCACGTTGAAGGTGAAGTCGGTCCACATCGCATTGCGCGGCGCGCCGTGGCTGTTGACCTCGCCCAGGTATTTCGGCAGCCAGCCGTCGCGCGACCCCTGGTAAAGCGTCCGCGACGAGCCCGCCATCGCAGTCATGATCGCCAGGAACAGCGCCAGGATCATCAGGATCACGAAGATCTGCGTGATCGCTGCCCCGCCGCCGATCATGTTGCCCAGCGCCTCGCCGACACCGGTTCCGTCCACGATGCCGGTGGCCAGCATGCCTTCCTGCCCCAGAACGCCCTGGAACGAGAACGGGATCAGGAAGAAGAACACGATGCACAGAAGGCCCGAGTAGAAGATCGCCCGGAAGGTGTCGGTCTTCGGGTCCTTGAGTTCCCGGGTGTAACAGACCGCGGTTTCAAAGCCGTAGGTCGACCAGGCCGCGATATAAAGGCCGCCCAGGAACAGGGTCCAGCCTCCGATGTTCCATTCCCCGTCGACGCCGGAATAGGCCGCTGTCGGGGGCACCAGATTGGTGACGTTCATCCAGTTGATCGACCCGTTGAACAAGGGCACCAGACCGACCAGCAGCAGCGGCACCAGCACGATGATCGCCAGCCATTTCTGCGCCACGGCCGTGTTGGCGATGCCGCGCTCCTGGATCAGCAGGATGACCAGCATCAGGATCACGCCGATCACGAAGGTCGAGTTGAAGTAGAGAGTCCCAAGTCCGGGCACCGCGATGGTGAAGGCGGTCCAGGTACGGAACGCCGGGGTCAGGGCCGCCACGCCCTCGGTTGCGGCAACCGCCTTGATCGCGTCCTCGACTGCCGTGCCCGCATTCGCGGCCATGTAGTCGATCACGCTCTGCGTCTCGGCCGTGTAGCTGGCCAGGTTGGCGGTCACCCAGTCGATCACCGGCTGGCTGTCGGCCAGCGGGATCGGGAACAGCGCGTTCAGGATGTAGCCCGCCGCAATCGCACAGCCGAGTGACAGCACCGGCGACCAGGCGAACCAGTTGCACCAGACCGACAGGGGCGCGATCAGCTTGCTATAGCGCAGCCAGGCCGTCGCCCCGTAGACCGAGGTTCCGCCCGACTTGTTGCCAAACATCCCCGCCATCTCGGCATAGGTAAAGCTTTGCAGGAACCCCATGATCATCGAGATGATCCAGACCACGAAGGCCAGTTTGCCCGTCGTCCCGGCAATCCCGCCGATCGAGAACAGCACCAGGGGCGGCACCCCTGCCGCAACCCAGAAGGCACCCTTCCAGCTCAGTGCCCGGACCATCTGGCCCGATCCAGTTTCAGTCGTCATTCCCTCTCTCCTGTCAGATGCGACATGCAGACCTTGGACAAGTCTTTCCGCTTGTCCTTCCGTCTGATGCGCTTTGTTTTGATGTGTCAGCGGACGGCTGTCGCGTCGTCCTTGGTCCCCAGTCTACTCCTTCGTCCGACGCAGAATCGCGTTTGGCCCCGCTGGACCTGCGACCTGATGCCGCGAGGAAAGCACGGGCTTTCACGCATGGCGAGAAAAAATTGATCGCTGCGAAAGAATGTTTCCCACTGATCGCAGTTCTCGCCACACCAGCCGCCCAAAAAGCCAGCGGCGCCGTTTCCGACGCCGCTGTCCGTGTCACTGTTCGCGTCAGTTCCGCAGGTAGCTTTCCATCGAATCCTCCAGCGCGTCCTTCCAGGGCGTGTGGTGGATCGGGGCCATCGTGCCGGTGATCACCGACTTGTAGGCGTTGTTGCGGAAGGCCATGATGTCCGCCTTCTTGTGGTCCTTCCACTCGAAGAACGCCTCGCAGGCACCATCCACGTCAAAGGACGGATAGTCCGTCTCGGCGATCAGCTCCTTCACATAGTCGCCCTGATAGTGGATCGCGTCATGGGCGTCCTTGCCCTCGTCCTCGTGGCGGACACGGTCCTCGACATCCTTCAGCAGGACGGCCTTGTCCGCCGGGATCTTGATCTTGCCCATGACCGCGTCACGCACCCACCAGGCTTGCGCGTCGAACATGTTGAAGGTGAACCACTGGTCCTGCATTCCAAGGTAGAACAGCTTCGGATTGTGGACCCAGGCCACGCCTTTATAGAGGTCCGCCGCCGCCAGCCGGTTCGCCGTCTTCAGCCGCAGATCGTCGGGCAGGAACGGGAAGTGGTGCTTGTAGCCGGTGCACAGGATGATCGCGTCGACCTTCTTCGACGTGCCGTCCGCGAAATAGGCCGTCGTCTCGTCGACCCGTTCCAGCTTCGGCACTTCCTTCCAGTTCGACGGCCAGTTGTAGCCCATCGGCGCGTTGCGATAGGCCACGGTCACCGACTTCGCGCCATACTTCCAGCACTGCGACCCGATGTCTTCCGCCGAATAGGACGACCCCAGCAGCAGCAGATCCTTCCCCGCAAACTCGCGCGCGTCGCGGAAGTCATGCGCATGCAGCACGCGCCCGTTGAACTTGTCGAAGCCCGGATACTCCGGCACGTTCGGCACCGAGAAATGGCCCGAGGCGACGATCACGTTGTCAAAATCCTCGGAATACATCCGGTCGGCCTTCAGGTCATGCACCGTGACGGTGAAGTTGCCCTTGTCCTCGTTGTACTTGACCATCCGCACCGTGGTGCAGAACCGGATCCAGTCGCGGACGCCCGCCTTCTTCACCCGGCCCTCGATGTAGTCGAACAGCACCGCGCGCGGAGGGTAGCTCGCGATCTGCTTGCCGAAATGCTCTTCAAAGGAATAGTCGGCGAATTCCAGGCCCTCTTTCGGCCCGTTGGACCACAGATAGCGATACATGCTGCAATGCACCGGCTCGCCATGTTCATCCAGCCCCGTGCGCCAGGTGTAGTTCCACAGCCCCCCCCAGTTCGACTGCTTTTCAAAGCAGACGACCTCGGGAATATCCTCGCCCTTCGCCTTGGCCGACTGGAACGCGCGCAGTTGCGCAAGGCCCGACGGACCCGCTCCGATGACGGCTACTCTCTTCTTCATGGTCAACCTCCGGATGTTGGCTTTTCGTGACGCCTGGGCGCGCTGATTTTCGGCCAGCCTAGAGACAAAGTTGCGCCTGTGTCAAATATTCTCACTCACGGTAAACATGACGAACCCCGGAAGCGGGACGCTCCGGGGTCCGGTTCACAACCGCTGCATGAAACTTAAGCGCAAGCCCGGTCAGCGGGCAATCGTCACAGTGCAATGCGCGCGGGTTGCCACTTCGCTGGCGACCGACCCCAGGACAAGCCGCTGCAGCCCCCGCTTGTCGCCGGTGCCCATGACGATGTGGGTATAGCCGTTCTGCTCGGCATAGGCGATGATCGCCGGGGCAGCCTCGCGGGCCACCACCTCGACCGTTCCGACATTGGCCGCACCTTCACGTTTCGCCAGCGCCTCGGCATCGGCCAGAAGCTTCGCAACCTCTTCGGCCTTCCAGTGGCTGATGGTCGGCCCGCGCACCCCGCCATGCGCAATGTTCACCGCGCAGATCGTCAGATGGCCTCCCGTCGCCTTGGCGACTTCCGCCGCAAGGATGACCCCGATGGTCGCATGGTCGCTGCCATCGGTGGGACAGAGAATCTTGGCTGTCATGGTATCGGTTCCCTTCACAGTTGCTCTGGGCCGCATCTGACCAAAAGACGCCGTGAACCGCCTTGACCTGCGTCAAGAGCCGCCCGGAAAACCGTGACCCGAAGGGAAAGGATCAGTCCGCCGCAAAGCCCCGGATCAGGTCTGCGCACCAGGCAAAGACAGCGGAATCATCGTGGTTGAAGGCAAAGTCGAAGCCGAACCAGACGGCATAAAGCCCGATCCGGTCCATCACCTCCGGCCCGTGCTGCTTCAGGATCAGCTGCTTCAGAAAGTCATGGTCCGCCTGCGTCGAGGCCTTGGTGGCCAGCAGGAAATGACAGGCCCCGGCCAGGTCCATGACATGATCGCCTACCCGTGTGGTAAAGCTGAAATCGATCAGCCCGGTCACTTGCAGGGCATCGTTCATCATCACGTTCGGCGGCCAGAAATCGCCATGGACCACGCATCTGACCGGATCGGGAATCGCCTCAAGCCGCGCGATGAAACGCTCGGCAATCCCAGCAAGGCCGGGCACGGCCGCCGCCAGCACCGCGTCCTTTGCCGCCACCCGCACCCGCGCGGTCAGATAGTCCGCCCACCTGTCGCTGCGCCGTGGCTGATCCAGTAGCAGATCGCCAAAAGCCTCGCCGGGGGCGGTGGCCGCAGACAGGGCCTCGGCTGCGGCCAGATAGGCCCGGAGCGCGGTCGCGCGTCGTTCCCCTGACAGCTGCGGCAACAGTGCCGCCATCGACTGACCCGCGATCCGGTCCTCGATCACATACAACTCCCCCCCGATCCGCGAGATTTCCCGGATGCGGGGCACGGCATAGGGCAGCGGTGGCAATTTGGCCGTGAAGGCCGCCTGGGCGCGGACCTGGTCCTCACTGCCGACCGCGGGCCTTGGAATGCGCAGGATCTGCGTCTCGCCCAGCGCATAGATCGTGCTTTCCCAACCATCGCCCAGCATGTCGGCCTCGGTGACCCCAAACGCAGCAGTCACTGCTTCGCTCATCCCGGTCTCCTGCCGCTCAGGTCAGTTTGTCGCTCGTCAGAAGGGTCTTGTAGATCGCAATCGCTTCCTCGTTCCCCAGCCCCATTCCGACCGCCCGCTGGAAATACCCGGCGATGAAATCGGGGACCGCTGACGAAATCCCGGCATCCCGCGCTTGCGCCTGGACATGCGACAGCGCCGCTCCCCAGACCTGCAGCGTCGCGGTGGGCTGACCGTAATCCGCGTCCCTGATGATCCGGGCCAGGTTGCAGGTTTCGGTGTCCGTGTCGGCCCGCAGGGGCTCATGCGGGAAAAGCTCGATGAATTCTGCCAAGTCGATCCCCTCGGCCCGGCAGATGGTGGCCGCATGGGCGACGCCGATGAACTGGACGTAAGACATCGTCGGCCACGCAAAGTCGAGGCCGGCGGCGGCTCCAACTCTGCCGCCCACCCAGCGCACTTTTCCGGCAAGACAGGTCAGCAGCGGCTCCACCCCCTGCCACGCCGCCGAATCCCCGGACAGGAGAATCTCGCCGGTCTTGCTGCCGATCTCGCTGGGGCCGCACAGGATCGCGCCATCCAGATACCGCGCGCCCTTTGCCACGACCCGGGCTGAAAGCTCTTCGGCTTCGCGCGGGGTTCCAGTGGTCAGGCTTACGATGGTTCGCCCGTCGAGGCGTTCGCCCGCCAGCAGCGCGTGGGTCGAAGCATAGTTGTCGATGCAGATCAGAACGATGGGACTTGCGGCCAGGGCGTCGGCGAAGGACCGGGCCTTTACTGCCCCCAGACCCACCAGCGCCTCAGCCTTCCCGGGCGAGCGGTTCCACACGGTAACCCGGTGCCCGGACGCCAAGAGCGCCCGCGCCAGAGCCGACCCCATCAACCCCAACCCGACGCAGGAAATCTCGGTCAACGGCCCGCTCCCTGATGGATATGCAAGCCAGGACTGGCTCTCAGGCGTATCTACACCGAAAGCATAGCGCGCTTCGTGGAAAGCAGTCCAACGACTTTACGCCGTGACCTGAAACCCTGCGGTAGACCGTCGGACATCCGGTCGGCCAAGGGATCTCCCCTCTCCCGTCGGGGGAGAGGGCCGGGGTGAATGGGCGGCGCCGGCAAAAGTTAACACCACCCTAACAGAAAAACGCAAATCATTGATTTCGCTATAAATCTCAGGTTTGTCCACCGTGGACAGATGTCAGATATCCAGCGTCGTCTGCGTCTCCCAGGCCGAGAAATGCGAACAGTAGTCGTTCCATTCCTTGTGTTTCAGCTTCAGGAAAGCGGTCGAGAATTCCTCCCCCATCATCGACTTCAGGGTCTTGTCGCGGTCATACTCCCGCAGCGCATCCAGCAGGTTCAGCGGCAGCTTCGGCGCGTTCTTCACCGTGTGCCCCATCTGATACATGTCGATGTCATGCCGCTTGCCCGGGTCCGCCTTGGTCCGCACCCCGTCGATCCCCGCCGCCAGGATCACCGCCTGCATCAGATAGGGGTTCGCCGCCCCATCGGGCAGGCGAAGTTCAAACCGCCCCGGCCCCGGCACGCGGACCATGTGGGTCCGGTTGTTCCCGGTCCAGGTCACCGTATTCGGCGCCCAGGTCGCCCCCGAGGACGTCCGGGGCGCGTTGATCCGCTTGTAGCTGTTCACCGTCGGGTTGCAGATCGCCGCCAAGGCCGAGGCGTGCTTCATGATCCCGCCCAGGAAGTTGCGACCCTGATCCGACAGCCCCAGCTCCTTCGACTTGTCGGCGAAAGCGTTGGTCTTGCCGTCCAGCGACCAGACCGAGATATGAGCGTGGCACCCCGACCCCGTCAGCCCCTTGAACGGCTTCGGCATGAAGGTCGCGCGGAAGCCGTGCTTCTCGGCAATCGACTTGACCATGAACTTGAAGAAGCTGTGCTTGTCGGCGGTCTGCAGGACGTCATCATACTTCCAGTTCATCTCGAACTGGCCGATCGCGTCCTCGTGGTCGTTCTGGTAGGCCTCCCAGCCCAGTTCCAGCATGTAGTCGCAGATCTCGCTGATCACGTCATAGCGCCGCATCACCGCCTGCTGGTCGTAGCAGGGCTTTTCCGCGGTGTCATAGGCGTCCGAGATCCCGGTTCCATCGGCGTTCAGGATGAAGAACTCCGGCTCCACCCCGGTCTTGACCCGCAGGCCTTCCTTCGCCGCCTCGCCGATCAGCCGCTCCAGCACGTTACGCGGGGCCTGATCGACCAGCTTTTCTTCCATCGTCGCCCGCGCCGCCACCCAGGCCACGTCCTTCTTCCACGGCAACTGGATCACCGAGGACGCGTCCGGCACCGCCATCAGGTCGGGATGCGCCGGCGTCAGGTCAAGCCAGGTCGCAAACCCGGCGAAACCCGCCCCATCCACTGCCATGTCGTTGATCGCCTGCGTCGGGACCAGCTTGGCCCGCTGCCCACCGAACAGGTCGGTGTAGGAGATCATGAAATACTTGACGCCCTTTTCCTTGGCCCACTTGGCAAGGTCCTTAGCCATCTTGTCGCTCCCTGTCCGTCTTTTGCTTGTTGAAGGGGAAGGCGGCCTTACCAGCCGCCGCCGTTCCGTCCCGGTATCCAGTTGGTCCCCGCCAGCGGAACCCCCGCCATCGCCGCCGCCTCGATGGTCAGCGACACAAGGTCCTCGGGTTCCAGGTTGTCCAGGTGGTTCTTGCCGCAGGCGCGCGCGATGGTCTGCGCCTCTAGCGTCATCACCTTGAGGTAGTTCTTCAGCCGCCGCCCGCCGAGGACGGGATCGAAGCGCTTGAAAAGCTCCGGATCCTGGGTGGTGATCCCGGCCGGGTCGCGGCCTTCGTGCCAGTCGTCATAGGCATCTGCCGTGGTGCCAAGCGCCTGATACTCCGCCTCCCACTTCGGGTCGTTGTCCCCCAGCGCGATCAGCGCCGCCGTCCCGATGGCCACGGCGTCGGCACCCAAGGCCATCGCCTTCGCCACGTCGGCACCCGACCGGATGCCGCCCGAGACGATCAGCTGCACCTTGCGGTGCATCCCCAGGTCCTGCAGCGCCTTCACCGCCTGCGGGATGCAGGCGAGGATCGGCATGCCGACATGTTCGATGAACACGTCCTGCGTCGCCGCCGTGCCACCCTGCATCCCGTCCACCACGACCACATCCGCCCCGGCCTTCACCGCCAGCGCCGTGTCGTAATAGGGCCGCGCGCCGCCGACCTTCACATAGATCGGCTTTTCCCAATCGGTGATCTCGCGCAGCTCGTGGATCTTGATCTCCAGATCGTCCGGCCCGGTCCAGTCGGGATGGCGACAGGCCGAGCGTTGGTCGATGCCCTTCGGCAGGTTGCGCATGTTGGCCACGCGGTCGCTGATCTTTTGCCCCAGCAGCATCCCGCCACCTCCGGGCTTCGCGCCCTGACCGACGACGATTTCAATCGCATCAGCACGACGAAGGTCGTCGGGGTTCATCCCGTAGCGGCTGGGAAGATACTGATAGACCAGCGTCTTGGAATGGCCGCGCTCCTCCTCGGTCATCCCGCCGTCGCCGGTGGTGGTCGAGGTTCCTGCCGCCGAAGCGCCCCGTCCCAATGCCTCTTTTGCCGGGCCGGACAGGGCACCAAAGCTCATCCCAGCAATCGTCACCGGAATGTCCAGATGGATCGGCTTCTTCGCATGGCGGGTGCCAAGCCACACATCAGTCGCGCATTTCTCGCGGTAGCCTTCCAGCGGATAACGCGAGATGGACGCCCCTAAGAACAGCAGATCATCGAAGTGCGGCAGGTGCCGCTTCGTGCCGCCGCCGCGAATGTCATAGATGCCGGAGGCGGCCGCGCGACGAATTTCGGCGTTCACTGCCGGAGTGAAGGTGGCCGAGAAACGGGGCGGGGTGCGGGGAAGATCGGTCATTCGGACTGCCTCAATACGCCGAAGCGTTGTCGATATTGAAATTGTAGAGCTTGCGCGCCGAGCCATAGCGGCGGAACTCTTCCGGCTTGGCTTTCCCGTCCGCCTCGCCCCTGCGAAGCAGCTCTTCCAGGATCGCATAATGCTCGTCGCGCATCTCTTTCTCGATGCAGTCGGCCCCCAGCGACTTCACCGACCCGCGCACGAACAGCCGCGCTTCATAAAGCGAGTCGCCCAGCGCGTCGCCCGCGTCGCCCAGCACGACAAGGTTCCCGGACTGCGCCATGAAGGCCGACATATGGCCGATGGAGCCATGCACCACGATGTCGATCCCCTTCATCGACACGCCGCAGCGGCTGGAGGCATTGCCCTTGATCACCAGCAAGCCGCCGCGCCCGGTCGCCCCGGCATACTGGCTGGCGTTGCCGTCGATGATCACGGTCCCGGACATCATGTTTTCCGCGACGCCCGGCCCGGCGGAGCCCTTGATGCGGATCGTCGCCTGCTTGTTCATGCCCGCGCAGTAGTATCCGGTGGACCCCCGCACCGTGATATCGACCGGCGCATCCACCCCGGCGGCGATGGCATGGGCACCCTTGGGGTTCACGACCTCCCACGCTGTCATGTTGGTCTGCCCCTTCAGGGCGTGAAGTGAGGAGTTGAGCGCGCGAAGGCCGTCCTTCCCCAGATCGAAACTCTGCATTCCCTCAACGCTCCCAGAAATAGACGGTGGCCGGTTCCGGCTCCCAAACCCGGGCGTCCTCGATCCCGGGCAAGTTCACCAGCGCCCGGTATTCCGAACCGAAGGCGACATACTGGTCGGTCTCGGCCATGACGGCGGGCTTGCAGGCGATGGGATCGCGGACCACGCCAAAGCCGTTCTTGGTCCCGACAACGAAGGTGAAGAAGCCGTCGAGATCGGTCAGCGTCGCCTCCAGCGCGTTTCCCAGCGTCTCGCCGGTCTGCAGCTTGTGGCTGATGAAGGCCGCGCCGACCTCGGTGTCGTTCTCGGTCTCGAAGGTCATGCCAAGGCGCTTGAGGTCGCGGCGGACGTTGTTGTGGTTGGAGAGCGAGCCGTTATGGACAAGGCACTGGTCCGACCCGGTGGAAAACGGATGCGCGCCCATCGTCGTCACGGCGGATTCGGTGGCCATGCGGGTGTGGCCGATGCCGTGCGTCCCCTTCATCTTCGCCACGTCGAAGCGGGCGGCCACGTCCTTGGGAAGGCCCACTTCCTTGAAGATCTCGATGCAGTCGCCTGCGCTCATCACCTTCACGTTCGGGCGCAGGTGCGACAGGGCCGACCGCGCGGCCTCCATCTGGTCCAGCGGCACCTCCAGCACGGCATGGGTCGACTTCACCAGCATCGTCACCGGCTGGCCGATGGCCTCATGCAGGTCGCCGTCCAGGTTCTTGAAGTCCTTTTCGGGATGGGCGGACTGCACAGTCAGCTTGCCCAACCCGTCCTTCGCCCCGCCATAGATCGCGATCCCGGCGCTGTCCGGCCCGCGGTCGGTCATGGTGATCAGCATGTCCGTCAGCATGGCGCCCAGTTTCGGCTCCAGCTTCGGGTCCTTGAGAAACAGCCCAACGATGCCGCACATGGATTCGTCTCCTTCGTGTCGTTCGCTTGACGCTAGCACCGTCGCTTCGGCCTATCAACTGTTGAGAAACAAATTTCACCTGTCGGGAAAAACGCCGCCCGGAGTTCAGGCAGATGCGGTTTTTCTTGACAGAATGTCGCAGGTGGCTTTCCCTGAGGAAAAAATATTGCCGCGCAGGGAAATGACGGTCGGGCCACGTCGTGCGGACAAGAACAAGCGCCCAAGGGAGGGAAACGTGGTTGACCTTAATCAGCGGATTGAGGCGATGCACAAACGTGACGTGCTGGTGGCATGGGCGTTCGTGATCGGCCTCTGGTGCGCGATGATCTTCGTGGCGCTCGCAACCTGGGACCTTGCGCCCAACGGCGCGGCGAGGGTTCTTCTCCTCATCGGAGGCGCGATCGTCCTGATCTACAACACCGCCGCCATTCTGGCGATGCTGCGGCACTACCGTGAAGATCGCGACTTCATGTACGGCCTCGACATCAAGTTCCAGGATGAAGCGCGGGGGAGGGGCTGAATCATGGCGCACTATACCCCCCCCAAACAGGGCAAGGCCAGCCAGCTGATCGACGTGATCGTGCTTGTCGTCCTGACCGTCGGCGCGCTTTTCGTGCCGTTGTGGCTGGGTCTCGCAGGGGCGGCCAAGTCGGTCGCGACGCCTGTCGAGAACCCGACCTGGGAGACCCTGGGCCAGACCCCGGCACAGGCCGCACAATACGAGGCGCTTGGCTACACGCCGGAAAGCGCGCACGACCTGATCCTGGCGCGGTTCGACTACAGCTTCTCGATCACCGCATTGCTGACGATGATCGCGGTCATCCTGCTGTATTATTTCCTGATCCTGCGGTTTTCCGAAGTGGAATACCGCGAGGTCATTGCCGAAAAATTCGGGGAGTAAAGCGCCATGGACCTGTGGAACTGGCTTGAATACGCGGCCTGGGCACTTTCGGCGGCTTTCGGGCTGCACATGCTGCTCGACTGGCTGAAAACCGACAGCACCTATTCCGAGGACGTCCTGACCTCATCGCGCGAAGGCGAGCTTGAGGCGATGGCCGAACAGCGCAAGGTGGAATCATGACCGATGTCGACATCACCTCGAAGACGATGGACGGCATGGGGCCGCATGGCACCAAGGTTGGCCTGCTGCGCGTCCTGGGTCCGGCGCATGTCTGGGCCCTGGGCGTCGGCATCGTCCTAGTCGGCGAATACATGGGCTGGAACTTCGCCGTCGGCAAGGGCGGCGCCTATGCCGCGCTGATCGCCTGCTGGTTTGCGGGCATCCTTTACACCTGCGTCGCGATGATCGACAGCGAGGTCACCTCGACCGTCGCCTCGGCGGGCGGGCAATACACCCAGGCCAAGCACATCATCGGCCCGCTGATGGCCTTCAACGTCGGCCTCTATCTCGTCTTTGCCTACACGATGCTCGAGGCCGGTAACGCGATCACCGCCGGATACCTCTTTTCCGTCGTGGCAGCGATGTCCGGGCACGAAGCGGCGCTTGACCAGCGGCCGTTCATCATTCTGGTCATCATGTTCCTGGCCTGGCTGAACTATCGCGGCGTCCTTGCCACGCTTGTCTTCAACCTTGTCATCACGGCCATCGCCTTCGTTGCGATCCTTGTGCTGTTCTTCGCCACCTCGGGCATCGTCGGCGACGGGATCATGCAACATGCGGCGCTGTTCGAGGGACGCGAGTTGCCCTACGGCTGGATCGGCATCCTTGCGGCCATGCACTTCGGTCTGTGGTTCTACCTTGGTATCGAAGGCACCACCCAGGCGGCCGAAGAGGTCCGCTCTCCCGCCCGCGCGCTTCCCTTCGGGACGCTGACGGGGATCATGACGCTGCTCATAGCCGCGACGCTGACCTGGTATGTGTCCACCGGCGTTCTGCCCTATGAATTCCTCGGTGACGGGGTCAACGGGTCGGTCGCACCCCTTTTCGACACCGCGCGGCTCGCCGGATCGAACGGCCTTGTCTGGCTTCTGGGCATCGGCACCCTCTTCGCCACGCTTGCGTCCGCCAACGGCTGCATCAACGACGCCTCGCGGGCCTGGTTCGCCATGGGGCGCGACCGCTATCTGCCCGGCTGGTTCGGCGCGGTGCATCCGAAATACCGCACACCCTACCGGTCGATCGTCTTCCTTGTCCCGATCGCGCTGATCTTCGCCCTTGGCGCGCCGCTGGACCAGGTGATCACCTTCTCGATCCTCTCGGGCCTTCTCGGCTATACGTTCATGCCGCTGAACATCATCCTGTTCCGTCGCAAATGGCCCCTGAACACCATCAAGCGCGGATACGAGCATCCGCTGCACCCGCTGCCCGCGATCTCGCTTCTTGCGCTTTGCGCAGTCACCTTCTTCGCGGTTTTCCTTGGTTATGGCACACAGCTTGTCGCGATGATCGGCTTCTACATCGTTGTCTCGCTCTGGTTCCACTTCTGGCGCTACCGCTTTGTGAACCGGGGGGCGCAGTTCACGATGCCCTGGCCGAAGCCGAGGGGCTATTGAGGCACAGGCCCGTCCCGAAAGGGGCGGGCCGTTTCCATGTACCCGCTCCTCCTTCCTGCCCTCGCGCTTGGCATCCTCGGACTCTGGCTGACCCTGCAACTGGTCCGGGCCAGCCGCGCCCGCACCGCTGCCCGCGCCGCCTACTTCGACGCGGTCAAGCCGCTGTTCTCCGGCATCGACGAGCGGACCGAGCCCACCGGCTTTCCCCGCCTGACCGGTCACCATTTCGGCCTCGCCTTCGATCTTCAGGCCATTCCGGACACGCTGACCTTCCGCAAGCTTCCGGCACTTTGGGTCATGCTGACCCTGCCCGAACCCCTGCCCATCCGTGTCACCCTCGACCTGATGGCGCGGCCTTCGGGCAGCGAGGCCTTCTCGCGCTTTGCCACCCTGCCCAACGCCCTGCCGCCGTTCCCGGGCCTGCCGAAAGACGTGTTAGTCCGGTGTGACGACGGTCCGCTGCCGCCGTCCGACCTTCTGGCGGCCCATGCCGATCTTTTCGCCGATCCCCGCGTGAAGGAACTGATCCTGTCCCCCAAGGGCCTGCGCATCGTGATCCTGGCAGAAGAGGCCGACCGGGGTCGCTATCTGATCTTCCGCGAGGCCGAGATGGGGATGACGCCGCTGTCGCCCGACCGCGTCGCGCCCCTGCTCGACCGCCTGCGCGCCTTGCGCAAGGATGTGCTGGCGCTTACGAAGGATCCCGCATGAAGCCGCCGCTGCACCCCTATCTCGTTCTCGCCACGGCACTGGTCCTGCCGGGCGTGGGCCAGGTCCTGAACCGTCAGCCGCTGCGCGGGCTGATTTTTGTCTGCTTCGCGATCCTCTTGGGCGCTTTCACCCTGAAGACTGCGGCTCCAGAGGTGTCCTTCGTCGGCAAGATGGCCGGAGGCCTTTTCGTCTGGGCGATGGCCGTGTTCGACGCCTACAAGGTCGCCCGCATCCGCCATGCCGTCTGGATCCACGGGAACGCTCCGCGATGACTTCGTCATGCGTCCGCTGACCGGCGAGGAGAAGACGAAGTCGAACGACGCGCCTATCGCCAGACCGCCCCCAGCATCGCCTGCAGCGCCGCCAGCGCCTCGGCGCCGTCTTCGCAGCCCGGCCCGACGCGCACCACCACGGTCGCCGCAAAGCCGCAAGCCGCGCGTTTTTCTGGCCGGATCACCACTTCAAACCCTTTCGGCCCGGCGATGATGGCCTGAACCGCATCCTCTGAACCAAAGCTCTCGTCGTTCGCCTCGAACCAGACCAGACCGCCGGTGACCGCCTGCCGGAACAGGACATAGCCATCCTCCTCGTCCTCGCCCTCGGCAAAGCCGATGAAAAGCTGGCCCTCGTCTTCGACCACCGACCCATAGGCCGCCTTTACAGTGATGTCGGCCATTCCTACCCCCGCCAGTAAAGCCACAGCGCGACTGCGGCCAGCGTAAGCCCTTGAATCCGGTGCATCCATACTGAAACCGGAGGATCAGCAAGCCATCCCCGGAAGGTGCCAGCTCCTAGCACGATAAGCCAGTGAACGGCGGTCGCTATGCCGAGATAGATCGCAGAAAGGATCGTCGTCTCGGCCCGACTTGCGGCGGGCGACAGAAACCCGGGCAGAACGGTCACGAAGAACAGCGCCGATTTGGGATTGAGCAGGTTCGACACCAGCCCCCGACGGAAGCCCGTGGCTCCGTCCTCGCCGCCACCGGGCAAGTGATGCGCTGGATTCTCTGCGTCACGCAGGCTGTCCACAGCAAGATAAAGTAGAAAGGCCACTCCGGCGAGTTGAAGCGCGGTGTAGAGCCCCGGCAACGCGGCCATCAGGACCGAAATTCCAACCGCCGCCAGCGCGGCCTGCCCCGAGAGACCGAGCGTGATGCCGGCCACTGCCGCAAGTCCCGCTTGACGCCCGGCGGTAGCCGTCAGCAGCGCAAGCCAGGCCATATTGGGGCCGGGCGTCAACTCCAGCACCAGTGCGGTCATCAGGAAGGAGAACAGACGGTCAGGCTCCACGTCCGGCACTCAGGGCCACTTCGCCACGGGCGGCAGGCTCATCAGCACCGCGTTCGCGTCGTGGCCGGTTTCAAGCCCGAACTTCGTGCCCCGGTCGTAGACCAGGTTGTATTCGGCATAAAGCCCGCGGTGGATCAACTGCACCTCGCGGTCGGCTTCCGTCCAGGCATGGCCAAGGCGCCGCTCTGTCACTGGCAGGAAGGCGGGCAGGAATGCCGCGCCGACGGCCTTGGTGAAGGCAAAGTCGCGGTCCCAGTCCCCGGTGCTGAGGTCATCGTAGAAGATACCCCCGACCCCCCGCGCCCGCCCGCGGTGAGGCACGAAGAAATACTCATCAGCCCAGGCCTTGAATTTCTTATAGTAGTCGGGGGAATGCGCATCGCAGGCCTTCTGCATTTCGCCGTGGAAATGCGCCGTGTCGTCGGCATATTCGATGCAGGGGTTCAGGTCCGATCCGCCGCCGAACCACCAGGCACCGGGGGTCCAGAACATCCGGGTGTTCATGTGAACGGCAGGCGCATGCGGGTTCTGCATATGCGCGACAAGGCTGATGCCCGACGCCCAGAAGCGGGGATCCTCGGCCATTCCCGGCACCCCCCGCGCCGCCATGGCCCGCTGCGCCTTTTCTCCCAAGACGCCGTGGACTTCCGACCAGTTGACGCCGACCTTCTCGAAGACCCCGCCGCCGCGCAGCACGCTCATGATGCCGCCACCACCGTCAGCGCGGTTGGTCGGCGTGACCTCGAACCGACCGGGAGTGCCCGAGGCATACCGGTCCTCCAGACCCTCGAAACCCGCCACGATCCTGTCGCGCAGGGTGCGGAACCACTGTGCGGCCTCGGTCTTGCGGCGATCGAAGGGATCGGTCATCGTCTGGTCTCCGGCTAGGGACATCGCCAATGCCTAGCACCCCGCCGCGCCGCTTTCCACTCTTGACGGAGCGCCCGATGAATCGCCTGATTTTTCTGTCGGTTGGCCTGCTTGCGAGCTGTGGAACTCCGCAGCAGCAGTGCATCGGCCGCAACACCCGCGACCTGCGCACGGTGGACCGGCTGATCGCGGAAACGCAGGGCAACCTCGACCGGGGCTACGCGTTCGAGACGATCACCGTCTACGAGGACTACTGGACCAGTTGTCCGCGGCCCGCGGTTGCCGAAGGCGAAACGCCGCCCCCGCCGCGCCTGTGCCTGGACGAGCGCCCGGTCACCACGGAGCGTGCCAAGGCCATCGACCTGAACGAAGAGGCACGCAAGCTGGACAGCCTGATGGTCAAGCGCCGACAGCTGGCAAAGGCGGCCGAGACGGTCATCGCGCAGTGCAAGGCAGAGTTTCCGGAATGATCAGTGCGCAGGTGCGCTGACCACGTCCAGAAGCCCGCGCCCGCCGTCGACCGTCAGCACCTGGCCGGTGACGAAGCCCGATGCGTCCGAGGCCAGGAACTGCACCGCCTCGACCAGCTCGGCCGGCGCCGCGATGCGCCCCAGGGGCGTGCCCTCGGTGATCGCATCGCGAAAGTCCGGATTGTCCTTCAGCGAGGCCTGCAGGCTTGCGCTCATCACCGACCCGAAAGCCAGGGCGTTCACCCGGATGCCCTTCGGTGCCAGCGCCACGGCCAGCGACCGGGTCATCTGGTCCATCGCCGCCGCCGCCATCGAGTAGGCCAGAAGCTCGGGCCGCGTGGCCTGAGCCGCGATCGAGGACAGGTTGATGATCGACCCCAGCATTGTCCCCGGCTCGACCTCGGCCCGCTGGGCATGCTGGATCATCCGTTTGGCGGTGATCTGGGAAATGCGCAGCGCCGACAGGACGTTGTGCCGCCACAGCTCTTCCACCCCGTCGGCATCGGGGTTCAGGATTTCCGACACGAAGGTCCGCCGGTTCGCATTGACCAGGATGTCCACGCGGTCAAAGGCGTCGATGGTCGCGGACAGAAGATTGGCGATGGTCAGCTTTTCGGTCAGATCGCCTGCGAACATGCGGATTGGCCCTTCGGCTCGCGCTTCTTCGCCGACCTCGTTTTCCAGCCGCTCTTCGTCGACGTCGGCGAACATCACGTTCGCGCCCTTGTCCACCAGATGCCGCGCGATGGCGAGCCCGATGCCCGAGGCCGAGCCGGTCACGATCGCAGTCTTGCCGGAAACAGAGAAGGACATCAGGGGCCTCGTGGTCGGTCAGGGTTCGGGGTCAGGGTTCGGGGTCAGGGTTTGGCCCGCGACGCATCGCGTCTGGGCTTCAGAGCATGGATCACGCGAAAGCCACCCGCCGTGGCCACGACCTTGACCTCAAGGAAGCAGTCCGCCAGCACGGCATCATAGGGCAGGTGGCGGTTTGCCACCAACCAGAGGCTGCCATCGGGGGCAAGCATCCGCCGAGCCGCCCGGATGAATCCCGCGCCCAGGGCAGGATCGGCCTCGCGCGCGGTGTGGAACGGCGGATTCATCACCACGGCGTCCAGCAGCGTCTCGGGCCGGAAGGCAGTCGCGTCCGCCCAATGAAACCGGGCACGCGGGTCGGTTATGTTGATCCGGGCGCAGTCCAGCGCATCGGCCTCGGCCTCGACGAGGTCCAGCCGCTTCACGCCCGGCCGCGACAGGATCCGTGCCGAAAGAAACCCCCAGCCCGCCCCAAGATCGGCGATCTTCCCGCCCAGTTTCTCGGGCAGGCTGTCCGCCAGCAGCACCGAACCCGGGTCCGGCCCATCGGCGGAAAAGATGCCCGGCAGCGTCCGGAACCCCGCAACCGTTGCCGGTCGCGCAGCCCAGTCCGACAGATCCGGGCCAACAGGGAACGTGGCGAGCTTGCCATGCGCCTTCGACAGGCTGTCCGACAGATCGACCCGACCGCGCAGGTCCTTCAGCGCCGTGTCGATCCCGTCCGTCTTCTGGCCATCGACCGCAACCCACCCACCCGGCGCGACCTCGGCAGCCGCTTGGGCGATCAGCGCCCGGGCCGCCTCGCGCGAACGCGGCAGGTAGACGATGGCCGCAGCATAGGGCGGCCCAGGCGTGACAGAGTAGCTGGCGGCGAAATGGTCCTGATCCGGCTTGAACCTGGTCACCACGACAACCCGATC
The DNA here is from genome assembly GCA_040385165.1 of Pseudomonadota bacterium. GTDB lineage: Bacteria > Pseudomonadota > Alphaproteobacteria > Rhodobacterales > Rhodobacteraceae > Tabrizicola. Next base: position 632,735 of record JAZKHX010000001.1, on the reverse strand, counting down.
CCGGGGAAGCGTCCCAAGATCATCGCCGGCGCGCGGACGAAACACCGCGATCCGGCCCTTGGCAGGAAGCTCGATCGCGCCGCTTTCCAGCGCCAGGGACAATCTTGCGGATCGCATGAGCCGGGCCTCAGGCCCCCGGATCCCTTCTGGGCAGATGCACGATCATTCCTTTTCCATCGTGCATTGCAGCGGGTGCTGGTGGCGGCGCGCGAAATCCATCACCTGTGCCACCTTGGTTTCCGCCACTTCAAAGCTGAACACTCCGACGACCGCCAGCCCCTTCTTGTGGACCGTCAGCATGATCTCGAAAGCCTGGGCATGGTTCAGGCCGAAGAACCGTTCCAGCACATGCACGACGAACTCCATCGGCGTGTAGTCGTCGTTCAACAGCAGCACCTTGTAAAGCGGTGGCCGCTGGGTCTTGGTCTTCGTCTTCGTCAGGATCGAGGTGTCGTTCCCCGGGCCAACCGTCTTGTCCGACATGGTCAAAGGGCGGTAGGGCACGGGATGCGGGCTCCGGTTCCCGGGATTCGGGGTTGCAACTGACCTGCGAAATATAGCCTCTTTTGGCGCAGGGAAAAGGGGCGGCCATGCTGACGACGATTGGCTTCGATGCGGACGACACACTTTGGCAGAACGAGACGTTCTTTCGGCTGACGCAAGACCGCTTTCTGCACGTTCTGGCAGACCATGCCGATCCGGTTCGGCTGCGCGAAAGGCTGGAAGCCGCCGAGCGGCGCAACCTGTCCTACTACGGCTTCGGGGTTAAGGGCTTTACCCTGTCGATGATCGAAACCGCCGTCGACGTCACCGAAGGCAGGGTTCCCGCCAGCGTGATCGCCGACCTGATCGCGTTGGGTCGCGAGCTTCTGGAGCACCCGATGGAACTTCTGCCCCATGCCCGCGCCACGGTCGGTGCCCTGTCCGCTGAGTTTCGGCTGGTCCTGATCACCAAGGGCGACCTTCTGCACCAGGAACGCAAGCTGGCGCAATCCGGGCTTGGCGATCTGTTTCATGGCGTCGAGATCGTCTCGGACAAGACGGCGGACACCTATCGCTCCGCGTTTGCGCGCCACGGAACCGGGGCGGACCAGGCGATGATGGTCGGCAATTCGCTGAAATCCGACGTTATCCCGGCGCTGGAAGCAGGCTCCTGGGGCGTGCATGTCCCGCAGGACCTGGAATGGGCGTTCGAGGCCGCCACCGCCCCGACGGACCATTGCCGGTTCCACGCCATCCAGAACCTCGGAGCTTTGCCCGAGCTGGTCCGGCAAGTGCAAGCTCGACCCCACAGGTAGAAAAACCGGTGCAGTCCGGCGCAAGATGTGGCTCGGCGGCAGGCAAACTGCACCTTCCTTGCAACTACATCAACCGCGCCCTGAAAGCCCTTGGAATTTTTGGGTTTTCGGATCGTGGAACCTGTGCTAGCCTTTCCTCTGAGGCAGAATAAGGCACCGGAAAATCCGGGCCAACAGGCAAAGGGTGGGCGACGTGGCATCGCTTCTCGGGCGGATTTTCCGCGCATTTTTCATAGTCTTCGTCGTCAGCAGCGTCGTGGTGACGTCTCCGTTGCAGGCCGCGCCGTTCGCGGCCATCGTGATGGACGGGCGCACCGGCGAGGTTCTTTACGAAAAGAACGCCGACGCACGGCTGCATCCGGCATCACTGACCAAGATGATGACGCTGTATATCGCCTTTCAGGAGATCGAGGCCGGTCGCCTGTCGCTGGACAGCGTGGTCACGGTGACGAAATACGCCGCGTCGCAACCGCCGTCGCGCCTCGGCCTGAAGCCCGGTCAGAAGATCTCGCTGCGCTATCTCATCCGGGCAGCGGCGATCAAGTCGGCCAATGACGCGGCCGCGGCCATCGGCGACCACATCGGTGGAGACGCTGCCGGTTTTGCCAAGCGGATGACGCGAACTGCGCGGCAGCTGGGGATGCGCAATACCACCTTCAAGAACGCGAACGGCCTGACTGCCAACGGCCACCTGTCGACGGCACGCGACATGAACATCCTGGGTCGGAGCCTGTTCTACGATTTTCCGCAATACTACTCCATCTTCTCGCGCCGGACGGCGGATGCGGGAATTGCATCCGTGACGAACACCAACTCGCGCTTTCTCGACGCTTACGAAGGCGCCGACGGCATCAAGACTGGCTACACCGGGGCCGCGGGATTCAACCTGACCGCCTCTGCGCGTCGCGGCAACAAGCACATCATCGCGACGGTTTTCGGTGGAACCTCGACGGCAAACCGCAACGCCAAGATGGCCGAACTGATGGACATCGGCTTTGGCAAGGCCCGGAACAACGTGACCGAACAGCCACCGGTCGCTGCTGCGATCGAGGACGCGCTGGTGGCCTCGCTTGAGTCCGGAATCGACGAGATCGACGCCGTGGGAGGCGCTGGCAAGATCGTGCGGGTGTCTGGCGAAGTGAAGACATCGATCCGCCCGAAGGCCCGGCCCGACGTTGCCGCCGTCCCCGACGACGTGGCGATCGCGATGGCGGAAGGGATCGAGGGCGCACTGGCCGAAGCGACGGCCGAACCCGCGCCGGAGGGAACGCTCGAGTTCCAGGCCGAAGCCATGGCTACTGTCGACCTGCCAGCCGAAGCGGTGGCAGAAGATGCCGTCGAGGTGGCCGTGGCTGCGCCCGAGACGGTCCCGGAAGCCGCTGTCGAACTGGCCGCAAGCGTGCCCGTTGCGGACCCCGGCACGCTGGAGGCCCAGGCCGCAGTCTTGACCGATCCGCAGCCCGAAACGCTGGTCGCCGACGCCGCATCCTCCGTCGATCCGGCCCTGGCAACGCTGAAGCCCAAGGCCCGGCCAGAGACGTTGATCGCACCGCAGGTCGCAGAAGTCGCGGTTCCCGCCGAGCCGACCGTTGCCCCCGTCGCCGAAGAAATCGTCGTGGCCGAGGCTGCGCCCGAGCTTGTCGTGACCGACTCCGGGTTCGGGACCGCAGAAGCCGATCCGCTGACGCTGCTGTCCGAGGTCACGGCGGTCGAGACCGTCGCGGGTGCCACTGCTTCTGCACCGCCTGCGGTCGAAGTGGCGCTTGATACCGACCCGGTCGAGATGCCCAAGCGGCAGGCACCGATCTTCGACGCGGTGGAAGCCGTGGAGGTGGCGACGGACGAAGCAGAGGTCGTGGTGGTGATGTCCACCTCGGGCGGGCGGAGCTTCGGGGTGAACGTGGGCGAGTATCCCTCGCGCTACGAGGCCGAGAAGGCGCTTCTGAAAACCGCGCTGGCAGAGAGCGCCACGCTGAACGAGGGGCTTCGGAAAACGTCCCAGTCGGGCGGGGCCTGGCGGGCCAGCTTCATGGGGCTGACCCAGGAACAGGCGGAACTGGCTTGCCGTCGCCTGTCGGCCCGCGCCGTTCCCTGCGAAACCGTAGGAGGCTGAGCGGTGGTAGCCCTGGTCTTCCCGGCCCTTCCGACCGTCACCCTTGCCGTCACCGGCCGCCCGGAACGCTTTCCGATCCGCCGCATCTTCTGCGTCGGTCGCAACTACGCCGAGCATGCGGCCGAGATGGGGAACGACCCGGCGGAAGCGCCGTTCTTCTTCACCAAGCCTGCCGATGCCGTGGTGGAATCCGGCAGCCGGATTCCCTACCCGCCTGCGACGTCGAACCTGCATCATGAGGGCGAGCTGGTGGTGGCCATCGGCAAGGCAGGCGCGATGGTGTCCGAGGAGGACGCACCGAACCTGATCTGGGGCCATGCCGCGGGAAACGACCTGACCCGGCGCGATCTGCAGGCCGAAGCAAAGGCCGGACGCCGGCCATGGGACATGGCGAAGGGGTTCGACAAGTCCGCCGTGGTGGGCGCGGTCCGGCCCGGGCCGCTGCCCGAGGCGGTGCTGCGCTGTTCGGTCAACGGGACCACGCGGCAGCAGGCGAAGCTGTCGGACATGATCTGGACCCCGGCAGCGATCATCGCGGCGCTGTCGAGGATGGTCAGCCTGTCGCCCGGGGACCTGATCTTCACCGGCACGCCGGCCGGGGTCGGCCCGCTGAACCGGGGCGACACCTGCAAGGTCGAGATCGAAGGGTTGCAGTCGGCAAGCGTGACGATCGCCTGATCTGTCCACGGTGGACATATCCGGATAATCATTCAAGATCAATAACTTGCCGGATTCCGTTTACCTGGTCTTAACTTTTGGCTCAGGGCTTCGGGCGGTCGTCCCAGTCCTTTGTCAGGATGCGGTTGGCGTCGCCCTCGGGGTCGTCGAACTGCCTGGTGCGCATCGCCCAGAAGAAGGCCGCAAGGCCGACGCCACCCAGAAACAGCGAAACCGGGATGAGGATCGCGAGAATCTCCATTACTTCAGTCTCATGGCGTTCAGCGAGACGGTGATCGACGACAGCGACATCGCCAGCGCGGCGGCAAGCGGCGTCGCATTGCCGACAAGCGCCAGCGGAACGGCGACCACGTTGTAACCGCCGGAGATCAGGAAATTCTCCACCATCCGGCGGGCGGACTGCTGCCCGATCCGCACCGCATCGGCAATCGGTGCGACGTCCCGGCCCAGAAGCACGATGTCCGAGGCGACCCGCGCCGCATCAAGCGCCGAAGCCGGGGAGATCGAGACATGCGCGGCGGCCAGCGCCGCCGTGTCGTTCAGCCCGTCGCCGACCATGAGAACCTTGCGGCCCTGCGCCGCAAGCTCGGCCACGCGCGCGGCTTTCCCGGCAGGCAATACGCCCGCCTGCCAGTGCGGGATGCCCAGACGCTCGGCCAGATCGCGCACCGGGACGGGAGCGTCACCGGAAAGAAGCTCGATCTTCATCCCGGCGGCCTTCAGCGCGGCGACGGCCCTGTCTGCGCCGGGGCGCAGGCGGTCGGTGAAAGCGAAGGCGTGGGTGGCGCTGTCCAGCGAAAGATAGGTCGCCGTTGCCGCGACCGGCGTTGCGGCGCACCAGTCGGCGCGGCCCAGGCGGACGCGCGAGCCCTGGAACTGGCCTTCGATGCCCTGACCGGGGACTTCGCGAATGTCGGTGACCTGAGCCGGGGCGATGCCCAGCGCGCTCGCGCCCTCGGCCAGCGCACGCGCGAGGGGGTGCGAGGAGCCTGCGGCGAGGGCAGCAGCGACGGCGACGGTTTCTGCCGGATGGTCGGCCAACGCGACAGGTTCGGGCATCCCAAGTGTCAGGGTGCCGGTCTTGTCGAAGACGACGGTATCGACTTCGGCCAGCCGTTCGAGGGCGGTGCCTTGCTTGATCAGGAGACCCTTGCGGAAAAGTCGCCCGGAGGCCGACGTGATCACCGCAGGCACTGCAAGGCCAAGGGCACAGGGGCAGGTGATGATCAGGACGGCGGCGGAAATGTTGATGGCATAGCGGATATCGCCGCCGGTGGCCCACATCCAGTAGCCGAAGGCCGAGAACGACAGGATATGCACCAGCGGCGAGTAGAGCCGGGCCGCGCGGTCGGCAAGGCTGGTGTAGCGGGTCCTGGTGCCTTCGGCGACGGCCACGAGGTCGGCCATGCGGTGCAGGCTGGAGTCCTTCCCGGCTGCCGTGACCTGCACGGTGAGCGGTCCGGTCAGGTTGACCTCGCCCGCGCTGACCACGGTGCCCTGCCCCGCCTGCACTGGCAGGCTTTCGCCGGTGAGGAGGCTGCGGTCGAGTTCCGAGGCCCCATGGATCACCACGCCGTCCACCGGCATCCGTGCGCCGGGGCGGACCAGGACGGTGTCGCCGGGGCGGATGTCGGCGATCGGGGTTTCGACTTCGGCCCCGTCGAGGAGGAGGATCGCGCGGGGCACTTCGAGCGCGGCCAGTTCCTCGGCGGCGGAGCGCGCGATGGCACGGGTCCGGTGGTCGAGGTAGCGGCCGAGAAGAAGGAAGAAGGCCAGCATCACGGCGGCGTCGAAATAGGCCTGCTCGCCGGACATCGCGGTTTCATAGACCGAGATCGAGGAGGCAAGGATCAGGGCGAGAGAGATCGGAACGTCCATCCCCAGCCTGCCCTGGCGCAAGCTGGCCCAGGCGGACCTGAAGAAGGGCTGGCCCGCGAAGATCACCGTGGGCAAAGCGATGGCACCGGAAATCCAGTGGAAGAGGTCGCGCGTCGCTGCCTCGGCCCCCGACCAGACGGCGACCGACAGGAGCATGACGTTCATCATCGAGAAGAACGCGACACCGAGGCGCATCAAAAGCTCGCGGCCCTGGCGGTCTGTCACGGTGCTGGAGAGAAGGCCCGGGTCAAGTTCGTGCGCTTCCTGGCCCTGGCCCGCGAGGAGGTCGATCAGCATGGCGGCGGTGACCGACGGCATCGCTTCGACGCTGACGCGCTTGCGGGTCAGGTTGACGCGGGCCGAGATCACGCCGGGAAAGGCCTGAATCGCGGTCTCGACCGAGGAAATGGCCTGCGCGCCACCCGCGTTCGGCAGCGACAGGATGATCCGTCCGGCCCGGTCGGCCCGCAGGGCGGCGATCCGTTCGGCGGCGGGGACGACGACACAGGCCGGGCAGGCCGAAACCTGCGCGCGGGTGGTCCCGTAGTCTTCGGCAAGCGCCATGGGTCAGCCCCGCACGAAAAGCTCGGCACGCCGCTCGAAAAGCGTTCCGTCGACGGAGGTCGCGGTGACCTTGACCATCCACTTGCCTTTGCCCAGGGGGACATCGGCGGCGTAAAGCTCGCCGTCGCGCGCGAAGACGGGGAAGGTGTCCTGCGTGGTTTCCGTCGTGCGGCCGACGAGGACCTGAAGGTCTTCGACGGCGACCGGCACCCCGTCGCGGTCGGTGAAGGCCAGCGTCATGCGGCCCTGGTCATAGGCCGGGGTCATCGACCAGCCCAGCGCCTCCTGTGCGGCCTTGCGGGCATCGAAGCTCTGGCTGGCGACATAGGAGTTTTCGACCTCCAGCCCAGGAAAGGTGCTGACGGCCTTGTAGGCGAGAAGGACATTGACCCCGATGATCACCGCGAAGGCGCCCACGGTGATGGCGAAGACGTGCTTGCCGGTGAGTTCAGCCATCGCCGTCCTCCTTCCCGTTGAAGATCGTATCATGATAGACGCGGTTCGTCGTGCCAAGTTCTTCGACCCAGATGCGGACGTCGGTGCGGTCGGAGGTGGCGGCGCGGGTGCCGGGGGCGGCGGTCAGATAGACCCGCTGCGACATGGTTTCGTTCGCGGGGACCGTCACCGACAGGCCTTCCGCCCCTTCCAGCGCGACGGTGACGAAGGCATCCGAGGTGACGGCGATGGTAAACTGGGCGTCATCGCCCTGCATGTTGCGCAGGCGGATGTCGTAGGCGTTGCGCACCGAGCCGTCGGACAGCGTGACGTAGGTCGGATTGCGCACCGGGGTCACGTTCATGTCGATGGGCGAGCGCAGGAAAAGTGCCGCGACCAGGCCGATGCCGATCCCGGCCCAGAGGACAGTGTAAAGCACGGTGCGGGGGCGGAAGACATGGGACCAGACCGATTTCGGCGGCTGGCCTGCGCGTTCGCGCGTCTCGTCGGTCAGCGCCAGGTAGCCGATCAGATCGCGGGGTTTGTGGGTCCGGTCCATCACGTCGTTGCAGGCGTCGATGCAGAGGCCGCAGGTGATGCAGGCCATCTGCTGACCGTTGCGGATGTCGATGCCCATCGGGCAGACGTTGACGCAGGCCATGCAGTCGATGCAGTCGCCCGCGCCTTCCGTGCCCAGCTTGCCGCGCGGCTCCCCCCTCCAGTCGCGGTAGGCGATGGTCAGGGTGTCCTCGTCCATCATCGCGGCCTGGATGCGGGGCCAGGGGCAGGCGTAGATGCAGATCTGTTCGCGCGCGAAGCCGCCGAAGGCGAAGGTCGTCAGCGTCAGGATCAGCATGGTGATGTAGGCGACGGGATGGGCCTGGCCGGTCATGAGGTCGCGAAGCAGGGTCGGCGCGTCGGTGAAGTAGAAGACCCAGGCCCCGCCGGTCGCGAGCCCGATCAGCAACCAGACCGACCACTTGATCGCGCGCTTGCGGATCTTCTCGCCGTCCCATTTCTGGCGGTGCAGACGGATGCGGGCGTTGCGGTCGCCCTCGATCCAGCGCTCGACCAGGATGTAGAGATCGGTCCAGACAGTCTGCGGGCAGGCGTAGCCGCACCAGACGCGGCCCACCGCCGAGGTGAAGAGAAAGAGGCCGAGGCCGGCCATGATGAGAAGGCCCGCAACGAAGTAGAATTCCTGCGGCCAGATCTCGATCATGAAGAAGAAGAAGCGGCGGTTGGCGATGTCGACGAGAACCGCCTGATCGGGCAGCGACGGCCCCCGGTCCCAGCGCAGCCAGGGGGTGATGTAGTAGATGCCGAGGGTGATGCCCATGATCCACCACTTCAGCGTGCGGAACGTGCCTTTCACCCGGCGCGGGAACACCGGCTCGCGGGCGGCATAGAGGCTCGGTTCGCTTTCCCGGGTCGACACGGACTCTCCTTCTCCGGCGCGGGGCCGACCTGTCATCCTGTCTGCAATCGGTCATTCCGGGCAGGCGGGCCTTGACCTGCATCAATAGAACCGCAGCCGATGACAGGAGAATGCGGCAATGCAGCGCAAACCGGCAGCGGCAGCGTCCGCTTTGACCGAAGGCACGACCCCTGCCATGCTGCGGTCAGGGCAGTGGAGGGGGACACCATGACCGACAAGCGAAAGGCAGTGGCGACCGAAGAATTCTCGGCCGCCGAGATCGGCGCGCTGGCGCATCTTTACCGGGGCGAGGTCTACCGCAGCACGGTCTGGCGCACGCGGCTGGACACCACGACGAACTGGTCGGTGGTGACGCTGGGGGTGGCGCTGTCGATCACCTATTCCTCGCCCGAAGCCTCGCCCCTGCCGCTGGTGCTGGTCGGCGTGCTGATCCTTCTGTTCCTGACACTGGAAGCCCGGCGCTACCGGTTCTTCAACGTCTGGCGGGCAAGGGCGCGCTGGATCGAGCGGCATTTCTATGTGCCCATGCTGATCGACGGCGATCTGCACACCGAACGGGACTGGCAGACCACGCTGGCGCAGGACTACAGCCATCCGCAATACCATGTTAGCTATCTGGTCGCCGTCGCGCGACGGGTCCGGTCCAACTATCTGTGGATCCTGCTGATCCAGACGCTTGCCTATGCCGGCAAGCTGATGGTCCACCCGACTCCGGTCGCCTCGCTGACCGAATTCGTGAACCGGGCGGACATCGGGCCGGTGCCCGGTCAGATGGTGCTGTTTGCCGGTGCCATCTACATCGCCACGGGCATCGGTCTGGTGCTTTGGGTCAATCGCATCGACCAGCAGCGCAGCAAGGGCCGGGTCGGCCCCGGCAGTTCGATGGGCTGAGGCGCGCCGCCGCAAAGCAAAGGGGACCGGAAGGCCCCCTTTGCCGTCGCTCGCGAGGCAAGGTCACTCGCCGCCGCCACGCCCGTGGACGTAGAAGGCAACGGCGCGGATCTCGTCTTCACTCAGGCGTTGGTCCCAATTCGGCATGACGCCGAAGCGGGCCCTGGTCACCGTTTCGATGATCTTCTCGCGCGAGCCGCCATAAAGCCAGATCGCGTCGGTCAGATTGGGCGCGCCTTGGGTGCGGTCACCCGTTCCGCCGACCATGTGGCAGGCGGCGCAGTTCTCGGCGAAGACCGTGGCCCCGGCGGCAGCGGCCGTCGCGTCATTTTCCTGACCCGAAAGGGCCAGCACATGTTCTGCCACCTGGGCGATCTGGGTTTCGTCCAGAATGCCGTCCAGACCGAACTTCGGCATTTCGGAATAGCGGGCATCCGCGTCTGTGGTGTTGCGGATGCCATGGGTGATCGTCAGATGGATGTCCTCCATCGTGCCGCCCCAGAGCCAGTCGTCGTCCAGAAGGTTCGGGTAGCCCTTGCCCTCGAACCCTGCGGCACCCGAGCCGTGGCAGGTGGCACAGTTGGTGCGAAAGACGGCTGCACCCGCGTTCTCGGCATAGGTCGCAAGCTCGGGATCGGTGCCGATGGCGTTCAGGTCGGCCGCCACCAACCTGGCCTTGATGGGCGCGTTGGCTGCATCGACTGCCGCGATTTCCGCCGCCACATCGGCCCGGGTGCTGGCCCCCAGCACGCCGGGTGTGGCCCCGGTGATCAGGGGCCAGGCGGGATAGGCCACGGTATAGCCGATCCCCCAGACGATCGTCGCGTAGAACACCCAGACCCACCAGCGCGGCAGCGGGTTGTTGTATTCTTCGATTCCGTCCCACTGATGGCCGGTCGTTTCCACCTGCCGCGGCTCTTTCTTCACTGGCTTGGCACACATGGCCTTACGCCTCCTTCTTGGCAGGGGTGTCATCCGCAGGATGGTCGTCGTTGCGGAAGATCGATCTGGCGACGTCCTCATGCGCCGCCCTGCTGCCGGGCCGGAAGGCCCAGACGCAAAGCCCGAGGAAGCCCAGGGTCATCGCCAGAAGGAACCAGCTGTCGGCCAGTTGGCGCAGGAAGGTATATCTGTCCATCATCCGTCCCCCTTACCGGTTTGCCACGGGCGTGAAGGTCGAGAAGTCGACCATCGTGCCCAGCACCTGAATGTAGGCGATCAGCGCATCCAGCTCGGTCAGCTCGGGCTGTCCGTCGAAGTTGCGGACGTTGACCGGGGTGCCGAAGGCCGCTTTGCCATAGCGTTCCTCAAGTCCCGAGGAGTCACCCAGCGGATCGGCCTGCGCGGTGAAGTCGGCCAGCGCGCTTTCCACCATCGCGTCGGTGTAGGGCACCCCGGTCATCCGGTGCGTCGCGACGACGTCCTGGATGTATTTCCCGTCGATGGCGCGGCCGGCAAGAAAGCCGTAGGGCGGCATCACCGATTCCGGCACCACGGACTTGGCATTCCGGAAGTGGTCCTGGTGCCATTCGTCGGAGTAGCGGCCCCCCACCCGGGCAAGGTCGGGCCCGGTGCGCTTGGAGCCCCACTGGAACGGCCGGTCATACATCGACTCGGCAGCCAGCGAGTAGTGGCCGTAGCGTTCGACCTCGTCCCGCATCGGGCGGATCATCTGGCTGTGGCAGTTGTAGCAGCCTTCGCGGATGTAGATGTCGCGCCCCGCCAGCTCCAGCGGCGTGTAGGGGCGCATGCCTTCCACCTTCTCGATGGTGTTTTCCAGATAGAAGAGCGGCACGATCTGCACGATCCCCCCGATGGTCACAACCAGAAGGCTGAGAACCATCAGAAGCGTGGCGTGGGTTTCGATTGCCTTGTGCTTGTCAAGAATTCCCATGGTCCCGTTTCCCTATTCTGCCGGAACGGCCGAGTGCTGCGTCGCCCTTGCAGGCTGCGCGCGCACGGTCATCCAGAGGTTCCAGCACATGATCAGCGCCCCCGCGAGGAACAGGCCGCCGCCCAAGGCGCGGACCACATACATCGGGAACTTCGCGGCCACCGTGTCGGCAAAGGCGTTCACCAGGAACCCGTTCGCATCGACCTCGCGCCACATCAGGCCTTCCATGATGCCCGAGACCCACATCGATGAGGCGTAAAGCACGATCCCGATCGTCGCGAGCCAGAAGTGCCAAGACACCAGTTTCAGCGAGTAGAGGCCCTGACGGTTCCACAGGCGCGGCACGAGGTAGTAGAGGACGCCGAAGGTGATCATCCCGTTCCAGCCCAAAGCGCCGGAGTGGACGTGGCCGATGGTCCAGTCGGTGTAATGCGACAAGGAGTTGACGGCCTTGATCGACATCATCGGACCTTCAAAGGTCGACATGCCGTAAAAGCCGATCGAAACCACCATCATCCGCAGGATCGGATCGGTCCGCAGCTTGTCCCAGGCGCCCGAGAGGGTCATCAGCCCGTTGATCATGCCGCCCCAGCTTGGCATCCAGAGGATCACCGAGAACACCATGCCAAGGGTCGAGGCCCAGTCCGGCAGCGCGGTGTAGTGCAGATGGTGCGGACCGGCCCAGATGTAAAGGAAGATCAGCGCCCAGAAGTGGATGATCGACAGCTTGTAGGAATAGACCGGACGCTCGGCCTGTTTCGGGACGAAGTAATACATCATCCCGAGGAAACCCGCGGTCAGGAAGAAGCCCACGGCGTTGTGGCCATACCACCACTGCACCATGGCGTCCTGCACGCCGGCATACAGCTGGACCTGGGCCGAGCCGAAGATCGACACCGGGATCGCCGCGTTGTTCACGAGGTGCAGCATCGCGACGGTCAGGATCATCGACAGCAGGAACCAGTTCGCCACGTAGATATGCGGCTCTTTCCGTTTGAAGAGCGTGCCCATGAAGGCGACCAGGAAGGCGACCCAGACCACGGCGATCAGGATGTCGACATACCAGACGGGTTCGGCATATTCCTTGCCCTGCGTGGCCCCGAGGACATAGCCGGTGGCGGCCAGCACGATGACCAGCTGCCAGCCCCAGAACACGAACCAGCCGAGGCTGCCGCCAAACAGGCGCGCGGCACTGGTGCGCTGGACGATGTAGAATGCCGACATGATCAGCGCGTTGCCGCCAAAGGCAAAGATCACCGCGCTGGTGTGCAGGGGCCGGAGGCGGCCGAAGTTGCCGTAGCCTTGCAGAGCCTCGAAGTTCAGCTGCGGGAATGCCAGTTGCAGCGCGATGACCACGCCGACGAGAAAGCCGACGGCACCCCAGAAGGCGGTCGCGATGGCTCCGGCGCGGATGACGCTGTCGAAATATTCGTGCTGCAGGTTCGGCTTGGGATCGCCTGCCGTCCGCAGCACCCACAGGAAGGCAATGCCTGCTGCCAGCATCACCGTGATCGCATTGACCTGATAGGCCAGATCGCGGGCGTAGTTGGCCGCGATCGCGGCCAGGACCGCGAGGAGGCCAAGTCCGGCCAGTTTCAAGTAGTCCCACATGTTTGGTGTCCCTTCGTCCTGTCTGTCCGGGCGGCCCCAAAGCGCGAGTCAGGGCCGGACCGGCCGCTCCGGCTGGATGACTTCTGCGATGCAGCGTCATCTTCTGCCTTGATCTGCGTCAATCACTGCGGCGGCGCGCCTTGACCTCTGTCAAGGCAGAGGTCCCGAACCGGCGCGATGCTTGCGCATCATCAGTCACAGGAGATGACCATGGCCTACAAATCCCTCTTGACAGTCGCCACGTCGCCCGAGGGGGTGCTTGGCACCGTCACCGCCGCAGCCCAGATCGCGCAGAAGCTGGACGCACATCTCGATTGCCTGGCTCTGGGCGTGGACCGCACCCAGATCGGCTATTCCTATGTCGGCGCGGGTGCCGTGGTGATCGCGGCGGCGATGGAACGGGCCGAGGCGGAAGCGCGCGAGGCGGAGGCGGCGCTGAACGCAGCCATCGGGGCGCAGGGGCTGCCGTTGCGGTCGTCCGTCGAGTCGGTGGTGACCCAGCTTGGCGCTGTGACCGAGGTGCTGGCCACCCGCGCGCGCTATGCGGATCTGGTGGTGCTGCCCTTGCCCTACGGTGCCGGACGCAGCGTTGCGGACGAGGCCGTGACCGAGGCCGCGCTGTTCGAGGGCATGGCCCCGGTGCTGATCGTGCCGCCGTCCGGGATGAAGGCGGTCGAGCCGAAGCGGATCATCGTCGCCTGGAACCAGAGCCGCGAGGCGCTGGTCGCCGCACGCCGTGCGATGCCCTTCCTGCGCCGGGCCGAAATGGTGCAGATCGTCGTCATCGATCCCTCCGCGCATGGGCCGGAACGGTCGGACCCCGGCGGGCTTCTGTGCCAGCTGCTTGTGCGCCACGGCGTCCATGCCGAGGTTTCGGTCCTGGCCAAGACCCTGCCTCGCGTGTCGGATGTTCTGGCCCGGCAGGTTCTGGATGTCGACGCCGACCTTCTGGTCATGGGCGCCTATGGCCATTCGCGCTTCCGCGAGGCGATTCTGGGCGGTGCGACCCGCGACATGCTGGAACATGCCGCGACCCCGGTGTTCCTCGCGCATTGAGCGCCGGGAGCGGGCAGCGGACGGCGCGCGTCCGCAATCCCCGTCCGGCTACTGAACGAAGCCCGGCTGTTTGACCGATCGATCGGGAGGGCTTGCGACAACCGGCTCTCCCATCGTCCCGACCGGGGCAATCGCGTCCCGACGCGCCAGCAGAAGCCGGGCGATCCGCTTCGCCGCCGTGCCGTCGCCGAAGGGGTTTGCCTTGCCGCGCAGGTCAGCCTTGCCCCCGCGCGCCAGACTTTCGCGGCCCGCCCGGAGGATGCGGTCCGGGTCCGTTCCGGTCAGCTGCGCAAAACCGGCGGAAATCGCTTCGGCCCGTTCCGATTCGTTGCGGACCACAAGGATCGGCACCCCGAAGGTCGGAGCCTCTTCCTGCACACCGCCCGAGTCGGTGATGATCAGGGCGGCCATGCTCATCAGATAGACGAAATCCTCATACCCGAGCGGGTCCAGCAGCCGCACGTTGGGCTGGTCGGCCAGCACGGCCCGGATGCTGCCCGAGACCGCCGGATTGGGATGGACCGGCAGGACGAAGGCATGATCGCGAAACTCCTCCGCCAGGTCGCGCAGGGCCGTCGCGACCCCGGTCATCACCGAACCATGACTTTCGCGGCGATGGAGCGTGACCAGCACGATCGGCTTGCCATCCGAAAGCCCCCGCTGCCACGCGTCCAGCCGCAGCGAGGTATCCGCCGATCTGGAGATCGCGGCCCGGATTCCGATCAGCGCGTCGACCACGGTGTTGCCCGTCAGATGAACCCGTTCCGGCGCGATGCCTTCCGCAATGAGGTTCTGCCGCGCCCATTCGGTCGGGGCGAAATGCAGGTCGGCAATCGGCGCGATCATGCGGCGATAGCCTTCTTCGGGCCAGGGCCCGGCCAGGTTGCCGGTGCGAAGCCCGGCTTCGACATGGGCGACGGGCACACCGGCATGGAACCCAGCCATGGCCCCGGCGAGTGCCGTGGAGGTGTCGCCCTGCACGACGATCCGATCCTGCGGCAGCCGCTCAAGCAGCGCGGAGATCGCCCGATGCAGGTCGGTGAAACGCCCGGCCGCAGAGGTGGCGCCCGCGTCCAGCCGGAGGACCTCGTCGGGCCTGATCCCGAAGCTCAGCAATGCGTCGCGCGCCATTTCAGGATGCTGGCCCGACAGGCAGGTGGTCAGATGAACCGACGGCTCACGCCGCAGCACTTGCACCACGGGTGCAAGCTTGATCGCCTCGGGCCGGGTTCCGATCATCACCAGAATGCGGTGCCTGCGACTGCTGCGTTCCATGAACATGGTCTTGATCCGTGTCTAGATATTGCTTGCGTCCAGAACCACAGAGATTGTTTTCGGAAAGCCTAACGCCTCCCGAAGGCTTTGGCCCTGCAGGCGAAGCCCTGCCCGAGCTGGACACAGCTCATCAAAGATCGGCCCTGGACCATCCCATCGGCGAATCCGGAATAAAACTCATGATTTTCATTTGTTTGCAGGCCGACAGCCGACAGGCCCTTACCGAAACCCGATGCGTTCAGCGGCCGGGCTGCGAAAAGAAGTGTCGCGAATGCGAAACAAAGTCCGGATACTTTGCGGACCGACGCCAAGGTCCGGACCGCGACCGATCAACCGGTGCCGAGCCTGTCCATCTCCTGCACCGCGGTTTCGCGCAGGGCCTGCAGGTCGGCGATCGCGCCGTCCATCTCGGCGCGTTGCTTTTCCAGCGCGTCAAGCTGACGGTCGGCAAGGCGCAGCCAGGCCTCAAGCTGCGGACGTTCACCCTTCTTGCCGTAGATCAGCAACCACTGGCGGATCTCTTCGAGTGAGAAACCGAACCGCCGCCCGCGCAGGATCAGCTTCATCCGGGCGACTTCGCGCGGGCCGTAGAATCGGGCGCGGCCCTCCTTCTCGGGGGCCAGAAGCTCGATGTATTCGTAGTAGCGCAGGGTGCGCGGGGTGACGTCGAACCGGGCGCACATCTCCTTGAAGCTGAGGCGGGTCTCGCTCATGCGCAGTCCTCCCGGGGATGCAGCGTAAAGTGCCACCGGGTTTCGCGCAACGGTTTCGGGGGTTGCCTTCCCGGGAGCGCGGCAGTTTCATGCCACAGGAGAACGCTCATGCCAGAGACCACCGCCATCGCCCGTGCGTTCATCGCAGCCCTGCCGCACAGCACCGCGCTGGGGATGCGGCTGGAGGAGATCGGCCAGGGCAGCGCCACCATCGCGATGCCCTATGATCCCGCGCTGGTCGGCGATCCGGTAACGCAGGTGATCCATGGCGGCGCGGTGTCGGCCCTGATGGACACCGCCTGCGGTGCCGCGGTGATGTGCCATCTGCAGGCCGGGATTTCGACCGCGACGCTGGACCTGCGCATCGACTACATGCGCCCGGCGACCCCGGGCCAGACGCTTCGCACCCGCGCCGAGTGCCATCACGTCACCCGCAGTGTGGCCTTCGTGCGGGCGGTCACGACCGATGACGACGAAAGTCGGCCGGTGGCAATGGCAACCGGCGCCTTCACCGTGGAGCGCGGAACATGACGCGGCCCGAGCCGCTTCACGTCATCAAGCGGCGCCGCGAAGGCCTGTTGCGGACGCTGGTGGACGGCGTGCCCTACATCCGCTTTCTGGGCGTCGAGTTCGACCGGCGCGGTGACGAGCTGACTGCCGTGCTGCCCTTCAAGGACAGTCTGATCGGCAATCCACGCCTGCCCGCCCTGCATGGCGGGGCCACGGCGGCGTTCCTGGAAATCGCCGCGATGATCGAACTGGCCTGGAGCACGCTGTGGGACGGTGTCGAGGCGGACGGTGCCTTGCCGGACGGCCCGCTCTTGCTGCCGAAGACCATCGATTTCACCGTCGACTACCTGCGCGCAGGTCTGCCGCGCGACGCCTATGCCAGAGCTCGGGTAAACCGGTCGGGACGGCGCTATGCGTCCGTCCACGTCGAAGCCTGGCAGGACAACCGCGCCCGGCTGTTCGCCCAGGCCACCGGACATTTCCTGATGCCACCGACCCAGCCAAAGCCCTGACGGCCGTCACGCCCGGCTGCGCCCTGCGGACGCCGACCGAGGCACTGTCCGCACGGGCGCCGGGGCAGGGCGACCCCGGGCGTTTGGGTGGCGCTCCCGTCGTGCGCGTCGATCGCGGGTGGACTGGCGGGGCGGATGTCGGGCCGGGCCGGTGCCGTGGCGCCAATGGCGCTGGCCGCCGGCGCATGAGGGCACAGCGTAAGGCTTGCCTTACCCCCGTGGCCCCTGCCATGATCCATCCGCCAAAGGGGAGCATCATGCGGAAATTCCTCGTCGTGCTGGACGACAGCCGCGAATGCCTGAATGCCATGCGCTTTGCCGCGCTTCGGGCTGCACATACGGGGGGCGGGGTCACCATCCTGTCGGTCGTCCCGCCGGAAGAGTTCCAGACCTGGATGGGCGTCGCCGACCTGATGCGCGCCGAAGCGCGCGAACGGATCGAGGCGCATTTCGAGGTCTTCGCCAAATGGATGCGGGACAAGCAGGGGGTCAACCCCGACCTCGTTATCCGCGAGGGTGATCCGGTGAACGAGATCCTGAGCCTGGTGAAGGAAGACTCCGAGATCGGCATCCTTGTCCTCGGCGCAGGGTCCGACAAGTCGGGACCTGGGCCTTTGGTCACGGCACTGTCACGGAATTCGGGTAGCCTGCCGATACCGATCACGATCGTGCCGGGCGACCTGTCCAAGGAACGGCTGGAAAGCATCACCTGAGGGCCGGTCCCCGGACGCCCGTTGCAGGCGAAAGTTCGTGCCGCGCGCGGCAGATGACGCGGAGTTGACCGGCAGACCCGCTGAAGGATGCCGCAGTAAGCGCCTGCTTACAGCCACCGGCTTTGGCATGGCCTAGGACGTCGGGGAAAATCGAGCATCCCCCTTCGTTCAGGAAACATCTGCATGTCCCCTCTGCCCGGTCCTGTGGCGGCACGCTTTCGTCCCGTGCTGTCGCCCTTTGTGCTGAATGCCCTGGTCGCGACCTATCTGATTGCGATCAGCAACGCGACCTTCTGGGGCCATCTCTTCCGCATCTTCGCGGGCCGCACCGTGACGGCGCTGGTCTTTGCCGGGGCGGTCTGGGCCCTTATGATGCTGGTGATCTCGCTGCTGGCGGTGCGCCGGGCGCAGAAGCCGGTGCTGGTCGCGATGCTGGTGATCGCCGGGGTCACCTCCTACTACGTCGATGTCCTTGGCGTCGTCGTCGACCGCGAGATGATCCAGAACGCGATGACCACGACGTTCAACGAATCAAAGCACCTGATCACCCTGCAGTTCCTGACCCATGTCTTCCTGTATGGCGTGATCCCTGCAGCGCTTGTGGTCTGGGTCCGCGTCCGCCGGGCGACGGTCCTGCGCGGACTGGCCGGGACCGGCCTTGTCGCCGCCTTGTCGGCAGCGCTGCTGGTCGGCCTGCTGTTC
Source organism: Pseudomonadota bacterium (assembly GCA_040385165.1). Lineage (GTDB taxonomy): Bacteria > Pseudomonadota > Alphaproteobacteria > Rhodobacterales > Rhodobacteraceae > Tabrizicola. The sequence continues at coordinate 614,454 of JAZKHX010000001.1, read as the reverse complement.
ACCAACCTCAAGGCCTATTCCCCCGTCCTGCGCGGCAACAAGGAACTGATGGGCGCGGTGCAGCCGCTGGCACCGATGGCCAGCGCGCTGCGCTATGCCAAGATGATGGTCAAATCGAGCCAGATCGTGTTGCAGCCGATCGGCCGCGATGCCAAACCCGGACCGTTGCTGGCAAAGCTTGGCAAACCCGTGCTGATGGTCATCGTCGCGGGCGAGACCGGGCGGGCGCAGAACTGGTCGCTTAGCGGCTATTCCCGCGACACCAACCCCGAACTGGCAAAGCGCGACATCGTCTACTACTCGAACGCCACCAGTTGCGGCACGGCGACGGCCACCTCGCTGCCCTGCATGTTCTCGCCGCTGACCCGGGCCGAGTATTCCTACGAGGGCGGCATCGGCAACGAGAACCTGGTCGATGTGCTTAGCACCGCCGGGTTCAAGGTCGAATGGTGGGACAACAACACCGGCAGCAAGAACATCGCCGACCGCGTCCCGTCGCGGTTCATGAAGTCCGAGGACGGGCCAGAGTTCTGCTTTCCCGAATGCATCGACGCCGTGTTCCTGAAAAGCCTGCAGCAGAAGGCCGACACGATCACCGAAAACACCGTGATCGTGATGCACCAGATCGGCAGCCATGGCCCCAGCTACTGGCTGCGCTATCCGCCCGAGCGCGAGATCTACAAGCCCACCTGCCAGACCCCCGAACTGACCGAGTGCACGACCGAGCAGATCGTCAACGCCTACGACAACACCATCACCTACACCGACTGGTTCCTTGCCCAGCTTATCGACCTTCTCGACAAGTCCGACCGCGTGACGCCGGTGATGTTCTATGCCTCCGACCATGGCGAGAGCCTGGGCGAGGGCGGGCTTTACCTGCACGGCACGCCGTTCTTCATGGCCCCCGAGACCCAGACCCGCGTGCCGATGGTGCTCTGGATGTCGCAGCGGTTCCGTGACAGTCTGTCGGTCGATGCAGACTGCCTCAAGTCCAAGGCGGGGGACCCGACAAGCCATGACAACATCTTCTCGACGGTGCTGGGATTGCTTGATGTGACGACAACGGCGAAAGACCCAGAGCTTGACCTTGCCGGGGCCTGCCGTCAGGCGCAGACGGGCTGACGATGACGGTTCAGGAAAAGCCCGAGCGCAAGACGGGCGTTGCGCATTTCTTCGCGGCGGCCGGGTATTCCATCGGCGGGTTGCGGCGTCTGGCACGGGAAAGCGCCTTCCGGCAGGAGGTGGCGCTGATTGCCGGGCTGGCGGTGGTGTTCCTGGTCCTTGGCGCTTCGCTGCCCGAGCTCTTGGGTCTGTTGGCCATCGGTCTGGCACTGGTGGCGGTCGAGGCGCTGAACACCGCGCTTGAGGTGCTGGTCGATCACCTGTCGCCCGGATGGTCGCAGTTTGCCAAGGAGGCAAAGGACCTCGGGTCACTGGCGGTGGCCTGCACGATCGGGGCGCTGGTGATCTATTCGGCGGTGGTGCTGATCTGGTAGCTCATGCTGCGGCGGCATTGCTGCCATGCAGCAACGCTGATTGGAGTGCTGGCGGAAAGCGCCTATCTTCGGGTCAGGGAGGAGCCTTTTGAGAAGGCCCTAGATCATGTCAGTCCACCCGTTCCCGAAATCGAAACCGCTGGCTGCGCCAACCGATCCGTACTTTGCGGCCTTGCCCCTGCCCGTCCAGCCGTTGCGCCCGCTTTCCGCACTGGACCAGATGTACGCCTACTGGGGGTCGGACCGGGCCTGAGCGTAAGGTGGGCAGGATTGCCCACCCTACTTTAGAACGGTTCCAGACTTGACGTTGCGACCGGCAAGGCGCATATCCGACAGGAACAGTCGGAGACCGGAAACATGTTCATCCAGACCGAATCCACGCCGAACCCCGCGACGCTGAAATTCCTGCCCGGCCAGACCGTGCTGGACCTTGGCACGGCGGACTTTCCATCCGCCGAAGCGGCGGCGAAATCGCCCCTGGCCAAGCGCATCTTTGCCGCCGGTGGCGTGACCGGCGTGTTCTTCGGCACGGATTTCGTCACCGTGACCAAGGCCGAAGACGTTGACTGGCCCCATATCAAGCCGCAGATCCTTGGCGCGATCATGGAGCATTACCAGTCCGGGCAGCCGGTGATCGCGGGCGAAGGTGCGGCCGGCGGCCATGCCGAACACACCGGCGAGGATGGCGACGTGGTGCGCCAGATCAAGGAGCTTCTGGACACCCGCGTCCGCCCGGCCGTGGCGCAGGATGGTGGCGACATCACCTTTCACGGCTTTGACCGGGGTGTGGTCTACCTGCACATGCAGGGCGCCTGCGCTGGTTGCCCGTCCTCGACCCTGACGCTGAAGATGGGGATCGAGAACCTCTTGCGGCACTACATTCCGGAAGTGCTGGAAGTGCGGCCTGTCGCCGCCTGACATGCTGCTGCCGATCCTGGCCTTCGACACCTCGGCCGCGCATTGCGCGGCCGCTTTGCTTTTGTCGGACAGGGTGATCCGGCGGCTTGAGCCGATGGAGAAGGGCCAGGCCGAGCGGCTGATCCCGCTGCTGGAGGAGGTGCTTGCCGAAGGTGGTCTTGGGTGGGCTGACCTGAAGGCGATTGCCGTCGGGACCGGGCCCGGCAACTTTACCGGCGTGCGGATCGCGGTGGCGGCGGCGCGGGGATTGGCGCTGGGCCTGGGCATCCCGGCGGTCGGTGTCACTCGGCTGGAGGCCCTTGCCCACGGTCTGCCGCGCCCCCTGCGGGTGATCGAGGACGCCCGGCGCGGCGAGGTCTATGTCCAGGACTTCGCCGACGACGGACCGGGGCCTGCATGGCTTGGCGTCGTCGACACGCTGGATCTTCCGACCGGAACCACTGGCAGCGGTGCCGGACCCCGGGCCTTGCCTCCTGCCCTGCCGCTGGCCGAAGCCATCGCCCGGATCGGCGCGGAACGGGCGATGACACCGCAGCCCCGCCCTGCCCCGTTCTACCTGCGCGGGGCCGATGCCGCTCCGCCCTCCGACCCGCCCCCGGTGATCCTGCCGTGACGCCCGAAGCCCTTGCCGCGCTGCATGCTCGCGCGTTCCGCACTCCGCCGCCGTGGACTGCCGCCGCCTTTGCGGGCATCCTGGCCGACCCCCTGGCTTTCCTGTTGGCGGAGGGCGACGCAGGCTTCCTTCTGGGCCGCGCCGTCGCGGGCGAGGCCGAGCTTCTGACCATCGCCGTCGCCCCCGACGCCCGCCGTCGCGGCCTTGGGCGCAAGCTGGTGGCGCGGTTTCTGTACCAGTCGCAGCTGCGCGGGGCCGAACGGGCGTTTCTGGAGGTTTCGGCGGAAAACGCCCCGGCCATAGCACTTTACGAATCGGCGGGCTTTGCCCGGTCGGGGCTGCGGCGCGGCTATTACCAGACCCCCGAAGGCACCCGGATCGATGCTCTGGTCATGGCCCGCGCCTTGCCCGTTATGCCCAAGACCTGACCAACAGGTCAACTTTTCGCCGGTGCAAAGAGAATCCGGCTTGACCCCCATGCGGGCTTCGTCGCTAATCGTGCCAGATCCCGCCCGCGACCGGCTGACACCGGCGGACAGGGCGGGCCAGCGTTTTATCAACCGGGAGAACACCCATGAGCCTTATGAAATCCCTTGCCGGGGCAACCTGCGCATTCGCCCTTCTTGCGGGCGCTGCCGTTGCAGAACCGGCGATCATCTTCGACCTTGGCGGCAAGTTCGACAAGTCCTTCAACGAGGCCGCCTTCAACGGCGCGACGAAATGGGCGGAGGAAACCGGCGGCACGTTCAAGGAACTGGAAATGCAGGACGAAGCCCAGCGCGAACAGGCGCTGCGCCGTCTTGCCGAAGCCGGTGCCAACCCTGTCGTCATGACCGGCTTTGCCTTCGGCGACGTGCTGAACAAGGTCGCCCCGGACTTCCCGGACACCAAGTTTGCGATCATCGACATGGTCGTGGACCAGCCGAACGTGAAATCGGTCGTCTTCAACGAACATGAGGGCTCCTACCTCGTCGGAATGATGGCAGGCCTTGCCACCAAGACCGGCACCGTCGGCTTCATCGGCGGCATGGACATCCCGCTGATCCGCAAATTCGGCTGCGGCTATGCCCAGGGCGTTCTGGCAGCCAGGCCCGACGCCAAGGTCGTGCTGAACATGACCGGCACCACGCCTGCGGCCTGGAACGACCCGGTCAAGGGCGCTGAGCTTGCCAAGGGCCAGAAGGCGCAGGGCGCGGACGTGATCTACGCGGCTGCGGGCGGCACCGGCGTCGGCGTCCTGCAGGCGGCGGCCGACGAAGGCATCCTGTCGATCGGTGTTGACAGCAACCAGAACTACCTGCACCCGGGCAAAGTCCTGACCTCGATGCTGAAGCGCGTCGACAACGCGGTCTACGAAGCGTTCAAGGAAGGCGAAGCCTTGACCCCCGGCATCAACGTCATGGGTCTGGCAAATGACGGCGTCGGCTACGCGATGGACGAGAACAACGCCTCGCTCGTCACGCCCGAGATGCAGGCCGCGGTCGATGCGGCGGCTGAGAAGATCAAGTCGGGCGAGCTGGTGGTCCACGACTACATGTCGGACAACACCTGCCCGGCCGCCACGTTCTGATCGGCTGACAGCGTGACATGAACGGTGCCGCGCCAGACACCTGGCGCGGCATTTTGCAACCGGCACCCCGGAAAAGCCGCAAGTCAAGCGGCTGGGGCCGGGCAACACGGGGGAAGACATGGGCGCGACGACTGGCGGCGATGCGGCATTTGCCATTGAACTGAAAGGCATCTCCAAGGCCTTCGGTCCGGTGCAGGCGAACAAGGACATCAACATCGCGGTGCCGAAGGGCACGATCCACGGCATCATCGGCGAGAATGGCGCGGGGAAGTCCACGCTGATGTCGATCCTGTATGGCTTCTACAAGGCCGACGCGGGCCAGATTTTCGTCAACGGCGCGCTTACCCCGATCCCCGACAGCCAGAGCGCGATCCGCGCCGGCATCGGCATGGTCTTCCAGCACTTCAAGCTGGTGCAGAATTTCAGCGTTCTGGAGAACATCATCCTCGGCGTCGAGGATGGCCCGATGCTGAACACCTCGCTTGCGAAGGCACGCAAGGAACTGGAACGTCTGGCCCGGGACTACGAGCTGGACGTGGACCCCGACGCCTTGATCGAGGACCTGTCGGTCGGCCACCAGCAGCGGGTGGAGATCCTGAAGGCCCTCTATCGACAGGCCGAGATCCTGATCCTGGACGAACCGACGGGGGTGCTGACCCCGGACGAGGCCGACCATCTGTTCCGCATCCTGAAAGGGCTGAAGGACCAGGGCAAGACCGTCATCCTGATCACCCACAAGCTGCGCGAGATCATGGAGGCGACTGACAACGTTTCCGTCATGCGGCGCGGCACCATGGTCGCGACGGTGAAGACCGCCGCGACCAGCCCCGAGCAGCTGGCCGAGCTGATGGTGGGCCGCAAGGTGCTGCTGGAAGTCGACAAGGGTGTCGCCAGGCCGGGTGAGGTGGTGCTGAAAGTCGAGGACCTGCGGGTCCGCGACGAACACCGGGTCGAGCGGCTGAAAGGCGTCAGTTTCGACATCCGCGCGGGCGAGATTCTCGGGATCGCCGGGGTCGCCGGGAACGGACAATCCGAACTTCTGGCGGCACTGGGCGGGATGCAGAACGCAACCGGCAAGATCACTCTGAAGGGTGCCAGTCTGCCCTTGTCCGGCGTCGGCTCGGACGGCCAGAGCCGCCGCCGCGCCGGAATCGCCCATGTCCCCGAGGACCGGCATCACTATGGCCTGATCCTGGACTTCACCGCCTGGGAAAACATCGCCTTCGGCTATTTCAACGATCCCGACTACCAGAAGAACACCCTCTTCATGGACAACGACGCGCTGCGCGACGACACCCGCAAGAAGATGGAGAAGTTCGACGTCCGCCCGCCGGACCCCTGGCTTGCGGCGAAAAGCTTCTCGGGCGGGAACCAGCAGAAGATCGTCGTCGCCCGCGAGATCGAGCAGAACCCGGCGCTGCTCCTCATCGGCCAGCCGACCCGGGGGGTCGACATCGGGGCGATCGAATTCATCCACAACCAGATCATCGCGCTGCGCGACGCCGGAGCCGCGATCCTGCTGGTCAGCGTCGAGCTGGACGAGATCATGAGCCTGTCGGACCGCATCGCCGTGATGTTCGACGGCAGGATCATGGGGTTCAGGGACCCCGAGACGACGAACGAGCGCGAGCTGGGCCTGATGATGGCGGGCGTGACGGGAAAGGGAGAGGCGGCGTGATGACCTTGCAAAAGCCCCCCACCCCCATCCCCTCCCCACAGCGGGGGAGGGGAGGCTCCTTCTGCCCGGCGTCGCGATTTACTCCTGCGGTCTGGACCAGCCACCTCCCTCCCCTCCTCGTGGGGGAAGGCCGGGGTGGGGGGGCTTCCTGTCGCAAGCCATTTGACGGGGAGGCCGCCTGATGGACCGTCTTCCCCGTTGGGCCGATGTCGCCCTTGTCCCCTTCGTCTCGCTGACCCTCGCCGCGCTCATCTCGGCGCTTGTGATCATCGCCATCGGGCAGGACCCGTGGGAGGCGATCACGGTGATGGTGCAGGGGTCGGTGATGAACGCCTATGGCTGGGGCTATACCCTCTATTACGCCACCAGCTTCATCTTCACCGGGCTTGCGGTGACGGTGGCCTTCCACGCCGGCCTGTTCAACATCGGCGGCGAGGGGCAGGCGCAGCTGGGGGGGTTGGGCGTCGCGATGGCGCTTCTCTTCATTCCCTGGCCGCACTGGACGCTGGCGCTGATCGCGGCGGCGGTGGGGGCGGCGCTGTTCGGCGCGGCCTGGGCGGCGATCCCGGCCTATCTGCAGGCGAAACGCGGCAGCCATATCGTGATCACCACGATCATGTTCAACTACATCGCCGCCAGCCTCCTGATCTTCATGCTGGTCGACGTGCTGCGGCCTCCCGGCAAGATGGACCCGGCGACGGCGAATTTCCCCGAGGCCACCAACCTGCCCAGTTTCAACGAGATTCCGGGCCTGAACCTGATCTTCACCAGCGGAGTGCCCGCCAACGTCACCTTCTTCATCGCGCTGGCGATGGCGGTCGTGGTCTGGCTGCTGCTCTGGCGCACGCGGCTGGGCTACCAGATCCGCGCCTTCGGCAAGTCGGAACCGGCGGCCCGCTATGCCGGGATCAACCCGACGCGGATCATCATGATCGCCATGCTGATCTCGGGCGGTCTGGCCGGGCTGATGGCGATCAACAACGTCATGGGCGAAGCGGAGCGGCTTCTGGGCAACTCGGCATCGGGCGCGGGCTTCATCGGCATCGCGGTGGCGCTGATGGGCCGCAACCATCCGGTGGGGGTGGTGCTTGCGGCACTTCTGTTCGGGTTCCTGTTCCAGGGCGGGGCAGAACTTGGCCTCTGGACCAAGATCCCCATCGAACTTCGGACCGTGGTGCAGGGTCTGGTGATCCTGTTCACCGGAGCCCTGGACATGATGGTGCGAATGCTGCTGATCCGGATTTTCGCCCTGTTCCGTGGTCGCAAGCTGGAGGCCGCGTGATGGATTATTCAACGCTTCTGCAGATCCTCGACAGCACCCTGCGGCTTGCCACACCCCTGCTGCTGGCCTGCCTTGCGGGGCTTTACTCGGAACGCTCGGGCGTCTTCGACATCGGGCTGGAGGGCAAGATGCTGGTCGCCGCGATGTGCGCGGGCGCGGTCGCCTTCTACACCGGGTCGGCCTGGGTCGGCGCGCTGGCGGGCATTGCCGGGTCGCTGGTCTTTGCGCTGATCCACGGGGTCACGTCCATCACCTTCCGCGGCAACCAGCTGATTGCCGGGGTGGCGCTGAATTTCCTGGCCTCGGGCCTGACCGTGCTTGTCGCGCAATATCTGTTCGGACAGGGCGGCCGCACTCCGCCGCTGGAAGGAACCGCAAGGTTCAACCCGATCACCCTCCCCTTCGCCGACGCGGCAAGGAATGTGCCCGTCATCGGCACATTCTATTCCGAGGTCATCTCGGGCCATTCGATCCTGGTCTATCTGGCCTTCGCCATCGTCGCGCTGACCTGGTGGGTGCTTTATCGCACCCGCTATGGCCTGAGGCTGCGCGCCGTGGGGGAAAACCCCGCCGCCGTCGATACCGCCGGAGTCAGCGTCAAGGGCCTGCGCTTTTCCGCGGTGATGATCACCGGCATCCTCTGCGGCCTGGCCGGGGCGTACATGGCCACCGCCCTGCAGGCGGGCTTTGGCAAGGAGATGACCGCCGGGCGCGGCTATATCGCGCTCGCCGCGCTGATCTTCGCCAAGTGGCGCCCGGTCGCGGCGATGTGGGCCTGCCTTCTCTTCGGCTTCTTCCAGGCGCTTGCGTTGCGCCCCGACGTCGTGCAGGCCGTGGTGCAAGTGAAGATCCCCGTCCCCTTCCTCGACGCCCTGCCCTATATCCTGACAGTGCTTGTCCTTGCAGGCTTCGTCGGCAAGGCCATTCCGCCCCGCGCCGGGGGCGAACCCTATGTCAAGGAACGCTGAGGCATGACCGACGCCGCGACTCTCGCCCGACTGATCCGCTCCCGCGCGGGCGATGCCCCGGTCGAAATTGGCCTGATCCTCGGCTCGGGCCTTGGTCATCTGGCGCAGGCCGTCGAAGGGGTGGCGATCCCCTACGGCGACCTGCCCGGCTTTCCGCATGTGGGCGTTTCGGGCCACAACCCGAACCTGCATGTGGGCACGCTGGAGGGCGTCCGGGTCGCCGTCTTCGGCGCGCGCGAGCATTACTACGAAAGCGGCAATCCCCGCGCGATGCTTCTGCCGCTGCAGGTTCTGAAGGCGCTGGGGGCCGGCAGCCTGATCCTGACCAATGCCGCCGGCTCGATGCGCCCCGATGTTCAGCCGGGCAGCGTGATGCTCTTGTCCGACCACATCAACTATTCCGGCCTGAACCCGCTGATCGGCGAAAAGACCGACGCGCGCTTTGTCCCCATGACCGACGCGCATGACCCCGCCCTGCGGGCCGCGCTGAAGGCCGCAGCGGCGGCGGAGGGCATCGACCTGCCGGAAGGCGTCTACTGCTGGTATTCCGGCCCCTCGTTCGAGACTCCGGCGGAAATCCGGATGCTGAAACTTCTGGGCGGCGATGCGGTCGGCATGTCGACGGTGCCCGAGGTGATCCTGGCCCGGTTCCTCGGGATGAAGGTGGCGGCGATCTCGACCATCACCAACATGGCCGCGGGCATGTCGGACGAACAGATCAGTCACGAACACACCAAGGCCATGGCCCCGCTGGGTGCGGCAAAACTGGAACGCATCCTGAGGGAATTCCTGCGCGCAGGACGGTAAGCGAATCGGGATTTGACATCCCCGGCAAAGCCGCGCAACCCTTTGATGACTCCACCGCTTTTGCCCCCCGCCCCGCTTCTCCGACCGATTGCCGCCTTAGATGCAGCTTTACCTCCCCATCGCCGAGGTTTCGGTCAATGCCTTCCTCATCCTGGGGTTGGGCGGGATCGTGGGGTTCCTGTCGGGCATGTTCGGGGTCGGCGGCGGATTTCTGATCACGCCGCTCCTGTTCTTCATCGGCGTCCCCCCCGCTGTCGCCGTCGCCACCGGCGCGAACCAGGTCGTGGCCTCGTCGATTTCGGGCGTGCTTGCGCAGCTGCGCCGCAAGGGCGTGGATTTCCAGATGGGGGGCGTGCTGCTTGCGGGTGGTGTCGTCGGCTCGGCGATAGGGGTCTGGGTCTTCGGGATCATGACGCGGCTTGGGCAGATCGACCTGTTCGTGCAGCTCTCCTACGTGATCTTCCTGGGGCTGATCGGCACGATGATGTTCCAGGAAAGCCTGCGGAGCCTTCTGCGGTCGCGCAGGCCGGGAGGGGCCCCGATCCGGCGCGCCCACGTCCATTCCTGGGCACATGGCCTGCCCTTCAAGTTCAAGTTCCGCGCCAGCGGGCTTTACATCAGCGTCATTCCCCCGGCGCTGATCGGAGCGGCCGTGGGCTTTCTGTCGGCGATCATGGGCGTGGGCGGCGGGTTCATCCTGGTGCCCGCGATGATCTATCTTCTAGGGATGCCGACGAAGGTGGTGATCGGCACGTCGCTCTTTCAGATCATCTTCGTCACCAGCTTCACCACCGTGATGCACGCGGTGAACAGCCAGACGGTCGACATGTTGCTGGCGCTGCTTCTGATCCTGGGCGGCGTCATCGGCGCGCAGATCGGTGCCCGCGTCGGCGTGCGGCTGAAGGCCGAACAGCTGCGCATCCTGCTGTCGCTTCTGGTCCTGACCGTCTCGATCCGCATCGCGGTCGACCTGCTGGTCACGCCGTCCGAGCTGTATTCGGTCGCTCCGCTGGTGCTGCCATGATCCGCGCGCTGGCCCTGATTCTGGTCCTGTCCCTGCCCGCAGCGGCGCAAGAGATGATCGTGTCGGGCCTCAGCCAGAACCGCGTGTCGATCACCGCCGATTTCGACGGGTCCGAGATTTTGATCTACGGCGCGGTCAAGCGGGACGCCCCCGCGCCGGACGGCGGGCCGCTGGAGGTGATCGTGACCGTCGAGGGCCCGTCGGCCCCGGTGGCCGTGCGGCGCAAGGGCCGGGTCGCCGGGATCTGGGTGAACAATGCCTCGGTCACCATCGACAGCGCACCGAGCTTCTATGCCGTCGCGACCACCGGACCGCTGACCCATATCCTGTCGGACGTCGACAACCTGCGCTACGGCATCACCATCGAACGGGTCATCCGCGCCGTCGGCATCGCCAGCGAGGCAGACCGCGCGGGCGAGTTCATCCTGGCCCTGTTGCGCGTGCGCACCGAAGAGGGCCGCTACCGGATCCTGGAAGGCAAGGTCGAGCTGTCCGAGGACACCCTGTTCCGGACCGACATCGTGCTGCCCGCGAACCTGACCGAAGGGGAATACAAGGTCCGGCTGTTCCTTCTGCGCGACAAGCGCGTGGTGGCCAGCCAGGAGCGGTTGATCGGGGTGCGCAAGGAGGGGCTGGAGCGGTTCATCTTCAACCTCGCGCAGCAGCAGCCGCTGATCTACGGCCTGGTGTCGCTGGTGCTTGCGGCCGTGGCCGGCTGGGGGGCCTCGGCTGCCTTCCGGCTGATCCGGGTCTGACCGAAGCCGCCGCGTTCGACACCGTCACCGCGTCGACAGGACACGGACGCGGCGCGACGGCGTTTCAGACGGGCGTCAGGGTGTGCGCCGTCAGACCTTCTTCCGGGCCAGCGACGCCTCCAGCGCGGCAATCCGGGCTTCCAGGCTTGCGTTCTCTTCCCGCGCTTTCTGCGCCATTGCGCGGGCCGCGTCGAATTCCTCCCGCGTCACAAAGTCGCGGTCGGCCAGCCAGCGGTCGACCAGACTCTTGAACGCGGTCTCGGCTTCGGTCCTGGCGCCCTGGGCCACGCCCATCGCGTTGGTCATGAGCTGGCTCATGTCATCGAAGAACTTGTTGCGCGTCTGCATGGTGGCCTCCTGACTGTCCGATCTATATGGCCCCGACCGGCGGGCAGGGCAAGGCGACAGGTCGCCGCCGATTGACAACGCCGACACCACCCGCGACAAGCAGCGAAACCAGAAAGGTGCCGCATGATCCCGTTCCCAGACATTTCGCCAAACCTCGTCTCGTTCGAGCTGTTCGGCACCGAGATCGCGCTGCGATGGTATGCGCTTGCCTACATCGCGGGCATCCTCTTCGGCTGGTGGATCGTGCTGCGCGCCATCCGCAACCCCCGGCTCTGGGCCGGCGAACCGCCGATCAATGCAGAACAGACCGAACGGCTTCTGACCTGGATCATCCTGGGCATCATCCTGGGCGGGCGGCTGGGCTATGTCCTGTTCTATGATCTGCCGACCTACCTCGCCGATCCCGTGCAGATCGTCCAGGTCTGGGAAGGCGGCATGTCCTTCCACGGCGGCTTTGCCGGTGTCGTCATCGCCGCGATCTGGTTCTGCCGTCGCGAGAAGATCCCGATGCTGCCGATGGGCGACCTTCTTGCCATCGCCGCGCCGGTCGGCCTGATGCTTGGGCGCCTCGCGAATTTCATCAACGCCGAGCTTTGGGGACGCCCGACCGATCTGCCCTGGGGCGTGATCTTCCCCGGCACGGCCGCCCAGACCTGTCCGGAGATCGTCGGCCTGTGCGCCCGGCACCCCAGCCAGTTGTATCAGGCCGCGCTGGAGGGCCTGCTTCTGGCCTTGGTCCTGTTCTGGCTTGCGTTCCGGCGCGGCTGGTTCAAGCGCCCGGGCGCGCTGATGGGGGTCTTCCTTGTCGGCTATGGCATCGCGCGGTTTGTGGTCGAATTCGTCCGCCAGCCCGATGCCCAGTTCGTGTCCGAAGGCAACCCGATCGGCCTTGCCTTTCAGGTTGGCGGTTACGGCCTGACGATGGGTCAGTTCCTTTCGGTGCCGATGATCGTCGTTGGCCTCTGGTTCGCCGTTCGCGCCCGGGAAAGATGACCCCACTCGCCCGACTTCTGGCAAGCCGCATCCGCGAGACCGGGCCGATCACCGTGGCCGATTACATGGCCGAGTGCCTTCTGCACCCCGTCCACGGCTACTACACCACCCGCGATCCCTTCGGAGCCAGGGGCGATTTCACCACCGCCCCCGAAATCAGCCAGATGTTCGGCGAGTTGCTGGGCCTGGCCCTCGCGCAGGCCTGGCTGGACCGCGGCGCGCCGACGCCCTTCACGCTCGCCGAGCTTGGCCCCGGACGCGGCACGCTGATGGCCGACATCCGGCGGGCGACGCGGGGAGTTCCCGGCTTTCACGATGCCGCGCAGGTGGTGCTGGTCGAGGCCTCGCCGGTTCTGAGACAGAAGCAGCAACAGACGATCAGCCGGGGGCCTGACCTGGGCCTGCGCTGGATCGAGGCGGCGGGCGATCTGCCGGAACAACCGCTGTTTCTGGTCGCGAACGAGTTCTTCGATGCGTTGCCGATCCATCAGTATCAGTTCGTGAACGGCGGCTGGCATGAACGCCTGATCGGTTTGCAGGATGGGGCGCTGGCTTTCGGGTTGGCCGAAGGTCCGACACTTCCCGGCACGATGGCGATGCACTCTCGCGAGGACGGCGTGATCATCGAGGAAAACCGCATAGGTCGATTCGTGGCGCGGCAGGTCCATCACCGGCTGCACCATCACGGCGGCCTTGCCCTTGTCATCGACTACGGTGGCTGGCGTTCGCACGGTGACACGCTGCAGGCGCTGCGCGGACATGCTTTCGACGACCCTCTGGCGCATCCCGGCGAGGCCGACCTGACCGCTCATGTCGATTTTGAGCCACTCGCCGAGAACCGGGCACATTTCTACACCACGCAGGGCGAGTTCCTGACCCGTCTTGGCATCGAGGCCCGTGCGGAACGCCTTGCGCGGAACCTGACCGGCGCGGCGCTGGAAAGCCACCGGGCCGCGCATCGGCGCTTGACCCATCCGGAAGAAATGGGTTCGTTGTTCAAGGTGCTGGCGCTGACCTCGGCCGGCGCCCCGCAACCGCCCGGATTTGCCTGATGCCTGCCACGCTTGAAATCATCACGTCGGATGCCCTGGAGACCCGCCACGGTTTCTTCACCCGCAAGGGCGGGGCGTCGTCGGGCATCTTTGCAGGCCTGAACTGCGGCACCGGTTCGTCCGACCAGACCGAGGCTGTCGCCATCAACCGCGCCCGGGTGGCCGAGGCGATGGGGGTCGGCCCCGAGGCGCTTGTCACCGTCCATCAGGTCCATTCCGCCCGGGCGCTGCCTGTTACCGGTCCGCTGTCGATCCGCCCCGAGGCAGACGCGCTGGTCACCGCGACGCCCGGCGTCCTCCTCGCCGTGCTGACCGCCGATTGCCAGCCTGTCCTGTTCGCGGACCCCAAGGCACGGGTGATCGGCGCGGCACATGCCGGCTGGCGCGGTGCCGTCGATGGGGTGCTTGAAGCCACGCTTGACGCGATGGAGACGCTGGGTGCCCGCCGGTCGCAGATTTCTGCCGTGATCGGCCCGACCATCAGCCAGGCCGCCTATGAGGTCGGACCCGAATTCTTCGACCGCTTCCGCGCCGAGGACGAAGCCAGCACCCGGTTCTTCGCCAAAGGACCGGGCGACCGCCTGCTGTTCGATCTGCCGGGCTATGGCCTTCACCGGCTGCGCGCGGCGGGCGTCGCCCATGCCGAATGGACCGGCCACTGCACCTACCGCGATCCGTCGCGTTTCTACTCTTTCCGCCGCACCACCCATGCGGGCGAAGCGGACTATGGGCGGCTGATCGCGACAATAAGGCTTTAAGGCAGCAGCAAGGGGCTTGAAAATGGCCCGATTGCTGCATGTTTCTTCCCAATCCCTGCCGCAATCCACCGTCACGGTTTACCCCATCAGGTTGTATTGCGATGGGGAATTCAATGATCATCCAGATGAAAACCAGGCGGCGCTGGATCCTTTCGATCCTTGAAACGGTGGGCGATGCCACCGATGCCCGCGTCCTGGCCCGCGCGACGGTTCGCCAGACCTCAAGCCGCTCGATGGTGGCCGGTCAGAAGGGCTTCGCGATGCGACTGAAGACCGCGACGCGCCCGATGGGAGACGCCTCACGCTGAGAGGCGTCAGGCGTTTTTCGCCAGCCGCGCCTCAAGCACGCTGAACGGCAGGCCGGGCTCGTCCTTGGCGCAGCGGATCACCAGGCTGGTCTTGACGTTGGCGACGTGATCGGCCCGCAAAAGCTCCTCGGTCAGAAAGCTCTGGAAGCTCGACAGGTCGGGCGAGACGCATTTCAGGATGAAGTCGATTTCGCCGTTCAGCATGTGGCATTCCCGGACCAGCGGCCAGGCGCGGCAGCGCGCCTCGAAGGCGGCAAGGTCGGCCTCGGCCTGGGAATTCAGCCGCACCATCGCGAAGACCTGAACCTCGAAGCCCAGTTCGCGGGCGTTGATGTCAGCGTGATAGCCCCGGATATAGCCCTGCTCTTCCAGCCCGCGCACCCGGCGCAGGCAGGGCGGAGCGGAAATCCCGACCCGGCTGGCAAGTTCGACATTGGTCATCCGGCCATCGGCCTGCAGCTCGGCCAGAATCTGACGGTCGATGGGATCCAGCTTGTGCGCGACCATGATGCCTCCGTTGCTGGCCTTACTTACGCGCGGGCCACCCATTGCGCAATAATATTTCAACGGTGCGCAAGAAAACGTATCGTCCGTGCCCTTGCCTGTCCTGCATGGCCGCCATGCGGGGGCTTTCCGCTGCCGCCACTGGTGGCTATATCGGGGACCGGCATTCACGGGGGCAAGCATGGGCGAGACGCGCCACACCAAGGTTATGATCATCGGCTCCGGCCCCGCGGGCTACACCGCTGCGGTCTATGCCGCCCGTGCGATGCTGGAGCCCCTGCTGATCCAGGGCCTGCAGCCGGGCGGGCAGCTGACCATCACGACGGACGTGGAGAACTGGCCCGGCGACCATACCGTGCAGGGGCCCGACCTGATGGTCCGCATGGAAGAGCATGCCAAGGCGATGGGGGCCGAGGTGATTTCGGACTACATCACCGCGCTTGACCTGTCGAAGCGGCCGTTCACGGCGCAGGCCGACAGCGGCACCACCTACACCGCCGACGCGGTGATCCTGGCCACCGGGGCGCAGGCAAAGTGGCTGGGGCTGCCATCGGAGGAGAAGTTCAAGGGCTTCGGCGTCTCGGCCTGCGCCACCTGCGACGGATTCTTCTACCGGGGCAAGGAAGTGGTGGTGATCGGGGGCGGGAACACGGCGGTTGAAGAGGCGCTGTTCCTGACCAACTTCGCCTCGAAGGTCACCGTGGTCCACCGGCGCGACAGTTTCCGGGCGGAAAAGATCATGCAGGACCGGCTGTTCAAGAACCCGAAGATCGCGGTCGTCTGGGATACCGAGGTGACCGAGGTTGTCGGGACCGAGGCCCCGCTTGGGGTGACGGCAGTGAAGACCCGCAACCTGAAGACCGGGGTCGAGGGTGCGATCCCCTGCGCGGGCTTCTTCGTCGCCATCGGCCATGCGCCGGCGTCCGAGCTGGTGAAGGACCAGCTGCCGCTGCATTCGGGGGGCTATGTGGTGGTCGAGCCGGGGTCGACCCGGACCGCGATCCCGGGCGTCTTCGCGGCGGGGGACCTGACCGACCACATCTACCGGCAGGCCGTCACCAGCGCCGGGATGGGTTGCATGGCGGCGCTGGACGCCGAGAAGTTCCTGGCGGGGCACTGAGGGCTGTCCAGCGTGGACAGATATTCGGGCCGTTTGGACTCAAGGGGTTGGGCGCGAGCGTTCAGGATTTCTTAACGGATTGCTCGTCGTTCGCCTTCGGCTTCTCCTCGCGGAACCGCAGCGAAGAGGAGCCGAAGGCGAACGATGAGCGGTGCCGCTAGGTCTGTCCGACGCTGACAGAAGCGCCAGACAGCCTCCAGGTGTTTCGTGGTCGCCTGTCCTTCGACAAAACCGGAGTCCACTTTTGTCGGAAAGGCTCTAGCGCAGCCGCAGACCGTCCTTGTCGAACAGCATCGCATCCCTCGCATCGAAGCTGACCCCTACTTTCGCGCCGGGATCCAGGCTGACCTGGTCGTGGCGTTCGACGATCAGCTTTTCGCCCGAGGGCGCGGTCAGGTGGACATAGGACACCCCGCCCAATGCCTCGGTCAGTTCGACCCGGTGCGTGTCGCCCGGGCCGATCTTCAGGTGCTGCGGACGCAGGCCGACCGTCACTTCGGCCCCCTTGGCGGGGAGCCCGACGCCGGTTGTCACCGACCCCAGACCTTTCGCCGCAACGGCCCCGGCCTCGGCCACTCCGGCAACGAAGTTCATCGCCGGGCTGCCGATGAAACCTGCCACAAAGCGGTTGTCGGGGTTGTTGTAGAGGTCAAGCGGCTTGCCGACCTGCTCGACCCGACCGGCGCGCAGCACGACGATCTTGTCGGCGAGCGTCATCGCCTCGACCTGGTCATGGGTGACGTAGATCATCGTGGCCCCGATCTCGCGGTGCAGGCGGGCGATTTCGACCCGCATCTCCACCCGCAGCTCGGCGTCGAGGTTCGACAGCGGTTCGTCGAACAGGAACACCTCCGGCCCCCGCACGATGGCGCGGCCGATGGCCACCCGCTGCCGCTGGCCGCCGGACAGGGCCTTGGGTTTGCGGGCGAGCAGCGGCTCCAGCTTCAGGATGCGGGCGGCTTCGGCGACCTTGCGGTCGATCTCGGCTTTCGGATGACCGGTCATCTTCAGGCCGAAGCCCATGTTCTCGGCCACGGTCATGTGCGGATAAAGCGCATAGGTCTGGAACACCATCGCCACGCCGCGTTCGCTGGGGTCGACCCGCGTCACGTCGCGCGTGCCGATCCGCATCGCGCCGGACGAGGTTTCCTCCAGCCCCGCGATCATCCGCAAGAGGGTGGACTTGCCGCAGCCCGATGGCCCGACGAAGACGCAGAACTCGCCGTCCTCGACTGCCAGATCGACCCCGTGGATCACCTGCACGTCGCCAAATCGCTTGACGACATTCTCCAGTGTCACTCCCGTCATGGGTTTTCCTCCCCCGGTTAAACCTGTTCCGGAAAGCGCCAGCTTTCCGCATCCGCAGCAATCTTCGCCGCAATGTCCTTGATCATCGGTGCCAGCGCGCCCAGCGCGTCCAGATCGCTGCGCGCCGTGGTCGAGGTGACGGACAAGGCGCCCATCACCCGGCCCGCGCGGCTGCGAATCGGCACCGCGCAGCAGATGATTCCCGACTCATGCTCTTCGCGGTCCCAGGCATGGCCCCGGTCGCGGATCGCCTGCAGCTCGGCCAGCAGCGCCTCGCGGCTGGCAAGCGTGTGCGACGTGTGGCGGTGGAAGGACTGCCGCGCCAAAGCGGCGTCCAGAGCCTCGGGCGGCAGATAGGCCAGCATCGCCTTGCCGACCCCGGTGCAATAGGCCGGACCGACCTTTCCGGCCTGGGCGAACATCTCGACGGGGCGCGCGGCATTGCGCTTGTCGACGTAAAGCACCTGCCCCAGATCCATCTGCGCCAGATGGATCGTCTCGCCGGTTTTTGCAGCAAGATCATCTAGATAGGGCCGCGCGATGGGTGCGAGCGACGATTGCGCCCAGGCGGCATGGGCCAGCCGCACCAGCCGCACGCCCAGGGCATAGCTGCCGGTATCCGGGTCAAGCGCCAGCATCCCCTGATGCGTCAGGGTCTGCAAAAGCCGGTAGAGCGTCGCCTTCGGATAGTCCGACTTGGTCAGCAGATCCGAGAACCGCACCGGCCCGCCCTGACGCGCGACAAGGTCAAGCACGTCCAGCGCCTTGCCGACCGTCCCGTCCGCATGTCCCTCGGCCTTCATTCGCCCCCTCCCGGAACGTCGTTGTTGACAGGGATAACGATAGCCGACATAGTTTTCAATATTCAAGACTAAGTTTCAAATAGTGAAACCAAAGGGAGGAAACCATGGTTCACACACTGGCGGGCGCAGTGGCGCTCGGGGCGGCGCTTATGCTGTCCACTTCGGCAATGGCGCAGCAGCGCGTCGTCACCTACAACGGCGACTACGATCCCATCCCGCTTGCGGCGATGGAGGCGCTGATCGCAGATTTCGAGGCCGCGAACCCCGAGATCGACATCCAGTTCACCAACTTCGACCACGAGGCCTACAAGAACGCGATCCGCAACTTCCTGACCGCGGACCCGCCGGATCTGGCCAACTGGTATGCCGCGAACCGGATGCGTCCGTTCGTCGAAGCCGGCCTTTTCGCCGATATCTCGGATGTCTGGGCCGCCAACGGCCTGAATGACGCGCTGGCCTCGTCGCTGCCGTCGATGACCATCGACGGCAAGCAGTGGGGGATCCCCTATACCTACTACCAGTGGGGCATCTACTATAACCGGGACGCCTATGCCGCCGCGGGTGTCGAAGTGCCGGGTCCGGAAGGCGTTGACTGGGCGACCTTCCTGGCCAACTGCGAGAAGTTCAAGGCCGCCAGCATCGACTGCGTGACCACGGGCTCCAGCGCGCTGTGGCCGGTCGCGGGGATCTTCGACTACCTGAGCCTGCGCACCAACGGCTACCAGTTCCACAGCGATCTCGCCGCCGGGAAAGTGTCCTGGACCTCGCCCGAAGCCCGCGCCGTGTTCGCAGAGTTCGCCAAGCTGCAGCCCTATGTCACCGAAAACCATGCCGCAATCGACTGGCAGGATGCGGCGGCGATCTTCGTGCAAGGCAAGGCCGCCAACTATGTGATGGGCAACTTCGCCGTCGGCGTCTTCAAGGAAGGCGGGATGACGAACGACAACCTTGGCTTCATGGTCTTCCCGGAAATCACCGCCGGTCTCGCCCGCGCCGAGGAAGCCCCGACCGACACGATCCACCTGACGTCGGGTGCCAAGAACCCCGAGGATGCGAAGACGTTCCTGGCCTACATGGCCTCGGCAGAGGCGCAGTCCAAGTGGAACGCCGCCGTGGGCCAGCTGCCGACCAACAAGGGCGCGACCGTGGATGCGGCCGACCCGTTCCTGTCGGCAGGCTTTGCGGCTTTGTCCACCGCGACCGGCGGCATCGCCCAGTTCTGGGACCGTGACGCCGACGCGGAATACGCCAAGGCCGGCATGGAGGGGTTCCAGCGGTTCCTCGTCCAGCCCGAGGCTCTGGAAGAGATCCTTTCGCAGCTTGAAGCGACGCGCCTGCGCCTCTTCCCGCAATGATCTGACAGTCCGGGCGCCCCTTGCGTGGGGCGCCCGATTCTATTCGGGGGGGACAGGACATGGCACAGGCATCGGATATCGCGGCAGCAGTCCCGGTCCGGCGGGCGGCAAGCCGGTGGAACCAGCGGACCCTGGCGCCCTGGCTCTTCCTCGCTCCCGGCCTTTTCATGTTCACCCTCTATGTGCTGTGGCCCATCGTGCAGAGCGTCACCCTGTCGTTCTACGACTGGAACGGGCTTTATGGCCCGAACGGCGAGTTCAAGGGCACCTTTGTCGGCGCGGCCAACTACCGCGAGCTGATGACCGACCCGGCCTTCGAAACCAGCCTCTGGAACAACCTGAAATGGCTGGTCCTTTACATGCTGGCCCTGCCGATCGGCCTTTTCATCGCGATTTTCCTCAATCAGACCGTGCGCGGCATCCGGCTTTACAAGTCGCTGTTCTTCTTTCCCTTCGTCATCAGCCAGGTCGTCGTCGGCCTGATGTTCGCCTGGTTCTATGCGCCGAACTTTGGCCTCTTCTACCTGCTGACGGAATGGATCACGGGCAAAGGCATCGCCATTCTGGCCGACCCGGACCTGGTGACCTACGGCATCATCGCCGCAGGCCTCTGGCCGCAGATCGCCTATGTGATGATCCTCTACCTGACCGGCCTGAACAACGTCGCCCCCGACCAGATCGAGGCCGCGCGGCTGGACGGGGCCAAGGGCTGGCGGATGCTGTGGTATGTCGTCCTGCCGCAACTGCGCCCCGCGACCTTCATCGCGGTGATCGTGACCGTCATCGGTGCCCTTCGCAGCTTCGATCTGGTGTCGATCATGACCAACGGCGGGCCGTTCGGGTCGTCCCGCGTCCTGTCCTACTACATGTATGAAAAGGCCCTGGGCGAATACGGTTTCCGCATGGGCTATGGCGCGGCTATCGCGGTCGTCCTGTTCGCGATCATGATGATTTTCATCTCGGGCTTCATCTGGAAGATGTGGCGCGACGAGAAGGAGCGCTGAGATGTTCCCGCGTCCCATCCAGCAGGCCTCGACCGGCACACAGTGGCTTTACACCATCGCCCTGCCGATCGCCCTTGTCCTGTGGCTTTTCCCGCTGCTTGGCGTGGCGCTGACCTCGCTGCGCCCCGCCTCTGACCTGGCGCAGGGCAACTACTTCGGCATGCCCTCGGGCATCGCCTGGGAGAACTACGTCTACATCTTCACCGAAACGCCCATCGGGCAGTACATGATCAACTCGCTCTGGGTCACCATCCCCACGGTGATCGGCGCGGTGGGGCTGTCACTGATGACCGGCTTTGCGCTGGCAGTCTACGGGTTCCGCGGCAATGTGCTGGTGTTCTTCATGTTCGTGGCCGGCAACTTCGTGCCGTTCCAGATCCTGATGATCCCGGTCCGCGATTTCACCGACCAGCTTGGCATGTATGACACCTGGTATGGCCTGGCCCTGTTCCACATCGCCTTCCAGACCGGGTTCTGCACCCTCTTCATGCGCAACTTCATCAAGGCTTTGCCCTACGAGCTGATCGAGGCCGCCCGCGTCGAAGGCGTCGCCGAGTGGCGCATCTTCTGGTATATCGTGCTGCCCCTGATGCGCCCGGCCATCGCGGCCCTGTCCGTGCTGGTCTTCACCTTCATCTGGAACGATTTCTTCTGGGCCACGGTCCTGACCCAGGGCGTCGACAGCCAGCCGATCACCGCGGGCCTGTCATCGCTCAACGGCCAATGGATCGCGCAGTGGCATCTCGTCTCGGCTGGCTCGATCCTTGCCGCCCTGCCGCCGGTGGCGATGTTCTTCCTGATGCAGAAGCATTTCATCGCGGGCCTGACGCTTGGGGCAGTGAAGTGAGCCCATGGCGACCGGTCGCGGGTTTGGCTAACATCGCGAAAAACAACCCCAGGGGCGATGCGGACAGATGAGCGGCGCGGCGACATTTCATGATCTCGAGGGCCGGTCGGTCTTCATCACCGGCGGGGGATCGGGCATTGGCGCGGCCCTGACCGAAGCCTTCCTGCGTCAGGGCGCACGGGTGGCCTTCTGCCAGCGGTCCGATGCCACGCCGTTCTGCGACGCGATGGAGGCCAGGACAGGCAACCGCCCGCTGTTCCTGCCCTGCGACATCTCGGTGACGGACCAGCTGCAGCTGACCCTGTCCACCGCCGCAAAGGCAAACGGACCGATCACCGTCCTGGTGAACAACGCCGCCAACGACCAGCGGCATGACACCCTGAAGACGGACGAGACCTTCTGGGACTGGTCGATGGCAGTGAACCTGCGGTCGTATTTCTTTGCCTGCCAGTCGGTCATTCCGGGGATGAAGGCCGCAGGCGGGGGCAGCATCATCAACTTCTCCTCGATCAGCTTCATGATGGCCGATACCGGCTATGCCGCCTATATCACCGCGAACGCCGGGATTGTCGGCCTGACCCGGACCCTGGCCCGGGAATTCGGGCCAGACCGCGTCCGGGTCAATGCCGTGGCCCCCGGCTGGGTGCTGACCGACCGGCAGAAGGAAACCTGGGTCACGCCCGAGGGGCTGGCTGCGCATCTGGCCCGGCAATGTCTGCCCGATCCGATCCAGCCGGAAGACATGGCGGGGACGGTCCTCTTTCTTGCCGCCGATGCTTCGCGGATGATGACCTCGCAAACCCTGGTTCTGGACGGGGGGTATATTTCGTCATGAGCAACACTGTCCGGCCCGCCTGGATCGCCGTGGACTGGGGCACCTCGAACCTGCGTGCCTGGGCGATGGGGGCGGATGGAAGCGTGCTGGCCGAAGCCTCCAGCGAAGATGGCATGGGCAAGCTGACCCGCGAGGGGTTCGAGCCTGCGCTGCTGCGGCTGGTCGGGCCCTGGCTGGCCGGAAAGCCCCCTGTCGTCGCCTGCGGCATGGTCGGCAGCCGTCAGGGCTGGTGCGAGGCCCCCTACCGCACGGTCCCCTGCACGCCCCTCGACATGGCGGCACAGGTCGAGGCCCCGACCACCGATCCCCGGCTTCGCGTCAGCATCGCCCCCGGCCTGAAACAGACCCAGCCCGCCGACGTGATGCGCGGCGAGGAAACCCAGATCGCGGGCGCGCTGCAGCTGATGCCGGGCTATGACGGGGTTCTCTGCCTGCCCGGCACCCATTCCAAATGGGTCCACGTCTCGGCGGGCGAGGTTGTCAGCTTTCAGACCTTCATGACCGGCGAGATGTTCGCGCTGTTGTCCGAGGCGTCGGTTCTGCGCCACGGGATGCAGGGCGGCGGCTGGGACGATGCGGCCTTCGATGCCGCGGTCCGGGACGCGCTGTCGCGGCCCGAACGGCTGGCCGCACGGCTCTTTTCCCTGCGGGCCGAGGGGTTGATCGCCGGGCTTACGGCGGCGGCGGCCCGGGCGCGGCTGTCCGGGTTGCTGATCGGCACCGAGCTTGCCGCCGCAAAGCCCTATTGGCTGGGACAGAAGGTGACCCTGATCGGGGCCGAGAAACTGTCGTCGGCCTATGCCGCGGCGCTGGCCGCACAGGGGGTCGAAGCAACGCGCCTGTCGGCCACCGACTGCACCCTCGCGGGCCTTGCCTCGCTTTCCCCCCAGACCGAGGCCGCACGATGACCCACCGCAACCTGATCGCCATCCTGCGCGGGATCACCCCGCCGGAAGCTGCCGAGGTCGCCCGGGCCCTGGTCGCCGCCGGGATCACCCGGATCGAGGTGCCGTTGAACTCGCCCGACCCCTTTGCGTCCATCGCCGCGATGGTGGCCGCCGTTCCCGGGGCCGAGATCGGGGCGGGCACAGTGCTGACGGTCGAGGATGTGGCGCGGGTGAAGGCGGCGGGCGGCACCCTGGTCGTGTCGCCCAACGCCGACCCGGAGGTGATCCGGGCCACCCGCGCCGCCGGCATGGCCTCGTGGCCCGGGGTGATGACCCCGACCGAGTGCTTTGCGGCAATCCGGGCCGGGGCGACGGGGCTGAAGCTGTTCCCCGGCAGCCTGATCGGGCCGGAGGGGCTGAAGGCGATCCGCGCGGTCCTGCCGAAGGACCTGCCGGTCTATGCCGTGGGCGGGGCCGGTCCGGCGAACTTTGCCGACTGGGCCCGCGCGGGGGCCAACGGCTTTGGCATCGGCACGGCGCTTTATACGCCCGGGCTTTCGACGGCCGGGATCTCTGGCAAGGCCGCCGCGATCGTCGCGGCCTATGACGCGGTCATGCCATGATCTTCGATGCGCGTCCGTGCGAGCTGGGGGAAGGGGCGCTGTGGCATCCGCTTCGTGAACAGTTGTTCTGGTTCGACATCCTGAACCGGACCCTGCATTCGCAGGCGCAGTCGTGGAGCTTTCCCGAGTTCGTTTCGGCAGCCGGGTGGATCAGCCGGGACGCGCTGATGGTCGCCTGCGAGACGGGGCTTTTCCGGCTGGACCTGCTGTCCGGGGACAGGGTTCAGGTGGCCAGCGCGGGCACGGCGGCGACCCGGTCGAACGATGGCCGCGCCGATCGGCAGGGCGGGTTCTGGTTCGGCACGATGGGGAAGACGGCGCAACCGGGTGCGGGTGCAATCTGGCGCTGGTATCGCGGCGAATTGCGGCAGCTGTTCAAGGGGATCACGATCCCGAACGCGATCTCATTCGTCCCGGACGGCACGGCGGCGCATTTCACCGACACGGCACGCGCGCAGGTGATGAAGGTCGCGCTGGACAGTGCGGGATGGCCGAAGGGCGACCCCGAGGTGTGGCTGGACCTTTCGCGGGCGGGGCTGAACCCGGACGGCGCGGTGATCGACGCGCAGGGTCGGTTCTGGAACGCGCAATGGGGCGCGGGGCGGGTGGCCTGTTACGCGCCGGACGGGGCGTTCCTGACGGCCGTCGAGACGCCCGGCGCACCGCAATCGTCCTGTCCGGCCTTCGGTGGTACGGACCTGACGACGCTGTTTGTCACCACGGCGCTTGAACACATGGACGCCGAAGCGCGCGCGAAGCACCCGGCCTCCGGCCAGCTATTCGCATTTCCGGGCACCGCCAAGGGCCTTCCCGAACCCCAGGTCATCCCATGAAAAGAACGCTTGGCGTCTGCTACTACCCCGAGCATTGGCCCGAGACGCAATGGGCCGAAGATGCCACTCGCATGGCCGGGCTGGGCCTGACCTGGGTCCGGATCGGCGAATTCGCCTGGTCGCGGATGGAGCCGGAACCGGGCCGCTATGTCTGGGACTGGCTGGACCGCGCGATCGAGACGCTGGGCGCGCAGGGCCTGAAGGTGGTCCTCGGCACGCCCACCGCCACCCCGCCACGCTGGATGCTGGACCGCCATCCCGACATGCTGGCGGTGGACAAGGACGGCAGGTCGCGCGGCTTCGGTTCGCGGCGGCACTACTGCTTTTCGCATGAAGGCTATCGGGCGGACTGTGCGAGGATCGTCACCGCGATGGCGGAGCGGTATGGCAGGAACCCCGCTGTGGCCGCATGGCAGACCGACAACGAATATGCCTGCCATGCGACCACGCTGTCCTACTCGGACGCGGCGCGGCAGGCCTTCCGCGACTGGCTGGCGCAGAAATACCAGTCGCCGGACGCGCTGAACCGAGCCTGGGGCAATGTGTTCTGGTCGATGGAATACCGCGACTTCAACGACATCGGCCTGCCGAACCTCACGGTGACCGAACCGAACCCGTCGCATGTGATGGACTTCCGCCGGTTTTCCAGCGACCAGGTCGCCAGCTTCAACCGGGTGCAGGTCGAGATCATCCGCAAGCATTCGCCCTACCCCATTGCCCACAACTACATGGGCGCGGTGACGGAATTCGACCATTGGGCTGTGGGCGCGGATCTGGATATCGCCTCGTGGGACAGCTACCCCCTCGGGTTCCTGTCCGACCGCATCCCTGCGGACGCCGATCACAAGCGCCGCTTCGTGCGGCAGGGTGACCCGGACTTCCAGGCCTTCCACCACGACCTCTATCGTGCGGTCGGAAGGGGGCGCTGGTGGATCATGGAACAGCAGCCCGGCCCGGTGAACTGGGCGCCCTACAATCCGGACCCCCTGCCCGGCATGGCCCGGCTCTGGGCCTGGGAGGCCTTTGCCCATGGCGCGGAAGCCGTGTGCTATTTCCGCTGGCGTCAGGCCCCCTTCGCGCAGGAACAGATGCACGCCGGGCTTCTGCGTCCCGACAGCGCCCCGGCGCAGGCCTTCGGCGAGGCCGGACAGGTGGCTCGGGAACTGGCGGCGATGCCAGAGGCGGGCACGGCTGCGGCCAATGTGGCGCTGGTCTTCGACTATGCCTCGGACTGGGCCTGGGAGATCCAGCCGCAGGGCCGGAGTTTCAGATACTTCTGGCTGGTGTTCCACATCTACAAGGGTCTGCGCCGGTTGGGCCTGAACGTGGACATCCTGCCGCCGGACACCGCCGATCTTTCGGCCTACAAGCTGGTGCTGGCCCCCGGCCTGTTCACCCTGTCCGAGCCGTTGAAGGCTGCACTTGCGGCACATGGGGGCACGGCGATCCTTGGCCCCCGGACCAATTCCAAGACCGCAAACTTCGCGATCCCGGTGCCTCTGCCCCCTGCCCTGCCGGGTCTGGACGCCGTGATCGCCCGCGTCGAGAGCCTGCCGCCGGATGTGCCGGTGCCGCTGGCGCAAGGCGGGGCACTGATCCACTGGCGCGAAAAGCTGGAGGGCGATGCGCAGGTGGTCGAGGCCGCCGAGGATGGCTGGCCCGCACTGGTGGCGTCGGGCAAGCTGCACTACCTTGGCGGCTGGCCGGACGATGCGGCGCTGACCCGCATCCTGATGCGCGCCTGTCAGGCCGAAGGCATCGAGACTGACCCCCTGCCCGAGGGCCTGCGGCGGCGCGATACCGCCACGCATCGGTTCCTGTTCAACTACAACCCGGTTCCGGCGGAATGGGGCGGGGTCAGCATCCCCCCGGCAGGGGTGCATTGGACGGCGCTGTGACGTGGGCAGATTGCCCACCCTACACCGGACCGCTCAGTCCTGAACCGCGACCGTCCCGGTGACCGGCAGGAAGGCCGCCGCGTTCGGGCCAAGGGTCAGCCGGTCGCCTTGCAGAACCGCGTGCAGCGACGGACCGACCGGCCCGGCCACCCCCGCGACAGTGACCGACAGCGCGACGGGCGAGAGGTTGAAGAGGCAGAAGAGCGCGCCCTCCCCCTCGCCCCGGACGAATCCCAGCAGCGGCTCCCGGAGGTCAAGGAACCGTGTCTTTCCCTCGCGCAGCGCGATCGAGCCTTTCCGGAACGCCAGCGCCGAACGGTAATGCTCCAGCACCGAGCCTTGCGCGCCGTCCTGCCCCGCGACGTGGCGGGCGGCCTGTTCGGGCTTGACCGGAAGCCAGGGCGTCACGGTCGAAAATCCGGCATGGGCCGAGCTGTCCCAGACCATCGGCGTCCGGGTGTTGTCGCGCCCGATCGGTTCGGGCCAGAAGACGATGCCCTGCGGGTCGGTCAGTTCCTCCAGCGCCAGCTCTGTGTCGGTCTGGCCCAGCTCCTCGCCCTGCCAGAGGCAGATCGAGCCTTCAAACGCCAGCAGCAGCGACCCCGCCTGCTTTGCCACGGCTTCGACGCTGTCGCCATGTTTGGCCCAGCGGGTCGCGTGGCGGACGACATCGTGGTTGGAGAAGGCCCACATCGGCCAGCCATCCGGCGCGCCCTTGAAGAAGCCTTCCACCCGGTCGCGGAAGAAGCCGGCGGTGAAGTCGTAGCCCATCAGCTCGAACGAATAGCACTGATGCAGCCGCCCCGGCGCGGTGTATTCCCCCATCATCCGGATCGCGTGGTGCTGTTCGCCCATCTCGCCCACGCTCGCCGCGCCGTATTCGTCCAGCAGTTTGCGAATGCGCTCCATCCAGAGCAGGTTCTCGGGCTGGTTCTTGGAGAATATGTGATACTGCATCCCGTAGGGGTTGCCCTCGGGTTCGGTCTTGATCCGGTAATCCGCCGGGTCGTCGCGGAACAGGGGGTCGTGGAAGAAGTAGTTCACCGTGTCGAAACGGAAGCCGTCCACCCCGCGCTCCAGCCAGAAGCGCATGTTGTCCAGCGCCCAGTCCTGAACGGCGGGGTTGTGGTAGTTCAGGTCGGGCTGCGAGGTCAGGAAGTTGTGCAGGTAATACTGCTTGCGGCGTGCATCCCACTGGAAGGCCGGGCCGCCAAAGACCGAGAGCCAGTTGCAGGGCGGCATCCCGTCATGCGTCGGGTCGGCCCAGACATACCAGTCGGCCTTGTCATTCACGCGGTCCTTGCGGCTGATCGCAAAATAGGGGTGCTGGTCCGAAGTATGGCTCAGGACCTGATCGATGATCACCTTCAGTCCCAGCGCATGCGCGCGGGCCACCAGGGCGTCGAAATCGGCAAGCGTGCCGAAGACCGGGTCGACGTCGCAATAGTCGCTGACGTCATAGCCCATGTCCTTCATCGGGCTCTTGAAGAACGGCGAGAGCCAGACCGCATCCACCCCCAGCGCCGCCAGATGGTCGAGCCGCCGGGTGATGCCGGGCAGGTCGCCCACTCCGTCGCCGTTGGAATCCTGGAAAGACCGGGGATAGACCTGATAGGTCACCGCACCGCGCCACCATTCGTTCATCCCGGCCTCCATCCTTGTCGCGCCCGGCCCTTAGCGGCGGCCCGGCTTCGGCAAAAGGCCAAAGCGGTTTCGCCGGGGTGGCTTCCCGCATAATCCATTGACTTGCGGCAGTTCCGCAACGGAAAGCTGCGGAGAAGGGAAAGTTTGCGGCACCTGAACCCTGTAACGGTCACAATATCGCGGTTGACCCTGCCCGCGTGCCACCGCACCGTCCCCGACCTGTCCGGAGGCCGTCATGGCGAGATCATCCCTTTTCACCCCTGTCCTGATCGCCGGTTGCGTGATCCTGATAATCTCGTTCGCAGTGCGGGCCAGTTTTGGCGTGTTCCAGATTCCCATCGCCAACGAGTTTGGCTGGCCCCGCTCGGATTTTTCCATGGCCATCGCGATCCAGAACCTGGCCTGGGGAATCGGCCAGCCGATGTTCTCGGCCTTTGGCGAACGCTTTGGCGACCGCAAGACCATCGTCATCGGCGCGGTCCTCTATGCGCTTGGCATGGTGCTGTCCGCCTATGCGATCACCCCCGGCCAGCATCAGGCGCTGTCGATCCTCGTGGGCTTCGGCATCGCGGGCACCGGGTTCGGGATCATCCTGCCGCTGATCGGTCGCGCGGCCTCGCCCGAGCGGCGCAGCCTGACACTGGGAATCGGCTCGGCCATCGGTTCGGCTGGCCAGGTGCTGGGGCCGCCGGCGGCCGAGATCCTGTTGCAGAGCTATTCCTGGCAGACCGTGTTCCTGATCTTTGCCGCCGTCATCTTGCTGACCCTGCTGGCGCTGCCGATCCTGAAGCCCCAGGCCAAGACCGCCGCACATGCCGAACCGCATGAGCCGATGCTGACCGTCGTTTCCCGCGCCTTCCGCGACCCGTCCTACACGCTGATCTTCCTTGGGTTCTTTTCCTGCGGCTATCAGCTCGGCTTCATCACCGCGCATTTCCCCGCCTTCATCACCGAGGCTTCCAGCCGGATTGATCCGACCGGTTTGCTGGCCGCGATCGGCATCAGCACGACATCGGTGCTTGGGGCCGCGGCGATTGCGGTCATCGGCGTCGCCAATATCGGCGGCTCGGTTATGTCGGGCTGGCTGGGCGGGCATTTCCCGAAGAAATACCTGCTGGCAGCGATCTACACCGGGCGGACCATAGCTTCGGCGGTGTTCATCCTCTTGCCGATGACGCCCGCCAGCGTGCTGGTCTTTTCCGCCGTCATGGGATCCTTTTGGCTGGCCACCGTGCCGCTGACCTCGGGCCTGATCGCGCAGATCTACGGGGTGCGCTACATGGGGACGCTTTACGGTTTCGTCTTCCTTTCTCACCAGATCGGCAGCTTCGTCGGCGTCTGGCTGGGCGGGCGGATGTATGACCTGACCGGAGACTACACGCTGGTCTGGTGGGTCGGGGTCGGGGTCGGGGCGTTCTCGGCCATCGTGCATCTGCCGATCCGCGAGCGCCCGCTTTTGGCGCAGACGGCCTGAGCCCGGGCCCCGGAATGCGCATCGGCATCGCCGCCCTGTTGCTGGCCTATGTCCTGAGCCAGTTCTATCGCGCCTTCCTTGCGGTGCTGACGCCCGTGCTGAAGGCCGACCTCGGAGTGTCATCGGCCGATCTTGCCTCGGCTTCGGGCTGGTGGTTCCTGGCCTTTGCCGCGATGCAGATCCCCATCGGATCGGCGCTGGACCGGATCGGCCCGCGCCTGACCTCCGGGGTGCTTATGGCGGTCGGGGCAGCGGGGGCGCTGCTATTCTCGCAGGCCGGCGGAGCGTTCGAGATCAAGCTGGCCATGGCCATGATCGGCGTCGGCTGCGCGCCGGTCCTGATGGCCAGCTACTTCATCTTTGCCCGCAGCTTTTCGCCCGGCATTTTCGGCACGCTGGCCGGGGTGACGATTGGCGTCGGAGCCCTTGGCAATGTCGCGTCCTCGCTGCCGCTGTCGGCAGCGGTCGAGGCCTTTGGCTGGCGCGAGACGGTGCTGGGTCTGGCTGCGGTCACGGGCGCGGTGGCGCTTGCCCTTGTCACCCTTGTCCGCGACCCGCCACGGCTGGCGACGGCGCGGCATGGCTCGCTGCTAGACCTACTCCGCATCCCGGCAGTCTGGCCGATCCTCGCGATGATGGTGGTCTGCTACATGCCGATTGCAGGCCTCAGAGGGTTCTGGGTCGGCCCCTATTTCGCCGATGTCCAGGACGCGAGCCCGCTGGAGATCGGGCGGATCAGCCTGTGGATCGGGCTGGCCATGGTGGCGGGCAATTTCGCCTACGGCCCGATGGACCGCTGGCTGGGCACCCGGAAATGGGTGATCTTCGGCGGCAACGCGGTGACGCTGGCCTGCCTTGTCGGCCTCTGGTGGTTTGCCGCCGCTCCTCCCGCCACCGCGACGGCGCTTCTGGTTGCGGTCGGGTTCTTCGGCGCAAGCTTTCCCATGGTCATCGCCCATGGCCGGGCGTTCTTTCCGCCGCACCTGATGGGCCGGGGGGTGACGCTGCTGAACCTCTTCGGCATCGCCCCGATCGGCATCGCCCAGATCCTGACCGGCCGCATCCATGCCGCGACCGCGGCCGTCACCCCCGCCGCCCCCTTTCAGGCGGTCTTCCTGTTCTTCGCGGTCACCACGGCCCTGGGCCTTGCCGTCTACCTGCTGTCACAGGACCGAACCGACTGAAGCTGGAAACGCGAATCCGCTTTCCCCCCCGCCCCTCATGCGCTAACAGCCCCCCGTCCCCGCGTGGGGGACAGACAAAGGAGAACCCCGATGGGCTACAAGGTCGTCGTCGCGGGTGCCACGGGTAACGTGGGCCGCGAAATGCTGAACATCCTCGCCGAGCGCGAGTTCCCCGTGGACGAGATCGTGGCGCTGGCGTCGCGCAAATCTCTGGGCACTGAAGTCAGCTTTGGCGACAAGACCTTGAAGACCAAGGACCTGGACACGTTCGATTTCGCCGGCTGGGACATTGCCCTGTTCGCCGTGGGTTCGGACGCGACGAAGATCTATGCGCCCCGCGCCGCTGCGGCGGGTTGCGTGGTAATCGACAACTCGTCCTTGTACCGCTACGACCCCGACGTGCCGCTGATCGTGCCGGAAGTGAACGCCCACGCGATCATGGGCTATGCCAAGAAGAACATCATCGCCAACCCCAACTGCTCCACCGCGCAGATGGTGGTGGCGCTGAAGCCGCTGCACGACCGCGCAACGATCAAGCGCGTTGTGGTATCGACCTACCAGTCCGTTTCCGGCGCGGGCAAGGAAGGCATGGACGAGCTTTGGAACCAGACCAAGGCGATCTACAACCCGACCGACCACATCACGCCGAAAAAGTTCACCAAGCAGATCGCCTTCAACGTGATCCCGCATATCGACGTGTTCCTGGACTCGGGCGAGACCAAGGAAGAGTGGAAGATGGTGGCCGAGACGAAGAAGATCCTCGACCCCAAGATCAAGGTCACCGCCACTTGCGTCCGCGTGCCGGTCTTCGTCGGCCATTCCGAGGCGATCAACATCGAGACGGAGGAGTTTCTCGACTGGCAGGAAGCCCAGGACATCCTGCGCGAGGCCCCCGGCATCATGCTGGTCGACAAGCGCGAACCCGGCGGCTACATCACGCCCATCGAATGCGTGGGCGAGTTCGCCACCTATGTCAGCCGGGTGCGGCAGGATTCTACCATCGAGAACGGGCTGAACCTGTGGTGCGTCAGCGACAACCTGCGCAAGGGCGCGGCACTGAACGCGGTCCAGATCGCGGAACTGCTGGGGTCCAAGGTCCTGAAGAAGGGCTAAGGGTTTTTTAACTCTGTCATGGGAGGGTCTTGGCCTATGGCCGAGACCCTTTTTCATTGCGATGACCTGTTGTGGCGGCGGTTCGAGATGCTCTGCCGCGAACGGGATGAGACGCCCGGAGCCGTGCTGCGTGAGCTTGTGCGGCTGGAGGTGAAACGCCACGACGGCCGCAAAGCGAGGAGGAACGAAGTTCCCGACGAGCGGCTCCTCGTGCGCCTTCGGCTTCTCGTCGCACAGGCGCTGGCGGTTTCAGAAAGCTGGGGTCAATTGCAGGTCGCGCTTGGCGAGCGGGGCGTGAAGTTCACGCCATCCGGCGGCGGCCTCGTCCTGACCGACCTTGCCACTGGCGCAACGCTCGCCAAATCCAGCCAGGTCGGCCCCGCCTACCTCGACCTGGTTCGCCGTTTCGGCAACGGCTTTCCCGGTCATCCCTTGCCCGGCCTTGCCATCAGGGCGCTTGCCCACCCCTGATCCAAACCGGGACGCACGCCGAAGCGCAATCCTTGGGACGGGTTTCCCGGCCTTGCCGCACCCGCCGCCACGCGCCTACCCTTGGCGCGACCTCAACCTGAAAGGCCCCGCCGATGCGCGCCCTGATTGCCGCCCTTCTTGCCACCACCGCCCTGCCCGCCAGTGCCGACACCATCGCGGCGACCAGCGCGATCACCGCTGTCACCGTCTACCCGGACGGTGCCAGGCTGACGCGCGAGGTCACCTTCACCGCACCCGCTGCGGGCAACCATGAGCTTCTGGTGACAGACCTGCCTGCGGGCAGCGATCCCGGACTGATCCGCCTTGCCCCCGCCGAGGGCCTGCAAGTCGGCGCGTTCAACCTGCGCACCGACCGTTTGCCCCCGCGCGAAGACCCGCTGACGCCGGAGCAGCAGGCGGCAAAGACCGCGATCGAGGCCGCCGAAGCCGTCGCCGGGACGGCGCAACTGGCATTGGAAGCGGTCGAGGCCAGGGTCGAGGCGGCGGATGCGCAGGTGCGGTTCCTGTCCTCGTTCACGGGGGCCTTGCCGGATGGGGCGACGCCGGACACGATCAGGTCGATGGCAACGATGATCGGGACCGAAACGCTGGCCGCCCGTCAGGCCGCACTTGCCGCCAAGGCCGAACTGCCGCCTGCACAGAAGGCCCTGACCGACGCGCAGGAGGCGCTGGCCAAGGCGCAAGGCGCCTATGACGCGCTGCCCGGCGCCGACATGGATTATACCGCTCTGTCGGTCGCAGTGGTCGCTGCTGCGGCGGGAGAGCAGACGGTGACCGTCACGCAATACGTCGGCAACGCCAGTTGGCGTCCGGTCTACGATCTGAACCTGACCCGCGACGGGGGTGACGCGCTGGAGCTGAACCGCTCGGTCCTTGTCACGCAATACACCGGCGAGGATTGGGCAGGGGTTGCTCTGACGCTGTCGTCCTCGCGCCCGGCGGAACAGGCGGCCCCCTCGCAGCTTTGGCCGGAACTGCGCAGCATCGGGCCTGCGGTCGAGGAGGAAGACCTTGCCCGCAAGTCGATGAGAGCGTCGGACATGGCGCTGATCGAGGAACCCGTCGCCGAAGCAGCCCCGGCGACAATCACGGCGGGCGTGGCACTGGAGGGCGACACGGTTGTCTACCAGTATCCGGAACTGGTCACCGTCGCGACCGGGTCCGAGGACTTGCGGCTGGCGCTGGACAGTCTGTCCTTCTCTCCGGTTGTCGAAGCCGTCGCCGTGCCGCGCATCGACCGCACCGCCTTTGTCATGGCCAGCTTCACCAATGCCAGCGAGGAACCCCTGCTGCCCGGGCAGGCGATGCTGTTCCGTGAGGGGGTTCTTGTCGGCTCGACCTGGCTGGATGTGATCGCGCCGGGTGTGGAGACGGACGTGGGCTTCGGCGCGATCGAGACGCTGCGGGTCAAGCGCGAGATGCCGATGCGGGCGGGGGGCGAAACCGGCGTGTTCACTTCGTCGAACCAGCAGACGGAAAGCGCGGTGATCACGGTGGAGAACACCGGCGACGAGGCCTGGCCGGTCCGCATCCTGGACCAGGTGCCCT
Source organism: Pseudomonadota bacterium (assembly GCA_040385165.1). Lineage (GTDB taxonomy): Bacteria > Pseudomonadota > Alphaproteobacteria > Rhodobacterales > Rhodobacteraceae > Tabrizicola. The sequence continues at coordinate 580,412 of JAZKHX010000001.1, read as the reverse complement.
ATAGCGAGCAGGATGACCTGGAGATCGAAGTCACCGCCAGCCCGGACCCGACCGAAACCGATGTCGAAGGCCAGCGCGGCATCCTGGCCTGGGAGTTCGACCTTGCTGCCGGAGGCAAGGAGACGATCACGCTGGAGCATACGCTCACCTGGCCCGAGGGCCTGATCCTGCGCTGATCGCGAGACGTCTCACAGGATGGGCCGGGCCATTGCGCCCGGCCTTTTTCGCTGCGGCACCCGCCCAAGTTGCCCTGCTCCGGCTGACTTCACGTCAGGCGCGGTTCTGACGTGACGTCACAGTGACGTTAGCGTCAACTGCTCTGGTATTCCTGTCCATGGGTCAGCATCTGCCGCGGCAATGACATGTCCCAATGACGAGTTGACCATGAAGACCAACATTCCGACCGACGTGATGACCATCCGCGAGATGTGCGAGGCCTATGACCTGACCCCGCGCACCTTGCGGTTCTACGAGGCAAAGGAGTTGCTGACCCCGATCCGGATCGGGACCCGGCGGCTCTTTACCCGGCGCGACCGGGCGCGGCTGGCGCTGATCCTGCGCGGCAAGCGCTTTGGCTTCAGCCTGGAGGATATCCGGCAGACGCTGGACCTTTACGACCGCGATGGCGGGCTGACCGCCCAGCGGAAGAAAGCCTGTGAGCTGGCGATCAAGCGGCTTGCCGAGATGGAGGCCCAGCGCGCCGAGCTGGACGTCGCCATTGCAGACCTGAAGGCCGCCCTAAGCGACGCCGAGGCCAAAGGCGTGATGTCCGGCCACGCGGCCTGAACGACCCGCGCCTTCGGGCGCGGCACCACCCTGGGAAGAGGAAAAGACGATGCCGACCTATACCGCCCCCGTGAAGGACATGCAGTTCCTGCTGCACGACGTGCTCAAGATCAGCGAGGCCGATATTCCGGGCTACTCCGACCTTGACCGCAGCTTTACGGAGGCCGTCTTCGACGAGGCGGCGAAGGTGGCGCAGGATATCCTGACCCCGCTGAATGCCAGCGGTGACAAGGAAGGCTGCGTCCTGGAAAACGGCGTGGTGCGCACGCCCAAGGGCTTCAGGCAGGCCTTCGACCAGTTACGCGAAGGTGGCTGGATGGCACTGGACGCGGACCCGGAATACGGCGGGCAAGGGTTGCCCTACCTGATGCATACGGCGGTCAACGAGACTTTCGTCTCGGCCAATATGGCGTTCAACATGTACCAGGGCCTGACCCACGGGGCCTATTCGGCGATCAGGGTCCACGGCACGGACGCGCAGAAGGCGAAGTGGCTGCCGAAGATGGTCAGCTGCGAATGGACCGGCACCATGAACCTGACCGAGCCGCATTGCGGCACCGATCTGGGGATGATGCGCACCAAGGCCGAACCGCAGGCGGACGGGTCCTACAGGATCACCGGGCAGAAGATCTTCATCTCGGCCGGTGATCACGACATGGCGTCGAACATCGTGCATCTGGTGCTGGCCAAGGCCCCGGGTGGCGGTGAGGGGACCAAGGGGATCAGCCTGTTCATCGTGCCGAAGGTCATGGTGAACGATGACGGTTCCTTGGGTGCCCGCAATGCGGTGTCGGTGGGCAAGATCGAAGAGAAGATGGGCATCCACGGCAACGCGACCTGTGTGATGAACTATGACGGGGCGACGGGCTGGTTGCTGGGTGACCTGCACAAGGGCATGAAGGCCATGTTCACGATGATGAACGAGGCCCGGCTTGGCGTGGCGCTGCAGGGCTATGCGGTGGCCGAGGCCGCCTATCAGAACGCGCTCGCCTATGCGAAGGACCGCCTGCAGGGCCGCGATGTGACCGGGGTGAAGAACCCCACCGGCCCCGCCGACCCGCTGATCGTCCACCCCGACATCCGCCGCAACCTGATGGAGCAGAAGAGCTTTGTCGAAGGCGCCCGCGCGCTGACCTACTGGGGGGCGACGCTGATCGACCGGGCGCATCAGGGCGACATGGCGGCGGACGGGCTGGTCGGCCTTTTGACGCCGGTCCTGAAGGGTTTCCAGACCGACAAGGGGTTCGAGATGGCGGTGCAGGCCCAGCAGGTCTACGGCGGGCACGGCTATATCGAGGAATGGGGCATGTCCCAGTTCGTCCGCGACGCCCGCATTGCGCAGATCTACGAGGGCGCGAACGGCGTGCAGGCGCTGGACCTTGTGGGCCGCAAGCTTGCGACCGATGGCGGCGAGCATGTGATGGCGTTCTTCGACATGGTGAAGGCCGAATGCAAGGCGCATGACGGCGACGACCGGATGAAGGGTTTCGTCGAACCCCTGAAGGCTGCCTCGAAGGCGCTGCAACAGGCGGGGATGTACTTCATGCAGAACGGCATGAAGAATCCCAATGCGGCACTGGCGGGGTCCTATGACTTCATGCACATGATGGGCCATGTCTGCCTGGGGCTGATGTGGACCCGGATGGCCACGGCCGCCTACCAGGCGCTGGACGCAGGCGCGCAGGACCGCGACTTCTACGAGGCCAAGATTGCCACGGGCCGCTTCTACATGGCCCGCCAGCTGCCCGCCTGCGCCATGCACCTGATGCGCATCGAAAGCGGTGCCGATACCGTCATGGCGCTTGCCGCCGAGGCGTTCTAGGCTTCTTCCCGACGGGCGGGCCAGGAGGCCCGTCCGATACGCAAGGTTCTGGGGAGTATGGCCATGAAACTCTATTCATTCGGCGAAAGCGGCAACGCTTACAAATGCGCGCTGGCGCTGGAGATGGCCGACCTTGAGTGGGAGCCGGTCTTCGTCGACTTCTTCAAGGGCGAGGCACGCAGCCCGGAGTTCAAGAAGATCAACGAGATGGGCGAAGTGCCGGTGCTGATCGACGGCGACACCACGCTGACGCAGTCGGGGGTGATCCTGGACTACATCTCATCGAAAACCGGCAAGCTGGGAGGCCGTTCCGCCGCCGAACGGCGCGAGGTCTTGCGCTGGCTGTTCTGGGACAACCACAAGCTTTCGACCCAGATCGGCACCACCCGCTTCCTGATGAACTTCCTTGCGCCCGAAAAGCGCCCCGAGGCGGTGATCCCCTTCCTGCAGGGCCGCCTCAAGGCCGCCTACACCGTGCTGAACGACCATCTGGTAGGACGGAACTGGATCGCGGGCGAGGCCGTGACCATCGCCGACCTCAGCTGTTGCGGCTACCTCTATTACCCCGAGCCCTACGGTTTCGACCGCAAGGACTGGCCCAACATCGACCGCTGGCTGGACCGCATCGCGGGGCTGCCCGGCTGGAAACACCCTTACGACCTGCTGACGCGGGCCTTCCCCGCATAGGAGACGACCATGACCGACGCCTACATCTACGACGCCGTCCGCAGCCCGCGCGGCAAGGGCCGCCCCGATGGCAGCTTGCACGAACTGACCTCGGTCGCGCTGTCGGCCAAGCTGCTGAACGCGGTGAAAGAGCGGAACGGGCTGGAAGGCCACGCGGTCGAGGATGTGATCTGGGGCAACGTCACGCAGGTCGGCGAGCAGGGCGGCTGTCTGGCACGGTCGGCGGTGCTGGCCTCGGACCTGGACGAACGCATCCCGGGCCTTGCGATCAACCGCTTTTGCGCCAGCGGAATGGAGGCGGTGAACCTGGCGGCGAACCAGGTGAAGGGCGGCGCGGGACATGCCTATATCGCGGGCGGGGTCGAGATGATGAGCCGTGTCGCGATGGGCAGCGACGGTGCGGCGATTGCCGTCGATCCGGGGCTGGCGATGAAGACCTATTTCGTGCCGCAGGGGATCAGCGCCGACATCATCGCCACCGAATACGGCTTTACCCGCGACCAGGTCGATGCCCTGGCCGTGGAATCCCAGCGCCGGGCGGACGTTGCCTGGAAGGAAGGGCGGTTCTCGAAGTCCGTCCTGACCATCCGCGACCAGAACGGGCTGCCGATCCTTTCGACCGACGAATACATGCGCCCCGGCACCGACATGCAGGCTTTGGGCGCTCTGAAGCCGGCCTTCAAGGACATGGGGGAATCCATGCCCGGCTTCGACAAGGTTGCGATGATGAAGTATCCGCATCTGGAGCGGATCAACCACATCCACCACGCCGGAAACTCCAGCGGGATCGTCGACGGCGCGGCGGCGGTGCTGATCGGCGACGCCGCCTTCGGCAAGGCGCACGGCCTGAAACCGCGCGCCCGCATCCGCGCGACTGCGAAGATCGGCACCGACCCGACGATCATGCTGACCGGCCCGGTCCCGGTGACGCAGAAGATCCTGCACGACAGCGGCCTGATGCTCGGTGACATCGACCTTTTCGAGGTGAACGAAGCCTTTGCCGCGGTCGTGCTGCGCTTTCAGCAGGCCTTCGACGTCGACCCTACGCTGGTCAACGTCAATGGCGGCTCCATCGCCATGGGACACCCGCTGGGGGCGACCGGTGCCATCATCATCGGCACGCTTCTGGACGAGCTCGAACGCCAGGACAAGGTCCTGGGCCTCGCGACCCTTTGCATCGCGTCCGGCATGGGGGCCGCCACAATCATCGAGAGGGTATGATGCCGAAACTTGACCTTGCGAACGTCCCGGTGAAGACCGGCTCGATCTACCCCGAACCCTATGCCAGCATGATGCGGGGCCGCTCGTCCCTGCGCCTGGGCGAAGCCGGAGGCCTGACCCAGTTCGGGGCCAACCTCGTCATCCTTCAGCCCGGCGCGCTGTCGTCTTTGCGCCACTGGCACCTCAACGAAGACGAGTTCGTCATGGTCACCGAAGGCGAATGCACCCTGGTGCAGGACGAAGGTGAGGTCGTGATGCGCCCCGGCGACTGCGCGGCCTTCCCGGCGGGCAGCACCAATGGCCACCACTTGCGCAACCGCACCGACAGGGTCGCCAAGTTCCTGGTCGTGGGCACCAAGGCCGCGCAGGAAACCGCCACCTATTCCGATGTCGACATGGTGGTCCACATGACTCCGGGTCTCGGCGGCAAGGCCGAGTTTACCCACAAGGACGGCACGCCCTGGACAGGGCCGCGTGAGGTCGGTGGATGAAACCGATGCCGGACGCAATGCCTAACGCATGCGAATACGCGCATAACGTTTACGTGACGCCCGGGCGTTCCGCCTTGAGTTGCGCATTGTCCTGTGGTGGTTTTGACGCTCAAGGGACGGGAGGCGACCACCCGCGCTCCCTCCTTGGCGGGGGTGTACGCCGCACGTCCAGCAAGGTTCATTCAATGCATCCGATATTTATTCTTCAGGAATATCTTGATCATGTGGGCACCGCGGTCATGTCCGAAAGGTTCGAGGATTATGCCGCGCGGATTGAACTGCCGCTTCGGATCCTCACGTCCTCGGCCAACATTTCGGTCGCCTCGCGCGAAGACCTGGAGGACGGCTTCAACGATTTCTGCGAGATGCTGCAAAGTCTTGGCGTGTCGCAGATGGTGCGCAAGGTCATCCACGCCGGATTCCAGGGAACTGACCACATCGTGGGCGTCTACGAAACCCGGCTCATGGACGGGGCCCGGCAGGCGTTGCCGACATTCCACTCAAAGATGTGGATCGGCATCTACGACGGCACCTGGAAGGCCATCAAGATCCACAACACCACCAACGACGCCCGCTGGCCGATGCTGCTGACCCGGCTCGCTGCCAAACCATGGCCGCACGAGGAGCTTTGACATGACAGACTTCACCCTGACCACCGATGCCGAGGGCGTCGCCACCGTCACCTGGGACGTTCCGTCCAAGTCGATGAACGTGATGTCGACCGAGGCCTTCACGCTGTTGTCCGACCTGATCGACCAGGCCCTTGCCGACCCGGCAGTCAAGGGCATCATCCTGACCAGCGGCAAGAAGGATTTCGCCGGCGGCATGGACCTGAACGTCATCGCCCGGATGCGGGCGGGAGGGGCGCAGGCGATCTTCGACGGCGTCATGCAGATGCACCGGACCCTGCGCAAGATCGAACGCGCGGGCATGGACCCGAAGACGCTGAAAGGGGCCAAGCCCATCGTCGCGGCGCTGCCCGGCACCGCGCTTGGGATCGGGCTGGAACTGCCGCTGTCCTGCCACCGGATCATCGCCGCCGACAACCCGAAGGCAAAGATCGGCCTGCCCGAGATCATGGTCGGCATCTTCCCCGGCGCCGGCGGCACCACGCGGCTGACCCGCAAGCTGGGCGCGATGCTGGCGGCACCCTTCCTTCTGGAAGGCAAGCTCGTCTCGCCGAAAGAGGCCAAGGCCTCGGGCCTGATCGACGAGGTCGTGGCCCCCGAGGACCTGCTGAAGCGCGCCAAGGAATGGGTGCTGGCGGCAACCGAGGCTGACCTCGTGAAACCCTGGGATGCCAAGGGCTACAAGATGCCCGGCGGCGCGCCTTATCACCCGGCGGGATTTGCCACCTTCGTCGGGGCAAGTGCCATGGTGCATGGCAAGACGATGGGCGTCTATCCGGCCGCGAAAGCCCTGCTGGCCGCCGTCTACGAGGGCGCTCTGGTGCCCTTCGACACCGCGCTGAAGATCGAGGCGCGGCATTTCACCTCCGTCCTTATGAACCCCTCGTCTGCGGCGATGATCCGCAGCCTTTTCATCAACAAGGAGGCGCTGGAGAAGGGCGCGAACCGCCCGAAGGTCGCGGATCAGGCGGTGAAGACACTGGGCGTCATCGGCGCGGGGATGATGGGGGCGGGGATCGCCTATGTCAGCGCCAATGCCGGGATCGAGGTCGTGCTGATCGACAGCACGCAGGAGGCCGCCGATCGCGGCAAGGCCCATTCCGAAAGTCTCCTCGACAAGGGCATCAAGCGCGGCAAGGTCACGGCTGACAAGAAGGCCGAAGTTCTGGGCCGGATCACCGCGACGACCGATTACGCAACCCTTGCCGGGTGCGACCTGATCGTCGAGGCGGTGTTCGAGGACCCGAAGATCAAGGCCGACGTGACGGCGAAGGTCGAGGCGATGACCGACTGCGTCTATGCCACCAACACCTCGACCCTGCCGATCACCGGGCTGGCGGCGGCCTCGAAGCGGCCTGAAAACTTCATCGGCATCCATTTCTTCAGCCCGGTCGACAAGATGAACCTGGTCGAGATCATCCGGGGCAAGGCGACCGGCGATGTGGCGGTGGCGAAAGCGCTGGATTTCGTCCGCCAGATCCGGAAGACCCCGATCGTGGTGAACGACGCCCGCTTCTTCTACGCCAACCGTTGCATCATCCCCTATATCAACGAAGGCATCCGCATGGTCGCCGAAGGGGTGGAACCGGCGCTGGTGGAAAACGCGGCGAAACTGGTCGGGATGCCGCTGGGGCCGCTGCAACTGGTGGACGAAACGTCCGTCGACCTGGGCGTGAAGATCGCCAAGGCGACCAAGGCCGCGATGGGGGCGGATTACCCCGATGAGGCGGTGGATCATGTGCTGTTCTGGATGGCCGACCAGGGGCGTCTGGGCAAGAAGGCCAATGCGGGCTTCTACGCATACAGCGACAAGGGTGAGCGTCTGGGTCTTTGGGACGGGCTGGCGCACAAGTATCCGCAGGACAAGGCCCAGCCATCGCTGACCGACGTGCAGCACCGGCTTTTGTTCGCGCAGGTGCTGGAGGCGGTGCGCGCACTGGAAGAGGGCGTGCTGACCGACATCCGCGAGGGAGACGTGGGCGCGATCCTCGGCTGGGGCTTCGCGCCCTGGTCGGGCGGTCCGTTCTCGTGGCTTGACATCATCGGCGCAGGCCGGGCCGTGGAAATCTGCCGCGGCCTGACAGCACAGTTCGGCCCGCGGTTCCATGCGCCTGCGCTGTTGCGGGAAATGGCCGAGAAGGGGCAGACCTTCTACGGTCGGTTCGGGGGCGAAAAGCAGGCTGCATGAGGACCAAACGTCGGGTGGGGTTGACCCCCCACCCTGATCACGCGCCAAAGGTTAACATTGGCTTTGCCGACCTGCGTATGGACAGATGCCAGACGCCTGCCAGACGGATGCCATACGCTTCACGCTTCCTTAACCCTGTCAGGGATTAACCAGGTTTGGCGGCTCGCGGCCCTCGGCCCAGGCGATCAGGTTCGCCACCGCTATCATCCCCATTGCTTCGCGCACTTCGAGGCAAGCCGTGCCCAGATGCGGCAGAAGGGTGACATTCTCCATCGCCATCAGCGCCACGGGGACCTTGGGCTCGAACTCGTAGACATCCAGCCCCGCCCCCGCGATCCGGCCCTGCTGCAGCGCATCGATCAGGGCATGTTCGTCCACCACATCGCCCCGGGATATGTTCACGAAGATTCCCGATTTCTGCATCATTTCCAGCGCCTTGGCGTCGATCAGGTGATGCGTTTCCTTGCCGCCCGGCACAGCCACGACCACGAAATCCGCCGCCATCGCTTCGGCCATCCCGACCTGCCGCGCGGGCATCGCCGGGTCTTCCACGCGCGAGCGGTTGTGGAACACCACCTCCATGTCGAAACCATGATGGCAGCGCCTTGCGATCGCCTTGCCGATCCGGCCGAAGCCGATGAGTCCAAGGCGTTTTCCGGTGACATGGGTGCCAAGCATCTGCACCGGCCCCCAACCTTCCCATCCACCGGACCGCAGGGCGCGCTCCCCCTCGCCCAGGCGTCGGGCGGTCATCAGGATCAGGCTTACCGCAATGTCCGCCGTTGCATCCGTCACCGCGCCGGGGGTGTTCGACACGGCGATCCCGGCGGCCTTGGCCGCCTCGGTGTCGATGTGGTTGTAGCCTACCCCGAAGTTGGCCAGTATCCGGGCGCGAGGCGCTGAAACATCCGCGAAAACATCTGGTTGGAAGCGGTCCCCCAGCGTTGGCAACACCGCGTCGTAGTCGCGCAAGGCGGCCCTAAGTTCGTCGGGCGACAACACCTCGGTCCGGTCCCGCAGGGTCACGTCAAAGCGGGCGCAGGCGGCGTCCAGGACGCGGTCGGGAAGGCGGCGGGTGATCAGAAGCCTTTGCATCAGAACAGTTTTCCCCCCAGCGGAACCTCATGACCCGGCCCGATCAGCACCACCGCTCCCTCTGTGTCCGGCAGGCCGAGAACCAGCACCTCGGACAGGACCGGACCGATCTGCCGAGGCGGAAAGTTGACCACCGCCAGCACTTGCCGCCCGACAAGCTGCTCGATGGTGTAATGCGTCGTGATCTGCGCGGACGAGCGTTTCTCGCCAATCTCAGGTCCGAAATCGACCCAGAGCTTGAAGGCGGGTTTTCGTGCCTCGGGGAAGGGTTCGGCCCGGGTGATGCGGCCGACGCGGATGTCGACCTTTTCAAAATCGGCATAGGTGATGGTCATTTTCCAAGCTCCCGTCCCCGGTCGGCGGCGGCCTTCACCCCACGGCGAAGCAGCGCCGGAAAACCGGTATCCGGGTCCATCAGCACTGCAAGTGCGGCGGCCGTGGTGCCGCCCGGAGACGTCACGTTGATCCGGAGTTGTGCAGCCGATTCAGGGCTTTGGTAAGCCAGTTCCCCAGCCCCGCAGACCGTGGCTCGGGCAAGCTGCATCGCCACGTCGGCGGGCAGCCCCTCGGCCTCTCCGGCTGCGGCCATGGCCTCGACCAGGTGGAATACGTAAGCGGGGCCAGAGCCGGACACCGCGGTCACCGCGTCGATCTGGTCTTCGCCGGACAGCGTCACCACCTGCCCCACCGCCGCCATCAGATCATGCGCAAGTGCAAAGTCGGCGTCGCTGACATGGGCATTGCGGCAGAGCGCGGTGATCCCCCGGCCCACCATCGCGGGCGTGTTCGGCATGGTGCGGACGATGGGGGTCTTGGTCCCCAGCGCAGCCTCAAACGCGGCGATCGTTGTCCCGGCTGCGATGGAGACGAACAGCGTCCGGCCATTTCCCAAGGCTTGCAGCGCAGGCAAAGCGGCCCCCATCATCTGCGGCTTCACCGCCAGCAGGACAACGGAAGGCTCTGCCGGAACCCATTGATTCAGATGGACTCCGGTGGCTCTCAGCCAGTCGGTCGGATTGGGCTCGATCACCCAGACCGAACCGGGAGGAACGCCTGCCGCAAGCCAGCCGGTCAGCAGGGCCGTTCCCATCTTGCCGCAGCCAAGCAGCACCAGCCCATCCCGGGCCACACGTTCCATAGTCATGGCCAAAGTCATGGACCCCCCCTTAAACCGGGGGAGAGGTTAGGCGCGCCCGTATGCCTCGGCAATGGCGACTTTCATCGCTTCGGCGGGTGTCGTATCGCCCCAGGAGGCCAGTTGGAAGGCCGGGTAGAACCGCTCGGACGCGCTGACCGCGCTGGCGATCAGCCGGTCGATCTGTTCCGGCCCTGCAACCTGGCCGCCAGAGAGCACAAGGCCATAGCGCCAGACCATCAGCTTCTGCTCGGACCACCAGGTGAAGGCACCGGACCAGACCATGTCGTTGCAGCGGTTCAGCACGTCGAACAGCGCCGACAGCTTTTCGGCGGGCGGGTCCATCTCGAAGGTGCAGATCAGGCGAAGCGTTTCGTCCTGCTCGCTCCACGCAAGGGTCAGGGAGTAGGTGCGCCACTGACCCTCGACCGCCATGGCGATCTGGTCGTCGGTGACGCGGTCGAATTCCCAAGCGTGATGTTCTGCCAGGGTCTCGACGATGTCGATGGGATGAAGGTCCTCCATCGACGCGTAGTCCTCGGAAAGCGACATTGCCCGGCCTCATTATGAAGCTTCTTGTGGGCCTTAACCCACTAGAAACTGGGTATCTGGCAAGGGTCTGCGTTTGCCCGACGAAGCCCTTACTAGATATGGTGTGGCCAAAGCGAAAGCCTGTAAAGCGAATTCTTGCGAAAATAGCTGTGGAAAAGCCGAAATCGGGGGCAAGAGAGTCTGTGGAGTCAAAGACTTGGCATTTGACGCGAGATCCGGACGATGGTGCGACCGCGCAGCGCGAAAAAAGGCCCCCGTGCGGGGGACGCACGGGGGCTTGTCGGAAAGGTCCTGACCGTTCAGGGGCAGACAGGCCGGACCGGGCGATGGGGACAGATCGCATCTCCGGACACCAATGACCGTAGGCCCGTGGTGAATCGGATCTGTGACAGTCCGCCGCGTCAGCCCTGAAAACCTGTGGATGGTTTGCGCCGGGACCGGATCATTCCGGTGATGTCGAACACCTGTTCAAGAACGGGTTGCGCCAGGGCGTCGGCCCGATCCGCACCATCCGCGAGGATGCGGTCGATCTCGGCGGGGTCGGCCATCAGGCGGGTCATCTCGGTCGTGATCGGCGACAGCTTGGCCACGGCAAGATCGGCCAGCGCGGGCTTGAAGGTCCCGAACTGCGCCCCCGCGAAGTCGCGGATCACCTGGTCGACGCTGTGGCCCGCCAATGCCGCATAGATGTTCACAAGGTTCCGCGCTTCGGGTCTGTCCTTCAGCCCGTCGATGCTGTCGGGCAAAGGCTCGGGGTCGGTCTTTGCCTTGCGGATCTTGGCGGCGATCGTGTCGGCGTCGTCGGTCAGGTTGATCCGGCTTTGATCCGACGGGTCGGACTTCGACATCTTCTTCGATCCGTCGCGCAGCGACATGACGCGGGTCGCCGCCCCTTCGATCAAGGGTTCGACGACCGGGAAGAAATCGACGCCATAGTCATTGTTGAACTTGATCGCGATGTCACGGGTCAGTTCAAGGTGCTGACGCTGGTCCTCGCCGACCGGAACCATTGTGGCGTGATAGGCCAGGATGTCGGCGGCCATCAGCGCCGGATAGGCGAAGAGGCCCAGGCTGGCCGCTTCGGCGTTCTTGCCGGCGGTCTTGTCTTTCCACTGGGTCATGCGGGACATCCAGCCCATCCGCGCGACACAGTTGAAGATCCAGCCCAGCTCGGCATGCGCCGAAACCTGGCTCTGGTTGAACAGGATCGACCGTTTCGGATCGATGCCCGCCGCGATGAACCCCGCAGCCGCTTCGCGCGTCTGCTGACGCAGGACTTTTGGATCCTGCCAGACCGTGATCGCGTGCAGATCGACGACGCAGTAGATCGTCTCGATCCCCTCGTCCTGCTTTTCGACGAACCGCTTCAGCGCGCCAAGGTAGTTGCCCAACGTCAGCCCGCCCGAGGGCTGGATGCCGGAAAAGATCCGGGGCGGATAGGTTTTCGGCGTCTGGACCGCCGAAGCTGCGGAAGACATGCGAGGGCTCCGTCTGGATAAAGCTGCCGATCCCGCGTAATCGAAGGGGCGAGAAGCGTCAACAAGGCAGGACCGGCATGGATCAGGACCCGAAAGCCCCCCCGCTAAACCCGCTGCCATGGGTCGTCTGGGTGCTGGCACTGCCAGTGATCGCGATGGAGCTGGTCCTGTCGCTGGCCGAGCGCGGGCTGGTCGGCGGGTCGCAGGGCGTCGGCTGGCGATTGCAGGCGGTGGAACGGTTCGGGCTTTTCCCCGAGCTTCTGAAGTATCAGTGGCAGACCGGCGGGCAGCCGCTGGGGGAATTGCACCGGCTGGTCGGATACGCGCTGGTCCATGGCAGCTTCACCCATGCTGTCTTTGCGGTGGTGATGCTTCTGGCGCTGGGGAAGTGGGTGGGAGAGATCTTCCGCTGGTGGGGCGTTCTGATCGTCGTGCTGGGATCGGCCGCAGCGGGTGCGCTGGCCTATGGCCTTCTGGTGCCCGACCTGCGCGCACCGCTGATCGGAGCCTATCCCGCGGTCTATGGGCTGATCGGGGCCTTCTCTTTCCAGATCTTCACCAATCTCGCCAGAGTCGGCGCAAACAAGTATCGGGCCTTTTCGCTGATCGGCGCGCTCTTGTTCGTCCAGTTCGTGTTTGGCGTCCTGTTCGGTGCAGGCTGGGACTGGGTGGCAGATGTCACCGGCTTTGTCGCCGGGTTCCTCTTGTCGTTCGTCGTCAGCCCGGGCGGGTTCCGGCGGGTAATGGACCAGATCCGTCAGCGTTGACGACGAATGGCCTTCAGGTCCGACGGTCGCACGGCGCGCAGGGCGACGGCGGCGAGGACATAGCTTGCCATGCCGATGGCGATCAGGATCGCCAGCCCGAGGATGCGGTAGGCCTTGAGGTCGAGCATCGGCTGCAACAGGCTCCACCCGCCCCAGAGCGCGGCCCCCATCAGGGCCGAGGCAAGCGTGATCCGCCACAAGCGCGACAGGAACCGCGCGTCAAAGCGCGCTTCGTCGCCCATCGCGCGGGCACCCCACCAAAGCTGCCCGACCATCACCCAGGCTGACAGCGTGGTGGCCCAGGCAGCGGCGGAAAAGCCGATCCAGGGCATCAGACCGAAGGCAAGGGCCGCGTTCAGGACCATCGACCAGACGGCATAGCGGAACGGGCGCTTGGTGTCCTCTCGGGCGAAGAACAGGGGTTGCAGGGCCTTTTGCAGCACGAAAGCGGGCAGGCCGAGGCCGTAGATCGCCAGCGCAAGGGCAGTGGCCGCGGTGTCGTCGGCCCCGAAAGCCCCGCGCTGATACAGGACCTCGGTGATCGGACGCGCGATGACAACCAGAGCCACGGCGGCGGGGAGGGTCAGGAGAAGCGCAAATTCGGTGCCCCGGTTGAAGGCCGCGCGTCCCCCGGCGGCGTCCCCGGCCTGCAGGCGGCGCGACAGTTCCGGTAAAAGAACAGTGCCCACGGCAATCGCCACGACGCCGAGGGGCAGCTGGTAAAGCCGATCGGCGTAGACCAGCCAGGAGATCGCGCCTTCGGTGCCGGACGCGACCTGGCGCGAGACGAGGAGGTTGATCTGGACGACGCCTCCGACGAGGAGAGCAGGCCCCATGTTCACCATCAGCCGTCTGAAGTCTGGGGTCAGTCGCGGCCAGCGGAGCCGGGGACTGAACCCGATGCGGCGGGCGGCATGGAGCGTCCAGGCCAACTGCGCGATGCCGGTGATGGGCGTGGTCCAGGCCAGTGTCCGACCGATGTCCCAGCCCTGGGAGTGCGCCAGCAGCATCGCGGCGATGAAGACCACATTCATCAGGACGGGCACCGCCCCGGCTTCGGCAAAATGGCCATGCGCGTTCAGGATACCGGAAAGCAGTGCAAAGAGCGAAATGAAGCCGATGTAGCTGAAGGTGATGCGACCGAGGTCGACCGCCATGTCGAAACGGCCGTCGCCGACAAAACCGGACGCCATGGCCCAGACCAGAACCGGCATGGCCAGCGTGCCGATCAGGGTGAAGACGATCAGGAAAGCGGTCAGACCGGAGAAGGCGTTCCGGGCGAAATCCTCGGCGTCCTCCCCGGCCTCCAGCTTCTTGGAGTAAAGCGGCACGAAAGCCTGATTGAACGCGCCTTCGGCGAAGAAGCGGCGGAACATGTTGGGCAGGCTGAAGGCCACGTTGAAAGCGTCCGCCACGGGTCCAGCCCCAAGGTAGGCGGCCATCATCAGTTCGCGCACGAGACCCGCGCCCCGCGACACCAGTGTCCAGCCACCAAGACCGATGATGCTGCGGATCATCCCGCTCATGCGATGGCCCGTTCGGCCCCTTCGGCGATGGCCTGGCGGAGCTTTTTCTCCAGCGCCTCCTGCCGGTGCTTCTGGTGCAGCTTCAGCCCGAACATGTCCTTGACGTAGAAGGTGTCGACCACCTGCGCGCCATAGGTCGCGATCACGGCAGAGGCGATGTAGATGTTGTTGACCGCAAGGGTCCGCGTCAGGTCGAAAAGCAGCCCCGGCCGGTCGCGGGTGTCGACCTCGATGATCGTGTAGATCTCGGAGCCTTCGTTGTCGAAGGTGATATGCGTCGGAAAGCGGAACTCGCGTTCGCGCTTCTTGATCTTGTCGCGGTCTTTGAGGGCGTCCCGCGCCACGACCTCGCCCTTCAGGGTCTTGTCGATCATCTGGCGCAGGCGCGGCAGGCGGGCCACTTCGTAGGGATGCCCCTCGATGTCCTGGACCCAGAAGACGGCGGTGGCATAGCCGTCCTTCGAGGTATAGGTCCGCGCGTCCACAACGTTCGCCCCCACAAGCGCCAGCGCACCCGCAAGGCGGCTGAAGATGCCGGGGTGGTCATGCAAGGCAAAGCAGGCGCGGGTCGCGTCGCGGTCGGCGTCGGGGTGCAGGTCGATGCGGATCTCGTCGTCGCCAAGCCCCTGAAGCAGCCGGGCAAAGACCTCGTGTGTGTCGGTCGACAGACCCTGCCAGTAGGGCGCGTAGTGTCGGGTCGTCTCGTGATCCAGAGCGGTGGCGTCCCAGCCGGCAAGCCTTGCGCGAAGCGCGCGCGTGGCGTCCCCCTGCCGGTTCTCGCGGTTCAGGGTTTCAAGCCCGCCTTCCAGCGCGTCGGCGGTCAGCTTGTAAAGCTGGCGCAGAAGCATGGCCTTCCAGTTGTTCCAGGTGCCCGGACCCACGCCCCGGATGTCGCAGACGGTCAGCACGGTCAGAAGGTCCAGCCGCTTTCGCGTCTTCACCGCCTTCGCGAAATCGCGCACGGTCCGGGGATCGCCGATGTCGCGCTTCTGCGCCATGTCCGACATCAGCAGGTGGTAGCGCACCAGCCATTCCACCGTCTCGCATTCTTCGGCATCAAGACCCAGCCGGGGCGCCACCCGCCGGGCGATCTGCGCGCCAAGGATCGAGTGGTCCTCGGGCCGCCCCTTGCCGATGTCGTGCAGAAGGAGCGCCACATACAGCACCTTGCGGTTTACCCCGGCCTTCAGGATGCCGGATGCGACCGGCAGTTCCTCGACCAGTTCGCCCCGTTCGATCTGCGCAAGGCAGCTGATGGTCTGGATGATATGCTCGTCGACCGTGTAGTGGTGGTAGACGTTGAACTGCATCATCGCGACGATGGGCTCGAACTCCGGGATGAAGGCGGCCAGCACCCCAAGCTCGTTCATCCGGCGCAGGCTGCGTTCGGGGTTTCCGTGCTGCAAGAGAAGGTCAAGGAAGATGCGCTGCGCTTCGGGGTCGTCGCGCATCTCGTCGTCGATCAGGTCAAGGTGCGAGGTGACGATCCGCATGACGTTGGGATGCAGAAGATACTTCGTCCGAAGCCCTTCCTCGAAGACACGGAGAAGGTTCAGCTTGTCCTTTAGAAAATCCGCCGGGTCCTTCAGGTCGATCCGGCCCTGCACCAGTTTGTAGCCCGATTTCACCCGCTTGGTCATCTTGAAGATGCCGAACAGGCTGGCCTCGCGCTTGGCGTGACGGGCCTCAAGCTCGGTCAGGAAGATGCGGGTCAGCTCGCCCACCCGGGTTGCCAGGCGAAAGTAGTCCTGCATGAAATGCTCGACCGCGCGGCGCCCGCCGCTGTCGCGGTAGCCCATCCGGGCCGCCACCTCGACCTGCAGATCGAAGGTCAGTGTATCGGTCGGTCGCCCGGTCATGTAGTGCAGATGGCAGCGCACGGCCCAGAGGAAATCCTCGGCGCGATCGAAACTGTCGAACTCCTCGCGCGACAGAAGCCCTGCGCCCACCAGACCTTCCGCGCTTGGCACCCGGTGCAGATACTTTCCGATCCAGTAGAGCGTCTGCAGGTCGCGCAACCCGCCCTTGCCTTCCTTGACGTTCGGCTCCAGCACATAGCGCTGGCCGCCCTGCCGCTTGTGCCGCTCGGCGCGTTCCAGAAGCTTCGCCTCGATGAATTCCGGGCCGGAGTTCCTGAACAGCTCGCCCCAGAGCCTGTCACCCAGCTCGGCGGCAAGGGGCGCATGGCCGCAGATGAAGCGGTGTTCCAGAAGTGCGGTGCGGATTGTCACGTCTTCGCGCCCGAGGCGCAGGCAGTCCTTCACCGTGCGACTGGAATGGCCGACTTTCAGCTTCAGGTCCCACAGCATGTAAAGCATCGTCTCGATGACGCTTTCAGCCCAGGGCGTGATCTTCCATGGCGTCAGGAACAGAAGGTCCACATCCGACTGCGGTGCCATTTCCCCGCGGCCGTAGCCGCCGACGCCCAGCACGGCGATCCGCTCGGCCTCGGTCGGATTCGGCAGCGGGTGGAGTCGCATTGCCGACGAAAGCGTCACTTCGACCAGCACATCGGTCAGTGCGGCCTGGGCCGAGATGAGCGCCCGGGCCTGGCGTGGGGTGGTCCGGAATTCCACCTCGAACCCAGCAGTCGCCGCAGCCTTTGCGGCCTGAAGTTCGCGGACGGCAAGGGCCCGGGCCGACTTGGGGTCGGTGGCCCCATGCAGGGCAGTCAGAACGCGCGCGGACAGCGCCTTCGCATCGGGAACGGAATAGCCGGACCCGGCCCTTGTCGGCGCGTCCGGAACCGCCGCAGATGTGGTCACGATGGCATGACCCGCGCTCAGAACCCGGCACCGGAGAAGTTGCGCGGGGCGCTGTCCACCACGACGACCTGATTGCCGCGGATCTGGGCGATGGCAAGTCCGCGCTGGTTGGTGCCGTTGGGAAGCAGGCGGAAGATGCCCGAGACCCCGGCAAAGCCCGCCGACTGCGTCAGGTCGGCCTTGCCGAGCGGCGCACCGCCCTTGACCCGGCCGGCCAGAGCGCCGATGGCGGCGATCCCGTCATAGGCCAGGGCCGCGACCGGAACCGGCTGGCTGCCGTAGGCGCCCTCATACCGCGCGCGGAACTGCGCGGTGAGGCCCGGATCGGGCAACGCAAACCAGCCGCCCTGCACACCCGGCAGGGACAGGGTGGCAGGCGGGATGTCCCAGCGGGTCAGGCCGATGAACTGAGTGGTATTTCGGTCAATGCCGTTGTCAACCAGCAGCTGACTGAGAAGCGGCAGCGCCCCAGCGGTGTCGGCGGTCAGGAACAGTGCCGTCGCGCCCGAGGATTTTGCGGTGCTGACGATGCCCGAGGCCGCCTGCACGATGCCGTTCTGCGAGAACTCGTAGGAGGCGACCCCCACCACCGAACCGCCGGCAGACGCGACACCGCGTTCGATTGCGGCCCTGCCGACCGTCCCCGCAACGTTGCGGTCATGCACGATCAGGACCTTCGACTTGCCGTTGCGAACTGCATAGGCCGCCAGGCGGCGCGCGGTGACATCGAAGGTCTGGCCAAGGACAAAGACGTTGCCGCCCGCGATGGCGGCGTTGTTGGAGAACGCCAGCACGTTCACCCCGGAGCTGGCCACCGCGACCCCCGCGGCGTTGGCCTCTTCGGAATAGAACGGCCCGAGGATGACTTGCGCGCCCTCGTCCACGGCCTGCCTGGCCAGCGCCGCAGCCTGCGCCGGGCTGCCGCCGGTCCGGTAGACACGCAGGTCGATGCTGACGCCCGACAGATCGGCCATGGCCAGCCGCGCGGCGTTTTCCAGGTTGGACCCGAAGAGATCGTCCTGCGACTGCCCCGAGCCCGAGGGCACAAGCAGAGCCACCTGCACCGAACCGCCCTTTCCGGGTGCGGCGGGGCCGGGACCGGCAGTCGGAACGCAGGCGGACAGCACCACGGCGCCAAGACCAAGACACAACCGACCCAGCGACTTGCGGGCCCGACGAATTACGGACAACATGGTGGTTCCTCACTGTTGCAGCACGACTGCGATTGCGGGCCAAACTAAAGGGTTCGATGCGGGAAGTAAACTTGTGAGGCACACCTCGGATACCTCTGATTCCTTGTGGAAACCCGGGCTGCGCGCCATTCCGCCGGGGTTGCACTTCGTCTCGACGCCGATTGGCGCGGCGCGGGACATCACGCTGCGGGCGCTCGATGTGCTGTCGGGCGCAGATGTGCTGGTGGCCGAGGACACAAGGACGCTGAAACATCTTATGGAGATTCACGGAGTCGCCCTGGCCGGGCGGCCGCTGATCGCCTACCACGACCATTCGGGCGACGGTCCGATGCAGCGGCTCCTCGGGCTGCTGGCCGACGGGAAAAGCCTGGCCTACGCGTCCGAAGCGGGGACGCCGCTGATCTCGGATCCGGGGTTCGAACTGGCGCGGGCGACGGCGGCGGCTGGCCTGCCGATGTTTGCGGCACCCGGGCCTTGCGCAGCGATCTGCGCGCTGACGCTGTCGGGCCTGCCCTCGGACCGCTTCCTGTTCGCGGGCTTCGCCCCGTCGGCGGTGACCGCAAGGCGCAGTTTTCTGGCCGAACTGGCTGGCGTGCAGGCCACGCTGATCCTTTACGAAAGCCCGAAACGCCTGTCGGCACTGCTGGCCGAAATGGCAAAAGTCCTTGGCGGGTCGCGCAAGTCGGTGGTCTGCCGCGAGCTGACCAAACGCTTCGAAGAGGTGATGCGGGGCAGTCTTGACCAGCTGGCGGCAGAGGTCGCTGCGCGGGACATCAAGGGAGAGATCGTTGTCCTCGTCGACCGCGCCGCTCCTGCCGAGGCGACGGAAGAGAGCATCCGGTCGGCGCTTGACGCGGCCTTGCTGTCGATGACCGTTAAGGATGCCGCAACTTTTGTATCGCAAACTCTGGGCGTGTCCCGCAAGATTGCCTACAGGATCGCCCTCAGCCGCAGCCAAGGAACAGCCTGAATGCCCTTCGATTTCGTCGCATCCCCTGCCCGGCAGGATCGCAAGGCGCGCGGCCTGACGAATTACCTTGCCGGCCACGCTGCCGAAGCCTCGGTAGCCCGCCGGTATGAAGACCTCGGCATTGCGATCTGCGCCCGGAACTGGCGCGGCATCACCGGCGAAATTGACCTGATCGGCCGGTGCGGCGACGCTGTGATCTTCGTCGAAGTCAAGCAAAGCCGGACGCATGATCTGGCTGCCTCGCATATCTCGCCGACCCAGATCCGTCGCATCTTCGCAACAGTCGACGAATTTCTCGCGGGTGAACCCGGGGGCCTTCTGACCGATGTCCGCATCGATCTGGCTCTGGTCGACGGTCAGGGCCGGATCGACGTCGTGGAAAACGCCTTCGCGGGCTGAATTGCATCTTCCTTCGGCTTCAGCCATCACTCGCTCCAGCACGATGGAGTAAGCCGATGCCCCTGAAGGTAGCCCTGCAGATGGACCCGATCGGGTCGGTCAACATCAACGCGGACTCGACATTCCGCATCGCGCTTGAGGCGCAGGCGCGCGGGCATGCCCTTTTCTTCTATACGCCCGACCGGCTGGCCTTTGTCGAAGGCCGCGTCATGGCGCGCGGCTGGCCGATCGAGGTCCGGCGCGAGGTCGGGAACCATGTCACCTATGGCGAGGAGACCGAGGTTGACCTTGGCGATTTCGATGTGGTCTGGCTTCGCCAGGACCCGCCCTTCGACATGGGCTACATCACCACGACGCATCTTCTGGAGATGATCCATCCCAAGACCCTGGTCGTGAATGATCCATTCTGGGTCCGCAACTGCCCCGAAAAGCTGCTTGTCTTGCGGTTTCCGTCGCTGACCCCCCCGACCGCCATCGCGCGCGACCTGGCCACCATCCGGGCCTTCAAGCACCGGCACGGCGACATCATCCTGAAGCCGCTTTACGGCAATGGCGGCGCAGGGGTCTTCCGGCTCGACCCGAACGATCGCAATCTGTCGTCGCTGCACGAGTTGTTCATGGGCATCAACGGCGAGCCCCTGATCGTGCAGAAGTTCCTGCCCGCCGTCGAAAAGGGCGACAAGCGGATCATTCTGGTCGATGGCGAACCGGTGGGTGCGATCAACCGCGTGCCGCAGGCAGGCGAGACCCGTTCGAACATGCATGCCGGCGGGCGACCCGAGAAAGTTGGCCTGACGGACCGCGATCTCGAGATCTGCGGCGCAATCGGTCCGACCCTGCGCGAGAAAGGTCAGGTTTTCGTCGGCATCGACGTCATCGGCGACTGGCTGACAGAGATCAATGTGACCTCTCCCACCGGCATTCAGGAGCTGGAGCGGTTCGACGGCACCAACACCGCAGCCCGCATCTGGGAAGTGATCGAGGCGAAGCTGGTCTAGGACCAGCCCGTCACAGCGAGCGGCACCGGGCGGCCTTCAGGCGAGCCCGCTGTCCGGATAGGTGCGCAACACCTCCCAGACCAGCGTCTTCATCCATTCGGCCAGTTCTTGCGATGGCCAGCCCGGCTCGCCGCGGAGTTTGGGAACCGTGCGCGGGTCGCGCCCGTAGATCACCGCGAAATGCGCCAGAGCGATCAGGAAAGCCCCTTTGGCATTGACGTGAATCTCGTCCTCGAACAGATCCTTTATCGCCGAAAGCCCCGGTGCCGTCCCGGCAGCGATCGCATCGTAGACCGCCGCCATCAGCTTTGGCCCCGGGATCACCCGCATCGGCGGGCTTCCTGCCGGGCGCTTCCGGTTCACATAATCGGCGATGTCCTGCCAGGTGCCCATTTCCAGATCGAGGCGCTCGCGGAAAGGGATCTGCCGTTCATCGGGCATGTCATATTCGTCGGTGTTTCCCGGCCCGCTCTTGATGCCGATCCAGGAGGCATAGTAGATTGTCTCGGCCCCTTTTCCGGCATTTCCTTTCGTCCAGGCGTGGATGAACCACTTCAGCGCGATGTCTTGGGCGTCTTCCCATTCGAACGCAGAGCGGACCGCAACCCGCTCGGTCAGCACCAGCGTATCGTATTTCGCGATGTCGCGTTTCGCGTCGACCTGAAGGGGTGTTTCCGGCTGCCAGCGCAGTTTTGCCGTGCTGCCGGGGATGGTGGAGCTGTCGATCAGCATCCCGCGCGATCCAGCGCCCCCTGCCGCCTTGACCATGATCGACAGGGGATACGGCAGCGGGTCGGTCAGGCTGTGGCCCGACATCACGACGCGCAGATTGAAGGGGCGTTCCCGCCCGGACCCGGCCAGGCCGATGTCGGCGGTCACAAAGGGAAACGCCGCCATCCCGGCAAGAACCGAACGGCGGTGCGGACGTGCTGGCATGACTTGGACCTTTCAGCGACTGGGGACAGGACAGTTCAAGCTTACAGACGGCAGGTCGGCAAGGAAAGCGGTCCGTGCAAGCGCATTCCGGCATCTTGAAAGGGCCGGGCACTCCGGACGGCGATTCCAAGTTCAGGCTGGACTTCACGGTATCCGAGCGGTGAACCTGCAGTTCAGGTGGCACAACCCTTGGCCCGACCACACCCCGGGCTCAGCCAAAGCAGAGGAACCTTGCACATGAAGCTGACCGACACCCGCGAGATCAAGGCGGACCCGAAGGTCGTGTGGGACGCGATCCTGAACCCGGACGTCCTGAAAGAGTGTATCCCCGGCTGCGAAAGCCTGACCGGATCCGTGGCTGACGGCTACGAGGCGGTGGTGAAGCAGAAGGTCGGGCCGGTTTCGGCCACCTTCACCGGCCTGGTGCAGTTGTCCGACATCGTCGAGGGCCGGTCGCTGAGAATCTCCGGCGAGGGCAAGGGCGGTGTCGCGGGTTTTGCCAAGGGCGGTGCGAATGTCAGCTTCGAGCCGGTCGAAGGCGGCACCCGGCTGACTTACGAGGCCGAGGCAAATGTCGGCGGCAAGATCGCGCAACTGGGCAGCCGGATCATCGACAGCTTCGCGAAAAAGCTGGCGGACGAGTTCTTCAGCCGATTCCAGGCGGCGGTCGAAGAGCCCACGCCCGAAGAAGTGACCGAAGAAGCTGTTGCCGATTCGGGTGAAAAGAAGAAGGGTTGGTTCAAACGACTGCTCGGCTGAACCGACAGCGCGGAAATACCTAGGAATACCCAGGGAGGATGAGGATGACGAAGGTCTCGATGACCGTGAACGGCAAGTCCGTTTCCGGTGAGGTTGAGGGGCGGACGCTGCTGTCCGGCTTTCTGCGCGAGGGGCTGGGCCTGACCGGCACCCATGTCGGTTGCGACACCAGCCAGTGCGGTGCCTGCGTGGTGCATGTCGATGGCCGGCCGGTGAAAAGCTGCACCGTCTTTGCGGCGGACGTGGCGGGAGCTTCGATCAAGACCATCGAAGGCATGGCGAATGCGGATGGCTCACTGGGCGTGATCCAGCAAGCGTTCCAGGACCACCATGGGCTGCAGTGCGGCTTCTGCACGCCGGGCATGGTGATGTCTTCGGCTGCTTTGCTGGCGGAAAACCCCAGGCCGACCGAGGCCGAGGTGCGGCACTATCTGGATGGCAACATCTGCCGCTGCACGGGATATCACAACATCGTCAAGGCCGTGATGGCTGCCTCTGGGCAGGACGTCAGCGCCCTTGCTGCGGAATAGGGGGATCAGATGCCGAAGGATCACGGGATAGGCGCGTCCAGCAAGCGCCGCGAAGACATCCGATTTCTGACCGGGCGGGGCAACTACACTGATGATATCACCATTCACGGGCAGGCGGCGGCGGTATTCGTCCGCTCGACGGTTGCGCATGGGCGGATCAAGTCGGTCAACACCGCCAAGGCGGCGGCGATGCCGGGCGTTCTGGCCGTTTTCACCGGCGAGGATTTCAAGGATGTCGGCGGCAATCCGGCAGGCTGGCTGATCAAGAGCCGCAATGGCGAGCCGATGCGCGAACCCAAGCGCCCGGTTCTGGCGCATGGCAAAGTGCGCCACGTCGGCGATGCCTATGCCGCGGTTGTGGCCGAAACCTATGCTCAGGCCAAGGATGCAGCCCAGCAGATCGCCGATGACAGCGTGATCGAGGACCTGCCCGCGATCATCGACATGGCGGCGGCGCTGGCCGACAGCTCGAACCGGGTGCATGACGAGATCCCGGACAACCAGTGCTACGACTGGGGCTGGATCGAGGACAATCGCGCCAAGGTGGATGCCGCGATCAAGGCCGCGCCGCATGTCACCACGCTGGAACTGGTGAACAACCGCCTGATACCGAACGCGATGGAGCCTCGGGCCAGCATCGGCGAGTATTTCCCCGGCACCGGCGACTACAAGCTGACCACGACCAGCCAGAACCCGCACCTGACCCGGCTTCTGGTCGCGGCCTTCGTCCTGGGCATCCCGGAGAACAAGCTGACGGTCGTGGCCCCGGACGTGGGCGGTGGCTTCGGGTCGAAGATCTATCACTACGGCGAAGAGGCGCTGGTGCTGGCGGCGGCGAAGAAGCTGCATCGACCGGTGAAATGGACTGCGGAACGGTCGGAAAGTTTTCTCTCGGACGCGCATGGCCGCGACCACGTGACGAAGATCGAGCTGGCCTGCGAAAAGGATGGCACCTTCATCGCCTTCCGCACAGAGACGATGGCGAACGTTGGCGCGTATCTGTCGAACTTCGCCACGGTGACGCCGACCTTCCTGCATGGCACGCTGATGGCCGGGCCCTACAAGGTGCCGAACGTCTATGTGAACGTGAAGACGGTCTTCACCAACACGGCCCCCGTCGATGCCTATCGCGGCGCGGGCCGCCCCGAAGCGACCTATTCGCTGGAGCGGGTGGTGGACAAGATGTGCCGCGAGCTGGGCCTTGACCCGTTCGAGGTGCGCCGGAAGAACTTCGTCACCACCGACATGTTCCCCTATACCACGCCCGTCGCGCTGGCCTACGACACCGGCAACTACCATGCGACGCTGGACAAGGTCATGGAGATGGCCGACGTATCGGGCTTTGCAAAGCGCGTCGCGGCGTCCAAGGCCAAAGGGCGCCTGCGCGGCATGGGGCTGTCCACCTGGATCGAGGCTTGCGGCATCGCCCCAAGCCATCTGGTCGGCATCCTTGGCGCGCGTGTCGGGCTCTATGATGCGGCAACCGTTCGGGTGAACGCGACTGGCAACATCAGCGTCATGGTCGGGGCGCACAGCCACGGGCAGGGGCATGAAACCGTCTTCCCGCAGATAGTGGCCTCGAAGCTGGGGGTGCCGGAAAGCTCGGTCGAGATCGTGCATGGCGATACGTCGAAGATTCCCTTCGGGATGGGGTCTTACGGCTCGCGCAGCCTCGCGGTCTGCGGAGTGGCGATGGACAAGGCGCTCGACAAGATCGTGGCCAAAGGCAAGAAGATCGCGGCCCACATGCTGGAAGCATCCGAAGGTGACATCACCTTCGCCGACGGCAAGTTCAGCGTCGCTGGCACCGACAAGGCCAAGACCTTCGGCGAGATCGCGTTCTCGGCTTACGTCCCGCACAACTACCCGCTGGAGACGCTCGAACCGGGGCTGGAGGAGACGGCGTTCTACGACCCGGCCAACTTCACCTACCCGGCAGGGGCCTATATCTGCGAGGTCGAAGTGGACGAGGGCACCGGCAAGGTCGACGTGGTGGCCTTTCACTGCGCCGACGACTTCGGCAACATCATGAACCCGATGATCGTCGAGGGTCAGGTGCATGGCGGCGTCGGCCAGGGGATCGGCCAGGCGCTGTGCGAGTTCACCACCTATGACGAAACTGGCCAGCTGCTGACAGGGTCCTACATGGACTACCCGATGCCGCGGGCCGAGGACGTGCCGTTCTACAACGTCGACTATTCCTGCCAGACGCCCTGCACACACAACCCGCTTGGGGTGAAGGGCTGCGGCGAGGCGGGGGCCATCGGGTCCCCTCCGGCAGTGGTCAACGCGGTGATCGACGCGCTGCAGCGCGGCGGGCATGCCCACGTCACGCATATCGACATGCCGGTCTCGCCGTCGCGGGTCTGGTCGGCGATCAACGGTTAAGGGGGACACCATGCACAACTTCGATTTCGCAAAACCCTCGACCATTGCGGATGCCGCCAAGGCTTTGGGCGCTGGTGGCGCTCAGGCCCTGTCGGGCGGGCAAACGCTGATCCCGACGATGAAGCAGCGGCTTGCCGCCCCGTCGGTGCTGGTCAGCCTGACCGGCATCGCCGAGATGCAGGGCGTCTGCATGGGCGACGGCGGGCTGCACATCGGGGCGGCGACGTCGCACGCTGTCGTCGCCAAGGAGGCCAAGGCGCACTACCCGGCGCTTGCCGCCCTGGCCGGTGGCATCGGCGACCCGGCGGTGCGCTCTCGCGGCACCATCGGCGGGTCTGTTGCCAACAACGACCCGGCGGCGTGCTATCCGTCGGCGGTGCTGGCATCCGGTGCGACGGTGGTCACGAACAAGCGCAAGATCGCGGCGGACGACTACTTCCAGGGCCTTTTCACCACGGCGCTGGAAGAGGGGGAGTTCATCACCTCGGTCGTCTTTCCGATCCCGCAGAAGGCGGCCTATGTGAAGTTCAACCAGCCCGCCAGCCGCTTTGCCCTGACCGGGGTCTTCGTTGCGAAGTTCGCAAACGGGGTCCGGGTCGCTGTCACGGGCGCGGGCAACGACGGTGTCTTCCGCTGGGCCGAGGCCGAGCGGGCGCTGTCGGCGGATTTTTCAGCCTCGGCCCTGTCGGGGCTGAAGGTGGATGCGTCCGGCATGAACGCGGACCTGCACGGGTCGGCCGCCTATCGGGCGAATCTGGTCAAGGTCCTGACCGGGCGGGCGGTGACGGCGGCGGGCTGATCCTTCCGGGCCCAGCGACGGCCCGGTGGAGCGATCCGCCGGGGCTTCTGAATTTCAGACGGGAAAGAATCCGCCCCGCGCCGGGTCATACTGCTCCAGCCCGCCTTCGCCGGTGTCGGTCCAGAGCCCGTGCAGGGTCAGCCGGTCATCTTCGACCGCAGTCCTGACGAAGGGGAAGGTCAGCAGGTTTTCGAGGCTGGTCAGGACTGCCTGCTTTTCCAGCGCGGGCAGGATCTGGTCGTCTGGCAGGGTCGCAACCTTCTGGAAACCGGGGCGCAGGATATCCATCCAGCGGCCGACAAAGCTGGTCTTTTCTTCAAGGTGCGGCGCGTGGCCCCGGCACATGTCATGGCAGCCCTTGACCCCGCCGCAGTTGGAATGGCCAAGCACGACGATATGGGCCACGCCAAGCCCGGTGACGGCATATTCCACCGCCGCCGAAGTGCCGTGGTATTCGCCGTCCGGGTTATAGGGCGGAACAAGGTTGGCGACGTTGCGGTGAATGAAGAATTCGCCTTCATCCGCGCCGAAGATCGAGGTGACATGCACGCGGCTGTCACAACACGAGATCACCATCGCGCGCGGATGCTGGCCGCTTTCGGCAAGCCGGCGATACCAGGCGCGGTTGTCCTGATAGGTCGTGGCGCGCCAGCCGTGAAAACGCTGGACCAGATAGGCGGGAAGCGGTCGGATATGGGTCATGGTCCGGAATCCTTGGTGCTGACCCCTGCCTAAGCGGCATTTGCAGAAAATTCGAGAGGCAAAATCCGGGCTGGGCCCGGTCGGGGCAACCAAATCTTCAGCATGCTGGCGGAAGTTGGCAGACGGGTGTGTAGAAACTTGGGTGTATGAGATGGGAGAGGTTACCGCTCTCAGACTGCGCGAAGTCGTGCGTCAGGATGTCGAGGCGATCGCGGTGATCTACCGCAATCTGGGCGCTCCGGTTGCCGAGCAGATGGTCACGCGGGCGCTGGGGGAACTTGCGCTGACAATGGCCGGAATTGCCGAAAAGGTGCGGGCGCAGGATCTGCGCGAACTTGCCGGGCATTTGGCGCGACTGGCGCGGCTGGCGGGCGATCTGGGGCTGTCGAGCCTGGCCAACGTGGCAGGGGATGCCAAGACCTGCCTTGAGCGCGCTGACGGGACGGCCTTCTCTGCGGTCTGGGCGCGGCTTCTGCGGGTCGCCGAACGGTCGCTGGTGTCAGAGCCGGGGCTGGCCGATCAGCTGAAATAGGCGGCTCGCCGCGGCGGGCTGGCCCGCGCTCCCTTCACGGCGCGCCATCTCTGGCGGCCTCGGGCCAAGTCGCACAAGGCTTGGTTGCACAGCCCAGGTTGCGTTCAATCCTCTGGCTCGGCGCGACGTTCCTCCGGCGCGACAGGGCTGTTTCCCGGGTCCGGATTTGCGTAGACTCATAGGCAATTCGCCGCAATGCTCTGGAAACACTTGCTTTCTGGCCGGTAAGCACGGCAACTAACTCCAGCGCCAACAGTCTGTCGCAAGGATGCCTCTTCGCGTGACCATCGCCTTCGCTGATCCGACTTCGGCCGCCAAGCCCCTGCATGTCCTTCGCCCGGAGGATCTGGCGCTGTTTCAGGACGATCAGGGTGCCGCCTGGGCAGGCTGGCTGCAGGCAACGGGATTCGAGGCGACCCTTGGCGAGTTGCGGCTTTTGCCGACGTCGGACGGGGGCGTCGCGGGCGCGGTGGTGGGACTTGGCACGGCCCAGGCGCGGCGGCGGACTCGGTTCGGTCTGGCCAAGGCGGTGCCGGGGCTTCCGGCCGACAGCTGGGCTCTGACCGGCAAGCTGTCCGCCGAGGAGGCGACCGAAGCTGCGCTGGGCTGGCTTTTGTCGGGCTACCGCTTTGACCGCTACCGCCCGGGCCGGAAAGCCGGCGCCCTGCCCCGCCTGGTCTGTCCGGACGGCCTGGACCCTGCCCGGCTGGTCGCGATGGCCGAAGGCGAGGCGCTGACCCGCGACCTGATCAACACCCCGGCGGAAGACATGGGTCCGGCGGAACTGGAAGCCGCCGCGACCGCGTTGGCCGGGACATTCGGGGCACGCATCGAGGCGATCCGGGGCGCAGATCTTCTGGCACGGAACTTCCCGATGATCCATGCGGTCGGGCGGGCCAGCCCCCGCGCGCCAAGGCTTCTGGACTTGCGCTGGGGGGACAGGGGGCCGAAACTGACGCTGGTCGGCAAGGGGGTCTGCTTCGACACGGGCGGGCTGAACCTCAAGCCGTCGGCGGGCATGAACCTGATGAAAAAGGACATGGGCGGGGCAGCGACGGTCCTTGGCCTTGCGCAGATGATCATGACGCTGGGGCTCGCGGTGCAGTTGCGCGTGCTGATCCCGGCGGTCGAGAACCTGGTCGCGGGCAACGCGATCAAGCCGAAGGACATCCTGACCAGCCGTAAGGGCCTGACCGTCGAAGTGAACGATACGGACGCCGAGGGGCGGCTGGTTCTGGCGGATGCGCTCGCCTACGCCTGCGAGGACGGGCCGGAGGTGCTGGTCAGCATGGCCACGCTGACGGGAGCGGCGCGGGTGGCGGTGGGCCCGGACCTTGCGCCCTATTACACGGACGACGCGGGCCTGGCTTCGGCACTGGAGTCGGGGGCGAAGGCGGGGTTCGATCCGGTCTGGCGCATGCCGTTCCACGACGCCTATGAAAGCGTGATCGAGCCGGGTATCGCCGATCTCGACAACGCGCCGGGCTTCGGCTTTGCGGGATCGATCACGGCGGCGCTTTTCCTGCGGCGCTTTGTGATCGGTCCGCGCTACCTGCATTTTGACATCTACGGCCATTCGCCCAGCGACCAGCCTGCCCGTCCCAAGGGGGCCGCCGGACAGGGCGCGCGGGCAGTGCTTGAAGGGCTGGCCGAAATGATGAAACTCTGAACGGGCGGCGCCCTTGGCGGGCCGTGCTATGGTGACCAGGTTGCAGTGGCAGGACGAGTTTAGGAGCAGGCGATGGACAGACGGCTGACGCCCTTTTCCGGCCGGGTGGCGCATGTCTCGCTTTCCGGCGTGGTGAATGCGCCCCTGACCGAAGGCTTGCAGGCACAGGTGATCGTGCCGGTGGCGAACCTGTGCGAAAGCCCGGGTGGCGCACGCGACCGACAGCTTCTGATGGGCGAGGCGGTCACCGTGATCGACCGCGACCACGGCTATGTGTTCGTGATGTCGGCCAAGGACGGCTATTGCGGCTGGATGGCGGAAAGTGAGCTTGGCCAGGGCCCGGCGCCGACGCATTGGGTCGCGGCCCCCGGCACACATCTTTACGCCGAGCCGCAGGTTCAGGCCCCAGAGCGGATGGCGCTGAGCCTTGGCTCTCGGCTGGCGGTCGTCGGGTCCTGGGGGGCCTGGGCGAACACGCCACATGGCTTTGTGCCGCTGCGCCACCTTCGCGCCCTCGGCGACTGGTACGACGATCCGGTGGCGGTCGCCGAAAGCCTGCTGGGCACGCCCTACCTTTGGGGCGGGAACTCGCGCTTCGGGCTGGACTGTTCGGGTCTTGTCCAGCTTGCGCTGCACAGCTGCGGCCTGCCCTGCCCCGGCGACAGCGACATGCAGATGTCGCTGGGCCGACAGCTTGCCCCGAACGAGCCGATGAAGCGGGGCGACATGATCTTCTGGAAAGGCCACGTCGCGCTGGTGGTGGATCGCGACCGGCTGATCCATGCGAACGGGCACACGATGTCAGTGTCCATAGAAGGCATGAAGGACGCCGTGGCGCGGATTTCGGCGGGCGGCGGCGGGCTGGTGCAGACGCGGCAGCGGCTCCAGGCTGCGCAGCCGACCTAAAGGCTGGCGGGGTCAGACCGGTCCGATCAGACGCCGTTCCAGCACTTTCAGCACCTGATCGAGATCCTGTCCCCGGCGAAGCACCCGGCCATCCATGCCGACGACGGCATAGAGGCCCTGACGTGCGCGCAGCTTCGGGCGCTTTTCGATCCGGTAAAGCGGCGTTTCGGCCGTGCGGCGAAACACCGCGAAGACGGCAAGATCGCGCATGGCGGCTATGGCATAGTCGCGCCATTCCCCCGCTGCGACCATCCGGCCATAGACGCGCAGGATCTGGCCAAGCTCTTTCCGGTCGAAACGGACCTCATCGGCGATGCGGTCGGCATGGGGAAAGGGGATCGGCGCCTCGGCGTTCATGGGCAAAGATTACCCGCTTCGCCCCTTAAATCAACCGGGAATGGCGTCAGCCCGGAAAGCCGTCCGCCAGGCGGATGAAGCCGGTTTCCAGGTCCCGCCAGTTGCGCAACACCGGGCTCAACCGCTTGACCGTCGCCGGATGGGCCGGGTCGAGAACGCCGATTTTCACCAGAAGGGCCGTGATGGCTGCCACCCTGGCGCGCGAATTGCCATCGACGATCTTGAGCGCGATGCCAAGCCCGCGTTCCGGCACGATCGCGACGTAGACGCCATCTGCTCCGAATTTGGTCGCGACCCGGCCGTCCATCGCGCGCATCAGGTCGGCGCAGGGCTGACCCTCGCCCGATACAAGTTCGGGATGCCTGGCAATGGCCCGGGTCAACCGGTGCATCGCGCTTTCCCGGGCGCCGTGGCCTTCGCGGGCCGTTGCAAACCTCGCCATCGCCCGGGCCAGCCCTTCGACCGTCATCGCGAAGTTCGGGGCCGAGCAGCCGTCGACGCCCCAGCCCGCCACCGTCTCGCCGGTCGTTTCCTCGGTCGCGGCGCGGACCGCGATTTGCAGCGGGTGGTCAATCTCGTTGTATTCCGGCCCGGCTTTCAGATGCTGGGTAACGGTCAGGAAGCCGGTGTGCTTGCCCGAGCAGTTGTTGTGCAACTGGCAGGGCTGTTCGCTTGCGCGGATCAGGCGGTCACGCTCGGCCCGGTTGTCCGGTTCATGCGCACCGCAGCGCAGGTCGGATTCGGCCAGGCCGAGATCGGCCAGCCAGCGTCCGGCCATCCCGACGTGCATCTCCGCGCCTTCGTGGCTGGCACAGGCAAGCGCCAGATGCGCGTCCGACAACCCGCGCGCCGCGGCCGCGCCGGTTTCGATCAGCGGCAGGGCCTGAAGCATCTTGGCCGCGGATCGTGGAAAGATGACTGCCTTCGGGTTCCCCCAGGACTGCACGATGCCCTTTGCATCGCAGATCACTGCGTGGCCGACATGCGCATTCTCAAGCAGTCCGCCGCGCCAGGCTTCCAGCATCGGCACTGCACCCTCGTTCACTTTCGCCATCGCCTCGTCTCCGTCACATGTGCGCGAATTGTCGCCCACGGGGCTTTCGCGGGTAAGCTCTTTTGATTATGGCTGGAATATCGGGTAGAACGGAGCCGCGCCAGCCAAAAGGGTCCAGAAGGACCTGGCAAACGGCGAGGCACGAAGACAGCTTGGAGGCTGCGTCAGACATGACTTCCCTTTTCGGTCGCACGCTTGCGGTTGCCGCGATCTTATTCTCCGGGGCTTCGGCCCAGGCTCAGGAATCGACCAATCGGGTCGCCACGATGACGGACTGGAACGTCTTCACCGAGGAAAGCCCCAAGGAATGCTGGGGCGTCTCGAAGCCGAAAGAGACGGTGAACACCCGTGACGGGCAGCCGGTTTCGGTGCGGCGCGGCGACATCCTTCTGTTCGTCACCTTCCGCCCCGGCAAGCCGGGCGAAATCAGCTTTGCCGGAGGCTATCCCTTCGCCAGCGGTTCGACGGTCGACGTATCGATCGACGGCACCCCATATCAGCTTTTCACCGATGGCGAATGGGCCTGGCCGGGCAGTGCCGAGGATGACGCGAAACTTCTGGAAGCGATGAAGGCGGGAACTTCGGCCACGCTGTCCGCGCGGTCGGGCAAGGGCACCGAGACCAAGGATACCTTCAGCCTGCGCGGGTTCACCGCCGCGATGGAAGACGCCGCGAAGCGTTGCCAGTAATCTGCCGTGAATGACCAACAGGCGCCCCGTCGCGGGGCGCTTTTCTTTTGCGACCCCCTGTCCTATATCCGCGCCAATTCAGATCGCCTGTGACAAGGCCCCGTGAAAGGATCTGCCAGATGACCGCCCCGATCACTCAGGACGTGCTGACCCTGCCGCGCAAGCTGCCGGCTTCGGACAAGACCAACGTCGTCGGCCTGACCCGTGAGGCGCTGCGCGCCGCTCTCATCGCTGCGGGCACGCCGGAAAAGCAGGCCAGGATGCGACTGGGGCAGCTGTGGCAGTGGGTCTACCACTGGGGCGTCCGCGACTTTGCACTGATGACGAACCTTGCCAAGGACTATCGGGCGCTGCTGACCCGGCATTTCGTGATCGAGATCCCCGAGGTTGTCACAAGGCAGATCTCGGAAGACGGCACGCGCAAGTATCTGGTCCGCATCGCGGGCGGCCACGAGGTCGAGGTGGTCTACATCCCGGAAACCGACCGCGGGACACTGTGCATCTCCAGCCAGGTCGGCTGCACGCTGACCTGTTCCTTCTGCCACACCGGCACGCAGAAACTGGTGCGCAACCTGACCGCGGCCGAGATTGTCGGTCAGGTGATGATGGCCCGCGACGATCTGGACGAATGGCCGGTGCCGGGCGCGCCCAAGGAGGAGGTGCGGCTGGTTTCCAACATCGTCCTGATGGGCATGGGCGAGCCGCTCTACAACTTCGACAACGTCCGCGACGCGATGCAGATCGTGATGGACGGCGAGGGCATCGCGCTCGGCCGCCGCCGGATCACCCTGTCCACCAGCGGTGTCGTGCCCGAGATTGCCCGGACCGCCACCGAGATCGGCTGCCTTCTGGCCGTCAGCTTCCACGCCACCACGGACGAGGTCCGCGACCAGCTGGTCCCGATCAACAGGCGCTGGAACATCGCGACCCTGCTGGAGGCGCTGAAGGCCTATCCGAACCTGTCCAATTCCGAACGCATCACCTTCGAATACGTCATGCTGGACGGGGTGAACGACACCAAGGAAGATGCGCACCGGCTGGTGGCGCTGCTTCAGGGCATCCCGGCGAAGGTGAACCTGATCCCCTTCAACGAATGGCCCGGCGCGCCCTACAAGCGGTCTTCGGGCAACCGCATCCATGCCTTTGCCGACATCCTGTATCATGCGGGCTTTGCCACCCCGATCCGCACCCCGCGCGGCGAGGACATCATGGCCGCCTGCGGGCAACTGAAATCCGCCACCGAGCGCGGCCGGAAATCGAAGGCCCAGATCGAGGCCGAGGCGGGCCACGCCTGACCCCTTGCGGGCGGGCGCGGATTTGCGTTCTCTGGGCGGCACCCCAGGTAAGGATGCGCCCCATGGCCAAGGCCAAGACACCCGCTGCCCGAAAGCCTGCGGCCAAACCGAAAAGCCCCGCCGAATGGGCGCATGACCGGCTGGTCGCCTATATCCGCAACTTTGAAAAGCAGCTCGACGCCGAACAGGAGATCGCGATGGGCTTTGCGTCGGACGAATCGGGGGTGCTGCGGATCGAGGGGCTCGGCTATTTCGACCCGGACATCATCAGCTTTTACGGCCGGGACGAGACCGGTGCAAAAACCCAGCTGATCCAGCACGTGACGCAGTTGTCCGTGACCCTGCGCGCCGTCCCGAAAGAGGCCGAGGCCGACCCGCCGCGCCGGATCGGGTTCCAGTTGACTTCGGGGTGGCTCGGCGGCGATTCCGGAGACGGTTCGGCAGGTTGATCCGCCCCCGTGACAGGTCCGGTCGAATAGGCTATTGGGTTTCACAACGAACAGACCACAAGGGAACGCGACGATGGCCGATCACAACCACTCAGAGCATGTGCACGGATCGATGGATATCCGTGCGCACGAAAAGACCTTTGCGGGCTTCATCCGCATGTCGGTCTGGGTTGCCGGGATAGCGATTGGCGTGCTGATCTTCATGGCGCTGGTCAACGCCTGATCGGGGGGCTGTGTTGGGTCGCCGCATTCGTCTTGTCCTTGGCCTGGTGGCCGTTCTGGTCCTCGCAGCTTGCGGGGCCGAGCCGAAATGGGCACCGCAAGAGCAGGTCGACGCCGCCCGCTTCGTCTCGGACGAGCCACCGTCCATCACGCTTTACACCGTGGTGAACAAGCGGACCGGATCGGGGGCGCATTCGGCGATCCTGGTCAACGCGTCCGAGCGCGTGATCTTCGACCCGGCGGGGACCTGGTATCACCCGCTGTTGCCAGAGCGGAACGACGTGACTTTCGGCATGACCGACAAGGCCATCGCCTTCTATATCGACTACCATACCCGCATCACCTACGACACGATCGAGCAGAAGGTTTTTGTCTCGCCCGAGGTGGCGGAACTGATGCTGGCGCGCGTCAAGGCGTATGGTGCAGTGGCCAAGGGCATGTGCACCAACGCCAATTCTGCCATCATGCGCGGGGTGCCCGGCTTTGAATCCTTGCCGCAGACCCTCTTTCCAAGAAAGCTGGCCAATGCCTTTGGCCGCCTGCCGGGGGTGACGACGCGGGTGATCGTCGACGATGATGACGACAACAACTACGGCGTCTTGCTGGTGCAACGGGACGGCACACCGCTTTAGCGGTCCTCCCGCGCGCTTGCTTGATCCGGACGCGGGGTTCGGCAGGGTTCTCGCTCTTGCCAGTGGAAGGCAGATGACTTGCGCATTTTCGGGGTGATCCTTGCGGGCGGGCAGGCGCGGCGCATGGGCGGGCGGGACAAGGCCTTTCTGCCGCTTGCCGGGCGTCCGTTGCTGGCACATGTCCTGGACCGGCTTGATCCTCAGGTCGACCGCGTATTGATCTCGGCCAATGGCGATGCGGCACGGTTTGCGGGGTTTGGCTGCCCCGTGCTGGCGGATGCGGTGCCGCAGGGTCCCTTGTCCGGTGTGCTGGCGGCTTTGACGGCAGCGGCCGAAATGGGGGCGACGCATGTCGTATCCACCCCCTGCGACACCCCCTTCCTGCCCGGAGATCTGGTGCCGCAGCTGCTGCTTGCCTCCGAGACTTCGGCCGAAGGGTTGGCCCTTGCGGCGACGGCAGAGGGAGACCAGCCCGCGACGGCTATGTGGCCGGTGGACATCGCCCCCGCGCTTGCCGCCTTTCTGGACAGCGGCGAGGCAAAGGTGACCCGCTTTACCACCGCCCATGATGCCGCCCGCGCGCAGTTCCCCGATGCCCGCGCCTTCATGAACCTGAACGCACCCGAAGACCTTGCCGCCGCCGAGGCCCTGCTGAAGGGGGCGGCATGAAGGTCTATGGCGTGATCGGCTGGAAGAACTCGGGGAAAACCAGCCTGATGGAGCGTCTGGTGACCGAGATCACCGGTCGCGGGTTCAGCGTGTCCACGGTCAAGCATGTGCATCACGCGGTCGATCTGGACCACCCGGGAAAGGACACCTGGCGCCACCGACAGGCCGGGGCGCAGGAAGTAGTTCTCGCCTCGGCCGACCGGCTGGCAATCCTGGTGGAACACCGGGGGACCGAGCCGGAACTGCCCGCAGTCCTCGCCCGCATGTCCCCCGTCGACCTGGTGCTGGTCGAGGGCTACAAGCGCGACGCCCACTCCAAGGTCGAGGTCTGGCGCGCCGAAACCGGCCACCCTTTGATCCAGCCTGGCGACCCCCTGGTCCGGGCGGTCGCGACCGATGCGGCGCTGGTTCTGCCGGTGCCGGTCCTGGACCTGAACGACACGGTGGCGGTGGCGGATTTCATCCTGCGCGAGACGGGCCTTGCGGTTTGACCGGGTGATCGTGGTGGACTGGTCGGCGGCGAACATGCCCACCAGCCCGACGAACCGGACCAATTCCGTCTGGATCGGCTGTCACGATGCCGAAGGTTGTGCCGAATGGCACCACCGCACGCGGGCCACCGCCGAGGCTCGGCTGGTGACGCTGATCGACACGGCCCGCGCCCAGGGCTTGCGCCTGCTCGTCGGGTTCGACTTCGCGATGGGCTACCCCGCAGGCTTTGCTGCCAGACTGACCGGAGAGGCTCGGGCAGACGCGGTCTGGGCCTGGCTCGACGGCGCGATCTCGGACGGACCGGACAACCGGAACAACCGCTTCGAGGTCGCAGCCCGGATCAACGCGGGCTTCCCCGAAGGCCCGGGTCCGTTCTGGAGTCACCCGACCGGCCAGCAGCACCCCGGCCTGCCCTACCGCCGCGCCGGGATCGACTATGCCGCGCTTGGCCTTGCCGAAACCCGGTTGGCCGAGGCGGCGGCCCGGGGTGCGAAAAGTCCCTGGATGCTGTTCAACCCCGGCTCGGTCGGCTCGCAAAGCCTGCTGGGCTTGCCGATGATCCACCGCCTGTCGCAGATGCCGGGGGTCGCGGTCTGGCCTTTCGCTGCGCCCGTCGGACCGGTCGTGCTGGCCGAGGTCTACCCGTCGCTTCTGGCCGGGCCGGTGGCGATCCTGGCCAATGCCCGGGGGTTGCCTGCTGATCAGGCTCAGGTCCGGCTACTGGCTTCCTCGCTTCATCGCCTGTCGCATGCCGACCGGCTGGCACCGCTGTTCGACGCCCCACCCGACGCGCGTGAGGAGGGCTGGATACTCGGGGCAGGCCATGCCGCCCTGTTGGCCGAGGCGCTGACATGGGCGTGACGGTGTTCCGCGGCCTGCATGCCGAGCTGCGGCCGCAGGCGGCTCGGCTCTACTGGGAGGCGTTCGGGGGAAAGCTGGGGCGGGTCCTTGGGCCGGACGACCGTGCGCAGAGGTTCTTCCAGCGGGTGATCCGGGATGACCTCTGTTTCTCGGCAGTCGGCGACGGCGGCGAGCTGGTCGGGATCGCGGGCTACCGGACCCCGGCTGGCAGCTTTGCGGGCGGGACCTGGGACGATCTGACCTTCATCTACGGTCGCTTTGGCGGGCGGTGGCGGGGGGGCGTTCTGTGGACCCTGGGGCGTGAGGTCGACAACGACCGTTTCCTGATCGACGGGATCTGCGTGGCAAAGGCTCACCGGGGCAAGGGGGTGGGATCGCTGTTGCTTGCGGCCCTGTATCAGGAGGCGGCGGAGAGGGGCTACGGGGTGGTCCGGCTGGATGTCGTGCAGGAGAACTGGCGGGCCCGGGCCCTGTATGAGCGACAGGGGTTCCAGGCGGTGCGGACCGAGGAGCTGGGGCTGCTGCGGTTCCTGTTCGGATTCGCGTCCTCGACGGTGATGGTGCGGCCCGTCGGATGATCTGTCCACCGTGGACAGGTTTGCGGCTCCATGAGAATCAAGGGCTTGGCCGCGGGCGTTAGGGATTTGGCAAGGTTTGCACCCTGCCCTTGTGGCGGGGTCCGGCACCTGTCAGAATATGATCAAATTAATTCAACCAGAGGCCAGCCATGATCACCAAGCGTGAGTTCTACATCGACGGGAAATGGGTCGCGCCGCTGGCTCCGAAGGACTGCCTGGTGATCGATCCCTCGACCGAGGACACCTGCGCGGTGATCTCCTTGGGGTCCGAGGCGGATACCGACCGGGCCGTGGCGGCGGCAAAGGCGGCGTTCCCGGGTTGGGCGGCGACGCCTCCGGCCGAGCGTCGGCGTCTGGTCGAAGGCATCCTGCAGCAGTATTACCTGCGCAAGGAAGAGATGGCCCAGGCCATCAGCATCGAGATGGGCGCGCCCATCGACATGTCACGCGGCGACCAGGCGGAATGCCTGCCCTGGCATCTGAAGAACTTCCTCAAGGCGTTTGACCACATGGAATGGGTGCGACCCTTGGGTCCGCACGCGCCCGATACCATGATCGCGCTGGAGCCGATCGGGGTCGTCGGCCTGATCACGCCGTGGAACTGGCCGATGAACCAGGTGACGCTGAAGGTGATCCCGGCGCTGCTGGCGGGTTGCACTTGTGTGCTGAAACCATCCGAGGAATCGCCACTTTCCAGCATGCTTTTTGCAGAATTCTGCCATGACGCCGGGATTCCGCCGGGCGTGTTCAACCTGGTGAACGGCGACGGGGCCGGGGTCGGCTCGCGCCTGTCCAGCCACCCGGATGTCGAGATGATCAGCTTTACCGGCAGCACCCGGGCGGGCCGCGCGATCTCAAAAGCGGCAGCCGAGACGCTGAAGCGGGTCACGCTGGAACTGGGCGGCAAGGGGGCAAACCTCGTCTTCGCCGATGCCGATGCGCGGGCGGTGGAACGCGGCGTTCGGCATATGATGAACAACTCGGGGCAAAGCTGCAACGCGCCGTCGCGGATGCTGGTGGAGCGGAGCTTTTACGACCGGGCGGTGGAGATTGCCGCTGAAGTGGCCAATGGCATCAAGGTCGGTCCCGCCAGCGAGCCGGGCAAGCATATCGGGCCGGTGGTGAACAAGCGGCAGTGGGAACAGATCCAGGGTTACATCCAGAAGGGCATCGACGAAGGTGCGCGGCTGGTGGCCGGGGGTCTTGGTCTGCCCGACGGGATGAACAAGGGCTTTTATGTGCGCCCCACCATCTTTGCCGATGTGACGCCGGGGATGACCATCGAGCGCGAGGAGATCTTCGGGCCGGTGCTGTGCATGATCCCCTTCGAGACCGAAGCCGAGGCGGTGCAGATCGCCAATGACACGCCGTATGGGCTGACCAACTATGTCCAGTCGCAGGACGGCGCGCGGCGGAACCGGCTGGCGCGGGTCTTGCGGGCCGGAATGGTCGAGATGAACGGCAAGTCGCGCGGGGCGGGCGCTCCGTTCGGGGGCGTCAAGGCCAGCGGTCGGGCGCGCGAGGGTGGCGTCTGGGGCATCGAGGAGTTCCTGGAGGTCAAGGCGATCTCGGGCTGGGATGTAGCCGCAGTTTAGGCGATTTCTTCGAGGAAATCGTGTCGGAGCCTTTGAAGGCTCCGGTCCGGAGTTTTTGAAAACTCCGGGCGCGCAGAACTTGACACATGTGTCGAGATTGGCTGACATGGGGGTGAATGGAGGCCCCCCATGACCCAGCATCCCCGCCTGATGTCCCCCCTGAAACTGCGCGACCACACTTTGCGCAACCGGATCGTGTTCGGCGCGCATACGGCGAACATGTCGGATCAGGGGATGCCGGGGCCGCGCTTCGGAAAATACCTGCTGGAACGGGCGCTTGGCGGGGCAGCGATGGTGGTGGCAGAGCCGGTGCCGGTGCATCGGACCGGGGTGCTGACGCGGGGGAATTTCCTGCATTCCGATGACGCGGTGATCCCGGCGTTCCGGGTGATCACCGATGAGGTCAAGAACGCGGGCGCGGTTATCATCCAGCAGCTCTATCATGTCGGCGCGCATGGCGATTCCGACCTGAGTTTCGCGCCGCACTGGTCACCGTCCGGGGGGCCTTCGTATCACGACAGCGACGGCAGCCATGCGATGACAGGTACCGAGGTCGAGGAGTTGCTGGAGGCCCATGTCGCGGCGGCGGTGCGGGCCAAGGCGGCGGGGTTCCAGGGGGTTGAGGTCTGGGCGGCGTATCATTCCTTGCTGGACCAGTTCTGGACGCCCTGGTCGAACCAGCGGACGGACCAGTGGGGCGGGTCGCTGGAGGGGCGAACGCGGTTTTCGCGCGCGTTGATCGAGAGGGTGCGGCGGGCCTGTGGCGAGGACTTCGTCGTGGGCTTGGCGGTCAGCTATTCCGAGGCCTACGAGGTGACTTTGGGGGCCGAGGCGTTGTGCGAGATTTTGGCTCTGCACGACCGGACGGGGCATGTGGACTATGTGACCGTGGGGGCCGGGTCGTATCTGGAATTCGAGGCGATCATCCCGCCGTTCACGCATGGCGAAAAGCTGACGACCCCGCTGACGGCGCAGTTGAAGGGGGTGTTGCAGCACGCCGTGGTGACCTCCGAGGCAGGGGTGCGGACGCCGGAAAACGGCGAGGCGATCATTGCCTCGGGGCTGGCGGACCTGGTGTCGATCGTGCGGGGCCAGATCGCCGACCCGCATCTGGCGCGGAAGGTGGCGGAGGGACGGCCTCAGGATGTGCGGGGGTGTATCAGCTGCAACCAGATGTGCTGGGGGCGGCGGTCGCGGGACTACTGGATTTCCTGCCTGATCAATCCGAGCGCGGGTCGGGAATTCGAGTGGGGCGGGGACCGGTTTGTGGCCTCACCAGCGCCGAAGGACGTGCTGGTGGTTGGGGCCGGGCCTGCGGGCTTGGAGGCAGCGCGGGTCGCGGCGGAGCGGGGGCATCGGGTGGAGATCGTCGAGGCCTCGGGTGTGGTTGGCGGGCAGTTCCGGCTGGCCGGGATGCAGCCCAGGCGGGGGCAGATCCTGGAGCTGATGGACTGGTACGAGCGGCAGTTCGACAAGCTGGGGGTGACGTTGCGGCTGAACACGTTCCTGGAGGCGGAGGAGGTGGCGGCGCATCCGGCCTCGGTCGTCGTAGTGGCAACGGGGTCGCTGCCGGACGAGACCGGCTTCCAGAGGTGGGTGCCTTCGGACGCGAATTTGCCGGGGATCGAGGCGGGGGGCGTGTGGTCGCCCGAGGCGGTGCTGCGGCGCGAGGCGCGGCTGGGGGATGCGGTGGTGGTCTATGACGAGGGCGGCAACTGGCGGGGGGTCGGGACGGCCTGGGCTTTGGCGGAGCAGGGTCGCCGGGTGACCATCGTGACGCCGGAGCCTTTCGTCGGGAAAGAGCTTTCACGGACGGCGGCGGATGGGGTGGTGCGGCGGCGGCTGGGGGCCTTGGGGGTGCGGATGCTGGCGGAACACCGGCTGGTCAGGTGGCACGGCAACGGGGTGACGGTGCGGTCGTTCCTGACGGGGCAGGAGGAGGTGATCCCGGCCTCGGGTCTGGTGATGGCGACAA
This sequence comes from Pseudomonadota bacterium, assembly GCA_040385165.1. Classification (GTDB taxonomy): domain Bacteria; phylum Pseudomonadota; class Alphaproteobacteria; order Rhodobacterales; family Rhodobacteraceae; genus Tabrizicola. The sequence continues at coordinate 539,621 of JAZKHX010000001.1, read as the reverse complement.
CGAACCGGGCCTTCGATGTGCTGCCCGAGGCGATGGCGGGGAAGGTGATGCTCCGGGTGGGGGACTGCGCGGCACCCCGGCTGGCCGCCTATGCGTTTCATGAGGGGCGGAAGGTGGGGCTGGGGATCTGAGGGCGGAGGATCAGGGGTTCGCCTCGATGGTCTGGTTCAGCCAGGGGACGAACTTCGAGACGTTGGTATAGGCGGAGAAGAGCGCGGTTTCCTCGCAGCCCTGGCCCGAGGTGGCTGACAGACCCCAGCTGACGATGCCGGCCTGGATGTAGCCGCCGCCGTCGACCGGCACGACCAGCGGGCCGCCCGAGTCGCCGTTGCAGGAGGTCTTGCCGCCCTCGAAGGTGCCGGAGCAGATCATGTTTTCGCTGAGCGGTTTCGGGGCGCGGGCGATGAGGTCGTCCCAGATCGCGTAGGCGTCCGCATCGGCCACGCCCAGCGTTTGCACGGCATAGCCGAAGCCGCCCGCCGCATCTTCGGCGCGGGCTTCCAACATCGAGCTGTTGCAAAGCTCGCGGTCGAGGACCTGGATCTGGGCCTGGCGGAGTTCGGGCGAAGGGTTCGCGCCCTCGGTCAGGCCCCAGCCGGTGACGATGGTGGTGACGCCCTGCCGGTTCAGAAGGTCGCCGTATTCGGCATCCGGAACCTCGATGGTCTGAAAGGGCACCTGCGGGGCGCGGGTGAGCTTGATGAGCGCGATGTCGAAGTCGAACTGGGTGCCGGAGTAGGACGGGTGGCGGAAGATCGCCTCGACCGGGATCAGGTCGCCGGACCCCGGGGTCAGGGTGTTGGTGCCGACGAGGATCGAGACCTCTTCCGGCTTGAGGTCGGCGAAGGTGCCGTCCTCCTGCGGCATGTTCACGCAATGCGCGGCAGTGAGAACCCAGCGGTCCATCACCATCGAGCCGCCGCAGAACTGGGCGTCGGTGCTGACCGGAGCGCCACCGACCAGAAGTGCCACCTGCCAGGGCCAGGCACCTTCGGCCGCGACCTCTCCGCCGATGACCTTGGTCCCGGCCTCGCCCGCCGATCTCGCCCGTTCCGCCTTGCCGCCCGACTTGGCGTAGAGGAAGGGCGACGCGGCTGCCGGGTTCTGGGTTGGCGTGGCGAAACCGCCGGTTTCCTCGGCCAGAGCAGGGGCGGCGAGGAGGGCCAGAAGCGCGACGGCGCGCAGCAAGGTCATCGTCAGTTCTCCATCGGTGAGGGGGCGGTCGCCCCGGGTGTCAGGCGCACAAGCTGGCGCAGCATCGTCAGCGGGGCGGGTTTGAGAGTAAAGCCCCGGCTTTGCGCGTCGGGGTCCATGCGCGCCTCGAGCCAGAGCGTCATCGGGTCGGAGGCCCCGGCATAGGCGCGGGTCATCTCGGGCGTGGCAAGGCGCGTGAGGTCGACGCGGGGGGCGTCGGGGTCGACAGGGACGGCGAGCGCCCAGATCTCCTCCAGCCCCGCGGTGCTGCCGGGTTCGATCTGCAGCCCGACGCGGGTGCTTTCGCCGGGGGCGAGGCGGTTCGACAGGTTCTGCGACGGGAAGATCGGCTGCACCCGGAAATCGGTGGTGAAGTAAAGGACCGAGACGTCCTGCGCGGTGCCGCTGCCGTTGGTGAGGGTAAGCCAGAGCTGATCGCAGGGGGCCACGCCTTCGGCGGGGTCGAAGGGCATTGCGGCGCTGACCGTGTCACACGCGCCAGTGGCGGCGCGGCGGTCGATGGTCATGATCAGGGGGGCCTTGCCGGTCAGGCTGCGGCCAGTGGCCCCGGCCAGCACCTTGCGGAGCGTGAGGCCATGGGCGGCCTCATCCAGCGTCCGGGCCACGGCTTCGGCTTCCGTCTCGCCCGGTTCGGGGCGGATGCGGGGGGTGGAACCGGGGCCTGCGGGGTCAAGAACGCCGTCCGCTTGCGCCAGAGCGATTGTGCCTTCGGTGAGGATCGGGACAAGGTCGGGGCTGGGTCCGGCTTGCGGCAGGGCGGCCTGCCACGGGCGGTAGTCCCGCGTGTCCTTCGGGTCGGCAAGGACGGGGGCGGCGAGCGTCAAGGGGGCGGGGGGCGGGGCGCTGACCAGCTCGGCCCATTGCGCGCCAGACGGGACCGGGGTGGAAAAGCTGGCGTCGCGGGCGGTGACGTTAGTCAGGGTAAGTGTGGCAAGCGGCTGCCCGCCGCCGGGGCTGGCGTAGAGAGCGACCTCGGCACCATCAGCGAGGCCATGCAGCAGGCCTGCGGCAAGCCTGCCTTTTGCCACGGGGAAGCGGATGGTCGTGCTGCCGGTGCCGAAGACCGGGGCGGAAAGGAGCGGGCCTTCGCCGTCCGGCATCTGGCGGGCGGGGCCTTGCACCATGGCCTCGGTCGTGGCGGCAAGGACCTGCGCCCAGCTGGCCTGCGGCAGGTCACGCAGGGTTTGTGCAAGTCGCAGGGTGAATTCGCCGTGCCAGGTGCCGTCCGCCATCGGATATTCAAAAGACCGCTGGTCGGACTGCGAGGAGTAGAGAAAGACGAAGTCTCCGCTTAAGGCCGGGGCTGGGGTGCCTGCGACGGGGACGACATCATCGGGGATGCCGAGCATGGCCTCATCGAGGACGCGGGGGATGCCCTGCCCGCCCACGGCGCGGAAGCCGGTGGCCGAGAAGCAGGCGTCGATCAGGCCGATCACTTTCACGCCCCTGGTCAGGGTCGCCTGCGTCCAGGCGTTGAGGTCGTCGTCGGTGATTGCGTTTTCAACCGCGCCGATCGCACCCTTCCAGCCCGCGGCGTCGGCGGGCAGGAACAACTCGTCATAGCCGCCACCTTCGTCGCCCGAGAGGTCGGGGGCCTGCGCGCCGTGGCCGGAGAAATAGAAGACCACAGTGTCGCCTTTTGTGGAGGCGGCGGTAGCGGTGGCAAGCGCCGACAGGATCGCGGCACGGGTCGGTTGGGTGGTGGCGGTGCCGGGGGGCAGGCCTGTGGGGTCGGACGCGAGGACAGTGACAAGGGCGGGTTGGACGCCACGCACGATCAGGGTTTCGGTCATCAGGCGGGCGTCGTTCGACGGGCCTTTCAGATCGGCGTCGAGGGTCAGGTAGTCGGAGACGCCGACGACGACGGCGCGGATTTCGGCATGGGCGGGCGGGGCCAGAAGGGCCAGGGTCAAGGCGAATGAGGAAAGGCCCTTGCGCATGATGGCGGCAGGATACTGCGGGCGGGCCGTGGGGCAAGTGGGGTGGGGCGGGTGACGGGATTTGTCATGTGGGGGGAGTGGAGCCCCCCTCCCCCATCCCCTCCCCACGCGGGGGAGGGGAGGCGCTTGGGGCAAGCCGCTGTCCTGGACGTCTCGCGTCGGGGCGTCAGTTCAGCGGGGTGACGCGGCGGCCTCCGGCGGCGATGCCGTCCTGGATGCGGGAGTCGATGGCGTTGCCGGTCAGCGAGGCGAGGAAGCCGTTGAACTCGGGCGTTGCGCGCGTGGCCTGGCGGCCGGCTTCGATGACCATGTCGACTTGTGCGGCGGGGAGTTTGAGGCGGGTCGGGACGGCGTCGAGCTGGTCGCGGAGTGCGGTGGGGAGGGAGGCGAAGGAGGCCTCGCCGACGAAGAGTTTCACGTCCTTGCAGTCCCAGCCGTCGGTGGTGCCGCGCAGTTTGCGGACCTCGGCCAAAGGCAGGGCGCAGCGCCATTCGATAAGCTCGGATTCCCAGAGGCGAAGCTCGCCGCGCATGGAATCGTAGCCGGAGCGGGAGGCGGCGGACATGGCGGAGGTGGCGATGGACATCGCGAGGTTGACGCCCCCGGGGCCTGCGACCTGTTGTGTCCAGTCGTAGTCCTTGTCGACGCCCGCATTGGCGACGAGGAACAGCATGCGCTTCAGCTTGACGGCTTCCTCGGCGGTCAGGGGAGCGTAGGGGACCTGGGCGCGGGCGCGTTCGACGGCCAATCCGGTGGTGCCGAAGTTGTCGGTGATGCCGCCGTCGAGGAGTTTGACGAATTTCACTTCGTCCGGGTTGGTGTAGCTTTCCAGCGCCCGGGCATGGGCGCGCATGGCGGCGGTGGCTTCGGGGTTGTAGCGGGCGGCGGTCAGCCAGTCGGGCTCGCGGTAGGTGCATTTGCCCTGATGGGCTTTCAGCACGATGGGGGTGAAGACGAGGGGGAAGGCGGCGGAGGCGGCGACGGCTTCGGACAGCTTGACGCGGGACAGGTCGGAGCAGAGGGCGTCGAAGGTTTCGGGGGAGAAGAGGAAGGGCGTGTTGTTCGCCATATCGGTGGCATTGATCCAGGTCTTGATGCGGGACTGGCGCAGGTCGGCGAAGGTAGCACCGTTGTAAAGCGTGTCATCGAGGTAGCGGCCAAAGGTGTCGCGGCCGTTGACGCCCCCGGCGATGCCCTTGGCGATGGTCAGGGGGTTGAAGCCGGAGGTGGTCATGTAGGCTTCGGCATCGGTGGTCAGGAAATCCTCGCGGAAGCCTTGCATGCCCGGCGGGCCTTTGAGGCCAAGCTGGGCAGCCATGACCGACCCGCCCGAGACGCCGGAGACGAGGCGGACGTTGTCGAGAAGGCCGTTGGGGGTTCCCGTTTGGGTGGCCTGAAGTTCCTGCAGCATGCCGTAGGCGAAGGCCGTGGCGCGCATCCCGCCGCCGGAAAAGGCGAGGCCGATGTAGAGGTCGTCACCGGCGGCTGCGTCGGTGAGGGGGGCGTTTTCGCCCTGGAGGGGCTGGTTCTGCGGCTGGTTCCACGGCGCGCAGCCAAGGAGGAGGAGAAAGGAAAGGAGGGTGCGGCGCATCGGGGCTCCTGACGGTCAGTCCGATTGCTGCAGCCTTGGCCAGCGGATTTCAAGCGCGAAACCTTTGTCTGTGGCCGGAAGGGTCAGGCGGGCCCCGTGACGGGCGGCGATGGCGCGGACAAGGGCGAGGCCGAGGCCGTGGCCGGGGGTGGCGCGGTCCCTGTCGGCGCGGGTGAAGCGGTCGAAGGCTTCGGGTTTGAGATCGGGCGGCAGGCCCGGGCCGGTGTCGGCGACGCGCATCAGGATGCGGTCGTCTTCGGGGGTGAGGGTAAGGGTGAGGCGGTCCCCTGCGGCGCAGTATTTGATGGCGTTGTCGAGGAGGTTCGACAGGACCTGGGCGATCAGGTTGCGGTCGCCGAGGATCTGAAGGTTGGGGGTGATGTGGGCTTCGGTTTGAAGGCCCTTGTCCTCGGCGAGGGGATCGTAAAGGTCCCAGACCTCGGCCGCGACGGCGGAGAGGTCGACGGGGACAAGACCGCCGCCGGTGCCTGCGTCCGCCTCGGCGCGGCTGATGTCGAGCAGGCTGTCGAACATTCGGATCGCCTGGCGCATCTCGGCCTTGAGGTCGGCGGTGAGGTCGTCCTGGCCTTCGATCCTGGCCAGCTTTTGCAGCATACGGTTGAGGGGGGTGCGCAGTTCGTGGGCGATGGTGTCCGACAGGCGGTGGGTGGCGCGGTTGAGGTTTTCGATGCGGTCGAGCATGGCGTGGACATGGGTTTCGAGGAGGCCGAATTCGTCCGGCGAGCGGGGGCCGGGGAGGCGGGCGTCCAACGCGCCTTCGGCGACGCGGTCGGCAAGGGTGTTGATGCGGTTGATCCGGGTCATCACGCTGCGGGCGGCAAGCCAGCCGACGAGCGCGCCCGCGACGAGGAGGGCACCGAGGAGACCAAGGATGCCACTGCGGAGGGCGGCGAGGGTGGCATCGACGGGTGCAAGGCTGCGGGCGACGAGGAGGGGGAAGCCGCCCGGCAAAGTGCGCGCGACGGCAAGCCAGCGGGTTTGGCCTTCGGTGAAGGTGGTGGGGTTTTCGCTGGTGAAGGTTTCGCCAGCGGGGGCGAGAGTTTTGGGCCAGTCTTGCCGGGTTCCGGCGAGGATTGCGCCGTTTCGGTCCATCAGGAGGAGCATTTCGTCCCCGGTGGCGGCAGTGGCGCGGTAGTCGATGGCCTGCCGCAGCGCGATGATCCGGCGCTGGTCGTAGAGGGCGGCAAGGCCGTTGAGGTCGGCGGTCAGGAGGGTCTGCTGGGCTGCCATAAGGCGGGACTCAACCAGCCGGTATTGCAGGGCCATCGCGGCGAGAGAGAGGACGGTCACGGCCAGCGCCATCAGCGCGGCAAGGCGCAGGGTGGCCCTTGCCGCCCACGGTCTTTCTGGGGGTCTGGCCAAGGTCACGCGGGAAGGGGGGCGAAGATGTAGCCCTCGCCCCGTGCGGTCTGGATCGCGTTTGACCCGGCATCCTCCAGCTTGCGGCGCAGGCGACCGACGTGGACGTCGACGACATTGGTGCCGGGGTCGAAATGCAGGTTCCAGACGTTTTCCAAGAGCTGCATGCGGGTGACGATCTGACCGGCGTTGCGGGCGAAGAAGGTGATCAGCTCGAATTCCTTGGGGCTGGTGGGGACGTGGGTGCGTTTGACGTGGACGGTACGCGCTTTCATGCGAATCTCGACATCGCCGAAAGCCAGAAGGTCGTTGTCGAGGACCTGGATGGTGCCCCGGCGCAGGAGGGCGCGGAGGCGGGCGCGAAGCTCTTCCGGCTCGAAGGGTTTGGGGAGATAGTCGTCGGCCCCCTTTTCCAGCCCCTCGACGCGGTTGGCGGCGCGGCCCAGGGCGGAGAGGATCAGGATCAGCGCGGTCGAGCCACCCGCGCGGATGCGGGCCATCGCGTCCACCCCGTCACCGCCGGGAAGCATGCGGTCGAGGACGATGACGTTGTAGCGGCCGGTCGTGGCCGCTTCGATGCCTGCGGGAAGGGTGTCGCGGTGGTCGGTTGCGCAGCCCAAGGCCTCAGCCTCGGCGCGGATTGCGGCGGCGGTCTCAGGGTCGTCTTCGATGATCAGGATACGGTCCATTTGCGCGTCCATTCAAAACACGACCACGTCGGGGTCAAGGACATTTGCGCCGCCGACGGGCCGCACGCCTTCGGGGGCGTGCCAGGGGTCAAGCCGGATGTGGCGGGTGGCACCGCCGGGGGCCTGAAGGAGGAGGAGAACGGGGGCGGTCAGCTGGTAGGTGGCAAGATCCTGCGGGGTGCCGTTGATCGACAGGATGCGGTCGCCCTTGGCGAGGCCGGTCAGGAGCGCGGGCGAGTTGTCGGTGAGGGCGGTCACGGTGCCCTGGGCATCCAACGTAAGGCCGAGTTCGGCGAGGGTGTAGGAGGTCACGGTTGCAGGGGCGCGCGAGATGTCGCGGGTGCGCAGGCCGGTGGGTTCTTCTGCCAGAAAGGAGAGCGTGACGGTCACTTCCTTCCCGGCGCGCAGGAGGGTGAGGGTGGCCTTGCCGTCGGTGGTGGCAGATTCGATGGCGAAGGCGAAGTCACCCGGCTGAGTAAGAGTAGTGCCGGAGGTTTGGGTGATGATGTCTCCGGGTTCCAGGCCTGCGGTTTCGGCGAGGCTGCCGGGGGCGACGGCGTCGATCAGAAGGCCTTGCGCGGGGAGGTTCAGCGTCTCGGCGATCTGGCGGTCGACGGGGCGGGCGGTCAGGCCGAGGGTCGGGAACGGCGGGAGGGTTTCGTCGATCAGGCCCTGGACGATGCGGGTCAGTTCGGCGGTGGGGATCGCGTAGGCGATGCCGACGAACATGCGGCTGCCATCGGCAATCCGGGAGTTCATGCCGAGAAGGCGGCCATCGGCATCGACAAGCGGGCCACCCGAGGAGCCGGGATTCACCGCGGCGTCGTGTTGCAGCATGAGCATCGGGACGGCGATGTCGGTCTGGCGCGCGAGGGTGGAGATGCGGCCCTCGGTCAGGGTGAACTCGATGCCCAAAGGCGCGCCGAGCGCGAAGACTTCGTCGCCGAGGTCCGGCGGTTTGGGAGCGAGGGGCAGGCCTTGGGCGGCGGTGGGAAGGGAGATGACGGCGACATCGCGGACCGGGTCACGGGCGATGACAAGGGCGGTCAGGTCGGTGCCGTGGCGGTCGATCAGCCGGATTTCTTCGGCCTCGCCCACGACATGGGCGTTGGTCACGGCCACGCTGCCGTCGGTCCAGACGAAGGCGGAACCGAGGAAGCGGTCCTCGGCATCGGCGGAGCGGACGGTGAAGACCTTGTCCATCGCGGCGTCAAGCGGCGAGGCGCTGGCAGGGCTGAGGACGGCGACCAGCGCCAGGACCAGAAGCGCTGCCAGCGCCTCGATAAAGGGCAGCGGTCTGTGCCGCTTTGGTTTGGCCTGCATTGGGGAAACCCTTGTTCTGCCTCGGTGCGGAATTGCTAGCGGGGCGGGGGCAGCGGGTCCCGTGACAAAGGCTGTCATCTGGAATTCCGGCATTTACAGGCGCGGGGCGGGGCCGCATGTTCGGGGCGACAAAAGCCGGAAGAGTTCCCTCATGCGCCAACTGATTGCTGTCTGTGTGATGTCCCTCGCCCTGCCCGCCTGGGCGGAAGGTCCGTCGCCGGTGAAGGTGGCCGAGCTGTCGGCGCGGGCCTATGCGGCCGGGATGGCGGCGGGCGATCCGCTTCTGGTCCTGACGGCGGCAAAGCTGCGGAAGTCGCTGGCGCCGGTGGCGGGCGACCGGGCGGCAGTGGGTGGCGTGGCCGGAGAGGGTGCGCCGCTGGGCTGGGAGGAGATGCTCGCCTCGGCTGCCGCGTTGGCGGCGGGGGATGAGGTGGTTCTTGGCCTGATCGAGGATGCCGGGATGGAAATGCCGCGCGGTGTCGCCTCGGGGCCGGTCTACAACATCGGGTCCTTGGGGAACGGCAAGGGCGACACCTACCCGCCGATCGAGTTCCGGGGCGGGGAATATGCCGAGGTTTATGTCGAGGCGAAGGCGGCGGTGAACCTGAACCTGACCGTCCATGACGACAAGGGGCGGCTGGTCTGTTCGGACACCGACATAAGCCACATCGCCTATTGCGGCTGGACCCCCGCAACGGCGGGGAGCTTCACGCTGAAGGTGGAAAACAAGGGCCCGGCTGCGGCCGATTATGCGTTGATGACAAACTGATGAAAACGCTTTTCGCCATTGCACTGTGTCTGGTCGCCTCCCCTGCCATTGCGCGCGAAAATCGCGAGAATTATGCGCTGCTGATCGGGGCGAACAAGTATCCCAGCCTTGAAGAACGCTGGTGGCTGAAAGGCCCGTCAAACGATGTAGAGCTGGTGGCGACCTATCTGACCACCCAGGCTCCGGTGCCGTTTCCGTCCGGCAACGTGATGGTTCTGTCGGATGGCGTGCCCGGGGGGACCGCCCCGACACTTGGGGCGATCCGGGATGCCTTTGCGGACCTGACGGCGAAGGTAGAGCCGGGCGATTTCGTCTACCTGCACTTCTCGGGACACGGCACGCAGGCCCCGGCCAAGGACCCCTCTACGGAACTTGACGGGCTGGACGAGCTGTTCCTGCCGGTAGACATCGGGCCCTGGTCGAAACAGGTGGGCGAGGTCGAGAATGCCCTGGTCGATGACGAGATCGGCGCGATGATCGACGCGCTGCGCAGCAAGGGAGCGACGGTCTGGGCGGTGTTCGACAGCTGCAATTCCGGAACGGTGACCCGTGCGGTCGACCTGGCGGATGATGCGGTCAGCACGCGCCTGTTGCCGCCCGAGGTGCTTGGAATCGACATGGACGCGGTCGAGGTAAGCCGGTCGGTGGGCAATCCGCGTCAGGAAGAGGCTCCGTTCGACACGGGTGAGGCCGAGGGCGGTTTTGTCGCCTTCTTCGCGGCGCAGTCCAACGAGGTGACGCCGGAGAAGAACCTGCCCAAGGGCAAGCCGGGGCGGAAGCCTCAGGGCGTGTTCACCTGGACGCTGATGGAGGTGCTGGCCGAGTATCCGAACGCGACCTATTCCCAGATCGGGCAGGAGGTGCTGCGGCGCTATGCGGTGAAGAACCTTGCAGCCGCGACTCCGCTCTTCGAGGGCGACCTGGATCAGGTGGTCTTTGGCGGCGAGGGCGGGGCCCGGGTCGCGCAATGGCAGGCCGAAGTTACGGAAGCCGGACTGACCATCCCGGCCGGAACCCTGCATGGGCTGTCGGACGGCGAAGTGCTGGCCGTGATGGGGACTGCGGCGGATGGCGATGACGCGGCCTTGGGCTATGTCGAGCTGACTTCGGTGGAGACGTTTGCGTCCACAGGCCGGCCCGTGGAAAGGGACGGGAAGATTCTGCCCGCCGCCTTGCCGAAGGGCGTGACGCTGCGCCGGCTGGACGAGACGCTGGACTTCACCCTGACGGTGGCCTTGCCGCCGGACGGGTCCGCCCCGGCGGATGCGCTGCTGGCGGCAGGTCAGGACCTGACGGATGCAGCGGGACCCCGCCTGGTGTTCGTGGCGCCGGACCAGGAGGCCGACCTGCGGCTGGCGGTGCTTCCCGACAGTCCGCGCCCGGATGCGATCTGGGTGCTGCCCTCGACCGGCTTGGCCGAGGATCTGGCGGCGACGCCCTCGGTTTCGACCGCCGACAAGGACGGGGCGGAGCTGGCCGCGGTGCTGGCCGACACGCTGGTCATGATGGCTAGGGCGCAGAACCTGATGAAGCTGGCCGGAGCCGTGGGCAATGACGGACTGAATGTCGATGTCGAACTGCTGACCCGCACGCCCGAAGACCGGACCCTGCGGCCCCTGCCCTTCACCCCGGTTCCGGTTCTGCTGCCCGAAGACGAAGTGCATGTGCTGGCAAGGAACAACACGGACGGACCAGTGGATGTGAATGTCCTCTATATCGGGGCGGACTGGTCGATCAGCCACTGGTTTTCCGGCCGGTTGCAGCCGGGGGACGAGCTGAAGAAGGGCCTGTTCAAGATCAGTGCCGATGTGCTGGGGCAGGAACGGATGCTGGTGGTCGTGACCCCGGCGCGCCCGCAAAGCCCGGTCGAGGACCTGAGCTATCTGGCCCAGGACGCGCTGGAAACGACGCGGGCGGTGGGCGGCACGACCTTTGGCGATGCGCTGGCCGAGGCAGGGTTCGGGCAGACGACGCGGGGGGCCGTTGCCCTGACGGACGATACCGATGATGCCGGGCCGGGGCCGATGATCCTGCAACTGGAGCTGCGGACGAAGGCGGCAGAATGAAAAACGTAAGTCTATGATATTTATGGATTGCTGCGCAGCATCTTTGCAGCAATTCTGCGCCCTTGCTGCGCAGAAAAGCTAGCCTCGGTCGGCGGCCCAAAGCGCGGCGGCCCCGATCAGCGAGACTGCCACACCCAGCAGAGCGACCGTGCCATAGCCTGCCAGCGAGGTTCCGATTGCAAAGCAGGTTGCTGCGATCGCATCCCCCGCGAGACGCTGCACCGCCATGAGCGAGGCCCCTGCCCCGGGGCGGTCGGCCAGGAGATCCTGGAGATAGGCGATGGGGATGGTCAGGGTCACGGCCCCTCCGACCGCCGCGGGCAGCACAAGAAGCCAGACCAAGGGGGAGCCAGCGAGGACCGGAAGCAGGGCGACGTGGATGCCGTAGAGTGTGGCCCCGGCGAAGATCAGGCGGGTGCGAGGGATGCCCCGGGTGAGACCGGGGAGGAGCAGCATGAACGGCACTTCCAGCCCCGCCACGAGGCCGACGTAAAGCGCCACGTCAGCAGTCCCGCGCAGGACTTCGGGCACCATGACCAGCGAAATGATCGCCATGTAGACGGTGGAGGCTCCGGTCACGGCGCCAAGGGCCAGGACGCGGGCAGCGATGGGCAGGCGGCCCATCTCGGCCAGGGCGGCGCGGAACGAAAGGCCGCTGGGGCGGTCCTCCCAGCGGGCGCTTCCGTCGGCGGGCCAGAGCCGGAGAACGGCGGTCAGCATGGCGGCGGAGAGAAGGAGGGCCGCGGGGAAGATCAGGGTGAGCGAGGCACCGGCGGCGAAGGCCAGCGACCAGAGCGGCAGGACCACGACGAACGGCGCAGCAAAGAGCGCGCGGATCACGGCCATGATGCCGTCGCGCTGGTCGGGCGGGTAGCGGGTAGCGGCGAGGCGTGCGAGCGCGAAGACCTGACCGAAGGTGATGCTGCTGACCGGGACCAACAGCGCGGCGGCGAAGGCAAAGATCAAGGGGGCGGGGGTGACGGTCATCAGAAAGGTGGCGAGCAGAAGGGCACAGACCGCGACGAGAGTGACCTTGCGGCGGTTCGCGGTCTGGTCGGCCCGGATCCCGCCGATGACGGAAGCGGAGACTGACACGAGCGAGGACAGCGCGAGGAGGATGGCATAGCCCCGGTCACCGAAACCGTAGCTGTTTACGGCGAGGGTCGAGAAATAGGGCCCGAAGGAGCAGACCACGGCACCCTGAAGGGCCATGACCAGGCCCGCGGCGCGGAGGGCCGGATCGGTCAGACAGAGGCGGATGCCGGACATGCGCCTTGGCTATCCCGTGGGCCGGGAGGTCGCAAGGTCGGATGCCAGTTCCACGAGCTTTCCCCGGAAATTTGCAGCCGGGTCAGCCGGGGATCACCTTGCCCGGATTCATGAGGTTCTGCGGGTCAAGCGCCTGCTTGAGCGTCCGCATGACCTCCAGCGCCACGGGATCCTTGCGGCGGGCCATCGACGGGAGCTTGGACAGCCCCACGCCATGTTCCGCCGAGAAACTGCCGCCGAGGTCGGCAAGGATGTCCTCGACGGTTTCCATCACCTTGTCCTTCAGCACTGCGTCGTCCCGGGTGGGGTAGACCGTGAAGTGCAGGTTGCCGTCGCCCAGATGCGCGACGGTGATGGTCCGCGCGCCGGGGTCAAGGAGGTCGAGCCTGCGGAGAGCTTCGCTTAGAAAGAGGGCAACCTTGTCGAGAGGGAGACAGACGTCGGTATCGACCTCGGGGTAGAGGCCGACGCCGATCTCGGCGGCCGCTTCGCGTCGCGCCCACATCACCTGGCGCTGCCGTTCGCTGCGGGCGAGAATGGCGTCGGTGATCAGACCCGCTTCCATCATTTGCGCCAGGACGGCTTCCAGCGAGGCGACGAGGGGGATCTCTCCGCTGGTATCGGGCGTGGCGTCCTTTGGTGCCGTGCTGGCGGCCTCGATCAGGATGGTGACTTCGGGGATGTGGTCGAAGGGGAGGCCGAGGTCTGGGCGGGCTTCGCGCAGGCGTTCGCAGTAGGTGCGGGGCATGAACTCGAAGGCCTCGACGTGGTTGCCGGTGGCTTCCTGCATCCGGTTGAGAAGGGTGAGGGCATCCGGGAGAGTGCGGGCGGCGACAGTGGCGGTGGCGTAGGCCTTTGGGGCTGGCACCAGCTTCATCACGGCGGCGGTGATGATGCCGAGGGTGCCCTCTGCGCCAATGAAAAGATTTTTCAGATCATAGCCGGAGTTGTCCTTGTGCAGTTCGGACATCAGGTTCAGGACGCGGCCATCGGCGAGAACAACCTCCAGCCCCAGGCACAGCCCACGGGTGGAGCCGTAGCGCAGGACGTTGGAGCCGCCGGCGTTGGTGGACAGGACCCCGCCCAGCATCGCAGAGCCCCGCGCGCCGAACCAGAGCGGGAAGTAAAGTCCTTCGTTTTCAGCGGCTTCGTGCAGGCGGGTGAGGATGACGCCAGCCTCGGCGATGACCAGTCTGGCGTCGCGCTTGACCTGACGGATGCGGTTCATCCGTTCCAGCGTCAGCATCAGGCCCCCGCGCGTCATGGTGCCGCCGACAAGGCCGGTGTTGCCGGAAACCGGGACGACGGGGACGCCATGCTGCGCAGCAATCTTCACGCAGGCGGCGACCTCGGCGGTCGATCCGGGGCGGACGACGGCTATGGGCGCCCCCTCGTAGCGGCCCATCCAGTCCCGGGCATAGCGGGCCATGTCGGGGCCGGTGAGGACATTGGCCGCACCAACGGCGACCTGAAGATCGTCGATCAGAGCCATGCTTCAGCCCTGAGGATAAGCGATGACCGAGAGATAGCGCGCGGGAAGCCTGACCAAACCTTCGGGCCCATGCGGGGAGTCGGCATCGAAGAACAGGCTATCGCCGGGTTTCAGCGGATAGACCTGGTCGCCGTGGCGGTAATCAACCTCGCCTTCCAGCATATACAGAAGTTCAAGGCCTTCGTGCTGGAACGCCGGAAACGTGTCGGATTCGGTGGTCAGGGTGATGATGTAGGGCTCGACCACGACGCCGGAATTGTTCGATCCGATGTGGCCCAGAAGGTTGTACTGGTGGCCCGCCCGGGTGCCGCGGCGTTCGATCTCGACATGCTCGCCCGCTTTCACATGTTGCGCCTCGCGGCGTTCTTCATAGCTTTTGAAGAAGGCGGTGACCGGGACGGAAAAGGCGTGGCTGAGGACCTGCAGCGTGGTCAGCGAGGGCGAGGTATTGCCGTTCTCGATCTTGGACAGCATCCCGATGGACAGGCCGGTGACGTTGGCGAGGTCGGCCACGGTCATGCCCTGCTGGCGGCGGAAGTTCCGCACTTCGCGGCCGATTGCGGCCTCGAGGTTGCGCTCGGTGATCTCGCGGACACGGTGCGGGTCCTGATCGAAGGCAGGTTTACCGCGCGGCAGCGAGGCATTGGCAGAGCCGTCGGACATGGGCAACGATCCCGGGTGATACCACTACATGTGATTTCACTACCGGGAAACATGGCTTGTATCAAGCCAATCCCTAAAGCCCGTCCGACGCAGATGGAAGCGCCAGTCAGCCTCCAGATGTTTCGTGGTCGCCGGTCTTTCGACCGAACCGGGTTCCACTTCTGTCGGACAGGCTCTAGTAGACCGACCGCGCCGTCGTTTCCAGAGCATGCAACAGGCTTTCCGCGCTCGAGCGGGGGCCGTAGAGGCGGGCAGAGCCAGGACCGAGCTTGATGAGGTAGACGCCGAGATGTTCCATGACGGTTCGGGTGGCGTAACCCGTTGGGACAGAGCGGAAATCCACGTTGCAGAGCCGTTCGAGGACAGGGGGCAGGTCGTCGGCCTCTAGGTCGAAGGCGACCCAGGCGTCCGTCTGTTCGGTGACGCTGGCCGCATCGCCGAGGGCGAATTTCAGCAGGTCGGCGATCAGCTCGTGCGTGGCGAAAGGGGCCTCGACAAACCACATTTCGGGCGCTGTCCAGAAGGCGGAATAGGGTGCGTTCTTCTGATGCGTGGCGGGGCCGGGAAGGGGCACATCGGCCCCTTGCGCGGCCTTCGCCAGGTCGGCCATCCGACCCTTCCGCGCGGCGACCGAGGCAAGGGCGACGTCGAAGCGTTCCGTGATGGTCAGCGGCCCGTGGGTGATGGTGGCCGGTTCGCGGGCCCCAAGTGCGGTCATTGCCATGAGACTAGCCACGAAGACGCTCTCCTTCCGGGTCGAACATGTGGGGCGAGACGATCTCGACCTCGGTATCAAGGCCCGCCAGCAGGTTCACGATCCGCATCCGCTGGCCGATCTTCCGGTCGCCGTCTTTCAGGTAGCCAAGCGCCACGTCGCAGCCCAGGTGCGGCGAGTAGACCTTCGACGTCAGCCAGCCGCCATCGTTTGCCGCCACCGGGGCCGCGCCGTTTTCAAGGAAATGGCTGCCTGCGGTCAGTTTGGCCTGCGGATCGACGGGTTTGACGCCGACCAGACGATAGCCGGTGTCGGCGGTCAGCCCTTCGCGTTGGGACAGGACCATGCCGATGGAGTCCTTCTTCTTCGACACCATCTTGCCCAGCCCCATGTTCAGCGCGGTCGACTGGCCGTTGAGTTCCCCGCCCGCGACATGGCCCTTTTCGATCCGCATCACGCCAAGCGCCTCGGTGCCGTAGACGATGGGGTCGTATTCCGCGCCCCTGGCCAGCATCTCGCGCAGCAGGGCGTCGCCATAGCGGGTGGGGACGGCGATTTCATAGGCCAGCTCGCCGGAGAAGCTGATCCGGAACAGCCGCGCGCGGAGGCCGCCGACGGTGATGCTGCCTGCGCCCATGTAGGGGAAGGCGGCGTCGGAGATGTCCTGGTCGACGATTTTTGCCAGCAGGTTCCGTGCGTTGGGACCGGCGACCGAGAACTGCGCCCAGGCTTCGGTGGTGGAGATGAGCTGGACGTCCATATCCGGCCAAAGGCACTGGCGGCAGAATTCCAGGTGGCGGAAGACCGTGACGGCGTTGGCCGTGGTGGTGGTCATGACGTATTCGTTGGGCCCCATCCGGGCGGTGGTGCCGTCATCAAAGACGATGCCGTCCTCGCGCAGCATCAGCCCGTAGCGACATTTGCCGACAGCGAGGGTGGAGAAAGTGTTGGCGTAGACCCGGTCGAGGAAGGCCCCGGCGTCGGTGCCCTGGATGTCGATCTTGCCCAGTGTGGTCACATCGCAGATGCCGACGGATTTCCGGGTCGCCAGGACCTCACGGTCGACGGACTGCCGCCATTCGGTCTCGCCCGGTTTCGGGACCCATTGGGTGCGCAGCCAGTTGCCGACTTCGACGAAGATCGCGCCTTGTTCCTTGGCCCAATGGTGGGAAGGTGTAAGGCGGAAGGGCTTGAACTCCTTGCCGCGCGACCGGCCCGCAAGCGTGCCCATCGCGACGGGCGTATAGGGCGGGCGGTAGATCGTGGTGCCGGTTTCGGGGATCGTCCGGCCGGTGAGTTCGGCCATGATCGCAAGGCCGACGACGTTGCCGGTCTTGCCCTGATCGGTCGCCATGCCCAGCGTGGTGTAGCGTTTCAGATGCTCGACGCTGGTGAAATTCTCCTGCTTGGCCAGTTTGATGTCCTTGACGGTGACGTCGTTCTGCTGGTCGATCCAGGCCCGGCCCTTGCCATGGGCGACGTGCCAAAGCGGGGAGATGCGGATCGGAGCATCCTCGGCCTGCGGCGGGTCAGGGGCGGTGGTCAGGTCGAAGGCGGCGAGGGCGGCATCGCGGCCGGTCCTCAGGGCGGCATGGGTCGACATCTGGCCTGCGGCGGACCCTGCAACCAGAAGGCCGGGGGGGCCGTCCTGGCCCGGGACAAAAGCCGCGAGGGAGGCGTCGTAGACCGGGCGCGAGCGATGATGTGAATGAATGTTCACATTCGGGTTCCAGCCGCCCGAGACTCCGAGGGCATCGACCGCGATGGTTTCCAAACGACCGTTCGCCTGACGGACGGTGATCGAGGTCAGACCAAGCTTGCCGGAGGTGTCGATGACCTCGGCCCCCTGCAGATGGCGGATGCCGGGGAGGAGTTCGCCGCCCTCCCGGCTGTCGATGACCGCCACCACGTCGACGCCCTTGGCCTGCAGGTCCCGGGCGCTGCGGAGGCCGTCGTCGTTGTTGGTGAAGACGGCCACCCGCTCACCGACCTTGACGCCCCAGCGGTTGGCGTAGGCGCGCAGGGCCCCTGCCAGCATGATGCCGGGCCGGTCGTTGTTCTCGAACGTGATGGGGCGTTCGGTGGCACCTCCGGCGAGGATCGCCTTGGCGGAGTAGATGCGCCAGAGGACCTGGCGGGGCTTGCCTTTGGCGGGGGTGGGCAGGTGGTCGGAGACGCGTTCTACCGCAGAATAGATGCCGTGGTCGAAGGCGCCGAGGACCGTGGTGCGGGTCATCAGGCGGACGTTTGGCATGGAGCCGAGTTCAGCGACCGAAGCCGCCGCCCAGTCCGCGCCTTGGGTGTCGCCGACCGCGAAGGTCTCGGCGTTCAGGCGGCCACCCATGCGGAAATCTTCGTCGGCGAGGATCACCCGCTTGCCTGCGCGGCCAGCAGTCAGGGCGGCCATCAAGCCGGTAGGACCGGCCCCGATGACCAGAAGGTCGCAGTGCAGGAAGCCCTTGTCGTAGGTGTCCGGGTCCTCCTCACGCGTGACCGATCCAAGACCCGCGGCGCGGCGGATTATCGGCTCATAAAGCTTTTCCCAGAAGGACTTGGGCCACATGAAGGTCTTGTAGTAGAACCCGGCGGCGAAGAAGGTCGACAGCTTGTCGTTGATCCCCATCGCGTCAAACCGAAGGCTGGGCCAACGGTTCTGGCTATTGGCGGTCAGGCCGTCGAACAGTTCAGCCACCGTGGCGCGGGTGTTCGGTTCCTGCCGTCCGCCGGTGCGAAGTTCGACCAGCGCGTTCGGTTCCTCGGACCCTGCCGAGATCGGCCCGCGCGGGCGGTGATACTTGAAGCTGCGGCCCATCAGGCGGACGCCGTTGGCCAAAAGCGCCGAGGCCAGAGTGTCTCCCGGGTGGCCCTGGTAGGGGATGCCGTCGAAGGTGAAGCGGAGCGCCTTTGTCCGGTCGATCTGGCCGCCGGTTATGCGGTGCGACTGGGTCATTTCGTGCGCCCCCGTGCCCGCGCCACGTCGCGGGCGAGTTCGACCTTGGTGATCTCATGCGTCACGGTGTTGCGGGTGACGACCAGCCAGGAGCGGTCGCCCTGTTCGTGATACCAAAGCTCCTGATGCTCGCCCGCCGGGTTGGTGCGGTTGTAGAGATAGTCGTGGAACGCCTCGACCCCGGTGATCATGCCGTCGGGCCGGTCGATGAGGGAGGCATCGCCAAGATAGACGAATTCCTGCGCGTCGCGGGGGCCGAGGATCGGATGGTGAATGATCATTCGTATTCGCCTTCAGTGCAGGTTCGGCTGGGCGCCCTGGCCCTTTTCGTCGATCATCAGCCCCTTGAGGAACCTGTCGAAGCGGTAGGACTTGGCGGTCTCATGTGAACGGCCGTTCGCCAACAGGTGCGCGAAGCACCAGCCCGACGCCGGGGTCGCCTTGAACCCGCCGTAGCACCAGCCGCCGTTGAAATAGAGACCCTCGATATGGGTCTTGTCGATGATCGGCGAGCCGTCCATCGACATGTCCATGATCCCGCCCCAGCTGCGCAGCAGGCGCACGCGACCGATGGCGGGCATCAGCGCCATGCCGCCCTCGGCCACGTCCTCGATCACCGGCAGGTTCCCACGTTGGGCGTAAGAGTTGTAGCCGTCGATGTCGCCGCCAAAGACGAGGCCGCCCTTGTCGGACTGGCTGACGTAGAAGTGCCCCGCGCCGAAGGTCATCACACCGTCGATCAGGGGCTTCAGGCCCTCGGAAACAAAGGCTTGCAGGACGTGAGATTCGATTGGCAGGCGCATTCCGGCATGGGCCATGACCTTCGACGACGACCCGGCCACCGCCACGCCGACCTTCTTTGCGCCGATGTAGCCGCGCGTCGTCTCGACCCCCCGGATGCGGCCGTTTTCGATCCGCATGCCGGTGACTTCGCAGTTCTGGATCAGGTCCACGCCCCGGCTGTCGGCACCCCGCGCATAGCCCCAGGCGACCGCGTCGTGCCGCACTGTGCCGCCACGCGGCTGCATCAGCGCGCCCTTGATCGGGAAACGGGCGTTGTCGAAGTTGAGCCAGGGATACATCTGGCGGACCTCGTCGCGGGACAGACGCCGCGCGTCCGCGCCGTGCATGATCATCGCATTGCCGCGCCTGGTGGCGGCGTCCCTTTGAGCATCCGTGTGGATCAGGTTGATGATCCCGCGCTGGCTGACCATTGCGTTGTAGTTGAAGTCCTGCTCCAGCCCTTCCCAGAGCTTCAGGCTGAACTCATAGAACGGCTCGTTGCCGTCCAGCAGGTAGTTCGACCGGATGATCGTGGTGTTGCGGCCCACGTTGCCGCCGCCGAGGTAGCCCTTTTCCAGCACCGCGATACGGGCCTGGCCGAATTCTTTGGCAAGGTAGTAGGCCGTGGCGAGGCCGTGACCGCCGCCGCCGATGATGATGTAGTCGTAGTCAGCTTGCGGGGGCGGGTCGCGCCAGACGGGTTTCCAGCCTTTGTGGCCGGTCAATGCCTCGGCGATCACGCGAAATCCGGAATAGCGCACGGTGGTCTCTCCTGCTTACCCCGGTTTTAGGCCGGTCGGGCCGCAGGATGCCGTCGCTTTCCGCCATCAGCGCCGCCGTTTTCGCCACGGCGCAGAGACGTGACGTCAGGGCTGGACGGCTTGTTCGATGGCCGAGAAAGGCGACCAGGCCGGGGGAAGGTTGGCGACTTCTTCCTGCGCCCAGGCGAAGAGGACGAGGATGGTGGTGGTGGAGAGGAGCATCTGCATGTTCAGCCCTTGGGTACGGTTTGTTCACGGACCGTTCTGACTGATTCTGCTTTCCAACCCGTTAACCAAGCGCGCGGGTTGGACTTTACAAATTGGTAGGGAATGCCCATCATTCTGGACTTACGGTAGTTCTAATCGTTCAGGGTCCTCACCTTGAAAAAGACCCGGCGGAGCAGCCACTCCGCCGGGTCCCCTTCTTTTCAGGGTCAGCCCCCGATCAGAAGACGGATGGCAGCAACAGCCAGCGTTCCCGCTGCGATCACGACCATCCACTTCCGGTAATCTTTTTCGTTCAGTTTCCTCACCTCCGATCACCGCAAGGGATTGCGGCGGGGTCAGGGGTAGTGAGGGAAGGTTAACCGGCGCTTACGCGACCAGCGCCTCGGCCTTCTTCAGGTCGACCGACACCAGCTGCGACACCCCCTGTTCCTGCATCGTAACGCCGAACAGACGGTCCATTCGCGCCATCGTCACGGCATGGTGGGTGATGATCAGGAAGCGGGTGTCGGTGCGGCGGGTCATTTCGTCCAGAAGGTCGCAGAAGCGGGTGACGTTGGCATCGTCCAGGGGCGCATCGACCTCGTCCAGCACGCAGATCGGGGCGGGGTTCGCAAGGAAGACGCCGAAAATCAGGGCCAAGGCGGTCAGGGTCTGTTCGCCGCCGGAAAGGAGGCTGAGGGTCGCCAGCTTCTTGCCCGGCGGCTGGCAAAGGATCTCCAGCCCCGCCTCCAGTGGGTCGTCGGATTCAACCAGCACCAGCCGGGCCTCGCCACCGCCAAAGAGGTGGGTGAAGAGGGTGGAGAAGTTGGCGTTGACCTGTTCGAAGGCGGTCAGCAGGCGTTCACGGCCTTCCTTGTTCAGCCCCGCGATCCCGGCGCGGAGTTTCTTGACGGCTTCTTCAAGATCGGACTTCTCGGTCGCCAGGGCGTCGTATTCGGCTTCGACCGTCTTGGCGTCCTCTTCGGCGCGCAGGTTGACGGCGCCCAAAGCCTCACGTTGGCGTTTCAGGCGGCCGACGTCGTGGTCCAGCGTTTCGGCGTCGGGCATCTTGTCGGGGTCGGTGCGCAGCGACGTAAGGAGTTCGTCGGGCGTGCGGTCGTCTTCTTCGGCGATGCGTTCGGCGGCCAGGGCCACGCCTTCGCGGGCGGCGTCAAGGCGGGCTTCGGCGCGGGCGCGGGCTTCGCGGGCCTCACCGGCAAGGCGTTCGGCCTCACGTTCGGCCATCGCGGCGTCGCGCAGCGCTCCTTCGGCCTCGGCCAGGGCATCGGCGGCCTTGCGGCGGCGCTCTTCGGCCTCGGCGATGGCGTCGACCAGCTCGTCGCGCTTGGCGGCGATTTCCTCGGGGGCGAGCATCGCCTCGGCCAGTTCCTCTTCGGTCTCGGACCGGCGTTCGGTCAGTTCTTCGGTCCGGCGCGAGGCGGTTTCCAGGCGGTGCTTCCAGCCGGAGAGTTCCTTGGTGGCTTCCTGACGGCGGCGGACGCGGGCCTCGCCTTCGCGGCGGACCTCGTCCTGGGCGGAACGGCGGGTCATCATGGTGATGCGCGCGGCCTCGACGGTGATCTTCGCGGCCTCGACCGCGCCGCGGGCGGAGTCGAGATCACCAAGGTCAGCCATCGCCGCCTCGGCCTCTTTCAGCCGGGCGCGGGCGGCCATCGCTTCGTCCTCGAACCGGCTGACGGCCAGCTTTGCGGCCTCAAGCTTGCCTCCGGCGATGGAGCGGTCGGCTTCGGACCGGGCGAGCGCGCGGTTCGCCTCGGCCAGACGGGCGTCTGCGGCACGGCGGGCGTCGCGGGCGCGCTGGTCGGCGGTGGCGAGTTCGGCCAAGCGGGCCGTCAGCGCTTCATGCGCCTGCCGGGCACCGTCGGCCCGGGCGGCGACCTCTTCCAGGTCGCGTTTCAGCTGCACGAGGCGGTTCAGCTGTTGCAGGCGAAGGGCGGCGGCGGAGGGCGCATCCTCGGCCCCGGCACGGAAGCCATCCCAGCGCCAGAGGTCGCCTTCGACCGACACAAGGCGCTGACCGGGGCGGAGGGCGGCTTGCAGGGCAAAGCCCTGTTGCCGGGTGACGAGGCCGATCTGCGACAAGCGGCGCGCCAGGACGGCAGGGGCCTTGACCCGGCTTGCCAGCGGTTCGGCCCCGGCGGGCAGGGATTGCGCGGCGTCGTAGGGGGCCAAGACCGCCCAGCCGGACCGCGCCTCGGCCCCCACTTCGGGCGCGCGCAGGTCATCGGCCAGCGCCGCACCAAGGGCCTTCTCAAAGCCCGGCTCCACCTCCAGCCGGTCGAGAAGCTGGTGACCGGCCTGCGATTCCCGTTCCACAAGACGGGCGAGAGCGGCGACTTCGGCGCGCAGGGCGTTGGCTTCGCCTTCAGCCGAGGACCGGGCGGCGCGGGCTTCGGCCTCACGTCCCTGCGTTTCGGCGCGGGCGGTTTCGGCGGCTTCCAGTGCGGCTTCCGTGGCCTCGCCTTCGGCCAGGGCGGCCTCTTGCGCCTCTTCGGCGGCCTCGAAGGCCTCGCCCGCCGCTTCCAGGGCACCAGCGGCGGCGGCGACGGCTTCGCGCGCGGTCGCGGCCTGATCGTCGGCCCGGTCAAGGACCGACCGGGTGTCGGCCAGCATCCGTTGCGTCGACTGGTGCCGGGCGGCAAGGCGTGCGGCGTCTTCGGTCAGTTCGGCCAGCGACCCCTCGCGTTCGCCCAGAACGGCACCGGCCTCACGCGCGGCCTCGACGGCTTCGGCCAGCTTTTCGTCATGGCCGTCATGGGCGCGGGCGAGCTGCTCGATCTCCCACTCCAGCCGCTCGATCACCTCGCCTGCGTCGCGGTTCAGGCCGGCCTCGCGCTCCATGTCGCGGTTAAGCTGGTCGATCCGGCCTTTCAGCGCGTCGATCTGGGCCAGGGCGCGGGCCTCCTGATCGCCCAAGGCGTCGCGTTGCAGAGCAAGGCGTTGCAGGATCGCGCTGGCAATCGCCTCTTCTTCGCGCTTGGGCGGCAGGGCATCTTCGGCAGCCTCACGCGCCTTGCCCGCCCCGCGTGACGCGGCTTCGGCCTGACTTTGCGCGATCAGGCGTTCACGAAGCGCACCTTCGGCCTGGGACCGCGCCTCATCCGCTTCGCGCCAGCGCCGCCAGAGGAGCATGCCTTCGGACTTGCGCAGTTCCTCGGAAATCTCGCGGTAGCGCGCGGCCTGCTTGGCTTGCCGGGTCAGGACCGACAGCTGCTGCGCGAGGTTTTCCAGCACGTCATCGACGCGCAGAAGGTTCTGTTCGGTCCCCGACAGCTTCAGTTCGGCCTCGTGCCGCCGCGCGTAAAGGCCGCTGATCCCGGCGGCTTCTTCCAGCACCCGGCGGCGGGCCTTGGGCTTGGCGTTGATCAGTTCGGAAATCTGCCCCTGCCGCACCAGAGCGGGGGAGTGGGACCCGGTGGAGGCGTCGGCGAACAGCATCTGCACGTCGCGCGCGCGGACGTCCTTGGTGTTGCAGCGATAGGCACTGCCCGCATCGCGGGTGATCCGGCGCACGATCTCGATCTGGTCGGCGTCGTTGAAGCCCGAGGGCGCAAGCCGGTCCTGATTGTCGATGACAACCGCGACTTCGGCGAAGTGCCGCGCCCCGCGCGTCGCAGCGCCGTTGAAGATCACATCCTCCATCCCGCCGCCGCGCATCGCGCTTGGGCGGTTTTCTCCCATCACCCAGCGCAGCGCCTCCAGGAGGTTGGACTTGCCGCAACCGTTCGGGCCGACAACGCCGGTCAACCCCTCATGGATCACCAGATCTGTGGGGTCGACAAAGCTTTTGAAGCCGTTGAGGCGCAGTCTGGTCAGGCGCAAGGGACATGTCCGAGTCGAGGTGCGTGATGTTCCCGCCCATGGGAGGTGGAGTCAACCCGACACCCCGCATCTGGGCAATCTGTCCCGTCTTATCCCCAACATGTTGCGGCAGGTCTTGCTCTTTTCGGCAAATACTCCACCGGGGTGCGGGGGTGTGAAACCCCCGCCCGACAAGCCTCTGCGTGCCCTTCGCGCGCAGAGGCGAGACAAAAGGCTTGCGCGTCAGCGCGCGATTCCGATCCCGCCCTTGCCTCCTGGCACGCCGGGAGGCACGCTGAGGCCATGACCCCTTGGCTTGCGACCGACCCGGCTCTCTGGCCCGCAGTGCTTGCGCTGCTCCGGTCGGAGTTTGCCTATATGGAGGGTCGGATCAATCCGCCGTCCTCGCTGCGTGACCTGACACCCAAGGCGTTGGACGACCAGGTGCGCAAGGGGGAAATCTGGCTGGTCGGTGCGCCGGTCGCCTGCGTCTTCCTTACGCCCAAGCCGCGAGTGCTGTACGTGGGCAAGCTGGCAGTTGCGGCAGCCTGCCGGGGAAGGGGACTGGCCCGCCTGCTGATCGACCAGGCCGAGGTCCGCGCCCGCGCGCTGGGCTTGCCGATGCTGGAGCTGCAGACCCGGGTGGAGCTTGTGGAAAACCAGACGGCTTTTCAGGCCATGGGCTTTCATGAAGTTGCGCGCACGGCGCATCCGGGGTTCGACCGCCCGACCTCGATCACCTACCGCCGCGCGCTCGCGGGCTGAAGCAGGGCGTCCAGCCGGAACTTCGGCGGAATGGCGTCGCGCCCGTCCAGCACCAGATCGGCCATGACTTGCCCGACCAAGGGTGCCATGCCGAAGCCGATCTTGAACCCGCCATTGGCGACGTAATGGCCCGACCGCCCCGGCCATGCGCCGAGTATCGGCGCGCGGCTGACCGCCTTGGGGCGCACACCGGCCCAGCGGGCAACGACGTCGGCCTGGGCCAGAACGGGCACGGCCTCAATCGCCCGGGCCAGAAGTCCGTCGCAGAGCGTGTCGGGACCTTCGGAGGTCCAGACCGTTTCGGAGGTGGACCCGATGGCCACTGTCCCATCGACATGGGGCACGATGTGCAAGCCTTCGACAAAGATCTGTGGCGCGTCGTGCGCCTCGAACCGCAAGGCCAGCGCCTGCCCCTTCACGCCCGACCCGACCTTGACGCCCAGCGCCTGTGTCAGGTCGGTCAGCCCGGAGACCCCGGTGGCATGGATCACCACCCCGGTCTCGTCGCCCGACAGCTCGGCCCCGCCCGCCCGCAGCGCGGCGACCAGGGCTGCAAGGCCCAGCCTGGGCGAAAGCCGGGCCGACAGCGTGTCCTCCACCAACCAGCCCGAGGGCGAGACCGGCTCCCACCGCGCGCCCGTCGCCGGGATCACCCGCCAGTCGGCGTGGCCTTGCCAGAGGTCCCTCGCCCCGGCCTCGCGGTGCCGGGCGGCGGCGACAGCCCGGTCGTCGGCCAGGGGTTGCAGCCGCCCCAGCCGGGCATAGCCCGATGGCAGGCCTGACGCAGCCTCGACCGCTGCCCACCAGCCTTGCGCCAACAGCAGGCTCTCCAGCTGGAACGCCTTCTTCGTATTCCAGGCTTCCGGCACATGCGGTGACAGCGCCCCGACAAGGCCGCCCGACGAGCCTGCCCCGGGCGTCGCGATCTCGATCACCCGCACTCTTGCCCCGCGTTGCAGGCAGGCCCAGGCGATGGACAGGCCGAAGATGCCCGCCCCCCGCACCGTGACATCCGGCCCCGTCATTCCGATCTTGCCATTCTGCCGCTTCGTCCCCATGACCGATGCCAAAGGACTATCCGCGATGACCACCCCCGACCAGCCCCTTGCCCTGCCCCCCGACCTTGACTGGCGCGACGACGTGATCCCGGTGTCGCGCCGGTTTGACGACCCCTATTTCTCGCTGGCTGGGGGGCTGGACGAGACCCGCCATGTCTTCCTGGCCGGCAACCGGTTGCCCGACAGGTTCAGGGACGGTTTCCACATCGCGGAGCTGGGCTTCGGGACGGGGTTGAACCTCCTGGCGACCGTGCAGGCCCATCGTGGTCCGGGTCATCTGCGTTTCAGCAGTTTCGAGGCCTACCCGATGCCCGCTGCCGACATGAGCCGGGCCTTGAAGGCTTTCCCCGAGCTTGCAGGTATTGCAGGGGTCCTGCTGGAGCAGTGGGCCAGCGGGGCACGGGTGCTGCACTTTCCAAACCTTACGGCGCGGGTGATCCTGGGCGACGCACGGCTTGCGCTGCCTGCCTGGGCCGATAAGGCCGACGCCTGGTTCCTGGACGGCTTTTCGCCCGCGAAGAACCCGGAATTGTGGTCGCCCGACCTTCTGCATCAGGTCGCCCGCCACACTGCCCCCGGCGGGACCTTCGCCACCTACACTGCCGCAGGCCATGTCCGCCGTGCCCTGGCCGAGGCCGGGTTCAGCGTAACCCGCGTCCCGGGCTTTGGCCGCAAGCGGCACATGACGGTCGGAGAGCTTTCGCCGTCAAAGGCCCAGCGCCCCTAGCCGCGCGTCCAGCGCCGACCAGTCCTCGATCTGCAACCGCACCACAAGCGTCAGAACCTTCGCCCGCCAGGACGGCGGCAACCGGGCCGCGTCCTTTTCGGTGGTCACCAGCTGGGCGCCGCTTGCCGACGCCTCGGCGTCCAGCCGCCGCAGCAAGGTCTCGGACAGGCGCGCATGATCGCCCAGCGCCTCGCCCCGGACAAGGTCGGCCCCCTCGGCCTTGAGGGTGGCAAAGAATCGCGAAGGGTCGGCGATGCCTGCGAAGGCAAGAACCCGCGCGCCCTGCCAGCTCATGCCCATCTGCAAGGGTTGCAACACCCCTTTCAGCCGGGGCACCTGGACCATCGCCCCCCAGTCCGCGTCGAACCGCGCCTGTGCGGGGGCGTCCCCGATGGTCAGCACCAGATCGGCCCGTGCAAGGCCAGTGGCCACCGGCTCGCGCAGGGGGCCTGCCGGGATGCAGCGACCATTGCCGAAGCCCCGTCCGGCATCGACCACGACAAGGCCAAGCGACGGCCGGACTGCCGGGCTTTGAAAGCCGTCATCAAGGACGATGACCGCCGCCCCGGCACCTTCCGCCGCGCGCACCCCGGCGGCGCGGTCCCGGGCCACCCAGACCGGCGCGAAGGCGGACAGAAGCAAGGGCTCGTCCCCCACGTCCTCGGCCCGGTGCCGGGCGGCGTCCACGCGGACCGGACCTTGCAGCCGCCCGCCATAGCCGCGGCTGACCACCTGAACCGCATGACCCCGGGCCGATAGACGTTCGACCAGCGCGATCACCGTGGGGGTCTTGCCAGCACCACCTGCGGTCAGGTTGCCGACGCACAGCACCGGCACCTGCGCAATGTAGCCGGGCGTTTTCAACCGCCGCGCCGTGCCCGCCGCATAGATCCAGCCGAGCGGCGCAAGAAGACGCGGCACGAGCCCAGGACGGTCTTTCGGTGCGAACCAGAAGGCCGGGGCGCGCGGCATCACGCCTCGCCGTCCATGATGGCGCGAATGCGCTGCAACACCATGTCGGTCACTTCGGCCCCGTCGCTGGCCACGGTCCATGCCGCCTGCGCCAGCCGCGCGGCACGGTCCGGAGAGAGAAGATCGCTCAGCGCCTCGCCCAGATCGGTTGTCGAGGCCACGGCCCTTGTCGCCCGCGCGGCCCCCAGACGCCCGAAGACCGGACCGGACTGACCCGTCTTCGGACCATGCAGGATCGCCGAGCCGAGGACCGCCGCCTCCATCGGGTTGCGGACCGGCCCCCTGCCGGCCAGCGTGCCACCCAGAAAGGTCACCGGCGCAAGCCGATACCAAAGCCCGTAGTCCGCAGGATTTTCGACGAGGAAGATCTCGACGTCGGCCTCGGGTTCCTCTTCACGCGACCTCTCGGCCACCACCCAGTCCCCGGCCTCGTGCAGGACTTGCGCCAGCGGGACCGCACGGGAGGGATGTTCGGGCATCAGGATCAGGAGAAGCCGGTGTGAATGCTGAAACGCCATGCGATGCGCCTGCAGGACCGCCGCCTCCTCGGCCTCGGTCACGCCGGCCGCAAACCAGACCGGCCGGGCCGCCAGTAGCTGCGACAGGGCGGTGCGCTCGGCTTCGCTGGCCGGAAGAACCGCGCTTTCCTCTTCCATCCGACCGGTCACCGCGACCGCGGAAAGCCCGGCGCCCCCTTTGCGGAAAGCGCGGGCCGCAGCCTCGTCCACCGCCATGATCGACCGGAAGCGCGCCAGCGCCGAACGCATCAGCCCGGGATACCAGCCGTCCCGTTCGCGCAGGAAGGCCGGGGCCTTGCCGTTCACCACCAGCATCGGGATCTGGCGGTCGGCGGCCTCGTGCATGACGGCAGGCCGCAGCTGACCCCCGGCAAAGACCGCGATCTCGGGGCGCCAGTGGTCAAGAAAGCTGCGCGCATCGACCGGATTGTCCGGTGCAGGCGGTTGCATCACGACGCCCTCAAGGTCCGGTCCGGTCACCGGCGCGGTCAAGAGGACCGGCAGGCCGTCTTCCTCGACCAGCCTGCGCGCAAGCGCCCGCATCGGGCTGACCAGCCCCTCGCCCGGCGCATGCAGCCAGACCAGCCGCCCGACAGGCCGTGCCGGCCGGACTGACGGCTCGACCGTGTCGCGCCGCTGGCCCAGATTGTAGAGCGTCAGGCCAAGCGAAGCCGCCATGGATCAGTGACCCAGCTCCTCGGTGGCCGAGGCAGGCCGGGACTCATCGCGCAAACGGTGGATATGGGCGATGAAGTAGCGCATGTGGGCATTGTCGACCGTGCGCTGCGCCTCGCCCTTCCAGGCCTTGAACGCGGCTTCGTAGTTCGGAAACATGCCGACGATGTGGATCTGGCCGACATCGCGGAAGACGTTGGTCTGGGGGTCCACCAGTTCGCCACCAAAGACGAGATGCAGGCGCTGGGTCATGATCGGCTCCGTAAGATCTTGGGCGCGGCGACCCTATCCGCTTCCCGCGCCGGGGGGAAGTCGGGGGAGGCCGGGGACAGAAGGTCTTGCGCCCGGGGACATCAGGGGTCACATTCCCGGCAGCATGTGCTGCACGACCCTGCTTTGGAGGATTTGTCTTGAACCTTGATTTCCTTGTCGGCTGGCCCGGGGTCTATCTCGCGATTGCCCTGTTCATCATCCTGTGCATCTTTCTGGGCGTGCGGATCGTGCCGCAGTCAGAAAAGCATGTGGTCGAAAGGTTCGGCCGGTTGCGCGCCGTCCTTGGGCCCGGGATCAACTTCGTCGTGCCCTTCCTGGACCGGATCGCGCACAAGGTTTCGGTGCTGGAGCGCCAGTTGCCGACTGCCAGCCAGGACGCCATCACCGCCGACAACGTGCTGGTGAAAGTGGAAACCAGCGTGTTCTACCGGGTGACCGAGCCGGAAAAGACCGTCTACCGGATCCGCGATGTGGATGCGGCCATCGCGACGACCGTCGCGGGGATCGTCCGGTCCGAGATCGGCAAGCTGGAGCTGGATCAGGTCCAGTCGAACCGGGCCCAGCTGATCGAACGCGTGCGCGAGCAGGTGACGGCCATGGTCGACGACTGGGGTGTCGAGGTGACGCGTGCCGAAATTCTGGACGTGAACCTGGACGAACAGACCCGCGCGGCGATGCTGCAGCAGCTGAACGCGGAACGCGCGCGGCGGGCGCAGGTGATGGAGGCCGAGGGCAAGAAGCGGTCGGTCGAGCTGGCCTCGGACGCCGATCTTTACGCCGCCGAGCAGGCTGCCAAGGCCCGGCGCGTGACGGCGGATGCCGAGGCCTATGCGACGGGGGTGATTGCCGGGGCGATCAAGGAGAACGGGCTGGAGGCCGCGCAATTCCAGGTGGCGCTGAAACAGGTCGAGGCCTTGCAGGCCGTGGCTGCCGGACAGGGCAAGCAGACGATCCTGATCCCGGCCAACGCTCTGGAGGCCTTTGGCGACGCGTTCAAGATGCTGAAGGGCCGGGGAGGCTGAGATGCTGGCGACACTGATCGGAACCTGGTGGGCCTGGGTGATCCTGGGCTTTGCTCTCGGCGTGCTGGAAGTGCTGGTCCCGGGCTTCATCTTCCTTGGCTTCGCCATCGGGGCCGTGGTGACGGGGATTCTGGTCGGGTTCGGTGTTCCTGCCGGGCTGCCCGCGCTGATCCTGATCTTCGCCGTCGTTTCGGTGATCGCCTGGTTCGTGCTGCGCCGGACGATGGGGGTGCGCGAGGGTCAGGTGAAGATCTGGGACCGCGATATCAACGACCAGCGGTAGGTGGATTTCACCGGAGCCAAGGCGGCGTTCTTTTGCGGGACCGCCGTTCTGACCTGCCTGAGGGATGAGAAACCGGGCCTGCGCTGGCCCGGCCTCTGGGATCTGCCGGGCGGCGGGCGCGAGGGACGGGAGAGCGCCGAGGACTGCCTTCTGCGCGAGCTGTGGGAAGAGTTCGGGCTGCGGCTGGCTCCCGACCGGCTGGTCTGGCGGCAGGTATTTCCGTCGATGGTGGAGGCCGGGCGGGCGTCGGTCTTCTTCGGGGGCTGGGTGACGCCGGAGGAGGTGTCGGCGATCCGCTTCGGGGATGAGGGGCAGGGGTGGAAGCTGATGCCGGTCGAGGGGTTCCTGGGGCACCCGCTGGGGGTCCCGGAAATGCAGCGGCGGGCGGGGATCGTGTGGGGGGAGTTCAAGAGTGTCCACGGTGGACAAAACGAGATACCATATTGATTTCAATGGCTTGGTCGCGGGCGTTAACCGGATGTTAGGAATTCTGCCGGAGGGCAATCTCTGCTCCAAGGCGCCCCAACTGCCGGTGGAAAGGTGACGGCGACCGGCACGCCGGGGTGGGAGCGATTCTGCAAGGATGATGGTGGGTTGGCACCCACCCTA
The DNA here is from genome assembly GCA_040385165.1 of Pseudomonadota bacterium. GTDB lineage: Bacteria > Pseudomonadota > Alphaproteobacteria > Rhodobacterales > Rhodobacteraceae > Tabrizicola. The sequence goes on along the minus strand of JAZKHX010000001.1, from coordinate 509,084 downwards.
CGTCTCATCCGACGTGCGACGGGTTTGGTGCGCTGAAGCATACCCTACGATGCAAGGCCATTTCACCGCACCCTGATCGTATCCCCCGGCTCCAGCGTCGGGAACAATTCCTCCACCTGCGCCTCTGCCGGGGCCTCGGCGATCAGCCTTGCCGCCTTCTTCCCGATCTCCAGCCGACACGCGTCCATCGTCGCCAGCTTCCTTGGCAGACCGTCCAGCAGTTCCACGCCGTTGAACCCGGCCAACCCAATACGACCGGGGACGTCAAGGCCTTGGGCGAGGCAGTAAAGAAGCCCCCCTGCCCCGATCATGTCGTTGGAATAATACAGGAAATCCACGTCAGGCGTGCGGGTCAGGACGGCGGCGGTCATCTCGCGGCCTTTCAGGAGCGCGGAGCCTCCAGAGTAGTATTCGCGGTCAACGAGGGTCAGGCCGGACTTGCCCAAAGCCTCCTCGAAGCCCTCAAGCCGCTTCTTGGCGCGGAAATCGTTCGGCATCTGGGTGCCGAGAAAAGCGATCTTGCGGTAACCGGCGGCGATGATCGCCTCGGCCATCTGACGCCCGGCGCGGCGGTGCGAGATGCCGACGGCGTGGTTGATCGGGTCGCCGTCGATGTCCATGATCTCGACAATCGGGATTCCCGCCCGGGCGAGCATGGCGCGGGCAGCGGTGGAATGTTCGAGGCCCGCGATGATCATGCCCGAAGGGCGCCAGGAGAGCATTTCGTAGATCACGGATTCTTCCCGGTCGGGCAGGTAGTTGGTGACGCCGACCACGGGTTGCAGGCCGGTGCCTTCCAGCGTCTCGGAGATGCCGGTCATCACTTCGGGGAAGACCATGTTGGAGAGCGACGGGATCACCACGCCAACGAGGTTCACGCGCTGCGAGGCAAGCGCCCCGGCGATCTTGTTCGGGACGTAGCCAAGGGCGCGGGCGGCTTCCAGCACCTTTTCGCGGGTGGGGCCGGAGACATCGCCCCGGTTGCGCAGCACCCGGCTGACCGTCATTTCGGAGACGCCCGACGCCTCGGACACATCGCGGAGGGTGAGGGTGTGGCGCGGGTCGGGCGTAGGCTTGGTCAAGGCGCTGATCCGGTAACTGCGGTATCCCTTGTTAGCGCCAAAGAGAAGGCTTGTCCAAGCCGGTTTCACCTGCTACTGTTACCGCTAACAGCCATTCTGTGCTGGCCATATCTGGCGTATCCTGCAAGCTCTCAAACTGGATGCGACGGACCAAGGGGGAGGTAGTGGGCCAAAACTTGCCTCCCCTTTTCATTTCCGGTGGTTGAATTGCCGCGCGTTTCGTCGCATGACGGCCCCAAGGTCACGCGATTGGCCCCGTAGCTCAGGGGATAGAGCGGCCGCCTCCTAAGCGGCAGGTCGATGGTTCGAATCCATCCGGGGTCACCAACACTCTTGTTATCAAACACAAATTTCCGACATTTCGGAAGGTGTGTGAAAGGGTGTGTAAGGGGGTGTTTTTCACCCCCTTGGCCCATACGTCTTGACCGCTGACAGTGTGGCTTTCGACGCTGCGCCCGCTGCAAGCTTCCGCCGGTTTGCGGCTTTCGTATAGATTTCGGTGACCTTGGGCGACGAGTGACCCAGCGTGGCCATGATCTCGTAGGGTGATGCCTCATGCTCGGCGAGATTGATGCCGACGGTCTTTCTCATTCCATGGGAGGCGAGCCCCTTCCTGATCCCTGCGGCGTCCCGCCATTCGGCCATTTTGTTGCCGAACCCATTCGATGTGAACGGCTTGCCGAACTCGGTGATCAGGAACGTTTCCGGCCCAGTCGTGGTATTCTGGATCGCCTCCTCCAGTTCGGGATGAAGCGGCAGGATCACCTGGATGTTGGAGCTCCTGGCGGTCTTTTGCGGCTTGAACAATAGCATCTTCACGCCGCCCCGCTCGATGATGTCGGACGGCCCGAGTTTGACCAGATCGGACCGTCGTGGGGCCACATGCATCAACAACATCATCGCGAGGTAGGCTTGCCACCCTGCTAACCTCCCGCTCGAACTCGCTCCTGACATCGAGCAGTGGAAGCGAGGCATGACGTCTGACAGCATTCCGATGCCAGATTGCTCCGAGAATGCGTTCCCTATCCTCCCGGGTAGCCTGTATAGACTGGGTCGCATGTTTCGCTTCAGTGGTAATGAATCGATCCCCCTGATCTACAGTTCGAAGCGTCTCGTAAGCTCGGCTTGACGCGCTGTTTTCACCGAACCAGCCCTATGACGCTGGCCCACACACCTGCGTCCGAAACGGCAACGACCGGGTTGGCAAGTCTGATGTCGATCTGGATCGCGTGGCGCGTGAATGCTGAGAGGCCGAACGCGATCAGACAGCCACCCACCGCCAACAGCAAGATCGCCAACCCCATGAGGGTTGGGATGAAAAATCCACCGATCAGGAACAGCATACTGAGTGCAAGGCAGGCCGACCCGAACTTCTGCCGCATGTTGTAGGTTTTCATCTCGATTGCCATCCGGTGTCCAAGCACTTCGTAGGCAGCATCAGGATGATGGGCCCGGAGATACTGAACGACGCTCACAAGCTTCGGGTGAACCCAGTCATTCACCCGCCCGCATCCCGGGCAGGCTTGAGCGTCTGTGGAGATTGATCGACCACATGCCGGACAGGAGATCAGCGTCACAAGGTCTGAAGCGTCGGAACCAGGTATGCTCAAGGCGCTCATTTCCCACAGATGATGACACGGCGTTTGCCATCTGCCGTGTAGTCGTATGCCCAGCCGTATCCGCCCCCGAAATCCGACTTCTGGGTTATTTCGACTAATCCCGCGTTCTCGGCTTCATCCAGTTGATCGCGATATTGCGAATAGAGCCCATCGCCCTTTGACGCCTCCACCATGCCGCCGATGCACCGCGTAATGGCGGCGCGATCTGAAGAAGACCACGACCAGAGAGCCAGGAAGACCAGCCCCGCGCCAAAGACGGTCGTCACGGCCTTTTGGCCCAAAGTGCGTTCCATCACCCAACCTCCCCATCTTCGCCAGCGTGATCTTGCTCTCCGGCGACGATCAGATCAGCAGGACCAACCTGGCCCGCCGTCTCTCGATGGATCGCATTCAAGATGCGACGGCTCGGCACGGACAACCCGTCCCTGGCCCGCAGGATCGACGACGCGCTGGTGCCGCAGCGCCGGGCGAATTCTCGCAGGCTGACATCATTTGCGGCGAGGAACTCGGCGAGCTTCATGCTTTCTTGTATTCCGGGATATGGAACGATTCGCTAGATGGAATCGGCGCAGCCGGTATCCATCTTTTCAACCGTTCCGAATTATGGAACACTTCTGGAGAAAGCATGGGACAACGCCGGTGCTCAACGAACACATCCGCGCCATCCGCGTTCAGGCGGGCTTCAGCTTGGACAAAGCAGCCAAGCTTACCGGGTTGTCAAAGAGTGTGCTGTCGCGCCTTGAGAACGGGCACAGCCCCGTCACTGCGACCAAACTCGAAGCCATTGCCGCCGCCTATGGCATCCTGCCTGGCGACTTGCTCAATGGTCAGATTGTAAAGGTCCCTGAAGACATGGACCTCGATCAATTGGGCCAGATCGTCGAACTCGTAGAGCGGACGATTCAATCCCAGACCACCCGGCCCCGCCCTGAAAAGGTCCGGCTGGCCGTCATCGAAACGCTCCGCCTTTCTCGCCAGGACGCCGCACGGTCAGGGGGTGCTGAGTTTGATCCGGCTCGCTACGTCGGCATGATCGCAGCGATCATTCATGAATGATCCGAGAGTGCCGTTGAGACGAACCGACCACATCCGGTCTAGATGTCGCCCCTGGAAATGACGGCGGTTGGCCCCGTGGTTGCAGGGCCGTTTACATGGCCCGATTTGATGTAGTCTGGTTGGCCTGTCCTGGTCTGGGCAGGGGTGAATGACGGAAATGATCAGGCTTGTTGAATAAACACCTGAAAATGCTACATTTGGTAAGGATGTCGCGCAAATCGCGTCTAAGGTTACCAAAATGATGCACTACAATGATTTAGATGCAAGGACGATCCGTGAACGGGTCGATATGGCCCAACTTTGGAGCGCCTGGATCGAAGCTGACGACCTGCGCAGGCACAGCTTCCGGGGCTCAATTGGCTGGGAGTCCCGGAATGGCCGCGATTACCTGTATAGCCGGAAACGCGGAGTGGTGAAGTCCCTTGGCCCCCGCAGCCCCGAGACGGAGCAGACCCATGCGGCATTCCATCAGGGCCGCGAGGCCAACAAATCACGGCTATCCAGCCTGTCCGTCGAGATGGATCGGCAGGCGGCTGTGCTGCGCTCCCTGAACGCCGGGCGACTTCCCCTCATGGCGGCACGGACGCTGCGAGCCCTACGGACGCATGACAAGGCGGCAACGATCCGGGTGATCGGGACCAACGCGCTCTACGCATATGAGGCCCTGGCTGGGGTGGTCTTCAACTCGGAGTCCACGGCAACTGGGGATGTCGATATCCTGGTCGATGATCGGAATCGGCTGCGCTTGCTCACCGATGCAGACGAACAGATTGGCCTGACCCGTCTGGTGCAGCAGGAGGTGGACAAGACGTTCCAGTCCAGGGGCACGATGGATTTCCGACTGACCAATGACCGAGGATACATGATCGAATTCGTGCGGCCAGAGCCCGCGCCAGTGTATCGACCCATGCCAGGTGCCGACCCACTGGAAACCGGCGATATCCGCCCGGCCCCAATTGTGGGGCTCCAGTGGTTGGTCAACGCTCCTGTCGTCGAGGTGATCGTTCTTGACGAACGGGGCTTCCCCGCGCCGATGCGGTGCCCTGATCCGCGTTACTGGACTGTCCACAAGCTGTGGCTTTCCAGACGATCTGATCGCGACCCACAGAAGAAAGTCCGGGATCAGCAGCAGGCCGATGTCATGTTGCGGCTGATCGCCGAGCGGCTTCCCCAGTTCCCGTTTGATGCAGGGTTCCGGAACATGCTGCCCAAAGAACTTGCAGGTATGCTCGACCCGGGGGCATCTCTTGGGCCCATCAAGCCGTCATGGTGATGCCATCCATGCAACGACCTGCCCTCAGAAACGAGCTACTCTTGCCACTGCGCAGTGTTCCACCGTTCGGAACACCATTCCTCGAACCAAACGAAAACGGACTTACACACCTTCCAGAAATCTGTTTGTTTTCAGTCAGTATGTGATTCCATCCGGGGTCACCATCCTTTGCTTCCCTCATTGAAATCAATCGGATAGGCTGTTTCCCGAGGGTTTTCGGGGGATGGGTTCATGCGGCGGATTGCGGTCCTGGACATCGGCAAGACCAACGCCAAGGTGTTGGTCGTGGACCTTGTCACCGGGGCCGAGGAGGTGCTGGCGCGGACGCCGAATGCGGTGGTGCGCGAGGGCGTCTATCCGCACCACGACATCGACATGCTGTGGCGGTTCGCCCTGGACGGACTGAAGCTGGCGGCGGCGCGGAGAGTCGATGCGGTGTCGATCACCACGCATGGCGCGGCTTGTGTCGCGGTGGATGCCGAGGGCGGGCTGACGCTGCCGATGCTGGACTATGAGCATGACGGGCCGGACCGTCTGGCCGCTGCCTATGACGCGGTGCGGCCGGAGTTTGCCGAGACGGGGTCGCCACGCCTGCCCGGCGGGCTGAACGTCGGAGCGCAGGTGTTCTGGTTGTCCCGCGCCTTTCCAGAGGCGTTCGCGAAGGCGCGGCATGTGCTGATGCTGGCGCAGTATTGGGCGTTCCGGCTGTCGGGGGTGGCTGCCAGCGAGGCGACGTCTTTGGGGTGCCATACGGATTTGTGGAACCCGTGGGAGGGGCGGTTTTCGTCTTTGGTGTCGCGGATGGGGTGGGAGGGGCTGTTCCCCCCGGTACGGAAGGCGGCGGATGTGCTGGGGCCGGTGCTGCCCTCGGTTGCAGAGGCGACGGGGTTGGCGGCGGGGACGCCGGTGTTGTGCGGCATCCATGATTCCAATGCGTCGCTGGTGCCGCATCTGGGCAAGGCTCCGTGTGGGGTGCTTTCGACCGGGACCTGGATGATCGTGATGGCCTTGGGTGGCCGGGCGGTGGAACTGGATGCGGGCCGCGATGTGCTGGTGAACGTGAACGCCTTGGGTCAGCCGGTGCCGACGGCGCGGTTCATGGGCGGGCGCGAGATGGAGGAGATCATGGGGGGGCGGATCGTGGAGCCTGCGCCGGATGATCTTGCGGCTGTGCTGGAGGGGCGGGTGATGGCGATGCCGTCCCTGCATCCCGACACCGGGCCGTTTCCGGGGAAGCGGTTCGGGTGGATCGGGGGCGAGCCGGAGGGCGGGGCGCGGATGGCGGCGGCGTCGTTCTATGCGGCGCTGATGGGGGCGGAGTGTCTTGACCTTGCGGGGGCCGAGGGGCCGGTGATCGTGGAGGGGGCGTTTGGCGGGAACCTCGCGTTCCTGCGGATGCTGGCGACGGCGACGGGGCGGGTTGTCAGGGGCTCGGGCCAGGGGGCCGGGACGGGGCTGGGGGCGGCTTTGCTGGCCGGGCCGTTGCAAGCCAAGGGGCCGGAGGCGGTGGAGGTTTTGCCTGCGGCTGATCCGTTGTGGACCGGCTATGTCAGCGCGTGGCGGGAGGCTGTTGCCCGGTGGTAGGCTCCTCGTGCGCTTCGCTTCTCGTCGCGGGCGAGGAGGAGGCGAAGCCGAACGAGGAGCGGTCAGGGGAGGTAGAAGGTTTCGGTCAGCGGGATCGCGACGGGGGAGCCATCCGGGTTCGTGGCCATGATGTCGCCCATATGGGCCCACCAGCGTTTCATCACCGGGTGGTTGGGCAGGTCGTCCATCGTGTGATCGGCGCGGCGTTCGAGGTAGCCGAAGAGGGTGTTCGTCTCGGCATCGAGGTGGATCGAGTAGTTCGAGATGCCGCTGGCTTTCAGAAGCTGCACGAGGTCCGGCCAGATCTCGTCATGGCGGCGGGTGTATTCGGCCTCCATCCCCGGGTTCAGGCGCATCTTGAAGGCGTGACGCTGCATCAGGCGTCCTTTCTTTTCCGGGCGCGGAAGTCGGACAACAGGTTCGGCAACAGGACCGAGGCGATGAGAAGGATGCCGATCACGCCGGTCTGCATGTGGCCGGTGATGTTCATCAGCCCCATGCCGTTCCGCAGGTTCAGGATGATCAGGATCGAGAGGAGGACGCCGACCATGCTGCCCTTGCCGCCGAAGATGCTGACGCCCCCGAGCAGGACCATGGTGATGATGTCCAGCTCGAACCCGAAGGCGGTGTCGCCACGGACCGAGCCGAGGCGGGCGGCGTAGAGAAGGCCGCAGAGGGCGGAGATCAGCGCGGAGAGGAGAAAGATCACCGTCTTCACCCGGGCGACGTTCAGGCCGGAGAAGCGGGCGACTTCGGCGTTGGTGCCGATCACGATCACCTGCCGCCCGAAGGAGGAGCGGTGGAGCGTCATGCCGAGGAGGACGAGGAGGATGAAGAACAGGAGGATGGCCAGGGTGATCGGGCCGATGATTCCCTTTTGCCCGAGGTCCGTGAACCAGGCGGGGAAATCGCCGAGGGAATTGTCCTTGACCAGCACGCGCGCGAGGCCCCGGAAGCCGATCAGCATGGCAAGGGTGACGACCAGCGACGGGATGCCGACGCGGGCGACGAGGGTGGCGTTGACGAGGCCCGCCAGCAGGCCTGCGGCGAGGCAGATCAGGATGGCGAGGACTCCGGGCGTTCCGGCGTTCACAAGGTAGCCGAAAAGCGCGGCGGAGAGGCCCATGATCGAGGCGACGGAGAGGTCGATCTCGGCGTTGATGATCACGAGGGTCATCACCAGCGCGACGATGATCTTCTCGATCGACAGCTGGAACAGGTTGATCTGGTTCTGCACCGTCAGGAATTCCGGCGCGAAGCTGGCGTTCAGGGCGAGGGTGGCGAGGAAGACGGCGAGGAGGCCGGTCTCCCAGGGGGTGAGGAAGCGGGTCATTGGCTGCCCCCCTTGCGCAGGCGGGTGAGTTGGCGGCTTGCGACGGTGTCGAGGGTGACGGCGGCCATGATGAGCCCGCCGAGCAGCGCGTCGCGCCAGAATTCGGAGACCACGGCCCAGCGGGTGAGCGAGTTGTCGATGGTGTCGACAAGAAGCGCGCCCATGAGGACGCCGATCATCGAGCCGGAACCGCCCATGATGGAAACCCCGCCGACGACCACGGCGGCGATGGCCTTCAGCTCAAACCCGAGGCCCGCGACGACAGTGATGTTGCCGAATTTGGCGAGGAACAGGAAGCCGGAGAGGCCCGCGAAGGCACCTGAGATGATGAAGGCCGACAGGACGACGCGCTTGGCGTTGATCCCGGCCATGACGGCGGCGTCGGGATTGGAGCCGACGGCATAGAAGCGGCGGGCGGGGCGCAGGAAGGTGAGAGCCAGGCCGGTTATGAGGGCGGCGGCGAGGGCCAGAAGGACGGTCACGCGGATGTCGAGCCCCCCGATGGAGAAGGCGTTGGCGGAGGGGAGGTCAACCAGCCATTGCGGCAGGCTGGCGGTGGTGATGGTCTTGGCGTCGGACCATTCGACGAGGAAGCTGCGAAAAAGCGCGAGGGTGCCAAGGGTGACGATGATCGACGGCACCCGGCCCCAGGCGATGATGATCCCGTTCAAGGCACCGAAGGCCCCGCCAAGCGCCATGCAGAACAGGACAGCGAGGACGGGGTGCAGGTCGGGCATCGCGCCGAGGGTCTGGCCCGCCATGTAGGCGACGACGCCCATCACCGATCCGGCGGACAGGTCGATGTTGCGGGTCATGATCACGATGGCCTGACCGACCGCGATGGGCAGCACCACGGCGGCGGAGGTGCTGATCCGGGTGAACATGCGGGGGGAGAGGTAGCCCTCGATCTGGGTGGCGAAGAAGAGGATCGTCGCCAGAAGGGCCAGGGCCAGGGCCAGAAGGCGCAGGGTCTGCGGCGAGGCGCGGGTGAGGAGGCCGGTCATCGCTGCCCCCCGGTGACGCGGGTGGGGGCGTCCATTGAATTGAGCGCCTTCGGCGCAAGCCTTTTGTCTCGCCTCTGCGCGCGAAGAGCGCGCAACCGGCTCGGGCGAAGGGCGCGCCGCGCGGGGGATATTTGAAGAAGAGAAAGCTGCATTGGCAGGCGCGACGTCATGCGGCGGGTCTTTCGGTGATGGCCTGGCCCGCAGCCATGGCGATGACGCGTTCCTGGCTGGCCTCCTCGATGGGAAGGATCCCGGCCTGACGGCCCTCGCGCATCACGAGGACGCGGTCGGCCAGTGCCAGAACCTCGGGCAGGTCGGAGGAGATGACGAGGATGGCGACGCCTTCGGAAGCAAGCTGGCGGATGATGGCGTGGACCTCGGCCTTGGCGCCGACATCGACGCCGCGGGTGGGTTCGTCGAAGATCAGAACGCGGGGCTTCGTCTCAAGCCACTTCGCCAGCATCACCTTCTGCTGGTTGCCGCCGGAGAGTTTGCCGACCTCGACTTTGGTGTCGGGAGAGCGGATGGCGAGACGCTTGCGGTAGGTTTCGGCCATGGCAGCCTCGGCCTGGCGGTCGATGAGGCCGAAGGGTTTCAGGAGTTTCTTGAGGCTTGCCAGCGAGATGTTGGCGAAAATCGGGAGCGGCATGGCAAGGCCAAGCTTGCGGCGGTCTTCGGAAACATAAGCGATGCCGAGGTCCATCGCCTGTTGTGGGGTGGTGATGCGGACATCGGTTCCCGCGAGGGTGATCCTTCCCTCGGTCGCCGGGGCGATGCCGAACAGCGAGAGGGCGACATCGGTGCGACGCGCGCCGACGAGGCCCGCGAAGCAGAGGACCTCGCCCTTGTGCAGGTCGAAGCTGATGCCCATGAAGGCGCCCGCGCAGGCGAGGTCTTTGACGGAGAGCAGCGTCTCGCCATGCGGGTTGGCGGCGGTCTTGACGGCGAAGCTTTCCAGCGCGCGGCCGACCATGTCTTTCACCAGGCCGTCTTCGGTGACCTCGGCGATGGGTTTGGTGGAGATGTGCTGGCCGTCGCGGATCACGGTGACACGGTCAGCGATGCGGAAGATCTCGTCGAGGCGGTGGCTGATGTAGATGACCGCGACGCCCTGCGCCTTGAGCGCGCGGGCGATGTCGAGCAGGCGGGCGACTTCGTGGGCGGACAGGCTGGCGGTCGGTTCGTCCATGATCAGGACCTTGACCTTCAGCGAGAGGGCGCGGGCGATTTCCACGGTCTGCTGTTCGGCGAGGGTGAGGCCCGAGGCGGCGCGGCGGACGTCCAGCTTGACGCCAAGGGGGGCGATCAGCGCGTCGGATTCAGCGTAGATTTCGGACCAGCGCATGATGCGGCCCTTGGCGCGGTTCGAGATGAAGATGTTCTCGGCGACGTTGAGGTCGGGGAAGACCATCGGTTCCTGGTAGATCGCGGCGATGCCGGCGTCTTGCGCGGCCTCGGTTGATTTCAGGGTGACGGGCTGACCGTCGACAAGGATGGTGCCGGAGTCGGGCTGGTGGACGCCGGTCATGATCTTGATCAGGGTGGATTTGCCCGCGCCGTTTTCGCCGACGATGGCGTGGACCTCGCCGGGCATCACCGACAGGCTCATGTCCTTCAGCGCCTGGGTGGCGGCGAAGGATTTGGACAGGCCTTGAAGTTCCAGGACCGGCTGGGTCATGGGGTGCTTTCCGATGCAGGAAGGGGAAGGGGGCCGCGCATGGGCAGCCCCCAGGGAGCAAAGGCAGCCTCAGTTCGCGGCGGCTTCGACGTTGTCCTTGGTGTAGACCGTGAACGGCCCCATCAGGATACGCTTGGCCCCGGCGCGGCCCGGGTCTTCCTCGATCTTGAAAGTGCCCATGCGGCCGGCGGTGAACTCTTCGCCGACTTCACCTTTCATCGCACCGGTCGCCAGCGCGTAGGAGGCCTGGTAGGTCAGGTAGCCAAGGTCGACGAAGCTCCACAGTGCGAACTGCGGGGCGCAGCCGTTCATCGTGTAGCTGACCATTTCGGCGGGCAGGCCGAGGCCGGAGACCTTGACCTTTTCGCACAGGCCTTCGTCCTGCATGGCCTTGGCGGCGGCGACGATGCCGACGGTGGTGGGGGCCATGATGACCTTGAGGTCGGGGTATTTGTCCACCAGGCCGAGGGCCTTGTTGTAGGATTCCTCGGACTGGTCGTTGCCGTAGACGACGTCCACGAGCTTCAGGTCCTTGTATTTGGCGTCCGAGGCCATCGTGCCTTTCATCGCCTCGATCCAGGCGTTCTGGTTCGACGCATCGGGCGAGGCCGAAAGGACCGCGACTTCACCCGCGCCACCGGCAAGGTCATAGGCCATGTCGGCCATCACCACGCCGATCGAGCCGAAGTCGACCTGCGCCACGAAGAAGGCTTCGCCCGCGCCGTTCGGGATCGGGCTGTCCCAGGTCACGACCTTGGTGCCAGCGGCGGCGGCGGCTTCGGCGGCGGGGGCGATCTGGTCGCCCGCGTTGTTCGACAGCATCACGACATGCTGCTTCTGGGTGGTGGCCGTCGTCAGCATCTCGATCTGGCCAGCGGCCGAATTCTCCGGCGTCGGGCCGATGAATTCCAGTTTGCCGGTCGAGCCAAGCTCGGCTGCGGCTTCCTGCGCGCCGCGGTTGGCCTGATCGAAGGGCAGGATGCCGAGGAACTTCGGCAGCAGGACAGCATTCACTTCCTGGCCGGGGGTGGCGGTCACTGGCTCGGCAAAGGCGGTCGAGCCCATCAGGCTGGCCGCAAGGCCTGCCGCAAGGGCAAGGCCGGAAAGTTTCATCATCATTGGTAGTCTCCTCCCGTTTGTTATGCCTGCCGCCCCCTCCTCAGGCTGCGGTCAGGACCTTCGCTTCCTTTGGATCGATCAGGATCACCTCGACACCCAGTTGTCGCAGATGATCGACCATGTGGGGTGGCGCGCCCGTATCGGTGACAAGCGTCGAGACGCGGGTCAGCGGGCAGACCACCATGTTGCCGCGCGCCTCGAACTTGGTCGAGTCGGCGACGACAATCAGGTTTTCGGTGCGGGTCAGCAGCTTTGCCTCGGCCCGGGCCACCAGCGGGTCGCTTTCGATGATGCCAAGCGGCGTGATCGAATAGCAGGACATGAACATCATCGACGCGGCGAAGTGTTGGATCGCGTCCTCGTCGAAGGGCGACAGGATGATCCCCGCCTCACGGTACAACTCGCCCCCCGGCAGGACGACGCGGTTCATCGAATGGGCGATGAGTTCCTGCGCGATGGGGAAGGAATTGGTCAGCACCTGCATCCGGTGCTGGCGCAGGCATTGCGCCATGAACCAGGTGGTCGAGCCCGCGTTCAGGATGATTGAAGCGCCGTCCTGGCAGAGATCGGCGGCACCCTGCGCCACGGCGCGCTTGAGGTCGGCGTTCAGGGTCTGGCTGGCATCGAAGCTTGGCGCGGTCAGCGGGGTCTGGCCCGAGGCGACGGATTCCGCGCCGCCATGGACGCGGCGCAGCTGGCCGGAATCTTCCAGTTTGGCCAGATCGCGGCGCAGGGTTGCGACGGAGGCACCCGTCACGCCGACCAGATCGGCCACGCGGACGATGCCACGGTCCCGAAGCCGGGTCAGGATCAGTTGCCATCTTTCGCGTTCGTGCATCATGGTGGGAAGGCTGTCAGAATCGCTCATATCCGTCAATAAACAATCGTAATGCTGCATTGCGGAAGAATCTCTGCGGCGCAGAATGGCGTTTCGTGATTGACTGTGATCGCTTTACCCCTATCCTTGGCCGGAACCCCTTTCAGCCAAAGTCCGGACCCATGACCCAGGAAATCACCCTCAAGTCCCTGTGGGACGACGCTTATGCCGCCACTCTGGATGAGCCGGGCAAGCTTCTCTACCGGTCGAACCTTCTGGGGTCGGACCTGCGAATCACCAACTTCGGTGGTGGGAACACGTCGGCGAAAGTGCAGGCCGTGGACCCGCTGAGCGGTGATTCGGTTCAGGTGTTGTGGGTCAAGGGCTCGGGCGGGGACATCGGGTCGATGAAGCTGGACGGCTTTGCGACGCTTTACATGACCAAGCTGATGCAGCTGCGGGCGCAGTACCGGGGCTTGGATCAGGAAGACGCGATGGTCGAGGCCTTGGGGCATACGATCTTCAACCTGAACCCGCGCGCGCCGTCGATCGACACCTGGTTGCACGGGTTCGTGCCCCGCGCCCATGTTGACCACGTCCATTCCGACGCGGTGATCGCGATTGCGGCATCGGCGGATCAGGTGCGGCTGACGGACGAGATTTTCGGCGGCGAGTTGGGTTATCTGCCCTGGCAGCGGCCGGGGATCGACCTGGGGATCAAGCTGGGTCGGATGGCCGAGGAGAACCCCGGGCTGAAGGGCGTGGTGCTGGGGCAGCACGGGCTGTTCACCTGGGCCGATACGGCGAAGGATTGCTATCTTCTGACTCTGGAGATGATCAACAAGGCCGCCGTCTGGCTGGACGCGAATATGAAGCGGCCGGTGTTTGGCGGAGAAGAGGTCGCCGCGTTGGAGGCTTCGGACCGCAAGGCCACAGCGCGGCGGTTGATGCCGCTGATCCGGGGGCGCATTTCCGAAGGCGCGCATATGGTGGGGCATTTCACCGATGCGCCGGAGGTGCTGGAGTTTGTGAACTCTCGTTCGCTTCACCAGTTGGCTCCGATGGGGACGTCCTGCCCGGACCACTTCCTGCGGACGAAGATCAAGCCTTTGGTGGTGCCGGCAGATGCCGACGCTGGCTTGTTGGATGGTCTGATTGCCGGGTATCGGGCGGATTACGCGGCCTATTACGACCGCTGCAAACGGCCCAACTCTCCTGCAATGCGCGACCCGAACGCGGTGATCTATCTGGTGCCGGGCGTGGGGATGCTGTCCTTTGCCAAGGACAAGGCGACGGCGCGCGTGTCGGCGGAGTTCTATGTCAACGCGATCAACGTGATGCGGGGGTCTTCCGGCGTTTCAGCGTATCAGGGCCTGCCCGAGCAGGAGGCCTTCGACATCGAATACTGGCTGCTGGAGGAAGCCAAGCTGCAACGGATGCCTAAACCGAAGGCGATGCAAGGCCGCGTGGCGTTCATCACCGGCGGCGCGGGGGGGATCGGTTCGGCTTCGGCTGAACGCCTGCTGCGCGAAGGCTGCAACGTCGTGCTGGCGGACATTGACCAGACCGCGCTGGACGAGGTCGTGGCCGGCTTCGGCAAGCGCTATGGCCGCGACATGGTGCGCGGCGTGGTGATGGACGTGACCAGCGAGGCGGCGGTGATCGCGGCGGTGGAATACACGGTGGCCGAATACGGCGGGCTGGATGTGCTGGTGAACAACGCCGGGATCACCTCGGCGGCGGCGGTAGAGGATACGACGCTGGCGATGTGGAACAAGACGATGGACATCCTGTCCACCGGCTATTTCCTGGTGGGCCGCGAGGGCTATCGCATCCTGAAGGCGCAGGGGATTGGCGGGTCGATGGTGTTCATCTCGTCCAAGAACGGGGTGGCGGCGTCGCCCGGCGCGTCGGCCTATTGCACGGCGAAGGCGGCGGAGATTCATCTTGCGCGCTGCATGGCGCTGGAAGGCGCGCCCTTGGGCATCCGCGTCAACGTGGTGAACCCGGACGCGGTGCTGCGCGGGTCGAAGATCTGGAAGGGTGAGTGGTCGGAACAGCGCGCGGCATCGAACAAGATCGCGGTCAGCGATCTGGAGGAGCATTACCGCAAGCGCAGCCTGTTGCAGCGGTCGGTCTTCCCCGAGGACATCGCCGAGGGGGTCTACTTCTTCGCCTCGGACCTGTCGAACAAGTCGACCGGGAATTTCCTGAACGTGGACGCGGGCAATGCCGTGTCCTTCACGCGCTAGGGGGTGGGTATGCTGGTTTCCGAAGATCTGGTTGGCAGCCTGAACGAGGCCACGAAGGCCGCGCATGAGGATGAGTTTGGCGCGCTGGGGCGGAAGCTTCAGCGGCGCGGGGTGGACATCGAGGCCGTTGTCGCGCGGGCGATGGAATGGTCCGTGGCGGTGCCGACCTGGGGCGTGGGGACCGGGGGCACGCGGTTCGCGCGGTTTCCGGGGCGGGGCGAGCCGCGGGGCATCCACGACAAGCTCGCCGATTGTGGGGTGATCCAGCAGCTGACGCGGGGGACACGGACTGTGTCTCCGCATATCCCGTGGGACAAGGTGAGCGATTACAACGCCTTGCGGCAAGAGGCGGCGCAGTACGGGCTGGGGTTCGATGCGGTGAACTCCAACACCTTTCAGGATCAGACGGATCAGCGGCTTTCGTATCGGTATGGGTCGTTAGCGAACGCCCGTTCGGATATACGCGCGCAAGCGGTGGCGCATAACATCGAGTGCATCGAGATCGGCAAGGCGCTGGGTGCGCCCGCCCTGACCGTGTGGATCGGGGACGGGACGAACTTCGCCGGGCAGCAGAGCCTGTCGAAGATGTTCGAGAACTACCTTTCAGCGATGGAAGAGGTCTACGCCGCCCTGCCCCAGACCATGGCGATGTTCATCGAACACAAGATGTATGAGCCGGCGTTTTACTCGACGGTGATCTCGGACTGGGGATCGTCGTTGATGGCGGCACAGCACTTGGGGCCGCAGGCCAAGTGTCTGGTGGACCTTGGCCACCACGCGCCGAACGTGAACATCGAGCAGATCGTCGCGCGACTGGTGCATGTGGGGCGGCTGGCCGGGTTCCATTTCAATGATTCGAAGTATGGGGATGATGATCTGGACGCGGGCTCGGTCGATCCGTTCCGGTTGTTCTTGGTCTTCAACGAGCTGGTCGAGGCGGAACTGCGCGGGGCGAAGGGGTTCGCGCCGTCCTACATGATCGACCAGAGCCACAACGTGACCGACCCGATCGAAAGCCTGATGGGAAGTGCGGTGGAGATCGCCCGGGCCTATGTGCAGGCGTCGCTGGTGGACCGCAAGGCTCTGGCCGAAGCGCAGGAAGTCAATGACGTGATGGCAGCGCATCGGGTGCTGAAAGCCGGGTTCCTGACCGACGTCTCGCCGATCCTGGCCGAAGCGCGGATGCGGCAGGGGGGGGCCTTTGACCCCATCGCCGCCTATCGCGCCAGTGGATACCGTGACCGGGTGGCGAAGGAGCGGCCGGAGGTGAAGGGGTCGTCGTCCGGCATCGTGTAAATCCGCGCCGGAGGGGAGGCCGGTTGGATGGAAAAGCACTCGATCATCGACGAAAGCCATGCCTTTTGGGACGAGGTGGTGCTGCCCCTCTTGGCCGCGCGCTTTCCGGCGGAGACGGCGCAGCTGGCGGCGGGGGTCTTCGGCTATGGCTCCGAGGTGCTGCGGCTGGATGATGAGTATTCCACCGACCACCACTTCGGGCTGCGGGTGAACGTGCTTTTGCCCGAGGGGGTGATGGCCGCGCGCGGAGCCGAGATCGAGGATGCGCTGGCGGAGGGGTTGCCGCAGGTCTGGCGCAGACGCGAATTGCGCGAAGGCTATACCCGGACGAAGGGGGTGGCGCTGGGGTCGCTGGAGCATCACCTGCGGTCGACCATCGGTCTTGACGCCCCGCCGAACAGTCATTCACAATGGCTGGCGATCCCCGAGGAAGACGTGATGCACATCATCGGCGGAGAGGTCTGGCATGACCCATCGGGCCGGTTCTCGGGAGTGCGGGAGGCGCTGGCGGGGTATTATCCGGAGGAGGTCCGGCTGCGGCGGCTGGCGCATTGGTGCCGGTATTTCAGCGGCATGGGGGTCTATGCGCTGAAGCGGGCGCTGCTGCGCGACAACGAGCTTTACGCCAGCACGACCTTCGCGCGGTCCTTGCGTTGGGGGGTGCAGATGGCCTTCCTGCTGGACCGGCACTACTATCCCTATGACAAATGGCTGACGGTGATGTTCCACCGCCTGCCCCGGATGGGCGCGCGGCTTGCGGCGATTGTGGACGAAGCGCCGAAGCTATCGACCTCGTGGGAGCGGAAGCTGGAACTGCTGCACCAGATGTCGGACGTGCTGGATCAGGCGATGGTGGAAGACGGGTTGATCGCGCCGCATCCGCGTTACAAGGTTTCGGCAACTTCGGGTTATCGCCTGCTGGAATCGGCCTATGCCGAGCTGATCCGCAAGTGCCCGGCCGAGATTCGGGGCATCGTCCCGCAATGGGAGCAGGTGCATTGGGAGGGGTTCCACTCCGAATTCGTCGCGGGGGTGGGATTGGAGGACTGGCGGCGGATGCTGCTTCTGGAGGAATACGAATGAATGGTTATGAACGGGTGATGGCGACGATCAACCACCAGCCGGTGGACCGCACACCCATCGACTGCTGGCTGTATCAGAAGCAGTTCCTCGAACGGCTGGAGGCCGACTATGGCCCGCGTGAGAAGTTCATCGAGGAGTTCGGGATCGACGTCTTCGTCGGGTTGATGCCCTTCCCGAACCAGCATGGCCGCAAGTTCGACATCCATGAGCTTGCCGATGTCCCGCTGGAAAATCCGCGCGATCCGAAATGGCTGAACTTCACTGACTGGAACTACGATTTCGGCGGGACGAACATCGCCACCGCGATCCGCGACCACAAGGGCAAGCGCTGCGTGCTGGCGCATTGCTGGGGGATGGTGGAGGGGACATCGAGCTTTCTTGGCATCGAGAATTGCTGGATGAACCTGGGGGGCAACCCGAACCTGATGGCGGCTTTCTTCGACCGCTATGCCGACTGGCTGTGTATCCAGATTGACCAGATGATCGAGGCCGGGGTGGACATGATGACGCTTTCGGACGACTGGGGGTCGAACGGGACGATGCTGTTTTCCCCGAAATCCTGGCGGGCGCTGATCAAGCCCTATGCGATGCGGGTGGTGCAGCACGCAAGATCAATGGGGATGCCGGTGAACCTGCATTCCGACGGTTATATTCTGCAAGTCGTCGATGACATCATCGAGATGGGCTACACTTCCTGGCACCCGGTGCAGGAAAGCGCCGGGATCGACCCGCGCGAGGTGAAAGCGCGTTGGGGCGACAAGATCACCATCTACGGCTCGCTGGACGTGATCGACGGGCTGCTGAAATACGACGGGGATGAGCTGGACGAATACATCACCGAGCGTTTCGGCATCTATGCGCCGGGCGGCGGGTTCATCTTCAACGGCGGGCATTTCATCCAGCCGGACATTCCGCCGTTGCGACTGGTCCGAGCCTATCGGCTGGTGAACAAGCTGGCGGCGCAATACGGGACGCTGCATTGAGCGACGGATTTTCCGTTCCGGATGGCGCCGTCTGGATCGGCGGTGCCCATCCATTCGACCTTTTCGAGACGTATCTGAATTTTCGTTCTGATATCACCCTCACCGATGCGCCAGATCACGCCGTGATCCGGCTGGCGGCCGATAGCCGCTATCGGCTGTGGATCAACGGGGTCTTTGTCGGGCGCGGGGCAGAGAGAAGTTGGCCGTCTTCGATGGCTGTAGACGAACGAGTGGTCACAAATCACCTTCGGCCGGGTCTGAACCGGATCGCGGTTCAGGTCTATTCCCCCGGCTATTCCCATTTTGCCTATGTCCACCGGGGGGCTTGCGGTCTGTTCGGCTGGCTGGAGGTGGATGGGGCGGCGGTCCTGAAGACCGGTTCGGATTGGAAGACGCGGCGGGATAAGTCGTGGTCCGCCCGGGTCGAGCGGGTGTCGATCTATGGCACCGGAGTCGAGGATCGTGATCTGCGGCTGGCTGAGGATTGGGTCGAGGCGGAGCCCTTTGGCTGGGACAGCGCAAGGGTGGTGCAAGGTGCCGAAGGGCCGGTCTGGAAGCGCCTGCGGCCAAGGGCGACAGCGCTGCCATTCGAGGAGGAGCGGGCCATGGAAGCGCCATGGCAAGTGCGGCTGGGACCGTCGGTTGCGGCATCGGGCGATCCGCACGGCGATCTGCGAAAGGCACTTACCGCCTCACGGCCAAGCGCGGCCCCTACCCTGCTGCCGCGTGGAACCTCGGCAATCTGGATCTTTGACCTGGGCGAAAGCCGGGCCTGTCTGGGTGGGGTGGATGTGATGGCGGCGGGGGGCGAACTGCTGCTGATCTCTTATGCCGAGAAGCTGCGGGACGGCGGTCTTCTGCTCTCCGATCCTGAAACCTATTGCCGGATGCGCCCCACCGATCGGTTTACCCTGCGGCCCGGGCGACAGGTGGTGGAGGGGTTCACGCCTCGGGGTGCGCGGTATCTGGTCTTTGCGGTGGAAGGGGGCGGGGTTTCGCCCGCTCCAAGGTTCCATGTGCGCCTGCCGTTCACGCCGTTGGTGGAGCGGCCCCTGCCCCGGCTTCAAGGCGTTCTGCAGGGCGTGGCCGAGATGTGCCGCCGCACCACCCTGAACTGCCTGCAGGACGGGTTCGTCGACGGGGTCTGGCGGGAAAGCAGCCTCTGGCTGGGCGATGCGGTGGCGCAGGACTGGGCATTGCGGGCGATTTCGGACGATCCCCGTCCGCTGTTGTTCGCCATCGACATGGCGGCGGAGGGTGCGGATGCCGATGGACTGCTGCCCTCGGTCCTGCCGGGGGAGATCCCGGCCTACGCGGTGACGGACTACAACTTCTCTTGGGTGGAATTGCTGGCGGGCTGTGCGACCCATCCGGGAGTGGCCGAACCGGAGGCGATCTGGGAGCGGCACTGGGGCACGCTTACGCGGATGCTGGAGCGGATCGCGTGGTTCCGGGGGCCGGTCGGGATGATCCGCAATCCGCCGGGGCGGAGGCTGTTCCTCGACTGGTCGCCGATGAGCCGGGTGGAGCCCAACCTGACGCTGAACCTGCGGTATCTGCACGCCCTGCGGCGGGCGGCTGGGATGGCGGACCGGGTGGGGCGGACGGCGGACTGGGCCATAGCTGCGGGGGAGCTGGCGCGGTCGTTGCAGGGGCATCGCGCTTTGGACGGCTGGCGCGAAAGCCCGGGCGGAGAGCCAGCAAGCCAGCTGGCACTGGCGCTTCTGGTCCTGACCGGGACGGTGGAAGGGGCGGAAGCCCACGCCTTGGCCGACCGGATCGTTGCGCGGTCGCTGAACCTAGACGACGGGCCGATACCTGGGCTGCCCGCACTCGCCAGCCCCTTCATGCACCACTATCTGTTCCTCGCACTCGACCGGCTGGGACGCCGGGCCGACATCCGCGCGGTCATCGCTGCCCGCTGGGGCCGCTGGGTGCGCGAAGGCCGCCCGACGACGCCGGAAAACTGGTCGATCGACTTTCCGGACGGGTCAGCCTGCCACGGCTTTTCGGCGCATCCCCTTGGGTGGCTTTAGAAGTCCAGATGTTCGACCGACAGGGCGTTCTGCTGGATGAACTCGCGCCGGGGTTCGACGACGTCGCCCATCAGCTTGGAGAAGATGTCGTCGGCCTCGGCCAGATCGTCGACCTTGACCTGCAACAACGTCCGCGCCTCGGGGTCGAGGGTGGTTTCCCAGAGCTGGTTCGGGTTCATTTCGCCCAGACCCTTGTAGCGTTGCAGGGTCAGCCCTTTTTCGCCCTCGGCCAGGATCGACTTCAGAAGGTCGATCGGCCCGTGGATCGCCTGTTCGCGGTCCTTGCGGACAAGGCGGGCCGGATCGCGGTAGATGTCGCGGTGCTGACCGGCAACCTGGGAAAGCCTGCGCGCCTCGCCCGAGCGGAGGACGGCGCCGTCCAGCGTCCGCAACTCTTCGACCCCGCGCAGGATGCGGGAAAGCCGGATGCCGTGGTCTTGCGTGATCCGGCCATGCCAGCCGCGCTCGAACTCGGGCGCGATCAGGTTCAACCGCTTGGCCACCGTGTCGGCCACAAGTTGCAGATCGGCGTCGGCGCGGCCCGGGTCGAAGGCCCCTGCCAGCGCAGCCTGTTCGAGGATCGTGCGCGGGTAATGCGTCGGGAAGGCATCCAGCACCCGGCGGAACTGGCGCGCGCCCTCGATCACGCGGGCCAGGTCGTTTCCCGCGATTTCGGTGCCGTCGGGCAGGCGCAGGACCGCGCCTTCGGTCCCCATCTCGATCAGGTAATCCTCCAGCGCCGCCTGGTCCTTGAGGTAGACCTCGGACTTGCCGCGCGCGACTTTGTACAGCGGCGGCTGCGCGATGTAGAGGTAGCCGCCCTCGATCAGCTGGGGCATCTGACGGAAGAAGAAGGTCAGCAGCAGCGTCCGGATATGCGCGCCGTCCACGTCGGCGTCGGTCATGATGACGACCTTGTGGTAGCGCAGCTTGCCGATGTCGAATTCATCGCGCCCGATGCCGGTGCCAAGCGCGGTGATCAGGGTGCCGATCTCGGCGCTGCCGAGCATGCGGTCGAACCGGGCGCGCTCGACATTCAGGATCTTGCCGCGCAGGGGCAGGACGGCCTGGTTGGAGCGGCTGCGGCCCTGCTTGGCCGAGCCACCGGCGCTGTCACCCTCGACGAGGAAAATCTCGGACTTGGAGGGATCGCGTTCCTGGCAATCCGCCAGCTTGCCAGGAAGGCTTGCCACATCCAGCGCGGTCTTGCGGCGGGTCAGCTCGCGGGCTTTGCGGGCAGCCTCACGGGCCAATGCGGCCTCGATGATCTTTCCGACAATGATCTTCGCCGGGCCGGGGTTTTCCTCGAACCATTCCGACAGCTTTTCGTTCACCAGGTTCTCGACCGCAGGGCGCACCTCGGAGCTGACGAGCTTGTCCTTGGTCTGGCTGGAGAATTTCGGGTCCGGCACCTTGACCGACAGCACGCAGGTCAACCCTTCGCGCGCGTCGTCGCCGGTGAAATCGATCTTCTCACGCTTGGCGATCCCCGAAGACTGGGCGTAGCCGGTGATCGTCCGGGTCAGGGCCCCCCGGAAACCGGCCAAATGCGTGCCGCCGTCGCGCTGCGGAATGTTGTTTGTGAACGGCAGTACGGTTTCGTGGTAGCTGTCGTTCCACCACATCGCGACCTCGACCCCGATGCCGTTCTTTTCGCCGACCATGTAGATCGGATCCGGCATGACCGAGGCCTTGGAGCGGTCGATGTAGCGGACAAACTCGCGCACGCCGCCTTCGTAGAACAGCTCGACCTTCTGCGGCTCGGCGTGCCGTTCGTCTTCGAGGACGATCCTCACGCCGGAGTTCAGGAAAGCGAGTTCCCGCAGCCGATGCTCCAGCGTCTTGAAGCTGTAGTCGAGGTTGGAGAACGTGCCCTCCGGCCGGTTGGTCTTGGCACTGGCAAGGAAGCGGACCATCGTGCCCTTCTTGCCGGGGGCGGGTCCCGCCTCATGCACGTGAACCGTGCAGTCGCCATCCTCGAACCGGGCGCGGTATTCCATGTCGTTGCGCCAGACGGTCAGTTCCAGCCATTCCGACAGCGCGTTGACGACCGAGACACCCACGCCGTGCAGTCCGCCCGAAACCTTGTAAGCGTTGCCGCTGTCGTCCGTGTTGTTGAATTTCCCGCCCGCGTGCAGTTGGGTCATGATGACCTCGGCGGCGGAAACGCCCTCCTCCTGGTGCATGTCGACCGGGATGCCGCGCCCGTTGTCGCGCACCGAAACGCTGTCGTCCGCATGGATGATCACCACGACTTCAGTCGCGTGACCGGCCAGCGCCTCGTCGATCCCGTTGTCGACGACCTCGTAGACCATGTGGTGCAGGCCCGACCCGTCATCGGTGTCGCCGATATACATTCCGGGCCGCTTGCGAACGGCCTCCAATCCCTTGAGAACCTTGATGGAATCGGCACCGTATACGGCGGTGTTCTTGGGCTGGTCAGCCATGCGTGGGAAACCCTGATCGTTACGCGCGATTTATAGCGTTTCAGGGCGGGAATGTCACCCCATGACCACAAGATTTGGTAGTCACAGAAAGGGGATCACCAGCCCGACGCCGATCAGCAGGATGCCCGACCCGACGTTCAGTTTCCGCACGCTTTCCGGGCTGGAGAGAAGCTGCCGCGCCCGGTCAAGGAAAAGCGCAAGACCCAGGTTACCCGCCATCGGGATCAGCGCAGAAAGCGCGATGATCGCGATGATGTCGGGGGCGGTCAGCCGGTCCAGCGTGAAGAATCCCGGCAGCGCGCCCATGTAGAACAGGATGGCCTTCGGGTTGCCGATCACCGCAGCGACACCCACCGTAAACCCCGCAAGGTGGCCCGGGCGCGTGAGGCGGCTGTCGGCGTTCAGGGAGGCAGCAGGCCTGCGGATGAGAAGAAAACCCATGACCAGAAAGATCGCGGCGGCGACCCAGCGCAGGACAGCGAGGAAGTCGCCGTAGGCGCTTTCGATCCAGGTAAGCCCCAGGATCGCGGCCAGGGGCCAAACCAGATCGCCAATGGCAACTCCGATGGCCAAGGGCCAAGCCGCAGCAAACCCGCCGGACAGGGCGCGGGCTGTCAGGGCGACCCAGACCGGTCCTGGAACCGCCCACAGGCCCGCCATGCCAAGAGCGTAAAGCGCAAGTTCGTATAGCGAAACGGTCATTCGGTTATTCCATCGTGATTTGTGATCCGGCGGCGGACTCGCGCACGGTCATGGTCTGACCCCGGTCACCGAGGGCCGAAAAAAGCTCTGCTTCGGTGCCGGTCATCAGGGCTTGGGCCCCCAGAGCGCAGATCTCATCGTAAAGAGCGGCGCGGCGGGTGGCATCAAGGTGGGCGGCGACTTCGTCCAGCAAGAGGATCGGCGCCGTCCCGAGGTCCTGCGTCAAAGCGCGGGCGTTGGCCAGGATCAGGCTGATCAGCAGGGCCTTCTGCTCGCCGGTCGAGCATTGGTCGGCGGGAACATTCTTGGCAGTATAGCGCCCGCGCAGATCGGCGCGGTGCGGCCCGACCAGAGTGCGGCCCGCCGCAATGTCGCGACGCCTTCCTTCGGCCAGCGCAAGGGCGAGATCGTCGGGCTCCGCCGCGCCCTCAGGGCCGGTCAGCGTCAGGTCGGCAGAGGGGAAGGCGCTGGCGGGATCTGCGGCTGCGGCAATGCGCGCAATGGCGGCGCGGCGGTGCGTGGTGATCGCCTCGCCAGCTTCGGCCATCTGCGCCTCAAGGGCGGCATACCAGTGCGCATCCGTCACCTGATCCTTGATCAGCCGGTTCCGGTCACGCATCGACTTGTCGTATATGAGTGTTTGTTCGGCATGCTCCGGGAAGAGGCTGAGCGTGAGCCGGTCAAGAAAGCGGCGGCGGCCCTCGGCGGCCTCGATCCACAGCCGGTCCATCGACGGGACCAGCCAGAGAACCCGCAGCACACGGCCAAGGCTGGCCTGCGTTGCGGCCTTGCCGTCGATGCGGACCTGCCGCGCCTCGCCGGGTTCTGCCCAGGTTTCAAGCTCATGCGCGGCAGCCAGACCCTGCACAGAAGCGGTGATCTTCCATCCCAGCACCTCGGGGCGGCGGGCAAGGTCTTCGGCAGCCGCCCGCCGCAGGCCGCGCCCGGGAGAGAGGAGGGATACAGCCTCCAGGATATTGGTCTTGCCCGCCCCATTCGGTCCGACAATGGCGACGGGGCGACCGTCAAAAGCCAGCCGCGCGGCGCGGTGGCTGCGGAAATACGTGAGCGCGAGGGTTTCGATCGCCAGACCGCCCACCGAGTGTCCCTTTCAGATCGGAATCTTGTGGTGGATCAGACCCGCATCGGCATGACGACATAGACAGCGGACGTGTCGTTGCCTTCGCGCATGAGGGTCGGGTCGGCGGCCGAGTTGAACAGGAACACCGCATTCTCGCGGTCGACCTGGCTGGCGATTTCCAGAAGATACTTGGCGTTGAAGCCGATCTCCAGCCTCTCATCGCCATAGGCCACGGCCAGTTCCTCCTCGGCGGCCCCGCTGTCAGGCGAGTTGACCGACAGGATCAGCCGGTCTTCTTCCAGCGACAGTTTTACCGCGCGGGACCGTTCAGACGACACCGTCGCCACACGGTCCACCGCCTTTGCGAATTCGGAGGCGTCGACTTCCAGCTTGCGGGTGTTGCCCGTGGGAATGACGCGGGTGTAGTCCGGGAAGGTGCCGTCAATGACTTTCGACGTCAGAGTAAGCACCGGTGTCGCAAAGCGAACTTTCGTTTCGGAAACCGAGACGGCAATCGTCGCCTCGTCATCGTCCAGAAGTTTCCGCAGCTCGCCAACGGTCTTGCGGGGAACGATCACGCCCGGCATCCCCTCAGCCCCATCGGGCAGGGGTGCATCGATGCGGGCAAGACGGTGACCGTCGGTCGCGACACAGCGCAGAACCTTGCCGGTCTCACCCTGCGACACGTGCATGTAGACGCCGTTCAGGTAATAGCGGGTTTCTTCGGTGGAAATGGCAAACTTCGCCTTGTCGAACAGCCGCCGCAGCACTGGTGCCGGGGCCGAGAAGTTTGACGAATATTCGCTGGTGGCCATGACCGGAAAGTCTTCCTTCGGCAAGGTCGCCAGGCTGAAGGTCGACCTGCCCGCCGTGATCGTCAGGCGACCTGCGGCGGCGTCTTCCGACAGGTTCACCAACGCGCCATCGGGCAGCTTGCGAACGATTTCGTGCAACATCACCGCCGACACGGTCGTCGACCCGGCGCGCTCAACCATCGCAGGGGCGCGGTCCACCACCTCGATGTCAAGGTCGGTGGCCCGGAACGACACTTGCGCGCCTTCGGCCTCGATCAGGACGTTGGCCAGAATCGGGATCGTGTTGCGGCGTTCGACCACCGACTGCGCCTGCGCGAGTGCCTTGAGAAGCGTGGCGCGTTCGATCGAGAGCTTCATCTGACTTCCCCCTGCCGACCCGTTGAAGGGACGACGAATTTATCCGGTTTCCACCGGTTCGCAAGTGTTGGAACGGACTGTGAAAGGCTTTGCGGGGGCCGTCAAGAGCGGCCCCCGCCCTTAGCCCTGCAGAAGGCGGCGCAGAAGCTGCAGATCGTCGGCCAACTGGCTGTCGGTGGTCATCAGCTCTTCGATCTTGCGCACACCGTGCATGATCGTGGTGTGGTCGCGGCCCCCGAAGCGACGGCCTATTTCCGGCAGACTGCGTGGGGTCAGCTGCTTGGAGAGGTACATCGCCACCTGCCGGGGCCGCGCGATGTTGCGCAGCCGCTTTGGCCCGATCATGTCGGAAAGACGGATGTTGTAATGCTCGGCGACCTTGCGCTGGATTTCCTCGATGGAAAGTTTGCGGTCGGATGAGCGCAGGATGTCGGCCAGGCAGTCCTGGGCAAGGTCGAGCGTGATCTCGCGGCCCACCAGCGAGGCGAAGGCGAAGAGACGGGTCAGGGCGCCTTCCAGCACCCGGACGTTGGTGGTGATGCGATGCGCGAGGAATTCAAGCACGCCATCGGCAAGCACCAGACCCTTGTACTGCGAACGGTAGTAGTCGACCTTCTGCTGCAGGATGCCGAGCCGCAGTTCATAATCGGTCGGATGCAGGTCCACGACCAGCCCGCATTGCAGGCGCGACTTGATCCGGTCTTCCAGATCCTTGATCTCGCCCGGGGCACGGTCAGCGGAAATGACGATCTGCTTGTTGGCGTCCACCAGGGCGTTGAAGGTGTGGAAGAACTCTTCCTGTGTCGAATCCTTGCCGGCGATGAATTGCACGTCATCGACCATCAGAACGTCGACCGAGCGGAAAAGCTCTTTGAAGTCCATCACTTGCCGGTCGCGCAATGCCTGGACGAAACGGTACATGAACTGTTCCGCCGAGAGGTAAAGCACCCGCAGGTCCGGGCGGCGCGCTTGCAGATCATGCGCGATGGCGTGCATCAGGTGCGTCTTGCCTAGTCCGACACCGCCGTAAAGGAACAGCGGGTTGAAGGTCACTGGCCCACCTTCGGCCACCCTGCGGGCAGCGGCATGGGCCAGTTCGTTGGGCTTGCCCACGACGAAACTGTCGAAGGTAAACCGCGCGTCGAGCGGTGCGCCCGGCAATTCTTCTTCGGATACGCGGGGACGTGCGGGCTTGGGCGTGGCCTTCGCGGGTGTCCGGCGGGCCTCGACCGGGGCAGCAGCGCCCACGGCGAATTCCAGGCGATCGACCGGGGCACCGGCGCTGGTCAGCTGCGACCGGATATGATCGCCGTAGTTGCGTTGGACCCAGTCGCCGAAGAAGATCGTCGGCACTTCAAACTGCGCAACGCCGTTCTTGAGCTGCGACAGTTTCAGCGGTTCGATCCAGGTCGTGTAATTGTGCTTGCCGACCCGCTTGATCAGCTCTTCCCGAACCTGCCCCCAGGTTTCATGCGTCATTCGTCAACCTGCCAATATCCCTGAGCCGGCGGCATACGCCCCGATCCTGCCCTGTTTCTTTCTTGAGCGAGCCACGTCGACCAAACCGCCCCTTCCGCCAGCGCGGCGGGCAGGACCATCGGTTTGTCAGCGGGACAGAACAACGCGCGACCGAACTGCCGGTCTACCGGCAGCCTTGCCACAGAGCATGGGGCGGCTTGAGTGCCACCTCCATTTCATTGATCGCAAACGGAAAACTCGGATAGGATCGCGGTGGTCGCGCCCAATCCGTGCAGCAGCTTTCCCTTTGCGACCCGTTCCAGTCCCCCAAGACGAAGTGAATCGCACTGAGACGCTAACAAGCCCGCCGCGGGCTCTGCAACCGAACATCTCGCTTGACAGAGATTCCGGAAAACCGAATCCGAAGCCTCTGGCAAATCGGCAACGCAGGGTCGAGATCCTGCAGCCGGAAGGCGCAGACACGCCGAAGGGCGCAACCCTTGCGGGCGCGCCCTGTCTGTTCCGGATTCGGTCCGGTGTGGTCCGCTCAGGCCCGATACGAGGCCCGATACGAGGCCCGAGATCAGGCCGTAACGACGGCCTTCACGCGCGAGGCGAGGCGCGACATCTTGCGGGCCACGGTGTTCTTGTGAAGCACACCCTTGGTCACGCCGCGGGCCAGTTCCGGCTGGGCAGCCTTGAGGGCAGCCTGCGCGGCATCGGGATTGCCCGAGGCGATGGCTTCTTCGACCTTGCGGAGGAAGGTGCGGATACGCGAGCGACGCGCCTTGTTGACGGCATAGCGGGCGTCGGCCTGACGGGCGCGTTTCTTGGACTGGGCGGTATTTGCCATGGGTGGCTTCCTTGCGGTCTTTCGGTTTCAATTCGGTCGCACGAAAGACCAGAAGGCCCCATCCCGAAGGATGGATCTGATTCTTGCCTAAGCGGGCCCACGCGCATGTGACGCTGACCGTTAAGGGAAAAATTCCGGATTGAAAAGCCCTGGCAGTCGCGACGTCATCTGTCGCGGAACTGCGGCTGGCGCTTTTCCAGGAAGGCGGCCATGCCCTCTTTCTGGTCATCGGTCGCAAATGTCGCCTGGAACATCCGCCGCTCGAACAGCATTCCCTCGGCCAGGGTGGTTTCCTGCGCCCGGTTCACACATTCCTTGACCACCATGACGGTCACGGCGGATTTCTCGACGATCTTCTGCGCCGCCTTCATCGCCTCTTCGATCAGGCTTTTCGCCGGAACGACCCGGCTGACCAGACCGCAGCGTTCCGCCTCGGCCGCGTCCATGAAGCGCCCGGTCAGGTGCATGTCCATCGACTTCGACTTGCCGACCGCGCGCGTCAGCCGCTGCGTGCCCCCCATCCCGGCCACGATGCCAAGGTTGATCTCGGGCTGGCCGAACTTGGCGGTATCGGCGGCAATGATGAAATCGCACAGCATGGCCAGCTCGCAGCCACCGCCGAGGCAGTAGCCGCCAACCGCCGCGATGATCGGTTTGCGCGCGCGGGCGATGGTCTGCGATTCGGGGCCGAAGAGGTCATCGAAATAGACGTCGATGAAAGTCTTCCCGGCCATCTCCTTGACGTCCGCCCCGGCTGCGAAGGCTTTGTCCGAACCGGTGATGACGATGCAGCGCACCCGGTCGTTCGCCTCTGCCGCGGTCACTGCCGCCGCCAGTTCCCGCATCAGCGTCGAGTTCAGCGCGTTCATGGCATCGGGGCGGTTCAGCCGGATCAGCGAGACATAGTCCTCGATCTCGACGATCAGCGTGTCATAGGCCATGTCCGTCCCCCACGTCAGGCAGTGGCGGAGACTCCTAGCACCAAACGGCGACTTGGCAAGTCACCTCTGGCAGGAAGGGCACCAGAACGAAGACCGCCCGGACTGCACCGTGCGGGTGATCGTGCCGGTGCAACCCGGGGCCTCGCAGGGCTCGCCCTCACGGTCATAGACTTGAAAATGCTTGGAAAAGTATCCAAGTTCGCCATTGGCTTGCCGGAAGTCGCGCAAGGATGACCCCCCGGCCTCGATCGCTTCGGCCAGCACGTCGCGGATGATGGGGACGAGGGCGTGGACCTGCGCCTCGGCAATCTCGCCTGCCAGCCGCAGCGGGCTGATCCGCGCGCGGAACAGGGTTTCGGCGACATAGATGTTGCCAAGCCCCGCGACGATCCGCTGATCCAGAAGCGCCGCCTTGATCGGGGTCTTCCGCCCCTTCAGACGCCCGGCAAGGTAAGGCGCGTTGAAATCGTTGCCAAAGGGTTCCGGCCCCAGTCCCGCCAGCAGCATGTGCCGGTCCGCCGTTTCGGTCGGCATCAGGTCCATCGCGCCGAAGCGGCGGGCGTCGTTGTAGGTGACCCGCGCGCCATTTCCCATGTGCAGCACGACATGGTCGTGTTTCTGCGGTGCGGGGTAGTCGTGGGTGAAACTGCCCAGCTGCGCGCCGGAAATCAGCATCCGTCCCGACATTCCCAGATGCACCAGAAGCGTCTCGCCGCTGTCGAGGTCGGCAAGGATATACTTCGACCGCCGCCGCAGCGCCGTGACGCGCTTGTCCGTCAGTCGCTCGGCCATCCTGTCGGGCAAGGGCCAGCGCAGGTCGGGGCGGTTGACTTCGGCCCGTTCGATGACCGCGCCTTCCATGACCGGCAAAAGGCCGCGGCGGACGGTTTCGACCTCTGGCAGTTCGGGCATCATCGCCTCTTGGACAGTTCGGCGCATTGCGGGCGCAAGGTGGCGCACTATAAGGAGGGGGCAAAGCGAAGGATCGCAAGCCCGATGACCGAAGAAAAGACCACCCATTTCGGCTTTCAGGACGTGCCCGAAGCCGAGAAGGCCGGGATGGTGCATGGCGTCTTCAGCCGCGTGGCGTCCAAGTATGACGTGATGAACGACGCGATGTCGCTGGGCATCCACCGCATCTGGAAGGATGCGATGATGGACTGGCTGGCCCCGCGCCCGGGCCAGCGGCTTCTGGACGTCGCGGGCGGCACCGGGGACGTGGCGTTCCGCTTTCTGAAGCGTGCGCCGGGGGCGTCTGCGGTTGTCTGCGACATGACCGAGCCGATGCTGGTCGAGGGCCGCAAGCGGGCCGAGGCGGAAAGCCTTGCGGCCAGTCTGGATTGGATCGTCGGCGACGCGATGGCGCTGCCGTTTCCGGACGCCAGTTTCGACGTCTACACGATCTCGTTCGGCATCCGGAACGTCACCCGCATCCCAGACGCGCTGGCCGAGGCCTACCGGGTGCTGAAACCCGGCGGGCACCTGATGGTGCTGGAATTTTCCCGGATTCCCAATGACCTGATGCAGAAAGCCTATGACCTGTATTCCTTCAACGTCATCCCGGTGATGGGGCAGGTGATCGCGGGGGACCGCGACAGCTATCAGTATCTGGTGGAATCGATCCGCAAGTTCCCGGATCAGGAGACTTTCGCCGCCATGATCCGCACTGCCGGGTTCGGTCAGGTCAAGTATCGCAACCTGACCATGGGCATCGCTGCGCTCCATTCCGGCTGGAAGCTGTGAAGGGCCCGCACAACATCATCCGCCTGATCCGCACCGGCGCCACGCTGGAGCGGACCGGCGCGATGGACGTGGTGCTGGAGGCGTTCCGTGCGCCGTCGCGCCTGCGCTTTGCCGCTCGGATGCTGGGCTGGCCTTTCAAGTGGCTGGGCTTGCAGGGCGATCTGGCCCTGCCGCCCGCGACCCGTGCGCTGACGGCGCTGGGGCCCGCCTACATCAAGTTCGGCCAGGTCCTTTCCACGCGCCCCGACATCGTCGGCGAGGAACTGTCGCAGCAGCTGAAATACCTGCAGGACAAGCTGCCGCCTTTTCCGAACGAGACTGCAAAGAAGATGATCGAGGCCGAGCTGGAGCTTCCGGTGTCCACGATCTTCTCCGAATTCTCCGAACCCGTTGCTGCGGCATCGATCGCCCAGGTCCACCGCGCGCGGCTGGCCGAAACGGGCGAAGAGGTCGCGGTCAAGGTCCTGCGCCCGGGGATCGAACGTGCCTTCAGAAAGGACATCGACGCCTTCTACCTTGCCGCCCGCTGGATCGAACGCCTTGCCCCCTTCTCGCGCCGCCTGCGTCCGGTCGAGGTGATCAAGCACTTTGAAGGCGTGGTGATGGGCGAGCTGGACCTGCGGCTGGAATCCTCGGCCGCCGCCGAATTCGCCGCGAACACCGCCAAGGACGAAGGCTTTCAGGTTCCGAAGCCGAAGTGGTTCCTCTCGAGTCGAAACGTGATGACGCTTGGCTGGGCCGAGGGCATCGGTCTGAACGACATCGCCGAGATCGACGCCGCCGGACATGATCGCAGGATCCTTGGTGCCCGCGTGCTGCAACTGTTCCTGAACCACGCGCTGCGCGACGGGTTCTTCCACGCCGACATGCACCAGGGCAACCTGAAGGTCGCGGCCAACGGCGACATCATCGCCTATGACTTCGGGATCATGGGCCGGATCGACGAATACACCCGGAGGGTCTATGCCGAGATCCTGATGGGCTTCATCAGCAAGAACTACCGCCGCGTCGCCGAGGTGCATTTCGAGGCGGGCTACGTCCCTCCCGACCGCGACATCGACGAATTTGCCCGCGCGCTTCGGGCAGTGGGCGAACCGATCTTCGGCATGGATGCCAGCCGGATCAGTATGGCGCGACTGTTGGCCTACCTTTTCGAGGTGACGGAACGCTTCGGGATGGAAACGCGCACCGAGCTGATCCTTCTCCAGCGCACGATGGTCGTCGTCGAAGGCGTCGCACGGTCGCTGGACCCTCACATCAACATCTGGCAGGTCGCCAGCCCCATCGTGGAACGCTACATACGCGAGAATGTCGGGCCGAAGGCGGTGCTGCGTGATCTGGTGAAGACGGCCCGGGTGCTGGCCCGCTTTGGACCGAAGCTTCCGGCCCTTGTCGAGGCGCAACTGATCCGGGCGGGAAATCCGGCCACTCTGCCGCCGCGCCCGCAACGGTCGCTTGGTCCGCTGCTTTGGGTCGCGGTTGCGGCGGCCACCTTTGCGGCCGGATGGTTCCTGCGCACGGTGCTGTAGGCTGCGCTCCGGTCAGTCCGCCTTGCGAAGGCGAGCAATGAAGAAGCCGTCGATGCCGCCGCGTTCGGCCCAGTGATCCGGACGCAGGCGCAGCGCCCCGTCCGGGGTCAGCCAGTCGGGAGACATGCCTTCAAGATCAGGACGTTCGACCGCAAGGGACGGGTGGCGTTGCAGCGCGGAGGACAGCTGGGATTCGCCCTCATCCGGAAGAAGCGAACAGGTCGAGAAGACCAGCCGTCCGCCCGGTTTCAGCCAGGTCAGGGCACGGTCGATCATTGCGGACTGAAGTGCTGCAAGGGACGCAAGCTCCGATCCGTCCTTCACGAAGGCCAGGTCCGGGTGGCGGCGGATCGTGCCGGTCGCGGAACAGGGCGCGTCCAGAAGGATGGCGTCGAAGGGCGCTTCGGGCTGCCAGTGCAGCGCGTCGGCGGTTACGAGGGTGGCGGTGAGGCCAGTGCGGGCAAGGTTGGCCTCTACCCGGGCCATCCGGGGGCCGGAGATGTCGAGCGCGGTGACATCGGCCCCGGCGGCGGCAAGTTGCAGGGTCTTGCCACCCGGGGCGGCGCAGAGGTCGAGAATGCGTTCGCCGGGCTGGGCTTGCAGCAGTCTGGCAGGCAGCGCAGCGGCGGCGTCCTGGACCCACCAGCCACCCTCGGCGTAGCCCGGCAGGGTCGAGATCTGGCCGGGGCTGCGCAGGCGCAGGCTGCCGGTCGGAAGACGCTCGCCCTCCGGAGCGGGGAAGCCCTCGCGCAGCGTCAGGTCGACCGGGGGCTCCTGGGTCTGCACCGCCTCGATCGCGGTTACGATGTCGCGGCCATAGGCGTGGACAAGTGGCTGGCGCAGCCAGCGCGGCAGCTTTTGCGGCGGAAGGCTGACGGTTTCCGGCAAGGAACGCAGGACGGCATTGACCAGACCCGCGAGATGGGCGGTGCGCTTGCCGCCCTGACGGGTGATCTCGACAGCGGCGTTGACCACCCCATGTGCCGGGGCACCCTGGGCACGTTCCACCACGGCCAGCCGCAGGGTATTGCGCACGGTCAAGGGTGGCGACTTGCGCAACGAGCGGTCGAGAATCTTGTCGGCAGGCTCGAGATGGCGAAGCACGGTCTCGGCCAGACGCAGCGCGCGGGCGCGGTCGGCAGGGGCGAGGTCGGCCCCGGAGAAGTCCGACAGCATCCGGCCTTCGCCGAGGACTCCGTCCAGGATTGCCACTGCGGTGGCGCGCGCCACGACCCCGTCGGCCATTGCCGTCCCCTTGCTGGTTCGCAAAGCGGCCTATATCAGGACGGGATGGCGCACAAGGAAACACCCGGGACGGACGACGATCTGCCGCCAGCGGCGCAGCGCGCTTTGGCCGAAGCCGAAGACCGCCGCAAGGCCGCCGAGCGCAAGGCCCCGCTGCCGAGGGAACTCGGCGGGCGGGACGGGCCGGACCCGGTGCGGTATGGCGATTGGGAGAAGAAGGGCCTCGCCGTCGATTTCTGAGCAGCTTGGGCGGGCTTGATCAGCGCAGCCGGAACACCGCACTGTCGCCCTTGCCCTGATCGACGGTAAAGCGCAGCCGGTCTGATCCCGCGGCCTCGACCAGTTGGCAGTTGAAGCCGATCTCCATGCCGCTCCAGTCCATCTCGCGGCAGAAGTAGCCATCGTTCCAGGACCAGCTTCCGGTGATCTTCCAGCCCAGCGCCGACCCGTCGATGCGACCATCGGGCAGCACGTTGAGTGACAGGTTGTAGAGGCCGATGCGAAGCTCGCGGTCCTTGATCAGGTCAAGAAATCGCGTCTTCTCCGTGACCGGCACGAAGAGTTCCGCCGCTGCGGGCGCTGCGCTTGTCATGGCAGTCAGGATGGCAGTCAGGATGGCAGCAAGGCGCAACATGAGGTCCCCCGGGCATCAGTCCGTGACGGATACGCAGTATGGGCGGCCCCGGATCACCGGTCAGATGCCGAGAACATCCATCATGTCGTACTGGCCCGGCTTCTGCCCCTGCCCCCAGACGGCCGCGCGCAGCGCACCCCGGGCAAAGATCGCGCGGTCGGTCGCAACGTGGCGCAGGACCACGCGCTCGCCCTCGCTGGCGAAGATCACGTCATGCTCGCCGACGATGTCGCCGCCACGGATGGCCGAAAAGCCGATGCTGCCCTTGGCGCGGGCACCGGTGATGCCGTCCCGACCCGAGACGCGGCTTTCGTCAAGCGACACACCCCGGCCTTCGGCGGCGGCGGCTCCAAGCATCAGCGCGGTTCCCGACGGCGCATCGACCTTCATCCGGTGATGCGCCTCGACGATTTCCAAATCCCAGTCGGCGTCCAGGGCCGCCGCGACCTTCTGCGTCAGCCGGACAAGAAGATTGACGCCAAGCGACATGTTCCCGGCGCGGACGATGACCGCGTGCCGGCTGGCGGCCTCGATCCGGGACAGGTGGTCCGGCTCAAGCCCGGTGGTGCCAATCACATGCACCGCACGCGCCTGGGCAGCCAGGGCAGCAAACTCGACCGTCGCGGCGGGGGCGGTGAAGTCGACGACGGCCTGGGCCTTGGCGAAGGCCTCCAGCGCGTCGTCAGTGACCTTGACGCCAATCGGCGCACCGCCCATCGCCTCGCCCACATCGCGGCCGATCCAGGCGTGCCCGGCGCGTTCGATGCAGCCGACCAACCGCAGCCGGTCGGACGCCTGCGCAAGATGGATCAGCGTCTGGCCCATCCGCCCCGACGCGCCCGTGACCACCAATCCCGGTTGATCGCCCATGCCTTGAACCTCCGTTTCGCTTCCCTTAGCGGCTAACGGCGAGACGTGGAAGCACGGCGTTGCGGGCACAGGCGAAAGGGCCTAAAGGGACGCCATGTCGAACAAGCGCTTCAATACCGGCTCCGGCCCGTCACAACGTCAGCTTCGGGTGGGGGAACTGATCCGCCGCACGCTATCGGACGTGCTGAACCGGGCCGAGATCCACGACCCTGAACTGAACGCCATGTCGATCACGGTGGGCGAAGTGTCCTGCTCTCCAGACCTCAAGGTCGCCACGGTCTATGTCATGCCCCTGATGGGGTCGGTGCCAGTGGCGAATGCGATCGCGGCGCTGGCGCGCAACAAGGCCGAGCTGCGCCACCGGATCGCAAGCGAGCTGACGCTGAAATACGCGCCCGACCTGCGCTTTCGTCCCGACGAGACCTTCGACCGGCTTGACGAGACACGTCGGCTGTTTTCCGACCCCACGGTCCAGCGCGACCTTGAAGCGACGGACGACGAGGAATGAGGCTTTGGCTTGCGCTTGCCGTCCTGCTTGCGCCTGCGACGGCGCGGGCGGCAGATTGCCGGGATATGGTGTTCGAGAACGCCTCGTACACAGTCTGCGAAGTGGTGCAGGGCGAGGACCTTCGGCTGTTCCATTCCCGCCCCGACGGCAGCGCCTACGGCAGTTTCAAGAATCTGGATGCGGCACTGGATGCGGACGGCAAGGCGCTTGGCTTTGCGATGAACGCGGGCATGTATCACCGCGATCTGGCACCGGTCGGCCTTTACGTCGAAGAGGGGGTCGAGACGGCCCCGCTGGTCACGCGTGACGGGCCGGGGAACTTCGGGATGCTGCCGAATGGCGTCTTCTGCATCGGCGAAACCTTTCGGGTGATCGAGAGCCGGACCTATGCGGACACGAAGCCGGACTGCCGGTTTGCCACCCAGTCGGGGCCGATGCTGGTGATCGGAGGCAAGCTGCATCCGATGATTCTGCCGGGCAGCGACAGCCTTTACGTCCGCAACGGGGTCGGGGTGTCCGAAGACGGAACGCGGGCGGTCTTCGCGATCTCGAACGACGAAGTGAACTTCGATGCCTTCGCCCGGCTGTTCCGGGATGAGTTGGGGCTGCCGGATGCTCTCTACTTCGACGGCAACGTGTCGCGGCTTTACGCGCCTGCGCTGGGGCGGCACGACGGGGGGTTTCCGATGGGGCCGATCGTCGGCATCGTGGTCCCGAAAGGCTGACGGATGGGCCGGGTGAAAAAGGGCCGGGCCGTAAGCGGCTGGCTGGTCGTGGACAAGCCTGCGGGCGTCACCTCGACAGCGGTGGTCAACAAGGTGAAATGGGCCCTGTCCGCGCAGAAGGCCGGACATGCCGGGACGCTCGACCCGGACGCGACCGGTGTGCTGGCCGTGGCTTTGGGCGAGGCGACGAAGACCATTCCCTACATCACCGACGCGCTGAAGTGCTACCGGTTCCGGGTGGTGCTGGGCGCGGCGACGGATACGGATGATGCCTCGGGCAAGGTGATTGCGACATCGGCTCTGCGGCCCGTCGATACGGAAATCGAAGCGGCGCTGTCGGCGTTCCGGGGACGGATCGAACAGGTGCCGCCGCAGTATTCGGCTGTGAAGGTCGATGGCGCGCGCGCCTATGACCTTGCCCGCGAGGGCGAGGCGATGGACCTAGCCGCCCGTCCGCTTTGGGTGGAAAGTCTAGTCGTTCTGGGCCGCCCGGATGCCGATCACGTCGATCTGGAGATGGTCTGCGGCAAGGGCGGCTATGTGCGATCCATTGCGCGCGATCTTGGGACGGCGCTTGGCTGCCTCGGGCATGTCGCCTGGCTGCGGCGCACATGGTCGGGGCCGTTCGACGCCGAGCAGGGCGTGACGCTGACTGACATCGACGCCGAGGCCAGGACCGAGGCGCTTGACGCGCGGCTTCTTCCGCTGGAGTTGGGCCTGCAGGACCTGCCGGAGTTCCGGGCGACACCGGAGGGTGCGGTCCGCTTGCGCAACGGCAACCCGGGGCAGGTAATCGGCTATGCCGACTGGGGGACCGAGGGCTGGGCCAGCCTGGACGGTCAGGCGGTGGCCGTGGGGCAATACCGGGCCGGAGAGTTGCACCCCAGCCGGGTGTTCAATCGCTAGTCATCGCTAGAGTATCCTGTCCGACAAAAGTGGACTCCGGTTTTGTCGAAAGACAGGCGACCACGAAACACCTGGAGGCTGTCTGGCGCTTCTATCAGCGTCAGACAGACTCTAGAGACACACACCCCAGCCGGGATCCTGCCTGCTCTTTTCGCAAATACTCCACGGGGAGCGCGAGGGGTGTGAAACCCCTCGCTTCGACGGCAAAACCTGCGCCACCGCCAAAGAGAAAGGCCCCGCGTTGCCGCAGGGCCTTGCCCAAGTCAATTCGGTGACAGTCTCAGACCAGCGCGGCCTTGGCCTGGCCGGCGATGGCGTTGAACGCCTCGGGCTCGTGCACGGCGAGGTCGGCGAGGACCTTGCGGTCAACCTCGATCCCGGCTTTCGCCAGGCCGTTGATCAGACGCGAGTAGGTCATTTCGGCGTCGAACAAACGGACGGCGGCGTTGATCCGCTGGATCCACAGCGCGCGGAAGCTGCGCTTGCGGGCCTTGCGGTCGCGGGTCGCATACTGGTTGGCCTTGTCGACCGCCTGGGTGGCGGTGCGGAAGTTCGTGGACCGGGCGGCGTAGTAGCCCGATGCGGCCTTGATGACCTTCTTGTGACGGGCGTGCGTCACCTTGCCGGATTTAACGCGGGACATCTGGTGCTCTCCTTACCGGTCGTAGGGCATGTATTTCTTGACGATCTTCGTATCCGAAGCCGAAAGGAGCATGGTCCCCGAGGCGTCGCGAATGAATTTCGTCGTGCGTTTGATCATGCCGTGGCGCTTGCCGGCAACGCCGGCTTTTGCCCGACCGGAGGCCGTGAAGCTGAAACGCTTCTTCGCCGCCGACTTGGTCTTCATCTTGGGCATTTCCATCTCCGTGGTTTCAGGCACGACTCGGCATGCCACTTGGGCCGGTCGTGCGGGTAACGAAGCCGTCCCTATAGGGGCCGCGCGGAAAAGGTGCAAGGGGCCCCGCGCGTCCCGTGTCAGTTGAAAAGCCGCGCGACCACGCCGATCATCACCCCGGGGATGTCGTTGAAGGCATAGCCGCCCGGCTTTCCGAAAAGCGCCGCCACGATCAGGCCGAAGGCCGCGATGCCCAGGATCGCCCCCATCCTTGGCGCGCGGCTTTCGGCCCAGGCCGCCAGAAGTGCCGGGATGGACAGGACCAAAAGCACGATCCCGATGGTCAGCAGCAGATCACTACCCGAATCCATGGCACCTCGCGCAGGTTGCTGCGTGACGGAAGACTACTCGGGGTCAACCCGCGAGATCAACCGCTCGTCGCAGGGCGCCACGCGGAGGATGTTCGTCGTGCCCTTGACGTTGAACGGCACGCCAGCGGTGACGACGATCTGGTCTTCCTCGGTCGCGAAACCGTCGGCCCGCGCCGCGCTGACAGCAGCCAGAACCGCGCCCTTGAAGCGCTCCTGCGGCGGGGTGATCACGCAATGTGCGCCCCAGGTCAGGGCCATCCGGCGGGCGGTGGACATCAGCGGCGTAAGCGCGATGATCGGGACATGCGGGCGTTCGCGGGCGACGAGGCTTGCGGTGGTCCCGGTCTGGCTGAAGCAGCAGATCGCCTTGATGTTGGTGGCCTCGGCAATCTCGCGCGCGGCGGCGACGATGCCGTCGGCCACCGATTCGCGACGGACCTGTCGGCTGGCCTCGATCACCGAGCGATAGGTAGGGTCTTTCTCGACACTCATCGCGACGGCGTTCATCGTGTTCACGGCCTCGACCGGGTATTTGCCCGCCGCCGATTCCGCCGACAGCATGATCGCGTCCGCGCCTTCGTAGATCGCGGTGGCGACGTCGGACACTTCGGCACGGGTCGGGACCGGCGATTCGATCATCGATTCGAGCATCTGCGTCGCCACGATCACCGGCTTGGCCGCCGCCCTCGCGCCACGCACCAGACGCTTCTGGATCGGCGGGACCGAAGTCACCGGCAGTTCGACACCAAGGTCGCCGCGTGCCACCATGATTCCGTCCGAGACCTGCAGGATCGCGTCATAGGCTTTCACGGCCGCCGGTTTCTCGATCTTCGACAGGATCGCCGCGCGGCCCTTTGCCAGGCTGCGGGCTTCGATCACGTCTTCCGGGCGCTGCACGAAAGACAGCGCCAGCCAGTCGACGCCAAGCTCGCAGACGAATTCGAGATCGCCCCGGTCCTTCTCCGACAGGGCCGCGACCGGCAGAACCACGTCGGGCACGTTCACGCCCTTGCGGTTCGAGATCGTGCCGCCCACCGTCACGGTGCAGTCGGCGAAATCCTTGCCGCAGGCATCGACATGCAGGCGGATCTTGCCGTCATTGACCAAAAGGCTCGTGCCCGGTTCCAGCGCGGCGAAGATTTCCGGGTGCGGCAGGTTCACGCGCTTGATGTCGCCCGGGACGGTCGACAGGTCCATGCGGAAGGCCGCGCCTTCGACCAGCTCTTCCGAGCCGTTCGCAAAGACGCCGACGCGCAGTTTCGGGCCCTGAAGGTCGGCCAGGATGCCGATCGGGCGACCAAGGTCCTTTTCGACCTGGCGGATGATCTCGTGGCGCTTGCGGATATCGTCGTGGGCGCCGTGGCTCATGTTCAGGCGGAACACGTCGGCCCCCGCCTCGAACAGGGCGCGGATCATCTCGTAGGTCGAGGATGCCGGGCCAAGCGTGGCCACAATCTTCACGTTGCGGTGACGGCGCATCGCCATCCTCCTGCTTAAAAATTCCGGTTCATGTGGGCCGCCCGCCTTATGGCGCAATCCGGATCGGCCCGCAACGCTTTCCCGTCGCGGATTGCTGGCGTCGTCCGGCATTCCCCCGTAAACCGGGCGAGACGGGTGGATGAGGGCGACCGTGGCGTTCAGGATCGAGGGTGAAGACCGCAAGGGTCGCTGGCTGCTGACCTGCGACCATGCGTCGAACCGGGTGCCAACCTGGGTGGGCGGGGGCGATCTGGGCATCCCGGTCGCGGACATGGCCCGCCACATCGCCTGGAACGTCGGCGCGGCGGGGCTTGCCGGCGAACTGGGCCGCCTGCTGGACAGCCCTGTCCTCCTGTCGGACTTCTCGCGCCTCGTGATTGACCCGAACCGGGGCGAGGATGACCCGACGCTGGTGATGAGGCTCTATGACGGAACCATCATCCCGGCGAACCGTCATGTCACGGCGGAAGGGGTCGAAGAGCGGCTGGACCGGCTCTATCGTCCCTATCACTCGGCCTATGCCCGTCTGGCGGCTCTCAGGCCGGACCGGGTCATCGTGGCAGTGCATTCCTTCACCCCCTGTCTGCGCGGTCGCGCGCCACGCCCGTGGCATGTGGGCGTGCTTTATTCGCATCTGGACGAACGGCTTTCAAAGCCGCTGATCGCGCGGTTGCAGGCCGAGACGGGCCTCTGCATCGGCGACAACGAGCCCTATTCCGGCCATCTGCCCGGCGACGCCATCGACCGTCATGCCTTGCGACCGGGCCGGCACAACACACTTATAGAAGTGCGCAACGACCTGATCGCCACGCCAGCCGAACAGGCGCATTGGGCGGGTCGACTGGCGGTAATTCTGACCGAAGTGCTGGAGGGCCTATAGATGGATGACCGGACCCGGACCGACCTTGAAGCCGCCGCCTTCCGCGCGTTGCTGCATCACCTGATGGTCAAGCGTCCCGAGGTGCAGAACATCGACCTGATGACCCTTGGCGGCTTTTGCCGGAACTGCCTGAGCCGCTGGTACCAGGAGGCTGCCGCCGAACGCGGGATCGAGATGACCAAGGATCAGGCGCGCGAAGTGGTCTACGGGATGCCCTATGCCGACTGGGTTGCCCGGAACCAGACCGAGGCGGATGCGGGCAAGCAGGCGGCGTTCCGGAAGGCGTTTGCCGAAAACGTGGGCAAGACAGACTGAAGGCGTAGATGTGATCGACGGCCGCATCGCTTTGGGGCCGCGTCTCTGCTAACCTTGCGGAATGCTTCTGACCGCCCGTCACGACTATTCCCGCGCCGAACGTCTGAGCGATGCCGTGGTCCATTTTCTGGGGATCGGCGCCGCGCTGGTCGCTGTGCCGGTTCTGATCACCCTGGCCGTAGTCCTGCGCGGCGATGCCCCGGCTGTCGCCTCGACAACGCTTTACGGGCTTGCGCTGCTGACCATGCTGGTCTTCTCGGCGCTTTTTCATCTGACGACCCAGCCGCGGCTGCGGCGGGTGTTCCGCAGCCTCGACCACACCGCGATCCTGTGCCTGATTGCAGCGACTTATACACCTTTCGTGCTTTTGTCGGGCACCAGGGCCACGGGACTTCTGGTGGCCCTCTGGGGCGCCGCGCTGGCGGGGGCCGCGCTTCGGGCCTTTGCGCCGGACCGCCTTAAGCTGGCGGCCATCGCCCTGGCGCTCGGGATGGGCTGGGCCGGGCTGCTGAGCGGCGGCGCGGTCTTCGCCGCGCTTTCGACGCCGGTGATGGTGCTGATCACCATCGGCGGCTGCCTCTACACGCTGGGAGTAGGCTTCTGCGTCTGGGAGCGGTTGCCGTTCCACTACACGATCTGGCATGTCTGCGTGCTGGCCGCGAGCGCCGCGTTCTACGCCGCCGTCACCGTGCAGCTGGTGCAATCGGCCTGAGCGCGGGCGCGTTCCCAGGGTGGGCGATTCGCCCGTCGTCCCGGCCTCTGCGGAAAAGTCACAGGATGGGGCTCCAAGCCTCTCTCCGTGAAGGGTTTTTCTGGACCTCCGCCTGCCGACTGGCTATCGTCTGACGAAACGGGGCGTTACGACCCCGGACTTGAGGCGGTAATGGTGTTTCCAGAGCGGTTTTCGAGCCTGCCGGACTATGCGTTTCCGCGCCTGCGGAAGCTTCTGGACGCGCACGCGCCCGGCGGCGATCCCATCGTCATGACCATCGGCGAGCCGCGCCATGCGATGCCGGATTTCGTCGGGCCGATTCTTGCCGCCAACCTGTCGGGCTTCGGCATCTACCCGCCGAACGACGGCACGACGGAACTGCTGGCGGCGATTTCTGCCTGGATTGCACGGCGCTATGGCGTGACGCTGGCCGAGGACCGGCTGATGGTGCTGAACGGCACGCGCGAGGGGTTGTTCAACGCCTGCATCGCGCTGTGTCCCGAAGTGAAGAACGGCCAGAAGCCGGTCGTCCTGATGCCGAACCCCTTCTACCAGGTCTATGCCGCAGCGGCCCTGACGGTGGGGGCCGAGCCCGTCTACGTCCCCGCCACCGCCGCCACCGGCTTTCTGCCCGACTTTGGCAGTCTGCCCAGGGACGTGCTGGACCGGGTGGCCCTGGCCTATATCTGTTCGCCCGCCAATCCGCAGGGAGCGGTGGCGTCGAAGGACTATCTGGCGGACTTGCTGGCCCTGGCCGAGAAGCACGATTTCCGGGTGCTGGCGGATGAGTGCTATTCCGAGATCTGGCGCGAGGCACCTCCTTCGGGCCTGTTGCAGGTGGCCGCCGCGCAAGGCGCGGACCCGGAGCGGGCACTGGTGTTCCATTCGCTGTCCAAACGGTCGAACCTGCCGGGCTTGCGGTCGGGGTTCGTGGCCGCCGGCCCGGAGTGCATGAGCCGCATCCGCAAGCTGCGGGCCTTTGCCGGGGCACCGCTGCCGCTGCCGTTGCAGCGCGTGGCCGAAGCCTGCTGGCGGGACGAGGCGCATGTGGAGGCCTCGCGTGCGCTCTACCAGCAGAAGTTCCGCGACGCGGACCGGATTTTCGCGAGCCTTCAAGGCTATCGGGCCCCCGGAGGCGGGTTCTTCCTGTGGCTTCCGGTCGAAGACGGCGAAGCGGCGGCATTGAGATTGTGGCGCGAGACGGGGGTGCGGGTGCTGCCCGGCGGCTACCTGTCGCGCGACGCCGGAGGGCAGAACCCCGGCAAGGGATATATCCGCGTGGCGCTGGTCGCCCCGCAAGAAGAAACGCAGCGCGGGCTGACGATGCTCCGCGACTGCATCTACGGGTGAGGGAACGAATGGCTTCGTATCAGGCACGGCAGCGCGATCCGCTTCTGGATCAGGGCACCCAGGCAATGCTGGAACGCCGGGGGCGCGAGCTTCTGGGGCTGGTGCTGGTGCTGATGGCGCTGGGCTTCACGCTGATCCTGTGGAGCTATTCGCCGGAAGACCCTGGCTGGATGGTCGCGACGGAAGAACCGGCACAGAACCTTTTCGGGCGGTTCGGGGCGGCCTTGGCCTCGACCCTGATCATCCTGATCGGCAAGGGCGCCTGGACGATTCCGCTGATCTTCGGGGCCTGGGGTGTGCGGTTTCTGACGCATCGGGGCGGCGAGCGGGCCGTGGGTCGGGTGGTTTTTGCGGTGATCGCGGTAGCTTTCGCGGCAGTCTATTGCGCGACGCTGGTGCCGGGGGACGACTGGACCCACACCTTCGGTCTGGGCGGACTGTTTGGCGATACGGTGACCGGGTCGCTTCTCGGCGTGATCCCCGGCAGCACGGGGTTCGGGCTGAAGATCCTGTCGCTGATGACCTTCGCCGGGCTGATCGCGATGATGCTGTTCGTCACCGGCTTCGTCGCCGAGGAGCTGAAGTCGATCCAGCGCTTCCTGCTTCTGGGTTCGATCATGAGCTACGCGGCGCTGCGGCAGGCTCTGGGCTATGGTGCAAGGGGCGCTCTGACCGGGGCGGCGGCCCTGCAGGATCGGGCCCGGACACGGTCGGCGACCATGGCGGCGGCACGCGGGGC
Source organism: Pseudomonadota bacterium (assembly GCA_040385165.1). GTDB lineage: Bacteria > Pseudomonadota > Alphaproteobacteria > Rhodobacterales > Rhodobacteraceae > Tabrizicola. The sequence goes on along the minus strand of JAZKHX010000001.1, from coordinate 465,374 downwards.
CGCGCGTGGGTTCGAGCCGCCGGTTGCGATGGGCCGGGATGCACCGGTCTCGCGCCGTGCGATGCCGTCGGCGATGGGTGACCTAGCACCCGAGCCGTTGCGCGCCAGCCAGTCGCGGGCGATGCCGGCCTCGCTGCGGTCCGAGCCGCGCTCTCCGGCGACGAGGCCGGAGCCTGCGCCGGTGAAAGAGAAGCTCGGCCTGCTGGACCGCCTGCGCCGCAAGGCCCAGCCGGACCCCGAGCCGGAACTGGTCGAGTATGAGCCGACCTGGGATCTGTCGATGCCGCAGGAGGACCGGATCAAGGCTCGGATTTCCGACGTGATCCGGACGCGGGTGACGCGGAGCCCGGATTTTCCGGTGGCCCCCACACCCCTGCCCACCGCCGCACGGGTCGAACCGCCGGTGATGCGCCCGAAGGGTCCGGTGGTGCTGATGGCGGATACGCGGCCCCTGCCCCGCTCGGCGCCTGCGGTTGCCGCACCGCCTGCGTGGGAGCAGGAAGAGGATGAAGCCCTCGCCTTCACCGAAGACGCTGCCTGGGATGCGCAGGACGACCTGGAGGACTATCCGCTGGACGGGATGGAGGACGAGTTGCCCCCCGCCCGGGCGATGGGTTTCTCGGCCGACCGTCGGGCCGTCGTGCAGCACGCCGTGAAGAAGCCCGCCCCGTCGCGACAGGCGATGGCAGAGAGCCAGCCTGCGCTGCGGTTCGACGATGCGGCAACGGTCTATGAACTGCCGCCGCTGAACCTGTTGTCCACTCCGGTCAAGGTGCAGGGCAACCAGCTGTCGGACGAGGCGCTGGAAGAAAACGCGCGGATGCTGGAATCGGTGCTGGACGACTATGGCGTGAAGGGCGAGATCACCGCCGTCCGCCCCGGCCCGGTCGTGACGATGTATGAACTGGAACCCGCGCCGGGCCTGAAGGCCAGCCGCGTGATCGGGCTGGCCGACGACATTGCCCGGTCGATGTCCGCCCTTTCCGCCCGCGTCTCCACCGTTCCGGGTCGGAGCGTCATCGGCATCGAACTGCCGAACGCCCACCGCGAGAAGGTGGTCCTGCGCGAGATCCTGTCGGCCCGCGACTTCGGCGACAGCCAGATGCGGCTTCCGCTGGCGCTGGGCAAGGACATCGGTGGCGAGCCTGTCGTGGCAAACCTGGCGAAGATGCCGCACCTGCTGATCGCGGGAACCACGGGGTCCGGCAAGTCCGTCGCGATCAACACGATGATCCTGAGCCTCCTCTACAAGCTGACGCCCGAGGAATGCCGGTTGATCATGATCGACCCGAAGATGCTGGAACTGTCGGTCTATGACGGCATCCCGCATCTGCTGTCGCCCGTCGTCACCGACCCGAAGAAGGCCGTCGTCGCCCTGAAATGGGTCGTGGGCGAGATGGAGGAGCGTTACCGCAAGATGTCCAAGATGGGCGTGCGGAACATCGAGGGCTACAACGGTCGCGTCCGCGAGGCGCTGTCGAAGAACGAGATGTTCCGGCGCACGATCCAGACCGGCTTTGATGAAGAAACCGGCGATCCGGTGTTCGAGACCGAAGAATTCGCGCCCGTCGCACTGCCCTATATCGTCGTCATCGTCGACGAGATGGCCGATTTGATGATGGTTGCCGGGAAGGAGATCGAAGCCTGCATCCAGCGCCTGGCGCAGATGGCGCGGGCGAGCGGAATCCACCTGATCATGGCGACACAGCGGCCTTCGGTGGACGTGATCACCGGCACGATCAAGGCAAACTTCCCGACGCGGATTTCCTTCCAGGTGACGTCGAAGATCGACTCGCGGACCATCCTTGGCGAACAGGGAGCCGAGCAGCTGCTGGGCGCCGGCGACATGCTCTACATGGGCAACGGCGCGAAGATCACGCGTATCCACGGGCCGTTCGTGTCGGACGAGGAAGTGGAAGAGATCGTCAACCACCTGAAATCCTTCGGACCCCCGGTCTACATGTCGGGCGTCGTCGAAGGGCCGGAGGACGAGGTCGCAGGCGACATCGACATGGTGCTGGGCCTCGGCTCGGGCGAAGCCTCGGACGACACGCTCTACGATCAGGCCGTGGCGATCGTGGCGCGGGACCGGAAGTGTTCGACCTCCTACATCCAGCGGAAACTGGGCATCGGCTACAACAAGGCCGCAAGGCTGGTGGAGCAGATGGAGGACCAGGGCGTCGTCACCCGCGCCAACCACGTCGGCAAGCGCGAGATCCTGGTCGAAGAACGCTAGATCCTGTCCGACAAAAGTGGACTCCGGTTTTGTCGAAAGACAGGCGACCACGAAACACCTGGAGTCTGTCTGGCGCTTTTGTCAGCGTCGGACAGACTCCAGGCTTACAGGCCGGATGGATGGTTCAGAAGCCTCGGCATCCCCGCCGGGGCTTCTGACATTGTGGCGGACCGGCCACAATCCCGCCCAATTCCCGACCGAATCGGAACACAACTTAAAGTTGTAAACATGGCAGTCGCCTCGCCACAGATTCGGATCGGGGCCCTGGCACAGTTTGGAGCGTCGTTTCCGGGATGGGGGCTTGGTCGAAAATCATGGCATTTGACACGTCTGAACCGCTGGCCCAGACCGATTTCGGCGACGAGCTTCTGCCGGGAACCACGCTGTTTCACGGGACCTACAAGATCACCCGCTTCATCAACTCCGGAGGGTTCGGGATCACATACCTCGCACAGGACAGCCTGGGCCGGGACGTGGTGATCAAGGAATGCTTCTCCTCGACCTTCTGCCGCCGCGCCCAGACCAGGGTCCGCGCCCGGTCGCAAGGCACGCGCGAGCATATGTCGCGGATCGTGAAAAGCTTCCTGAACGAAGCGCAAAGCCTGGCGCGGCTGAAACATCCCAACATCGTCGGCGTGCATCAGGTGTTCGAGGACAATGACACCGCCTATATGGCGCTGGACTACATCAAGGGCCATGATCTGCTGGAGATCATCGACGAGAAGCGCGCCGAGCTGTCGTCCGACCAGATCGTGCGGATGACCGGCAAGCTGATCGCGGCCGTTGGCTACATCCACGATAATCAGCTTCTGCATTGCGACATCTCGCCCGACAACATCTTCCTCACGCCGACGGGCGAGCCGATCCTGATCGATTTCGGCGCGGCGCGTCGGACGGCGGCGGGCGCGGCAGAAAAGTATTCCGGCCTCAGCGTGGTAAAGGATGGCTACTCGCCGCATGAGCTTTACACCGCAGGCGGCAACAGCGGGCCGTGGAGCGATCTCTACGCGCTGGCGGCTTCGCTCTACAATGCGATCAGGGGCGAGCCTCCGGTCAACTGCCAGGCGCGGCTGGCGGCGCTGGCGGAAAAGCGGGCCGATCCGTTGCAGCCGCTGGCAGGGTCGGTCGCGGGGTATCCCGTGGGATTTCTGGAAACCATCGACCGCGCCATGGCGGTGATGCCGGCGGCGCGGTTCCAGACAGCGGCAGAGTGGCAGAAGGCGCTCCCGCAGACCGAAGCGCGCGCAGACCGCAAGGTTGTGCTGGTGCGCCGGGTGGTGCCGGGACCGGTCGCGCCCCCAGTTTCCGAACCTGTCATCGCCCGCCCGGCCGAGCGTCCGGCTCCGCCCGCGCCGACACCTCTGCCCTTGCGGCCACGTCGACCGACGACGCGGGTGGCCGAAGTCGATCTGTCCAGCCTGCGCCGGATCAGCGGCTTTCTGGGTGGGTGTCTGATCGACAGCCTGTCTGGTGTGGTGATGGCGGGTGAGGGCGACGATGCCCCCGCTGCCCGCGTCAATGTCGCCGTGGCCCGGGCCAACGTGCAGGCATTGCAGGCGCTGGCGGCAGGCGAAGCGGTTGAGGACATCCAGATCGCCGTGGGCAGCAAGCTCCACCTGATCCGTCCGCTCGACAGCGCGCCCCGCGTCTTCCTCTGCGTGGCGCTGGACAGGGACACGGCAAATCCGGGCCTCGCCCGCATGCAACTGCGTCGGGCGGCAGTGGCCGTCAGGCTGTAGCCGACGGGCCCGGAACCGGTCCGACAAACCCGGACCCGGGTCCTGACGATGGACGGGCGACCCCGAACAAACCCTAGAACTCCAGCTTGCCCTTCCGAGACGCCCGGATCGAGGTCTCGATGATCTGCGCAAGCATCACGCTGCCGACAAGCGAAACCAGCGCAAGTTCGATATAGGTGATGCGCAGCGACTGGGCGACGATGATCACCATCGGATGCGCAAGATAGACCCAGTAGGAAATCCGCGCGCACCAGTCCGAAGCAGCCGTCGCGGGCAGATGGTTGGACAGAAACAGCAGCGCGAGCGCCGTGCCGAATAGGATGGTGACATTGTCCGGCGACGGGGGGCCAAGAAACAGGATCAGCGAGCTGGTCAGAAGCGTCGTCACGGCAAGGCGCCAGCCCCACGAGAAGTAGGCAATCCCGACCAGCACGGGGATGACCGCGAAGGACCATTGTCCGAATGGAACCGGTTTCGGGCTGCCATACACCACAAGCAGTGTTGCAGTGAGGATCGCCGCCCCAAGCGAGGCAAGCGGATGTCGGAACCATGGTGCCACGATCGCCACCAGAAAAGCGAAGGGCAGGAACCACAGATGGACCCATGTCCCCGACAGAACCATGCTCCATCGCCACCACTCGAACGGAGGGGCGTTGGTCTTCAGCGACAGCGCCGTGTTCAGCATGGCGAAGATCACGGACCAGATCAGGAAGGGTAGAAGCAGCCGCTTGGCACGCGCGGAAAGACCTGACGTGGACGGCAGCGCGAGAAGAACCAGGAAGAACGGCAGGGCCATATAGGCGATGCGGTCCCCCGGAGCCTGGGCGTTGAACCAGACAATACCAAGCGCGGCCAGAAAGCGGCCGTAGTCGATCAGTCCGTTCCGCTCTGTGTCCACGCCCTCCGTCCCCGAACCGTCGCCCTCCTGCGGCAGTTTGCGCGAAAAACGCCGTTCAATCCAGTTGCTTGTGCAGGCGACACGGCCCGAGCGCGGGGGGCTGTTGCCAAGAGGTGTCAGCCGGGGCGCTGAACCCGGCACGGACTCACGCGGGAACCGGCATCCCGTCCCGGGGGGCGCGGCCCTTGCGGCCCTCGCGCAGGTAGCGGGCATAGCCAAGGTCGCTTGCCAGGATTTCGGTCCGGCGACCCGACACGATGTCCGCAAGCACGCGGCCCGACCCCGCGGCCATGGTCCAGCCCAGCGTGCCATGGCCGGTGTTGAGAAACAGGTTCGCGATCGGCGAGCGCCCGACAATGGGCGTGCCATCGGGGGTCATCGGGCGGAAGCCGCTCCAGAACCGCGCCCGGGTCTGGTCGCCCGCGCCACCGAACAGGTCCTCGACCGAATGGGTCAGCGTCGCCTGGCGTTTCGGGTTGAGGCCGGGATCGAACCCGGCGATCTCGGCCATCCCGCCAACACGGATGCGGTCGCCCAGACGGGTGATGGCGATCTTGTGCGTCTCGTCCATCACCGTCGAAATGGGGGCACGGCCCTCGTCCACGATCGGGACGGTGATCGAGTAGCCCTTGACCGGATAGACCGGAAGCCGGATCCCGAACTCTTTCACCAGCGTCGGCGAATAGGACCCCAGCGCCACCACGAAGGCATCCGCCACAACCCGGCCCTCCGAGGTGTGGACGGCGGTGATCCGGCCAGCATCAGCCTCCAGCCGGTCGATCCCGACGCCATAGCGGAAAGTCACGCCCTGCGCGCGGGCCATGTCGGCAAGCGACTGGGTGAACTTGAAGCAATCCCCGGTCTCGTCCCCTGGCAGGCGCAGGCCGCCAGCGATCTTGTGACGTGCAGCGGCAAGTCCGGGCTCGGCGGCCACGCAGGCGTCGGCGTCCAGAACCTCGAACGGCACGCCATCGGCTTTCAGGACGGCGATGTCCTTTTCAGCCGCCGCCGCCTGCTTGTCGCTGCGGAACAGCTGCAGCGTGCCCTGCATGCGTTCGTCGTAGCGTATCCCCGTCTCGGCGCGGAGCTCCACCAGGCAGTCGCGCGAATATTCTGCGAGCCTCACCATGCGCGACTTGTTCACCGCATAGGCCTCGGAGGTGCAGTTCATCAGCATCCGCGCCATCCAGGACAGCTTGGCCCAGTCCACCTTCGGCTGGATGATCAGCGGCGCATGTTCCATGAACATCCACTTCAGCGCCTTCATCGGGATGCCGGGGGCGGCCCAGGGCGAGGAATAGCCGGGGCTGATCTCGCCTGCGTTGGCGAAGGACGTCTCCAGCGCCGCAGCGGGCTGGCGGTCGATGACGGTGACCTCGTGACCGGCCCGGGCCAGATACCAGGCCGAAGTGACACCGATCACGCCTGCTCCAAGAACCACGACTTTCATGACGGCCTCCGCTCTGCCCTGATCGGCGGAATGATAGGATGGTCCCTGCGGGATTTCTTGGTGAAGATAGGCGGAACAACCACAAATACTGGAAGTATCTTCGTCAGAATCGGAGAATATCGGAAGATTTCTCCGTCACATCTCGTGAAGGCAAAAGAATCGTCGATCACGCAGGATCACGCGGGCGCCACGTCCCGGCGAGCCGCCGCCGACCGGGGGTGCATCCGGCAGGGACGACGCATATATTGCGCGCATGAACCGTCGCTTCGCCCTTCTGGCCCCGCTCGCCTTCCTGATGCCCCTCCCGGCTCTCGCCGAGAAAATTCCGCTCGGGGTCATCTCGGACTATCTGAACGGCCTGACGACGGTCGAGGCCGACTTCACCCAGATCAATTCGGACGGGTCGATCTCGACCGGCAAGATCTTCATCAAGCGGCCCGGGCGGGTGCGGTTCGAATATGCCCCACCCGACCGCAGTCTGGTGATCGCCGGGGGCCAGCAGGTCGCGATCTTCGACGCGAAGTCGAACCAGCCGCCCGAGCAGTATCCGCTGAAACGCACGCCGCTGAACCTGATCCTGGCCCCGAACGTCGACCTCGGGCGCGCGAATATGGTGGTCGGGCACAGCGATGACGGCACCTCGACCCGGGTGCGCGCGCAGGATCCCGAGAACCCGGACTACGGATCGATCGAGCTTGTGTTCACGGCAAACCCGGTCGAGCTTCGCCAGTGGGTCATCACCGACGATCTGGGTGCAGAGACGACGGTGATCCTGGGCGAGATGAAGAAGGGCGGCCAGATGGGTGCCCGGCTGTTCGACATCACCGCCGAGACCGCCGCTCGCGGGAACTGACCGGCAGCAAACACGAACTTTTGTCGAAAGTTCGGCCTTACAGGCAATCGGCCAGTTGCTCGCGATACATCTCGGATCTTGTGTCGACCGCCGCCGCCACTTCGACCAGCCAGGGCTTGCTCAGATAGGACTGGCTGGCATAGCCGGTGCGGCCCTCGTGATAGGCCAGATACTGCGCCCCCGCGTTGGTTTTCGGGATCCCGAGCGAGCGGGCGGATTCGTCCATGTACCACCCCATGAAGTCGGTCGCGTCGCCGATGTCGTCCCGCTTGGCCCGTCGGCTGCCGGCACTGCGCTGGTATTCCTCCCAGGTGGCGTTCAGCGCCTGACTGTAGCCGTAGGCGGTGCTTTGCCGCCCCATCGGGATCACGCCCAGCGCATAGGTGTGCGGCGTGCGCGCGTTTCCGACGAATTTGGATTCCTGATAGATCGTCGCCATCTGCACATGCACCGGAATGCCCCAGCGCCGTTCGGTCGCGGTCATGGCCCGCAGGAATTGCGGTCGCTCGCGCAGGATCGCGCAAGCATCGTTCAACTGTCTCGGCGCCTGATAGTTGCCCCCGCCCCCGCAGGACGCGAGACCCAAGACCAACAGCGACGCACGGAGAAACCTGCCCATTTGCCCCTCGTGCACTTTTCTTTTGCGACAAGTTTAGCCTATTCGCTGCGGGGATGAAATGGGGAAGGCCATGGTCCGCAATCAGAAACCCGCGAGCGGAAACGAAACTGCCAGACTGTCGGGACAGAGCCCACAGACTGTTTCCCTGCGGGCTGCGTGGCAAAGTGGACAGCCCCGAAGCAAGAGCGTAAATAAATTTCAGGGGACTGACGATGATGCAGACCACGCACGCCAAGTACCATATCGGTCAGGTGCTTCGTCACAGGAAGCACCCGTTCCGTGGCGTCGTGTTCGATGTCGATGCGATGTTTTCCAACACCGAGGAATGGTACGACAACATTCCCGAAGACAGCCGTCCCTCGAAGGACCAGCCGTTCTACCACCTGCTCGCCGAAAACGGCCAAAGCTATTATGTGGCCTATGTGTCCGAGCAGAATCTGGTGCCGGATGAAACCGGCGAACCGGTCGACCATCCCGATCTTGGCGACCTGTTCGGCGATTTCGAGGACGGCCGCTATCCGGTGACCTTCCAGCTCAACTGAGCTGATCTTCGGGCACTTACCAGTTGTTCATGCTTTGCCCCTTACCTTGGCTCGCAAACGCAAGCAAAGGGGTGCGCCATGCAACTGCAGACACAGACCAGACCGAAGGTGATCTCGGTTCAGGTGATGGAAGACCGGATCGACGCTGCGACCGCGATCCAGTTCAAGGAAAAGATGCGCGATGTCACCCGCGACGGACCCGCGCGCGTGGTGCTTGATCTGGCCCGGGTCCAGTTTCTCGATTCTTCAGGCCTTGGCGCCATCGTCGCCGTGAAAAAGCTGCTGGCCCCCGACCGCACGCTTGAACTGGCCTGCCTGACGCCGACGGTGGAAAAGGTGTTCCGGCTGACCCGGATGGACGGCATCTTCACCATTCACTCCTCGCTTGAGGTCGCCGTCGCCCATGCAGCCAGCGCCTGATCCCGACCTGCGGACGCCAGACCTGTATCTGGTGTTCGAGGCTGACACGGTATCGGTGCGGCAGTCTCTCCGGCAGATGCTGGCTCTGGCACCGCTTGCCGGGCTGTCTGTCGAAGACCGTGGCGTGGCCGAGCTTGTGCTGGCCGAGGTCCTGAACAACGTGGCCGAACATGCCTACAGCGACGGCGGCGGCACGGTTTCCGTGTCGCTGGCACGGGATCCTGCGGGCATCCGCTGCCGTGTCGTCGACCGGGGCCGCGCCATGCCGGGTGAGAGGTTGCCACAGGGACACCTGCCCGGCGGGCCGGACACCGCGCTGGAGGATCTCCCCGAAGGCGGCTTCGGCTGGCATCTGATCCGCTCGCTCTGCGCCGATCTGGCATACACCCGGGTCGACGGGCAGAACCGGCTGGGATTCCTGCTGCCCACAAACGGGCAAGGCCCTTCGGACAATGGGGACCGCAGCTAGGCGCCCCTGACCACGCAGGGGCCTTCCGCCCCGCCATCGGCGGTCAGGCGCGTGCGCCACGCGGGCGGCACGGGCGACGCTGCGGCTCGCATCGGGCCCCTGGACAGAAGACCCGCCGGAAAAGGACGGTGGAGGCGGCATCCGCCCCGACAGCGCGGCCTCCGCCGGATCGCCGGCGGTCCGACCGGACCCGCGTCGCGTTCCGCTCCAACTTCCCACCCCGACAGATTGCAATCAATCGCAGTTGCCGCAGATCCGTCACAAACGCGCAAGACTGCAGCCCGGATTGCAGCGCAAAGCTGATCCGTGGCCAGAAGCGCCGCTCCCTGACGTCCGGAACCTTTTCCCCTCTCGCTGGACGTCAGGGGTCCTTTCCCCTTGGCTTCCCGCTCGGCCCGACCTAGTTTTCCTGTCGATCCTTGGGGACCTTGATGCGCGATCTTCACCTTCCCGGCCGCTCGGCGGTCTATGCCTGCAACGGGCTTTGCGCCACATCGCATCCGATTGCAGCGCAGGTCGCCGTAGAGATGCTGAAATCCGGCGGCAACGCAGTCGACGCCGCCATCGCCGCCGCGCTGGTCCTCGGCATCGCAGAACCGCAGATGACCGGCATCGGCGGCGACTGCTTTGCCTTGATCAAGCCTCCGGGGTCCGAGGAAATCGTCGCCCTGAACGGCTCGGGCCGGTCGCCGAAGGGGCTGAACGCCGCCGACCTTCGCGCTCGCGGTCTGACCTCCGTCCCGGCCCGGGGGATCGAGGCGGTCACCCTGCCAGGTGCCGTCGACGCCTTTTGCCGCCTGAATGCCGACTATGGCCTGACATCGCTGGCCGACACCCTCGCCCCCGCAATCCGCTATGCCGAGGAAGGCATCCCCGTCGGCCCCCGCGTCGCCTTCGACTGGGCCGACGACCTGCCCAACCTGAAGGGTGCGGCGCGCGACTTCTACTCCCTTGGCGGCAAGGCCCCGACCCCCGGCCAGATCTTCCGCGCCCCTGGCCAGGCCGAGGTTCTGCGCCGCATCGCGCGGCAGGGTCGGGCCGGGTTCTACGAAGGTGAGGTGGCCGAGGACATGATCACTTCGCTGCAGGCGATGGGCGGCACCCACAGGCTTGACGACCTCGCGGCCACGGCCTGCGACTACACCGCCCCGGTCTCCGGCCCCTACAAGGGCGTCGAGCTGGTCGAGCATCCGCCGAACGGCCAGGGCGCGACGGCGATCCTTCTGCTCAACATCCTCAGGCACTTCGATCTTGCGTCGATGGACCCGTTCGGCACCCTGCGCGCCCATATCGAGGCCGAGGCAACCAAGCTTGCCTACGACGCCCGCAACCGCTTTCTCGCCGACCCCGACCACACCACGCGCCTGGCCCACATGCTGGCCCCCGAGACCGCCGCGAAACTTGCCGCCCTGATCGACCCGAACCGTGCCATGCCCTCCGCCGCCCCGCTGACCGAAGCGGTCCATCGCGACACGATCTACATCACCGTCGTCGACCGCGACCGCATGGCGGTATCGCTGATCTATTCGATCTTTCTGGCGTTCGGCGCGGGCCTCGCCTCGTCGAAATTCGGCATCAATTTCCAGAACCGCGGCGCGGGATTCACCCTGACCGAAGGCCACCCGAACGAAGCCGGCCCCGGCAAGCGCCCGATGCACACGATCATCCCGGGCATGATCCGTGCCGGGGGCCGCTTGACGATACCCTTCGGCGTCATGGGCGGGGCCTACCAGCCCTGCGGCCACGCCCGCTTTGTCACCAATCTGGTCGACTACGGCATGGACCTGCAGGACGCCATCGACGCCCCGCGCTGCTTCTCGGGCGCGAACGGGATGGAGGTCGAACGCGGCTATTCCGACAAGGTCCGCGCCGATCTTGCCGCGATGGGCCACAAGGTCGTGATCCCGGACACACCGCTTGGCGGCGCGCAGGCGATCCGCATCGATGGCGAGGTGCTGGTCGGTGGCTCCGACCCCAGAAAGGACGGGTGCGCCCTTGGATACTGACATCGACCGCCCCGCAATCTCCGCGGCGATCCGCGCCCTGACCGAGGACGAGACCGACACTGTCGCGCTGATGGCCACGGTCGTCTGCGAGATCCACCATGCCCACCCCTTCGCCGACTGGACCGGCTTTTACCGCGTCACCGGGCCCGAGTTGCTGAAGATCGGCCCCTACCAGGGTGGCCACGGCTGTCTTGTGATCCCGTTCACCCGCGGGGTCTGCGGCGCCGCCGCCCGCACCGGCCAGGTCCAGAATGTCCCGGATGTCGAAGCCTTCCCCGGCCACATCGCCTGCTCGTCCAGCACGAAATCCGAAATCGTCCTTCCGGTCTGGAACGGGAACGGCAAACTCCTCGGTGTTCTCGACCTTGACAGCGACACGCCGGCTGCCTTTACGAAGGCCGACGAAGACTGGCTCGTCCCTCTCCTCGCCGAGGTCTTCCGCGACGCAACTTGACCATTTGAATCAAATTGCGCTTGCTCTTTTCGCAAATACTCCACGGGGGTCCGGGGGTGTGAAACCCCCGGCGCCCTCGCAAAAGGAACTGAACGATGACGACCATCACCCTCCTTGACGGCGGCATGGGCCAGGAACTGATCGCCCGCGCCGGGTCCGACCCGGGGCCGCTCTGGGCGACACGGGTGATGCTCGACCACCCCGGCCTCGTCCGCGCGATCCATGACGACTACTTTGCAGCGGGCGCAAGCATTGCCACCACCAACACCTACAACATCCTGCATGACCGGCTGATCCCGCACGGCCTCGACAGCCTCTACCAGGCCCTCCACCTCCGCGCCCTGGCCGAAGCACATGAGGCCCGCGCCGCCGCAGGGCGCGGCTTGATTGCCGGGTCCATGGGCCCTCTCGGCGAAAGCTACCGTCCCGACCTGACCCCGCCGGTCGAGGTCTCCTCTACGCTTTACGCCGAGAAGGCGAGACTCCTCGCCGCCCACGTCGATCTGATCTTGATCGAGACGATCTCGTCGCTCGACCTCGCCCGCGGCGCGCTGAAAGGGGCGCGGACCACCGACCGGCCGGTGTGGCTCAGCGTATCGGTCCAGGACCGCGACGGGACGCGGTTGCGCTCGGGCGAACCCGTCGCGGCGCTGGCCGAGGTCCTGGCCGAGACCCCCGCCGACGCCGTCCTTGCCAACTGTTCGATGCCCGAGGCGATGTCCGCCGCGATGACGGCGCTAAAGCCGCTGGGGCTGCCGTTCGGGGCCTATGCCAATGGCTTCTCCGAGATCACGCCGCACACCCATGGCACCAGCGCGCCGGAATACTGCGCGCGTCACGACCTGTCGCCTGCGCGCTACACCGACTTTGCCATGGGCTGGGTCGCGCAGGGGGCCACGCTGATCGGCGGCTGTTGCGAGGTGGGTCCCGCCCATATCCGCCACCTGCATGCCCGCCTGATCGCCGAGGGGTTCGGGGTTGCATAAACCCTCGCTGATCCCGGATTTTGCCTACGACCCGCCGGATGTGCCGCTGGTCTTCCTGCACGAGGATGCCGCACTTCTGGTGCTGGACAAGCCTGCGGGTCTGTTGACCGTGCCGGGCAAGCTGGAGAACCGGCAGGACTGTCTGATCACGCGGCTGCAGGCGGTGCGCTGGGATGCGCTGGTCGTGCATCGGCTGGATTGCGACACCAGCGGCGTGATCATCTTTGCCCGCACCAAGGCGGCGCAGGGGTTCCTCGGGCAGGAGTTCGAGCAGCGCCGGGCGGCCAAGACCTACATCGCCCGGGTCCGGGGCGTGGTCGAGGGCGACAGCGGCACCATCGATCTGCCGGTGGGCAGCGACTGGGACTACCGACCGCGCCAGAAGGTCGATCCGGTCCATGGCCGCCCTGCGGTGACCGACTGGCAGGTCATCGGGCGCAGCGGCACCGAAACAAGAGTCCGCCTTTCCCCGCACACCGGGCGCAGCCACCAGCTTCGCGTGCATATGCTGGCGCTTGGTCATCCGATCCTGGGCGACCAGATCTATGCCCCCGACACCCTGCGCGACCATGCCCGCCTGATGCTGCATGCCGAGACCCTCTCGCTCCACCACCCCGTCACGAAGGACCGGGTCAGTTTCGCCGCTCCGGTGCCCTTCTGAATTGCGTTAAGCAAGTTTCAAGGTCCGTGGTTAAGTCTGCCCCAACTGATCCCGGGGACCGACATGCTGAATACCGTCTTCAACCTGCGCTATGCCCTGATCACCTGGCCCGCGATCCTGATCGTGGTCGCGGTGGTCCTGATGGCGATCTTTCCCGGGCAGACCTGGTGGTTGCTGCCCGCCGGGGCCTTGTGCCTGACCTCGGTCCTGATCGGCCTGCATGATCTGCGGCAGACCCGCCATGCCGTCCTGCGCAACTACCCGGTTGCCGCCCATCTGCGCTTCTTCCTCGAATCGATCCGGCCCGAGATGCGGCAGTATTTCTTCGAGGGCGACAAGGACGGCGCGCCGTTTCCGCGCGACAAGCGGGCCATCGTCTACCAGCGCGCCAAGCGGGATCTCGACAAGCGGCCCTTCGGCACGCAGTACGATGTCTACGAAGAACAGTACGAATGGCTGCACCACTCCATCGCGCCGACCAGGCCGCTGGGGCATGAGGCGATGCGCACCACTGTCGGCGCGGGATGCGCGCAGCCCTATTCGGCAAGCCTCCTGAACATCTCGGCGATGAGCTACGGGTCTTTGTCGGCAAACGCGATCCGGGCGCTGAACAAGGGGGCGAAGTCCGGCGGGTTCTACCACGACACGGGCGAGGGTGGGGTATCGCCCTATCACCGCGAGTTCGGCGGCGACCTGGTCTGGGAACTCGGTTCCGGCTATTTCTGCGCGCGCGCGGCGGATGGCAAGTTCGACCCGGCGAAATTCGCCGATGTCGCCTCGGACCCGCAGATCAGAATGGTGGAACTGAAGCTGTCACAGGGTGCAAAGCCCGGCCACGGTGGCGTCCTGCCAGCCGCCAAGGTGACCGAGGAGATCTCGCGCATACGGGGTGTGCCGATCGGGCAGGACTGCATCTCTCCTGCGCATCATTCGGTGTTTTCGACCCCGATCGAGCTTCTGGAATTCATCGCCCGGATGCGCGATCTGTCGGGCGGAAAACCGGCGGGGTTCAAGCTTTGCATCGGCCACCCCTGGGAATTCATGGCGATCTGCAAGGCGATGCTGGCAACCGGAATCACGCCGGATTTCATCGTGGTCGACGGCAAGGAAGGCGGCACCGGAGCGGCTCCGCTGGAATTCATGGACCATGTCGGCATGCCCCTGCGGGACGGATTGTCCCTGGTCCACAATGCGCTGGTCGGGATCGGCCTGCGCAACCGGGTGCAGATCGGGGCGAGCGGAAAGATCACCTCGGCCTTCGACATGGCCCGCGTGCTGGCGCTTGGCGCCGACTGGTGCAACGCGGCGCGCGGCTTCATGTTTGCGGTCGGCTGCATCCAGGCGCAGTCCTGCCATACCGGAGAATGCCCGACCGGAGTCGCCACGCAGGACCCGTTGCGCCAGCGCGCCATCGTGGTTCCGGACAAGGCCGAACGGGTGGCCAGTTTCCAGCGCAACACGCTGCATGCGCTGGCCGAACTGGTGGCTGCCGCAGGTCTGTCGCATCCTTCGGACCTGCGCCCGCACCATTTCCTTCGCAGGGCGGCTTCGGACAAGGTGATTTCGTTGGCCCAGCAGTATGAGCAACTGGCCCCCGGCCAGCTGACCGCTGACCCGGCCTCCTCCCCCAGATTCGCCGAGGCCTGGGCGCTCTCGACCGCAGGAAGTTTCGCCCGGGCCGGATAGCCCGCGTCAGTCCCGCGCAAAAAGCGACAGAAGGATCGACGAGACGCAGAAATACAGACCGAAGATGCCGAAGGCCGACACCAGATACAGCTGGAAGAAAAACAGCGGCCCGGCGTTCAGCATCGAGACCAGCGCGATGACCATGGTGCCAAGGGCCAGGATACCTCCGCCTATGGCCGCAAGGATCACCGCCACCAGAAGCTCGCCCAGGGTGCGGCAGAACAGCAGGGTCAACAGGCCATGCGTCACGACCATCAGCACCAGATTGGTGGCAAAGATCGGGGCGAGGGTCAGGCGGGTGATGGTCATCCGGTCCGGGTCAAGCATCGTGACCAGAAGGCAGAAGATGAGCAGGAACAGGTGGACGGCGATCGTCGGGAACAGAACCGACGCCCGAAGCCGCTGGTAAAGCACCAGAAGCACGGCAAGCTGCCCGACTGGCAGCGCAAGTCGCACCACGACAGGGTCAAACGGCACCGACGACGACGCCTCGGCAGCCATCAGGGCACTGCGCAGGTCTGCAAGGACACCGGTCGTCGACACGGCCACCGCTGCCAGGACCGTCGCGCTCAGCAGGAAGGTCAGGATCTGCCAGGGCAGGGCTGGTGCATCTCGTCCGGCGGGGCCGGAGGCGCGAAGCTTGGCCTGCGCCCCGTCCTCACCCGCGCCACCCGACAGGATCGGCAACCGGGTGTCGACCCCCCGCACCAGCCGCCAGCAAAAAAGATAGGCCAGCGCGACCAGGCTCTCGTAGACGACAACGGCGATCACGATGTTGAACACGGATATCGCCTCTTACACCGGTCCGCGAAAGCGCTGCGTCTTGTCCCATTGCGTCGTGACACCCAGAAGCTTGTCCTTCAGAAGCTGCAGCACGCCCGCATTGCAGGCCAGAAGGCTGGTGAAGGAGGACACGAACAGGAACGGAACCGCCGCGAAGGCCCGCCGCTGCCCGTCCGCGACGCATCCGGCGGCAATCTGGTAGAAGGGCGCGAAGTTTCCGATCCCGGTGAACAGCGTCAGTGAGACTGACATGATCGACAGGCTGGCCCAGGTTTCGCCCACTTGCCCGGGCATGGACAGCGCAATGACCAGGTTCAGCAGCACAAGGCTGGGAACCGTGTAGACCAGAAGCACCAGAGCGGCGTCCAGCCGGGCCATCAGCGGCTGGCGCGTCGCGCCCAGGGTCGCAAGGAAGTAGCGGCCCAGGCAGTCATTGTGGCCGATGGCCCAGCGTTTGACCTGACGGTAGCGCACCTGCCAGGTTTCCGGGCTTTCCTCGTAACATTCCGCCCCGGCGACATAGGCCACCTTCATCCCCGCAATGAAGAGGCGGTAGGTCAGGTCGGTATCTTCGGCCAGCGAGGCGGTGTTCCAGCCGCCGACCGCATCCAGCGCCGACCGGCGGACGGCACCGGTCGTGCCGCCGAACTGCGGCAGAAGCGACATGCGGTGCCGGACCTCCTGATCGACGACATAGCCGCCGCGCCGCTCCAGATCGAGCAGCTTGGTCAGCATGTTCGCGTTGGCGTTATAGGGCACCACGCGGCCCATCGTGGCCCCGACGAGAGGGTCGCGGAAGGGCGCCACCAATCGACGGATGATCTGCGGCGGAGGCAGGTAATCGGCGTCAAAGAAGACAAGAATTTCGGACGTCGACCCGTTGATCGCGTCAAGCAGGGCCGCCGGCTTGCCGGGAGCCGCGTCGTCAGGCCGGTGGATGACCCGCAGGAAGGGATGGTTCGCGGCAAATTCGTCGGCAATCGCCCCGGTCCCGTCGCGCGAACGGTCGTTGATCACGATGACTTCATAGCGGTCGGCCGGATAGTCGACCCGGGTCAGGCTTTCCAGACAGCCCCGCAACACCCGCTCTTCGTTGTGGGCGGGGACGACCACAGTCACCCGGGGCAGGTCGCCGTCCGGGGTCAGCCGGTGCGCGGACGCGCGCGTCCCGAGGTGGAAAAGCAGGGTCACGACAACCTGCCGGACCAGAACCACCAGGGCCAGCAGGGTCGTCGTGACGTTCCAGGCAACCAGAAGACCGATTGCCGCCCCGATCATAGCCCGATTCTGATGCCGAGCGACGCGCCCCTAAGCTCGTAAAGATCAGCATCGACGAACTCGCCGCGCAGGATGAGCTCGGCACTGTCGGATACCCGGTAGGACACGAAGGGTTTGAAGGCAGTATAATCGTTGTTCACCGGAGCCAGCGGGGCAAGGTCATAGGTGATCTGGCCAATGCCGATCTCCGCCCCGATGTTCAGCCCGACGGGTGTCACCACCGTTGCCACGGCGGCGATGTCATAGCCAAGGTCTGCATTGCCGCTGGACTCGTTGACCGCACCGCGCAGTTGGCCGATCAGGTAAGACCCGCCTGGCCCCGGAGAGAAGTACTTCACCACTTCGCCGCGCAGGCTGTTTGAGGTGATGTTGCCGGCAAACTCTGCCCGGCTGATCTCGACATCGTAGACCATCCCGGTCGCCGGCCCGGCATCATAGCGGTAGCCAAGCGTGAACTTGCGGTCCGCCGCCGTGCCGAGGTCCGAGTTGGAAGTCTCGAAGATCGCGCGCAGCTTGCCGGACCCGATCGAGAAATCGGCACCGACGGCGACAGAGGTGACGTTCTCCTCTCGGTCCTGCACAGTCAGGTCAAAAAGAAGCGCGGTGCTGGGTGCGACCACAAAGCGTGAGTTTAGCCCCATGTACTCGCGGTCGGAGTAGCCGCTTGACAGGTCGATCGATCCGAAAGTCAGTTGGGCAAAGCCCGCATCCTGCGCGTTGGCCGCAAAGCCGAATGAGACAAAAGCAGCAAGGAGAAGGGTCTGCTTGTTGGTTTTGCTCATGTTTTTCTCCAGCCGGAAATGCGTCGATCTTTGCGCCTCGATACCGCATTCCCGCTCCGGGAGAAAGGCCTATCGCCGCCTGCAACCGCCGCTTTCAGGCGATATGGCTTTCTTGCATCGCAGGGTGATCGGGTCCGTCGCTTGACCGGCCGCCCGTCTTAGAGCCTGTCCGCCAAAAGTGGAATCCGGTTTTGTCGAAAGACAGGCGACCACGAAACACCTGGAGGCTGTTTGGCGCTTCTATCAGCGTCAGACAGACTCTAGGGCGGCGAATACGGACCCGCATCGATTCCCTTGGGCAAGGCCTTTCCGGTGATCGGCCCGGACGAAGTGGCATCCCGGTTCCGTCGACTGCTGCCCGGTCCGGCCTCGGTTTGCTACGGCACCTTCGCATTGGCTCTGGCCTTGCGGCGCTGGTAGCGTTCGTTCATCCGGGCCTCGCCCGCGCTGGTGCCGTCGTGCCAGGTGCCGAACAGCCTGTCCAGCGGGACCAGGCCATCGCCGTAGTTCACCTCGAAATACTTGTGGTGCAGGTAATGCGCATGGGCATGGCTGGCGACGCCCCGACTTTGCGTCACCTCGATCCTGTCGAACCCGATATGGCCCACCACCGCTCCGAATCCCGCGAAGTTCAGCTGGTAGATCGCCAGAAGCGGATGCGACGGGAGTATGAAATGGTAGGCGGCAGACGCAAAATACAGCAGGTGTTCGACCGGATGCATCGACAGGGACGACCAGGGCGAGGGATTGACCGAGTTGTGATGCACCGAATGCACCCATTTGTAGAGGACGGGCGTGTGGATCAGCCGGTGGATCAGGAAGAAATGCGTCTCGTGCAGGATCGGCAGTACCAGCCAGACGGCGAAAAGATACCACGGGTTGTCCATCAGCCCGACCCAGGGTCCGATGTCATTGGCCCAGGCCCACAGGACCAGAACCTCCCAGGCGGTCCAGACCGGCACGCCGGTGCCGAACGTCCGGACGATGCTGTCGATGGTCTGGCTTTGGAACAGAAAGGCCGTCGACTTGCTTTCAGACGGCCATTTCGCGTTGTATTTGAACCGCTTGCCTTGCACCCGCCAGATATAGAGGCGCAGCTCCAGCGCACCGTAGAAGACAAGGACGGCGATTGCGTTCACGGCGAACAGCCACAGGACCCAGCCCCATTGCAGCGTCTTCAGGGTTTCGGCCTCGGGCACGACCCAGGCCCACCAGCCGATCGCCGAGGCGGTCCACACCAGGTTCCACGGCAGAAAATAGCCCGGGAGCCATTTCAGAACCGCCAGCGGACGCGGCGGAAAGGCCCAGATCGGCGCATGTCCCAGAGGCTCGTTCGGGGTGAAGTCACCGCGCTTGTTGTGGGTGCCGTAGGCGCTGTCGTCCATTGTCCGCTCTTCCGGTTTCCGTCGCGCGGACGATGGTGTTCCGCGCCTCGCCCACGCAAGACATTTCAGCAGGACGCGTCAGGTCAGACCAGCATCCCGCCGTCGCTGTCGTCGCCCGCCTCTTCCAGCAGCCGGTCGAGGTCTGGGATCGAAACGTGGCGGTTGCCTTCCAGCGTGATCACCCCGTCCTTCTTCAGCGCAGAAATCTGCCGGCTGACGGTTTCCAGCGTCAGGCCAAGATAGTCGGCCATCTCTTCGCGGGTCAGCGGCAGGTCGACCGACAGCGTGACGGTCTTCTTGCGCAGGTGCAGCGCCGAATCCCTCCGGGCGATGATCGAGATCAGCGAGGCGATCTTCTCGCGTGCGGTCTTGCGGCCCAGAAGCAGCATCCATTCCCGCGCGGCATCCAGTTCGTCCAGCGTCATCTCCAGCAGCCGTTGGGCGACGTGCGGAGTCGTCGACATCAATTCCTCGAACGGCTTCTTGCGAAAGCAGCACATCACAACATCGGTCGTGGCCGTGACATCGAAGGCGGCGACCGCCCGCCCCGGCCGCCCCACGAAATCCGACGGCAGCAAAAGCCCGACCATCTGCCGGCGCCCGTCCTCCAGCGTCTGCGTCAGGCTGGCGATGCCCGACACGACCGAGCCCACGAATTCCATCCGGTCGCCCGACCAGATGATCGTCTGCCCGGCCTGAAAGCTGCGGTAGTATTTGATCTGTTCCAGGCGGTTCAGCTCGCCCGTATCGCAGCGCGCGCAGACCGCACGGTGCCGGATCGGACATTCCTGGCACTGAATGTGGACAGAATGGTCGTGCATCGGATCCCCCTGTTGTTGATCTGGATCAAGGAGCAATGACCCCACCGACTTCTAGTCTAATTGCATGAGCCACGACCAGCAACTCGCCCGCCTCGGCCTTTTCGACGCCCGCGTGCCACGCTACACGTCATACCCGACAGCCCCACATTTCGCACCCGAAATCGGACCCGCCGACTTTGCGCGCTGGATCAGGGCGATACCCGAGGGCAGCGAGATCTCGCTTTACCTGCATGTCCCCTTTTGCCGCCGTCTGTGCTGGTTCTGCGCCTGCCGCACGCAGGGAACCTCCTCCGAAGCTCCGGTTGTCGCCTATGTCGACACCCTCAAGTCCGAGATTGCCCTGCTTTCCGCGCATCTGCCCCGCGGCGTGTCACTCAGCCGGTTGCACTGGGGCGGAGGCACGCCCACGCTGCTTTCGGCAGATCTGATGCAGGATCTGGCGAAAGCGGTTTTTGCCGTGACTCCTCTGGCGGCGGATGGCGAGTTCTCGGTCGAGATCGATCCGAACGAGATCGACGATGCCCGGCTCGATGCGCTGGCCGCCGCAGGCATGAACCGCGCCTCGATCGGGGTGCAGGACTTCGACCCGATCATCCAGAAGGCCATCGGGCGCGAACAAAGTTATCAGCTCACCCGCGACGTGGCCGACCGCATCCGCGCGCGCGGCGTGGCCAGCCTGAACGCCGACATCCTGTATGGACTTCCGTTCCAGACCGGCCCGAGGATCGCGGATTCGGTGCAGAAACTGCTCACGCTGTCGCCCGACCGGGTGGCGCTGTACGGCTATGCCCATGTGCCATGGATGAGCCGGCGGCAGCAGATGATCCCATCAGAAGCGATGCCGACACCGGAAGAACGCCTGTCGCTGTTCGCAACCGCCCGGCAGATGTTTCTGTGGGACGGCTACGTCGAAGTGGGCATCGACCATTTCGCCAAGCCCGAGGACGGCTTGGCCCGGGCCTTGCAGGCCGGGACGCTGCGACGGAATTTCCAGGGCTACACCGACGACCCCGCTCCGGTATTGATCGGGCTCGGGGCTTCCTCGATCAGCCGGTTCCCGCAGGGGTTCGCGCAGAATGCCTCGGGCACGTCAGACCATGCCAAGGCAATCCGCGCCGGCCGGTTCTCGACCCAAAAGGGTCACCGGTTCCAGGGCGAGGACCTTCTGCGCGCCCGGATCATCGAGGCGCTGATGTGCAACTTCCGCGTGTCACGGGATGAGTTGCTGCAGGACTTCGAGGTCAGTGCGGCACGGATCGAAAGCCTGTTCCAGGCCGCGGCAGTCGGGTTCGGCGACATGGTTCGGGTGGCCGAGGACGGTTTCTACATCCCCGAACGCGCGCGTCCCCTGACCCGGATGATCGCGCGGGGGTTCGATGCCTATGACAGCGCAAAGGCCCAGCATTCCTCGGCGATCTGAGCGTTCCCGGCCGGTCGCCCCATCCTTCCGGTTCGCGTGCCGACTGGTCTCAGGCACAGGTCCGGACGGCTTGCTTCAGCCAGGATTCGCGCGTATATCGCGGCCATGTCCGGGTTCATCTATTTCAACATCACCGATCATGCGCGGCTTCCTGCCCGCTTCTTCGGCATGACCCGCTCGATCCTCGCGCGCGCCTGAGGCCCGCTGCCTCGCGTCTGCCGCCCCTTTCCAAGCCATCCCAAGAACAGGTGAGAGCCATGGCTCCTCGTACGCTTTATGACAAGATCTGGGACGACCACGTCGTCCATCAGGCCGAGGACGGCACCTGCCTCCTCTACATCGACCGCCACCTCGTCCACGAAGTGACCAGCCCGCAGGCCTTCGAGGGCCTTCGCATGACGGGCCGCAAGGTGCGCGCGCCGGAAAAGACCATCGCCGTGCCGGACCATAACGTGCCGACGACGCTGGACCGCGCCAATGCCGCGACGATGACCGAAGACAGCCGCATCCAGGTGGCCGCCCTGGACAAGAACGCCAGGGATTTCGGGATCAATTACTATCCCGTCAGCGACGTGCGTCAGGGCATCGTCCACATCGTCGGGCCGGAACAGGGCTGGACCCTGCCCGGCATGACCGTGGTTTGCGGTGACAGCCACACCGCCACCCACGGCGCGTTCGGCGCGCTGGCCCACGGGATCGGCACCTCCGAGGTGGAACACGTCCTTGCCACCCAGACGCTGATCCAGCGCAAGGGCAAGAACATGAAGGTCGAGATCACCGGCAGCTTGCGCCCCGGCGTCACCGCCAAGGACATCACCCTCTCGGTGATCGGCGAAACCGGCACGGCGGGCGGCACCGGCTATGTCATCGAATACTGCGGCCAGGCGATCCGCGAGCTTTCCATGGAAGGCCGGATGACGGTCTGCAACATGGCCATCGAAGGCGGTGCCCGGGCCGGTCTGATTGCCCCGGACGAGAAGACCTTTGCCTACTGCATGGGCCGCCCCCACGCCCCCGAGGGCGCGAAGTGGGAGGCCGCCCTTGCCTACTGGAAAACCCTCTTCACCGACGAAGGCGCGCATTTCGACAAGGTCGTGACGATCCGCGGCGAAGACATCGCCCCCGTCGTGACCTGGGGAACCAGCCCCGAGGACGTGCTGCCGATCACCGGCGTCGTGCCCGCGCCTGAAAGCTTCACCGGCGGCAAGGTCGATGCCGCGAGGCGCAGCCTTGACTACATGGGCCTGACGGCTGGCCAGAAACTGACCGACATCGCCATCGACACGGTCTTCATCGGCTCCTGCACCAACGGCCGGATCGAGGACCTGCGGGCGGCAGCCGCGATCCTGAAGGGCAAGAAGATCGCCGTGAAACGCGCGATGGTCGTCCCCGGATCGGGCCTCGTCCGGGCGCAGGCCGAGGAAGAGGGTCTGGCGCAGATCTTCATCGACGCAGGGTTTGAGTGGCGGCTTGCCGGCTGCTCCATGTGCCTTGCGATGAACCCCGACCAGCTTTCCCCGGGTGAACGCTGCGCCGCCACCTCGAACCGCAACTTTGAAGGCCGTCAGGGCCGGGGCGGTCGCACGCACCTGATGTCGCCCGCAATGGCGGCGGCAGCGGCGATCACCGGCCACCTGACGGATGTGCGGGAAATGATGGGCGAAATGGCCTGATGGATCGGGCGGGGCCATCCGCCGCCCGCCGAGTCAATAGGGGCTAAGCTCGGCCGGGGGTCTCCCGGCCAGCACCGCCTCATAGACCTCGACCGTGCGCCTGGCCTTTGCGTCCCATGTATAATTCTGCAGCGCATGGTCCTGCCCGGCCTTCGCTAGCGCTGCATACGCCTCTGGCTGGTCAAGCGCCCCAAGCATCGCCTGCCGGCACGAAACAACCAGGTCATCCAGTGGCGCCAGCGGGATTGCCACCCCGCGCCCGTCTGCCACCAGGTCGCCCGGAGCGCCGTAATCCGTCACGATGCACAGGATGCCAGAGGCCATCGCCTCGATCACGACCCCCGCACCCAGTTCGCGGATCGAAGGGAAACAGAAGGCATCGCTCTCGCGCATCGCCTTGGCCACGTTCGCCTGGGTCTGGTTGCCCTCGAAGCTGACCCGGTCCTCGGCAGCTGCATCCTTCACCATCGCCTCGATTCGGCCCCGCTCTGGCCCGTCGCCAATGATCCGCAGCCGGTGCTGGCGCAACCGGTCATCGCCCACGAAGGCGCGCACCACCACCTCGGGCACCTTGTAGGGCACCAGCCGCCCGGCATAGAGGAAGGTCTTCTCCCCCGCCCCGGCAAACGGAGCCCTCTCGCGCTCGGCGGGGAACACCGCCGGGTCGAAGCCGATCTCCGGGAAGGGGACGATCCGTTCGGCCGGGGTCCAGGAGATGTCCTTGACCGTATGACGGAATGCCGCCAGCACCGCCGCTGCTTTCGTATAGGTCGTCCGGGCGTAGGGCATGTACTTATAGTAATTACGCAGCTTCCGCAGCGTCTCCTTCTCGCGCTTCTGCTCGCGCTGGAAGGCCTTAGGCCAGTCGAGATTGCCGTTCAGCGGTCCGAACACGAAGGGCACCCCGCCCCGCCCCGCAATATAGCTTGGCAACGTCGGCGACATCGGTGTGATCCGGTGAATGATGTCGAACGCGCCCCCCTCGATCTGCGAGCGGTACTTCTTCCAGGCATCCCGCTCGAACGCCAGATAGGGCAGGTAGGCCATCATCATGCCTGTCGACCAGGCCACCTGGTTGCCGCCCCGCAGAAATTGCGAAAGCCGCTCCATCGGCGCGGCGATGTATTCGGTGTCGAGAAAGTCGAACTTGTCCAACTCGCGCCCGTCCGCGACGACGTTGTCCTTGTTGCGGACCTGCGTCACGATATTCACATCGCAATGCCGTGCCAGGGCCAGGGCATATTTGTAACCAACGATCGGCAGCGAGGGCCAAAGCGGATTGCATTGTTCCGCAAGGATAAGAACGCGGGGTCTGGTCATCGAATCCTGCTTCCGCAAATTAATTTGTACGACGCTATGCCAGCCGTGACGGGAATGTCTAGCCGGGCATGGTTGTCGTTTCCCGGCAATAGCGCTATGGCCCGTTTCCAACCTCAACCGTTGCGGAATCGCCCGATGGACAAATTCACCACCCTCACCGGCGTTGCAGCCCCGATGCCGCTGGTCAACATCGACACCGACATGATCATCCCCAAACAGTTCCTGAAGACGATCCAGCGATCGGGCCTTGGCAAGAACCTGTTCGACGAGATGCGCTATACTCAGGACGGCCAGGAAATCCCTGATTTCGTGCTGAACCAGCCGGCCTACCGCAAGGCTGAAATTCTTGTTGCGGGCGACAACTTCGGCTGCGGCTCCAGCCGCGAACACGCCCCCTGGGCGCTTCTCGATTTCGGCATCCGCTGCGTGATCGCGACCAGCTTCGCCGACATCTTCTACAACAACTGTTTCAAGAACGGCATCCTGCCGGTTGTCCTGCCGCAGGATGCGGTCGATCACCTGATGGACGACGCCCGCAAGGGGGCCAATGCCCGGATCACTGTGGACCTGGAAAGCCAGACCGTCACCGCGTCGGACGGCAAGACCTTCGCCTTCGAGGTCGATGCCTTCAAGAAGCACTGCCTGATGAACGGCCTCGACGACATCGGCCTGACTCTGGAAAAGGTTTCGGCCATCGACAGCTTCGAGAAGCAGAACGCCGCGCGTCGTCCCTGGGCATAAGCTGCTCCGGCGCCGGGGGCGGACCGCCGCCCCCACCGGTTCATCCCATCCAGTGCGTGGCTAGCCAGGCAGGCAGAGGTTGATGACCCCGCCAGTCGGCCACATGATCTCGAACGTGTCGCGGACCCGTTCAAAGGCCGGTTCCAGAAGGCCCGCCGCTTTCAGCGCGTCCTGGAACGCCCCGTCGGGCACGATCGTCCTGTCGCCCAAGGGGAACAGCCCGTTCCTGCCCGCGAAGACGCGCGCGACACGGGTGGTGGTATCCTCGCCCTTCCGCATCATGCGCCACTGGATCAGGAAGAACTGCCATTGCTCTCCCACCGTCAGATTGGCGCGGATGATCCAGACATCGGCGTCTTTCCAGGGTCCGGAAAACTCGCGCACGATGTAATCCGGAATGCGTAGACAGAGGTCAAGGCGGCCAAGCGGCCAACGGTCCGGGTCCAGGCGGTCCAGAAAGCCTGCGTGGATCTCGCGGTTCTTCCCGGCCAGTCCGCCGATCACCGTCGCTGCCGTCTTCGGGTCGCTGAGGTTGCGGAACATGTCCGACAGAACTGCGGCGCGCGCGGTGAAATCCTGGATCAGGTCGTCTGGAATTTCGAGATCTGGTCGCTTCATGAAACTCTCCATCGAAACAAGGTCCGCCTGCCAGGTGCAAGTCGCTGAGCAGGACGGACGGACGCCGCGCCAAACCGGCGGCTGGGGTTTGCAAATGCCGATCCGGCCGGAAATAGGGGTGGCCGCGATCAGTCGGAAGTGTCGCGCAGAAGCGGTCTTCGATCAAGCACTTCCTGTCTGCGTCACGGGGACTTCCACGTATGGATTCCCGCCTGAACGGTCGTGGCCGCCCCCAGCAGCCAATCCTTTCGGAATCGTTAATGCCAACGCTTAATATATTGTTCTATAAAGCTTTTACGAAAGTGTCCACCGTGGACACCCACACCCTTGCCCCCTTCCGCCCCTCGCGCTACCCTTGCCACCGACCCACCCCGGAGACCCCCATGCACCCGATCGAGAAACGCCTCGCCGAACTTGGCGTCACCCTTCCCGATGCCCCCGCACCTGCGGCGAACTACGTTCCCTTCGTCCAGGTGGGGACCCTCGTCCACATCTCGGGCCAGATCAGCCAGAACGAGGCCGGCCTGATCAAGGGCCGTCTCGGCGAGGACCTGTCCTTCGAGCAGGGCGCCGAGGCTGCGAGGCGCTGCGCGATCTCGCTCCTCGCCCAGCTGAAGAAGGCCGTCGGCGGCGACTGGAACCGGCTCGACCGCGCGGTCAAGCTGACGGGCTTCGTGAACTCCACCCCGGACTTCACTGACCAGCCGAAGGTGATCAACGGTGCCTCGGATTTCCTTGTCGCTGTTCTGGGAGATTCCGGCCGCCACGCCCGCTCCGCCGTCTCCGCCGCATCGCTGCCCCTTGGGGTGGCGGTCGAAATCGAGGCGATCTTCGCCCTGAAATGAGCCGCATCCCTCTTCCGCCCGAATTCCTGCGTCTGCCGCTGGCACATCGCGGGCTGCACGATGCTTCGCGGGGCTGCATCGAGAATTCCCCCAGCGCCTTCGCGGCAGCCATTGCTGCGGGCTACGGCATCGAACTCGATGTCCAGCGCAGTGCCGACGATGTGGCTGTCGTCTTTCACGACGACGACATGGACCGCCTGACCGATGCGACGGGCGCGTTTCGGGATTACAACGCTGCCACATTGGGTCGCACCGTTCTGCGCGGCAGCACCGACACGATCCCGACCTTGAAGGAGGTGCTGGCGCTGGTTGCCGGCAAGGTGCCCCTGCTTGTCGAGATCAAGGAAAACTGGAACACGATGGAGGATACGGACGGGCTTCTGGAAAAAGCGATTGCCGCAGACCTCGTCGGCTATTCAGGGCCGGTGGCGGTGATGGCGTTCAATCCCCATTGCATCGCTCACATGGCACGACTGGCACCGGGCCTGCCGCGCGGCCTGACGACCGAAGCCTATGACCCTGTCCTCAACGCTCCGATCCCGGCCGAAGCCTGTGACTACCTGCGCGAGATCCCGGATTATGACAGAACCCGATCGAGCTTCATTTCGCATCAGGCATCCGACCTGACCCGCCCCCGCGTGGCCGAGCTGAAGGCTCAGGGGGCCAAGATCATGTGCTGGACGATCCGCTCGCCCGAAGCCGAGGCAGCGGCGCGGCGGATTGCCGACAATATCACCTTCGAGGGCTACCTGCCCACGCTTCCGGCTTGACCTTCGCGGCCAGCCCGCCACCTTCCTTTCGACCCCGAGGGCGCGAATGGCCGACCTGACCCTGCACGACAGCCTGTCCGACATTTCCGCCGCCGACTGGGATGCCGTCGCGGCCCCCGAGCAGGCGGTGGGGCGACCCATAGACCCTTTCACCACGCACCGTTTCCTGTTGGCGCTGGAGGCGTCCGGGTCCACTGGCGCGGGCTCCGGCTGGCAGGCCCGGCCTCTGGCGCTGCGGGAAGGCGGCAATCTGGTCGCCGCGACACCGCTTTATGTGAAGACCCACAGCCAGGGCGAATACATCTTTGACCACGGCTGGGCCGACGCGCTGGAGCGGGCCGGGGGCCGCTATTACCCCAAGCTCCAGATCGCAGTGCCGTTCACTCCCGCCACCGGGCGGCGGTTCCTGGGGGCGGACGCGCATCGCGAGACTCTGTGGCAGGCGGCCATTGGCGTGACCGCGCAGAACCGGCTCTCGTCGCTGCACGCCACCTTCTGCACGGCAGAAGAAGCCGGGGCGCTCGCCGGGGTCGAGGGCACGCTTCACCGCATCACCCAGCAGTTTCACTGGGAAAACCGGGGCTATGGAGGCTTCGACGACTTTCTGACCGACCTCTCCAGCCGCAAGCGCAAGATGATCCGCAAGGAACGCGAGACGGCCCACGCCTCTGGCCTGACGATCCGCGCGCTCACCGGGGACGCGATCGAGCCGCAGCATTGGGATGCCTTCTGGGCTTTCTACCAGGACACCGGCGGGCGGAAATGGGGGACGCCCTACCTGACGCGCAAAGCCTTCGATCTGTTCCATCGGACCATGCGGGACGACATGCTTCTGCTGCTGGCCTTCAACGGGGCCCGTCCCGTGGCGGGTGCGCTGAACTTCATCGGGCGAGAGACACTTTACGGCCGCTACTGGGGCTGCGTCGAAGATCATCCCTGCCTGCATTTCGAGCTTTGCTACTATCAGGCGATCGACTGGGCCATCACCCACGGCCTGCAAAGGGTCGAAGCCGGAGCGCAGGGCGAACACAAGCTGGCCCGGGGCTATCTTCCGGTCGAGACACATTCGCTCCACTGGATCGCCGACAACGGCTTCCGCGCGGCCGTGGACCGCTACCTTCAGGCGGAGCGCCGCGCAGTCGGGGAAGAGATAGAAGTCCTGACCGCCTATGGCCCCTTCCGCAAGCATGAGGGACGGGAGTAGGCTGTCCCTCGCGTCGTGCCACGGATCGGGCTGACCTGGCTTGGCTACGACCGCAATGCTTGCCCTGACCCCCAGGAGGCCGTCATGACCCCACTGCTTCCCGAAGCCGACCGCAGGATCCAGTTGCCGCCGCTGGCGGAAACCGGCTGGGCCGCCGTGCCGGGCCGCGACGCCATCCGCAAGGTGTGGACGTTCCGCAGCTTCTCAGAAGCCTGGGGCTTCATGTCCCGCGCCGCTCTGGTGGCAGAGAAGCTGAATCACCACCCGGAATGGAAGAATGTCTACAACGTGGTCGACGTGACCCTGACCACGCATGACTGCCATGGCATCAGCCGACTGGACATCGAGCTTGCGCTCAAGATGGACAGGCTGGCCCCTGACGCAAAGATCGAACGCAACCATGGCGAACCGGTCAGCTGCCTGTGCGAGCTGCACGCGCGGAAGGCCTGAGGCGGCGTTCTAAAGAAGCCCCGCCATCCGTGCGCCGGTCAGCAGGTCCGGGGCCAGATGATGCGCCCAGCGCCCCTGACTTGGGACGATGTCGGGCACCTGGACCACGACGCAGCCGGCGCGATGGGCGGACTCGGCGCCGGTTTCGCTGTCCTCGAACACAAGACAACGGGACGGCGGAACGCCGAACAGCGTGGCGGCCAGGAGATAGGGTTCAGGGTCCGGTTTCGGGGCGCGGACGTCATCCAGCGTCACGACATGCCTGAAGGCGTCCGCGATACCGGCGATGCCCAGCTTGCGGTGCGCACCGTCGCGGCCGGTCGACGTGACGATGGCAAGGGGTGTGGTCAGCGCGGGCAGCAGGTCGCGCGCTCCGGGCTTCAGGTCAAGCCCGGCATCCACCCCGTCGTTGAAGCCCTTGCGCCAGTGCAGGTTGACCGCCGCGAGGTCCACGCCAGGCAGGGCCGCACGAATGATGCCGGCGGCGGTTGGTTCGTCCTTGCCGACAAGGGCGTGCATGAAGGGAAGGTCCACCTGATGCCCATGCGCGGCAAAGGCGGCCATGCCGGTGACAAGCGCGATGCTTTCGGTGTCGATCAGCGTGCCGTCGAGATCGAAGAGAATTGCGTCATACATCAGAGCCTCCGGGCGGAGGCATAACCGATCAAAGGTGCAGCCGGTAGTGGGTAAAGCCGTCTTCGCCGTCGGCAAGCCGGACCGGCCGGAAGGCCGCGACGTCGTCCAGATGCGCGGCGGCCCCGTCCCCTGCGGCGAAGGTGACGGTGGTGCCCGGCATCGGCAGGAAATGCCAGTTGCGGCGCGGTGTGCCGCCGACCAGACCCTTGCGCTGGACATGCGCGGCGATCACCGACTGCACCCGCGCGCCATCGGTGAACACGACCTGTGGATCGGCCTCGGGATCCTGCAGGCGGGCGCGCCCGGCGCGGTGGCTGTTGGTGACCAGGAGGTATTCGTCTTCGGCCCGCACCGGGCGGTCGCCGTGACAAAGACCGACGATCCGCCGGGCCTCCGGGTTCACCAGGCGGCCCTGCGCATCGAACCGGGCGGGCTGGCTGAGGTCGATGGCATAGGAAAGCTGCGGGATCGTCTCGAACACGAAAGCCGGAACCTCGGGGGCAAGCAACGGTGCATCGGTCGACCCCGGTGCGATCTGCCGGAAGATCGTCGTCGCGCGCTCCAGCCAGGTGGCAAGCTCGGCCCCGGTCAGCATCAGGGTGACGATGGTGTTCGGGAAGGGATAGAGGTCCGACAGGTTGCGCATGCGCAACGCACCCGCGGCAATGTCGGTATAGTTCAGCGGCCCGCCCCGTCCGCCTGCACGGAATGGCGCGGCCGACGACAGCACGGGCAGGCTCTCCCATGCGGTTCCTGCCAGCGCCGCGCAGACATGGGCCGCCTTCGCCTCGGCGATCAGGTCGAGGGCAGCGGAGGGGGCGATGGTGGCAAACTGGGTGTGAAGAGCGGTGGCCGTTTCGCCCAGCTGTCGCCGGGACCAGGCCAGGGCCGCGCGGTGATCGGGGGCCAGCGCCTGATGCAGGGCCGGGGTCGCGGGGGCCGGGTCGTTGCTGCGCCGACCAATCCGGGTGCAAGCCCCCACCACCCGCCAGCGCCGCAAACCGCTGCTGCAGCGTTCCAGCTCCAGATCGATGATCCCGACATGACTGGCGGAATGGCCCGGCATCACCGCCGGTTTCCCGGCCAGCCGCCCGGCCACCGGATCGACGGCTGCCGAGGCGGGAAAATCGGGGCCGGGGAAAATCTGGTGGCTGTGACCCGCGACGACCGCGTCGATTTCGGGCAGCGCGGCCAGTGCGGTTGCAGCGTTTTCGGTCCCGTCCTCGGGTTCCGGCGCGCCGATTCCGGTATGGGCCAACGCCACGATGATGTCGGCCCCCCGGGCGCGAAGACGCGGCAGCCAGGCCCGGGCAGCCGCCAGGATGTCGCGGGTCTGGACCCGGCCATCAGGGGTATCGCGATCCCATTCCGCGATCTGGGGCGGGGCAAAGCCGATCACGCCGACGCGGATCAGATGCGCATGCCCCTCATGGTCGATGATCTGGCGGCGCAGGATGGTGAAGGGAGGCACAAGGGTTTCGTCCCGGGCCGGGCTTTTGCCCAGCCGGGTCGCGACATTGGCCGACACGACCGGGAACCGCGCGTCGGTCAGGACCTGCGCCAGGAACCGCAGACCGTAGTCGAATTCGTGGTTCCCCAGCGTGATGGCATCATAGCCCAGGGTGTTGAAGGCCGTGATGACCGGATGCGCCCGCTTGCGCCGGGCATTGGCGGCAAAGTCGGCAATCGGGCTGCCTTGCAGGAAATCGCCATTGTCGAACAGCAGGCAGTTCCGCGCCTCGCCCCGCGCTTCGGCGATCTGCTGCGATACAGCCCCAAGACCGAGGTTCAGGTTCGGCCGGTTCGCGCAATAGTCGTAGGGCATCAGGCTGGCATGCAGGTCACTGGTCGCGATCAGCCGCAGCGACGCCAGCGGACGGCGGAGAGCGGCGGCTTCGGGCGCAATCTCGTCAGCAATATCCTCGGGCGGTTCCAGGTCGGGTGACTTGACGGCTGATGCAATGGGAATGTGATACATCGAACTTCCAGCGACCTGATCAGAACCTGCTCACCGAGAAAAACCAAACCATGAAACGCACCCTTAACGCGAGCTTTCTATCGTTTCGGTTGTGTCAATGTTAAGGCAAATTGTCGTTATTCACGCGGAGGTTGTGCGGTTGCGGCGTGTTGCCGATTGAAACTGGCGGGAAAGCGGCAGAGGCTCCGTCAAGGCAACAACAGTGACCAAAAAGACAGTCGGAAATGCGCATCGCGGAAACAGTGACCTTTGGTGGATCCGGGCTTGATCGGCACGCTATCCTGCGACGCGACGCGGCCGGACTGAAGCGCGCGCTGGGCCAGGGAACAGTGCTGCCAATGTGGCGCGGCAAACCGCTCGTGAGCCAGGACCGCCTTGCCTGGGTTGCAGCGGATCATCCGGTGCTTGCACTGGCCGGTCCGCCGCTCTTTCTGGGACTGGACGCAGGCACCCCGCGCTTTGCCGCCGATATGTCCGACTGGTCGCCCGGGGACGGGACAGTGGCCCCCGAACCCGGGTTCTTCGACCAGACGGTGCAGCAGCATCCCGCAATGACCGGGGGCGAGGGCTTTGCCGAACTGCGCGGCGTGATGACCCGCCTCGACCCGCGCGACGCCGAACTGGTCGTTACGGCCAAGGCTCTGCTGCATTGGCACCGCAGCCACGGCTTCTGCTCGACCTGCGGGGCGCGATCCGAAATGACGCAGGGCGGCTGGCAACGGACGTGCCCGGCCTGTGGGGCGCAGCACTTCCCGCGCACCGACCCGGTGGTCATCATGCTGGTAACGCACGGCAATTCCGTTCTTCTGGGCCGCAGCCCGGGCTGGCCCGAGGGGATGTTCTCGCTTCTGGCGGGTTTCGCCGAACCGGGCGAGACCATCGAAGCCGCCGTCCGCCGAGAAGTGCTGGAAGAAACCGGGGTCACCTGCGGCGCAGTCAGCTATCTGGCCAGCCAGCCCTGGCCGTTTCCCGCCTCGCTGATGATCGGCGCGCGGACCGAAGCCCTCACGCGCGACATCCGGCTGGACCCCGAAGAGCTGGAGGCCGCCATCTGGATCACGCGGGAAGAGCTGGTGCAGTCCTTTGCCGGGCGGCACCCGACAATCCACCCCAGCCGCAAGGGCGCGATTGCAAATTTCATCCTGCGCAACTGGCTTGCGGACCGGCTTGATTGAACGGAACTTCCTGATATGCGGTGGACCCTACCCGACACTCACCTCGCGGAGCGCAGATGAAACTGACGGCAAAGACCGACCTCGAAGTGCCTGCGGCAGCGGTCTTCGCCACCCTGATCGACCATCCCACCTGGGAGCGGGAGGCACTCCGCAACGGGGTCGAGGTCGAGCGCCCGGCGGGCTCGCCCGCGATGGGTATCGGGGCCGAATGGCGCATTCGCGGCCGCTTTCGCGGCAAGGCGCGCAAGGTGCAGGTCAGGATCGACGAGATGACACCCGCGCAGCGACTGACGCTTGGCGTCGACAGCCCTTCGGTCGAAGGCACGACGTGGCTGGAGGTCATGGTCCTCTCCCCCCGCCGCAGCCGGTTGCGCGTGGACCTTGAAGTCAAGCCCAAGACCCTCGCCGCTCGGCTGTTCATCAACACCATGCGGCTTGCCAAGGGCCGGGTGCAGGCCAGGTTCGAACACCGGCTGGGCCTGCTCGGAGCGCGGATCAAGGATCGCTACGACCGTAACCAGGGCCAGCTTTAACCGCGTTCACGGTCTGCCGGATAGACGCCCAGGATGCGGCGCTCGGACGTGAAGTAGCGCAGTTCCTCCAGCGCCAGGGCGACGTTGGGGTCCTCGGGGTGGCCCTCGATGTCGGCATAGAACTCGGTCGCGGTGAAGGTGCCGCCGACCATGTAGCTTTCCAGCTTGGTCATGTTGACGCCGTTGGTCGCAAAGCCGCCCATCGCCTTGTAGAGCGCCGCGGGAATGTTGCGGACCCGGAAGGTGAAGGTGGTGATCATCTTGCCCGCCCCGCGTCGCGACAGGTCGGGGGTGCGCGACATCACCAGAAAACGGGTGGTGTTGTTCGCATGGTCCTCGATATGCCGGGCCAGAACGTCCAGCCCGTAGATCGCGGCGGCAAGCTCGCTGGCAAGTGCTGCCTTGGTCCTGTCCTTGCCCTCGGCCACTTCGCGGGCGGCACGGGCATTGTCCGAGCTGACCTTGCCCCGGATGCCATGCGCTTTCAGAAAGCCCGCGCATTGCGGCAGGATGACCACATGGCCATGCGCTTCCTGCACGTCCTCGACCTTCGCGCCGGGCACGCCCAGAAGGTTCACATGCACCCGCACAAAAGCCTCGTCGACGATGTGCAAGCCCGCGCGCGGCAAAAGCGAATGCACGTCCGCCACCCGGCCATAGGTCGAATTCTCGACCGCAAGCATCCCCAGATCGACCTCGCCCTTCGCGACCTTGTCGACAACTTCCTCGAAAGTGGTGCTTGGAACCGCCTCCATGTCGGGGCGCGATTGCTGGCAGGCCTGATGCGAATAGGCCCCGAGTTCGCCCTGAAACGCGATGCGACCGGCCATCTGACGTCATCCCTTGTCGAAAACCTGCCCCAAGGGGCGTTTCGTCGCGCGTCTACACCTTGAAACCGGACAGGGGAAGCGGGTAGATACCGCGCGGAACGAGACCCAGATAGGTGAACCATGTTCGACACGATGACGATGACCAAAACGGTGGGCGCGGTGTGCGGGTCGCTTCTGGTGCTTCTGCTGGTGGGCTGGGCGGCCGACTCGCTCTACACGGTCGGCGGCGAGGCTGGCAGCGAGAAGGAGGAAGGCGAACTGGCTCAGGCCTATACCATCGACACCGGCGAAGAGGCTGCTCCGGCCGAGGGTGAAGCCGAGACGGTTGACGTCGCTGCGCTGATTGCTTCGGCGGACCCTGCCGCAGGCGAGGCGGTGTTCAAGAAATGCGCCTCGTGTCACAAGCTGGACGGCTCGAGCGGGGTCGGCCCGAATCTGAACGGCGTCGTGGGGCGCAATCACGGCTCGGTGGCGGGGTTCCCCTATTCCGAAGCCATGGCAGCCAAGTCGGCCGAGCCTTGGACACCCGAAGCCCTGTTTGCTTTCCTGGAAAACCCGAAGAAAGCCGTTCCCGGCACCAAGATGGCTTTCGCCGGCCTGCCCAAGCCCGAAGACCGGGCCAACGTGATTGCTTATCTCTCCGCCAATCCCTGATTGGCCGCCCAGGACCGTCGAGCGAAGGCCGCCCCCTCCGGGCGGCTTTCTTTTTGGCAACTCACGCAATCGCGTGTGGCAATCGCGGCTTGTTGGCTCGACAAAGCCTGCGTTAGCATAAATGAATGTCGCAGGCGGTACGCAGGGGAGGCTGGCAGATGCGGACAACGAAGCGGGTGGCGGCACAAGGCAGCGCAGCGCGGGCGGGTCTGACCCCTCTGGTCGCGACGGGCTCGCTGATCCTGGCGCTTGCGGCGCTGGCGCTGCCGGTCCGCGGGGAAACCGTCATCAAGTCGCACGGCATTTCCACCTTCGGCGACCTGCCGCTTCCGGCCGATTTCAAGAATCTTCCCTACGTCAACCCGGATGCGCCGAAGGGCGGCGAGATGAGCCAGTGGTCGCCGGGCTCGTTCGATTCCTTCAACCCCTACACCATCCAGGGCAATTCGGCCGCCCTGTCGTCGATCTTCTACGAGTCGATCCTGACCGGCACGCTGGATGACATCAGCGCGGCCTACTGCCTTTTGTGCGAAACGATGGAATACCCTGAGGACCGGTCCTGGGTGATCTTCAACCTGCGCAAGGATGTGACTTTCTCGGACGGCAGCCCCTTTACTGCCGAAGACGTCCTGTTCAGCTACGAGATCTTCCGCGACAAGGGCATCCCGGAATTCCGGTCGGTGGCAAACGAAAAGTTCCAGTCGGTCGAGGTGCTCGATCCCTACCGCATCAAGTTCACCTTCTCACCCGGAACCCCGTTCCGCGACATGCCGGGTCAGGCCGGCAGTTCGCCGATTTTTTCCAAGGCGGATTACGAGGCGAACAACCGCGACCTGGAAAAGTCGAGCTTCGAGCCGTTCCTCGGAACCGGCCCCTATGT
Source organism: Pseudomonadota bacterium (assembly GCA_040385165.1). Taxonomy (GTDB): domain Bacteria; phylum Pseudomonadota; class Alphaproteobacteria; order Rhodobacterales; family Rhodobacteraceae; genus Tabrizicola. The sequence goes on along the minus strand of JAZKHX010000001.1, from coordinate 429,579 downwards.
GCTGGAAAGCTACAAGCCCGGCCAGCAGGTGATCTACAAGCGGGACGAGGATTACTGGGGCGAAAAGCATCCGCTGAACATCGGCCAGAACAATTTCGACCGGATCCGTATCGAATATTTCGGCGACGACAACGCCGCGATGGAGGCGTTCAAGGCGGGCGTCTATACCTTCCGCAACGAAGGCGATTCAAAACGCTGGGCTACGAGTTACGACTTCCCGTCGATTGGGACGGGGGATGTGGTCAAGGCCGTGATCCCTTCGGGCAACATCGCAGGCGGCCAGTCGATCATCTTCAACCTCCGGCGCGCGCAGTTCCAGGACCCGCGGGTCCGCGAGGCGATCGGGCTGATGTTCAACTTTGAATGGTCGAACAAGTCGCTGTTCTACGGGCTGCTCGCCCGGATCAATTCGATCTGGGAAAATTCCGAGATGGCCGCGACCGGCGTGCCGACCCCGGGCGAGATCGCGATCCTGCAACCGCTGGTGGACGAAGGGCTGTTGCCCGCGACCATCCTGACCGAGGAAGCGAAGATGGCCTCGGTATCGTCCGAGGATACCGCACTCGACCGCAAGAACCTGCGCAAGGCCTCGGCGATACTGGACGAGGCCGGCTGGCCCGTGGGCGACGACGGGATTCGCCGCAACGACAAGGGCGAGACGCTGCGGATGGAAATGGTCCATTCCCGCACCGACCTTCTGCCGGTGATGAACGCCTATGTGGAAAACCTGCGTGCCCTGGGCGTGGACGCCAGTTTCGAGATCATCGACGACCCGCAGCTTCAGGAACGCGCCAGCCCGCCGAACTTCGATTTCGACGCGCTGCCGACCACGGTGGTGAATGGCGGGCTAGAGCCCGGGGGCGTGCTGAAACAGGCCTGGGCGTCGGTGGCCAAGGACAATTCCAGCCGCAACCGGATGGGATATGCCGACCCGGCGGTGGACAAGATCCTGGAGCTGGTCGAGGCCGCCGCCAGCCGGGACGAGCTTCACACGACCATCCGGGCGCTGGACCGTGTCCTGCGCTCGCAATGGGTGATCGTGCCGCGCTACTACAAGAGGGACAACTGGGTCGCCTATTACAACATGTACGACCGTCCCGAGACCCTGCCGCCCTATGCTCTGGGCGAACTGTCGATCTGGTGGTACAACGCCGAAAAAGCCGACGCGCTGAAGGCCAAGGGCGTGTTGAAGTAACGAAAGACGGGCAGGGATCTTGGGCGCCTACATTCTCCGCCGGTTGTTGCTGGTGATCCCCACGCTGTTCGGCGTGATGGTGATCAACTTTGCGCTGACCCAGTTCGTTCCGGGCGGGCCGGTCCAGCAGGTCATCGCCCGGCTGGAGGGTGAGGGCGATTCCATCCAGAACCTCGGCGGCGCGGAAGAGGGCGGCGTCCAGGAAGACGACGGCTATGTCGGCGCGCGCGGCCTGCCGCCCGAGTTCATCGCCAAGCTGGAAGTGCAGTTCGGCTTTGCCCGGCTGGTCTGCGCCGAAGGCTTCACCGGCACACCATCAGTCAACGCCCCGGAATGCCGGAAAGAGCAGATCCCGGCCGTCGAACGCTTCTTCATCATGATGGGCAACTACCTGACCTTCGACTTCGGCGAGAGCTATTTCCGCTCGATCTCGGTCGTCGATCTGGTGATCGAGAAGATGCCTGTCTCGATCACTCTGGGGCTCTGGTCGACGCTGATCGCCTATCTCGTGTCGATCCCGCTGGGCATCCGCAAGGCCGTGCGCGACGGGTCCGGCTTCGACACCTGGACCTCCGGCGTCATCATCGCGGCCTATGCGATCCCCGGATTCCTGTTTGCGATCCTCTTGATGGTCGTCTTCGCCGGGGGCAGCTTCTTTCAGTGGTTCCCGCTGCGCGGCCTGACCAGCGACGGCTGGGAGGACATGAGCCTCTTTGGCAAGATCACCGACTATCTCTGGCACATCACGCTGCCGGTGACGGCGCAGCTGATCTCGTCCTTTGCAGTGCTGACCCTTCTGACCAAGAACAGCTTTCTGGACGAGATCAAGAAGCAGTATGTCCTGACGGCCCGGGCCAAGGGCCTGTCCGAAGCGCGCGTCCTGTACGGCCATGTGTTCCGCAACGCGATGCTGATCGTGATCGCCGGATTTCCGGGGCTGTTCCTGTCGGTCTTCTTCGGCTCCAGCCTGCTGATCGAGGTGATCTTCTCGCTGGACGGACTGGGACAGCTTGGATTCAGGTCCGCCGTCGAGCGCGACTACCCGGTGATCTTTGGCACGCTCTTTGCCTTCGGCCTGATCGGCCTTGTCGTCGGCATCCTGTCGGACCTGATGTATGTCTTCGTCGACCCCCGCATCGATTTTGAAAGGCGCGGGTGATGGTGCTGTCGGCCCTCAACCAGCGGCGCTGGCGGAACTTCAAGGCCAATCGTCGGGCCTTGTGGTCGCTTTGGATCTTCCTGGTCCTCTACGGCGTGTCGATGTTCGCCGAGTTGATCGCGAACGACCGCCCGATCCTCGTGCAGTATCAGGGCAGCTATTACACGCCGGTATTCAAGTTCTACCCCGAGGTGGCCTTTGGCGGCGACCTGCGCACCGAAGCCGACTACACCACGCCGGAGGTGCAGTGCCTGATCGTCTCGGGCGGATCGCTGGACTGCTGGGACGACCCCAGGGGCATCAAGGCCGAGGTCGAGGCATCGGGCACTGCCGCCGGTCAGCCGGTCCAGGCCGGGTGGCTGATCTGGCCGCCGATCCCCTACAGCTTCAATACCATCGTCGATACCGGAGGCGTCGCCCCCGGAGCGCCGTCGGCGATGAACCTTCTCGGCACCGACGACACCAGCCGCGACGTGCTTGCACGGGTGATCTACGGTTTCCGGCTGTCGGTGACCTTCGCGCTGATCGTGACGCTGCTGACCTCGGTCATCGGCATCGCGGCGGGCGCGGTGCAGGGCTATTTCGGCGGGCTGACCGACCTGATCTTCCAGCGCGTGATCGAGCTGTGGTCCTCGGTCCCGACGCTGTATGTCATCATCATCGTCACCGCGGTCTGGGCGAAAAGCTTCTGGCTTCTGGTCGGGTTGATGGTGATCTTCGGCTGGACCGCGCTGGTCGGCGTCGTCCGGGCCGAGTTCCTGCGGGCGCGGAACTTTGAATATGTCCGCGCCGCCAAGGCCCTGGGTGTCGCGGACTGGCAGATCATGTTCCGCCACCTTCTGCCCAATGCCATGGTCGCGACGCTGACCCTGCTGCCCTTCGCCGTCACCGGGGCCATTGGCACGCTGGCCAGCCTTGACTACCTGGGCTTCGGCCTGCCCGCCGACCTGCCCTCGCTCGGCCAACTGACCCGGCAGGCGCAGCAGAACCTGCAGGCCCCGCACCTGGCCTTCGTCGCCTTCTTCACCTTCGCGATCATGCTGTCGCTCTTGGTCTTCATCTTTGAAGGCGTGCGCGATGCCTTCGACCCCAGAAAGACCTTCCGATGAGGTCGGGCCGATGAGCATCCTGGAGGTCAGGGACCTGACAGTCACCTTCCGGCAGGACGGTCGGCTGATCGAGGCGGTGAAGCAGGTGTCCTTCACGGTGGACAGGGGCGAAACCGTCGCGCTGGTCGGCGAAAGCGGGTCGGGCAAGTCGGTCACGGCGCTGTCGACCGTGGGGCTTCTGTCGGACAATGCCCAGGTTTCAGGGTCGGTCACCTATCTTGGCAACGAGATGGTGGGGGCCTCGGAACGCGAGTTGCGCCAGGTGCGCGGCAACGACATCAGCTTCATCTTCCAGGAGCCGATGACCTCGCTCAACCCCTTGCACACCATCGAGAAGCAGTTGGCAGAAAGCCTTGCGCTGCATCAGGGCCTCAGCGGCGACGCCGCCCGCGCCCGGATCATCGAACTTCTGGGCAAGGTCGGCATCCGCGACGCGGAAAGCCGTCTGGGTGCCTATCCGCATCAGCTGTCGGGTGGGCAGCGCCAGCGGGTGATGATCGCGATGGCGCTGGCCAACGGGCCGGAACTCCTCGTCGCCGATGAACCCACCACCGCGCTGGACGTGACGATTCAGGCGCAGATCCTGGACCTCCTTGCCGACCTGAAACGGGCCGAGGGCCTGAGCCTTCTGTTCATCACCCACGACCTTGGCATCGTCCGCCGCATCGCCGACCGGGTCTGCGTGATGCAGGGCGGAGAGATCGTCGAACAGGGGCCGACCGCCGGGATCTTCGCCAATCCGCAGCACCCCTACACGCAAAAGCTCCTGGCCGCCGAACAGAAGGGCGGTCCGCCCCCGGTGCCCGAGGGTGCAGCCGAGGTGGTGCGGACCGACGCCTTGCGCGTCTGGTTCCCGATCCACAAGGGTCTGCTGCGCAAGACCGTCGGACATGTGAAGGCGGTGAACGACGCCACGCTCTCGGTCCGCGCCGGGGAAACGCTGGGCATCGTCGGCGAAAGCGGGTCGGGCAAGACCACGCTGGCGCTGGCGATCCTGCGGCTGATCGACAGTTCGGGAACCGTCGCCTTCCTTGGCGAAGACCTGCGCGGTCGCAGCCGGGCGGCGCTTCGCGGTTTGCGGCGCGAGATGCAGGTGGTGTTCCAGGACCCCTACGGCAGCCTGTCGCCCCGGATGACGGTCGAAGAGATCATCGCCGAAGGTCTGGGTGTCCACGGCGTCGATCCCGGCCAGAACCGGACCGATATGGTCGCGGGGATCATGCGCGAGGTTGGCCTCGACCCGGCCACCATGCAGCGCTATCCGCACGAGTTTTCCGGCGGCCAGCGCCAGCGCATCGCCATTGCCCGCGCGATGATCCTGCGCCCGAAGCTCGTCGTGCTGGACGAACCGACCTCTGCTCTCGACATGACCGTGCAGGTCCAGATCGCCGATCTTCTGCGTGACCTTCAGCGCAAATGGGGCCTGGCCTACATCTTCATCAGCCATGACCTGCGGGTGATCCGCGCCATGGCGCACAAGGTCATGGTGATGCAGGCGGGCGATGTCGTCGAATCCGGCGACTGCACGGCCGTGTTTACCAATCCGCAAACCCCCTATACCAAAGCTCTGATGGCCGCCGCTTTCGGAGCCTGATCCTTGAAGCTGCTCTTCGTCCACCAGAACTTCCCCGCGCAGTTCCTGCATCTCGCGCCCGAGATGCAGCGCCGCGGCCACGATGTTCGGGCAATCACCGACGTGGTGAACGACAAGACCTCCGACATCCCCACCCTGCGCTACAGCCACAAGCCGCAGCCGGTCGAGCCGACGGTCGCGCGCCTTGGCCGCAACTTCACGGTGATGAGCGACCGGGGCGTTTCCGTGGCCCGTTTCGCCCGGAAACTGCGCGCCGAAGGCTATGTGCCGGACGTGATCTACGGTCATTCCGGCTGGGGCGAGACGCTGTTTCTCAAGGAAGTCTGGCCCGAAGCCCGGCTTCTGGTCTTCGCCGAGTTCTACTATCGCGGCCATGGCACCGACACCGGATATGATCCGGAGTTTCAGGCCCAGGGCTTCGACCAGGTGATGATCGCCCAGTCCCGCGCCGCCTACATGGCGCAGGCGCTGGCCCATGCCGATGCCGGGGTGACCCCGACCCGATGGCAGGCCAGCACCCATCCCCCCGCCTTGCGCCGCCAGCTTGAGGTGATCTTCGACGGTGTCGATTGCGACCGGCTCGCCCCGAACCCCGAGGCCCGGTTCCAGCTTCCGGACGGGCAGGTGCTGCGCCCCGGCGACGAGGTGCTGACCTTCATCAACCGCAACCTCGAACCCTATCGCGGCTACCACATCTTCATGCGCGCCCTGCCCGCCGTGTTGGCGGCGCGGCCCGAGGCCCAGGTGGTGATCGTCGGCGGCGACGAGGTCAGCTATGGCCAGGCCCCGAAAGACGGCGGCACCTGGAAAGAGGTCATCCTGAACGAGGTCAAGGACCGCCTCGACCTGTCCCGGGTGCATTTCGCCGGACGCCTGCCCTACGACCGGCTGGTCGACCTGATGCACGTTGCCCGCGTTCACGCCTATCTGACCTATCCCTTCGTGCTGTCCTGGTCGATGGTCGAGACACTGGCCGCCGGAACGCTGGTGGTCGGCTCGAACACGGCTCCGGTCGCCGAGGTGATCACGGACGGGGTGAATGGCCGACTGGTCGATTTCTTCGACGTCGCAAGCTGGTCCGCGACCCTGACCGACGCGCTGGCCCGGCCCGAGGCCCATGACGACATGCGAAAAGCCGCCCGCCAGATGGCGCGCGATCGCTACGACCTGCGCTCGGTCTGCCTGCCGAAACAGGTCGCGCTTCTGACTCGGTTGCAGCCAGGCTGACCCACCCACTGGTGCAGGAAGACCGCCCCTTTCGCTGCACCGGCGCAAGTGATAGCCAGCCCGGGTCATGACCACCCCCAAGAATCCTGCCCCAGGCACCGGCCCGGTTGTCGCCACCACCGGCGCAATGACCACGGCGCAGAACACCAAGCTTGGGATCTGGCTGATGATCGCGACGACGGTGGTCTTTGCATTGCAGGACGGGATCTCGCGGCATCTGGGGTCGACCTATCCCGTCACCATGGTTGTGATGGTGCGGTTCTGGTTCTTCGCCCTCTTCGTCATGGCGATGGTGGCCCGGTCGCCGGGCGGCATCCGCGCGGCGGTCCGGTCGCACTACCCTTGGGTGCAGCTGGCGCGCGGGCTGATCCTGGTCGCTGAGATCGCGGTGATACTGGTCGCCTTCGTCAAGCTGGGCCTGATCGAGGTGCACGCGGTCTTTACCAGCTATCCGCTCCTTGTCGCAGCACTTTCCGGCCCGATCCTGGGCGAGAAGGTCGGCTGGCGGCGCTGGACCGCCATTCTGATCGGCTTCGTGGGGGTGGTGATCATCCTGCAACCGGGCTTTGCCGTCTTCTCGCCCTGGGCGCTGGTGCCGCTGCTGTCGGCCACCATGTTTGCAATCTATGGCCTTCTGACCCGCTATGTCGCCCGCAAGGACAGCGCCAGCGTCAGCTTCTTCTGGACCGGTGTCGTGGGTGCCGTCGCGATGACCCCCTTCGGCCTGATGCAATGGACCTGGATGGCCCCCGTGGATTGGGTCTGGATGCTGCTTCTGTGCTGTACCGCCGCGCTCAGCCACTGGCTGCTCATCAAGGCCTATGCCGTGGCCGAAGCCTCGGCGATCCAGCCTTTCGCCTATCTGCAACTGGTCTGGGCCTCGGCCATCGGGCTTTTCGTCTTCGGCGAGACGCTCAGGATCAACGTCGCCATCGGCGCCGTTATCGTGGTTGCGGCAGGGGTCTTCACGCTCTGGCGCCAGCGGGTGCGCGAGAAGGCTGCGGCGCAGCTGGCGTGACGGTTGCCCCGGCGTCGGCCAAGGCGTAAAACCCCGCCAACCGAAGAAGGAGCCTGCCGATGCCCGCCCCGAAACCCGTCGTTCTTTGCATCCTCGACGGCTGGGGCATCGGCCCGAACCCCGACACCTCGGCCCCTGCGCAGGCGCATGTGCCGACCTTCAACCGTCTTTGGTCGACCTGCCCCCACGCGACGCTGACAACCTTCGGGCCGGACGTCGGCCTGCCGACCGGGCAGATGGGCAACTCCGAGGTCGGCCACACCAACATCGGCGCCGGTCGCGTGGTGGCGATGGACCTTGGGGCGATTGACCTTGCGGTCGAGGACGGGAGTTTCGCCAAGAACCCCTCGATCCTGGATTTCGCCGCGAAGGTGAAGGCCAGGGGCGGAGTTGCGCATCTTTTGGGCGTCATTTCGGACGGCGGCGTGCATGGCCACGTCAACCACGTCCTCGCGGCCTGCCGCGCGATCACTGCGCTTGGCGTGCCCGTGGCACTGCATGCCGTCACAGACGGGCGCGATGTCGCTCCGTCCTCGGCCATGGGTTACGCGACCCAGCTGGTCCAGCACCTGCCCTACGGCGCCAGCATCGCCACCGTCACCGGTCGCTACTGGGCGATGGACCGCGACAACAGGTGGGAACGGGTGAGCCGCGCCTTCGACACGATGGTCCATGCCCGCGGAGAAACCGCGCCCGACCCGTTGACGGCGATTTCTAACAGCTACGGCAAGGGCGAGACGGACGAGTTTCTCGCCCCCACGGTCATCGACGGCTACCACGGCGCAAAGGACGGCGATGGGATTTTCTGCCTGAACTTCCGCGCCGACCGCGCGCGCGAGATTCTGGCGGCCATCGGCGACCCGGCCTTCGCCGCCTTCGACACCGGCCCCCGCCCGCAGTGGTCTGCCCTGCTGGGGATGGTGGAATATTCCGACCTCCACAACGCCTACATGGCCGCCGCCTTCCCCAAGCGCGTCCTGGTCAACACGCTGGGCGAATGGGTCGCCGACCACGGCCTGACCCAGTTCCGCCTTGCGGAAACCGAGAAATACCCCCACGTCACCTTCTTTCTCAACGGCGGTCGCGAGGCTCCCTATCCCGGCGAGGATCGTGCCATGCCGCCCTCTCCCAAGGTCGCGACCTATGACCTGCAACCCGAGATGAGCGCGGATCAGGTGTCCGATCACCTCGTCTCGGCGATCGAAAAGGGCTATGATCTGATCGTCGTCAACTACGCCAACCCCGACATGGTCGGCCACACCGGCAGCCTGCCTGCCGCAATCAAGGCCTGCGAGGCGGTGGACCGCGGCCTGACCCGCGCGCTGGCCGCCCTGACGGCGATGGGTGGCGCGATGATCGTCACGGCGGACCATGGCAACTGCGAGGTGATGGTCGATCCCGTCACCGGGGCACCGCACACCGCGCATACGACCAACCCGGTCCCGGTCATCCTGGTCGGCGGACCTCCCGGCACCATCCTGCGCACCGGGCGGCTTGCCGACCTTGCCCCGACGCTCCTGCAACTGATGGGCCTGCCCCAGCCGACCGAAATGACCGGCCAGACCCTCATCGCATGATCCGCGCTGCCGCCCTGCTCATGATGCTGGCCTTGCCCGTCGGGGCCAGGACCATCGCCGAACAGGCTGCGCAGGCCGCTGACGATCTAAAGCAGGCCGTGGTGGCTCTGGACGCCGCAACCGAGACCCGCGACCGCGTCTCGGCGCTGACCCTTACGATCCGCGCCTACGAGACAGGTCTTGCCGCCCTGCGCGGCGCGCTGCGCGACGCGGCCCTGCGCGAGGCGACGCTCACCAGTGCCTTCGATGCCAAGCGCGACGGAATCGGCCGGCTTCTTGGCGTGCTGGCCACCATGGAAGCAAATCCTGGTCCGCTTCTTCTTCTGCATCCGGAAGGCGCGGTCGGGACGGCGCGGTCCGGGATGATCCTGGCCGATGTCACACCTGCCCTGCAGATCGAGGCGCTGGCCCTGAAAGCCGAACTGAAGGAACTGGCCGATCTGCGCGCGCTGCAACTTTCGGCGGGCACGGTGCTTGAGAAAGGCCTCGTCACCGCCCAGGAAGCCCGGACTGCGCTGTCAAAGGCAATCTCCGACCGGACCGACTTGCCGACGCGCGTCACCGAAGACCCCGAAGTGCTGAAAAGCCTTCTGGACAGCGCCGACACGCTGGACGCCTTCGCTGCCGGACTGTCCCCCGATGCCGAAGCCAGCACCAGCTTTGCCGGCGAAAAGGGCCGCCTGTCGCTGCCTGTCCTTGGCACGATCCTGCGCCGCCCGGGCGAGGCCGACGCGGCGGGGGTCCGTCGCCCCGGCGTTTCGCTTGTCACCCAGCCCCGCGCCCTGGTCACCGCACCCTGGCCCGCCACCATCCGCTTTCGCGGCCCGCTGCTCGACTACGGAAATGTGATGATCCTTGAGCCCGGCGACGGCTATCTTCTGGTGCTTGGCGGCATGGAAACCCTGTATGGCGAAGTGGGAGAAGTCGTGGCGGCAGATGCGCCTCTTGGCCTGATGGGCGGCCCCGCGACCGCATCAGCGGAATTCGTGACCCTCGCGCCAGATGGCTCTGGCGGGCGTGACACGGAAACGCTTTATATGGAACTCAGACAGGGTGCTGCGCCCGTGGACCCGATGCCGTGGTTCACCGGCCTGGCCCGCACAGGAGACTGACAAGCATGAAAAAGCATGTGATGGCCGCGCTGGCCGGAACTGTCGCCGGGGTCGTGGCAACCACCCAGATCGCGGGCCCCCTGGTGGCACAGGAGACGGTGCCGGACAGCTCGCTCTATGAACAGCTCGACCTCTTCGGCGACATCTTCGAACGGGTCCGCGCCCAGTATGTCGAGGAGGTTCCGACCGAGGAACTGGTGACTGCGGCGATCAACGGCATGCTCACGTCGCTTGACCCGCATTCCAGCTATCTCTCGGCCAAGGACTTCGAGGACATGCAGGTCCAGACCCGGGGCGAATTCGGCGGCCTCGGGATCGAAGTCACCCAGGAAGAGGGCTTCATCAAGGTCATCTCGCCGATGGACGGCACCCCCGCCGCCAAGGCAGGGATCCTTGCGGGCGACTTCATCACCCAGGTTGACGGCGAGTCCGTCCTGGGCCTCAAGCTGGATGATGCCGTCGAGAAGATGCGCGGGCCGGTCGGGTCCGAGATCCTCATCACCATCGTCCGCGAAGGCGTGACCGAACCCTTCGACGTGTCGATCATCCGCGACACGATCAAGCTGACCGCCGTCAAGGGCCGCGTCGTCGGCAAGACCGTGGTCCTGCGCATCACCACCTTCAACGATCAGACCACCATTGGCCTGAACGAAGCCCTGAAGAAAGGGATCGAGGAACTGGGCGGGGCCGAAAACCTGGACGGCGTGGTCATCGACCTGCGCAACAACCCCGGCGGTCTTCTGAACGAGGCGATCTCGGTGTCCGATGCCTTCCTCGACAAGGGCGAGATCGTCTCGACCCGGGGCCGGATTGCAGGCAGCGGCGAGCGCTACAACGCCACCGCAGGCGACCTGGCCCAGGGCAAGCCGATTGTCCTTCTGATCAACGGCGGTTCGGCGTCGGCGTCGGAGATCGTCGCCGGTGCCTTGCAGGACCACCGCCGGGCCATCGTTGTCGGCACCAAGAGCTTCGGCAAGGGTTCGGTCCAGACGCTGATCCCCTTGCGCGGCGACGGTGCCATGCGCCTGACCACGGCGCGTTACTACACGCCTTCGGGCCGGTCGATCCAGGCGCTTGGCATCTCGCCCGACATCGTGGTGCAGCAACCCGTCGCACCCCCGGCCGATGCCGAGGCGACCGCCGAAAAGGAAAAGAGTGCCGCAACCCGCGAACGGTCCGAGGCCGACCTGCGCGGCGCGATCACCAACGACTCGATGACGGACGAGGAAAAGCGGCTGTATGAAGAAGAGCTCGCCCGCGCCGAGGAATCGGCGAAGCTGCGGGACGAGGACTATCAGCTCGCCTATGCCGTCGACATCATCAAGGGCCTGACCGCCATCGCTCCGGAAGCTCCCTGATCCGATGGTGGACGCCGACAGTCTGCCCTACCGGCCCTGCGTGGGCGTCGTCCTGATCGACGCCCGCGGCATGGTCTTTGCCGGGCAGCGGATCGACAGCCCCCCCGGCGCCGCCCCCGCCTGGCAGATGCCGCAGGGCGGGATCGACGAGGGCGAAAAGCCGCGCGAGGCCGCCTATCGCGAGCTGTGGGAGGAGACAGGCGTCACCCGCGACAAGGTGGACTTCGTCGGCAAGACCCATGGGTGGGTGACATACGACCTGCCGCCCGAACTTCTGGGCAAGGTTTGGGGCGGCAAGTATCGAGGCCAGCGGCAGAAGTGGTTTCTGTTCCGCTTCAAGGGCAAGGACACCGACATCGGAATCGCGACCGAGCATCCGGAATTCGGGCAATGGCGCTGGATCCTGGCCGACGAGATGGTGGAAAGCATCGTCCCCTTCAAGCGCGCGGTCTACGAGGAAGTCATCCGCAGCTTCCGCGCTTATCTGGCCTGACGCCTCCGGATTGATCTGCCGCAAGGCAGGGCCGCGCAGGATTGGCAGACTTTCGGCTCCAACCGGAGGTTGCCCCCATGCAAGCTGCCCTCGCCGTCGCAGTCGTTTTCCTGACCCTCTTCGTCGTCCCGGTGCTGATCTACGGCGCTCTGTCATTCGTCACCGGGCTTCAGCCGCCGGGCGAAAACCCCTCCGCCTTTCTGACCGGGGTCGCGGTGTCGAAATTCGGCACCGCCCTTGCCTTTGTCGGCTTCTGGTTTTTGGCGCGCGACGAACTGGCGGCGCAGCTTTGGTCCTATGTCGCTCTGTGGTGGGTGATGTTTGTCCTGGGCGAGATCGGGCAGGCCATCGGGCCGGACTACAGCTGGACCGAGGCCTTTGGCGGGGTCGTCTCGGAAAGCATCTACCTGCCCGTTTCGGGGCTGATCCTGCGCTGGCTGCTGCCTGCCTGATCCGGCATGATCCCGAAATGCCTGGAACCCTGTTCCGGATTCCTACCAGTCGCGCCACCGGGCCGGGAAATCCGTCCCAGCCCTTGCTGCAGCGCAGAACCGTTGCCCATGTGCGCCAAAACCCCCGTGATTTCCGCCTTATCTTCGGCAAATCCCCTGCATTTGCTTGATGTCGGCCCCCCGGTCGGGCTACGGACCCGCGCAAATGGCGGTTCCTGTCGCCGCGCTGAAAGGTCATTTCCATGTCGCTTCCGAACCACGCCCCGATCACCGAACTTTACGTCTCTTCCGACAGCGCCCAGAAGCTGAAGGTCGAGGCCGGGAACCTGCCGTCCTGGGACCTGACTCCGCGGCAGACCTGCGACCTGGAACTGTTGATGAACGGCGGCTTCCATCCGCTCAAGGGGTTCATGGGGCAGGCGGACTATGACGGCGTGGTCGCCAACATGCGCACGGCGGACGGCACGCTGTGGCCGATGCCGATCACGCTCGACGTCAGCGAAGCCTTCGCCGACAAGGTCGAGCCCGGCCAGGACATCGCGCTGCGGGATCAGGAGGGCGTGATCCTTGCGATCCTGTCGATCAGCGACAAATGGGTGCCGAACAAGGCCGTGGAAGCCGAAAAGGTCTTCGGCGCCGACGACCTCGCGCATCCGGCGGTGAACTACCTGCACAATCAGGCGGGCAAGGTCTACCTTGGCGGCCCGGTCATCGGCATCCAGCAGCCGGTCCACTACGACTTCAAGGCCCGCCGCGACACGCCCAATGAACTGCGCGCGCTGTTCCGCAAGCTGGGCTGGCGCAAGATCGTCGCCTTCCAGACCCGCAACCCCCTCCACCGCGCGCACCAGGAACTGACCTTCCGCGCCGCGCGCGAGGCCGAAGCGAACCTCTTGATCCACCCCGTCGTCGGCATGACGAAACCGGGCGACGTGGACCACTTCACCCGCGTCCGCTGCTATGAGGCGGTGCTGGACCAGTATCCGGCGCAGACCACCGCCCTCAGCCTCCTCAACCTTGCCATGCGCATGGCTGGCCCGCGTGAGGCGGTCTGGCACGGCATCATCCGCAAGAACCACGGCTGCACCCACATGATCGTCGGGCGCGATCATGCCGGTCCGGGCAAGAACAGCCAGGGAAAGGATTTCTACGACCCCTACGCCGCGCAGGAACTCTTCGCCCAGCACGCCGCCGAAATCGGCATCGAAATGGTCGACTTCAAGCACATGGTCTATGTGCAGGAAAAGGCGCAGTATTACCCGGCGAACGAAGTGCCCGAAGGCTCGACCGTCCTCGACATCTCGGGCACCGAACTTCGCCGCCGGTTGCGCGAAGGGCTGGACATCCCGGAATGGTTCAGCTTCCCGCAAGTGGTGGACGAACTCCGCAAGACCAGCCCCGCACGGTCGAAGCAGGGCTTCACCGTGTTCTTCACCGGCCTTTCCGGCTCTGGCAAGTCCACCATCGCCAACGCGCTGATGGTCAAGCTGATGGAGATGGGCGGGCGTCCCGTGACGCTTCTGGACGGCGATGTGGTGCGCAAGCACCTGTCCTCGGAACTCGGGTTCTCCAAGGAACACCGCGACCTCAACATCAAGCGGATCGGCTATGTCGCCTCCGAGATCACCAAGAACGGCGGCATCGCGATCTGCGCGCCGATCGCGCCCTACACCGCGACCCGCCGCGCCGTGCGCGAGATGGTCGAAGCCTTCGGCGCCTTCGTCGAGGTCCATGTCGCGACCAGCATCGAAGAATGCGAACGCCGCGACCGCAAGGGCCTCTACAAGCTGGCGCGGGAAGGCAAGATCAAGGAATTCACCGGAATCTCCGACCCTTACGAGGCTCCGACCCAGGCCGAACTGGTGGTGGACACCGAGAACGTCGATGTCGACCACTGCGCGCATCAGGTGCTTCTGAAGCTGGAGCAGATGGGCCTGATCCGGGCCTGATGGTGCCGCCGCGCCTCCCCTCCCCCTGGTGGGGAGGGGATGGGAGGCTGCCGGTCTACCCCGCCTTCATCATCCGGTAGTGGCTTTCAAGGACGACCTCAGTTTCCGTTGGAACACTTACGCTTCAGCGCAATGGTTCCGTCGCGGAAGGCCAGTCAGCCCCGGCCGACGGGCCGGGAAATCAATGCACGCTGACCGGCGTGAAGTCATGCTCCCGCGCCAGATGAAAGGCAAGCTTGCGATCCGCGACTAGCGCCAGCTGGCGCCCGTCGGCACCATGAACCGACCAGATCACTTCCAGCCCATCCATCTGCTCGCGCACTTCGTCCGGCAGGTCCGTCACCGCGACCTCACGAACATAGACGATGCGGTCAGCGCCCTGCGGCAACCCATTGAATGGCGTGTTCATTTTGTGCCCCCTTCCTTCTGGCTGGCATCCTTGCGACCGATCCGGATCGTCTGCACCACAGTCTCCGGCACATGGCGGCGCAGGTCGACGTGCAGAAGCCCGTTCTCCATCGTGGCTCCCGCGACCTCTACCCCGTCGGCCAGCACGAAACTGCGCTGGAAGGCACGGGCGGCAATGCCCCGGTGCAGGAACACCCGGTCGCCCACATCCTCGGCCTGACGGCCCCGCACGACGAGCTGACGGTCCTCGATGGTGATCGACAGGTCTTCCTCGCGGAAGCCCGCCACGGCCAGCGTGATCCGGTAGGCGTTTTCGGCCACCGCTTCGATGTTGAACGGAGGATAGCCCTCGGCCCCGGATTTCGCCGTGCGTTCCACCAGCCGTTCCAGCTGCTCGAACCCCAGAAGATAGGGATGGGCCCCAAAGCTCAGTTTCGTCATCGGACAGTCCTTGGCATAAGCGACGGTTCGGTCTTCACGGCCCCGCACTTGGGCACCGCATGGTCAGAATATGGGGCCGCGCGCCGCGCCCCGCAAGGGCCGGGACGGCCCGCGAACGCGCCGTTTTCAAGCAGAATTCGCGCAGAAACCTTCCCGCAGCGGCATCGCTTTCCTATATCCTTTGCGAAAGGCAGGAACCGATTCGCCACAGCCATGAATGCGCCCACCGAACTCAGCCACGACGAAATGCTTGGCATCCGTCTTGAAGTCCTGCGTCGCGAACACCGCGACCTGGATCAGGCCATCCACGCACTTGAGGAAACTGGTCGCCCCGATGTCCTGACCCTGCGCCGGTTGAAAAAGCAGAAGCTGGCGCTGAAAGACCAGATCGTGAAGATCGAGGACATGCTGATCCCGGATATCATTGCTTGACGGACATCATCGCCTGACGCTTGCCCCTGCGCACCGTTCCCGGTAATCGCCCGTGAACCCAAGGGAGGCGCATATGGCCATATCCGTCGGAATCATCATGGGGTCGCAAAGCGACTGGCCCACCATGAAGGCCGCCGCCGAAATCCTCGACGACCTTGGCATACCTTACGAGGCGAAGATCGTCTCGGCCCACCGCACCCCGGACCGGCTCTGGGACTACGGCAAGACCGCCGTCGCACGCGGATTGAAGGTGATCATCGCGGGCGCGGGTGGGGCTGCGCATCTTCCGGGCATGATGGCCTCGAAGACCCGGGTGCCAGTGATCGGCGTGCCGGTGCAGACCAGGGCGCTGGCCGGCGTCGATTCGCTCTACTCGATCCTGCAGATGCCCAAGGGCTACCCCGTCGCCACCATGGCCATCGGCGGGGCGGCCAACGCCGGCCTGATGGCCGCCGCTATCCTTGCCGTTTCGGACGACAGCGTGGCCGCACGGCTGGACGCCTGGCGCGACGCCCTCTCGGCCTCGATCCCCGAGGAGCCGAAGGATGACTGACGCGCTGCCGCAAGGCGCGACCATCGGCATTCTCGGCGGCGGTCAGCTGGGCCGGATGCTCTCGGTTGCCGCCAGTCGCCTGGGCTACCGCTGCCACATCTATGAACCCGGCGCCGCCCCCGCCGGCGATGTGGCGCTGACGGTCACGACCGCACCCTATGAGGACCAGACCGCCCTCCGCGCCTTTGCCGCTTCGGTCGATGTCATCACCTACGAGTTCGAGAATGTTCCGACCTCGGCTCTCGACATCCTCGAAAGCCTGAAGCCGATCCGCCCGAACCGCCGCGCGCTGGCGATCAGCCAGGACCGGATCAGCGAGAAGTCGTTCCTGTACGACCTCGGACTGCAGACCGCCCCCTGGGCTGCGGTGAACTCCGAGGCCGACCTGCGCGCCGCCGCCGAAAAGCTGGGCCTGCCCGCGATCCTCAAGACCACGCGGCTGGGTTATGACGGCAAGGGGCAGGTCAAGCTGGAGACAGAGGACGACGTCCCTGCCGCCTGGGCGTCGATGGCCAACGCCGCTTGCGTCCTGGAGGGCTTCGTCGCCTTCGACCGCGAGATTTCCGTTATCGCCGCCCGCGGCCTTGACGGCTCGGTCGCCTGCTACGATCCCGGCGAGAACATCCACAAGGACGGCATCCTGCGCAGCACCACCGTCCCCGCCCGGCTAGCCCCCGGCCAGCGCGCCGATGCCGTGCTGATCGCCGCGCGGATCCTGAACGCGCTCGACTACATCGGCGTGATGGGAGCAGAGCTTTTCGTTACCCCGCACGGCCTTCTGGTCAACGAGATTGCGCCGCGCGTCCACAACTCCGGCCACTGGACGCAAGCCGGCTGCACCGTCGACCAGTTCGAGCAGCACATCCGGGCCATCACCGGCCTGCCGCTCGGCGACGGCAACCGCTATGCCGATGTGGTGATGGAAAACCTGATCGGCGACGATGTGTTTCGCGTCCCCGACCTTCTGAAATCCCGCGACACCGCCGTTCACCTTTATGGCAAGGGAAGCCCGCGTCCCGGCCGAAAGATGGGCCATGTGAACCGGATCGTGCGGGGCTAGCTCGGTTTTTCGCGCAAGATTCGCGCGCGCCCTGCCTCAGAGACGGTCAAAGTTTCCGTGCTTCAGGAAATGCAGCACCTGACGGATCACCGTCGGGTTGACCATCATCCAGGTGTGGCTGACCGGCAGTTCCAGATGGTCCGCCATCCCGTCCAGCCGCGTGCTTGCCACCGTGACCTTGCCATCATCCGGCCCCGGCAGAAGCTGGCTGAACCAGGGACTGACCGACCGGGTTCCAGCGATGATCCCCAGAGGATAGTCCGCCCGGGGCAGCCGGTTCGGCCAGCTCTCCGGTCCGGTGCCCAGCGTCATCCCCGCCGGGCCGTTCACCAGCTCGAACGCCTTCCAGTTGCCCAGCACGTCCACCAGTTCCGATCCGTGGTTCGGTGGTGCCAGCATTACCACCCGCCCGAGGCCCGGCGGATGCCCCCGCGCCAGGAAATCGCGCACCAGGATGCCGCCCATCGAATGCGTCACGAAATGCGTGGGTCCGGCAAACGGGACCGCACAGGCCGCCGCCACCTGCTCGACCAGCACCTCAGGGGCGGCACGGGTCGACGGATAGGCCGCCGGGCTGACGGAATAGCCCGATGCCCGAAGGGCCAGGCCCAGCGCCGCCAGCGACCGCGACGACCGGGCAAGCCCGTGGACCAGGATCACCCGTTCGGCGCGCCCGCTGCCGGTTGCGGCATCGGGCGGGGCCGGGAAGGGCAGGCGCAAGCGGATCATGGCGCGATCATCGCCTGCGGGCCGCAGCTTGGAAAGGGCGGCATCCCCTTACCTCGCGTCACGCTTCCGGCGCGTCGGTGTCGGTCAACCCCCGCGCCAGCCGGCTGCGCGCTTCCCGTGCCAGCTTTTCATAGCGGGCCCGGAACGCCTCCAGCATCGTTTCGTCCAGCTCCTCAAGATCCAGAAGCGCGTTGTGCGCACCCTGCGTCGCCCGGATCAGTTCGTCCAGTTTCAGCTGGATCGCTGCGGTATCACGGTTCTGGGTGTTCTGGATCAGGAAGACCATCAGGAAGGTCACGATCGTCGTGCTGGTGTTGATCACCAGCTGCCAGGTGTCGGAATAGTTGAAGATCGGCCCGGTCACGATCCACGCGAGGATCACCCCGAACGCCAGCAGAAAGGTCGAGGGCCGACCGCACCAATGCGCCACCCGCTTCGCCACATCGCCATAGGCCATGACCGTCTCCGAATGCTGTTGCGCCTGCCGCGCACTCTGGACAAAGCGGTCCGGCCTGCGCAAGCCTGCACCGCATGGCGACGTTCAGACCCCGCATTGCCGCGCGCGCGCTGATCCTGCATCAGGACCGGCTCCTTCTCGTCAACGCCTATCCCGGCGCGCGGCTTCAGCTGTGGTGCGCACCGGGCGGAGGCTGCGAGGCGGGGCAATCCCTGCCGGAGAACCTTGCGCGGGAAGTCGTCGAGGAAACCGGCCTGACCATCGCCATCGGCCCGCCCGTGCTGGTCAACGAATTCCACGATCCCGACACCGGCTTCCACCAGATCGACCTGTTCTTTCGCTGCACCATCGTGGCCGGTCAGCTTGACGACACCTGGACCGACCCCGAAGGCGTGGTCACCGACCGCCGCTTCTTTTCGCGGGCGGACCTTGCGTCCGGCCAGGTCCGTTTCAAGCCCGACAGCCTGCCCGACGCCGCCTGGGGCACGGCGCAGGCCCTTTACGATCCGCTGGAAGTGATCCTGAAATGAGCCGCGCCCAATGAGCCGGGCCTTCGTCAACGAGGACGCCGGGAACGACCGCCCCGACCTTCCCGAGCTGCCGGTGCCCCCGGGGCCGAACTTTGTCACGCCCCGCGGCCTTGTCGCCCTGCATGCCCGGATTTCCGCACGTCAGGCTGATCTTGCGCGGTTGAAGGCCCGCGCCGAGCGCCTCGACAAACTCCCCGAGGCCGCGGCCGAACGCGATCTGCGCTGGCTGGAAGCCCGCCTGAAAGCCGCCGTCGTCATCGACCCCGCCACCCATGACCTGACCGAAGTCGCCTTCGGCCTGTCCGTGACGGTCGCCGACCCTGACGGTCGCGAGGCGACTTACGAGATCGTGGGTGAGGACGAGGCCGACGCCCCTCGCCACCGCATCGCGCCGACCTCTCCCCTTGCGCGCGCGCTTTTGGGGGCGCAGGTGGGAGATGTGGTGACGTGGAAGCGTCCGACCGGCAGCGTGGATCTGGAAATCATCGGGATCGCCCATGCGGATCCGTGAGCTTTTCCCCTCGGAAACCGCGCTTGTGGCGCAGTTCTACCGCGAAGCGCCGGACTACTGGCTTCTGGCCGAGGGCCGCTGCGATCCGCAGGCCAAGGCCTCGGACTTCTTCACCGATGCGCCACCAAACTGCGACCCCGCGCAAAGCGACCGGCTGGGTCTTTTCGTGGCGCAGCGCCTGTCGGGCGTGGCCGAGATCTCCTACGGCTTTCCCAAACCGAACGATGCCTACCTTGGCCTGATGCTCCTCGGCCCCTGGGCGCAAGGGGCCGGCCATGGCCGCGCCTTCCTTGCCCATGCCGAGGCGCTGGCCCGCAAACGTCACGCCGCCCGCCTGTTTCTTGCGGTGCTGGACGTGAACCCTCGGGGTCGGGCGTTCTGGGAACGCGAAGGGTTCAAGCCCTCCGGAAAGCGGGTGCAGGACAAGATCACGGGTCACTGGCTGGAGCGGATGGTGAAGGACCTGTAAGGCAGGCTTGCGAGGGTTACGCCGCCCAGCACCAGCGCCGAGGCCAGCCAGAACCGCAGGCCCGGCACTTCCGCCAGCAACACCGCTCCGCCCAGCGCGGCGATCACCGGAACGGACAGCTGCGCCACAGCCGCCCGCGCCGCGCCCAGTTGCGGCAGGACGCGATACCACAGCGCGTAGCCAATGCCTGACGTCACAGCCCCCGACACGACCGCAAGGGCAACTCCGATGGCATCCGGCTGCGCCCGACCAAGGCTCAGGCCCAGCGGCAAGACCAGCGGAACCGACAGAAGGAAGTTCCAGGCCGTCGCAGCCAGCGGGTCCGCTGACACGCGTCCCGCCAGCGAGTAGATGCCCCAGCCAAGACCCGCGAACGCCATAAGCGCCACCGGTACCAGCCCGGCTGCTCCCGGTGCGGCGACCAGTGCCAGCCCCACCAGCGCCAAAGCCGACCCCGCCCAGCGCCGGTTCGGCACCACCTCGCGCGCGATAAGAGCGCCTGCGAACATCGTCACCTGCACGGTCCCGAACAGAACCAGCGCCCCGGTCCCGGCATCGAGGCCCCGATAGGCCAGCGAGAAACCCAGAAGATAGGCCGACAGCCCCAACACTCCCGCCGCCCGTCCGCGCAGTCCCGGCCAGGACAGCCCACCGCGCTGCCACAGGACCAGCCCGGCCAGCATCGCCGCCCCGGCCGCCAGCCGGATCATGGCGAACTCGACCGCACCGATGTGCCCCGGACCGACTGCCCAGCGGTTCAGGACGGAGTTCGCGGCAAAGGCCAGCATGGTCAGGGCGGTCAAGAGGAACAGGCGCATGAACACCACCATGGGCCGGATGGCCGACCGGAGGCAATGCGCGAGTGACCTCAGCCGTGCTGGCCGGGATGCCGACCCGCCGCCCAGTCAACCGCCTCATCCAGCCGATCATCCCCCCAGAACAGCTCTTCACCCACAAGGAATGTCGGCGAGCCGAAGGCACCAAGCCGTCTGGCAGCTTCAGTCTCGGCCTCAAGCCGAGCGGCGGCCTCTGGCGCAGCGGCAAGCGCCAGCACTCGTGCGGGGTCATGACCGACCCGCGGCAGGATGATCTCAAGGCTGGCCTCTGTGCCCAACGGCAGTCCATCAAGATACCAGGCCCGGAAACTTTCGACCGTGTAGGGTTCGACCCAGCCTTCTTTTGCGGCGACCATGCCGACATGGCTGGCCAGGAGGTCGGGTTCCGTCGGCCAGATCGGCGCTTTCACGAAGGGAAGCCCATGAAAGGCGGCCCGACGTTCAATGTCGCGCCACAGATAGCGCACCTTCTGCACCTCATCGCGCAGCATCACGTTGTTCTCGCGCATCAAGGGGCGGACGTTGAACGGTCGCCAGCGCACGGTCACGCCAGCCCGGCTGGCAAGCGCATCGATCCGCAGGACGGAAAGATAGGCGTATCCGCTGCCGAAGAAGTAGAAGAAATCCAGGGTCCGCATCCAAACCTCCCTCCACACTCCCCGCCAGATTATCATGTGTCCGTGATATGCGATCCGCAAAACGAAAGGGGCGGCCCGCAGGCCGCCCCTTCCCAATCTCGACAGAGTCGATGGATCAGAAGTCCATCCCGCCCATGCCGCCACCGCCGCCGCCGCCCATCTGGGGCTGGCCTTTCGGCTCGGGACGGTCGGCGATCATCGCTTCGGTGGTGATCAGAAGCGACGCGACCGAAGCCGCATCTTCCAGAGCGGTGCGGGTCACCTTGGCCGGGTCGATCACGCCGAACTTGAACATGTCGCCATATTCTTCGGTCTGCGCGTTGAAGCCAAAGTTCTTGTCGTTCGACTCGCGGATCTTGCCCGCGACGACAGCCCCGTCGACACCGGCGTTTTCGGCGATCTGACGCAGCGGCGCTTCCAGCGCGCGGCGGACGATCTCGATGCCGGCCTGCTGGTCGCTGTTGGCACCCTTGAGGCCGGTCAGCCCCTTGGCCGCCTGCACCAGTGCCACGCCACCGCCGACGATCACGCCTTCCTGCACGGCCGCACGGGTCGCGTTCAGGGCGTCGTCAACGCGGTCCTTGCGTTCCTTGACTTCGATCTCGGTCATGCCGCCGACCTTGATCACCGCAACACCGCCCGCCAGCTTGGCCACACGTTCCTGAAGCTTCTCACGGTCGTAGTCGCTGGTGGTTTCCTCGATCTGCGCGCGGATCTGGCTGACCCGGGCTTCGATCTCGGCCTTGTTGCCAGCGCCGTCGATGACGGTGGTATCATCCTTCTTGATGATGACCTTCTTGGCACGGCCCAGCATGTCCAGCGTGACGCTTTCCAGCTTCATGCCCAGATCGTCGCTGATCACCTGACCACCGGTCAGAATGGCGATGTCCTGCAGCATGGCCTTGCGACGGTCGCCAAAGCCGGGGGCCTTGACGGCGGCGATCTTCAACCCGCCACGCAGCTTGTTGACGACCAGCGTGGCAAGAGCCTCGCCTTCGACGTCCTCGGCCACGATGATCAGCGGACGCTGCGACTGGATCACGGCTTCCAGAAGCGGAACCATCGGCTGCAGCGACGACAGCTTCTTCTCGTGAAGCAGGATGTAGGCGTCTTCCAGCTCGGCAATCATCTTGTCGGCATTGGTGACAAAATAGGGCGACAGGTAGCCACGGTCGAACTGCATGCCTTCGACGACGGTGGTTTCCGTCTCAAGGCCCTTGTTCTCTTCGACGGTGATCACACCCTCGTTTCCGACCTTCTGCATCGCTTCCGCGATCTGACGGCCGATTTCCGATTCGCCGTTGGCCGAAATGGTGCCGACCTGAGCGACTTCGGCGCTGTCCTTCACCGGACGGGCCATCGCCTTGATCGCCGCGACGACGTTGGTCGTGGCAAGGTCGATGCCGCGCTTCAGGTCCATCGGGTTCATGCCGGCAGCAACGGCCTTCATGCCTTCCTTGATGATCGCCTGCGCCAGCACGGTCGCGGTGGTGGTGCCGTCGCCGGCCTCGTCGTTGGTGCGGGAAGCGACTTCCTTCACCATCTGCGCGCCCATGTTCTCGAACTTGTCGGCCAGCTCGATTTCCTTGGCGACGGTGACGCCGTCCTTGGTGATCCGGGGCGAGCCGAACGACTTGTCGAGGATGACATTGCGGCCTTTCGGGCCCAGGGTCACCTTGACCGCGTCGGCAAGGATGTTCACGCCGCGCAGCATCCGGTCGCGGGCGTCGGTGTCGAATTTGACGTCTTTAGCAGCCATTATGATAGCTCCTTGAATGGGTTACGGGGTCAGGACAAGCTCAGGCGATGATGCCGAGGATGTCGCTTTCCTTCATGATCAGCAGATCTTCACCGTCCAGTTTCACTTCGGTGCCCGACCATTTTCCGAACAGGACGCGGTCGCCTGCCTTGACCGACGGAGCGATCAGCTCGCCCGAGTCCTTGCGTGCGCCTTCGCCCACGGAAATGATCTCGCCCTCGGCGGGCTTTTCCTTGGCGGTATCGGGGATGATGAGGCCGCCCTTGGTCTTGTCGTCGCCTTCGATACGGCGGACCAGAACGCGGTCATGCAATGGTTTGAAAGCCATCTGGGGTACTCCCTTGAGTTTCCAGGTTTGATCTTGATTAGCACTCAGCTTGCCCGAGTGCTAACGTGTGCTGAGGTAGGCGATGCCTCGCCATGTGTCAACACCCGGGCGGTGCCTTTTCGCATTGCCTTTTGCGGGGCGGCTGCCACGATGCCGGTCAATCGCTCCCAACCTGTGACCTGTCGCATGTCCCGTTGCCTTGCTGCTCTTGTTTCCCTTGTCCTGGCCGCCCTGCTGTCCGGCCCTGCAGCCGCGAAATGCGTGGGTCGGAACCTGTTCGACAGCATGGACCCTGTCCGCCGGGCCGAGATCGAGGCCGCGGCCAATGCCGTGCCCTTTGCCAACGGCAACTTCTGGCGCGCGACCCGGGGGACCGAGGTGATCACCATCGCCGGGACCTATCACTTCGACGATCCACGCCACCTTGACAATCTTGCCGCACTGACCCCCGCGATCACCGGGGCCAGCACCGTTCTGGTCGAAGCGGGCCCGGAAGAGGAAAAGGCTCTCATGGACCTGATCGCAAAGGACCCTTCGTCCATGGTGATCACCACCGGACCGACCCTGCAGCAGCAGCTTCCGCCCGAGGTCTGGGATCCGCTGTCCAAGGCGCTTTCCGACCGCGGCATCCCGGCCTTCATGGGTGCCAAGTTCCGCCCGTGGTATGTGCTGACGCTTCTGTCGATCCCGCCCTGCGCCATGGCCGGCATGACCGAAAAGCCCAAGGGTCTGGACCGCATGGTCATCGACACGGCACTTGCCGCCGGTGTGCCGATCAAGGCGCTGGAACCGTTCGACACCATCTTCACCATCTTCGACAGCATGACCCCGCAGGAACTGACCGAAATGCTGGTGTCCACGCTTGCTATCGAAGACTACAGCGAGGACTACTTCACCACCCTCGTCGACGGCTATTTCGCCGGGGAAAGCCGCCAGTCCTGGGAGCTGATGCGGTTCATGAGCTACGATCTGCCCGGCTACACCCGCCAGGAGATCGACGCAGAATTCGCCCGGATGGAGGAACTCGTCGCCTCCTCGCGCAACCGCAACTGGGTTCCCGTCCTGACCAGGGCCGCCGCCGAAGGCCCGGTCTTCACCGCCTTCGGCGCGCTGCATCTGTCCGGGCAGGACGGGGTGCTGAACCTGCTTCAGGCGCAGGGCTTCACCATCGAAGCACTGAACCTGTGATTCTTCCCGGCAGGGTTTCCCGGCTTTTCATCCTCGACCTCGGTCATTTCGAGGTGCGCGGCGGCGAGCGTGTCATCGGTATCCCGGCCTTCCTGATGGAAACGGACCAAGGCCGGCGCATCCTGTTCGACACCGGCTTTCCGCCAGACTACCTCACCGATCCCGACCGCCCGGCGAAGGACGGCCTGCCCCGCTTTGGCCGACTTGTCGATTTTCGCCGCGACCAGACCGCCGAAGGCGCGCTTGCCCTGCTCGGGCTTGCACCCGACGACATCGACCTCGTGATCCTGTCGCACGGCCATATCGACCACGTCGGATCGCTGCCGCTTTTCGCCCGCAGCCCCATCGTGATGACCACCCGCGAACGGGCCGAGCCGAAGCCGCTCTACTTCGGCACCTCCCGTCCGATGGGCTGGCCGGATGCTCGCTATCACCTGATCGACGCCGACAGCCCGGTCTGCGAGGGCCTGACCCTGATCCCGACTCCGGGCCATACCGCAGGGCATCTTTCCGCGCTTGTCAACCTGCCGGACGGACGCAGCGTCATCCTTGCCGCCGATGCGATCAACCGCGCTTCAGAGCCCGCCGAGGCCTTTCCCGACGCCGACGACCCCGCCACTGCACGGGCCTCGGCCGCCTATCTTCTGTCGATCGCCCCGGCCGAGGCCATGCTGATCTATGGCCACGACCCGGCGCAATGGCCGATGCTGCCCAAGGCGCCGCAGTCATGGTAGCCGGACGCCGCCTCGGCCTCGCCATGGTATTCACCTCGACCCTGGCCTGGAGCACCGCCGGCCTCTTCATCCGCGCGGCGGACACCGATCTTGCCACCATCATCTTCTGGCGCGGCATCTTTGGCGTCCTTGGCATGGTCGTCGTGCTGCTGGTCTTCCAGGGCTGGGCCGGGCTGGGCAGTATCTGGCGGCTGGGGAAGGCGGGCTGGACCTATGTGCTGGTTTCGGTCCTGACCTTGCCCGCCTATCTGGCCAGCCTGCACCTGACCTCCATCGCCCATGTCGCGATCATCTACGCCACCGTCCCGCTGATGACCGCCTGCCTGGCCTGGCTGGTCCTGCGGGAGGCCGCCCCACGGTCCGCCCTCATCGCGTCGACCCTCGCGCTGCTTGGCGCGGTCCTGATGGTCGGGCTCAGCGACGACGGCAGCCTGCCGGGCGATGCTCTCGCCCTGGCGATGACCTTCGGCATGGCGGTCCTGGTCGTCCTGGCCCGCCGCAACCCCGAGATTCCGGCCCTTGCCGCCGGGCTGGTGGCCACCCTGCTTACAGTCCTTGCCACGGCACCTCTCGTGGCGACGGTCATGCCCGCAACCGACACCATCGCCATCCTTGCAGTCTTTGGCCTGTCCAACTCGCTTCTGGGCTTCGCGCTCTTCATCCTCGGCTCGCGCCGCATTCCCGCCGTCGAGACCGCGCTGATCGGCGCGCTTGAGGCCCCGATCGCCCCGGTCTGGGTCTGGCTGATGTTCGGCGAAACCCCTGGGCCAGCGACACTTCTTGGCGGCTTCATCGTCTTTTCCGCCGTTTTCTGGCACATCCTGCGCAGCACGCGGACTTAGCGATAGACCTCGCCGCGATGCCCGACGCCGATCACGAGGACCGTCACGATCTCATCCTTGATCTCGACCAGAACGCGATAGTCCCCCACCCGATAGCGCCAAAGCCCGCCCAGCCGCGCGCCCTGCAGTGCGTCGCCCAGCTGGCGCGGATCTTCCAAGCTTGCAACCCGCGTGCTCAGAAAATCCCTGATCCGTCGCCGGACTTGCGGATCAAGTCGCCGCATCGGTTTCTGGACCGACGCAGCATACTCAATCGTCCATTTCACGCCAGAATTCCTCGGCCGAGATCACCTTCTCCTGACCGCTGGCAATGCGCTCCAGCACCATTTCCGCCATGTAGACGTCTTCCATATCTTCCAGCTTGGCGATCAGCGCTTCGCGCACATAATAGGTCTTGCTGCGCCCGGTCGCCTTGGCCAGGGCCTCCAGTCGCTGTTCAAGCTCTTCGGGTAATCTGACCGACAGCATGGCGCACCTTTCTTGTCATACACGCAGTACATGTATAACAAGTCATACCCAAAGGCAACCTCGCGTAACCGCGCCCCGTGACATTGCCGTGCCCACAACCTATACACCCCGCGAAATCATCCCGCCAAAGGTTCCGCTCTCATGACCACCCTCGTCTTCGGCCACAAATCCCCCGACACCGACGCCACCCTCTCCGCAATCGTCTGGGCCTGGTATCTGACCAACCGCCGGGGCGGCCAGGCCGAACCCCGCCTTCTGGGCGAGCCGAACACCGAAGCCACCTTCGTCCTCAAGCACTGGGGTTTCCCGAAGCCCGCCATCATTGCCGATGTCGAAGCCGGGCAAAACGTGGTGATCGTCGACACCAACAATCCCGCCGAACTGCCGCCATCCATCAACGATGCCAACATCATGGCGATCATCGACCATCACATGCTGGTCGGCGGCCTGAAGACCAAAACCCCGATCAACGTCGTCATGCGCCCGCTGGCCTGCACCGCCACCGTGATGCACGACATCATGGGTGCCGACGTGGCCGACCTCCCGCACAAGATCAAGGGCGCGATGCTCTCCTGCATCCTTTCGGACACGCTGGAGTTCCGCTCGCCCACCACGACCGACCATGACAAGGCCGTGGCGACGAAACTCGCCGCCGACATCGGCGTCTCGATCCCGGATCTGGCTGCCAAGATGTTCGAGGCCAAGTCCGACGTCTCCGCCTTCTCCGACGCCGAGCTTCTGCGGATGGACAGCAAGGAATACACCGTTGCTGGCAAGGACCTGCGCGTCTCGGTTCTTGAAACCACCGCACCGAAGGTCGTCCTCGACCGCAAGGCCAGCCTGATGCAGTCCATGGACGGCGTGGCGAAAGAGGACGGGGCGGATCAGGTCCTCCTGTTCGTCGTCGACATCCTGAAGGAAGAGGCCACGCTCCTTGTTCCGAACGACCTGGTGAAACGGCTCGCCGAGGCGTCGTTCGGCGCCAGGGTCACCGGCGACACCGTCGTCCTGCCCGGCATCATGAGCCGCAAGAAGCAGATCATCCCGGCGCTGAAACTTTGAAACCGCTGGCACGCGTCGGGCGTTGGTGCCCGACGCGTGCCAGACGGATGCCAGACGCCCGGGCTTTCGGCACCGAAGGCCCCGACCGCCGAAGAAAGGCCCCCGCATGACCGAAATCATCCGCTCGCTCGCCGACCTTACGGGACGCTATGACGCCGTCTTCTGCGACCTCTGGGGCTGCCTGCACAATGGCCAAAGCGCCTTTCCGGCGGCTGTCGCGGCGCTGCAAGGCTTTCGGACGACCGGCGGCAAGGTCGTGCTTCTGACCAACGCTCCCCGGCCAAAATCCAGCGTTGTCAGGCAACTGGACGGCCTGGGCGTGCCCCGCGACGCCTGGGACATCGTGGTCACCTCGGGCGACGCTGCGCAGATGGGGATGCTTGCGGGCGCGGTCGGTCGCCGCGTCCACCATATCGGCGCGGTCAAGGACGAACCCTTCTTCACCGACTTTGCCGGGGATCTGGCCGATTTCGCCAGGTCACAGCCCGCAATCGAACGGGTCGCCCTGAAAGACGCGACCGGCATCGTCTGCACCGGGCTCGCGGATGATCTGACCGAAACCCCCGACGACTACCGCGCGGCCCTTCTTCTGGGGAAAACCCTCGGCCTGCCGATGCTCTGCGCGAACCCCGACATCGTCGTCGACATGGGTGACAAGCGGCTTTACTGCGCGGGCGCTCTGGCGCAGGCCTATGAAGCGATGGGCGGCACCGCGCTTTACTTCGGCAAGCCGCACCCGCCGATCTACGATCTCGCCCGGCGTCGCCTGGCCGAGGCAGGGGCACCGTCCGACCCGCAGATCCTGTGCATCGGCGACGGGATTTCGACGGACATCCAGGGCGGCATCGCGGAAGGCCTCGACACCCTCTTCATCACCGGAGGTCTTGAGGCCGACCGCTTCGGCCCCGATGTCGAACAGCCCGAGCAAGGGCTTCTCGACGACTGGCTGGCGGACAAGGAGCTGTCGCCTAGCTTCGCCATGGGCCGCCTGCGCTGAAGGTCCGGTAACTTTCGTTCATCCCGCCATACCATATTGAACAAATCTTGCGCGACCGATTGTGCCGCATCGCAGCATGTGATAGCCTTCCTGCATGGATGGAAGGGAATCGGACCCCATGCTGGACAACCTGCCACGCGGCACGATCTGCATCGAGGACATCGAGATCGGCATGTCCCGGCATCTGATGAAGATCGTGACCGACCGGGACATCGAGCTTTTTGCCGAAGTTTCCACCGACCGTAACCCCGTCCACCTCGACGAACGCTACGCCCAGGACACCATCTTTGAAGGCCGCATCGCGCATGGGATGCTGACCGCCGGCCTCATCTCGGCGGTGATCGGCGAACAGCTTCCCGGCCATGGCACCGTCTATCTTGGTCAAAGCCTGCGGTTCATGGCCCCCGTCCGCCCCGGCGACATGGTCCGCGCCGAAGTGAACGTCACCGCCATCGACCATGCCAAACGCCGGGTGACCCTTGAAACCCTGGCCTCGGTGGGTAAAACCGTAGTCTTGAAGGGTGAAGCGCTGGTTCTCGCGCCCAGCCGCAAGTTCGACTGACGGGCCCCGGCCCGCAAAGGGCAGGATGCAGCAGCACTTTCACTGGCAGGGCCTCGACCCGTCCGCCCGCGGCGCATCCGTTGCCATGGGGAATTTCGACGGCGTCCATCGCGGCCACCAGGCGGTGATCGACCTCGCCCGCGGCACCGCACCCCTTGGCATTGTCACTTTCGAGCCGCACCCCCGCCAGTTCTTTGCGCCCGCCGCACCGGCGTTCCGCCTGATGAACGCAGAGGCCCGCGCCAACCGGCTGGCCCGGCTCGGCGTGCAGCACCTGTTCCAGTTGCCCTTCGACGCCACCCTCGCCGCCTTCTCGCCCGAAGGTTTCGTCAACACGGTCATCGCGGACGGCCTTGGCATCTCACACATGGTCGTCGGCGCGGATTTCTGCTTTGGCAAAGGCCGGGCCGGATCGGCGCATGACCTTCAGACCCTGTGCGAAGCCAGGGGAATTCGCACCACCCTCGCGCCCCTGGTTGCCGACAACGGCACCGAAATCTCGTCGACCAACATCCGCAGGGCCCTTGCCGAAGGCCGCCCGCGCGACGCCCAGGCGATGCTGGGTCACTGGCACCGGATCGACGGCGAGGTTCTGCACGGCGAAAAGCGGGGCCGCGAACTTGGTTACCCCACGGCGAACATGTCGGTCGACGGGCTGCACCTGCCGAAACTCGGCGTCTATGCCGTCCTCGTCGACATCCTCACCGGCCCGCAAGTCGGGTCATACCATGGCGCAGCCAGCCTTGGCGTCCGCCCGATGTTCGGCGAGAACCGACCGAACCTCGAAACCTTCCTCTTCGACTTCAAGGGCGACCTCTATGGCCAGCACCTGTCGGTCGCTCTGGTCGAATATCTCCGCCCCGAGATGAAATTTGACGGCCTTCCAGCCCTCATTGCGCAGATGGACAGCGATTGCAGCCGCGCCCGGTCCATCCTTGGCGCACTCTGACCCCTTTCCTTTTCCGCTGCTCCGCCGCAGGTTGCGTGCATGACCAATCTCCGTCCCCGCTTCTGGGAAACCGTTCCCCTGTCGAAGATGACCCAGGCCGAATGGGAAGCCCTATGCGATGGCTGCGGCAAGTGCTGTCTGAACAAGCTGGAATACGAAGACACCGGCGAGGTCGCCTATACCCGTGTCGCCTGCCGCCTGCTGGACGGCGACAGCTGCCAGTGCCGCGATTATCCCAACCGCAAGATGCACGTCCCGGAATGTGTCGTCCTAACCCCCAAAACCCTGCCGAAGATCGCCTACTGGATGCCCTCGACCTGCGCCTACAAGCTGCTGTTCCAGAAAAAGCGCCTGCCCAACTGGCATCCTCTGGTGACAGGCGACCCGGACAGCACCCACAAGGCCGGCGAGTCGATCAAGGGAATGACTATCTCTGAAACCGACGTGCCCGAGGACGACTGGGAAGACTACCTCATCGAGGGAAACCCCTGATGCGCTTTGCCTCCGACAATACCTCGGGTGCCGCACCCGAAGTCATGGCTGCCGTCCTGCGGGCGAACGACGGCTATGACCGGTCCTACGGGGTCGACGCCGCCATGGACCGGGTGACCGCCCTGGTGCGCGAGATTTTCGAGGCCCCCAAGGCCGTCATCCACCTTGTCGCCACCGGCACGGCTGCGAACGCCCTGGCCATTGCGACCCACTGTCCGTCCTGGGGCGCGGTCTTCTGCCACGCCCACGCGCATATCGCCGAAGACGAATGCAACGCACCCGAGTTCTATTCGGGGGCAAAGCTGGTGCTGGTGCCGGGCGAGGCTGGCAAGATGACGCCCACGACCTTGAGTCAGGCTCTCGCGACGACCGGCGAAGGTGGCGTTCACGGCGTCCAGCGCGGAATGCTCAGCCTCACCAACGTGACCGAGGCCGGGACGGTCTACACCCCCGCCGAAATCGCATCCCTGACTGCCTTGGCCAAGGCGCACCAGCTTCCCTGTCACCTTGACGGCGCGCGCCTGGCCAATGCGCTGGTCGCCATCGGCGCGACCCCGGCCGAGATGACGTGGAAGGCTGGCATCGATGCCCTTTCGCTGGGCGGCACCAAGAACGGCTGTCTTGGCGTTGAGGGTGTCGTGCTGTTCGACCCCGCAAAGTCCTGGGAACTGGAACTGCGCCGCAAGCGGGGCGGGCATCTCTTCTCCAAGCACCGCTTTCTTTCGGCACAGATGGAAGCCTGCCTGACGGACGGCCTCTGGCTGCGACTGGCGGCACAGGCCAACGCCATGGGTCAGCGGCTGGCAACGGGCCTCAAGGCCAGGGGCGCGACGGTCCCGGATGCCCCCGCCAACATGCTGTTCCCCGAATGGTCCTCCGGCACCCACGACCGGCTGGAGGCCGCCGGGGCCGTCTACGACCGCCACCCCGCCCCGGCTGGCCGCGAGCGCGCGCGCCTCGTCACCAGTTGGTCCACCACCGAAGCTGATGTCGACCGGTTCCTCGCCGCCTTCTGACCCGATTGCTGCACCGCACAGGATTTTCGTACTGTTAGCGGTGCCGGGCGTTTGCAACCGCAAAACCCGGTGATAAGCGAAGCGCACACGAATCCGCTGCCCCGGAGATGCCATGCCCGCCGTCACCGAACCGAAGCTCATCGCCGGAAATGCCAACCTGCCCCTGGCCAAGTCCATCGCCCGCCGAATGTCGATGCACCGCGGGATGAGCGTCAATCTGGTCGAAGCCCGGGTAGAACGCTTCAACGATCAGGAGATCTTCGTCGAGGTGTTCGAGAATGTGCGCGGCGAGGACATGTATGTCATCCAGCCGACCTCGAACCCGGCGAATGACAACCTGATGGAGCTTCTGATCATGACCGATGCCCTGCGCCGGTCCTCGGCCAGCCGCATCACCGCCGTGATCCCCTATTTCGGTTATGCCCGCCAGGACCGCCGCGCCAAGGCCCGCACGCCGATCAGCGCCAAACTCGTTGCGAACCTGATCACCCAGGCCGGGGTGGACCGCGTTCTCACCCTTGATCTGCATGCAGCGCAGATCCAGGGCTTTTTCGACATCCCCGTGGATAACCTCTACGCCAGCCCGGTGTTTGCGCTGGATATCGAGCATAACCTGAAGGACAGGCTCGGCCATATCACCGTCGTCTCGCCGGATGTGGGCGGCGTGGCGCGGGCGCGCGAGCTGGCCAAGCGGATCAACGCCCCCCTCGCAATCGTCGACAAGCGGCGCGAAAAGGCGGGCGAAGTTTCGGAAATGACGGTCATCGGGGACGTGACCGGCCAGACCTGCATCATCGTCGACGACATGTGCGACACTGGCGGAACCTTGTGCAAAGCCGCCGAAGTGCTGATGGCCGCAGGTGCCGTCGAGGTTCACGCCTATACCACCCATGGCGTGATGTCCGGCCCGGCAGTCGAGCGGGTGTCGAACTCGGTCCTGAAAAGTCTGGTCATCACCGATTCCATTGATCCGACCGAGGCGGTGAAAGCCGCCAGGAACATCCGCATCGTTCCCACGGCCCCGATGTTCGCGCAGGCCATCCTCAACATCTGGGGCGGCATGTCGGTGTCGTCCCTGTTCGAGACCGATACGCTCGTGCCGATCTATGAAGGCCTGTATCAGCGCAGCTGACCCGGATTTGCGCAGGTCTTGCCATAAAGTCTGCGCAATGCCCCTGTAGGACGGCGATTGTTGCGAAGTTTGGGCAGGATCGCCGGGCTTCGCCTTGGTCGGGTGATAGCTCATGTGGTCTAGGACGACAGCACAGATGACCGGCCCGCGCGCCTTTCTGCGGCTTCTGCCGGCGGAACGCTGGATGCTCTGGCTGATTGCCGGTGTCGGTCTCCTGGCCGTCGCCCTCGCCCTGACGATGCAGCGTCAGGTCAACTGGCCACCCTTCCTTGGCGGCTATTTCGGCACGCTGGGCCTTGCAGCTGTCGGCAGCTATGTGCGGCAGGCGAAAGGCGCGCCGCGCATTGCTCTGGCCCTCGTCGGCACGGCAATCTTCACCGGCTTCACGGCTGTCTCGTCCGTCTTCATCTTCGCCCTGTTCCCGCTGCCGAACCCGCTGATCGACCCGGCGCTGATCGAACTGGACGCCGCGATGGGCTATGACTGGTCCAGGCTGGTCGCCTGGCTGGCGGGCTATCCGGGCCTGGCCATGGTCCTTGGCTACATCTACAATTCCGCTCTGCCACAGATCCTGCTGACCATTGTCCTCCTGGCCGCGCTCTCGCGCGAGATTGCGCTGCACCGCTTTCTCTTCGTCGGCATCCTGACCCTGATCCTGGCCGTTGCGATCTGGTGGCTTGCACCCAGCGTCGGCCCTTCGGCCTTCCAGGCGATCCCGGAATCGGACCGGCTTGCCACCGGCCTCTACTATAACCCGGCCTATGGCGCGTATCTGCGCGGGCTGGTCGAAACCGGGCCGCGGGTGATCAGCCCCGAAATCATCACCGGCGTCGTCGCCTTTCCGTCCTATCACATAATCATGGCGCTGATGGTGGTCTGGTTCACCCGCGGAACCTTTGCCTTCCTTCCGGCGCTTGCAACCAACATCGCCATGGTGCCTGCGACCCTCACGCATGGCGGACATCACCTGATCGACCTCTTCGCCGGGCTGGTGGTCTTCGCCTTTGCGGTCTGGGTCGCGGGCCGCCTGATCAGGCACCCGGCCTAGCCTGTCCGACAAAAGTGGACGCCGGTTTTGTCGAAAGACAGGCGACCGCGAAACACCTGGAGGCTATCTGGTGCTTCTATCAGCGTCAGACAGACACTAGGTCACGTCCCAGTCATCCTCGTCCCGCACCTGGCCAATGGCCGTCCAGTCGGCCCGGATACGGGCAACCCTGGTATCGCCCCAGGTGCGGAACACGATCTCGAAGCCTCCGGTGGACACGTTCTCGGCGCTGACATCGACGCGGCTGTTGGACTTGTGGTCGATGTCCCACATCGAGATGCCGACCATCACCGCGGGCAGGGCAAGGAAGGGCTCCTTGAAAACCTGCGCCTGCCGGACTTCGCGCGGGCCTTCGCCTGTCCACATCGCGCCGTCATGCACAAAGTCCGAAAACAGGACTTTCGTCCCCTGTTCGACCCCAACAATCCCCGAAAACCGCCGCATGATGAACCCGACACTCTTCCCCAGGGTCGATCATGCCGATTCTCCGGCCACAGGGCCAGAAGAATGAAACCGTCGTGCCGGTCGCATCCCTCACCCCGTCAGGACAGGACTCTGTCGCCGGGTAAGGATCGCTGCACTTCGCGCCAAAGGCGAATCGTGCTATAATTCACGCCTCCTGCGGTCCTGCGGCGCGTATTTTCTGCGACGTGTGGCGCGGGTGCATTTTCCGAAACATACATTTTGTGGAGAGCTTTCATGGCCGCCGAAACCATTTCCATCAGCAAACTGCCCTGTTGCCCCGAAGTATCGAAGGAGCCTTGCTGCGAACGGCTGCGGGTTTCCTATCGTCTGACCAACCGGCAGAATGACGTCCCGGTCGAAATCACCATCGTGGCAGAGCTTGAGCGTTGCCCCGGTCCGCTGTCGCTCGGCGACGTCGTCTATTCGACGACACTTCTTCCCGGCGAGAAGGTCCGCCTCTTCAATTCTACCCGCAACACCCGATTCACCTACGATTCCGAATCGAAGGTCAGCTACCGGCACGAACAGTCGTCCGAGGAAACCTACTACATGCGGTCGATGGACCGCTATTCCTCTGACCTGACGGCGACCGACCGGGGGTCGTCGCAGTCCTCGTCGTCTTCCGACTTCGAGACGGACGTCGACGCCTCTTATGCCTCGATCGGCTTCGCCGGGGGCGGCAGCGTCAATGTCGAGGGCAACTTCAACTCGCGAAGCGCCTCGTCCTTCATGCGGCAACTGTCCAGCCATGTGCGGACCGCGCATGACCGCTCCGTTCAGGCGACGCGGGCGGCGAATTCGGTGCAGATGGGCGAGGTGCAAAGCCGGACCCATTCGGAAGGGGAAAGCGAGGACGCCTACGAAGCCTCGACCCGCACCTTCGAGAACAAGAACGAGTGCCATGCCGTCACCTACTTCGCCTATCAGCTCGTAAAGGAACAGACGCTGAAATTCCGGGTCGTGTCGGTTCTGCGCCGGATCGTCGACCCCGCCGGGGACAGCTCGGTAGAGGCGCGTCCCGTGCGGCCCGGCACCGGGGTCAAGGTCTTGCCGGCGGGTATCCTTGCCACCCAGGCCGGTCGGATCAGCGTCCAGGCCGAAGGGCGAACGTCGGCGGCCGCGCAGCAGGCGAACGTGTTGGGCCCCGCTGGCGGGATCGGCAGTGTTGGCGGCGGGTTTGCGCCGGTGCTGACACCGCTCCGGTTCGCGATCAACGCCCAGCCGGTGCCTGCCGAGGTTCAAGACGCGGTGCTGAAGAAGGTCGATACCGAACTGGTCAGGGACGGCATCCTGGCCCAGGCCGGGTCGGACGCCGTCGGTGCCAAACTCGCGGCCGAACTGAGCTTCGAGCGGACCTTCTGCCTCCCGACGCAGGGAGTCGTGGTCAAGGGCTGCCTTGACGTCTGCAGCACTTGCGAAGAAACCCGCGAGAAATCGATCGCCTTGGATCTGGAGCGCAAGGCGCTCGAGAACAAGCTTCTGGCCAGGCAGATCGATCTTCTGGAAAAGAGCCAGCAATACCGCTGCTGCCCGGTCCACGAGGCAGAGCCGGCCGAGGCTTAGGGACGCCGCCCGGAAAATGCAAAGGCCCCGGGCGGATCCGGGGCCTTTGTCCAATAGCTTCAATCCCGTGCGGATCAGAGGCCCGCAGCCGCCCGCATCGCGTAGAGGTCGGCCACAGCCTTGTCCGCGGCGTCCTTGTCCGCGTTGACAGCCGCCGCTTCGCAGGCGTCGGCCACCAGCGCGTCCAGCGCGGCAGGGGTCAGCTCGTTCAGCGGCACGGCCTGCTCGGCAAGGACCGACACGCCGGTCGCGCTGATCTCGGCGAAACCGCCGGTCACGACATAGGCCTTGACGCCATCGGACGCGACCACGCGCAGAACGCCCGGCCGCAGCGAGGTGATAGAGGCGGCATGCCCCTCCATCGCCGTCAGATCGCCCATCGCGCCGGGGATCTGGACCTCGGTCGCCGGGAACGACGCCAGGCGACGCTCCGGGCTGACCAGGTCGAATTGAACCGTGCTGGCCATTCCTGCCCCCTTACGCCGCTGCTGCCGCGAGTTTGGCTGCCTTGGCTTTCACTTCCTCGATGTCGCCGACCATGTAGAAGGCGGCTTCCGGCAGGTGGTCGTATTCACCTGCGACCACGGCCTTGAACGAGGCGATGGTCTTTTCCAGCGGCACCTGCACACCCGGCGAGCCGGTGAACACCTGAGCCACGTCGAACGGCTGCGACAGGAAGCGCTGGATCTTCCGGGCGCGGGCCACGGTCAGCTTGTCCTCTTCGCTCAGTTCGTCCATGCCAAGGATGGCGATGATGTCCTGCAGCGATTTGTAGCGTTGCAGGATGCCCTGAACCGAACGCGCCACGTCATAGTGTTCCTGCCCAACAACCAGCGGGTCCATCAGACGCGAGGTGGAGTCGAGCGGGTCAACGGCCGGGTAGATGCCAAGCTCCGAGATCGCGCGCGACAAGTTGGTCGTGGCGTCAAGGTGGGCAAACGAAGTAGCCGGGGCCGGGTCAGTCAAGTCGTCGGCCGGAACGTAGATGGCCTGAACCGAGGTGATGGAACCCGCCTTGGTCGAGGTGATGCGTTCCTGCAGGGCACCCATGTCGGTCGCCAGCGTCGGCTGATAGCCCACGGCCGACGGGATACGACCCAGAAGGGCCGACACTTCGGAACCGGCTTGGGTAAAGCGGAAGATGTTGTCCACAAAGAACAGAACGTCCGTGCCCGACTGGTCGCGGAACTGTTCGGCCAGCGTCAGACCCGACAGGGCCACACGCATACGTGCACCCGGCGGCTCGTTCATCTGACCATAGACAAGGGCCACCTTGGATTCCGTCAGGTTATCGATCTTGATGACGCCCGACTCGATCATTTCGTGGTAAAGGTCGTTCCCTTCACGGGTCCGCTCGCCCACGCCAGCGAACACGGAATAGCCCGAGTGCACCTTGGCGATGTTGTTGATCAGTTCCATGATCAGAACCGTCTTGCCCACGCCCGCGCCGCCAAAGAGGCCGATCTTGCCGCCCTTGGCATAGGGCGCCAAGAGGTCGATCACCTTGATGCCGGTCACAAGAACCTGGCTTTCCGTCGCCTGCTCGCTGAAGGACGGTGCGGGCTGGTGGATCGGACGCATTTCCTTGGCCACGACCGGGCCCTTTTCGTCCACCGGCTCGCCGATGACGTTCAGGATGCGGCCCAGCGTCGCGTCGCCGACGGGAACCGAGATCGGCGAGCCCAGGTCCTTGACCACGGCGCCCCGAACGAGGCCTTCGGTCGCGTCCATCGCGATGGTCCGGACGGTGTTCTCGCCCAGGTGCTGGGCCACTTCCAACACAAGGCGCTTGCCGTTGTTGGTGGTTTCCAGCGCATTCAGAATCGCGGGAAGCGCGCCATCGAACTGCACGTCGACGACGGCGCCGATAACCTGCGTCACGCGGCCTGCGCCAGCAGCGGCTTTCGGGGCTTTTGCCATTGTTGTCTACTCCGGGTTCGTCAGAGCGCCTCGGCGCCCGAAATGATTTCGATAAGCTCTTTGGTGATCGCGGCCTGACGGCTCCGGTTGTACTGGATCGTCAGCCGGTTGATCATGTCGCCGGCGTTGCGGGTCGCGTTGTCCATCGCGGACATCCGCGCGCCCTGCTCCGAGGCGCCGTTTTCCAGAAGGGCGGTGAAGATCTGCGTCGCGACACCTCGCGGCAGAAGGTCGGCTAGGATCGCCTCCTCGCTGGGTTCGTAGTCGTATAGCGCGGTGGCGCTCGCGGCTTCGAACTTGGCCGGGATGACCTGCTGCGCGGTCGGGATCTGCGCAATCACCGACTGGAAGCGGTTGTAGAAGATCGTGACCACATCGGCCTCGTCCGCCTCGAATGCCGCCATGACTTCGCGTGCGACACCTTGCGCATTGGCATAGCCCACGCGCTTGACCTCGCTCATGTCGGTATGGCCGACAAAGAGATGGCCGAAGTCGCGGCGCAGCTGTTCGCGGCCCTTCTTGCCGACCGTCATGAACTTGACGGTCTTGCCCTGCGCCAGAAGCTCGTTCGCCCGCGCCCGGGCAAGCCGGACGATGGACGAGTTGAAGCCGCCGCACAGCCCGCGCTCGCTGGTCAACACCACCAGAAGATGCGTCTGGTCCTTGCCGTTCCCGGCCAGTAGCTTCGGCGCACCCTCTCCGGTGCCGACGCCTGCGGCCAGCGCAGTCATCACCGCCGTCATCCGTTCGGCGAACGGGCGGGCCGCTTCGGCAGCCTCCTGGGCACGCCGCAGCTTGGCTGCGGCGACCATCTGCATCGCCTTCGTGATCTTCCGCGTGTTCTTCACGCTTCCGATCCGGTTCTTGAGGTCCTTCAGGCTGGGCATCTGCCTACTCCTTCAGGGGGCTCAGGCGAAGTTCTTGGCGAAGGCGTCAAGTTCCGCGCGGACTGCCTTTTCCAGATCGCCCGCAACCTTGCGGTCGTTCTTGGTGATGTCTTCCAGAAGCGCCTTGCCCGCCGTCCGCAGATGCTTCAGGAGCCCCGCCTCGAACCGGCCCACGTCCTTGACGGCAACCTTGTCCAGATAACCCGCGGTGCCCGCGAAGATCACGCAGACGATTTCCGCGTTGGTCAGCGGCGAATACTGGTTCTGCTTCATCAGCTCGGTCAGACGCGCGCCCCGGTTCAGCAGCGCCTGGGTCGAAGCGTCGAGGTCGGAGCCGAACTGCGCGAAGGCCGCCATCTCGCGGTATTGCGCCAGCTCCAGCTTCACCTTGCCAGCGACCGACTTCATCGCGTTGGTCTGGGCCGAGGAGCCCACGCGCGACACCGACAGGCCGGTGTTCACGGCGGGGCGGATGCCCTGGTAGAACAGTTCGGTTTCCAGGAAGATCTGGCCATCGGTGATCGAGATCACGTTCGTCGGGATGAAGGCCGACACGTCGCCGCCTTGAGTTTCGATGATCGGCAGCGCAGTCAGCGAACCAGCGCCGAAATCCTCGTTCAGCTTCGACGACCGCTCCAG
The DNA here is from genome assembly GCA_040385165.1 of Pseudomonadota bacterium. Lineage (GTDB taxonomy): Bacteria > Pseudomonadota > Alphaproteobacteria > Rhodobacterales > Rhodobacteraceae > Tabrizicola. The sequence continues at coordinate 390,221 of JAZKHX010000001.1, read as the reverse complement.
CAGGCGCGAGTGCAGGTAGAACACGTCGCCCGGATAGGCCTCACGCCCCGGCGGACGCCGCAGCAGCAGCGACATCTGGCGGTAGGCCACGGCCTGCTTGGACAGGTCATCATAGATGATCAGCGCATGGCGGCCATTGTCGCGGAAGAACTCGGCCATCGCGGTCGCGGCATAGGGCGCGAGGAACTGCAGCGGGGCCGGATCGGACGCGGTGGCCGCGACGACGATGGTGTAGGCCGATGCGCCCGACTCTTCCAGCTTCTTCACCAGCTGGGCCACGGTCGACCGCTTCTGGCCGATGGCGACATAGACGCAATACAGCTTCTTCGATTCGTCGGTGCCGGCAGCGTCGTTGTAGGACTTCTGGTTCAGGATCGTGTCCAGCGCCACGGCGGTCTTGCCGGTCTGGCGGTCGCCGATGATCAGTTCGCGCTGGCCCCGGCCAACCGGGATCATGGCGTCCACGGCTTTCAGGCCGGTCGCCATCGGTTCATGCACCGATTTGCGCGGGATGATGCCGGGGGCTTTCTGGTCGGCCACGCGACGCTCGGTCGAAATGATCGGTCCCTTGCCGTCGATCGGGTTGCCCAGACCGTCCACAACGCGACCCAGAAGGCCGTTGCCCACCGGCACGTCCACGATGGACTTGGTACGCTTGACGGTGTCGCCTTCCTTGATGTCCTGGTCGGACCCGAAGATCACGATGCCGACGTTGTCGACTTCCAGGTTCAGCGCCATCCCGCGGATGCCGCCGGGGAATTCGACCATCTCGCCAGCCTGCACGTTGTCCAGGCCATGCACACGGGCAATCCCGTCACCGACCGACAGCACGCGGCCGACTTCGGCCACTTCGGCGTCCTTGCCAAAGTTCTTGATCTGCTCTTTCAGGATCGCAGAGATCTCAGCAGCCTGAATTCCCATCACCCAACCTCTTTCATTGCATTCTGGAGAGCCGCGAGCTTCGCCTTGACCGAGGTGTCGATCATGGTCGAGCCGAGCTTGACGACAAGACCGCCGATGAGGCTTTCATCGACAGTGGTTTTCAGTTTCACGGTCTTGCCGACGCGGGCCTTCAGCGTCTCGGCAAGCTTTTTCGATTGTGCGGCGGTCAGGGCACGGGCCGCGGTCACTTCGGCAGTCACCTCGCCCTTCTCGGTCGCGATCATGTCGGTCAGTGTCGTCAGAAGCTGCGGCAGCACGAACAGGCGCCGCTTGTCGGCCATCAGCGCCAGCGTATTCGCCATCAGCCCGCTCAGCCCCATCTTCGCAGCGATCGCGCCAAGGGCATTGCCCTGATCTTCGCGGCTGACCATCGGAGAGGCGATCACCCCGCGCAGGTCCGGACTGGAGGCAAGCACGTCCGAAAGGGCCGTGGTGTCGGCTTCAAGCGCCTTCAGCGCACCGTCTTCCTTGGCCAGTTCAAACAAGGCCGAAGCGTAGCGTGCGGCAATGCCCAGAGAGATCGAAGCTGGTTCTGACACGTCAAACCTTCCGTTGTCTCGTGGCCGCCTTCCCGGTTGGGCGGGGCCTTCCCTTCGGCGCAAACCTCGACCCTCGTCGCAGGCGGCGCATTCCGTCGCGCGGTCATTAGCAGAGGCTTTCCCACCCCGCAACCGGGATACTCGCCGTTTCGTGAGCGATTGTCGGCCAGATCGCCGGTCACTTTGTCGCTGGCGCAGCCACAGCGCGAAAGCCTGCCTCAGCTTGCGCGCGACTCGCGGTTCAGGGCCGGTTCCGGGTTGCCCTTGCCCACCCCCTCCCAGACCTTCAGCGGCCGCTTCACCGCCGCCCCCAGACCCCCACGCGTCGGGGCATAGACCTGCTTCGACGCCTCGACCATCAGCACGCCTCCCGCCAGCCAGGGCATCCTGCGCCCGAAAGTCTCCCACAGGTTCGCCGAGCGCAGCCAGAACCGCGTCCCCGATGGCGGCGCGAACAGGACCGAGCAGCTGCGTTCCGGCGTGAACCCGTGCCGCTTCAGCTGCGTCTCAAGCTGCGCCACCGAATAGGGCCTGCCAAAGCCGAACGGCGTCACGTCGCGGCGGGACCAGAGCCCGATCCGGTTCGGCACCACGAACAACGCCCGCCCGCCCGGCCCCAGCACCCGGTGCGCTTCCTCCAGCACCGCCGAGGGGTTCTCCGACGTCTCCAGCCCGTGCATCAGCACCAGCCGGTCCACCAGCCCGGTCGGAAGGGGCCAGGCGGTGTCCTCGCACAGGACGCTGACGTTCTCCATCCCTGCGGGCCAGGGCATCACTCCCTGCGGCCCGGGCATCAGCCCGACGACCCGCCGCGCCTCGGCCAGATAGGGCCGCAACAACGGCACCGCAAAGCCGAAGCCCACCACCGTCTCGCCCGACTGCGGCGGCCACAGCCGCACCAGCTGGTCCCGGATCGCCCGCTGCGCTACCCGGCCCAGCTGGGTGCGGTAGTAGAAATTCCTCAGGTCCAGCACATCAAGGTGCATTGCGGTCGCCGCCCGTTGGATCAATCCTGATCATCATAGCCGCGAAGGGGCCAAAGACCATGCCGCTTGAACTCGTCACCGTCCCGTGCCTGACCGACAACTACGCCTACCTGATTCACGACGCCGGCAGCGGCCAGACCGCAGTGATCGACGTCCCCGAGCCCGGCCCCATCCTCGCCGCGCTGGACGCGCATCAGTGGCGGCTGACCGACATCCTGATCACCCACCACCACGACGACCACATCCAGGGCGTCGACGCCCTTCGCGCGCGGACCGGAGCCATGGTCCTTGGTGCCGCCACCGACGCCCATCGCCTGCCCCGCCTCGATCTCGCGCTGACCGAAGCCTCCACCTTCTCCATCGGCCGCGACTTCGCCCGCGTGATCGAGGTTCCAGGCCACACGCTTGGCCACATCGCCTTTCATTTTCCCGACAGCAAACTCGCCTTCACCGCCGACAGCCTGATGGCCGGCGGCTGCGGGCGCCTGTTTGAAGGCACCGCCCGGCAGATGCACGCCAGCCTGGCAAAACTCGCGGCACTTCCTCCCGATACGCTCATCTGTTCGGGCCACGAGTACACTGCCTCGAATCTTCGCTTCGCGGTCACCCTTGAACCGGACAATCCGCAGCTTATCTCTCGTATCGCCGAGGTCGCGGCCAAACGCGCCCAGGGCAAACCCACCGTTCCTGTCCCATTGCAGGTTGAGCTTGACACGAACCCCTACCTGCGGGCGCACTTGCCCGCGCTGAAATCGGCAGTCGGCCTCCCAGATGCCGACGATGTCATGGTTTTCGCCGAAATCCGGGCCAGAAAAGACAAGTTCTAGGTGCCCGATATCACAAATGGCGTGAGAGACCCGGGGAAACCCCCAAATCTGGAAAATTGCGCTTGAAGTGCGGGAAATAAAACCGAACTTTAAGCTTATGAGGCCACGGTCGGTTGGGGCCCAGGCGCCCAGGCCAGACCTGCAGGACAGGAGCACTGAACGTGCCATCGTTTTCGACAACGCTTGAACAAGCCATCCACTCTGCGCTGGCTCTTGCCAACTCCCGCCGTCACGAACTGGCGACGCTGGAACATCTTCTCCTGGCCCTGATCGACGAACCCGACGCCGCCCGGGTCATGAAGGCCTGCGCGGTCAACCTCGACGACCTGAAGAAGACCCTGACCGATTTCATCGACGACGATCTTTCGACCCTCGTCACCGATGTCGAAGGGTCTGAGGCCGTTCCCACCGCCGCCTTCCAGCGCGTGATCCAGCGCGCAGCGATTCACGTCCAGTCCTCGGGCCGCACCGAAGTCACCGGTGCCAACGTGCTGGTGGCGATCTTCGCCGAACGCGAATCGAACGCCGCCTATTTCCTGCAGGAACAGGACATGACCCGCTATGACGCGGTCAACTTCATCGCGCACGGCGTGGCCAAGGACCCCTCCTATGGCGAGGCGCGGCCCGTTCAGGGTGCCGATGAACCGCAGGAAACCCCCAAGGCCGAGGCGGGCGAGGCGAAGGAATCCGCCCTGTCCAAATACTGCGTCGACCTGAACGTGAAAGCCCGCAAGGGCGACGTCGACCCCCTCATCGGCCGTGAGCCCGAGGTGGAGCGGGCGATCCAGGTCCTGTGCCGCCGCCGCAAGAACAATCCCTTGCTGGTCGGTGACCCCGGCGTCGGCAAGACTGCTATCGCCGAAGGCCTCGCCCGCAAGATCGTCAACGGCGAGACGCCCGAGGTTCTGGCCAAGGCGACCATCTTCTCGCTCGACATGGGCGCACTTCTGGCTGGCACCCGCTATCGCGGCGACTTTGAAGAACGGCTGAAGCAGGTCGTGAAGGAACTGGAGGATCACCCCGACGCGATCCTGTTCATCGACGAGATTCACACCGTCATCGGCGCTGGTGCCACCTCGGGCGGCGCGATGGATGCCTCGAACCTCCTCAAACCCGCACTGCAGGGCGGCAAGCTGCGCTGCATGGGTTCGACCACCTACAAGGAATTCCGCCAGCATTTTGAAAAGGACCGTGCCCTGTCGCGGCGCTTCCAGAAGATCGACGTGAACGAACCCTCGGTGCCGGATGCGATCAAGATCCTCATGGGTCTGAAGCCGCATTTCGAGGAACATCACGACCTGAAATACACCAACGACGCGATCAAGTCGGCGGTCGAACTGGCCGCGCGCTATATCCATGACCGCAAGCTGCCCGACTCGGCGATCGACGTGATCGACGAGGCCGGTGCCGCCCAGCACCTCGTCACGGAATCCAAGCGTCGCAAGTCGCTGGGCGTGAAAGAGATCGAGGCCGTGGTCGCCAAGATCGCCCGCATTCCCCCCAAGACCGTGTCGAAAGACGATGCCGAAACCCTGCGCGACCTCGAAAAGACCCTCAAGCGCGTGGTCTTCGGCCAGGACAAGGCGGTCGAAGCACTCTGCTCGGCGATCAAGCTGGCCCGCGCTGGCCTGCGCGAACCGGAAAAGCCGATCGGCAACTACCTGTTCGCAGGCCCCACCGGTGTCGGCAAGACCGAGGTGGCAAAGCAGCTGGCCTCCAGCCTTGGCGTGGAACTGACCCGTTTCGACATGTCCGAATACATGGAGAAACACGCGGTTTCCCGCCTGATCGGCGCGCCTCCGGGTTATGTCGGCTTTGACCAGGGCGGCATGCTGACCGATGCCATCGACCAGCATCCGCACTCCGTCCTGCTGCTGGACGAAATGGAAAAGGCCCACCCGGATGTCTACAACATCCTCCTGCAGGTGATGGACCACGGGAAACTCACCGACCACAACGGCCGGACGGTGGATTTCCGCAACGTGATCCTGATCATGACCTCGAACGCGGGCGCGCGTGAGCAAAGCCAGGCCGCCATCGGCTTTGGTCGCGAACGCCGCACGGGCGAAGACACCGCCGCGATCGAACGGACCTTCACGCCCGAATTCCGCAACCGCCTGGATGCCGTGATCAACTTTGCCCCGCTGGGCAAGGACGTCATCATGCAGGTGGTGGAAAAGTTCGTCCTCCAGCTTGAGGCGCAGCTTCTGGATCGCAACGTCCATATCGAGCTTTCGCCCGAGGCCGCCGCCTGGCTGGGCGAAAAGGGCTATGACGACAAGATGGGCGCGCGTCCCCTGGGTCGCGTGATCCAGGAGCACATCAAGAAGCCGCTGGCCGAAGAACTGCTGTTCGGCAAGCTGGTGAAGGGCGGTCTGGTGCGGGTCGAGGTGAAGGACGACGCCATCGTGCTTGATATCGAGGAACCGGCCAAACCGGCGATCACCAAATCCAAGCCCCCGCTTCTGACAGCCGAATAGGCGAACTACAGGACAAGGACCCCCGCCCTGACCCGGCGGGGGTTTCTCTTCGCCGGCCGCTCGTCGATGACTTCGTCACTCCTCGCCACGCCCCTGCGACGAGAAGCCGAAGGCGCACGAGGAGCCTTTCCGAAGGCGTTAAGAAACCCCTAACGCCCGCGACCAAGTCATTGCAATCTTTGAGTCATCGACGATTGTCCACCGTGGACAGGGTCAGACGACAGCCGCCCGGTAGAGGTGCCAGGTCGCGTGCCCCAGGACCGGAAGCACGACCACCAGCCCCAGCAGCAGCGGCAGGATTCCCAGCACCAGCCCCCCCGCGACGATCAGCCCCCAGGTCGCGATGACCACCGGATTCTCCCGCGCGACCCGGACCGAGGTCATGACCGCGACGGGCAGGCTCACATCCCGGTCGAGAAGCAGCGGGAACGAGATCACGCTGACCGCCAGCACCGCCAGCGCCAGCAGGAATCCGACCCCCGTCCCGACGACGATCATCACCCACCCCGCCGGGGTCGATACCGCCTCGCTCAACAGCGCCCCGATGCTCAGCACCCGCTCCGACCCCAGCGTCGCCGCGTGGATCGCGTCGGCAATCAGTAGCCAGGCCATGAAGATCACCGCGTTGAACAGGCTCAGCATCAGGATGCGCGGAAAGCGGGGGTTTCGCAGGACATCGAACATCGCGCCCCAGCTGACCGGAAGTCCCGCCTCGCGCCGTCGGCTCAGCTCATACAACCCCAGCGCCGCCACCGGCCCGACAAGCGCGAAACCGGACAGTGCCGGAAACAGAAGGTGGGTCAGGTTGCCCTGGCTCGCCAGCCCCAGAAGCACCGCCCCCATCACCGGGTAAAGCATGCAGGCGAACAGCACATCCGACCGCATCGCGGCCAGATCATCCCACCCCTTGCGCAGGGCCTCGCGCAGGTCGCCCATGACCAGCACCCGCGTCTCGGGCCGCACATCGGGATCGGAGGGTGCATGGGTCGCGACCTCGGTCGCATAACCCGCAGCCGAGCCCAGCGCGCCAAGGGTCCAGGACAGGGGATTTCCAATCGTCTTCGGCATCAGGGGTCCTCCCGCAAAGGGGGGCGCCGGGGCCTGTCTTACCCCAGGGCGCATCCCGGTGGCATCGACTTCAAGCAACTGCAACACCCTCAGGGTATCACGAAACCGCCGCGCGACCAGTCACGGAATGGTGCGGCCCTAGCGTTCCGTCAGCTTCAGCTCGATCCGCCGGTTCTGCGCCCGTGAGGCCTCGTCATCGCCCAAGGAAACCGGGCGGTATTCGCCGAACCCCGTCGCGGCCATCCGCTCGGGCGGAAAGCCCAGTTGATCCTGCATGAACCGCACCACCGACAGGGCACGGGCCTGGCTCAGTTCCCAGTTGTCGGCGAATTCGCCCCCGCCGGACAGCGGCACGTTGTCGGTGTGGCCATCCACCCGGAGGATCCAGTCGATCTCGGGCGGGATGCTGGTCCGCACCTCGTCCAGGATGCGGACCACCCCTGCGATCTGGGCCTGACCCTCGGCTGCCAGGTCGGCCGAGCCCGGCTTGAACAGCACTTCGGACGAGAACACGAACCGGTCGCCGACAACGCGCACGCCTTCTCGGCCCTGCAGAAGGGTGGAAATCTGGCCGAAGAACTCGGACCGGAACCGCGCGAGATCCTTGTTCTCCTCGGCCAGCCGCGCAACTTCTGCGGCCTCCAGTTCGGCCCGTTTGCGCTGCTCGGCGGCCACCTGGGCCAGCGCCGCGTTCAGGTCGTTCCCCAGGCTTTCCAGCTGCACCTTCGCCGCTGCGTCCCGCGCCTGCGACGCGTCCAGCACGGATTGCAGGCTGCCAAGCTGGCTGCGCAGCGCCGCGACCTGCTGGTTCAACAGTTCGACCTCCCGCGCCGCCGCCAGCGCCTTTTCCTGTTCCGCCAGCAAGGCGGTTTCCGCCGCGGTCAACGCCGCGTCCTTCGCCGTCGCGCCTTTCGCGGCCTCGGTCCGCGCGGCGGCAAGCAAGGTCAGCGTTTCCTCCGCCCTTTTCCGCTCCGCCTCCAGTGCCAGCGTCATCGCGGTCAGCTCGGTATCGGCATTGGCCAGCCGGTCGCGCAGGGCCTGCAAGGCTGCCGCATCGGCCAGTCTTGCGGCTTCGGCTTCGGAAATCTCCACCTTTGCCGCGTCCAGCGCGGCCGCCGTCGTGGCCCCCTTGGCCTGCTCTTGTGCCAGGAGCGCCTGAAGGGCGTCGCGGCGGGCAGCGGCCAGCCGTGCGGCTTCGGCATTGGCATCCACCTCGTCGCGCGCTTTGGCCAGGGCAAGAGCCATCGCGTCCGCCTCACTGACCAGCTTGGCGCGCGCTGCTTCCAGATTGGCCACCGAAGCCGTCAGCCGCGCCGCCTCGCCCCGCGCCGCATCGCGATCCACCAGCAACGCGGCGACCTGCGCTTCGAAATCGGTGATCCGCGTCCGCGCCGCCGCCAGTTCCCCCTGCCGGGCGGTCAGGTCGGCCGTCAGCGCGTCGATCACCCCGGCCCGCCGCTCGCCTTCCGCAAGGGCCGAGGAAAGGCCCGCCTGCAGTTCGGCCACCCGCGCCTCCAGCCCCGTGGCCTTGGCCTGCTCCAGCCCAAGGGCATCGGCCAGTTGCGCGACCTGAGACGTCAGCGCATCGAGTTCGCTGTCCTGCGTGGTGATCGTGTCCCGCAGGACCGATTGCATCACGGTGAATATGGTCAGCACGAACATCAGCACCATGAGCAGCGTCGTCACCGCGTCGACAAAGCCCGGCCAGATCAGACTGCTGTCGCGGCGGCGGGTGCGGGCGGCCATCTCAGGCCCGCCCGGCGCTGCGGCCCAGTTGCCGGATCGCCGAAGTGAGCTGGCCGATGTCGGTCTTGAGATCGCTCAGGGTCTCCTGCCGCCCCGCCGCCATTTCTTCAAGGATCCGCAGCAGCTGCACGTCGATCGACCGCAGCCGCATCCGGCTTTCCGGGTCGGTGCCGCCGCCACCCTCTCCGTCCTGAAGCGCGGCGAGCAGCTTGTCCTGACCTTCGGCGATCCGGCGCAGCAGCGCCGCCTGACCCTTTTCGGCCTCGATCCGGTCGGTCAGCCTGGTCATCGCGGTGACCAGTTCCGCAATCTTCATCTCGGAATGAAAGCGGTTTGCCTCGGTCTGGGTCTGCAGCGCCTGCAGCTCTTCCATCTGTTGCGCCATGTGATCGACCAGAAGCCCCACGGCGTTCTGGTCGGCACCCTCGCCGTCGCCCGCATAGCCGATCCGGGTGATCGAGGACAGCCATTCCTCCAGCTCACGGCTGAACCGGTTCTGGCCATGTCCGGCGAACAGCTCCAGAAGCCCAAGGACCAGCGATCCCGCCAGTCCCAGAAGCGACGAGGAGAAAGCGGTCCCCATCCCGCCAAGCTGGCTTTCAAGGCCGCCCATCAGCTTGCCAAAGACCTCCAGCCCGCTTTCGCCTTCCTGCGGGGCCAGCGAGCGGATGGTTTCGACAACGGCGGGGACGGTGGTGGCAAGACCCCAGAAGGTGCCAAGAAGTCCTAGGAAAACCAATAGGTTGATCAGATAGCGCGTAATGTCGCGGGCTTCGTCGATGCGCTGGACGACCGAGTCCTGGATCGACCGCGACGACGAGGATGAAATCGTCATCCGCGCCGAGCGTGACCGCAGGAGGGCCGCCAGCGGGGCCAGCAGGCGCGGCGGGGTGTCCTCCTCGGTGCCCGGAGTGCCCCGGACGAAATTCTCGATCCAGTAGACCGATTGCGCCAGGATCCAGACCTGCCAGAAGCAGGACAGGACACCGACCAGGAACACCAGTCCGATGATCCCGTTCAGGATCGGGTTGGTCCGCAGGATGTCGACGATCTCGGCAAAGATCAGCCAGGCCCCGGCCCCGACCAGCGCACAGACCAAGAGCATCGTGGTGATCGCGCGGATCGGTTGCGAGAAGGTCGTCGCGACCTCTGCCCCCCGCTGGTCTGTCTGGGACATACTGCCCTCTGGTTTCCCTGCCCTTGCGCCCGAGACTAGCAGGATGGGCGCATCTTCCAAGCAAAAGGTCAGATCAGGTCGCGGACCCGTGACGCAAGCCAGTCAAGGTCAGGGTCCGCGATCCCCAGTTCGGCCAGATGCGCCGTGGTCGACCACAGATAGTCGCGGTTCGACCCGCGCCCTCCGACGGCCTGCGCAATGATCCGGGCCTGCTCCTCGCGGTCCAGCAGGCAATACTGCGCGTGGTCGGTGTCGACGACATAGGCAAGCGCCTCGATCTGGCCGTCGTCGGTGGCCACCGGCAGCACCCGTTCCAGATAGGCGGACGAGACAAGCTCCCGCTCGCGCAGGGCGAACAGGGTCGCGGCCTCGTGCCCGGGCTCCACGCGGAAGGCGACGCCGGTGCAGAAGGCGCCCTCGGCCCGGTCAAGCGCAAGGACCAGCCCGGGGGCCTCGACAGTGCCGCGATGGTGGATCGACCGCATGCAGAAGCTGCGATGCCAGCCGTCCAGCCGGGCGATGCGGCGTTCGGCGACCGGAAAACCCGGATTCCAGATCAGCGATCCGTAGCCGAAGACCCAAAGTGGTGCGTGCATGGCTGGCCCTGTTGCGTGCTGCCCTGTAAACACCGGGCACAGGGCAATGAAAAGGGCCGCATGATGCGCAAGCTTCTCTTCCTTCTGGTGGTGGCCACAGCACTGTGGTCGGGCTACTGGTTCGTCGGATCGAATGCGGTCCGGCAGGGGGTCGAGGACGGCTTCGCCGACGCCGCCGCGCGCGGGCTGGTGGCCGAGAAGACCGGCCTGAAGGTGGCGGGCTTCCCGAACCGCATCGACGTGACGGTCGAAGGGCTGCGCCTGGCCGATCCTGCGACCGGCATCGGCTGGCAGGCCCCCTTTGCAAAGGTCTTCGCGATGACCTGGAAACCCTGGCATGTGATTGCTGCCCTGCCGCCCGAACAGGTGGTGACCCTGCCGGATCAGATCGTGACGGTGACCTCGTCCGGCCTGATGGCCAGCCTGCGCGCCAGGCCCTCGACCGACCTGCCGCTGGCCGAAGCGCGGGTGGCGGGTGCCGCCCTGGGGCTGGCCTCGGACCGGGGTTGGACGCTGGCCCTTGGCGAATTCACGCTGGGCCTGCGCGCCGCGCCCGCCCTCGGACCCGCGGGCTACGAACTGGGCTTCGACCTTGCCCCGCTGACCCCAGACCCGGGCTTCGTCGCGGCGACACGGGCCGTGGTGATCCCCGACCTGCCTGCCTCCGACCTTCCGGCCACGGTCGAAAGCCTCTGGGCCAGCATCTATCTGACCTTCTCGGCCCCGCTGGACCGGCGCGTCAGCGCGGCGAAGCCCACCCTGACGCGGATCGAGATCAACCAGCTGAACTTTGCCTGGGGCCAGCTGGCGGCGACTGCCACGGGCCTGATCGAGGCGGATGGCAACGGCTTTGCCGCAGGCAAGGTGACGGTCGAGGTGACCAACTGGAACCGCCTGCCAGCGCTTCTGGTCGCCGCTGGCCTGGTCAAGCCCGAGGTCGCCCCCACCGTCGCGCGCGGGATGCAGGCGCTGGCGGCCCAGTCTCCCGACCTGGCGGTGCTGTCCCTGACGCTGGTGCTGGAAGACGGCCAGATGAGCTTCGGGCCCTTCCCGCTCGGACCCGCACCGCTGATGGTGCCGCCCTCCGGCTAGGGCCGGTCTCTCGTCGGACTGACCCTAGCGGCAATAGGCCCCGCCGTTGCGCTGCGCGGTGTCGAAATGCAGGTTGTCTTCGTGGAAACCATCCGACCCCGGGCCAAGCGTGGTCTTGAAATAGCCGCATGCCGCCTTGTAGGCGCGCTGCAGGATGCGGTTGTAATTGTCCCGCACCGTCAGAACCTTGCCGTCGCTCAGCCGGAAGGCCGTCAGGTCCACGGCGCGGCCCTTGCCATGCTCGCTGATCTTCGCCCCCGCGATGTTGTTGCGGCTGCGGCAGATGTAATGCGCCGCGACCTGCATCTCGACCAGCCTGCCGCCGAACGCGGGCTGCACGACCTCATCGACCCAGTCGTTCAGCGCCGTGGCGACGGAACAGTCCACCGTCGCCGTCTGGCTCAGCCGCACCCCCGCGACCGAGGTGATCGCCACCGGGTCTTCGATCCCGCAGCCCTGCACCCGCGACGAGATCCGCGCGATCTCCTCGCCCTTGATCGAGGCGACGCCACAAACCGAGCCCTGCTTCGACGCCATGTCGCGCCGCTTCCTCCGCTCTTCCTTGCGGGTCGGTGGAGGCGTGGCGGCAAGATCGATCTCGTCGCCCTCCGCCACGTCGCCGGACAGGTCCAGCCCCGGGGCGTTCGACGCGGCCCGCAAGGCAGCCAGCCGTTCTGCCAGCGCCGCCGGGCGCGGTTGGGGACGCAACGACAGCGCCAGCACGCTCTCGGGCACCGCAATCGTATCGCCTGCCGGTGCCGCATCGGCGGCGGCAACCGGCAGGACGCCTTCGGCCACGGCCAGCCGCGGATTGGCCGGCGGGCGGGGCGAGCGGTCGATGTCCTGCGCCCAGGCCCCCTGCACCAGGCACAGGCTCAGCGCCAGAGACAGGCCCCGCACCGGGTCAGCCTTCTTTCGCAGTCGGCGGTGCCCGACCGAAATCCGGCGCGGCGGTGTCCTGCCCGGCCTCGATGATCCCGCGGCGAATGGCGCGGGTGCGGGTGAAATAGGCGTGCAGATGCTCGCCGTCGCCCATCCGGATCGCGCGCTGCAACACGAACAGCTCTTCGGCAAAGCGGCCAAGGATGTCCAGCACCGCCTCCTTGTTCGTCAGGAACACGTCGCGCCACATCACCGGATCACTCGCCGCGATCCGGGTGAAATCGCGAAAACCGGCCGCCGAATACTTGATGACCTCGGACTGCGAGACCCGGCGCATGTGATCGGCCACGCCCACCATCGTATAGGCGATGGCATGGGGCACATGGCTGACCACGGCCACCACAAGATCGTGATGCGCCACGTCCAGAAGATCGACCTTCGCGCCCATCCCCTCGATCAGCCCGCGTAGCCGGGCCAGCGCCTCCGGGTCGCAGTCTTCGGGCGGGGTCAGAAGCCACCAGCGGTTCTGGTAGAGCGTGGCAAAGCCCGACCGCGGGCCGGAATACTCTGTCCCCGCCATCGGGTGCCCCGGAATGAAATGCACGCCCGGCGGCAGATGCGGGGTCACGGCATCGACGACCGCCTGCTTGACCGAGCCGACATCCGTGACCGTCGCCCCCGGTGCCAGATGCGGCCCGATCTCGGCAGCGATCTCGCCCATCACCCCGACGGGAACCGCCAGCACGACCAGGTCGGCCCCGCGCACGGCCTCGGCGGCGCTGTCGGTCACCCGGTCGCAGAACAACTCCAGCGCCACGGCCCGCGTCTCGGGTGACTTGGCATAGCCCACGATCTCGCGCGCCAGCCCGTGCGCCCGCATGGCATGTGCCATCGAGGACGCAATGAGGCCAAGGCCGATCAGGGCAACGCGCTCATAGATCATCGCACACCCTTGAACTGCGCTACCGCATGCGCGACACGGCGGCACGACGCCTCGTCCCCGATGGTGATCCGCAGGCAATGCGGCAGCTTGTAGCCTGCCACCCGCCGCACGATCAGCCCCTGCGCCTGCAGGAAGACATCACAGGCCTCGGCTTCCTCCTGGCTGGCAAAGCGCGCCAGGATGAAATTCGCCATCGAGGTATCGGACGGCACCCCAAGCTCGGCCAGCGCATTGGCCAGCCAGCTGCGCATCCGGCTGTTCTCGGCCCGGCAATGGGCGACAAAGGCCTGGTCCCTGACGGCGGCCTCGGCGGTCTCAAGCTGCGTGGTCGACAGGTTGAACGGCCCGCGGATGCGGTTCAGCACGTCGATGACATGTTTCGGCCCATAGCCCCAGCCGATCCGCAGCCCCCCCAGCCCGTAGATCTTCGACAGGGTCCGGGTCATCACCACATTGTCGAGAGCATCGACCAGGCCCGCGCCGCCGTCATAGCCCTCGACATATTCCGCATAGGCCCCGTCAAGCACCAGAAGCGCCTGCGGCGGCAGGTTCTTGGCCAGTCGCGCAACCTCGGCCGCCGAGATCATCGTGCCGGTCGGGTTGTTCGGGTTCGCGATGAACACCAGCTTCGTCCGCCGGTTGCAGGCGGCAAGAAGCGCATCCACGTCCGCCGTGCGCTCCCGCTCGGGCACTTCAACCGGGGTTGCTCCCACCGCCATCGACGAGATCCGGTACATCAGGAACCCGTGTTCGGTGAAGACCACCTCATCGCGTGGCCCGGCATAGGCCTGGCAGAGGAAGGTGATGATCTCGTCCGATCCGGCCCCGCAGATGATCCGCGCAGCGTCCAGACCATGCGCCTCGGCGATGGCGGCGCGCAGGTCGGCATGGTCCGTGACCGGGTAGCGGTGCAGGCTGTGGACGGTGCGGGCAAAGGCCTCTTTCGCCTTGTCCGACGGGCCGAAGGGGTTTTCGTTCGACGACAACTTCAGGACATTGGTCACGCCCGCCACATGCGCCTTGCCGCCCTCGTAGAGAGCGATGTCAAGAATGCCTGGCTGCGGCTTGATCTGGTCGTTCATCCTGGCCCCCGAAAGTCCCGCCCCGTTTACCCGCCCGACACGCCCAAGGCCAGAACCTTTCGCCCGGACCGGCGGTTGTTGCAAGGTGCGCTGACGCGCAAGCCTCTTGTCTCGTCGTCGCGCCTGCGCCCTCCTCCTCCGGCGGCCTCCGGCGGGAGTATTTTCTGAAAAGAGCAAATGGGCTTGCTCTTTTCCCAAATACTCTCGGGGTTTGGGGGTGAAACCCCCATTGACCGAGGAGGAGCGCGCAGGCGCGACGACGAGACAGAAGGCTTGCGCGTCAGCGCGCTTGCCGGAAAGTGTCCGTCACACGGCCAGGAAGTTGGTGAACTGCCAGGGGTCGGCGTCGTCGCGGTCCTCGGCAAAGCTGTTGATCCGGTTCCGGATCGGGGTCCAGTCGGTGTAGTGGCACTCGACCCGCCCCAGGTAGGGGCGCTGGACCTCCAGGCAGCGGACATGGTCCATCTCGTCGGCCTCGACGAAGCCCTCGTCCGGGTTCTCCGCCGCCCAGACCATCGCCGCCAGCACCGCGCTTGTCACCTGCATCCCCGTCGCGTTCTGGTAAGGCGCCAGTCGGCGCGCCTCCTCGCACGAGAGCCGCGAGCCGTACCACATCGCGCCCCTGGCATGGCCGTAGAGGAACACGCCCAGATCATCGCCGCCCGCAGTGATCTCCTCTGCCGACAGGATGTGCTGGTCGGGCTGGCGCTTCCCGGCCCCGTTCATCTCGTGCAGGGACAGGATCGCATCGTTGCTGGGGTGATAGGCATAATGACAGGTCGGGCGATAGACCGCGCGATCCCCGTCCCGGACCGTGTAATAGTCCGGGATCGACAGTGCCTCGTTGTGGGTGATGACATAACCGAACTGGGGACCGACATCGGGACACCAGGACCGCACCCGCGTATCCGCGCCCGGGCGATCGATCCAGATCGCATAACCCGGCCCGTGGTCGAAGGCATGGCCGTTGGGCGGCAGTTTCTTTTCATGCGTGCCCCAGCCCAGTTCCGCCGGCTGATAGCCCTCGGACAGAAGGCCATCCACCGACCAGGTGTTCACGAACACCCCCGGCGGCTTGGGCCTGGCGGAAACCTGGGTATCCCGCTCTGCCACGTGGATGCCCTTCACCCCCAACCCCTGCATCAGCGCCGCCCAGTCCTCGCGGCCCTTCGGTTCGGCCTTGACGCCGGTATCCGCCGCCAGCCTGAGCAACGCCTCCTTCAGAAGCCACGACACCATTCCCGGGTTCGCCCCGCAGCACGACACCGCCGTCGGCCCGCCCGCATAGGCCTTGCCGAGCGCCCGCACCTTTTCCCGCAGCGGATAGTTGGTCCGTTCGGCATTCGGCAGCGCAGACCCGAAATAGAACCCCGGCCAGGGCTCCACCACCGTGTCGAGATACTGGACCCCCATCTCCTGCGCGAGCTTCATCAGCTCGATGGAATCCACGTCCACCGACAGGTTCACGATCATCCCCCTGCCTTCGGGGAACAGCCCGCGCAGGATCTCGGCAAAGTTGTCGGCGGTCAGCGCCAGTTGCAGATGCCGGATGCCGCGGTCCCGCAGGATATGCGCGTAGTCATCCGTCGGCTCGATCACCGTGAACCGCGTCCGGTCGAACCCGATGTGCCGTTCGATCAGCGGCAGCGTCCCGCGTCCGATCGAGCCAAAGCCGATCATCACCAGCGCGCCCTCGATCCGGGCGTGAATTTGGCGAGACATTCCCCTACCCCTTGTAGGATCTGGCCTGCAGCCAGTCCATCAGCGCCATCAGCACCCCCGAGATCACGAAGGTCAGATGAATCACCACCAGCCAGAACATCTCGGACTGGCCGAAGGTCACAGCCGCGTCGATGTCCCTGATTTCCATGAACTTCTTCAGCAGGTGAATCCCCGAGATCGCCACGATGGACGCGATCAGCTTCATCTTCAGCCCGCCGAAATCGACCTTTCCCATCCATTCCGGGCGGTCCTGCCCGGCGTCGAAATCGAACTTCGACACGAAATTCTCGTAGCCCGAGAACAGCACGATCAACAGCAGGTTCGCCGCCAGCGTCAGGTCGATCAGCGTCAGGGTCGCAAGGATCATCTCTTCGACCGACATCTCCAGAACCTGCGGCGCATAGGTGAACAGCTCGCGCAGGAAGATCACCCCCATCATCGCCAGCGCCACGACCAGCCCCAGATACATCGGCGCCATCAGCCAGCGGCTTGCGAAAAGACCCCGCTCGAAGCGGTTTTCCAGGCTCGGTTTCTCGGACATCGGCAGCTCCTGTCGGGAAAACAAAAGGGCCGCAACCTTGCGGCGCGGCCCCTGACTGTAGGGTGCGCTATAGCGCACCGATAGATCAGTTCTTGGCGTAGTATTCGACGACCAGGTTCGGTTCCATCTGCACCGGATAGGGCACGTCGCCCAGGCCCGGGGTGCGGACGAACTTCGCGGTCAGCTTGTTGTTGTCGACTTCCAGATAGTCCGGCACGTCGCGCTCGGTCAGCTGGATCGCTTCCAGGATCAGCGCCATCTGGCGCGACTTTTCGCGGACCTGGATCACGTCACCTTCCGCCACGCGGTAGGACGCGATGTTGACCCGCTTGCCGTTCACCAGCACATGTCCGTGGTTCACGAACTGACGTGCCGCGAAAATCGTCGGGACGAACTTGGCGCGGTAGACCACCGCATCCAGACGACGCTCCAGAAGGCCGATCAGCATTTCGCCGGTGTCGCCGCGCACACGCTCGGCCTCGCCATAGATCTTGCGGAACTGCTTTTCGGTCAGGTCGCCGTAGTAGCCCTTCAGCTTCTGCTTGGCTCGGAGCTGCGTGCCGAAGTCCGACAGCTTGTTCTTCCGGCGCTGGCCGTGCTGGCCCGGACCGTATTCGCGCTTGTTGATCGGGGACTTCGGACGGCCCCAGATGTTCTCGCCCATGCGGCGGTCGATCTTGTACTTGGCAGAGGTGCGTTTGGTCACCGCTGATCTCCTTCTATGTTGTCGAAGGGCGTTGTCCTTTCCCCGGACTTGATCCGGGGCGACAGGTCATTCCTTGCGGAAGCCACCAACACCAATGAAAAGCCCCGGAATCGCTTCCGGGACTTGCGCGGCTTATAGAGGACACCCCGGCGGAGTCAACAGCCCCCACCGTTACCCCGGCGCACGCCTCGGGTCGGGGCCTGCCCCGACGCCTCGCGTCGCCTTGTCGCTGTCGGGCGCAGCCGCGTTGACCGAGCGTTTCCACATCACTCGGATATTCACCCCGATGGTCACGCGAACATTGCCTTGGGTCGCGCACGCACGCGACATATCGATATCCTTCGCAGCGTAGCTACCACATGCAGTCGCCTCTTTCCTTTATTGAACTATGTTCAGGTAATGACGGCGAGGCGCTCGGGCTTGCGACGCGGGTTTCGGCTACCAGATGCCGGTCGAGATCGACGACTGCCCCGCAAGATGCCGAAACGGGACCGGCCAGATTGGAAGGTGATCGAGGTTGCGCAATCCGACCTCACGAAAATTGATGCCACAGCCTGTCGAGGTGTCGATCTCCGCGCCGGAGGCGTTCGCTGACCGCCGTTCCGTGCCCGCCATTCTCTGTGGCCGGCAAACAGATCGGCCCAGCAGACGAAGGCGACCTGTTTCAGGAAGCCATTCGCATCGTCGATCAGGCTCGTCCGAAAACCTTGATGCCGGAACATGTCACGGGCTGACCGAGGACGAGATCAACAGGACCTCAATCCTTGCCGATGGGTCTGTCGCCCGACGCATGGCGCTGTCGGCGTCCAAGGAAGTGAAGGTCTCCATGCACGCATCCGCAAGAAGCAACCTGCCAATTCGATCCGGTCGCGTTCAGAACACCCGATCGGAGGCCCGGAACTTGCCCGGAAGCCGAACGGGACGCGTTCCAGGGACTTGCGCCATCGCTTGCCGCTACCGCGTCGGGCTGCCCGACCTTGTGGATGCCTTTCAGGCACAGGGGCGCGAGTCGCCAGATCTGGTTGAAACCATGATCAACGGCAATGGTCGGCGCGACCCAGCGGATTTGCCGCTTGACCTTGCGATCCAGGCGAATTCGACCCCTTAACAAACCCCTAACGCCCACAGCTAACCCCTTGGAATCCTTCGCGGCCTCCATCCTGTCCACCGTGGACACCTCTCACCAGTGCGGCGGGCGGACGTTCGCGTCCGGGGGGGCTCCCCCCAGGGCCTCCTCCGCCGCCGCCCGCTCCATCAAGAGCCGGACCCGCCGCTCCAGCCCCGCGATCTCGGTTGCCTGCCGGGCCACCACGTCCGACAGGTCCTCCACCGCCCGGATCAGGTGGGCCACCTTCTCTTCCAGATCGACCGAGCCCATCCCCACCCCCGCTTGCCGCCTCTCCCCCCATCCGATACACGGACGGCGATCAAAAGCGAAGGTCCTCCCCATGGCCGACAAGCCCCCCCGCCGCCCCCGCGCCGAGACCCCGAAGGGATTCCGCGACTACTTCGGGGCCGAGGTCACGATGCGGAAAGCCATGCTCGACCGCATCGCTGCGGTCTACAACCGCTACGGGTTCGACCCGCTGGAGACCTCTGCCGTGGAGACGGTCGAGGCCCTCGGCAAGTTCCTCCCCGACGTCGACCGCCCCAACGAGGGCGTCTTCGCCTGGGAGGAGGAGGGCGACTGGCTCGCCCTCAGATACGACCTCACCGCCCCCCTCGCCCGCGTCGCCGCCCAGTACCGCAACGACCTCCCGTCGCCCTACCGCCGCTACGCGATGGGCCCGGTCTGGCGGAACGAGAAACCGGGACCGGGCCGCTTCCGCCAGTTCTACCAGTGCGACGCGGATACCGTGGGCTCCAGTTCGGTCGCCGCCGACGCCGAAATCTGCGCGATGCTGGCCGATTGCCTGGAAGCGGTGGGGATCGACAGGGGCGACTACGTTGTGAAGGTGAACAACCGGAAGGTCCTGAACGGCGTGATGGAGGTCGCGGGCCTTGCCGGAGACGACAAGGAAACCGAACGCGGCATCGTCCTGCGGGCCATCGACAAGATCGACCGGCTGGGGCCGGAGGGCGTCCGGGCGCTGCTGGGCGAGGGCCGCAAGGACGAGAGCGGCGACTTCACCAAGGGGGCGGGTCTTTCCGCAGAGCAGGCCGAGGTCGTGATGGGCTTCACCAGTGCCAAGCGCCACACGGGCGCCGAGACGGTCACCCGACTGCGGGACCTCGTGGGCGGCTCGGTAATCGGGGCCGAGGGCGTTGACGAGTTGGAAGCCATCGCCGCGCTACTGGAAGCGCAGGGCTACGGGCCGGACAGGATCGTGCTCGACCCCGGCGTCGTCCGCGGCCTCGGCTACTACACCGGGCCGGTTTACGAGGCGGAGCTGACCTTCGAGATCCTCGACGAGAAGGGCCGCAAGCGCAACTTCGGCTCCGTCGCCGGAGGTGGCCGCTATGACGGCCTCGTCAAACGCTTCACCGGGCAGGATGTGCCTGCGACCGGGGTTTCCATCGGGGTCGACCGGCTGCTTGCCGCCCTGCGGGCCAAGGGGCGCAGCACGGGGGACGCGGCGGGGCCGGTGGTCGTCACGGTGATGGATCGCGACAGGATGGCCGACTACATGGCGATGGTGGGGGAGCTGCGGCAGGCGGGCATCCGGGCCGAGGTCTATCTGGGCAACCCGAAGAACTTCGGCAACCAGCTCAAGTATGCCGACAAGCGCGCGTCACCCGTGGCGGTGATACAGGGCGGGAACGAGGCTGCGGTGGGGACGGTGATCCTGAAGGACCTCATCCTCGGCGCGAAGATCGCCGAAAGCGCCACGCTGGAGGAATGGAAGGACCGGCCTGCACAGGTCGAAGTCCCGAGGGCCGAGCTGGTGGCCGCCGTCAGACAGATGCTGGACCAATGACCCCTAAGGCAGCGATCCGGGCGGAAGGAGAGCGGCTGCTTGCGGGCTTTGTTTCTGCCGGGGCGATGCCGGTGGAGGCTGACATCCTGCAACCTGCCGGGACGCTGCTCGACCTTTACGGCGAGGATATCCGGGCGCGGGCCTATGTGACCGACGATCCGGTCCGGGGCGAAATGATGCTGCGGCCCGACTTCACCGTGCCGGTGGTGCAGGCACACATGGCGCATGGCGCGGACCCGGCGCGCTATGCCTATCTGGGCGAGGTGTTCCGGAAACAGGCGCGGGGGTCCGGACGGGCCAGCGAATACTTGCAGGCTGGCTATGAGGTCTTTGACCGGACTGCGCCCGAGGCGGCCGATGCCGAAGTCTTCGCGCTGTTCCGTGACCTGCTGGCCGGGCTGGATCTGCGCCCGGTCACCGGAGACATCGGCATCCTGATGGCTGCGGTCCGGGGGCTGGAGACGACCGAACGCCGGAAAGCAGCCCTGCTGCGGCATGTCTGGCGTCCCGTGCGGTTCAAGGCGCTTCTGGACCGGTTCGCCGGGCGGGCTCCGGTCCCGGCGGGGCGGGTGGCGCTGCTGGAACGGTTGAAGGCCGGAACTCCGGCGCAACTGATCGGGGACGCCGGAACCTTCGTCGGCCTTCGCAGCCCCGAGGAGATCGCGGCGCGGGCCGAGGCGCTTGTCGCCGATGCCGGGACGCCGCCGATCCGGGCGACCGAGGCGGCCTTGCTGTATGACCTTCTCGGTCTGGAGGCCCCTGCGGCCCATGCCCTGAGCCATCTGCGCGGCATCACGGCAATGCTGCCTGCCATCGGCCCGGCAGTGGACCGCTTTGCGGCGCGGCTGGAGGCGCTTGCGGCGCGGGGCGTCGATGTGGCGACCCTGGCCTTCGAGGCAAGCCACGGGCGCACGGCGCTGGAATATTACGACGGCTTCGTCTTCAGTTTTCTCCGGGACGGGATGCCCCCGGTTGCCTCGGGCGGGCGCTATGACGCGCTGACGGCGGTCCTTGGCGCGGGGGCCTTCATCCCGGCGGTCGGGGGCGTGATCCGGCCGGGTTTGGTCGCGCGGCTGAAGGGGGCGGTGGCATGATCCGGGTGGGCGTGCCGTCCAAGGGGCGGCTGATGCAGGACTGTTTCGACTGGTTCGGCGCGCGGGGTGTCGCGATGCGGCGGACGGGGTCGGACCGGGAATACTCCGGAGTGGTCGAGGGCGTCGAAGGCGTGGTGCCGGTCCTGCTTTCGGCCGGAGAGATCCCGCGAGAACTCGCGGCAGGACGAATCCATCTGGGCGTCACCGGGTCGGACCTCGTGCGCGAGCAACTGGGTGAGGACGAGGTGGCCGAGGTGGCAAGGCTGGGCTTCGGCCAGGCGGATCTGGTCATCGCGGTGCCGACTGTCTGGATCGACGTCGAGACGCTGGATGACCTTGACGCGGCGGCGGCGGGGTTCCGCAAGTCGCATGGGCACCGGTTGCGGATTGCCACGAAATATCACCGTCTGGTGCGGGATTTCCTGCAAGCACAGGGCGTTGCGGATTACCAGCTGGTCGACAGCCAGGGCGCGACAGAGGGCACGGTGAAGAACGGGACGGCCGAGGCCATCGCGGACATCACCTCGTCGGGCGAGACGCTGCGGGCGAACCACCTGCGCATCCTGTCGGACGGGCTGATCCATTCCAGCGAGGCGGTCCTGTGGGCCAGCCGCGTGACGGAATGGACGGACGCGGACCTGGCCATCTATGCGGGTCTGGCGGCGAAGCTGGGGGTGGCAGCGCGGCCCTTCTGACGGCTGCTCGTCGATGACTTCGTCACTCCTCGCGCGGTCCTGCGATGAGGAGACGAAGTCGAACGAGGAGCTATCGTCGGGCCAGCATGACTCCGATCCCGGCCAGTGCCATTCCGGCCCAGGCCAGCGGCGGCATCGCTTCGCCCAGCAGCGGCCAGGCGAAAAGCGCGGACAGCGGCGGCACAAGGTAGAACAGGGCCGAGACGCGGGCGACCTCTCCGGCGCGGATCATCGCGAGGAGGAGGGTGATCGAGATCAGCGAATTGCCGATGATCAAGTAGGCCAGGACGGCGAAAAGCTCGGGCGTCCAGTCGGCCTGAAGGCCTTCGGTCGCAAGCGCCAATGGCAGGGTGAAGACTGCGCCCACGGCATACTGGATGAGGTTGGCGGGGACCGGATGGCTGGACACGCCGAAGCGTTTTTCGTAGAGCGTGGCGGCAGTCATGCCGATGAGGCCCCCCACCGCGGCCAGCAGGCCCAGGGGCGGCTCGTCCGCGACGCCGGAGCGGGCGAGGATCACGGTAACCGCTCCGGCGAGGCCAAGGGCAAGGCCGATCCAGCGCAGACGGCCAACGGTTTCGCCGACCATCCATGGGGCGATCAGGCTGACAAGGATCGGTTGCAGGCAGACGATGATCGCGACCCCGGCGGCCGAGACGCCGGATTTGAAGGCGATGTAGCAGAGGCCAAAGTAGGCAACCTGGATCAGGAACCCGGTGACCGCGATGTCCCAGGCGGCGCGGCCCCGCGGGAACTGCGGTTTCAGGATCGGGATGAGGGGGAGAAGGACAAGGACCGCGATGGAGTAGCGGAGCGCCAGCAAGGTGAAGGGTCCGGCGTGGAGAAGGCCGATCTTGGCGATGGCAAAGCCGGCGGACCAGAGGAGGAGGAAGATGATCGGCGCGGCGAGGAGGAGAGGGCGGGACATGGTGCCCGTTCATGGCGGGTTCTGCGCGCGAAGGCCAGAGGGCGGTTTCCTGTGGACGCGTCGGAGCGAGGGGTTTCACACCCCTCGCGCTCCCTGTGGGATATTTGAAGAAGAGAAAGACAATTTAAGTCGAATTGTCAGGGTTCAGTGCAGGCCGAGTTCCGCCAGGGCTTGCGCCAGTTTCGGTGGCAAGGGATCGTCCTTGCCGCGGCCTTTGGGCAGGTCGCGGGGCGAGTCCTTCGGGTCAAGGTAGCGCCAACCCTGGAACGGCCTCCGGGGGGCGGCTTCGGTGCGGATGACTTCGAGGTCGAGGACAAGGGCGCAGCGGGGGATGCCGTCTCCAAGGTTCACTTCCTGCAGGTCGGCGATCCGCTGGCGGGCCAGGATCACGCCCTTGATCACCCAGTAGAGCGAGCCGCCCTCCAGAATGTCGGCCTCGCGCTTCGGCCACATGCGGGTGACATGGATGGCCTTGCCTTCAGGCCAGTGAGGGCGCTGCTCACGCTGCCAGTCGAGCAGGTCCTCGACCGAAGCGGCTCCGACACAGAGTTTGAGGAGGTTGATCATGGGGCGGATCATAGGGCCTAGCGCGGGGGCTTCAAGTTGACCCGAGGGGGGGAGGGGCGTATCTTGGGTCCTTCGTGCCACTTATCCACAACAGACAGGAAGATTCGCCGTCATGTCGCGATTCCATGCCCCCATCGCCGAAGCCATCTGGGACATGAAGTACCGCTTCAAGGAAGCGGACGGGACGCCCATCGACGGCAGCGTGGAGGACAGCTGGCGGCGGATCGCACGGGCCTTGGCAGAGGTGGAGGCGGAGTCTGCCAAGTGGGAGGCGGAGTTCTACGCGGCCCTCGAAGGATTCCGCTTCCTCCCGGCGGGGCGGATCACGGCGGGGGCGGGGACAGGCCGCAGCGTGACGCTGTTCAACTGCTTCGTCATGGGCACGATCCCGGACACGATGGAAGGCATCTTCACCGGGTTGAAAGAGGCCGCGCTGACCATGCAGCAGGGCGGCGGGATCGGCTATGATTTCTCCACCATCCGCCCGCGCGGAGCCGAGGTGAAGGGGGTGGCGGCGGATGCGTCCGGTCCCCTGAGCTTCATGGACGTCTGGGACGCGATGTGCCGGACGATCACGTCGGCGGGGTCGCGCCGGGGCGCGATGATGGCGACGATGCGCTGCGACCATCCGGACATCGAGGCCTTCATCGAGGCCAAGCGTGACCCGGCCCGCCTGCGCATGTTCAACCTGTCGGTGCTGGTGACCGATGCCTTCATGGCGGCAGTCAAGGCGGATGGCCCGTGGGAGCTGGTCTTCGGGGGCAAGGTCTATCGCACGGTCGAGGCACGGGATCTGTGGAACCGGATCATGCGGTCGACCTTCGACTATGCCGAGCCGGGGGTGATCTTCATCGACCGCATCAACGCGATGAACAACCTTGGGTATGTGGAGACTATCGCCGCGACAAACCCCTGCGGCGAGCAGCCCCTGCCGCCCTACGGGGCGTGCCTGCTTGGCAGCATCAATCTTCCGACGCTGGTGAGGGACGCCTTCGACGCCCATGCCTCGATGGACATGAAGGCGCTGGACCATCTGGTCCGGGTCGCCGTGCGGGCGATGGACAACGTGGTCGACGCCTCGCGCTTCCCGCTGCCCGAACAGCAAGCCGAAGCAAAGGCCAAACGGCGGATCGGCCTCGGGGTCACGGGGCTGGCGGATGCCCTGCTGATGGTCGGCCTGCGCTATGGGTCGGAGGCGGCGGCTCAGGTCACCGGGATCTGGATGCACGCGATTGCGCGGGCGGCATATCTCGCGTCGGTCGATCTGGCGAAAGAGAAGGGGGCGTTTCCGCTGTTCGACGCCAAGGGCTACCTTGCCTCGGGCAACATGGCCCAGATGGACAAGGACGTCCGCGACGCCATCGCCAAGCACGGCATCCGCAACGCCCTCCTGACTTCGGTCGCGCCGACCGGGACGATTTCGCTTTACGCCGGGAATGTCAGTTCCGGGATCGAGCCGGTCTTCGCCTATGCCTACACCCGCAAGGTGTTGCAGAAGGACGGCTCGCGGACCGAGGAGGAGGTCGTCGATTTCGCCGTCCGCCTGTGGCGCGAAAGGCACGGCGATGCGCCCCTGCCCGACCACTTCGTCAACGCCCAGACCCTGCCGCCGCTGGACCACGTCCGGATGCAGGCGGCGGCGCAAAAATGGGTCGACTCGAGCATTTCCAAGACCATCAACTGCCCGGTCGACATCAGCTTTGACGACTTCAAAGAGGTCTACATGGCCGCCTGGGATCAGGGCTGCAAGGGCTGCACCACCTATCGCCCGAACGAGGTGACGGGGTCGGTGCTGACCGTCAGCGAAAAGGCCGATACGCCCGCCGCCGCCCAGCCGGTGACGGGGGGTGAGGTGGTCTATCTGTCGGAACCATTGGACCGGCCCGCCGCGTTGGAAGGGCAGACTTACAAGGTGAAATGGCCGGGCTCGGAACATGCGCTTTACATCACCATCAACGACATCGTGACGGCGGGCCACCGTCGGCCGTTCGAGGTGTTCATCAATTCGAAGAACATGGAGCATTTCGCCTGGACCGTGGCCCTGACCCGGATGATCAGTGCGGTGTTCCGGCGCGGCGGGGATATTTCCTTTGTGGTCGAAGAACTGAAAGCCGTCTTCGACCCCCGCGGCGGGGCCTGGATGGAGGGGCGGTATATCCCCTCGATCCTCGCGGCCATCGGCGGCGTGATCGAGCGCCACCTGATCGACATCGGCTTCATCGAGGGCGAGGGGCTGGGCCTGAAATCCGACCCCAAGGCGGAATTGCTGCGGGTCGGTGAGGCTCCGAGGGGGAAGGCCTGCCCGTCCTGCGGGTCGTATGATTTGCGGATGGTGGAGGGGTGCCTGACCTGCGGGTCGTGCGGGCATTCGAAGTGTGGGTGAGGGGCCCATGGGAAACGCAACGCTTTTCCTGCCGTCCTGTTGCATCATGAGCGCAGAAGGTCATATGATGGTAAGACCTCTTTTGAAGACTGCGGTTTGCGTATCAGGTGGCGCGCAGCCGAGGAGCAACGCTGATGAAACCACTCGAATTCTATGTCACGGCCGTCTGGGACGCCGAGGCAGGAGTGTGGGTTTCGGAAAGCGACATCATTGGTCTGCATGTCGAGGCCACATCGCTCGAGGAATTCGAGGCTGCAGCAGCAGAACTTGGACCCCAGCTGATCTTGGAAAACCACATTACAAAGCGCGATCTTGCTCAGCGCTCGCTATCGGAACTGATCCCATGGATCAAGTTTCACACCCCGCAGAGGGGGGGCTTTACGGCGGCCTGACGTGGTAAAGGGATTCCACGACGACGTGGTACGCCTGCTTTCAGAAGCTGGCTACTATCACGATGGCGGATCAAAACATCAGAAATGGTGCCATGACGGCGGCAAGCCAACCGTGACTGTGCCGCACAAAATCATGAGCCGCCACACGGCGAACGGCATCCTGAAAGACGCCGGAATCGCGAAGAAGCTTTAGTCTCGCTTCACCCCATTCGCCCTCGCGACGAAATCCGTCAGGTGGGGCACATAGTCCTCCGGCCCCGCGCCTCCCTGCGCCACGGCTCCCGCAAAGCTGTTCTTCGCCGCACTCGCCATCGTGGTCGTCACCGTGGCGGCGTTGGCCATGCTCTCCAGGTAGCGCAGGTCCTTGTAGGCGTTCGAAAGGGTGAAGCGGTGGGCCTCGCGGTTGCCCTCCAGGGCGTAGCCCATGAAGGTCTGGTAAAAGCCGCAGTCCATGCGGCCGCCACGGATCACAGAATCGAAGGTGGCGGTGGAGATGCCGACCTTCGACGCCAAAGCCAGCGCCTCGGCATAGATCGCGGCGTAGCCGAGGGAGAGGAAGTTGTTCAGAAGCTTCATCCGGTGGCCGTCGCCGATCCGACCGATGTGGACGATCTTCCCGGCCCAGGTGGCGATGACGGGCCGGATGCGGGCGAAGATCGCGTCGTCGGCCCCGACCATGCAGTCGAGCGTGCCCTCCCACGCCTCTTTCGGGGTGCGGGAGAGGGGGGCGTCGGCGAAGTGGACGCCTTTGGCGGCGAGGTCGGTGGCGAGGCGTTCGGTGACGGTGGGGTCGGAGGTGGAGCAGTCGACGATCACAGCTCCGGGTTTGAGGTGTGGGGACATGCGGGCGACGGCCTCGGCCACCTGGGGAGAGCCGGGGAGGGTGAGGAAGACGATCGTCGATCGGGCGGCGAGGTCTTCGAGGCTGGCCTCGGCGGCTCCGCGCCCGATCAGGTCATCCACCGGCGCGCGGTTGCGGTGGGCGGTGACGGTGAGGGGGTAGCCCTTCTCCACGATGTTCTTCGCCATGCCGTGGCCCATCAGGCCGGTGCCGAAGAAGCCGATGTGTTCCTGGGTCATGGGATCCTCCTGTTCGCGCGGAGATTGGGGCAGGCAGGGCGGGTTGACAATCCCGGTCGCGCGGGGCGCAGTGAGGGTGGATTTCAGGGAGGTCGACATGTTCCGCGCGCTGGTTCTGGAGAAGGAAGGCGAAGCCGCCGTGGCTCATCTGCGGGAACTGGACGAGAGTGCGCTGCCTGCGGGGGACGTGACCGTGGCGGTCGAGTATTCCACGCTGAACTACAAGGACGGGCTGGCGCTGTCTCCGACCGGCGGTGGGATCGTGCGGGCCTGGCCGCATGTGGCGGGGATCGACTTCGCGGGGGTGGTCGAGGCTTCGGACGATGCGCGGTACAAGCCCGGCGACAAGGTGGTGCTGACCGGCTGGCGGGTCGGGGAGGTGCATTGGGGCGGCTATGCCCAGAAGGCGCGGGTCAAGGGGGACTGGCTGGTGCCGCTGCCCCTCGGGCTGACGACGCGGTCTGCGATGGCGGTGGGGACGGCGGGTTTCACGGCGATGCTGGCGGTGATCGCTCTGGAGGAGCATGGGCTGACGCCCGCAAATGGCGAGGTGCTGGTGACGGGGGCAGCGGGGGGCGTGGGGTCGGTCGCCGTCGCGATGCTTGCAGGCCTCGGCTATCAGGTGGCGGCGGTGACGGGGCGGGCGGAGACGGAGGGATACCTGCGTGACCTCGGGGCGGCGCGGATCGTGCCGCGGACCGATCTGGCGGAGACGGTGAAGCGGCCGCTGGAAACCGAGACCTGGGCTGGCTGCGTCGATGCCGTGGGCGGCGCGATGCTGGCGCGGGTGCTGGGACAGCTGAAATACGGCGCCTCGGTCGCGGCAGTGGGGCTGGCGGGGGGATCGAGCCTGCCGGCCAGCGTGATCCCGTTCTTGCTGCGGGGGGTGAACCTCCTCGGGATCGACAGCGTGACGGTTCCCTACGAGCGGCGGGTCCGGGCCTGGGGGCGGATCGTGACCGACCTTCCGATGGAGAAGCTGGAGGCGATGGTACGGCCTGCGGGGCTGAGAGAGCTACCGGCCTTGGGGGCGGCGATCCTGAAGGGGGGCGTGCAGGGCCGGGTGGTCGTGGATGTGAACAACTGACCCGGCGGAGACGGGTGGGGAGCCCCCCAGATGCGAACGTCCGCCCGCCTCACTGGTGAGAGGTGTCCACGGTGGACAGGGTGGAGGCCGCAAAGGATTCCAAGGGGTTGGCTGTGGGCGTTAGGGGTTTGTTTAGAAGTGCAGCGCGACGCACGCTAGGTGTTCCAAACATCGTTAAGGTACTTGTAGGTAATGAATTTCTGAAAGATCTTCATGGCCAGACCATCCGCGAAGCCAAGCATCCAAACTGCCGTGCTTTGGATGAGGCCTTTGCTTGGCACCGCAAGAACATTCTTGTGAAGTAACTATCACTCCTCGCCAAACCACTCCTCAACCTTCGTCATCACGTCATCCGCCAGCCCCGGGCTTTTCGCCTGAGGGCCGCTGAACCGCAAAATCCACCCCGAGGGTGTCGGCTCCCGCGTGATCGTCAGGCCCTGGCGCAGTTTCAGCAGTCTCCGGGGGCGGCGGGTGGTGGGGTTGGTGGGCTCGCGCAGCACATCCATCAGGACGGGGCGGAGGGTGGACCATTGGGTTTCCGCCCCCTGACCCATGACGGGGTGGAGGGTGGCTACGAGGAGGTCCTCGTGCCCCGACTGGATCGCGGCGGCGAGGGTGTCGAGTTGGCGGGTGGTGAGGCTGGTGGGGTCGGTGAGGAGGGGGCCGAGGGCTTCGACCACGCTGACATGGTTGCGGATGCGGGTGCGGGTGGTGCGGGGTGTCGAAGGGAAGAGGGCGGCGATGGCGGTGTCGGGGGTGTCGAAGTGGCCCTCATGGATGGCGTTGAGGATGAGGGTGGCTTTCTCCCACGGGGTGACGGGTTCGCGGATCTCGTTCTCGGTGACCATCTGGGCGAGGGCCTGGGCGATGGTCTGCGGGGCGCGGAGGAAGGCGGGGATCGTGGTGTGCCCGAGGGCGCGGCAGGCGGTGAGGCGGCGGAGGCCGGAGATGAGGCCGTAGCGGTGGCCGTCTTTCGGGGTGGAGAGCTGCCAGACCTCGATGGGGGTGCGGAGGCCCTCAACCGCGATGGAGTGCTGGAGGAGGTGGAGGGCTTGCGGGTCGAGCGCGGTGCGGTCGCGGAGGAGGGCGTGGGGGGCGATTTCGGCTACGTCTAGCAGAAGAACGGGGGGGAGGTGGTGGAGGGGGTCCATGGGCGTTGCTCCTTTGGCGGGAGGGAAGCGCAGGACGCTTAAGGTGGGATGAGCGGGGCGGTCGGTCGTGCCGCGGCAGGCCCGGCCTATTCGGCCGGGACAGCGGGGCGACGAGGCTTGAGAACGAGGCGCTCGACCCAGGCGTAGGCATGCGCGCCGATGATGCCGCTGATGATCGACAGGATGAGCGCAAGCCAGGGCATCTGGCGGCCGTAGAGTTTGTCGACAAGCGAGATCATCTGGTAATGCGTGAGGTAGATGAACATCGAAGCGCCGGCCACTTCGGCGATCAGCACCTTGGCGGGGGCAGGGACGATGAAGCTGCGCACGAAGAGGACGAGGGCGATGCCTCCGGCGACGTAGAAGGCGGCGGAAGTGAACTGCCAGTAGGCGAAGACCGTGATCAGCGAAAGCGCGAAGACAAAGAGGCGCGAGGGCATGTCGCGGGCCGAGGCGATGACCATGCCAAGCGCGAAGGTCCAGCCGAAGTGCCAGGGCGTGCGGTCGTAGTTGTAGTCGCCATTCCAGACCAGCTCGATGCCATAGTCGAGGCCGGCGGTGGCGAAGAAGAACAGGACGGCACTGCGCATCGGGTAGGCCTGGAAGGCACGGCGCACGGGTGCGAAGGAGAAGAGGAGTGCGGCGAGGACAAGGATCTGGATGTAGAGTTCGACGAAGTAGAAGGTGTAGCCGCGGATCGTGTTGGGATCGACGTAATTCGACACGAGAACGAGCGAAGGAAGCTCGAACTTGCGGGTGACGAGTTCGAGGAAGACGCCCATCAGGATGGTCGGGACCGCGACATAGCGGATGGTGCCCCAGAGGGTTCTGGTACTTCCGGAGCGGATGATCTCGGGCAGCTGGAAACGGGCGACGGAATAGCCGGCGAGCATGACGAGGAAGTAGGCCGCGCCCCAGTTGGAGGAATAGACGAAGGCCTGGGTATGGAGCGCCACGATGCAGATCATGAAGAAGGCACGGGCGATGGTGACTGTTTCGAGGCGGCGCCAGATCGAGGAGCCGCTGCCCTCGGCATGGTCCTGCAGCTGGGTGACGGTGAGCTTTTCCCAGCCGTCCGGTAGCTGGCCGAAGCGGGCTTCGTAGGCCAGCGAGAACTGGATGTAGTGGAGCGAATCGCCACCGAGGGACTCGAACGTATCGCCGGGGCCCACGTCCTCGCCGGAAAATTCGTGCTGGAACAGCGAACGGACGTCCCTGATCTCGCCCTTGTTCGGGGCGGCGGACGGTGGAGAGGTGATCTTTCGGAAGCCGAACTGGTCGGCCAGCACAAGGCGCTGGACCTTGCCGGTGCCGGTGACCGGAAGCGTGTCGATCGCCATGACATGCAGCGCGCTGCCGGCGGAGATACCCATTTCGGCCAGCACCGCGGTGGCGGCCTGTTTCACCCGGGTCATTTCGCCAGCGGCCCCTGCGAGGGCGACAAGGATGCCGTCGCCACGCTGGGCGTCGGGAACCTTGGCGACGGCGATCTGGAGCCCCGGCTTGATCCGCGAGCGGATGCGTTCCTCAAGCTGGTCGGGAACGACCTTCTGGCCGCCGCAGTTGATCAGGTCGTCGGCGCGGCCGTCGAAGAAGAGGAAGCCGTCCTTCAGGTGGCCGAGGTCGTTGGTCTGGAGCCAGCCGTCGGCATCGGTCAGGTCGTGCAGGCCGTCGGCGTCGATGCGGGACCGCGCGACGTGAGGGCCACGAATTCGGATGCGACCATCGGCGGAGAGTGTCACCTCGGCCTGACCGACCGGGTGGCCGACAGAGTCGAGCATGGCATCCGGCGCGTCGGAGATCGTCAGGAAGGTGCTGCGCGAGGCTTCGGTAAGGCCGTAGTGCTGGACGATCCGGGCGTTCGGGAACATTGCGCGGATGCGGCGCTTTTCGTCGGCCGTCATGTGTTGCGAGCCGATCTCCATCCATTTCAGCGCCTTGCCGGCTGCGCCGATGATGGCGGGGTCGGCCAGAAGGATGCGCAGAAGCGTGGGCACGGCGGAAAGCGCGTTGACCTGACCGGCGGCAAGCATCCGCGCAAGCTCCATCGGGTCGAACCCGCGCGGCGGCATATAGGCCCGTCCGCCAACGGCGCTGACCGCACGGTAGCGCGCCATGCCGAAGCTGAACGTCGCCGGAACGCCGACATATTCCCGGATCTCGGCCGTCATCTGCATCACGTCGATGATGCGCTCGGTAGTGTAGCCGAGGTTGCGGTTGGTCAGCAGGATGCCCTTCGGCAACCCTTCGGTTCCCGAGGTGTAGGTCACCTGTGCCGGCAGATCGTCGAGGACGACGGAATGTTGGGCATCGAACCAGCCGGTCCGGTCAGCGGGGTCGATGCTGCGGTCGATCTCGATGCCGGGAAGGTCGGACACCTGTTCCGCGCTGGAGACGAGAACGAGAGGCTGGCGGTCGGCATAAAGCGCGAACATCTGTTCGACGAAGGCAATGGAGTTCTTGCGAACGACTGCCGTGGCGCGAAGCTTGCCCGATTTCATAATCTCTACCTGCAAGGGCTTTTCCGGAAGAACAGCCTGTCCGTCGGAAATGCGCATTATTGTTGACCAAATTTTGTCTTGAAAGCGGTTGAGGCCGGTGTTCGGCACCAAAGGTCCATCGACCAGTGCCGGGTCCGCAGCCGAATTGCAAGGGCGTGTTTGCGGGATTGAACGGGGCCGCGGTCAGACATTCCGGATCGTGCACAACTTAGGATTTAACGGGGGGAAAGATCAGAACATCTGGAGCAGGCGCTTGAGGTAATCCAGTTCTTCGAGCGGACGGGCAAGTTCGCCCGAACGGCGGCGGATCTCGTCAAGCAGTTCCCGAGCCCGCTGGTCGGGATCGTTCTGGACCATGTTCTCGTCCGAGCCGATGCGCGCGGTTTCGCCGGGGCGGCGGCCAAGGGGGTCGGTGCCGTTCGGATCGGCCGATCCGAAGTCGCGGTCGCCGCCCTGCGAGTCGCGGTTTTCGCGCTGTTCGTCGGCCATCGCCTCGCCAA
>JAZKHX010000001.1:0-357586 GCA_040385165.1 Pseudomonadota bacterium | reverse complement strand
CAGACCTTGCCGCGCGACCGGCGACCGGCGCCGTTCTACCTGCGCGGTGCCGATGCGGCGCCCCCCACCGACCCGCCGCCAAGAATTCTGCCGTGACCGCAGCCGCGTTGGCCCTGCTGCATGACTTCGTCGGCCATCGCCTCGCCAAAGTCCCGCATGCCGTCCCGCAGCGCCTGCATCGCCTCGGCCTGACGGTCAAGCGCACCGTCGAGATCGCCGTCGCGGAGCGCATCCTCGGCCTCCCCCATGGCGCGACCGGCCCGGTCGAGATTGCGGCGGCCTTCCTCGCCCTGTTCGGTGCCGTCGCCGGGCAGCTGGCCCTGCTGCAAGTCGTTCAGCCGTTCGCGCAGGTCGCGCTGGCGGTCGGTCAGGCTGCGGTCATCTTGTCCGTCTCCCTGCCCGTCGCCCTGCTGCGGGTCCTGGCCTTCGCCCTGGCCCTGTTCCTGACCCTGCTGGCCCTGTCCCTGATCCTGGCCCTGATCCTGGCCCTGATCCTGGCCTTGTTGTTCCTGGCCCGGTTCTTCGCCGTTGCGCGGCACGCCCTGCAGGTCGCGGAAAGCGTCGTCTGACAGGTCCTGCTGGTCGCGCAGCGTTTCGCCAAGGTCGCCCATCGGGCCGTTCTGCCCCTGCCCCTGCCCCTGCTGGCCCTGCACCACCTGCATGTTTTCCATCAGCTGACGCAGCTGTTCCATCAGTTCGGCGGCCTCGGCGGTCTTGCCCTGCTCCATCAGCTCTTGCAGCTTGTCGAGCATTTGCTGCATCTGGTCGCCCGACATCGTCTGGCCCTGCATCATCTGGGACTGCTGCTGGTCGCCGGGGTTGCGCTGCGCCTCTTCGGCCAGTTCGCGCATGTATTCGTTCAGCGCCTGCTGCATTTCCTTCATCAGCTGTTCGATTTCCTCGGGCGAGGCACCGTTCTTGATGGCTTCCTGCAACCGGTCCTGCGCGCGTTGCAGCCGGTCAAGCGCGTCCTGAAGATTGCCTTCCTCGACCATGAAGGCGATCTTCCAGAGCTTTTCGGCGATGGCGTCGCGGTCTTCGGTGGAAAGGCTGGCCTGTTTCGCCTCAAGCTGACGCATCAGGACGCGCAGGTGCAGGAAGGCGCGGTCGTGGCGGATGAAGCCTTCGGGGCGGTAGGTGACGGCCTTGAGGATCTGGACCGCGCGGGGGGCGTTGATCCGGTTCCACAGGAGGTCGCGGCGCATCTCGATCAGGGCGGCGGCGAGGGGGTCGAAGAACCGCTTGCCGTGGAGGGTGACCTGGTAGGGGGCCGACGAGCCTTCGTTGCCGCCCGCATCCGCGACGGTAAACACCATGGTGACGGGCAGGTTGGCGAAGACGTGTTTCGACAGGTCGTCGATCAGGGTCGAGGTCAGTTCGGTCCGGCTTCCCTTGCGCGGCATCGGCAGGTCGAGAACCACGGGCTCCACCGTCTCGGGGTCGACGGTCAGGCCGTGGCGGCGGTCGACCTTGGCGAGGTCGAGAGAGATGGTGACACGGCCTGCGACGACGCCGTAATCGTCCGCGGCCTTGAAGGTCTGCTTGAAGCGGCCGTCGGCCTCGCGCACCATGGTTCCGGTCACTTCGACCCGGGGGGCGGCATCGGGGATCGCGGTGATCTGCCACGCCCGGCCGTTCGGTCCGTCGATGGCAAGGTCGCCCGAGCGGGTGACGGTCAGGTCATGGACGCCTTTCACCGCGTTCGGGACGGCTGCGGCGGGGGTCGCTTCGGGGCTGGCTTCGGTCGGGGCGGCGGGAGGCGGGACGTCGGCGACGGTCTGCGCGACGGTCAGGCTGCCTTCGGGACCGTAGAGCCGGATCTGCAGGCGGGTGCCGGTGGGCAGTTCGAGGGCTTCGTCGGTGATGTCGTTGAGGTAAAGCGAGGGCTTGCCGGTATAGGCGGGGGGCTGGGCCCAGGCCTCCCAGCTTGGGCCGCCGGGAGTCGCGAGGGCGGCGCCGGGGGTCAGGCCGGTGACCGAGGTGGCCTTCCAGAACGAGCCGAAGAGCGCGGCCATGACGAAGGCGGTGAGCGCCACATAGCGGAGCGAGAGGCGGTCGCGCGAGGAGAGGCGCAGGTCGGGCTGCACAGGGCGGGCCCCGGCGGCACGGGCGGCCATACGCTCCTGATGGGCCTGCCAGACGGCAAGCGAGGCGGGGTCGTTCGTGCCGATGGCCTGGATGTCGGCGAGAGCGGCGATGGGGCGACCGGGCATGGTGGCGTCCAGCCGGTCGAGCGCGTCGGCGGCGGTGGGTTTGCGAAAACGCCTCACGCCGAGGGCGAGCAGGATCAGGCCGAAGATTCCGATCACCGCGCCTGCCGCCTGCGCGTAGCGCAGGGGGCCAAGATCCTGCAGCCCGAAAGCCAGCGCGGCAAGGGTGACAAGGACCAGCGACCAGAGCGGCCAGAAGGCGCGGGCCAGCCGTTCGGCCCATAGGCCCGCCAGCGTCAGCCGCATGGGCCGGACAAGCGATTTCAGCGGCACCTGGGACTTTGATCCGGTCATCTTACCTGCCTGGGACCGCCCACACGAACAATCCGTGCGTCACAGCCATTCCGGGAACGTATCGCGGTTGAGGATTTCGTCAAAGCTCGGGCGCGCCCGGATGACAGCGAAGTGATCCCCGTGGACTAGCACCTCGGGGATCAGGGGCCGAGTATTGTATTCCGACGCCATGACCGCGCCGTAAGCGCCCGCGGACCGGAAGGCGACAAGATCGCCTTCGGCGACGAGGGGCAGCTCACGGCCCCTTGCGAAAGTGTCACCGGTCTCGCAGACGGGGCCCACCACGTCGAATTCCTGCGTTGGACTGGCGACCGGGGGTTCGGCGACCGGGATGATGTCGTGATGCGCGCCATACATCGAGGGGCGGACAAGGTCGTTCATGGCGGCGTCGAGGATCAGGAAGTCGCGACCCTCGCCGGTCTTCAGATAGATGACCTTGGAGACGAGGATCCCGGCATTGCCCGAGATCAGGCGACCCGGCTCGATCTCGATCTCGCAGCCAAGGTCGCCCACGGTCCGCTTGATGAGCGCGCCGTAGTCGGTCGGCAGCGGCGGGGCGTCGTTCGAGCGCTGGTAGGGAATGCCAAGCCCGCCGCCGAGGTCGAGCCGGGTGATCCTGTGGCCTTCGGAGCGCAGGCGGCGGGTCAGGTCGGCGACCTTGAGGTAGGCCTGCTCGAAGGGTTCCAGCTCGGTCAGCTGGCTGCCGATGTGGACGTCGATGCCGATCACTTGCAGGCCGGGCAGCCGAGCGGCCTCGGCATAAACCTCGGACGCGCGGGCGATGGGGATGCCGAATTTGTTTTCCTTCTTGCCGGTCGCGATCTTTTCATGCGTCCGGGCGTCCACGTCGGGATTGACGCGGATGGTGATGGGTGCGGTCACGCCAAGGCTGACGGCCACTTCCGAAAGCGCCCGCATTTCGGGTTCGCTTTCCACGTTGAACTGCCGGATGCCGCCGGTCAGTGCCAGCCGCATTTCCTCGCGCGTCTTGCCGACGCCGGAAAAGACAATCCGGTCCCCCGGCACCCCGGCGGCCTTGGCGCGCAGGTATTCACCGCCCGAAACCACATCCATCCCCGCCCCAAGGTTGCCGAGGGTCTTGAGAACCGCGACATTCGACAGCGACTTGATCGCGAAGCAGACAAGATGCGGCAGCGGGCTGAGCGCCTCGGTGAAAAGCCGGTAGTGCCGCGTCAGCGTGGCGGTGGAATAGACGTAGAACGGGGTGCCCACGGCAGCGGCAATGTCGGCGATGGCCACATCCTCGGCATGCAAGCTGCCGTTGCGATACAGGAAATGGTCCATGCGTCACCTCTGTCTGACCGTGCCGTCATAGCCGGGTGGTCAACGGGAGCAAAGGGCGAAATCCGCCGGATTCCCGGCCTGCGGCCCTGATCGGTTTTCACCGGGGGCGCAGCATGTATAGTCGGGGAGGTTAGGACGCTGGGCAAGGGCAGGCGATGGCGGTGACGCTGAAAGAGGTGGCGGAACGGGCCGGGGTCTCGCGATCCGCGGTGTCGCGCACTTTTACCGATGGCGCGTCGGTTTCGGCGCGGACGCGCGCCAAGGTCGAGGAGGCGGCAACCGCCCTCGGATATGCGCCGAATGCGCTGGCCTCCAGCCTGACAACGGGGCGCACCAAGCTGATCGGTCTGGTCGTGAACAACTTTCACAACCCGCTGATCCTGGAGGTTTTCGACCTTTTCACCAAGGAATTGCAGGACCGGGGGCTGCGTCCCCTGCTGGTGAACCTGAGCGATGCCACCGATCCGGCGGCCACGGTGCGGATGCTGCGGCAGTATTCGGTGGACGGGGTGATCGTCGCCTCGTCCACCCTGCCGTCAAGTTTTGCCGAAAGCTTCAAGGGCGCGGGGCTGCCCGTGGTGCATGCCTTCGGGCGCGGGTCGGCCACGCCGGATGTGCATGTGGTGGGCATCGACAACGTGGCCTGCGGGCGGATGGCAGCGGAAGCCTTGATCCAGCGCGGCTATGGCCGGGTGGCGTTTCTGGGCGGGCCAAGGGGGGCGACATCGACCCAGGACCGCGCGGCGGGGTTTCTCGGCACGCTGGCCGAACATCCCGGGATCAGCGTCAGCGTCAGTTATGCCGACGACTACACCTTCGATGCCGGCCGGGCCCGGATGCAGCGCCTGCTGGAGGGGGACCGGGCCGAGGCCTATTTCTGCGGCGACGACCTCCTGGCCGTCGGCGCGCTGAGCGCGATCCGCGAGGCCGGGTTGTCAGTGCCACGGGACATCGGGCTGATCGGGCTGAACGACATGGAGATGGCGCGCTGGCAGGTCATCGGGCTGACGACGATCCGGCAGCCCGTGGCCGAGATCATCGCAGCAGCCGTAGCACTGGTGGTCGCAACCATCGAAACGCCGGACCTGCCGCCCGAGGTCCGGCTGTTTCCCTGCAGCGTCGTCGAGCGGGCGACGTTGCGCTAGGGCAGTCCGGACTTTCGCGAAATCGCGCGGCTCAGTCACCCTGCCAATCACCCGGCACCCGGGCCGATCAGGTGACTGTCCAGTGGACAGTCACCCGGGCCGTTGGCTGGAGGCGCAAGCCGGAAGCCAAGGGGCGTGGTGCATGCCTTCACGCTGGGAAATCGGGGCGCGCCTGACTGGGCTGGCGCGGAAACGCGCCTGCCAGGGGCAGGCAGGCGCGGCCCGATTTGTCGCCGGACAAATCGGGCAAAACGAGACGTTGCGCTAACGGAACATCGGCGGGCGGGCGTCGACCCAGGCTCCTTTGGCCTTGGCCGAGGCGACGGCAGCGTGGACTGCGGCCATGGAGCGCAGACCGGCAGGCGCGCGCGGCAGGCCGTCGCGGTCCTCGCCCCGGATGGCATCGGCGAGGTCGGAGTAGATGTTCGCGACGGCCATCGGGAAGCCTTCGGGATGCGCGATGGCGACGCGGCTCAGGCGTTTCGCCTCATCGCAAAGGCCCGCCTCGCCTTTCTCCATGATCTGCGTCCGCGAGCCGACGGGGGTGTAGATAAGCTGGTTCGGCTGTTCCGAGGCCCAGCGCAGACCCCCGGTTTCGCCGAAGATCTGGATGTCGAACCCGTGCTGTCGCCCGATGGCGACGGAGGAGGTCCAGAGCCTGCCGACGGTGCCGCGTGCGGTGCGGAAGTTGACCATCGCGTCGTCTTCAAGCTCTCGCGACGGGATCGTCGAGGCGAAGTCGGCCGAGAGGGTGGTGACCTCGTCGTCGCAGACGAAGCTCGCCATGTGCAGCGCGTGGATGCCGCAGTCGGCGAACTGGCCGGATACCCCCGCCATTGCCGGGTCATAGCGCCAGCGGACGCGAGGGTTGTCGGCGTCGGTGGCATCGCCGTGATGGCCGTGGCTGAAGCTGGTGACGACCAGGCGGACGCGGCCGATCTCGCCCGCACGGACCATCGCACGGGCCTGGCGGATCATCGGATAGGCGGAATAGCAGTAGTTCACCGCGCAGATGCGGCCGGTCTTTTCGGCGATGCGGACGATGTCCTCGCCTTCCTCGACCGTCATGGTCATCGGCTTTTCGCACAGGACATGGAACCCGGCTTCGAGGAAGGCCTTGGTGATCTGGAAGTGGGTGGAATTCGGCGTGGCGACGGTGACAAGGTCGACGCGGTCGGGGCGGTTCCGTTCGCCTGCCAGCATCTCGGTCCAGTCGCCATAGGCGCGGTCGGGGGCGATGCCGAGGCGCTGCGCGAAATCGCGGCCTGCGTCGGGGCGATGGTCCAGGGCACCGGCAACCATGGCGAATTGCCCGTCAGCAAGCGCGCCCAGTCGGTGGGCCGGGCCGATCTGGCTGCCGTCGCCGCCACCGATCATGCCCCAGTTGAGTTTTGCCATGGTCGGTGCCCTTCTAGAAGCCGATGGAGGAGAGGTATTCGCGGTTCTTCCGCGCGTCGTCAATCGGGCTGACGTCCAGCGTCGGGTCGCAGTCCTGTTCGACGGTGCACCAGCCCTGGTAGCCAGCATCGAGGAGGATCTGGCGGACGGACGGAAAGTCGACGTCGCCTTTGCCGAGATTGCAGAAGATGCCCTGCCCGCAGGCGTCGTAGAAGCCGGTGCTTTTCGCGATCACGTCGGCTTTCACCACCGGGTCGATGTCCTTGAAGTGCATGTAGGAGATCCGGTCGATGTGGCGGCGCATGAAGGCGACCGGATCATAGCCCGCATAGGAATGGTGGCCGGTGTCGAAGCAGATCTTCAGGATCTTCTCGTCGACCTCGTCCAGCAGGCGTTCAAGCTCGGGTTCAAAGTCGATGAAACCGGCGGCATGGGCGTGGATGCCGACGGTCAGGCCGAATTCCTCGGTCCCCAGGCGGGCGATGGTACTGATGCGGTCGCGGAAGGCGGCCCATTCGGCGGCGTCCATCTGTTCGGCGGCATCGGCGCGGCCTGCGGTGGGGGCGCGACGGGGCGAGATCGAATCGATCAGGACGAGGTGCTGAGCGCCGTGGGCGGTCAGCGCGCGGCAGGTGCGCCAGGCGGCGTCGCGGACGTCGTCCCAGGCGGCGGGGTCGTGGAACGGGCGGAACACGACACCGCCGATCAGGTCGAGGCCGTTCTCCTCCAGCGCGTCAAACAGGATCGCGGGATCCTCGGGCATGAAGCCGATGGGGCCAAGCTCGATCCCCGTGTAGCCCGCGTCGGCGCAGTCCTTCAGGACCTGCCGCCACGGCGGATTACGCGGGTCGCCTGCGAATTCGACGCCCCAGGAACAGGGCGCATTGCCGATACGGATGGTCATTCGGTCCTCATGTGGCGGGAACAGCGAGCCACTGGCCGCTGTCGGACGACTGGAAGGCGGTTTCGACAAGCTGGCTGACGGCCAGCCCGTCGCGGAAGGTCGGCCAGACGGGCTGGCCGGAGTGGATCGCGGTCAGGAAATCCTTGGCCTCGATGATGATCTGGTCCTGATAGCCGGTGCCGTGGCCCGGACCCTGGCAGAAGGCGAGATAGTCGGGGTGCGCGGGGCCGGTCAGGATGCGGGTATAGCCGCGCGTCGATTCCGGCCCCTCCGCCCGGTAGAGCCAGACCGAGTTCTGGTCTTCCTGGTCAAAGCGGATGCCGCCCTTGGTGCCGTGGATTTCGTAGGCATAGCCCATCTTCCGGCCCGTCGCCGTGCGGCTGATATAGAGGTGCCCCATCACGCCAGAGGCAAAGCGCAACATGATCTGGGCGTGGTCGTCGTTCGTCACCGCTTCGGGGCCAGCGGGGCCGGGGCGGGTGGCGTGGACGGTTTCGATCCGGGCGTTGAGTTCCGCGACCGGGCCCATCAGCGCCAGCATGCAGTTGATCGGATGCGGGGCAAGGTCGCCCATGCAGCCGTTCGCCCGGTCGCGGGTGCGCCAGTTGGCGGGAAGCGTCGGGTCGGAGAGGAAATCCTCGGTATGCTCACCACGGAACCAGGTGATGTCGCCAATCGCGCGGTCGGCAAGAAGCTGGCGGACGAACTGGGTCGCGGGGGTGCGGACGTAGTTGAAGCCGATCATGTTCGCCACGCCCGAGGCTTCGGCGGCGGCGGTCATCGCCTTGGCGTCGGCAAGCGAGGCGCCAAGCGGCTTTTCGCAGAAGACCGGCTTGCCCAGGGCAAAGGCAGCTTCGGCTATCGCGCGGTGGGTGGACTGGGGCGAGGCGATGACCACGGCCTGCACCTTGGGATCGGCCACGAGGTCGCGCCAGTCAGCCGTCCCACGGGCAAAGCCGTAAGCCTTGCGATAGCGTTCCGCGCCGTCGGCGCTGGTGGCGGCGATCACCTCAAGCCGGGGGCGGAGAGGCGTGTCGAACACCGCTGCAACGGCGGAGTAGGCCAAGGCATGGGCCTTGCCCATGTAGCCGCCGCCGACCAGTCCGATCCCGATCTCTGCCATTGCCGTCTCACTTTCGCTGCGCATATTGCAACCGGTTGCAAAATCTGTATCCTGACTTCGGAAAGCGCGCAAGTCCCCGCTTGGGGTCCATGTGGTGCGCCACCGGAGAGGGGCAACATGGCAGAGCTTGCGCGGCTGCGGGATCGGAATTTTCTGGTGATTGGCCGGGCCGGAATGGACCTGTATGCCGATCCCCCGGGCACGAAGATGGAAGAGGCGACACGCTTTGTAGCACACCTGGGCGGGTCGTCGGCCAACATCGCGGTGGCTTTGGTGCGGCAAGGCTGTCAGGCGGCGCTGCTGACGCGGGTGTCGGACGACGCGGTGGGCCGGTTCTGTCTGGCGCAGCTGGACGGCTATGGGGTGGACCGGAGCCTTGTGCAGGCCGAGGGCGGCGAGGCGCGCAATTCGCTGGCCGTGGTGGAAACGCGGGCAGAGAATTGCCAGTCGGTCATCTATCGCAACGGGGCGGCAGATTTCGCGATGACCATGGCCGATGTCGAGGCGGTGGATTACGCGCACTATTCGGCGCTGGTCACGACGGGGACGGTGCTGGCGGCGGAGCCGTCACGCTCGGCCTGTTTTCGCGCTTTTGACCGGGCGCGGGCGGCGGGCGTGCCGCTGATCTTTGACGTGGACTACCGGCCCTATTCCTGGCCCTCGGCGGCGATGGCCTCGGCGGTCTATTCCCGTGCAGGAGCGCTGTGTGATGTGATTGTCGGCAATGATGTCGAGTTCGGCTTCATGGCCGGGCATCCGGACCGGGGGCTGGACAAGGCCCGCAGCCTGATCGCCGAGGGCGCGCAGATCGTCGTCTACAAGAGGGGCGAGAAGGGCGCGGTCACGATCACGCGCGAGGGCGAGTTTGTCACCGGCATCTACCCGACGAAGGCGCTGAAGCCGACCGGGGCGGGGGACAGTTTTCTGGGGGCCTTCCTGGCCGGGCTGGCGGCGGGTCTGCCGGTGAAGACGGCGGTGCTGCGCGGGTCGGCGGCGGCGGCGATGGTCGTGGCCCGCGTTGCTTGCGCGCCCGCGATGCCTGACGGACCCGAGCTTGACGCCTTCCTTGCCGGTCATCCCGGCCCAATCCCCGAAGGGACTTGAAGATGCATATTCCTCCGCATGACAACCTCAACCGGGCCATCGTCGGCATGGCCGACCCCCTGGTGCCGCTGGTCTATTTCAACATCGTGCGGCTGAAGGCGGGGGAGACGTTCGAGTACCGCACCCCCGGCTATGAGACCTGCGTGGTGCCCGCGACGGGGACAGTGACGGTCGAGGTTTCGGGAGAGACCTTCACCGATATCGGCAACCGGGGCGTCGATGTCTGGGACGGCGAGCCGGAGGGGGTCTATGTGCCTTCGGGCACCGGGACACGGATCACGGCACGGACGGCGACGGAGTGTTTCATC
Source organism: Pseudomonadota bacterium (assembly GCA_040385165.1). Taxonomy (GTDB): domain Bacteria; phylum Pseudomonadota; class Alphaproteobacteria; order Rhodobacterales; family Rhodobacteraceae; genus Tabrizicola. Next base: position 347,795 of record JAZKHX010000001.1, on the reverse strand, counting down.
GCAGGCGCGAAGTTCGATGAGGCTTTGAGCCCGTTCGCCGTGCGCGCGGGCGATCTGGATGTGGTGCAGTATGGGTCGGACGACACCAAGACGCATCGCAAGATCAAGCATATCCTGGGGACCAAGTATCACGACCGGGTGGGTCGCCTGCTGGTCAGCGAGTTGTTCACCGTGGGCGCGGGCGGCTGGTCGGGGTTTCCGTCGCACAAGCATGACAAGGATCGATTGCCGGACGAGACGCGGCATGACGAGTGCTACAACTTCCGCTTTCGGCCCGACTATGGCTCGGGTCTGCAGATGTTGCAGCGGGTGGATAACGAACCCGGCGATGCCTATCACATCATGAACCGCTCGACCGTGCTGATCGACAAGGGCTATCACCCATGCTGCGCGCTGCCGGGGTACGAGATGTATTACTTCACCATCCTGGGCGGTCTGTCGCAGCGCAGTCTGAAGCAGTATTTCCAGCCGACCCATGCCGCTCAGCTGCACACGATTCCGGGGATCATGGACATGGTGGCCAAGTTCAAATGACGCTGGCGACGCTGTCCGATGTGCTGGGGCCGGCGCTGGCGGGCGGCTATGCGGTGCCGGGGCTGGTCTGTCTGGGCTGGGAGGATGCGCGGGCCTATGTGCGGGCGGCTGAGGCGGAGCGCGCCCCGGTGATCCTGCAGGCGGGGCCGGGGGCGCGGGCGCATATGCCGGTGGCGGTCTGGGGGGCGATGTTCCGCGCTTTGGCCGAGGGCGCGTCGGTGCCGGTGGTGGCGCATCTGGACCATGGGCTGACCGTGGGGGATTGCCGGGCCGCGATTGCGGCGGGGTTCAGTTCGGTGATGATCGACGGGTCGGCTTTGCCGTTGGCGCAGAATATCGCGCTGACAGCCGAGGTCGCGGCGATGGCCCATGCGGCGGGGGTGTCCTGTGAGGGCGAGGTCGGCGTCGTCGGCTATGCCGGGGGGAAGGCGTCCACGGGGACCGATCCGGAGGAGGCGGCGCGCTTTGCCAAGGAGACAGGGGTGGACGCGCTGGCGGTGTCGGTGGGGAATGTCCATTTGCAGCAGGGCGCGGGTCAGGGGCTGGACCTGGCGCTGCTGCGGCGGATCGAGGCGGTGACGGATCTGCCGCTGGTGATCCACGGCGGGTCGGGGGTGCCGGTGGATCAGCGGGCGATGCTGGCGGCGGGGTCCCGGATAGCCAAGTTCAACATCGGGACGGAACTGCGGATGGCGTTCGGAGCGGCCCTGCGCGAAGTGCTGTCGAAGGATCCGGCCCGGTTCGACCGGATTGCCATTCTGCGCGACACCGAAGATCCGGTGATGCAGGCGGCGCGGGCGGTGCTTCGGGGACTGGGCGCGTCGGGCCGGGGGTAGCGCTGAAACCGTCTGATGGACCTTCCAGTGGAAGGACCATCGGTTTCATTGCCCATAAGGCTGAAAGCCGTTGGGCAAGGGGCGGGGGGCAGCAGACCGGACCGATGCAATATGCGCGCGTCTGCCTGGGCTGGCGCGGAAACGCGCCTGCCGCGGGCAGGCAGGCGCGGGCAGATTTGTCGCGGGACAAATCTGCCAAGAAAGGGGAAGACCTACTTGCCCCAGATCGCGGCATAGGCCTCGCGGTAGCCGTTGTTCGGGTCGAAGGCGTTACCCTTTGTCGTGGCAAGGCCCGCTTCGGTCACCAGTGCAGGCGCGGTGATGTAGCCCGAGCAGGCCTGTCCCGAAATCGCGCGGTTCAGTTCGTCCACCAGCTGCCAGCCCTGCAGGTTCAAGGGTTCGGCGACGGTCACGGCCTGATACTGGCCGGTACGGATGCGCTGGAAGGCGGCTTCGGAGCCGTCCCCTGCCGACCCGGCTTTCGGCGCGCCCTTGCCGTCGATCCCGGCTGCGGCCAGTGACGGGCCCATGAAGTCGAAGTAAAGGTCGTTGATCGCCAGCGAATGCGTCCAGGAGGCGCCATACTTCTGCAGAAGCGTGGTGGTCAGCGGACCCATCCGGGTTGAGGTTTCGGCGATGGGGGTGTCGACGTATTCAAGGACGGTGCCGCCGGCTTCCTCGATGGCCTTCTTCATCCGGTCGGCCTTGTCGATGGCAATCTGGTATGTCGAGTCGGTGAAGATCACCACGCCCGGCTTGCCGCCCGCATCGTCGATGGCCCATTTCGCCGCCACGTCCGAAACCTGCATCGCATCGGTCGAGACGTTGGCGAAGATGCCGCCGGGCGCATCGCAGCCGATCTTGGGGCCGGAGTGCCAGGACACCATCGGGATCTTGGCAGCGGTCACGCCTTCGAGGGCTGCCTGCTGTTCGGCAGCGTCGAAGCCGTTGATGACGATCCCGTCGGGGTTCAGGGCAAGCGCCTGACCGACAGCAGCCGACCGGCTTTGCACCGAGCCTGCGCCGTCCAGCACCTTGACCGTCCAGCCGATCTTGGCGGCGGCTTCCTCGATGCCCGTCGTGACACCCAGGATACCGCCGTTCTTCAGGTCGCCCGCGAGGACGACGATGGTCTTGCCCTCGGCGGCCTTGGGGCCTGCCGTGGGGCCGTCGAAGGCGTCTTGCGCAAAGGCGCCGAAGCCGGTGAAGGCAAGCGCCGTTCCGGCAAGCAGGGTTTGAAGCAGAGTCCGTTTCAGCATGTGGTTTCCTCCCTAGGATGCTGTTGTTATTGCGATTTCGCGCCCTTCTTGCGCTGGGCGTATCCGGCGATGCCGATGGCGATCAGAAGCGTCGTGCCGTTGAACAGGGGCTCGACCCAGAACGATCCGCCGAACTGCTGGATGCCCGAGATGCCGACCGCAAGGATCATCACCCCGACGATGGTGCCCCAGACGTTGACGCGTCCGGGCTTGATCGTGGTCGACCCAAGGAACGCGCCGACCAGTGCGGGCAGCAGGAATTCAAGGCCGACCGAGGCCTGGCCGATCCGCAGCTTCGAGGCCAGAAGCACCCCCGCCAGCGCGGTCAGCGCGCCCGAGGTGACGAAGGCTCCGATGACGAACTTGCGGGTCGGGATGCCGTTCAGTTCCGCCGCGCGCTGGTTGGCACCGATGGCGTAGAGGTAGCGGCCGATGGGGGTGTAATCGAGGACGACCCAGAGGATCAGGGTGATCGCCAGGACGTAGAAGGCGGTGATCGGCAGGCCGAAGACGAAGGTGCCGTTGATCGCATAGAAGGCGTCGGGCAACTGCCCCACCATCTGCCGCCCGCCGGTGTGCCAGAGTGCCAGGGCATAAAGCACGGTGCCGGTGCCCAGCGTGGCGATGAAGCTGTCGATGCGGGCGACTTCGACCAGAAGGCCGTTCAGCGCGCCGGTGGCGATGCCGAGGATCAGGACCACCCCAACCGCCACGGGCCAAGGCAGGCCATACATCGTCTGCAGGCTGATCGCGAGGATGTGCCAAAGGACAATGCCATAACCCACGGTCAGGTCGATCCGGCCCGCGACCATCGGGATCATCGCAGCCAGCGACAGAAGCGCGATGATCGCCTTGTCCGACAGGATCGAGCGCAGGTTGAGCAGCGTCGGGAAGGTGTTCGGCAAGAGGACCGAGAAGAACAGGATCAGCCCGACCATCAGGATGACAAGGCCGTAGGTCGGGGCCAGCCGGACCAGCTTTTGCGCAGAGGAAAGGCCGCGAAGTTCGTCCTTGGTGGGCTCGACGGCGTTGGATTCGATACCGGGCATGTGGTCCTCAGGCGGCTTCACCGGCCGATGCGGCCTGGATCAGGGATTCGGTGGAAAGTTCGACGCCGGTCAGCTCGGCAACCGGCAGGCCCCGGCTGAACACGATGGCGCGGTGGCAGATGTTGGCGATTTCCTCGAAATCGGTCGAGACGACGAGGACACCCATCCCGCTTGCGAGGGCCTGATACAGCAGGTGGTAGATCTCGGCCTTGGCGCCGACGTCGACGCCTGCGGTCGGGTCTTCGGTGACCAGAAGGCGGCGGCCACTGTCCAGCCAGCGCCCGACGACGACCTTTTGCTGGTTGCCGCCGGACAGGGCCTCGATGGCGAGGGTGGGGTCGTTCGGGGACAAGCCGACGCGGATACCGATGGCGCGGGCGAGGGATTCCTCGCGGCCCGCCGACATCAGGGACAGGGGGCTGCGGCCGGTGGCGGAGGGGTTGAGGAAGGCGTTCTCGCGGATCGCCATGCCGGGGGCCACGCTTTCGCCGACGCGGTCGCGGGCGACAAGGCCGATGCCGGAGCGCATGGCGGTCTGCGGGGTGGCAAGGTTGGGCGACTTGCCGTCGAGGCTGATCTTTCCGGCGTGGGGGATGACGCCGAACAGGGCGCGACCGATGTCTTCGTGGCCCGCACCGCGGAGACCCGCGAGGCCGAGAAGCTCGCCACGCTTGATCTGGAAGCTGACGGGGCCGACGGCGGGGGTCTTCAGGTGATCAACGGACAGGATCGCGGGGCCGTCCTGGACCGGGGGACGCGCGATCTCGCGCGCCTTGCGGCCGACGATGAGGGAAACCAGTTCCTCGGGCGTGGTGTGTTCGACGGGGCGCATGCCGACCATCTGGCCATCACGCAGGACGGCGACACGGTCGGCGATGCGGAAGATCTCGTCAAGGCGGTGAGAGACGTAGATCATGCCCACGCCTTTCGCTTTCAGCGGGCGGAGAGCGTCGAACAGGAGTTCGACTTCGTCGGCGGGCAGGCTGGCGGTGGGCTCATCCAGGACGAGGAAGTCGCAATCGGCGGCAAGGGCGCGGGCGATGGCGACGAGGGATTTCTGCGTGCGGGTCAGGCTGGAGACGCGGGCGGTGGCGGGGAAGTCGGCCTTGACCAGCTTGAGCGCCTCATCCGCGCGGGCTTCGGTGGCGGTCCAGTCGATGCGGCGGCCGCGGCGTACGTAGCCGAGCGCGAGGGCGATGTTTTCGGCGACGGACATCCAGTCGATCAGGCCGAGGTCCTGGTGGATGAAGGCGACCTTCTGGCCACCGGATTTCCCGGCCTCATGCGCGTAGGGCGTGCCGTCGATCAGGACGCCACCTTCGTCGGGACGGTGGATTCCGCCGAGGGTCTTGATCAGGGTGGACTTGCCCGCGCCGTTCTCGCCCAGAAGGGCGACGATCTCACCGCGTGCGACCTTCAGCGACACACCTTTCAGCGCCTGAGTCCCGCCGAAGGACTTGACGATGCGGTCGAAGAACAGGCCGTCGGACGACGGTTGCATGGGCAGGCTCCTCCCTTCCCGGGCGTGCCTGATCTTGCGTCAGGTTTACCGGTAACGTAGCCTAACGTGGTCCCGGACCCGGATTCTGTCAAGCGGAAAGTTATCGATAACATGAAGCGGCGAGGATAGTCGGATGAAGGCCAATCTGGAGGACATCGCCAAGGCGGCGGGGGTGTCGAAGATGACCGTCAGCCGGGTGTTGCGCGGCGGCACCGGGTTTTCCGACGACACGCGGGACCGGGTGGTCAAGGTCGCGGAAAGACTGGGATATGTGCCGAACAAGCTGGCGGCGGCCTTCGGGTCGTACCAGTCCAGCACGCTGGTCGGGATGTGCGTGCCGCGCCTGACTTCGGGCCTGTTCGCGCATGTGCTGGACGGGGTGGACCGGGCGTTAAGTCGGCTGGGCTATCAGCTGATGATCGGGGCCAACAACCATTCGGTGGTCGAGGAAGAGGCTTGGGTCCGCCAGATCGCCAGCTGGCGTCCAGCGGGGCTGATTCTGTCGGGGCGGAACCATACGCCCGCGACGGTGGACCTTTTGCGGCAGGTGGCGGCGCCGGTGGTGGAGATCTGGGAGCTGACCACCAGCCCGATCGACATGTCGGTGGGGTTCTCGCACCATGATTGCGGGGCGGAGATGGGGCAGTTCCTGCTGCGCCGGGGGCGGCGTCGGGCGGGATATGTCGGCGCGCTGGCGCGGGCGGATGTGATGGGGCAGGCGCGGCTGGAGGGGTTTCAGGCGGTGCTGGCGGGGGCCGGACATCCGCTGGTGGACCGGGAGGTGCTTATGGACATGCCGGGGTTCTATGCGGGCTATTACGGACTGGAGACGCTGCTGGCGCGGACGCCGGACCTGGATGTGGTCTATTTTCACAACGATGACATGGCGGTCGGGGGTCTGGCCTATGCGGCGGCGAAGGGCATCCGGGTGCCGGAGGATCTGGGGATCGCGGGTTGGGGCGGGATGGAGGCAGCGTCGATCCTGCCCAAGCGGCTGACGACGACCGTGGTGCCAACGACGGCCATCGGCAAGGCAGCGGCCGAGGCGCTGGTGGCGCGGCTGAAGGGTGAGCCGGGGCAGGAAGTGACGGTGGTCCAGACCCGGCTGGTGCCGGGCGAGACGGGATGAGGGCAAGATCTTCGCCAGTGCTTTCTGGTGTTGCCCAGAAGTCTGCGCGGTTCCCGGACCGATCAGGTGACTGTCCAGCGGACAGTCGCCCGGTCCGTTGGCTGAAGGCGCGCAAGCCGGAGGACAGGGGGCGTCGGGCAGCGGACCTCTGCTGGTGATCTGCCCGTGTCAGCCCGGGCTGGCGCGGCAACGCGCCTGCCGGGGGCAGATTTGGTGCGGGACAAATCTGCCAAGCGAGAACGGTCCCTGCGCCTCAGTAGGGGAATGTTGACCTTACCCGTCGGCCCAGGGGCCGTGCGGGCGGTCAAGCCCGTCGAGCCGCTGAAACCCGTGGAGGCCGAAAAAGTCGCGCTGGCCCTGGATCATGTTCGCGGTGCCGCGCGCGGTGCGCATCAGGTCGAACCACGCGAGGCCCGACGACAGGGCGGGCAGGCCGAGGCCGCTCAGCGCCCCGGCGGCCACCACGCGGCGCAGGGCGGGGACGGACCGGCGCAGGTGGTCGGCGAAGAAGGGGGCGAGCATCAGGTTGCGGGCGGGGTCTTGGGCGAGCGCCATGGCCATGTCGTTCAGCATGGCGGAGCGGATGATGCAGCCCGCGCGCCAGACCCGGGCGATGGAGGGCATGTCGAGCCCCCAGCCAAAGTCGCGCGCAGCGGCGGTCATCATCGCGAACCCCTGCGCGTAGCACAGGATCTTGCCTGCGATCAGGGCATGTTCGAGATCGGCCAGCGAGACTTCGGCGCGCTGCGGCGCAGGACCATAGAGCGCCTCGCCCGCCGCACGTTCGGCCCGGCGGGAGGAGACGTTGCGGGCCATCACGGCGGCTTCGATCACCGGGATCGGGGCGGCGAGGTTCTGTGCCTCGATCGCGGTCCAGCGACCGGTGCCCTTCTGCCCGGCGGCGTCGACGATCATGTCGAGCAGCGGGCCACCCTTCACCGGATCGGCAGCGGCGGCGACGGCGGCGGCGATTTCGACGAGGTAGGAGCGCAGCGTGCCCTCGTTCCAGCGCGCGAAGACCGGGGCGATCCCGGCAGCGGTCATCCCGAGGCCGTCGCGCATGACGCCGTAGGTTTCGGCGATCATCTGCATGTCGGCGTATTCGATGCCGTTGTGGACGGACTTGACAAAGTGGCCCGCCCCGGCGGCACCCATGTGGTCGGCGCAGGGGGTGCCGTCCTCGGCCCTGGCGGCAATGGCTTGCAGGACCGGGGCCATGCGCACCCAGTCCTCCGGGTTGCCTCCGGCCATGATGGCGGGGCCATGGCGCGCGCCCTCTTCTCCACCGGAGACGCCGATGCCCATGAAGCGGAAGGGAAGGCCCTGCGCGCTGCGGCGGTTGGTGTCGTGGAAGTTGGCGTTGCCCGCGTCGATCACCAGGTCGTCGGGTGCAAGGAGCGGCGCAAGCGCCGTCAGCATGTCGTCGACGACGGGGCCTGCGGGGACCATGAGGATGATCGCGCGCGGCGGGGCGATGGCGGCGACAAGATCGGCCAGCGTGTCGGTCGCGGTGATCCGGGCGGCCAGATCGCCGGCACCCGCGCGAACGTCGTGCGTGACCGACGGGGTGCGGTTCCAGACGGCGATCGGAAAGCCCTTCTCGGCGATGTTCAGCGCCAGGGCTGCACCCATGGTGCCAAGCCCGATCAGGCCGGTTTGCGGTTTGCTCACGGCCCCCATTTTCTTCATGGCCATTGCACGCCCTTGCGGTTGAGGATCACGGAATAGAGGCTGGTGGTCGCGGTGATGAACAACCGGTGCCTGGCGCGGCCACCAAAGCAGAGGTTCGAGACGGTTTCGGGCACGAGGATCTTGCCCATCAGATGCCCATCCGGCGCGATGCAGTGAACGCCGTCGCCCGCCGAGGACCACAGGTTGCCGTCGCTGTCGATGCGGATGCCATCGGCGCAGCCCTTGTCCACCTTATGGAAGAATCGGCCGTTTGCGGGCCGCCCGTCCACCATGTCGAAGACGCGGATATGCTGGGGGTCCGCGCTGAACATCCGCCCGGTGTCGGCAACGTAGAGCCGGGTTTCATCAGGGCTGAACGCAAGGCCGTTCGGGCAGGCCATGTCAGTGATGACGGCCTCGATCCGGCCGGAGGGATCGACGCGGTAGACCTGACAGGGCAGGTCCTGCGGGGACTTGAAGCCTTCGTAGTCGGTCATGATCCCGTAATGCGGATCGGTGAACCAGATCGCACCGTCGCGGGCCACGATCACGTCGTTCGGGCTGTTCAGGGGTTTGCCCTGAAAGCCGTCGGCGATGGTCGTGATCGTCCCGTCCCATTCGGTGCGGGTGACGCGGCGGGTTCCGTGTTCGCAACTGATCAGGCGGCCCTGCCCGTCGCGGGTATGGCCGTTCGTATAGTTGGAGGGGTGACGGAACGTCGTCAGCCCGTCTTCCGTCCAGCGCAGCATCCGGTTGTTCGGGATGTCGGAGAACAGGAGGCTGCCCTGATCGCCGAACCAGACCGGCCCCTCGGCCCAGTCGAACCCGGTCGCCAGTCGCTTGACCGGCGCGTTGCCCAAGACGAAGGTGCCAAAGGCGGGGTCGTGGATTTCAAAGAAGGACATCGGACGTCTCCTTGCAGCCTTTTGTCGGCGACCCGGTGAGCAGGGTCAAACCGAAACGCGGTCAATCGGCGAACACGATCTGCGCTTTCATCGCCCGGGTCCGGTCCGAGGCAAGGCGGAAGGCGTCCTCGGCATGGGTCAGCGCGACGGTGTGCGTGATCAGGGGCTTCACGTCGATCAGGCCTTTCTGCATCAGACCGACGCCCGTGGCAAACTCCGGGTGAAACCGGAACGACCCGCGCAGGTCAAGTTCCCTGGCCGTGATCGCCATCATCGGCAGCGTCATGTCCCCGCCAAGGCCCAGTTGCAGGATTACGCCCCGCGGGCGCAGGGCCGCGATGCCGCTGGCAAGCGCCGCGGCGACGCCGGTGCATTCGTAGAGGATGTCGAAATGGCCCTTGTCGGCGCTGTAGGGGGTCAGGGCATCGGGGTCGCTGCCCGTGTTGATCACCCGGTCCGCGCCGACCTGCCGTGCCAGCGACAGGGTGAAATCCGACAAGTCTGTCGCGACGATCTCGGCCGCCCCTGCCCTGCGCGCGGCAAGGATGCAAAGCGCGCCGATCGGCCCGCAGCCGGTGACGAGGACGCGCTTGCCCAGCATCTCGCCCGCCCTGCGCGTGGCGTGGAGCGCGACGGCCAGGGGTTCGGCCATCGCCGCCTCGCCCGGGGTCAGGCCGGTGGCGTCGACGCATTGGCCGGCATCGGCAACGAGGACTTCCCGGAAGGCGCCCTGGATATGCGGGAAGGGCATCGCAGAACCGTAAAAGCGCATGTGCAGGCACTGGTTCTGCAACCCTTCGAGGCAGAACTTGCAGATGCCGCAGGGGCGGGAGGGGGAGACGGCGACGAGTTGGCCTTTGGTGAAGGCGGTGGTGCCGGGGTCGTCGACGCGGGCGGAAACCTCGTGGCCGAGGATCATCGGTTCCTTGAGCCGGACAGCCCCGAAACCGCCGTGGTTGTAGTAGTGCAGGTCCGAGCCGCAGACCCCGCCGGTGGCGAGGCGCAGGCGGACCTGACCGGGAAGAAGGGCATCCTCGGCCCGGTCTTCGATCCGCAGGTCGCGGGCGGCATGGATGACGATCGCTTTCATCGGGGGGCTTTCACATCGGCACCGGGGTCAAGAGGGGTCGGCCCGCGAAATGCGCCGTCAGGTTGTCGCGCGTCAGTTTTCCCATGGCCTTGCGCGTCTCGATGGTGCCCGAGCCGTGGTGCGGCTGGAGAAGGATGTTCGGCGCAGTGAGAAAGCGCGGGTTGAGGTTCGGCTCGCCCTCGAAGACGTCCAGTGCGGCGCCGGCGATCCGGCCGGCCTCCAGCGCGTCGAGAAGGGCGGCCTCGTCGACGTTCGCGGCGCGGCTGATGTTGATCAGCGTGCCCTCGGGGCCAAGAGCCTGCAACACGCGGGCATTGACGATGTGGCGGGTTTCGCGGGTCGCCGCGAGGGCCACGAACAGGTGGTCCGACCGTTCGGCCAGCGCCACCGCGTCGGGGATGTAGTCCCAGCCTTCGGCCTCCGGTTTCGGGCTGCGGGCGGAATAGGCGATGTCCATGCCGAAGCCCTGCAGACGACGTCCGATTGCCGCCCCGATCCGTCCCAGTCCAAGAATCCCCGCCCGAGTGCCCGACACCTTGCGGGTCAGGGGTGGCACTCCCCTTGTCACCCAGTCGCCCGACCGCACCCAGGCTTCGCCCGGACCAACCCGCCGCACCAGTGACAGAAGCATGGCCACCGCAAGATCGGCGACATCCTCGGTCAGCACGTCGGGGGTGTTGCTGACGGCGATCCCCCGCGCCCGGCACGATGGCAGATGCACCGAGTCGTAGCCCACGCCGAAGACGCTGATCATTTCCAGCTTCGGGCAGGCGGCGATCATCGCCTCGGAGGCCCCGAGGTCGCCCCGGGTCGCAATCGCGCGGATGTCCGGGCCGACCCGGGCCAGAAGTGCGTCCTTGTCGGCAGCCTCCCACCAGCGGTGGAGGCTGAAGGCTTCCTCCAGCGGGACTTGATCCCAGTCCGGATAGGGGCCGACTTGCAGGACGTGCGGTTTGGACATCGGGTTCCTCGCTGGCAGTGATGGGGTGCTTGACAGACCGTGTTATCGATAACATAAACGGAACCGAAGGCGCTTGTCGAGAGCGAACTGAACGGGAGGCGGGCTTGGGGCTGCAACTTTTCAACCTGACCGGCAAGCGGGCGCTGGTGACCGGGTCATCGCAGGGGATCGGCTTTGCATTGGCCGAGGGGATGGCGGCTGCGGGGGCGCAGGTGGTGCTGAACGGACGCGATCCGGACAGGCTGAAGGCCGCCGCCGCGCGGATCGCGGGGTCCGAGGTGCTGGCCTTCGACGCGACGGATCATGCGGCGGTGCGGGCCGCGGTGGATGCGTTCGAGGCGTCGGGCAAGCAGATCGACATCCTGGTCAACAACGCCGGAATGCAGCACCGCGCGCCGCTGGAGGACTTCCCAGCCGAGGCCTTCGAGCGGCTGTTGCAGACCAACATTGCCAGCGTGTTCCACGTCGGGCAGGCCGTCGCCCGCCACATGATCGCGCGGGGGCGGGGAAAGATCATCAACATCGCGTCGGTGCAGACCGCGCTCGCCCGGCCCGGCATCGCGCCCTATACCGCGACCAAGGGGGCGGTCGGCAACCTGACCAAGGGCATGGCGACGGACTGGGCGAAGCATGGGCTGAACTGCAACGCCATCGCGCCGGGGTATTTCGACACGCCGCTGAACGCAGCCCTTGTCGCCGACCCGACATTCTCGGCATGGCTGGAAAAGCGCACGCCTGCGGGCCGCTGGGGCCGCGTCGACGAATTGCAGGGGGCGTGCATTTTCCTCGCCTCGGATGCAGCCAGTTTCGTCAACGGGCACATCCTGTATGTGGATGGCGGGATCACGGCCTCGCTATGAGCCTTCGTGTCGTGATCATGGGGGTGTCGGGTTGCGGCAAATCCTCGGTGGGTGAAGGGCTGGCCGCCCGCTTCGGCATTCCCTACCGTGACGGCGATGACCTGCACCCGCCCGAGAATGTCGAGAAGATGCGGGCGGGCATTCCTCTGACCGATGCCGATCGCTGGCCCTGGCTGGACCGGGTGGCGGGTGTGCTGGCGACGGAAACCCCGGTGATCGTCGGCTGTTCCGCGCTCCGCCGGGCCTACCGCGACCGCATCCGGGCAGGCGCGGGCGGGCCGGTGCAGTTCGTCCATCTGACGGGCAGCCGGGAGGTGATTCTGGCGCGGATGGCCGCACGGCAAGGCCACTACATGCCGACCTCGCTGCTGGACAGCCAGTTCGCCACGCTGGAAGCCCCCGGCCCGGACGAGGCGCTGACGGTGGATATCGACCAACCGCTTGACGCCATCATCGCCGCCATTGTTCCCTACCTCGCCAAGGAGCCGAGATGACTCACACTCTTGCCCTGATCGGAGCCGGTGCCATGGGCGGTGCCATCGGGGCGCGGCTGGTGGCGACGGGCGCGAAGGTGACGGTGTTCGATCTGGACCCGGCCAAGGTCGCGGCTCTGGTCGCGCTCGGGGCTACGGCGGCTCCTTCGGCGGCGGAGGCGGCCAGAGGCGCGCAGGCGGTGATCCTGTCGCTGAATGCCCCGCACGTCGTCCGGGCAGCGGTTTTCGGCCCGACCGGCGTGGCGGACGGTGCGGAGCCGGGGTCGCTGATCATCGACATGTCCTCGATCGACCCCGAGGCCACGAAGTCGCTGGCCGAGGATGCCAAGGCCAAGGGCCTGCGCTGGGTGGACAGCCCGCTTTCCGGCGGCATCCCGAAAGCCGCGACGGGAGAACTGACGCTGATGCAGGGCGGCGACCCTGAGGATGTGGCCGAAGCGCAGGCGATCCTTGCGGGCGTGGCAGCAAACCAGACGCGGATGGGCGGTTGGGGTGCCGGGCAGACGACCAAGCTGATCAACCAGGTCCTGTGCGGGCTGGGTTTTCTGGCAGTGGCCGAAGCCACCGCGCTGGCCGAGGCTGCAGGGGTCGATGCGATGATGATCCCGAAGGCGCTGAAAGGGGGCCGTGCCGATTCTGCGATCCTGCAGGAATACATGCCGCGCATGGCGGCCCGCGATTACCGGCGGACCGGGCGGATCGACAACATGGTCAAGGACCTGAACGGGGCCGCCGATCTGGCCCGCCTGACCCACACCGCAATGCCGTTGACCGCGCTTTGTGCCGAGGTCCACCGGATGCTGACCGCTGCTGGGCTTGGCGGCGAGGATCAGGCCGCGCTGATGGAATTCTTTAGTGGGCCGCGAAAGGACCTGACATGATCACCCGCTATGCCCTGTTCGAGGGCACCCTGCATGAGGGCCACGCCGAGGCCTTCCGCCGCGATGTGCTGGCCGAGATGCTGCCGGTCTGGCAACGCTTTCCCGGCGCACTTGCCATCCATGTCACCTTTGCGGAAGGTCGCGACGTAGGCGCACCGGAGTTTCCGCTGATCCTGGCGATCGACTGGCCGGACATGGACACGGTTGAATCCTTCCTGTCCCACCCGATCCGCAAGGAAGGCCGGGCCGCGACCGAAGCCGTGCTGGCCCGCCACTTCGCTGGCCGCATCCACCACCATGTCACCACGGCACACGGCTTCGCCCCGGCGCTGGATTCCGGCCAAGGGTAACGATAGCAAAGGGTATGACCAGCCTTCGCAAAGCCCCGACCATGGCCGATGTCGCCCGACTTGCCGGGGTCTCGCCGATGACGGTCAGCCGGGCCTTCAAGCGGGACACTTCGGTCAGCGAGGCGACGCGGGACACGATCCGGAAGGCGGCGGAAGAGCTTGGCTATGTCTTTGACAGCGCGGCATCGTCCTTGCGGTCGCAGCGCAGCGATTTCGTCGCGGTGACGATCCCGTCGATCAACAACGCCAACTTCGCGGAAACCCTGCGCGGCCTGTCCGAGGGGCTGAAGGACCGGGGCCTGCAGATCCTCTTGGGCTACACAGACTATGACATCCACGAGGAAGAGCGGCTGATCGAGCAGCTTCTGCGCCGCCGCCCCGAGGCCATCGTGGTCACCGGGGGCAAGCACACGCCGCGCGCACGGAGGCTTCTGGAGAACGCAGGGATTCCGGTGGTCGAGACCTGGGATCTGCCGGACGCTCCGATCGGTCATGTCGTGGGCTTTTCCAACGCCGCCGCCGTGCGCGGGATGATCGACCATTTCGTCGCGCGCGGCGTGACCCGGATCGCCTTCATCGGGGGGGACGCCGACCGCGACACCCGTGGCACCGACCGGCGCGAGGGCTTTGTGGCCGCGATGCAGGCGCATGGACTTGACGCCTCGCGCCTGATCGCGGCGGGCGCTCCGCCGATCTCGATGCGCGAAGGGGCGGCGGCGATGGGGCGGCTGCTGGAGAGCCTGCCCGACACCGAGGCGGTGATCTGCGTGTCCGACCTGTCGGCCTTCGGCGCGCTGACCGAATGTCAACGGCGGGGGATCGCCGTGCCGGAGGCGATCTGGATCGCAGGGTTCGGCGATTACGAGATCGCCGAGGTTTCGGTCCCGGCGCTGACCACGATCAACCCCTTCCCGCGCGAGATTGGCGCTGCGGCGGCATCCCTGATCCTTGACGTGCTGGACGGACGGCAAAGCCAGCCCGCAACGGTGCTGATCCGGCCGGAGCTTCTGATCCGGCAATCTAGCCGCTGACGGCGGACGGGTCAGAGGATGTCCAGTGCCCTGATGTCTTCGGCGGCGAAATCGATCAGCGCGCGGACCTTGCGGGGCAGGACACGTCCCTCCAGGTAGACGGCGTTCAGGGCACCTGTCTCTCCGGGATGATCGGCAAGGATGGCCACGACCCGGCCGGCATCAAGGGCCTCGTAGACCGCGAAGCGCGGGGCGTAGGCCAGACCATGGCCCTTGGCGGCAAGCTCGACCGCGGCACGGGCAGAGTTGACCTGGAAGCGGCCCTGGACCGTGATGGCGGGACCATCCGGACCAAGCTGCCAGCGACGCGGCGCGCGGCGGTTGGTGTCGAGGATGCAGTCGTGCAGGGCCAGGTCGGCCGGGACGCGGGGGGTGCCCCTCGCGGCAAGGTAGGCCGGGCTTGCGACAAGGATCGAGCGGACGCTGCCCAGCTTGCGGACCTTCAGCGACTGCGTGTCGGTGCGCCCGATGCGGAAGGCGACGTCGATGCCTTCGGCGGCCAGATCGACATGGCGGTCGTTCAGGCGCAGGTCGAAGGACAGGGACGGGTTGCGCTGGCCAAAGCGCTCCAGCATCCCGGACACATACATCTCGCCGAAGGTGACCGAGGCCGAGACCCGGATCACCCCGGCAAAGCCGCGCGAGCCTTCGGAAACCTCGCCGATCAGGGCGTCCAGATCGTCCAGAAGGGCTGGCGCGCGCGACAGAAGGTCCTCGCCGGCCGGGGTCAGGCCCACCTTGCGCGTGGTGCGCTGCAGAAGGCGGACCCCGAGCCGCCCTTCCAGTTCCGCCACATATTTCGAGGTCAGCCGGTTCGACACGCCAAGCTGGTCCGCCGCCGCCGTGAACGATCCGGTCTGCGCCGTGGTCACGAAAGCCTTGAGTTCGTCGATCAGGTCCATGTTATTCGGAACGTTTTGTGGATAGTCATTCTGCAAATTCGCCATTTCATGCAGGTCGGTCAAGGCCTATCTGAGGGGCATCAGAAACGCGCCAATCCCTTCGGCGCAGGATAGGACACCGCCATGACCCCCAATTCCGACTATGCCGCCCTGATCCTTCGCGTCGCCAGCGGGGCGCTGTTCGTCGCCCATGGGCTGATGAAGCTCTTCATCTTCACTCTCCCGGGCACCGTCGGCTTCTTCGAAAGCCTTGGTCTGCCGGGCTTCTTTGCCTACCTCACGATCCTCGCCGAGATCGGCGGCGGTCTTGCGCTGGTCCTGGGCGTCGCCACCCGCGCCGTATCGCTGGCGCTGATCGCCGTGCTACTCGGTGCCACCTGGGCACATTCGGGCAACGGCTGGGTTTTCTCCAACGCAGGTGGCGGCTGGGAATTCCCGCTGTTCTGGGCCATCGTGCAAGGCGTGATCGCGCTTCTGGGCAGCGGCGCCTATGCGCTGAAGCCTTCGCCGCGCGCCCTCGCGACCGCCTGACCGTTCCGGGCCGCCCTGATGCGGGCGGCCCCTTTCCGAAAGGATTTGACCAATGAGCGCGATCTCTGACCTTCATGCCCTGCGCGACCGGCTGGCCCCGTCGGCCCGGATGCCGGTGGTGTTCCTCGGCCACGGCAGCCCGATGAATGCGCTGGAAGACACCGACTACAGCCGGGCCTGGACCGCCCTGGGGCAAAGCCTGCCCGAGCCGCAGGCGATCCTGGTCGTCTCGGCACACTGGATGACGCGTGGGACGACTCTGGTCGATGTCTCGGCCCTGCCGAAGACGATCCATGACTTCTACGGCTTCCCGGATGCGCTGTATGCGATGGACTACCCTGCCCCGGGAAATCCGCAGCTTGCGCGGGAGGTCGTCAGCCTTCTGGCAAGCCACCACGCCGCCGAGGATGACAGCTGGGGTCTGGACCACGGTGCCTGGACGGTGCTTCGGTTCCTCTATCCGCAGGCGAAAGTGCCGGTGTTCCAGGTCTCGATCGACATGGGACGAGGGCTGGATCACCAGCTGGAGGTTGGCCGGACCCTTGCGCAGCTGCGTGACCGGGGAGTGTTGATCCTGGGGTCGGGCAACGTGGTCCACAACCTGCGTGCCATGCGGTTCGGCGGCCAGCCGCAGGACTTTGCGCTGGAGTTCGACCGGCTGTTCGCCGACCGGCTGGAAGCGCGCGACCTGAAGCCGCTGGCCGACACTGCGGGGCTTGGGGCGCTGCTTCGGATGGCGCACCCGACCGTCGACCACTACATGCCCGCGCTGACCATCGCCGGGGCGTCGGACGGGCGCGACCAACTTACGTTCATGACCGATGCGATCGACCTGGGGTCGGTGTCGATGCGCTCCTTCGTGTTTCACGCCTGACAAGGCACCGATGCTGGTCGATGGCAGATGGGCGGAAGACTGGCAGCCAGTGCAGAAGGCCGACGAAAAGGGCCGCTTTGTCCGCCAGACCCCCAGCTTCCGCAACTGGATCACCGCGGACGGCGCGCCCGGACCAACGGGAACCGGCGGCTTCAAGGCCGAGGCCGGGCGCTATCGGCTTTACGTCGCGCTGATCTGCCCCCGGGCCTCGCGCACCCTGATCGCCCAGTATCCGCGCCTGTCGGCCTACATGCTGCGCATCCTGCGTCTGCCGGGGGTGACTGCGACGGTGAACCTCGACCACATCACGCGCGGCTATTACTCGATCAAGACCCTGAACCCCAATGGCATCCGGCCGACCGGCCCGGCGCATGTGACAGAGATGGTGCAGGCCGCGACGCTGTGATTTCATGGGCAAACACGGCCCCGAAAGCGGACAGATGCCATGACACAGACTTCACCCGATCTGCTTGTTGACCAGTTGACCCTGGAAGAACAGGTCGCACTTCTGTCCGGAGAGGATTTCTGGTCGCTGCCCGCCATACCCCGGCCTGGCATCGGCAAGATGCGGGTGACGGATGGGCCGAACGGGGCGCGCGGGTCGGGATCGCTGATCGGCGGGGTCACGGCGGCGGCCTTCCCGGTCGGGATCAGCATCGGCGCGACCTGGGACGTGGACCTTGCCGGCCGGATCGGCAAGGCGCTGGCCGAGGAGGTGAAGTCGAAAGGCGCACATGCCTCGCTTGCGCCGACGGTCAACATCCAGCGGTCGGTCACCAACGGGCGCAACTTCGAGTGCTATTCCGAAGACCCCGAGCTGACCGCCGACCTTGCCGTGGCGATGATCGCGGGACTGCAGGGCGAAGGCATCGCCGCGACCGTCAAGCATTTCGCCGGCAACGAAAGCGAGATCGAGCGGACGACGATCAGCTCGGAGGTCGATGAGCGGTCACTGCGCGAGATCTACCTGCGTCCCTTCGAGGAGGCGGTGAAGCGGGCCGGGGTCTGGGGGATCATGTCGTCCTACAACAAGGTGAACGGCACCTATGCGGCAGAGAACCACTGGCTTTTGACGCAGGTTCTGCGGCAGGACTGGGGCTATGACGGGATCGTCATGTCCGACTGGTTCGGGTCACGCACGACCGCGCCGACGGTGAATGCGGGGCTGGACCTTGAAATGCCGGGGCCGACGCGGGACCGGGGCCCAAAGCTGGTGGCAGCGGTGGAACGCGGCGAGGTCAGCCGCGAGATGGTGCGGGAGCGGGCGCTGAACGTGCTGCGCTGGATGGCGCGCACCGGGGGGCTGGAGGCCACGGGCGACTGGCAGGAACGCGCGGACGTGCGGCCCGACCACTCGGCGCTGATCCGCGAGGCCGGGGCGGCGGGCACTGTGCTTCTGACCAACGATGGCATCCTGCCCCTGACCCCCGGCACCGGGCGGATCGCGGTGATCGGGCCGAATGCGAAGGTCGCGCAGATCATGGGCGGGGGTTCGTCGCAGCTGAACCCGCATTATCAGGTCACGCCCTGGGAGGCGCTGGTCCGGACCGAAGGCGAGTCGCGGCTCACCTTTGCCCCGGGCTGCACCAACCATCGGTGGGAGCCGGTGCTGGCCGGTCCGATAGCGGTCGATTATTTCGACAACGACACCCTGACCGGCCCGGCGGTGCATCGGGAAGTGATCGACAGCGCATTGACTTTCTGGATCCACCCGGTCGCGGGCGGGCGGGTCGACGCGGCGCGGTTCTCGGCGCGGATGACGGGCACCTTCACGCCCGAGGTCGACGGGCGGCATGTGCTGGGTGTCCATTCCGCCGGGCTGTCGCGGGTTTTCGTCGACGGAACGCTGGTCGCCGACGCGTGGACGGGTTGGACCAAGGGCCGCACCTTCTTTGAAGAGGGCTGCGACGAGGTGACGGGCGAGGTGACGCTGACCGCAGGGCACCCGCACCGGATCGAGATCGAGTTTGCGACCAAGGCGCCGGAAAACCTGGTGGTCTTTGGCGTCCGGGTCGGCATGTCCCGGCCCCTGGGCGATGCCGAGATCGCCGAGGCGGCGGCGGCGGCACGTCAGGCCGAGACGGCGGTTCTGTTCGTGGGGCGGTCGGGGGAATGGGACACCGAAGGGTCGGACCTGCAAGGGATCGCGCTGCCCGGGCGGCAGGATGACCTGATCGCCGCTGTCTGCGCGGCGAACCCGCGCACGGTTGTCGTGTTGCAGACCGGCGGGCCGGTCGAGATGCCCTGGCTGTCCCGCACGGCTGCCGTGCTGCAGGCCTGGTATCCGGGGCAAGAGTGCGGGAATGCCATTGCCGATGTCCTTTACGGTCGCTCTGATCCGGGCGGGCGGCTGCCGCAGACCTTTCCCCTGCGCTGGCAAGACAACCCGACCCACAGCCAGGACCCCGAGGTCTATCCCGGTCTGGACGGTCGCGCGCGCTATGAGGAAGGGCTGATGATCGGCTACCGGCACTATGACCGGACCGGCATTGTCCCGCTGTTCCCCTTTGGCCATGGTCTGTCCTACACGTCCTTCGCGCTGTCCGATGTCACCGTGCATCCGCTGGACGCGGGCGCTCGGGTGACGGTCCGGGTGGCGAATACCGGCCGCCGCAGAGGCAGCACGGTCGTGCAGCTGTATCTGGGCGAAGCCGCCGCTCCGGTTCTGCGCCCCATCCGTGAGCTGAAGGGGTTTGCCAAGGTTGCACTTGATCCGGGTGCCACGACCGAGGTCGTGATTGACCTGATCGCCCGCGACTTCGCCTGGTTCGACGTCACGGCGCAGGGCTGGACGGTGACGGGCGGAACCTACACCGCCTCCGTCGGCTTTTCGGCGTCCGACATCCGGGCCGAGGTCACCCTTCGGCAGGACCGGCGCCAGCTTCCGGTCTGACAGCGTCGAAAACATCCCCCGGGCCTGGATGAGTCTGTCGCAACGACTCGCTTGACAGACTCGGCCCACTTGTGACATCGATGTCATGACACCGATGTCACAGCTCTGGAGGGGAGGCCGGGCATGTCGACGATCTATGATGTCGCGCGTCTGGCCGGGGTTTCGCCGAAGACGGTCAGCCGCGTGTTGAACGCGGACGGGCCGGTTGGCGAAAAGACCCGCGAGGCCGTCGAACGCGCGATGCGTGACCTGGGCTATGTCCGGTCGAACGCTGCCCGGATGATGCGTGCCCAGAAGTCCGGGATCATCGGACTGATCACAGGCGCGATCTCGACCAAGAACCAGCCCTCCACCCAGCAGGGCCTGCCCGACCTGCACATCGTGCAGGGCATCCAGCGTGGGCTGGAACCTTCGGGCATGACCGTGATGATCGCGGATACCGGCGGTCGGCAGGACAAGGTTCCCCACCTGATCGACACCTTCCTGTCGCACCGGGTCGAGGGGCTGATCTACGTCGCCGAGTATCATCAGGCCGTCAGCCTTCCGCCGGTGCCGGAAGACACGCCGCTGGTGCTGGCCAACTGCTTTGACGACCGGGGCACGGCGGCGGTCCTGCCCGATGACCGCAGATTGCAGGCCGATCTCGTGCGTCGGCTGATCGGGGCGGGACATCGCCGGATCGCCCTTCTGTCGCTGCGCGCGGACATGGCCGCGGGCCGGTTGCGGCCCCTGGGGTATCGCGACGCCTTCGCCGAGGCCGGACTGCCCATCGATGCGCGGCTCATGGCGCATGTCGACTTTGACCAGCCCGAGACCGGCCCGCAGCTTCTGTGGGACACCATCGACCGCATGTTGCGGATCGACGCGCCGCCCACCGTCCTGTGCTGCGGCAACGACCAGATGGCTCTGATGGTCTACGGCATCCTGCGGTCGATGGGGCGCAAGGTGCCGGACGAGATCGGGGTGGCCGGTTTCGACAATTACCGCGCCATTGCCGAAACCCTGTATCCGCCGCTAACCACAGTCGAGCTTCCCTACAACGCCATGGGTGTGCGGGCAGGCGAGCGGCTGTTGCAACTTGTCTCCGGCGAGGGCCGGGAAGATCGCAGTCCGACCCTTGTGGCCGGTCCTGTGCATTGGCGCGGCTCGGTCACCGAGCTTCGCCCCAAGAACGTCGTTTCACTGAAAACCCCAAGGGAGGACCTGCAATGAAACTTTTCGGACTTGCGGCATCTGCCGCAATCCTGGGCTGGGCGTCCGTCGCCCAGGCTCAGGAAACCCTGACCATGTGGTACCATGGCGCAGGCAACGAGGTCGAAAGCAAGATCATCAACCAGATCATCACCGACTTCAACGCGTCCCAGGCCGACTGGAAGGTCGAGCTGCAAAGCTTTCCGCAGGCCGCCTACAACGATTCGGTCGTCGCGGGTGCGCTGGCGGGCAACCTGCCGGACATCCTGGACGTCGACGGTCCGGTGATGCCGAACTGGGCCTGGGCCGGGTATCTTCAGCCGCTGAAGATCGATGAAACCCTGATTGCCAATTTTCTGCCTGGACCGAAGGGCTACTGGGATGGAAAGCTTTACTCCATCGGCTTGTGGGATGCCGCTGTCGCACTAGTGACCCGGCAATCCTATCTTGACGAGCTGGGCCTGCGCACCCCTACCCTGGAGGAACCCTGGACCGGTGACGAGTTCATGGCGGCCCTGGATGCGGCCAAGGCTTCGGGCAAGTTCGAATATGCTTTCGATCCGGGCATGGCCTGGACCGGCGAGTGGTATCCCTACGCCTTTTCGCCCTTCCTGCAGTCCTTCGGCGGCGACATCGTCGACCGCTCGACCTACAAGACCGCTGAAGGCGCCTTGAACGGCGAAGCGGCCCTGAAGTTCGGCGCGTGGTGGCAGGGCCTGTTCAAGAACGGCTATGCCCCGGCCACGCAAGACCCGGCGGACCGGGACGGGGGCTTTGCGACCGGCAAATATGCGTTCTCGTGGAACGGAAACTGGGCGGCGCTGAATACGCTGAAAGCGTTCCCCGATACCGTGTTCCTGCCTGCGCCCGATTTCGGCAATGGCCCCAAGATCGGCGCTGCAAGCTGGCAGTTTGGCGTGTCCGCTTCCTCCAAGTATCCCGAAGGCGCGTCGGCTTTCATCCAGTTTGCCTTGCAGGACAAGTATCTCGCCGAATTCTCGAACGGCATCGGCCTCATTCCTCCGACCAAGACTTCGGCGGCGATGACCGAAAACTACAAGGAGGGCGGTCCGATGGCGGTGTTCTTCGGTCTGACCGAAGCGCAGGCGCTCGTTCGTCCGGTCACGCCCGGTTACGTCGTCCAGGCCAAGGTCTTTGAAAAGGCACTGGCCGACATCGCCAATGGGGCCGACGTGGCGGCAACGCTGGATGCGGCGACGGACGAGATCAACGCCGACATCGAGAAGAACGGCGGCTACGGCCACTAGGCAGCCCTTCGGCCCCGGCGTTCCGTCGGGGCCGCTCTCCCCAGAACCCTGGTTGGCGCGGGCAACCCCGCCAGCCCCTTGTCCCCCCTTCACACGACGAGGCGATCATGGCGTCGAAGTTCACCGTGTCCAACCGGACGGGATGGCTGATGGCGGGCCCCGCGATCTTCCTGATCGCTGGTTTCGTGATCCTGCCCTTCCTTCTGGCCATCGGCCTGTCGTTCACCAATCAGCGGCTGGTGTCCCCGAACCCGACCGAGTTCGTCGGCTTCGCCAACTACCGCCAGCTGCTCGGCGTCGCGACCCTGACGCTCGACCCGGTCCGCGACGATGCAGGGGCCGTCGTGATGAAGGACGGCGCGCCGGAATACCCTTCGCTGCGCAGCCTGACACGCAACAACCCGGACCGCCCCGATCTGGCCGGGATGCGCGAGTGGTTCAGCTTTTCCTTCGGTGGCGAGAGCCGGACCTATGTCCTGGCCCGCGACGTGGTCTTCATGACCGCCATCGTCAACACCTTCATCTTCGTGATCGTCGTGGCCCCGGTGCAGGCCGGCGTTGCCCTTGGCCTGGCGCTGCTGATCAACCAGCGCCTGCGCGGGATCAACGTGTTCCGCGCGATCTATTTCATGCCGGTCGTGGTCTCGATCGTGGTCGTCTCGTTGTTGTGGCGGCTGATCTATGACGGGCAATCGGGCCTGCTGAACAACCTTCTCGGGTCGATCAGCTTCGGCCTGATCCCCGCCGTCGACTGGCTGGGCAATCCCTCGACCGCGCTCGGCGCGATCATTGCGATGTCGATATGGCAGGCGGTGGGCTTTCACATGGTGATCTGGCTTTCGGGCCTGCAGACCATCAGCCCCACGCTGTACGAGGCCGCCGCCATCGAGGGCGCGTCGAAATGGCAGGTCTTCCGCTACATCACCTGGCCGGGCCTCAGGAACACCGCGATCCTGATCCTGATCGTCATCACCATGCAGGCTTTCGGTCTGTTCAGTCAGATCGACGTGATGACCAATGGCGGGCCCCTGGACAGCACCCAGACCATCGTCTTCCAGGCCATCGAACGCGGCTACGGCAAGCAGGACATCTCCGGCGGGTCGGCGATTTCGGTGATCCTGTTCGTGATCGTGCTGTCGATTTCCCTGATCCAACGCTGGCTGACACGGGAGAGAACCTGATGGCGATGATTTCCGGAGACAACCGCGGCCTTCGCCTTGTGACCCGCTATGCGGTCCTGGGATTGATCGCCGTGATCTTTGTGTTCCCGCTGGTTTTCATGCTGATGTCCAGCTTCAAGCCCGACCAGCAGCTTCTGCAGGATTCCGGCAACCTTCGGGCCTTCCTGCCCGTGGGGGACATCAGCCTGAACAACTATTCGGCCGCATTCGAGCGCGCGCCGGTGGCGACCTTCGTGTTCAACTCGGTCCTTGTCACCGGAGTGACCGTGATCCTGTCGCTGCTGCTCTGTTCGGCCGCCGGTTTCGCCTTCGTCTTCGTGAACTGGAAGGGGCGCGGCGTGCTTCTGTCGCTGCTTCTGGCCACGCTGATCGTGCCGTTCGAAACCATCGCGATTCCCCTGCTCCTGCTGGCATCGAAACTGCCCTGGATCGGCCTGGACGGGCTGACGTGGGGCTGGCTGAACAGCTACCGGGTCCAGATCATCCCCTTCATCGCCGACGGCCTGACGGTGTTCCTGTTCGTGCAATATTTCAAGGACCTGCCGGGCGAGCTGATCGAAGCCGCACGGGTGGAGGGGGCCAGCTGGTTCCAGATCTACCGCAAGATCGTGATGCCGCTGTCCGGGCCGATCTTTGCCACGGCGGCGATCCTGAAGTTCCTGGTGATGTACAACCAGTATCTCTGGCCCCTCATGGTCACGCAGGAAGAAGGCTACCGCCCGGTCATGGTCGGCCTGCAGTACTTCTTCCAGCTCAACGTCGCCTGGGGCGAGGTCATGGCCTACCTGAGCATGATCACCGTCCCCGTCCTTGCCTTCTACCTTTACCTGCAGAAAGCCTTCATCGCGTCGATCGCCTCGACCGGCGTGAAGGGCTGAGGAGAGATCATGTCCTTCAAGCACAAAGATATCTGGTTCTGGGACAGCTGGTATGTCCGGGATGGTGACACCTGGCACGGCTATTTCCTGCAGGCGCCGAAGTCGCTGATCGACCCCGACGCCCGTCACCTGAACGCGACGCAGCGGCATGCGACGTCCAAGGATCTGGTCAACTGGACCGACCTTGGCACCACGTTCGAGCCGCAGCGCAACGGTGCTGCCTGGGATGACAGCACGACCTGGACCGGGTCGGTGGTGAAGGGGGACGACGGGCTGTGGCATCTGTTCTACACTGGGACGACCCTGGCCGAGCAGTCGCTGTATCAGCGCATCGGCCACGCGACCTCGACTGACCTGCACACCTGGACGCGGGTCGGTGACGGGCTGGCGCTGGACCTGACCGGGCCAAACGCCGATTGCTACGAAAAGGACCATGCCATCGGCCATTGGCACGACCGGGCGATGCGCGACCCCTGGGTGATGAAGGACCCCGACGGCAACGGCTGGCTGATGTATTTCACCGCCCGCGTGCCGGGTGTGCCGGAACCGAACGCCGGCGGGGCCATCGGCTTTGCCACTTCGCCCGACCTGAAGACCTGGACCCTGCAACCCCCGGTCTTCCACGGCGGCTTTGGCCAGCTTGAGGTGCCGCAGGTCTTCCAGGTCGGTTCGCACTGGTATTGCCTGTTCTGCACTTCGTCCTTCCACTGGTCGGAGCAATACCGCCGCGACAACCCGGAACGCCCGGTCACTGGCACCCACTACCTGATCGCGGACCACCCCCGCGGACCCTGGCGCATCGCCCCCGGCCCCTTCCTTGACGGGGCCGAGCCTTGCCGCCGCTATGCCGCCCGCATCGTCGACGGGCCGCAGGGGCTGGTGATCCTGGGCTTTGCCGACAGCGGCAAGGCGACCTTCAGCGGCACCATCATGAACCCCGAGCCGGTCAGCATCGGCCCGGACGGACTTCTGCACGTTGAAACCCTCGCACAGGCGGCGGAGTAGCACATGGCACGGATTTCCCTGAAGAACGTCAAGAAAAGCTACGGCACCGCCCATGTGATCAAGGGTGTCGACATCGAGATCGAGGATGGCGAGTTCTGCGTCTTCGTCGGTCCCTCGGGCTGCGGCAAGTCCACGTTGCTGCGCATGATCGCGGGGCTGGAGGACATCTCGTCCGGCACCCTGTCGATCGGCGACAAGGTGGTGAACGACCTGCCGCCCGCCCAGCGCGGCGTGGCGATGGTGTTCCAGTCCTATGCGATCTTCCCGCACATGACCGTGCGCGAGAATGTGGCCTTCGGGCTGACCATCGCCGGAGCCCCCAAGGAGGAGAAGGATGCCAAGGTCGCCGAAGCCGCCCGCATCCTGCAGATGGAACATCTTCTGGACCGCCGCCCCAGCCAGCTTTCGGGCGGGCAACGGCAGCGCGTGGCTATCGGGCGGGCGATTGTCCGCAAACCCCAGGTGTTCCTCTTCGACGAACCCCTGTCCAACCTCGACGCCGCCCTGCGCATGGACATGCGGATGGAGATCGGCCGGTTGCACCAGCAGCTTGGGGCCTCGATGATCTACGTCACCCATGACCAGGTCGAGGCGATGACGCTGGCCGACAAGATCGTCGTGCTGAAGGATGGTGCCGTGATGCAGATCGGCGCGCCGATGGACCTGTATCACAATCCGGCGAACCTCTTTGTGGCCGGCTTTCTGGGTGCGCCGTCGATGAACTTCATCAAGGTCACGGTGCAGGGCATCGAGGGCGACAAGGTGCTGGTGTCGAACGCGGCGCTGGAGCCCGTGGCGGTGTCGGGAAAACGCGGGCCGTTCAAGGTCGGCGACACGGCGATCCTTGGCCTGCGTCCGCAGTATCTGGAGATCGCACAGGGTCAGGGTCGGCTGCACGGCGCGGTCGCGCTGACCGAACGGCTGGGGTCGGAAACCGTGGTCGAGATCTCGCTGAAGGACGGCAGCCCGCTGATCGCCGCCCTGTCGCAGGACGCGATCTTCCCGGTGGGCGCAGCGGTCGACCTGAACTTCGACCCCGACAAGGCCCATCTCTTTCCCGAG
Organism: Pseudomonadota bacterium; assembly: GCA_040385165.1. Taxonomy (GTDB): domain Bacteria; phylum Pseudomonadota; class Alphaproteobacteria; order Rhodobacterales; family Rhodobacteraceae; genus Tabrizicola. The sequence continues at coordinate 321,459 of JAZKHX010000001.1, read as the reverse complement.
GATGCCTCTGCAACGACCGGCTCACGCCACTGAGGGGCGGGACCGCAGGAACAGATAGAGCGGCAGGCCAAAGCTGACCCCGATGCCGAAGCTGGCCGGGATTGCGATCAGCCCTGCCCAATCCCGGCGGCTTGCGGTTTCGGCCAGCACCCAGGCGGACAGCGCGATGGCGGCGATGGTCAGGTCCCAGGTCAGCCCGGTGGTCGAGGCGTTGACATACCAGGCGTCGATCAGGCCGGACAGGCCAGTCCCGGTTTCGCGCATGTGTTTCAGGAACCAGTACATCGGGTGGATGGCGCCCCAGACTGCCAGCGCCAGGAACAACAGGCGCAGCGGGGTCATTCGACCGCGGCTTCGCCGGGGGCGGCCCTTGACGGCGGCTCTGGCGGACCATCGGCCCCGCAGGCGGCGAGGGTCAGGCAGACGAGAAGAAACAAGCGGGGCATGGCGGTCCTGCGGTCAGTCTTCGACAGTCACGGTGGTCCCCCCGACCTTGCCGGACAGGGCGGGGGTCACATCGACTCCGTCCGGGCCGAAGGTCAGGTTGGTGGAAAGCATCGGGTTCTGGCAGGCGGCCAGAGCCAGAAGGGCGGGCAGAAACAGGGCTTTCATCGGGGTTCCCTTGGGCATGTCCGGAAAGCTAACACCGCTTTGCAACGCCGTCACCCCAGCGCCTTCTGCCATCGGGCAATCTGGGCGCGGACCTGCGCAGGGGCCGTGCCGCCGTAAGAGGTGCGGCTGCGGACCGAGTTTTCGACGCCAAGGACGCCGTAGACCTGATCGGTGATGCCGGGATGGACGGACTGCATCTGGGAAAGCGTGAGGTCTGGCAGGTCGATGCCCTGCGCTTCGGCCATCGCGACCAGCGCGCCGGTGACATGGTGTGCTTCACGGAACGGCAGGTTCAGGGACTTGACCAGCCAGTCGGCAAGGTCGGTCGCGGTGGAAAAGCCACTGGCGGCGGCGGTTTTCAGCGTGTCACGGTTGGCGGTCATGTCGCTGACCATGCCGGTCATCGCCGCAAGGCCCAGCATCAGGCTGTCGGCGGCGTCGAAGACCTGTTCCTTGTCTTCCTGCATGTCCTTGGAATAGGTCAGCGCGAGGCCCTTCATCACGGTGAACAGGGCCACCGTGGCCCCGAGGATGCGGCCCAGCTTGGCGCGCAGAAGCTCTGCCGCGTCGGGGTTCTTTTTCTGCGGCATGATGCTGCTGCCGGTGGTCCAGCGGTCCGACAGCCGGACAAAGCGGAACTGGGCGCTGGACCAGATCACCAGCTCTTCGGCAAAGCGCGACAGGTGCATGGCGCAGATGCTGGCGGTCGACAGGAATTCCAGCGCGAAGTCGCGGTCAGAGACGGAATCGAGGCTGTTCGACGTGGGGCGGTCGAAACCCAGAGCCTGTGCCGTCGCGTGGCGGTCGATGGGGAACGAGGTTCCGGCCAGCGCCGCCGCGCCAAGAGGGCATTCGTTCATCCGGGCCCGGGCGTCCTGAAACCGTGAGCGGTCGCGGGCGAACATCTCGACATAGGCCATCATGTGATGCCCCCAGGTGACGGGCTGGGCGGTTTGCAGATGGGTGAAGCCGGGCATCACCCAGTCGGCCCCGGCCTCGGCCTGGACCAGAAACGCCTGCATCAGCCCGGTCAGCCCTTGGGTCGCCTGATCGCACTGATCGCGGACCCACAGCCGGAAGTCGACGGCGACCTGATCGTTGCGCGACCGCCCGGTGTGCAGCCGCTTGCCGGCCTCGCCGATCCGGTCGGTCAGGCGGGCCTCGATGTTCAGGTGGATGTCTTCAAGGTCGGTCGTGAAGGGGAACCTTCCGGCCTCGATCTCTGACAAGATCGCGAGCAGGCCTTCCCCAATCGCCTTCGCATCCATATCAGTGATGATACCCTGCGCGGCCAGCATCGCCGCATGGGCCCGGCTGCCTGCGATGTCCTGGGCGTAGAGTCGCTGGTCGAACCCGATCGAGGCGTTGATCGCCGTCATGATCGCGCTTGGACCTTCGGCGAAGCGCCCGCCCCACATCGTGTTGGCGGATTTGGGATCGCGGGGGCTGGACATGGGCGGGACTTTCTGGGGCAGACTTTCTGAGGCAGGACGGGCGGGATGGGAAACATGCGGAAATGGCTGGTCGTCCTTTATACGGCCTTGATCCTTGGTGCAAACGCAGGCTGGGCGGAAGTCGCTGACCTGCGCGAAGGGGACATGAAGAAGCTGGCGTTGCACGAGACCCCGGTTGCGGTGCCCGAGGCCGTGCTGCTGGACGCAGAGGACGCCGAGTATGCGCTGGCCGACTACAAGGGCAAGTGGGTGGTGCTGAACTTCTGGGCGACCTGGTGCGCGCCCTGCCGGAAAGAGATGCCCTCGCTGGACAGGTTGCAGGCGGCGATGCCCGGGATCGCGGTGGTCCCGGTCGCGACCGGGCGCAATGCGGTGCCGGGGATCACGCGGTTCTTCGAGGAGGCGGAGATAAAGCTTCTGCCGATCCGCCGCGATCCGAAGTCGGACCTCTCCCGCGCGATGCGTGTGATGGGGCTTCCTGTGACGGTGATCCTCAACCCCGAGGGAGAGGAGGTTGCCCGGCTGATCGGCGATGCCGAATGGGACAGCGACAGCGCCAAGGCGGTGCTGGGGGCGCTGATGGCCGGTCAGTAGCTGAGGCGGTCGTCAAAGACGAAGGGCTCGGTCACGGCAATGGCGATTCCGGCTATCGCGGGGTGGCGGGGGTTCAGAAGGACGTTCCGCTCCAGCGGGATGACGCGGCTGGGGACGGATAGGGCGAGACTGGAGGCAGCCCGGAGCCATGCGTCGCCAAGGACCTGAGTATCCTCGCTTGGTATGCCCGGGGGATGTCCGGGATCGTGGATCAGATCGTCCGATACGTCCATGCCAACCGCAAGATATGCTGGCAAGCTGCCTTTCTGACGCTCGATCCTTGGAAGGTGAACCAGGACTTCAAGTGCGGCGAGAGCAAGTGAGTCGGAGGCGTAGACCACAGGCTCACCGACACTGTTCCAACGTCCGCCCCAAAGCCGCGCGCCTTCGCCGTCAAGGCCCGGAAGGTGTTTCGCTTCGGTCAGACGCCAGATGCGCACCTAGCTGTAGATCCCATGCGACAGTCTTCCGATGATCGTCTCGACCTCGCGCGCGCCAATGTCGGTCTGCGCCATGTGGATCGGGATGCGTTCGCCAAGTGCCGGGTTGGGGCTGCGCAGGAACATGTCGGCGTTTTCGTCGTTCTCGAACAGATCGCGCGCGGCTTTGACCACCCGCAGCAGGCGGGCGAGGCCATCGGCTTCCTCGATCTTCAGCATTTCGCCCTTGGCGATGCGGCGGTCAAGGGTGCGGTCAGGGATGATGCGGCGGATGTCGTCGCGGGTCAGCCCCTGCGATTCGAGCGACCGCACCCAGGCGGCCGGGACACCCTGTTCCAAAGCGCGAAACGAGGTGAAGGCAGCGGCTTGCTCGGCAAAGCCGGGGGCCGGGGCGGTCAGTTTGCGGTGCGCTGTGGTCATGGTATCCTCGCCATTTGCCGAACCATACCACGGCAAATGGCGAAAGTCATTCTAAAGATCAAATGTCGCGAACACCGGGACGTGGTCCGAGGGCTGCTCCCACCCCCGCACCGGGCGCAGGATGCGGCTGCCGTGGGCAGCACCGGAGATGTCGGGAGTTGCCCAGATGTGGTCCAGTCGGCGGCCCTTGTCGGCGGCGTCCCAGTCGGCGGCGCGGTAGCTCCACCAGCTGTAGAGGCGACCCTCGGGAATGTCCTTGCGGGTGACGTCCTGCCAGCGGCCCGCGTCCATAACCGCGTTGAAGTGGTCCACCTCAACCGGCGTGTGGCTGACGATCTTCAGAAGTGCCTTGTGGTCCCAGACATCGTCTTCGCGCGGCGCGATGTTCAGGTCGCCCACAAGGATCGCGCGGTCGGGACGTTGCCAATGGAAGAAGTCCCGCATCTCGGTCAGGTAGTCCAGCTTCTGCCCGAACTTCACGTTCTCGTCGCGGTCCGGAACGTCCCCCCCGGCCGGCACATAGCAGTTGTGGATCGTAACCCCGTTTTCCAGCCTGGCCGAGACATGGCGGGCGTGGCCCAACTGGGCGAAATCCCTGTCGCCGCCATCGACGATCGGCAGCTTGGACAGGATCGCCACCCCGTTGTAGCCCTTCTGCCCGCGCGCCACCACGTAGCGGTAACCAAGCGCCTGGAACTGCGCCATCGGGATGTTTTCCACCGGGCTCTTGCATTCCTGCAGGCACAGGATGTCGGGCGTTTCTTCGGCCATCAGCCGCGACACCAGCGCCTCGCGCAGGCGGACCGAGTTGATGTTCCAGGTGGCAAGCGTGAAGGGCATGGGCGGGCTCCGGGACTATGGCGGTCGAGGGTAGGGCCGACCGCCGCAAGTCTCAAGAGCCGAACCGGATCAGTCGGTGACAGTGAAAGTGGCGATCTCGCACAGGTTCTGGGTCTGCTCGGCTTCCGCGCCTTCGGACGTGACGAAACGCAGGTCATAGTCGCAGACATCAAGGCCGTCAGCGATGGTAACCTCGCCCGACACGCCGGGTTCGACTGCGTCGACGGTCAGGATGTTTTCGCCCCACTGGTCCTCACCTACCGGAGAGACATACATCTCGGTGATCGCCAGCGAGCTGTCGTTCACCAGGGTAAAGATCAGATCCTGCGCCAGGGCGGGGGTTGCGACAAATGTGGCAAGGGCTGCCAATGCGACGCGCATGCGAAGTCTCCTGAATGAACCGCAGCCTGTCCGCGGTTGGGTGCCTTAGGCCGGTCAAATGTGCAACGCGCGTGGCGGACACACGCCAAGTCCATGACCTTTCGGGGAAAACGCAGCCGCGCGCTGCGCAAAAAAAAGGCCGGGCAAGAAGCCCGGCCAGGTCCAACAGGGAGGATGCCGCGCCATAACCCCGACGCGACCAGGGGAACTTTCTGCACAACCGGTGCATGTGATCAAGGTAGCAAGCGAATCCGACAACAATAAGCCCTAAGCCGCAAGATTTCATGGTTGTTGCATGGCGGACGCATTGTCCCGTTGCCACGAAACCACAAGTCTCACGCCACCAGGCGATAGCCGCCGCTTTCGGTGACCAGAAGCCGCGCATTCGACGGATCCGGCTCGATCTTCTGCCGCAGACGGTAGATGTGGGTTTCAAGCGTATGCGTGGTCACGCCCGCGTTGTAGCCCCACACCTCATGCAACAGCACATCCCGCGCCACCACGCCAGACGCCGAGCGGTAGAGGTATTTCAGGATGTTGGTTTCCTTCTCGGTCAGGCGGATCTTCTTTTCCTTTTCGTCCACCAGCATCTTCTGCGCCGGCTTGAAGGTATAGGGCCCAAGCTGGAACACCGCGTCTTCGGACTGTTCATGCGTCCGGAGTTGGGCGCGGATGCGGGCCAGAAGCACCGGGAACTTGAAGGGCTTGGTCACATAGTCGTTCGCGCCTGCGTCCAGACCCAGGATCGTGTCGCTGTCGGTGTCATGGCCGGTCAGCATCAGGATCGGACATTTCACGCCCTGCTTTCGCATCCGGCGGCACAGCTCGCGCCCATCGGTGTCGGGCAGGCCGACGTCCAGGATCACCAGGTCGAACAGACCTGCCTTGACCTTTTCCATGCCTTCGGCGCCGGTTCCGGCCTCGAACACATCGAAGTCCTCGGTCATCACCAGCTGCTCGCTCAGCGCCTCGCGCAGGTCGTCGTCGTCGTCGACCAGCAGAATTTTCCGCAGTCCGGCCATGTGAGCCTCCATTGCTTCTTGCTGGTGAAATGCGCGTCGATCACGAAGCTTGCAAGATTTGCTACGAATCCCTCACGCGCTCGTGTCGCCCTGCCGGGGAATGTTTCAATTTCGTCAGCCGGCAGCTAAGGATGGGCGCATGGTGCTGGCCCTTTCCATCTCCGAACGCCTGACCCGCGCCCGTGGCGATTTGCGCATGGGGGTGCCACTGGTCCTGTTCGGGGCCGGGGAAGCGGCACTTGTGGCCGCCGTCGAGACGCTGGATGCCGCCCGACTGTCCGATCTGCAGGGCTTTGGCAGGCCGTTGCTTGCGATCACCGCACGGCGGGCAGAGACGCTGAAGGCCCGGGCCTATGACGGCGATCTGGCGCGGATCGTGCCGCCGTCCGACACCGGGCTGGACTGGCTTCGGTCGGTCGCGGACCCGGCGGATGATCTGCGGACGCCGATGAAGGGGCCGCTGCAAACGCTGCGGGACGGGAGCGCGGACCTGGCCCGGGCCGCCCTGGGTCTGGCAAAGTCGGCGCATCTTCTGCCTGCCGCCCTGCTGGTGCCGGTCGAGAACGCGCTGTCGCTGGCCGCGTCGCATGGGCTGACGCTGCTTGGGCTTGAGGAGATCGCGCCGGTTCTTGCCGCCTTGCCGACGATGGACGAGGTCGTCTCGGCCCGGGTGCCGCTGGTCGCCTCCAGCGCGGGCCGGGTGCATGTCTTCCGCCCCGATGACGGCGGCGAAGAGCATTACGCCATCGAGATCGGCCGCCCGGACCGGTCGAAGCCGGTCCTTGCGCGACTGCATTCGGCCTGCTTCACCGGCGATGTGCTGGGATCGCTGAAATGCGACTGCGGGCCGCAGTTGCGCAGCGCCCTGGCGCAGATGGGTGAGGAAGGGGCCGGGGTGCTTCTGTACCTCAACCAGGAAGGCCGGGGGATCGGGCTTGCGAACAAGATGCGGGCCTATTCGCTTCAGGATCAGGGGTTCGATACGGTCGAGGCCAATCACCGCCTGGGGTTCGAGGACGACGAGCGCGATTTCCGCATCGGGGCCGACATCCTGCGCAAGATGGGGTTTTCGGCGGTTCGGCTCCTGACCAACAACCCGAAGAAAATGGCGATGATGGAAGGCTGCGGGCTGCATGTGACCGAGCGCGTCCCCCTGCGCGTCGGCGAGACAACCGAGAACCGGGCCTATCTTGCGACCAAGGCCGCAAAGTCAGGGCATCTTCTGTGAAGCCCGCCGACCTTGTGGTGACGCCGATGGGGCTGCGGTTCCAGGGGCGGGTGTTTCCCTGTTCCGTCGGGCGCGGCGGCATCGTGGCGGCATCGGCCAAGCGCGAGGGTGACGGGGCGACACCCGCCGGTGTTCACCGGCTGGTGGGAATGCTTTACCGACCCGACCGGCTGACCCGGCCCGCCGCCTGGGCGCTGCCGATCGGCCCGGCGGACCTGTGGTCCGATGATCCCCGCGACGCGGACTACAACCTGATGGTCCGCGCCCCGCACGGCTTTGGCCATGAACGGTTGCGACGGGCGGACCCGATGTATGATCTCGTGATCGTCACCGATTGGAACTGGCCCCATGCCACGCCGGGCAATGGCTCGGCGATCTTCCTTCACCAGTGGCGCAGGCCTGGCGCACCTACGGCGGGTTGTGTCGCCCTGGCGCGGCGCGACCTGCATTGGATCGCCCCCCGCATCGTGCATCAGACTCGGCTGGTTATCCGGCTCTGACCCCTTCTCAAAACGCTTTGACCGGCATAAAATACCCGAAACGGGGGAAGCCATGGCCAAGACGATCAGCGCCGACGACCATCTTTTCGACCTGCGGCTGGCCCGGTCTGCCCGCGACCTGTTTCCGATGCTGGAGTCGCTTTATGGCGCAAGGCCGGACTATCCCGTCTTCCGCGACCGGCTGGTCAAGGCGCTGAAGAAAGGCTGGGCAGAACGGTCGGACGATCTGAAGCGGCTCGACCTGATCCGGGATCTCGAACCCGACTGGTTCCAGCGGCCCGACATGGCGGGATATGTCTTCTACATCGACCGCTTCAACGGGACGCTGCAAGGCATCCTGGACAAGCTCGACTATCTGGAAGACCTCGGGATCACCTATGTCCACCTGATGCCCTGCCTGAAACCCAGGCCCGGTGACAGCGACGGCGGCTATTCGGTGATGGACTATCGCCAGATCAACCCGGCCTTCGGGACGATGGCGGATTTTGAAGCCGTCAGCGCCGCCCTGCGCGCACGCGGGATCTCCCTTTGCGTGGACCTGGTGCTGAACCACACGGCGAAGGAACATGCCTGGGCGAAAAAGGCGGCGAAGGGGGATGCGACCTGTCAGGACTACTACCTGATGTTCGACACGCCCGACCTGCCCAACCTCTACGAGCAGACGCTGGTCGAGGTCTTCCCCGACAACGCCCCGGGCAATTTCACCCATTACCCCGAGATCGGGAAATGGGTCTGGACCACCTTCAACGAACACCAGTGGGACCTGAACTGGGCCAACCCGGCGGTATTCCTGGAAATCGTCGAGGTCATGCTGTTCCTGGCGAACAAGGGCGTCGATGTCCTGCGGCTGGACGCGGTGGCCTTCATGTGGAAGCGGATGGGCACCCGCTGCCAGTCCGAGCCCGAGGTCCACATGATCCTCCAGGCGCTGCGGGCCTGCTCGCGCATCGCCTCGGCCGCCGTGATCCACCTCGAGGAGGCCATCGTCGCACCGGCCGAGATGCTGCCCTATCTCGGGCGCGGCAGGCATGACGGCAAGGAAGGCAATCTCGCCTACCACAACTCATTGATGGTGCAGTTCTGGTCGTCGCTCGCCACGCGGGACACCCGGCTGATGGCGCATGTGCTGGGGACGCATTTCCCGGACCGGCTGACCAATGCAACCTATGCGACCTACATCCGCTGTCATGACGACATCGGTTGGGCGGTGACGGACGAGGATGCCGCCGCCGTGGGGGTGTCGGGGCATGGGCACCGCAACTTCCTGTCGGACTTCTACGAAGGCAGCTTCCCCGGCACCTTCGCGAAGGGGGCGCTGTTCCAGGTCAACGAGGCGACCGGGGACAAGCGGATCTCGGGGTCCTTCGCGTCGCTCGCCGGGCTGGAGACGGCGGCGGATGACGCGGCGCGCGATCTGGCGGTGCAGCGGATCCTGATGGGCCACGCGCTGATCGCGGCCTGGGGCGGCATTCCGCTGGTCTACATGGGGGATGAGCTGGCGGCCCTGAACGACTACGGCTACCTCGACGACCCGGACCACGCGCATGACAGCCGCTGGGTCCATCGGCCCAGGATGGACTGGGCGATGGCGGCGGCGCGGCACGGGGCGGATACGCCGTCGGGGCGGGTGTTCCGGGGGACGAAGACGATCCTTGCCCGCCGCCGCGCGACCGAGGCGCTGCACGCGGCGCATCCGGTGCGGGTCGTCCAGTCGGGAAATCCGGCGGTGCTGACCTTTCAGCGGCTGGCCCCGACAGGGGTGCTGCTGGGCCTCTTCAACTTCACCGAAGACTGGCAGCACCTGCCGGAGCCATGGGTCCGCGCCCTGGGGGTGACCCGGATGTGGGACGAACTTTCCGAGGCGGAGGTGATCCCGCATGGCGGGCAAGTCGTGCTGCCGCCCTATGCGAGGGTCTGGCTGACCTGATCTGTCCACGGTGGACATTTTCAGATTCCCCTTTGGCATCCGTGGGATACGTGCGGGCGTTAGGAGTTTGTTAATCCGCTGGCGCAGGGGCTGCGCGCCCGAAGGCACAGCCTACAGATAGGCCCGCTGACCGAAGATCGCGCTGCCGACGCGGATATGGGTCGCGCCATGGGCGATGGCACTCTCGAAATCGCTGCTCATCCCCATCGACAGGCCCGTCAGCCCGTGGTCGGCGGCCATCCCTGCGAGCATGGCGAAATGCGGGGTGGAGTCCCCGCCTTCCGGCGGGATGCACATCAACCCGACCGGGGCGAGGTCCAGCGCCCGGCAATCCCTGAGGAAGGCCCCGAGGTCGCCCGGCAGGACACCCGCCTTCTGCGGCTCCTCCCCCGTGTTCACCTGCACGAAAAGCTGCGGCAGTGCCCCGCGCGCCTGCGCCAGGCTGGCCAGCTTCTGCGCCAGCGACGGGCGGTCGAGCGTGTGGATCGCGTCGAAGAGATCAACGGCGGCCTTGGCCTTGTTGGTTTGCAAGGGGCCGATCATGTGCACTTCCAGCGGCCCGAACCGGTCACGCCAGGCGGGCCACTTTCCGGCGGCTTCCTTCACATAGTTTTCGCCAAAGATCCGGTGACCTTCGTCCAGCACCGCCTCGACCCGCTCGGGGGGCTGCACCTTGGACACCGCGATCAGCCGGACCGAGCCTTCTGCCCGCCCCGCCGCGCCCTCTGCCGCGCGCACCCGCGCCTGAATGTCTGCCAGTCCCATCACGTCCCCCATTTGCAGGGCAACCTAACGGGGTGGGGCAAAAAGAAAAGAGCGGGCAATGCCCGCTCTTTCCGTATCGTCTGATCCCGAAGGATTAGAACGAGAACTTCAGGCCGACGTCGGCGTAGGTGTTGTCGACAGCAACATTGTTGAGCTGCTGAACGATGCCACCAGCAACGGTCGCGCCGCCGCCGAGGTCGTAGGAAGCGCCGATACCGACGTGCTGGGTGTCGTCAGCAACAGTTTTGATCGTGTTGCCGAAGTCGGTGTAGAACGCGGTCAGCGTGGTCGCCCCAGTGGTGTAGTCAACCGACACGGACCAGGTGGTGTCCTTGCCGTTGATGTCGCTGTCCGACACGCGAGCCTTGAGGGTCGCAGCGCCAAGCTTGGCCGACGCGCCGAGCGAGATCAGGTCTTCAGCGTAGACGGTCGGGGAGACCGGAGCAGCGGTGAAGGTAGCCGGAGCAGCCGCGGTGCCGTCGGTGGTTTCCCAGCCCAGAGCGACCGAGTAGGTGTCGGTCGAGTACTTGACGCCGATGTTCAGTTCGTCAGAGGTCGAGCTCAGCTGACCAGCGCCGAGACCGAACGTGAAGCCGCCGGTCGAGTATTCGTAGTAGGCAGCGGTCTTGGTGGTGCCGACGAAGCTGATTTCCTGCAGGCCGTCGTTCGGGCCGTAGCCCACGCCGGAGGTCTGGCCGACGAGAGCGTCAGCAGCGCCCGAAACGTCACCCATGGTCAGCTTGCCGAACGCGCCCGAGATGAACACGGTCGAGTCGCCGTTGGCGGTGCCGGAGGTGTTGCCGCCGTCCTGGTCAGCGCGCATCGAGGCGCCGAACGACAGGCCGGTGTCGGTTTCGCCCGAAGCGGTGAAGACGATACGAACGCGCGAGCTGAACGCTTCGGTGGTGACGCCATTGACGTCCGAGTAGATCAGACCCATGCGGGCCGAACCCGACAGGGAGATTTCCGCGGAGGCAGCGCCAGCCATCAGAGCAAACGCGCTGGTCGCGAGAAGAACCTTTTTCATGTTTTCCCTCTTTCTTCAAGGTAAGCCCGCCGCAGGGGAATCCGCAGGGGAATGAAGCGTATTTCCACCCTGACGCCCCGGATTGCAACGCTCACAGACTGCGCCAGAGAATTCGGCGCGAAGTTGGTGCAGCAAAGCAACAGGTCTGGAAGCCCGCACCGCACGGCGGCCTAAAGCGGGCTCGCCAGCCACTTTCTTCGCGGGAGCGCACGCGCGCGAGGTGCCGAAAGCGCTTGGCACGCCCCATGCCCTCGGCTAGACAACGGGTAATAGGTACCAAGGGTGGCCGGATGATCCTGCATCAATTCGCACGCGTGGCAGTGGCAGCAGGCCTTGCCTTGTCACTTTCTGCCTGTGGTGGCGGAATTGGCAGCGGCAATCTGTTCGGCAAGCGTGGGTCCATCCCGTCCGAAGACCAGATGACCCGCAAGGAACGTGCCGATGCCCAGCGCGCCGCCAACGCGGCCGCGAATCCGGACCGTGCCGAAAAAGGTTCGTCGATCTGGGATCTGTTCTCGGCGTCGGACAACCCGAACACCACGGTCGAGGTCAACAGGTACATCTGGCAGGCCTCGCTGGAAGTGCTGAATTTCCTGCCAATCGAATCGGTTGATCCGTTCACCGGGGTCATCGTGACCGGCTATGGGCGGCCTCCGGGCGGCGGCAAGGCCTATCGCGCGACGATCTATGTGCAGGACCCGTCGCTGGACGCGCGCAGCCTGAAGGTTGCGCTGCAGGGCCAGGGCGGCGGCTCGGTCGCGCCGGAAACGGTGCGGGCCATCGAGGATGCGATCCTGACCCGCGCCCGGCAGCTTCGCGTCCGCGACAGCAAGCTTTAAGCGTTCCCAGAGGCGCCCGAGGTCGGGAAGGGGTGGACCTTTCCCGACGCCCGTGTGTAATTCCGCCCCGAAATCTGCCCGGAATTCCGCATGAGGCCCCTTATGTCGCGCTATGACCCTTCGGTGATCGAACCCAGATGGCAAGAGGCCTGGGACAAGGCCGGAGCCTTCACGGCGGTGCGCGATCCGGCCAGGCCCAAGTATTACGTGCTGGAGATGTTTCCCTATCCGTCGGGGCGTATCCACATGGGGCACGTCCGCAACTACACGATGGGCGACGTGGTGGCGCGGCACAAGGCGGCCTGCGGCTATTCGGTGCTGCATCCGATGGGCTGGGACGCCTTCGGGATGCCCGCCGAGAACGCAGCGATGGAGCGCGGCGGTCATCCAAAGGACTGGACCTACGGCAACATCGCCGACATGAAGGCGCAGATGAAGCCCTTGGGGTTGAGCATCGACTGGTCGCGCGAATTCGCGACCTGCGATCCGGAGTATTACGGCCAGCAGCAGGCCTTGTTCATCGACATGCTGGAGGCCGGGCTGATCACCCGCAAGGCGGCGGTGGTCAACTGGGATCCGGTGGACATGACCGTGCTGGCGAACGAGCAGGTGATCGACGGCAAGGGCTGGCGGTCGGGGGCTGCGGTCGAACGGCGCGAGCTGGTGCAGTGGTTCTTCAAGATCAGCGACTACTCGGAGGAGTTGCTGTCGGCGCTGGACGGGCTGAAGGACTGGCCGGAAAAGGTGCGCCTGATGCAGGCGAACTGGATCGGCAAGTCGCGCGGGTTGCAGTTTGCGTTTGACACGGTGGGCGCGCCGGAAGGCTTCGAGGCGCTGGAGGTCTACACCACCCGCCCGGATACGCTGATGGGCGCGTCCTTTGCGGCGATCAGCCCGGATCATCCGCTGGCGAAAGTGCTGGAAGCCGACCCGCAGGTGGCGGAGTTTGTCGCCCGTTGCCGCAAGGGCGGCACTTCGGCGGAGGAAATCGAGACGGCCGAGAAGATCGGCTATGACACCGGCATCCGGGTGAAGCATCCGCTTGACCCGACATGGGAACTTCCGGTCTGGATCGCCAACTTCATCCTGATGGACTACGGCACCGGCGCGATCTTCGGCTGCCCGGGACATGACCAGCGGGATTTTGATTTCGCGGCGAAATACGGGCTGCCGATCAAGGCGGTGTTTGTGGCCGAGGGGGCCGGAGACTCGGCCCTGGCCGAGGCTTTCGCGCCGATGAAGTCGGAAAAGGTCCGCTATGTGCGCGGCTTTGCGGGCGCGGAGGTCCAGACCGGCGACGAGGGCGTGGCGGCGGCGATCGCCCATGCCGAAGCCAAAGGCTATGGCCAGGGCGTCACCAAATACCGCCTGCGCGACTGGGGCCTCAGCCGTCAACGCTATTGGGGCTGCCCGATCCCGGTGGTGCATTGCGCCACCTGCGGCGTGGTGCCCGAGAAGAAGGCGAACCTGCCGGTCGAGCTGCCCTATGACGTCAGCTTTGACAAGCCGGGCAACCCCTTGGACCGCCACCCGACCTGGCGCGACGTGCCCTGCCCAAAGTGCGGGGCCGCGGCCAAGCGCGAGACGGACACGATGGACACCTTCGTCGATTCGTCCTGGTATTTCGCCCGCTTCACCAGCCCCCGCGCGACGACGCCGACCGTGGCCGCGGATGCCGATTACTGGATGAACGTCGACCAGTACATCGGCGGGATCGAACACGCGATCCTGCACCTCCTTTACTCCCGCTTTTTCGCCCGGGCGATGGTGAAGACCGGGCACTTGCCTGCCAAGGCGGCGGAGCCGTTCAGCGCGCTGTTCACCCAGGGCATGGTGACGCACGAGATCTATAGGACCACCGACCCGCAGGGCCGCCCGGTCTATCACCTGCCCGAGGATGTGATCCGCAGCGAAGGCGGCGCGACGCTGAAGGACGGCAGGAAGGTTGAGGTCATCCCCTCGGCCAAGATGTCGAAGTCGAAGAAGAACGTCGTCGATCCGATGAACATCATCGCCTCGTTCGGGGCCGACACCGCGCGCTGGTTCGTGATGTCGGACAGCCCGCCCGAGCGGGACGTGGAATGGACGTCGTCGGGCGCGGAAGCCGCGTTCAAGCATCTCAGCCGGGTCTGGGCCCTGTCGGCACGGATCGGCGAGATGCCTGACGATCATGAGGGCGAGGGCGATGCCGATCTGGCCCGAGCGACCGCAAAGGCCATCGACGAAGTGTCGCGCGGGATCGAGGGCTTTGCCTTCAATAAAGCCATCGCAGGACTTTACGCCTTTACCAACACGCTGAGCCGGGCCAACGGCTCGACCGGGGCGATGAAGACCGGCATCCGGACGCTGGCCCGGCTGATGTCGCCGATGACCCCGCATCTGGCGGAAGAGATCTGGGCGGCGCACGCTGGCGAAGGTCTGTGCGCGCAAGCCGCGTGGCCCAAGGCGGACCCCGCCCTTCTGGTCGACGATACCGTCACCCTGCCGATCCAGATCAACGGCAAGCGCCGCGCGGAAATCAGCGTGCCGAAGGATATGCCCGCGTCCGAGGTTGAAAAGATCGCGCTGGCGGATGAGGATGTGATCAGGTTCCTTGCCGGCCAGCCGGTGAAGAAGATCATCGTCGTCCCGGGCCGCATCATCAATGTCGTTGTTTAATCGCCGCGCCATCCTTCTCGCCCCGCTTGTGCTTGCGGCCTGCGGCTTCACCCCCGCGCTTGCGCCCGGGGGGCCGGCGACACGGCTGATGGGCACGGTCTATGTGCAGGACCCGACCGACAAGAACGGCTTTGACCTGGTCGAGCGGCTGGAGGAACGGCTGGGTCGGCCCGAAACCCCGCGCTTTGATCTGGCCTATGTGATCACCACCGAAACGGTGGGCGTAGGCATCACGACCGACAACCAGATCACCCGCTACAATCTCAAGGGCGTGATCGACTATACGCTGACCGACCGTGCCTCGGGCGAGCGGCTTACCGGTGGTCGGGTGCAGAACTTTACCGCCTATGCCGCAACCGGGTCGACGGTAGCCGGGCTGGCCGCCGAGGAAGACGCGGGCCTGCGGCTGATGCGCATTCTCGCCGACCAGATCACGGCCCGGCTGATCGCGGCGTCGGCAACCCTGCCATGATCCTGAAGGGGGCCGAGGCCGCCCGCTATTGCGCGAAACCCGATCCCGGGCGGGCGGGACTTCTGCTCTTTGGCGCCGATGCGATGCGGGTGGCACTGAAGCGGCAAGAGGCGATTGCCGCGCTGGTCGGCCCCGAGGGCGAAGCCGAGATGCGGCTGACGCGGATGTCGGGCGCCGATCTGCGCAAGGACGGCAGCCTGCTTCTGGATGCGATCAAGGCGGTCGGGTTCTTTCCCGGTCCCCGGGTGGCGTTCCTGGAGGAAGCGACCGACGGGCTGACCGAAACTGTCGGCCTCGCGCTGGCCAGCTGGAAGCCGGGGGACGCGACCATCATCGTCACGGCGGGAAACCTGACCAGCAAGTCGGTGCTGAAGGTGCTGTTCGAGAAGCATCCTTCGGCGATCTGCATCGGACTATACGACGAGCCGCCCGGTCGGGAAGAAATCGAGGCTGCGCTGAAGGCGGCGGGCCTTGTCAACATCGACCGCGAGGCGATGACCGACCTCAACACGCTGGCTCGGGCGCTGGACCCCGGCGATTTCCGGCAGACGCTGGAGAAGATCGCGCTTTACAAATATGGCGATGCCACATCGCTGACCCCTGCCGATGTTGCAGCCATGGCCCCGGCCACCATCGAGGCCGAGGTCGACGAGTTGATCGACGCCGTGGCCGAAGCCCGAAGTGCCGCGATCGGTCCCCTGTTCCGGCGGCTGGAGGGTCAGGGCGTGCTGCCGGTCACCATCTGCATCGGTGCCCTGCGCCACTTCCGTATCCTGCACGCGGCGGCGACCGATCCGCAGGGGCCGGGTTCGGGCATCCAGCGGGCGCGGGTGAACTTCAAGCAGAAGGACGCGATGGGACGGCAGGCGGGGCAATGGGGTGTCCGGGCGCTGGAAGCGGCGGTGGCGATCCTGCTGGAGACCGACCTGACCCTGCGGTCGGCCAGCAAGGCCCCCGGCATGGCCCTGATGGAACGCGCCCTGATCCGCATCGCCATGTCGCGGCGGTGAAGGCGGGGCAAGCGATGAATGAGGTCTTCCTCGATCTGCACGCTGATTGTGCCTCTTTGGGCACGCGGCTGTTCACCGTTACCGCGCTGGATGAAAGCGCAGGCCTGCACCGGCGGGTCTACACCTCGCATCCGGTGGACTATCCGTTGCTGGGGACCAAGCCGCTGGACCGCGACGCCTGGTATGCGGCCTGCATCACCCCGAGGCGTGCCTTTGTCGCCAACACGCCCGCAGAGCTTGCGGCGGTGCTGTTCGACCACGCGCTGATCACGGCGCTGGGGCTGGGGTCCTGTGCCAATCTGCCGGTGCAGGCGGGTGGGGTGGTGCGGGGAACCGTGAACCTGTTGGCCGAGGCGGGGCATTTCACGTCGGGGCGGCTGGCCGGCTATCAGGCGCTGGTGTCGGCCGTCGAGCCTGCGCTGGCGGGGGCCCTGGATGTCGAAGGACTTTCACGATGACTGCAAACCCGACGCCGATCGAGGTCTTCCTCGCCCCGCTTGTCCGCATCACCCGCAAGCGGCCCGGGATCGAGGGGCTGGTGTTCTGGGGTGGCGCGGTCTGGGGCGACAGCCCGTCCGAGGCGCTGGAAGCCGAGGAAGTGGCGTTCTATGCCGAGGGGCTGCTGCTGGACGGGTTCCACATGGACTGGACGCTGGTCGCGGACGAAACCGGCGAGGCAGACCATCTGCGGCTGTGCTTCTGGCAGGACGGCCCGCCGCCGCCCGCGCTTTTGCCGGGTTGGACGGCGCTGGAAACCGGGCGCTGGACGCCCGGGCCTTAAGCCCGTGACAGGATCAGTCCGGCCATCACCAGCCCGGCGGCGGCGATCCGGGCGGGCGTGATCTCGCGCGCGGAGACGCCGAGGGCACCGGTGGCGTCGATCACCATGGCGGCGGTCATCTGGCCAAGGATCAGCGCCGCGACCAGCGTCAGCACCCCGAGCGCGGACACACCCCAGACCGCGCTGAGGACATACCAGGCCCCGAGGCAGCCGCCGATCAGGGTCCAGGCGGGCACCTGCGGCAGCTTCAGGAAGGCCTCGCCCTGCCCCTGCGCCACCGCGATGACCGACAGGACCACGAAGCCCACGGCGAAGGACACGGCGGCGGCGGGGACCGGACCGCCAAGTTCCCGCGCCAGGGCTGCATTGACCGGGGCCTGCAACGCAACCGCGATTCCCCCCAGCACGACTGCCGCCAGTATCCAGCCCATTGCTGCCTCCGTCCCTTTTTCCCGCATCAGACCACTGCGGCGAATCGGCTTCAACCCTTGCGGAACGGCTATCTATGAGGCAGATAGGATAGCAGCCCTATCGTGGTTTCCGATGGCATTCACTCTGCGCCAGTTGCAGTTCTTCGTTGCCGCCGCCGAGGCCGGATCGGTCTCGGGCGCGGCGCGGGCGCTGTCGATCAGCCAATCCTCGGTCACCGAGGCGATCCGGGGCCTGGAGGACGATCTTGGCGTCGGCCTGTTCGACCGTCAGGCGCGGGGCATCCTTCTGACCCACAAGGGCAGCGCCTTCCTGCGGCACGCCCGGCAGATCCTGGCCGATGTGGCGACCGCCCGGACCACGTTTCAGGTCGAGGCCGAGACGGCGAAGGGCCGCCTGTCACTGGGAGTGACCAGCCTTGTCGCGGGCTATGTGCTGTCGGACATCCTGCAACGCTATCGCCGGGCCTTCCCGCAGGTCGAGCTGAACGTGATCGAGGATTCGGGCGAATACCTCCAGCATCTTCTGATCGGCGGCGAGCTGGACGTGGCGGTATTGCTGACCTCATCCGTCCACGACCGCATGGCGCTGAATGTCGAGACGCTTCTGGTATCGCCCTATCGCCTGTGGCTGCCGCTGGGGCATCCCTTGGCCCAGCAGGAAAGCATCGCGCTGGAGGAACTTGCGGGGTCACCGATGATTCAGCTGATGGTGGACGAGATCGAGGAATCCACCCGCCGCCTGACCGCCGCCCTGCCGGTAAAGCCGCAGATCGCCTTTCGCACCCGCAGCGTCGAGGCCGTGCGGTCGCTGGTCGCCACGGGTGCGGGCCTCGCGATCCTGCCCAGCCTTGTCTACCGGCCCTGGAGCCTGGAAGGCGACCGGATCGAGATCCGCGACGTGTCGGGCGATCTGCCGTCGGTGCAGGTGGGTCTTGCCTGGCGCAAGGGGGCACCGCTGACCGGACCGGCCTCCAACTTCATCCGCTCGGCGCAAAGCACAACGGTGCTGCGGCCTGGCTGAGACTACCGCGAGATGCGAAGGTCGCAGCGAAAGCGCTGTTCGCTGCCGGCCCAGAAGGACGGATCGGCGATCAGCACAAGGCCCTTGTCGCGGTCGCGCGACAGGGGCTGGTCCTCGGGATCGACGCTGCGCCGGGGCCCGCTGTCCGCCAAAAGGCAGGCTTCGCCAGCGATCGCGATGATGTCGCCGCCCGGAGCATCCGAAAGCGATCCATCGCCGTCCACCCCGGCGGCTTCGGCGCCGCAGGTCCCGCCGCGTGTCCAGGCCCCGCTTTTCGCCTTGTACTGGAACGCACAGGGGCCAGTGGCGAAGATCGGTGTCGGGTCGCCTTCGCGCAAGCCGATGGCGGTCAGGACCAGGGTCAGACTGCAGCCTTCCCCGCAAAGGTGTTCCAGCGCCGTCTGGTCGATGTCCATTTCCATGGCCGCTTGACGCGCCCGCGCATCGACGGAGAAACCGGCCCGCATGAGGTTGCCACCCCCCGAACGCGTGACCCGGCCGTTCATGTCTGTCATCTCGCCCGGAAGCCCGGCCATGATCTTGTCCAGCTTGTCGACCTTGTCCTGAAGCTGGGCTTTTTCCGTCTCAAGCTCGGCAAGCCTGTCGTTGACGCATTCGACATAGGTGCCCATGCCCTTGAGAACCTTGTTCTCCCACCATGGTTCCTTGCATTCGCGTGCCTGGACTGTGCCCGCCGCGAGGATCAGGATGACAAGCAGCACACGCATGACGGATCCCTCCCGGCAAAGCGACACTGAGCAGCGCCGGGCGGAAGCGACTTCGGATCAGCGCGCCGCCGCCAGACCCTGCGATGGTAGCGGAAGGCCCGCAATCCGGGCAAGATGTTCCATCCGGCGCTGGAATTCGGGCAGGAACCCGTGGGCGCGCGAGAACGCCCAGGCGTTGCGGCTGGCCTCGGTGATCGCGGCGGGTTTGCGCGCCAGTTCGGCCACCTTGTCGGCAAGCAGGACGGGCCACCCCAGAGGCGTGTCCCATCCAGCCTTGGCCTCGGCGTTCAGGCGCTGCCACATCCGGTTGTCGTAGCCTGCGATGGCCACGCCGCACCCCATCGCCTCGATGTAGGTGCAGGACGGATCGGCCTGGCGATGGCAGCCAAGGAACACGTCGGCATGATGCCGGGTAAAGGGCACAAGTTCGGATTCGAAATCGAGGGCGCCATGCAGCCGCACCCGGTTCGGCTGGGTCAGCCGCTGGATAGCCGCCCGGATCTCGGCGTCCAGCGAGCCGGTGCCGAAGATGTCCAGCGTGAAATCCGCACCGCGTTCGGTCAACCTCTCGGCCACCGGCAACAGGTCCTGCGCGCCCTTCATCGTCTCAAGCCGCCCCGAGAAGATCAGCCGCAGCGGAGCGCCCGCGGCAAGGCGGGACGCGCGCGCGGCCATCTCGGCCTCGGTCGCAAAGAGGTCGTCGGTCATCCGGCCATCGAGATACAGCAGGCTGTCGGCACAGACCTGGCCGTATTGGTCATGTGCGGGATAGCCGTTCGCCTGCAGCGCGGTCGCCGCCCGGAACGCCCGCAGCCGCCGCTTTTCCTGCTGTTTCAGCCAGAACCCGCCCTTCAGCCGTCCGATCACCCCGCGATCGCGGTCGAGGTGCAGAATCTGCATCCGGGTTTCATGGGCATATTCGATCACATAGACGATCTTCTGCCCCGGACTGAGATGGTCGGTCAGGCCAAGGCAGTGAAAGTCGTCGCCGCCGGCATAGATCAGGTCATGCCCGGCAAGATGGCGGGCGACCACCTCTTCGTCCGGGTCAAGGAGCAGAAGGTCGAAGGGCAGCTCTTCTCGGTCGTAGTCGCGGCCAAAAGGGATGGCGGGCGCCCCGCGCCGCAGGGCCACGGTGATGCGGCTTGGCCAGAAGGACTGCTGGACGCGCATCCCTTCGACGAACTTCACGTCCAGACGCAGCCGGTCCCCGGTCTCGATCACCGGTGCCGGCGCGATCATCAGCATTCTTGCCATTTACCCACCACTTGTCACCGCCTTCACTTACGCAACAAATGCCGGGCCGCAAGGCCGGGGAAACGAAACAATGCGTTCCCCCCTAATTCATCGGAAATACCGATATCAGGCTTCAGTTTTTTGTTATTGTGAAAGTTGCTGGGCATCATACGGTTTTTCCAAGTCCGCAAGAACGGACCCTCTGCGCATGCAAGAGACACACCAAAGGGAGCCTGCCATGAAACGCCTAAGACTGATGGGAACTGCGACGCTTGCCATTCTGACCGGCCTTTCCCCGGTCCTGGCCCAGATCACCGAAATCGGTGCGCCCGAAGGCCAGGTGAACATCGTGGCCTGGCCGGGCTATATCGAACGCGGCGAGACCGACAAGGCCTTCGACTGGGTGACCAAGTTCGAGGCGGCTTCGGGCTGCAAGGTCAATGTGAAGACCGCCAACACCTCGGACGAGATGGTGGCGCTGATGAACGAGGGCGGCTTCGACCTGGTGACCGCCTCGGGCGACGCCAGCCTTCGCCTTGTCGCCGGCGACCGGGTCCAGCCGATCAACACCGCCCTGATCCCGTCCTGGTCCACCGTGGACGACCGGCTGAAGAACGCCGCCTGGCACACGGTCGACGGCGTCAACTACGGTGTGCCCTACATGTGGGGGCCGAACGTGCTGATGTACAACACCGAAGTGTTCAAGGAACCGCCGACCTCGTGGTCCGTCGTGTTCGAGGAGCAGACCCTGCCCGACGGCAAGTCGAACAAGGGCCGGGTGCAGGCCTATGACGGCCCGATCTATGTCGCCGACGCGGCGCAGTATCTGATGGCCACCAAGCCGGAACTGGGAATCACCTCGCCCTACGAGCTGAACGAGGACCAGTACAAGGCCGCGCTCGACCTCTTGCGTGGCCAGCGCGAGCTGGTCGCCCGCTACTGGCACGACGCCTTCATCCAGATGGACGACTTCAAGAACGAAGGCGTTGTGGCCTCCGGCTCATGGCCCTTCCAGGTGAACCTCTTGAAGGCAGAGGGCCAGCCCGTCGCCTCGACCATTCCCGTCGAAGGAGCAACCGGCTGGGCCGACACCACGATGATGGCGGTGGATGCGGCGAACCCGAACTGCGCCTATCTCTGGATGGAGCACACGCTGTCCTCGAACCTGCAATCCGACCTTGCGGTCTGGTTCGGCGCCAACCCCTCGGTCCCCGCCGCCTGCACCAACGGCTCGGGCATGTCGACGGCGGAAAGCTGCAAGACCAACGGCATGGAGGATTTCGACAAGATCCGCTTCTGGACCACGCCAGTCTCGAACTGCTCGCAAGGCGACGGGGTCTGCGTGCCCTATTACCGCTGGGTCAGCGACTACATCGGCGTGATCGGCGGACGGTAAACGCAACTTCGTAGGGTGCGCAATGAATGCGCACCTTCTTTCCGCGAGAAGCGGTGCGCAATGAATGCGCACCCTACGGGTTGCTCATGACATGACCACTGCCGTCGAATTTCAGAACGTTTCCCGTCATTTCGGCCCGGTGAAGGCCGTGGACGGGGTGGACCTGACCATCGCCGAAGGCTCGTTCTTCGCCATGCTCGGGCCGTCCGGGTCGGGCAAGACCACCTGCCTGCGGCTGATCTCGGGCTTCGAGAAACCCACCGGTGGCCAGATCCGCATCTTTGGCGAGGATGTGTCAAACACGCCCCCGCATCTGCGCAACGTCAACACCGTGTTCCAGGACTACGCGCTGTTCCCGCACATGAACGTGCGCGACAACGTGGCCTACGGGCTGATGGTCAAGGGCATGGGCCGCTCCCGGCGCCATGCCAAGGCCGAGGAGATGCTGGCGCTGGTCAAGCTCGACGCCTACGGCGACCGCAAGCCCGCGCAGTTGTCCGGCGGCCAGCGGCAACGCGTCGCCCTTGCGCGCGCGCTGGTGAACGAGCCCCGTGTTCTGCTGCTGGACGAACCGCTCGGCGCGCTGGACCTGAAGCTGCGCGAGGCGATGCAGGACGAGCTGAAGGCCCTGCAAAGGCGCCTCGGCCTGACCTTCGTCTTCGTCACCCATGACCAGCACGAGGCGCTGTCGATGGCCGACAGCCTTGCGGTCTTCAACGAGGGCCGCATCGCCCAGATCGGCACCCCGCAGGACATCTACGACCGCCCCGCCACGCGGTTCGTGGCGGATTTCGTCGGATCTTCCAACGTCCTGCCGCCCGAGCTGACCCAGCGTCTGGGCGGTCCGGCCGAATGGGCGTCCCTCCGCCCCGAGGCCACCCGCCTGGCCAGCAGCGGCCCGCTCGGCGGCAAGGTGACGGCGCTGCGCTATCTCGGCTCCGGAACCCGCGTCGTGCTGGACGCGAACGGCACCGAGATCGCCGCCATGGTCCCTGCAGGCCAGCCGGTCCCGGCCGAAGGCGACACCATGGCCATCGCCTTCGATCCCGCTGCGCTGCACCTGATGGGAGCGATCTGATGCACCGCGCCGAAACCACCCGTTGCAGCAGGGGGCGCCGCCCCCTCGCCCTTCGGGCTCACCCCGGGGATATTTGGGGACGAAGAATGGCGACGCTCAAGGTTCATTCTTCGTCGCCAAATATCCCCGCCGGAGGCTCCGACGCCTGTGCAGGGCACCCGGTTCCGACAGGAAGCACCCAGAATTCTTCCTTCAGGAATTTTGACGGTCAAAGGTCGCAGCCATGAGCCGCTCAGCCATCCTCCCCGCGCGTGGCCCCGCCGACCGGCTGACCGCTGCTTTCTGGCGGCACCCGAGGCTCCTCCTTGCCCTTCTCCTCACGCCACCGCTTCTCTGGCTGGGCGTGGTCTATCTCGGCTCGCTCGCCGCCCTTCTTCTGCAAAGCTTCTACTCGATTGACGAATTTTCGGGCGTCGTGAAGGAAGAGTTCACGCTGAAAACCTATGGCGAGCTACTGCGCCCGTCGAACTTCGATATCCTGGTCCGCACCGTCACCATGGCCGCCCTTGTGACCCTGGCCTGTGCGATCCTTGCCTTCCCCGTCGCCTATTACGCCGCCCGCTACGCCAAAGGGCACTGGAAGGCCGCCTTCTACCTTGGAGTCATGCTGCCGCTGTGGTCCAGCTATCTGGTCAAGGTCTACGCCTGGAAGCTGATCCTGGCCAAGGAGGGCATCCTTGGCTGGGCGGCCGAGCAGACCTCAACACGCTGGATCATCGACGGCCTCCTGTCGATCCCCGGCCTCGAAGGCTCCTCGCTTTCCACCTCGCCGCTCGGCACCTTCGCGGTCTTCGTCTACATCTGGCTGCCTTACATGATCCTGCCGATGCAGGCGGCGCTGGAGCGTGTCCCCACCACGATGCTGGAAGCCTCCGCCGATCTCGGTGCCACCCGCGCCCAGACCTTGCGCACGGTGATCCTGCCCCTCGCCCTGCCGGGGGTGATCGCGGGGTCGATCTTCACCTTCTCGCTGACGCTGGGCGACTACATCATCCCGCAGATCATCGGCAATTCGGCGAATTTCATCGGCATGGCGGTCTATCAGTTGCAAGGCACCGCCGGAAACATCCCGCTGGCCGCCGCCTTCGCCGTGGTGCCGATCGGGATCATGCTGGTCTATCTGGGGATCGCGCGGCGGATGGGGGCGTTCGATGCTCTCTGACCGCTCCCCCCTCTCGTTGCGCGCCGCCGCCATCGGCGGCCTCCTGTTCCTCCACCTCCCCATCCTGCTGATCTTCCTCTATGCCTTCACCACCGAGGAACGCAGCTTCCAGTTTCCGCCGCCGGGCCTGACGACCCAGTGGTTCGGGGTCGCCTGGAACGACCGTCCCGACATCTGGCCGCCCCTGTGGCTGTCGCTGAAGGTGGCCACCATCGCCACCGCCATCGCGCTTGTCCTTGGCACCCTTGTCGCCGCCGCGATGACCCGCGCCGCCTTCTTCGGTCGCGAGCAGATCAGCCTTCTGATCCTGCTGCCCATCGCCCTTCCCGGCGTCATCACCGGCATGGCGCTGCGGTCGGCCTTCGGGGTGATGGACATCCCGTTCTCGGTCTGGACCATCGTCCTGGGCCACGCGACCTTCTGCATCGTCATCGTCTACAACAACGCCGTCGCCCGCCTGCGCCGCCTGTCCGGTGGGATCATGGAAGCCAGCGCCGACCTTGGCGCCAACGCTTTCCAGACCTTCCGGCACGTCCTGCTGCCCAACATGGGCTCGGCCCTGCTGGCGGGCGGGATGCTCGCATTCGCGCTGTCCTTCGACGAGGTCATCGTCACCATCTTCACCGCAGGCTCCGGCACCGAGTCCAAGACCCTGCCGATCTGGATGCTGGACGAGCTGATCCGCCCGCGGCAGCGGCCGGTCACCAACGTCGTCGCCATCGTGGTCTTCGCGGCCACGTTCCTTCCCATCCTCGCAGCCTACTACCTCACCCGCGGCGGGTCCGAGACCGCCGGCATGGGCAAATAGGGAGACCCCCACATGACCATCCAGACCCAGCTTCTCATCGGCTCCGCCTTCGAGGCCGGCCAGGAGGCGAAAGAGCCGATCCTGAACCCCCGCACCGGCGGGCTGATCCTGGAGGTGCCCGAAGCCTCGACCGCGCAGGTCGACCGCGCCGTCGCCGCCGCGCGGAAGGCCTTCGAGGGCTGGTCGCGGACGACGCCCGCCGAACGGTCCTCGGCCCTTCTGCGGATCGCCGACCGGATCGAGGCCGAAGCCCAGGCCTTCGCCGCCCTTGAGGCGCTGAACTGCGGCAAGCCGATCAATGCTGCGCTCAATGACGAGATTCCGGCGATTGTCGACTGCTTCCGCTATTTCGCGGGCGCGGTGCGCTGCCTGACCGGCACTGTCGCGGGGGAGTATCTCAGCGGTCATACCTCGATGATCCGCCGCGATCCGGTGGGCGTCGTGGCGTCGATTGCGCCCTGGAACTATCCGCTGATGATGATGGCCTGGAAGCTGGGGCCTGCCATCGGCGGCGGCAATACCGTGGTGTTCAAGCCATCCGAGCAGACCCCGCTGACCGCGCTGAAGCTGGCGCGTATCCTGGCGGATGTGCTGCCGGAAGGCGTGGTCAACGTCATCGCGGGGCGCGGGCAGACCGTTGGCAGCTACCTGATCAACCATCCGCAGGTCGACATGATCTCGCTGACCGGCGACGTGGCGACCGGCAAGAAAATGCTGGATGCTGCCGCGAAGACGGTGAAGCGCACGCATCTGGAACTGGGCGGCAAGGCCCCGGTGATCGTGTTCGACGATGCCGATGTCGGCGCGGTCGTCGAAGGCCTGCGGGCGTTCAGCTTCTACAACGCCGGGCAGGACTGCACCGCCGCCTGCCGGGTCTATGCCGGGAAGAAGGTCTACGACACCCTCGTCGCGGACCTCACCTCGGCGGCGTCGTCCATCGTTCTGGGGGCCGAGGACGACGCCACCAATGAAATCGGCCCGCTGATCAGCCAGCGCCAGCGCGACCGCGTCGCCAGCTTCGTCAACCGCGCGCGCGAGCTGAACCACGTCCAGATCACCACGGGCGGTGAGGCGATGGACCAGGGCTTCTACTACCGTCCCACGGTCGTCGCCGGAGCCAAACAGGACGACGAAATCGTCCGCCGCGAGGTCTTTGGCCCGGTGGTGTCCGTCACCCCCTTCAGTGACGTGGACGACGCGGTGACCTGGGCGAACGACAGCGACTATGGGCTGGCGTCATCCGTCTGGACCCGCGACGTGGGCCGGGCGATGGCCACCGCCGCAAGGCTCCGCTACGGCTGCACCTGGATCAACACCCATTTCATGCTGACCAACGAAATGCCGCATGGCGGGCTGAAGCAGAGCGGGTATGGGAAGGACATGTCGGCCTATGCGCTGGAGGACTACACGGTGGTGCGGCATGTTATGGTGAAGTGGGGGTGACCCCTCCTCGTTCGGCTTCATCTCCTCGTCGGTTGGGTCAGGCGAGGAGACGAAGTCGTCGACGAGCGATATGGCCCTCAAATGTAGCCGCTGCAGGTCCACTCCCGCTTGCTTTCGGTCCAAAAGCAGTCGTTCATTCCGGCCAAGAGACCGCCGCCAACATAACTAAAATGAAGGGCGATCTCGTCTCTCGGTCCTCCGGGTTCGGCTTCCCTGCCATAGGAGAAGGTTGGGAAGTTGCTGTCTTCTTGGGCAAAGCGATAAAGGCCTTTGTGGTCTTTCACGGGCCGAATCCCATTTGGCAGGCCCTTCGGGAACGCCTCTTCAAGGCTCTCGGGAAACCGCCCGTACTGTTCTTCGAAGATCAATAGCTGTTCAGTTACCGGGTCCAATTTGTCGAATCGCGACTGGGCCGTGTAGCAGCTATCCGGCGCACAGCATGCGGATAGCGCCAGTGGTGCGAGGAGCGCGGTAGCGAAAGGAGCAATCCGCATCACCCTGCCGCCTTCCCCAGCACCTCTTCCGCCCACTGGTTCAAACTCTTGCCCGCCAGTTCCGCCGCCAGCGCAGCTTTGCGGTGTACCTCCGGATTCACCCGGAACATCATCTGACCAGAGAACGCCCGCTGCGGCTCCTTCCCGATCCGCGCGCAGGTTTCCAGGTAATCCTCGACCGCCTCGCGGAACGCCTCGCGCAGGCCCTCTACCGTGTCAGCATGAAACCCGACACCGTCCCGAATTCCGGCCAACCGCCCGATGAAGATGCTATCCTCGTCATCATACTCGACCCGCGCCGAATAGCCCTTGTAGGTCATCGCATTGCTCATGGGGTCACCCCGATCCGTTCCAGAAATTCCCGCGCCGCACGCACCTGATAGCGCTTTGCCTCCTTGGCCGGGTGCGGGCGGTGGAAGCTTTCCACCTCTTGCCCGCAGACAAAACGGACCCGGGAACCCCGCCCCTCGACAACCTGTGCCCCAGCCCAGATCAGGAGGCTTTCGATGTCAGACCAGTTGATCGTGCCCGAAACGGGATCGGCAAAGACAGCTTCCAGCGTGCGGCGATGCTTGCTGTTCATGCTAGCAAAATAGAATTGCTAGCGAAAATTGCAAGTGCTAGTGCCCTCAAAACCGCTCTGCCCGCAGCACCTCGGCGTCCGTCACGCCGATCACCCCGATATGCCGGTCCACCACCGCAAACGCCGCCTCCAGCAGCGCGTCCAGCCGCTCGGGCCGGATCAGGCAGACGACCGCCACCATCCCGCTGCGGCCCACCTGCCCCTCGCGGGTCCAACGGCCCGACCGACCTGATCCGCCAAGGACCGGCAGCACGGTGAACCCGGTGACCCCCGCTTTCTCCAGCGCGGCGGTCAGGCGGCTTTCCATCGGGGCCTCGATGATGATCTCGACCCGCTTTGCCCTGTGCGTCTGCATCTCAGCCCCCCACCGCCTGCGCCACGGCCACCCAGGCCGGGATGCCCACCACCAGATTGAACGGGAATGTCACCCCCAGCGACAAGGTCAGATAGATCGACGGGTTCGCCTCCGGCAGCGCCACCCGCATTGCCGCCGGGACTGCGATGTAGCTCGCCGATCCCGCCAGCACCATCATAAGTGCCACGCCCCCGGTGGACAGCCCGAGCAAAAGCCCCGCCGCAAGCCCGAAGGCGGCACCCACAACCGGCATCACCAGCCCGAAGGCCAGCGCCCCCGCCGTCAGCACGCCTTTGGAGTTGCGCATCCCCCGCCCCGCGACCAGCCCCATGTCCAGAAGAAACAGGCACAGCACCCCCTGGAAGGGCGCCACGATGAAGGCCTCGATCCGCGCCATCCCCTGCTCACCCGTCACCATTCCGATCACGAAGGACCCGACCAGAAGGACGATGGAGCCGTTCAGAAGGATCTCGCGCCAGAGATCGGCGTCGATCCTTTCCGCCCGTCCGCCGCCCCGGCTGGCCAGATACAGCGCCGAGATGATCGCCGGGGCCTCCATCGCGGCGGCGACGGCCACCATGTAACCCTCGGCCACCAGCCCGGCCGCCTGCACCACCGAGGACCCGGTCACGAAGGTCACGATCGAGATCGAGCCATAGTGCGCGGCCACGGCCGCCGCATCGGTGACCGACAGCCGGGTCATCGCCTTGAGCAGGGCAAAGGCTGCGAAGGGAATCACGAAGGACAGGACCAGCCCTGCGACCAATGCTGACACCAGGCGCCCGTCCAGCCCGTTGTCCGCAACCGCCACCCCGCCCTTGAAGCCGATGGAAAAGAGGAGGTAGATCGACATCCCTTTTGCCACCGCCTCCGGGATCGTCAGCTCGCTGCGGGCCAGGGCGGCGAACAGGCCCAGGGCAAAGCTCAGGATCATTGGCGTCAGCAGGTTCGCCCCTGCCAGCGTCAGTAGGTCTTGCATCGTCGCTCCCCGTTTCGGGGCGATATGGAGCAGGCTTCGGGTTCTGCAACCCCGGACCACCACAATCCGGTTTCGTTCTTTCCCGACTCAGGTCGGGATGCTACAGATGGGGGCATGACCCTTCACACCCCCAAGATAACGGGCGCACAAGGCCGCCCCGTGATCCGGCAACTGGACGAGGCCGCGATCAACCGCATTGCGGCGGGCGAGGTGGTGGAACGTCCGGCCTCTGCCGTCAAAGAGCTGGTCGAGAACGCGCTGGACGCGGGGGCGGGCCGCATTCAGGTGGACATCGCCGATGGCGGCAAGACGCTGATCCGGGTCACGGATGACGGCTGCGGCATGACGCCCGACGATCTGCCGCTGGCCCTGTCGCGCCATGCCACATCGAAGATCGACGGATCGGACCTTCTGGACATCCGCAGCTTCGGTTTCCGGGGTGAGGCGTTGCCGTCTCTGGGGGCGGTCGGGCGGCTGACGATCACCTCGCGGGCGGATGGCGAGGCAGCACAGATCGCCTGCGAAGGCAGCCGCCTGTCCCCGGTCAGGCCCGCCGCACTGACACGCGGGACAGTGGTCGAGCTGCGTGATCTTTTCTTCGCGACGCCTGCGCGGCTGAAGTTCCTGCGGTCCGACCGGGCGGAATTGCAGGCGGTGACCGAGGTCCTTCGCCGTCTTGCCATGGCCGAACCGCTGGTCGGCTTCAGCCTGCGCGATGTGACCGGTGGCGAGGCGCGCAGCCTGTTCCGCGCCGACCCGGCGAGCGGGGATCTGTTCGACGCCCTGCAATCCCGGCTGGCCAGCGTCATCGGTCGAGACTTCATCGAAAACGCGCTGCGGATCGATGCCGAGCGTGACGGTCTGCGCCTGCAGGGCTATGCGGCGCTGCCGACCTATTCGCGGGGGTCGTCGGCCCAGCAATACCTGTTCGTGAACGGCCGCCCGGTGCAGGACCGGATGCTGTATGGCGCGCTGCGGGCCGCGTATTTCGATGTCCTCAGCCGCGACCGCCATCCTGCTGCCGTGCTGAACCTGATCGCCGACCCGCAGCGCGTGGATGTGAACGTGCATCCCGCCAAGGCCGAGGTCCGCTTCCGCGAGCCGGATGCGGCGCGGTCGCTGATCATCACCGCACTGAAATCGGCGCTGACCGGCGCGGGGCACCGGGCGTCCTCGACCGTCGGGGCGGCGACCTTGCAGGCCTTCCGTCCGGTCTATCAGATGGACCGGCCCGGCCAGCACAGCCTGTCGCGCGCCTTTGCCTTCCAGTCGCCGGGCTTTGCCGAGGCTCCGCAGGCACCGTCCACCACCCGCGAGGAGTGGTCACAGACCGAAGGCGGAGAGCCCGGGTCCTACCCCTTGGGCGCGGCCCGGGCGCAGCTGCATGAAAACTACATCGTCGCGCAGACCGCCACGGGAATGGTCATCGTCGACCAGCACGCCGCCCACGAACGCCTTGTCTACGAACGCCTGAAACGCCAGATGGCCGAGTCCGGCATCCGCGCGCAGGCCCTGCTGATCCCCGAGATTGTCGATCTGTCTCCCGGCGATGCCGCACGCCTTCTGGATGCCGCCCCGGCGCTGGCCGGGATCGGCCTTGCGATCGAACCCTTCGGCGGCAACGCCGTGGCGATCCGCGAGACGCCGGCGATCCTTGGCCCGGTGAACGGCGAGGCCCTGCTGCGCGACATCCTGGACGAACTCGCTGACAGCGGCGACAGCCAGCTTGTCCAGACCAGGATCGACGCCATCCTGTCGCGCATGGCCTGCCACGGCTCGGTGCGCTCCGGCCGCCAGCTGCGTCCCGAGGAGATGAACGCCCTGCTGCGCGAGATGGAGGCGACGCCCCTGTCCGGCCAGTGCAATCACGGGCGCCCCACCTATGTCGAGCTTTCGCTGCACGACATCGAACGCCTGTTCGGTCGCAGATGATCACGCTGTTTGGCCAGACCTACCGGTGGACCGACCCCGAGATCCTGCTTCTTGGCGGGGTCGTCCTCGTGCTGCTCGGCTTTCTGGTCCTGATCCTGCGGGCCACGTCGCGGTCGGCCTCCAGCGCCGAACCGCTGCTGCGCGAGGTCGCCTGGCTGTCCTCGCGCCTGCAAAGCCTTGGCGACGGGCAGGAACGGCTTGCCGGTGGCCTGCACCATGTGTCCGAAACCCAGGCCGTCAGCCAGACCGCGATGCTGCAGGTGATGGAACAACGCCTGGCCGAGGTCCAGCGCCAGATGACCGAGGCGCTGCATGGCACCTCGACCCGCACCGCGCGATCCCTGGGCGAATTGCAGACAAGACTGGAGACGATCGACAAGGCGCAGGCGAATATCGAAAAGCTGTCGGGCAATGTTCTGTCGTTGCAGGACATCCTGTCGAACAAGCAGACGCGGGGCGCGTTTGGCGAGATTCAGCTGCATGACATCGTGCAGAAGGCCCTGCCCAAGGACGCCTACACGATGCAGGCGACGCTTTCCAACGGCAGGCGCGCCGACTGTCTGATCCACCTGCCCAATCCGCCCGGCCCCATCGTCATCGACGCCAAGTTCCCGCTGGAGGCCTACGAGGCAATCCGCCGGGCCGACACTCCGCGCGGGGTGCAGGAGGCCGCGCAGGCGATGCGCACTGCCGTCCGCGCCCATATCCGGGCGATTGCCGAGAAATACATCGTCGAAGGCGAAACGGCGGATGGCGCACTGATGTTCCTGCCGTCCGAAGCCGTCTATGCCGAGCTGCACGCCAATTTCCCCGAACTCGTCCGCGAAGGCTTTGGCGTCAAGGTCTGGATCGTGTCGCCCACCACCTGCATGGCGACGCTGAACACGATGCGGGCGGTGCTGAAGGACGCGCGGATGCGCGAACAGGCCGGGGCGATCCGCAAGGAACTCGCGCTGCTTTATGGCGATGTGGAACGGCTGGGGGTGCGGGTGGAAAGTCTGGACCGCCATTTCGGCCAGGCGGCAAAGGACATCGAGGACATCAAAGTCTCGTCCGAGAAGGCCGGCAAGCGCGCGCGGCGGCTGGACAATTTCGACTTCGAGGAACTGGCTCCGGACGCCCCCGCCAGGGTGATCGGCCCGACCGCCGCAGAATGATCCACCTGACCCCCGCCGACTACACCCGCCAACCCTGGAAGAACGGGCGCGGCACCACCACCGAGCTTTGGCGGTTGGAGCGCGACGGGCAGCTTCTGGTGCGGCTTTCACGGGCGGCGGTGGTCGAGGACGGGCCGTTTTCGCTGTTCCCGGGGATCGAACGGAACCTGACGGTGCTGTCGGGACCGGGGTTCCGGCTGACCGGGGGCGGGCTGGACCTGCGCTGTGATCTGCTGATCCCCGTGGCCTTTCCGGGCGATATCCCGATCATGGCCAGCGAGACGGATGGTCGGCAATCCGATGATTTCAACGTCATGACCGCGCGGCATCTGCCCCGGCCCGAAGTGAGCCTGACACAGAACGACCTTCTTCCCGCCGGGGGACGCCTTGCGCTGTATGCCCTTGGGCCCTGCCGGGTGAACGGTGCAGCCGCCGCACCGGAGGACCTGATCCTGACGGATGGCCCGGCGCGGCTGGATGGCGAATGGCCGGTGATTGCAGTGCGCCTGCACGGTCTGGACTGAAAAGCCCGGACTGCGATCTTTCGTCGAAAAATTGCGCCTCAGATCCGCAAGAGCGGCTGCGCCAGGCGCGGGATCAGGCCCCGGAACCGCAGCGGGGCATCGGTCGCGGCAAGGCAGATGCAGTCCTGCCCGGACAGAGCAACAGGAGTATGCTCCAGGTCCTCACCGGCGATCTCGATGTCGCCGCGCCCGAACTCGTCGTTCGCATCGGCAAAGGCGCCCTGGAGGACCAGCGTCAACTCCATCCCCCGGTGGCCATGATCCGGCACTGCCTTGCCCGCCGGAATGAACAGAAGCCGGGCCGAGGCGTCCTTGCCGGTGGGCAGGATCGCCTGCTTCACGCCGCCGCCTACCCGCCGCCAGCGCACCGCCGACAGATCGCCGCCGACATACCCGGCCAGAGGTCCGGGGAAGATTCCGGTGGGCATGATCGGCGCGGACCGCGTCGCCTGCGGCAGGGTTTCGATCCGCGCCAGAGCGCGGCTCAAGGCATCCTCGCCCATGGCGATCTCTTCCGCCTCTTCCAGAAGCGCGCCGCCCACCGTGTCGAAGGACGCGGCCCGTGCCCGGCAGTCGTCGCAAAGCGACACATGCGTCGCCACGACCAGGTTGAACGCCTCGGGCAACTGGCCCGCGGCGTAGGCCATCAGAAGCTGGTCGGATAGGTGGTGGCGTATCGTCATGTCCGTCGTCGTCCTTCAGGTCATCTGCTGACGCAGCTTGTCCAGCGCCAGTCGTATCCGCGATTTGATCGTCCCGAGCGGCAGGCCGGTCTCGGCGGCAATCTCGCTGTGGCTGAGATCGCCATAGAAGGCGCGCTCGATCAGTGTCCTCTGTGGCCCGGGCAAGGCGGACAACGCCCGCCCCAGCCGTTCCGTCTCTTGCTGGGCTTCCAGAACCTCGGCCTGGTCAGGCTCGGGCTCGGGTCCCCAGTCCAGGTCTTCCGGTTCGGCGCGGCGCGACTTCCGCAGCGCGTCGATCCGCCGGTTGCGGGCGATGGTGTAGACCCAGGTCGCCACGCTGGCCCGCGAGGGGTCGAACAGATGCGCCTTCTGCCACAGCGTCGCCATGACGTCCTGCGCGCATTCCTCGGCCAGCGTCGCGCCCGCGCCCGATTTCATCAGGAACGCCTTCACCCGGGGGGCGAAGTGCCGGAACAGCGCCGCAAACGCCGCCCGGTCCTGATGGTCGCGCACCCTCAACAGAAGGCCGGCCCAGTCCGTCTCGTCCACTGCCTTCGCCAACGACCCTTCCCTCAACTGGCGCATTCCGAAACCGCCAGGCACCCCCACGGGGAGCGGCCGACCGTCCTGCTCCGTCATAGCCTCTCTGCTGGCGTCAAGCATCATACTGTCGTTTACGCAAGCAGCTTCGGGTTGGATCACCTGCCTGGCGAAGTGGCGCAGCGGCGCAACATGTCAAGGCAACCTGTCAACTTTGTTTGACAGAAATCGGCAGGACCGGATGTTGGGCTGGCCTGACAGGAAACTTTCCCGCAACACTGCCCGTAACTGGCTGCGGAGCCGGACGAGCGATGGTGATCCGACTGCGGTCCGGGCGCGTAAGCTGTCAGAACACGGGAAGGAACCTGTCGCAAATGCCGTTTGAACACCTGGGACAAGCGCCGCGCCGCATCGCCGTTGTCGGAGGCGGCATTTCCGGCATGGCGGCGGCGCATCTGCTCGCCGAAGGAAATACGGTCGTCCTCTACGAAGTCGAACCGCGCCTGGGCGGCCATGCCCGCACCGTCATCGCGGGCAAGCGCAAGGATCAGCCCGTCGACACCGGCTTCATCGTGTTCAACCATGTGAATTACCCCCATCTCGTGCGGCTTTTCGACAGGCTCGGGGTGCCCACGGTGCCCAGCACCATGTCCTTCGGGGCGTCGATCCGGGGCGGGGCGCTGGAATACGGGCTTGCCTCGGTGGACACGATCTTCGCGCAGCGCAAGAACGCCTTCAATCCGCGCTTCCTGCAGATGCTGTCGGACATGCTGCACTTCAACCGAAACGCCGAGGCCCTGGCCAACGACCCCGCGATGACCATTGCCGAGCTTCTGGGTCACCTGCGCACCGGACCCTGGTTCCGCGACCACTACATCACGCCCTTTTCCGGCGCGATCTGGTCCACACCGACCTCAGGCATCCTCGATTTTCCGGCACAGGCGCTGGTCCGCTTCTTCCGCAACCACGCGCTGATGGATTACGAGGGCCAGCACCAGTGGCATACGGTGAAGGGCGGCTCGATCGAATACGTCCGCCGCCTGCAGGCCGCGATGACGGCGCAGGGGGTGGACATCCGCACCGGCACGCCGGTCGCGTCCGTGCGGCGCGAGGCCGGGTCGGTCTTCATCCGCGCGGCGGGCTCGGAACCCGAGCTGTTCGACGATGTGGTCTTTGCCACCCATTCCGACATCACCCTGCGCCTTTTGGCCGACGGCACCCCTGCCGAGACGCAGGCGCTTGCCGCGATCCGCTACCAGCCGAACGAGGCCGTGCTGCATTCGGATGCCAGCCTGATGCCGAAGTCGCGCAAGGTCTGGTCCTCGTGGTCCTATGTCGAGCCGAAGACCGGCCCCGGCGACCGCATCGACCTGACCTACTGGATGAACTCGCTGCAACCGATCCCGCAGGACGACCCGCTGTTCGTGACGCTGAACACCACCCGCCCGATCCGGGACGAACTGGTCCACGATGTCACGACCTTCCACCACCCGGTCTTCGATGTCGCCGCCTTCGCCGCGCAGGACCGTATCCGCGCGATGAACGGCAGCCGCAACACCTGGTTCTGCGGGGCCTGGATGCGCAACGGCTTTCACGAGGACGGCTTTGCGTCGGCTGTCGACGTTGTGCAGGCGATGGCCGAACGCCAGGCCTTCCGGCTGGTCGCATGATGCCCGACCCGCATGCGACCATCCAGCGGATCCCGGCGGAAACCTTCCACGGTCGCAAGGGCCCGGTGCAGAACGCTTTCCGCTATTCCGTCGACTACCTGCTTCTCGATCCCGCCAAGGCCCGGGGGCCCGCGCTCTTCTCGCGCAACGCGCGGAACCTGATGACGGTCCACGACAGCGACCATGGCGGCGCGCCCGGACAGGGCAGCGGCGTTGCCTGGGCGCGCGACGCGCTCATGGCCCAGGGCCTCGCCGCCGACCGAGTCCTCCTCCTCGCCCAGCCGCGCCTGCTGGGCCATGTCTTCAACCCGGTCGCATTCTGGCTTGCCTACGATCCTCTCGGCCACCTGCGGGCCGTGATCGCCGAGGTCACCAACACCTACGGCGACCGCCATTCCTACCTCTGCCACCGCGAGGACCGCGCGCCGATCACGCGCGAGGACACGATCCGCGCGCAGAAGATCCTTCACGTCTCGCCCTTCCAGCCCGTCGCCGGAACCTACACCTTCCGCTTCGACATCCGCCCCGACCGCATCGGCATCTGGATCGACTACACCACGCCCGGCGGCGGGCTTTTCACCAACCTGATCGGCCCGCGCCAGCCGCTGACGAACGCCGGCATCCTCGCTTCGGCCTTCCGCCGCCCCTTCGGCTCGCGCCGGGTGCTGGCGCTGATCCACTGGCAGGCACTGAAGCTTTGGGCGAAGCGGGTCAAGTTCCACAACCGCCCCGCACCCCCCGCCGAAGACATCTCGCGATGATCCGCAGGCCGCTGCCTTCGATGTTCCCTTCGCCAAATATCCCCGCCGGAGGCAGGCGCCCGAGCCGGTTGCGCGCCCTTCGCGCGCAGAGGCGAGACAAGAGGCTTGCGCCGCAAGGCGCTCAGTTCAACGGCCGCCGATGACCCCGCGCCTGCCCGCCTGGTCGCTGTTCGCCGCCCTGATCGCGATGGCGGGCCTGCCGATCTACATCCACGCGCCCAAGTTCTATGTCGACAGCTACGGCACCTCGCTTGCGGCCATGGGTTTCACGCTCGCCGCCCTGCGCCTGATCGACGTGGTGCAGGACCCGCTCCTTGGCTGGCTGGCCGAAGCGACCCGCGCCCGGCGCCGCCTGACCATCGCAATCGCCACCGCCCTGATGGCCGCCTCCCTTTGGGGCCTCTTTGCGGTCACACCGCCCAGCGCGCCCCTCCTCTGGTTCGCGCTGACCTTGACCGTCCTCTTCTCCGCCTTCTCCTACCTCACGATCTGCTTTTACGCCGAGGGCGTGACCAAGGCGCAAACCCTTGGCCCGGAGGGCCACATCCGGCTTGCGGGCTGGCGCGAGGGTGGGTCGCTCCTCGGGGTCTGTCTTGCCGCCACCGCTCCGGTCGCCCTGGCCGCAGTCAGCACCCAGCCCTTCACCGCCTTCGCGCTGATCTTCGCTGCCGTTGCCCTGCTTGCCACCCTCGCCATGCACGCCGAATGGCAGGGCACCCCGGCCGTGCCGACCCCCAATCCGCTTGACCTGTTCCGCCCGGTCCTCGCCGACCCGCTCTCGCGCCGCCTGCTTCTGATCGCGCTTCTCAACGCAGCCCCCGTCGCCGTCACGTCCACCCTCTTCCTCTTCTTCGTCGAAAGCCGCCTGGCGCTGCCCGGCTGGGAGGGTCCGCTCCTCCTCCTCTTCTTCCTCGCCGCCGCCGCTTCCACACCGGTCTGGAGCGTTCTCGCCCGCCGCCACGGCCCGCGCCCCGTGCTTCTGTCGGCCATGACCCTGGCCATCGCGAGCTTTCTCTGGACCCTCACCCTCGGCCCTGCAGACCTGATCCCCTTCGCCCTGATCTGCGCGGCCTCGGGGGCGGCCCTTGGTGCCGACCTTACGCTTCTGCCCGCGATCTTTGCCCAGCGGCTTGCCCAGACCGGCACACCCGAAGCGGCGGCCTTCGGGCTGTGGTCCTTCGTGTCGAAGCTGTCGCTCGCGCTTGCCGCCCTGACGATCCTGCCCGCGCTTGACGCCGCTGGGTTCCGGCCCGGTGCGGCAAACAGTGCTGCGGCGCTGCAAAGCCTGACACTGATCTATGCCGGACTGCCTTGCGTATTGAAGATGATAGCCATTGCACTTCTTGCCCGGACCCGCCTGCCCATGCCCGACCTCAAGCCCGCCAAGGATACCGCCCGATGACCCCGATCCTCTCCGCCCTAGCCGGTGCGCTGATCGTCATCTGCCTGATCGCGCTTCGCAGCCGCTTCGCCTCGTTCCAGGCGCAGCGACCCGGCGACTATGCCGGTGGTCCGGCCTTTGACCTGCGCCAGCATCTGAATGGCCCGCTCGCCTGCGAAGGGATGATCTTCGGACCCACCGGCCGCGTCACCTCGCGCTTCGTGGCGGACATGGAGGGGCGCTGGGACGGCGCGGCGGGCACCCTGAGCGAAGTGTTCCGCTATGACAGCGGCAGCGTCCAGCATCGCGCCTGGACGCTCGTGTTGGGTGAAGATGGCAAGATCGCCGCCACCGCGCCCGATGTGGTGGGTCAGGGCTCGGGCCGCGTTGAAGGGTCCGGCGTCATGCTGCGCTATCGCATCCGCCTGACACCCGAGGCCGGAGGACATGTGCTGGACGTGGTCGACTGGATGTATCTGATGGAAAACGGCACGATCATGAACCGCTCGCAGTTTCGCAAGTTCGGAATCAAGGTGGCCGAGCTTGTTGCCACCATGCGTCCGGTCGAACGGGTGCAAGTGCTGTCGCTTGCCGCCGAATGAGAGACTTCCGGGGCAAGCGCTACTGGCTGGTCGGCGCATCCGAGGGCCTAGGGCTTGCCCTTGCGCGGCTCTTGTCCGAGGCCGGGGCCGAAGTGATCCTGTCGGCCCGCAGCGAGGATACGCTCAAGGCCGCCGCCCAAGGCCTCCCCGGCCCTGCCAGCATCCTGCCGCTTGACGTCGGCTCCAGCGACAGCGTGACCGCAGCGGCGGCACAGCTTTCCGACCTGGACGGGATGGTCTTCCTGGCGGGCGTCTACTGGCCGGTGCGTGCGCAGGACTGGGACGCGACGGCCGCCGAGGCGATGGCCAACATCAACTTCACCGGCTGCATCCGCGCCGTCGGGGCCGCCCTGCCTGCCATGGTCGCCAGGGGACGGGGGCATCTGGTCATCACCGGCTCGCTGTCAGGGTTCCGCGGCCTGCCGGGGGCCATCGGCTATGCCGCGTCCAAGGCGGGAACGATGGTGCTGGCGGAATCGCTGTACGCCGACCTGCGCAAGTCCGGCATCGCGGTGCAACTGGCAAACCCCGGCTTCATCCGCACACGGCTGACGGCCAAGAACGATTTTTCGATGCCCTTCATCATGGAGCCCGAGGCAGCCGCGCGGATCATGTTCCGGCACATGCAGTCGGACCGGTTCAAGATCAGCTTTCCGACGCTGTTCAGCTGGGTCTTCCGGGGCGGGCAGTTCCTGCCGGACTGGCTGTATTACCGGATGTTCCCGCCAAGGGACTGACCCGGCTCTGCCAGTCGCCGCGCCGCCAGCCAGCTGCCAAGCGCCATCAGCCCCGCCGTAGCGAGGCACAAGGGCAGTCCGCCGACCTGGTAGCTGAGGCCTGACAGCAGCGTTCCGACCAGTCGCCCGGCCGCATTGGCCATGTAGTAGAACCCCACGTCCCGCGTGATCCGCTCCGCCGACCCGAAGGCCAGGATCAGGTAGGAATGCACCGATGAGTTGATCGCAAAGACGAAGCCGAAAAGAAGCAGCCCGCCGATCAGCGTGACCGTCAGCCAGACCGAAGGCCCCCCCGCCGCCCAGGCCGCCACCGCTAGGGCAAAGGGGATCGGCACCAGAAACCCCGCCCAGCGGATCGCCTTGCGCACCGTTTCGGACTCGGGCTGACCCTTTCCGCCCAGAAGGCGCGGGGCAAGGGCCTGGACCGCGCCATAGGCGATGATCCACAGTGCAAGGAACCCGCCGATCAGGAAGAACGCCGCGCGCCGCCCGTCCGGAGTGCCGTCCGACAGGACTGACTGGAAATAGACCGGCACGCCCACCACGAACCAGACATCCCGCGCGCCGAACAGGAACAGCCGCGCGAGGCTCAGCCGGTTCACCCGCGAATCCTTCGACCGCCAGCCGCCCCAGGGCTCATCCGCCTTCATCCTGCCCGGCAGGCCCGCAGGCAGGAACAGGACCACGGCGGCCAGGATCACCACCAGCACGCCCGCCATCCCCCAGACCGCCGCCTGGAACCCCGCCAGCGCCAGAAGCGCCGCGCCCAGAAAGAACCCCAGCCCCTTCACGGCATTCTTCGACCCCGTCAGCGCCGCAACCCAGCGGAACAGCCCGCCCTCTCCGGCCGGAGCCAGCAGCTTGACCGCCGACTTCGACGACATCTTGGCCAAATCCTTCGCGACCCCCGACACCCCCTGCACCGCCATGACGAACGCGACCGAAGCCGCCACGCCCCAGCCGGGGTCCAGCTGCGCCAGTGCGACCAGCGCCCCGATCTGCAGGGCAAGACCGCCATACAGCGTCGCCGCCAGCCCGAACCGCGCCGCCAGCCACCCGGCGGCAAGGTTGGTAACTATCCCGGCCAGCTCATACAGCAGGAACAGCCAGGCCAGCTGGACGGGCGTGAAGCCAAGCCCGTTGAAGTGGAGGAGAACCAGCATCCGCAAGGCACCGTCCGACAGCATGAAGGCCCAATAGGCCGCCGTCACCGCCGCATAGGCGCGCAAGGGGCTGGGAGCCGTCACAGCGACCCCGCCACCATCCGCGCGATGTCGGCCAACCGGCAGGCATAGCCCCATTCGTTGTCGTACCAGGCATAGACCTTCACCTGGGTTCCGTTGGTGACCGTGGTCGATGGCCCGTCGATGATCGCCGACCTCGGATCATTGGTGTAGTCGCAGGACACCAGAGGCCGCGACTCGAAGCCCAGGATGCCCCGCAGCGGCCCCTCGGCAGCGGCCTTGAACAGCGAATTCACCTCCTCGGCCGTCGTTGCCCGTTCCACCTCGAACACGCAGTCGGTCAGCGAGGCGTTCAACAGCGGCACCCGCACCGCATGGCCGTTCAGACGGCCCTTCAGCTCCGGATAGATCAGCATGATCGCCGTGGCGCTGCCCGTGGTCGTCGGGATCAGGTTCAGCAAGGCCGACCGCGCGCGGCGCATGTCCTTGGCCGGGCGGTCGACAATGGTCTGGGTGTTGGTCACGTCATGGATCGTGGTGATCGAGCCATGACGGATGCCAAGGCTCTCGTGGATCACCTTGACCACCGGGGCGAGGCAATTCGTCGTGCAGGACGCCGCCGTCACCAGATTCTGCGAGCCATCGTAAAGCTGATGGTTCACCCCGTAGACCAGGTTCAGCGCCCCGTCCTCCTTGACCGGCGCACTGACCACGACCTTCCTTGCCCCCGCCGAAAAATAGGGCGCGAGTTTTGCCCCGGTCTTGAAGACACCCGTGCAGTCGATGACCAGATCGACGCCCAGATCGGCCAGCGGCAACGCCTCGATGGTCTTCGCATGGGTCAGCCGGATCGCCTTGCCATCCAGCACAAGCGCGCCGTGGCCCGCCGCGACCGGGGTCCGCCAGCGGCCATGGACGCTGTCGAACTCCATGAGGAGGGCGTGCTGTTCGGCGTCACCCACGGGGTCATTCAGCAAGACGATCTCCCCTCCTGCACCGGTATCGATCAGGTCGCGCAGCACAAGTTTTCCGATCCGGCCAAGGCCGTTCACTGCGATCCGGGGCATGGGGTCAGGCCTTCTCGGCGGTCCGGGCGTCCGTGCCGATGGCATCCACGCGGTGTTGCAGGGACAGGTGGCTGAGGCTTTCAAACGGCAGCTCGACGAAGGCCGCGATCCGGCGGCGCAAGGCGGCATAGGTCTGGGCGAAGACCAGTGCCCGCTCCGCCTCGGTTCCGGTGGCCTTGACCGGGTCCGGCAGGCCCCAGTGGCCGGTGATCGGCT
This sequence comes from Pseudomonadota bacterium, assembly GCA_040385165.1. Lineage (GTDB taxonomy): Bacteria > Pseudomonadota > Alphaproteobacteria > Rhodobacterales > Rhodobacteraceae > Tabrizicola. The sequence continues at coordinate 280,321 of JAZKHX010000001.1, read as the reverse complement.
GTCCCGGCCAGGGCGGGCACTCTTCGGCGGCCGCCGTATCGCAGACGGTGAAGACGAAATCCATCACGATCGAGCCGGGCTTCTGGAACTCGGACACATGCTTGGACCGAAGGTCAGCGATGTCATGGCCGTTGCGCTGCAGAACCTCCAGCGCAAACGGGTTGAGCATGGTGCCAGGACGATACCCGGCGGAAAACGCCTGGAACCTGCCGCGCCCCAGGTCGCGCAGCAGCGCCTCGGCAAAGATCGACCGGGCCGAGTTGCCGGAACAGATGAACAGCACGTCGAAATCGGTATCCCGCATGGCGGTGTCCTTTCGCGATGTCAGCAAGGTGGAGAGGAGATCAGGCCGGGCGCGGCCCACGTCCAGCGCCAGATAGCCGACCAGCGCCTCGGTGGCGTCCAGATCGACCGTGTAGAACAGCGACCGCCCCGTCCGGGTCACGCCGACCAGCCCCGAGGCCGAAAGGTCCGCCAGATGATGCGACAGGGTGTTCGGTTTCAGCGCCAGCGCCGCGGCAATCTCGGTCGGCCGGACTCCCTGCGGCGCAAAGCGCATGAGCAGGCGAAAGACGGCGAGGCGACCGGGATGGCCCAGCGTCGCAAAGGCATGAACAGCACGGTTGTTTTCCATGTTTCCGGAATAACCGAAGTAATATCGCTCATCAAATGAAGGTTTGATGACAGATCAGTTGCCGGTGGCTGGACCCCAGGCCGTCTGCATTGCAGAGTTTCCTTGGCCGGACGACCGGCCCCATCCGGCTTGCAGCAGGCGGGCTGCCCGAAAGGACAGGGGATGAAACAGCTTCTTCAATGCTATGACTTGCTCATCCTGCCATGCCGAGACAATGCCGGGCCCGAGCATTGGCAAAGCCACTGGCAAGCGGCGCTGCCCGGCATGACCCGGGTCGAGCAGGACAACTGGGAGAAGCCGAAATACACCTCCTGGGCGGCGCGACTGGACGAATATGTGGCACGCGCGACCCGACCCGTCGTGCTGATTGCGCACAGTCTGGGGACCTCTTTGATCATGCACTGGGCGCAGAAAGCCGACACCACGCGCATCGCGGGGGCCTTCATGGTCGCCCCATCGGATCGTGGACCCGACGACATCTGGCCTGATGCCGCGCAAAGCGGTTTTGCGCCGATGATGCTGGACCCGCTGCCCTTCCCGGCCATGGTTCTTGCCAGCCGGGATGATCCTTACGTTGCCTTCGACCGCGCCACGGCCTTTGCAAAGGCGTGGCGGGCGACGCTGATCGACATGGGACAGTCCGGTCACATGGGCAACAGCGCCAAGCTCGGGCTCTGGCCCGAGGGGCTGGTCCAGTTCGGGGCCTTTCTCGGGATGCTCGGCGCCCGTCGGCGATAAAGTGCCCAATCCCGGGGCGCGGTTCGGGACTTTGCCGTCAGAACAACCCGTCTCCGCCCTGATCCTGCTCGATCACCTCGTCGGCAACCACGGCCCCGGCACCGCCGATCAGCAAGGGGGCGCAGCCTGCCGTTGCCAGCGCAAGCATCGTCATCAGCACCGCAAATCCCGTTTTCCGCATCATTTTTCTCCCTGCTCAAGTCTTTACAAATCATGAACGCCCACGGCCAAGTCCTTGATTTCCTTTCGGCATCCAGGATTGTCCACCGTGGACAGTGTCAGAACTCCACCCCCGGCTGCGCCTTGATTCCGGCGCGGAAGGGGTGCTTCACCAGCGTCATCTCGGTCACCAGATCCGCCGCCTCGATCAGCTCTTCCTTCGCATTCCGGCCCGTCAGGACCACGTGAGTCAAGGGCGGCTTCTCGGACTTCAGGAACTCCAGCACCTCGCCAAGGTCCAGATAATCATACCGCAGCGCGATGTTGATCTCGTCTAACAACACCAGACGGACCTTTGGGTTCCGGATCAATTCCTTCGCCTTCTCCCACCCCGCCCGCGCGGCGGCGATGTCGCGGGTCTTGTCCTGCGTTTCCCAGGTGAAACCATCACCCATGGCATGGAACTGGCAGAGGTCGGCAAAGTGCGTGGTCAGAAGCCGCCGCTCGCCGGTATCCCAGGCCCCCTTGATGAACTGCACCACCGCGCAGGGCATCCCGTGGGCGATGCAGCGCAGAATCATCCCGAAGCCGCTGGACGACTTGCCCTTGCCCGCCCCGGTGTGAACGATGATCAGACCCTTCTCGCCCGCCTTGCCCGCCATGATCTTGTCCCGCGCGGCCTTCTTCTTGGCCATCTTCGTGGCATGCCGGGCCAGCTCGTCGGTCTCGGGTGTCGCAACAGTCTCGGTCATGGTCGGTCGTGTCCTTGACAAGGGGGGGGTGCTTGCCTCAGGTGGGCTGGCGCTGGTTCCTGTTTATGACAGGCGAAGAGGGAATGCGACAGGTCGGATTCGACCCTAAGCAGCCGCCCCCGCGACCGTGACCGGAGAGGTTCCATGGCCACTGATCCGCAAGGCTCGGGAAGGCGGGGGCCGAGAGGGGAAACCCTCGTATCCGCAAGCCGGGAGACCTGCCAGCGCGAGGTAAGAAACCGGCGGACGGGGTGTTCCGCGACCGGGTGATGGCGCAAAAACGCCGTCCTTGGCCCATGCCCTTTCCGCCTGAACAGGGCTGCGATGACCACAACACTTTACGTCTGCACCACCTGCAAGGCCGGACAACCCGTGCCCGAAGGCGAGCTGCTCCCCGGCACCCGGCTTTTCGACGAACTGAAGCGGCAGAGCCCGCCGGATGGCGTGAGCATCGTCGGGGTGGAATGCCTTTCCGCCTGCAGCGCCGGATGCACCGTCTCGCTGACAAAGCCCGGCGGCTGGTCCTATGTCTACGGTCGCCTGACCCTTGACGACGTCCCGGCAATCCTGGAAGGCGCGGGGAAATATGCGGCCACCAATGACGGTGTCGTCCTGTGGCGCGACCGTCCGGCTGTCTTCCGCAAGCAAGGCATTGCCCGCGTCCCGCCGCAGTTTCCCCTGTCCCCGACTTCTCCAGACGAGGCCGCCGAATGAATACCGCAACGACCGGGCTGACCAAAATCCCCGTGACCGTGATCACCGGCTTCCTCGGCGCGGGAAAGACCACGCTCATCCGCCATCTGATGCAGAACCCGCAGGGCAAGCGCCTCGCGATCCTCGTCAACGAGTTCGGCACGGTGGGCGTCGACGGCGACATCCTGAAATCCTGCGCCGGTGACAGCTGCCCGGTGGAAAACATCGTCGAGCTTGCCAACGGCTGCATCTGCTGCACAGTCGCCGACGACTTCATCCCGACCATCGAGGCGCTGATGGCGATGCCGATCCGCCCCGACCACATCCTGATCGAAACCTCCGGCCTTGCCCTGCCGAAGCCGCTCCTCAAGGCCTTCGACTGGCCGGCGATCCGCAGCCGAATCACGGTCGATGGCGTGATCGCGCTGGCCGATGCCGAAGCCGTTGCCGCTGGCCGTTTTGCGCCCAACGTCGAAGCGGTGGAGGCGCAGCGCGCCGCCGACCCGTCGCTTGACCACGAAACGCCCCTTAGCGAGGTATTCGAGGACCAGATCCTCTGCGCCGACCTGATCCTTTTGTCCAAGGCCGACCTCGCCGGGGAAGCTGGCCTTGCGACCGCCCGCGAAGTGATCAGCGCCGAGATTAACCGCCCCATCCCGATGCTGGCGATGACCGAAGGCATCATCGACCCCCGCGTGATCCTGGGCCTGAACGCCGCCGCCGAGGACGACCTCGCCTCGCGCCCCTCGCACCACGACGGGGCCGACGATCACGAGCATGACGACTTCGACAGCGTGGTGATCGACCTGCCCGAGGTGACCGACCCGGAGGCGCTGACAGCGGCGATCCGGCGTCTTGCGCGCGACCAGCGCATCCTGCGGGTCAAGGGCCATGTCGCCGTGGCGGGCAAGCCGATGCGACTGCTGGTGCAGGCTGTGGGCGAGCGGGTCCGGACGCAGTTTGACCGGCCTTGGGGCAGCGCGCCGCGCCGGTCGCAGCTGGTGGTCATCGCCGAGCATGACGACATCGACGAGACCGCGATCCGCAGGGTGCTGGAGGCCTGATCCGGGATGGGCATTCTCGCCGCCATCGCAGGATGCGCCTCACCCTCTCCTCGCCGTGGGGGAGGGCAAAGGCCGGGCCGGGGCGGCCGTGTCGTCTTCCGCAAGGGGGCCTGACCCATGCACGTCGTCTTCCGCGAAAGTCACGGGCTGGAGGAAACGGAAACTCCGTTCGACCCCGGGCAGGACCCGGCCGATCTGGTGGTGCTTTCCTTCTCCGACAGCGACCTCGGGGCGTTCGTGGCGGGTTATGACCGCGCGCGCCGGACGGGCAGTTTGCCCACCCTGCGCCTGGCCAACCTCGTCGCCCTCAGACATCCCGTCTCGGTCGACACCTATGTTGAAAGGACCCTCTCCGGGGCCAAGGCCATCCTCGTCCGCCTGATCGGCGGCGAGGCCTACTGGTCCTACGGCCTCGCCTCGTTGCAGGATCTGGCCCGCCGCAAGGGCATCGCGCTGGCGGTGCTTCCGGCCGATGGCCGTCCCGATCCGCGGCTCGACGACCTGTCCACGCTCCCGGTCTCGACCCTCCGCCGGTTGCAGGCGCTTTGCGACGAAGGCGGGGCTGTCGCCGCCCAGGCGGCGCTCGCCCAGCTGGCATTGGCCGCCGGCATCTATGCCGCCCCGGTCGCGGGCGACAAGACCGTGCCGCAGATGGGGTTCTACGACCCGGAGCGCGGCGTCATTCCCGCGCCTCCCGCAGCGACGGGCAACATCCTCGTCACCTTCTACCGCAGCTACCTCACCGCCGGGGACACCGCACCCGTCGACGCCTTGATCCACTCCCTCCGCGCCGCAGGTTTCGCGGCCTACGGCGCCTTCGCCCCCAGCCTGAAGGCTTCCGGCATCGCGGACTGGCTGACCGCCCACCTGGCGCAAAACCCCCCGGTCGCGATCCTCAACGCCACCGCCTTCTCGGCCCGTGCCGACGACGGTTCCACCCCCTTTGACGCCGCCACCTGCCCGGTCTTTCAGGTCGCGCTTTCCACCGCGCGCCGCCGCGACTGGGCCGCCTCCGACCGGGGCCTTTCACCCGCCGACCTTGCGATGCACGTCGTCCTGCCCGAGGTGGACGGCCGCCTCTTTGCGGGCCTCGTCAGCCACAAGAGCCCCGGCAAGCGCCACCCCGAGCTGCAATTCTCCCGCTTCGGACACCGCGCCGACACAGGCCGGGTCGCCGCCGTCGTGGACCGCGTGAAGCACTGGCACCGCCTTGCCACGACCCCCGCCGCCGGTCGCCAACTGGCCATCATCCTTTCCACCTACCCCGGTCGCGCGCACCAGATGGCCCATGCCGTCGGCCTCGACGCAATCGCCTCGACCGAAACCCTGCTCGATACCCTCGCTGCCGAAGGCTACGCCACCATCCGGGGCACCCCCCTGCCGCAAGCCCTGACCGAAACCCTCACCTGGCCCCTCGCCGCCTATGAGGCCGCCCTTGCCACCCTGCCCGACCCCCTCCGCCAGACCCTGCATGAGGCCTGGTGCGACCCCGCCTCCGACCCTACCGTGACGGACGGCCAGTTCCATTTCCCTGCCACCCGACGCGGCAACACCCTGATCGCGCTCCAGCCCGAACGCGGCGAGGTCGCCTCCCGTGACGCCGACTACCACGACCTTTCACGCACCCCGCGCCATGCCTATGTCGCCTTCCATCTCTGGCTCCGCGCGCAAGGTCTCCACGCCCTGATTCACATGGGTGCGCATGGCACGCTGGAATGGCTTCCCGGCAAGTCCGTCGCGCTGTCCGACACCTGCTGGCCCGAGGCGCTGATCGGGCCCCTGCCGGTGATCTACCCCTTCATCGTCAACGATCCGGGCGAGGCGGCACAGGCCAAGCGCCGGATCGGGGCCGTCACCCTCGGCCACCTGCCCCCGCCGATGCAGGCAAGCGCGGTTCCGCCCGAACTCCTGCGCCTCGAACGCCTGCTCGACGAATACTCCACCGCCGACGGGTTGGACCCCGCCCGCCGCACCCGCCTGATCGCCAGCATCCGCGATGAGGCCGCCGCTTCCGGTGTCGCCGCCGATCTCGGACTTGCTGCCAACGCCACCCCAGCCGAGGCGATCACAAGGATCGACCGTTTCGTCTGCGACCTGAAGGAAAGCCAGTTCGGCCACGGCCTGCACATCTACGGGCAAGCTGAGGGCGAATTGGACGGCCTTCTGACCGCCCTGAACGGCAGGAAAGTCCCCCCCGGACCTGCCGGTTCGCCGAACCGGGGACGCAGCGACGTGTTGCCCACCGGCCGCAACCTGTTCAGCGTCGATCCCCGTGCCGTCCCTTCGCGCAACGCCCATGCGCAAGGCGTGAAACTGGCCGAGGAACTGATCCGCCGCCACCTGCAGGACCACGGCGACTATCCGCGCGGGCTGATGGTCGACCTCTGGGGAAGCGCCACGATGCGCACGGCGGGCGAGGAGTTTGCCATGGCGCTGCACCTTGCCGGCCTTGCCCCGAAATGGGACGAGGGTTCCGCCCGCGTTTCCGGCTTCGAGATCCTGCCGCTCGCCCTTATGGGCAGGCCAAGGATCGACGTCACCCTCCGCGTCTCGGGTCTGTTCCGCGACGTGTTCCCCAGCCTCGCGCAGCTTTTCGAGGCGGGTGCCGAGGCCCTGTCACACCGCGACGAGGCCCAAGAGGACAACCCCTACGCCGCCCGCACCGCAAGGGTGTTCGGCCCCAGACCCGGCCTCTACGGCCTCGGCAAGGGAACCGCCGCCGACACCTTCACCGACGAGGCCCGCGCCGCTGCCGGAGAAGCCTGGCTCAACGCCTCAAGCTGGTCGATCGGCCCGGACGGCCAGTCCACCGAGGCCCGCGCGGCGCTGGAAGCCCGTGTCCTTGCGTCAGAGGCCTTTGTCCACGCCCAGGACCTGCCGGAAACCGATATCCTCATCGCCGCCGACTACGCCGCGCACGAGGCCGGTTTCGCCGCCGCCGTCGCCAGGCTAGGCGGCGCGAAACCGACGCTCTATCATCTTGACGCCACCCGCCCTGACACCCCTCACGCCCGCACTCTCACAGAAGAAATCGCCCGCGTCACCCGCGCCCGCGCCGCCAATCCCGACTGGACCCAGGGCATGATGAACCACGGCTTCCGGGGCGGGGCCGAGATCGCCGCGACGCTTGATCACATGGCCGCCTTCGCCCATCTGGCCCAGATCGTGCCGCCGCATCTCTTCGACCTCTACCACGATGCAACCCTCGGCCGCGACGAGGTCCGCGACTTCCTCGAACGCGAGAACCCCGCCGCGCTGGCCGCCATGGAGGATCTCTTCCGCCGCCTCCATGACGCGGGCCTCTGGCAGACCCGCCGCAACTCCATCGCCGCAAGGCTGGACGGTGCCGCATGATCTCTGTGCATTTCATGTCCCCAAATATCCTCGGGGGGTTTGGGGGGCGAAGCGCCCCCGACGTCCGAGCCGGTTGGCCGCAGGCCAGAGGCGAGACAAAAGGCTCGCGCGAAGCGCTCAATTCAACAACCGCCCCAACCCCAAAGCGCCCCGAATGACGCCCGGTCCCGAAATCAAAGGCTGGTGCCCCGGTGCGCTGCGCCCGATGCAGTCCGGCGACGGTCTCGTGGTGCGCATCCGTCCGCCATTGGGCTGCCTGACCCCGGCGCAGGCCGCAGCCATTGCCGTAGCCGCGACGTCCCACGGCAACGGCACCCTCGACCTTTCCGCCCGCGCAAACCTGCAACTGCGCGGCGTGACCGAGGCCAGTCATCCCCGCCTGATCGACGACCTTGGCGCCCGGGGCCTCATCGACCCCGACATCGAAACGGAATCGCTCCGCAACCTCATCGTTTCGCCCTTCCGCGACGCCGGAACCTCTACGCTTGCGACCGCCCTGACCGCCGCGCTGACCCGGATGCCGCGCCTTCCGGGAAAGTTCGGATTCGCGCTCGACACCGGCCCGCGTCCGGTCCTGATCGGGGCCTCCGCCGACATCCGCGTCGAGCGGGCCGGGGACGGTCGCCTTGTCCTTCGCCCCGACGGCCACGCCCTCGGCCGACCCGTCACCGACCTTGCCACTGACGCCATTGCCATGGCCAACTGGTTCGTCGCCAATGGCGGCATCACCGGTGGCCGGGGCCGGATGGCTGCCCTGATCGCCAAGGGTATCGTTCCGCCCGGCTGCATCCTCGCCCCTGCCGCGCCGCTTGCGGTGCCGACACCCGGCCTTTATCCCGACGGAGCCCTCGTCGCGCTTGCCTTCGGCCAGATGCGGTCCGAAACGCTGCGGGCGGTGGCATCGCTTGGCCACGAAATCCGGCCGACCCCCTGGCGGATGCTCTTTCTTGTCGGCGCAAAAGCCCTGCCGGTGATCCCAGGCCTCATCTGCGACCCCGCCGACCCGATCCTTCGTGTCGCCGCCTGCACAGGTGCGCCGGGCTGTCCGCAGGGCCTGGGCGAGACGCGGACCCTCGCCCGCGCCCTGGCGCCGCTGCTCCCTCTTGGCCAGACCCTCCACGTCTCGGGCTGCGCCAAGGGCTGCGCCCATCCCGGACCCTGCAATCTGGCGCTCACCGCCACCCCGCAAGGCTATGACCTGATCCGGAGCGGCACCGCTTCCGATACGCCCAGCCTGTCCGGCCTCACGCCGAAGGCGATCATGGACCACCTGAAGGCTCTCAATGCCCCACATTTATGAAACCGACGGCGCGGCGATCTACCTGCAATCCTTTGCCATGATCCGGGCCGAGGCCGACCTTGGCCGCTTCACGCCCGAGGAAGAGATCGTCGCCGTCCGCATGATCCATGCCACCGGGATGGTGGACCTTGCGCCCCACATCCGCTTTTCTCCCGGCATGGCCATCGCCGCCCGCGCGGCGCTGGAAGACGGCGCACCGGTCCTTTGCGATGCGCGGATGGTCAGCGAGGGCATCACCCGCGCCCGGCTGCCGAAGCGGAACGCGGTGATCTGCACGCTCCACGACCCGCAAGTGCCTGACCTCGCGAAGCACATGTCAAACACCCGCTCCGCTGCTGCCCTGGAACTCTGGCGTCCCCACCTTGCAGGTTCGGTGGTTGCGATCGGCAACGCCCCCACCGCCCTTTTCCATCTGTTGAACATGCTCGAAGATCCCGCCTGCCCCCTCCCGGCCGCCATCATCGGCTGCCCCGTGGGCTTCGTTGGAGCCGCCGAGTCAAAGGACGCGCTCATGGCTGCTCCGCCCGTGCCAAGCCTGATCGTCAAGGGACGCCTCGGCGGATCGGCGATCACCGTGGCAGCGGTCAACGCGCTTGCCTCTCGGAAGGAATGACCATGGGCCGCGTGATCTGTGCGGGCCTCGGCCCCGGCGACCCCGAGTTGATGAGCCTCAAGGCCGCCCGCGCCATCGGCGAGGCGCGCCACATCGCCTATTTCCGCAAGGAGGGGCGCGCGGGGCAAGCCCGCAGGATCGTGGAGGGGATGCTGAACCCGGCTGCCGTCGAATACCCGATGGAATACCCGGTCACGACCGAAATTCCCTTCGACACTCCCGACTACACGCAGGCTCTGGCCCGGTTCTACGACAGCTGGGCTGACCGGCTTGCGACCCTCGCCGCGACCGAGGACGTGGTGGTCCTCTGCGAGGGCGACCCGTTCTTCTACGGCTCGTTCATGCACCTCCACTCCCGCCTGCAGGGCCGCGTCCCGGTCGAGGTCATCCCCGGCATCACCGGCATGACCGGGTGCTGGAACGCCACGGATACGCCGATCACCTGGGGCGACGACGTGCTGACCGTGCTGATGGGCACGTTGCCCGAGGACGATCTCGTCCGCCACATGGAGAGCGCCGACGCGCTGGTGGTGATGAAGACCGGGCGAAACCTGCCCCGGGTCCGCCGGGCGCTGGAGCGGTCAGGCCGGCTGCATTCGGCCTGGCTGGTCGAACGCGGCACGATGCCCGGCCAGCGCGTTGCCCGGCTGGCCGAAGTCGACCTGCATGACGTCCCGTATTTCGCCATCGTCCTCGTCCACGGCCAGGGCCGCCGACCGGAGATCGCCGAATGAGCGGCTGGCTCGTCATCGCGGGCCTTGGGCCCGGGGATGACCGGATGGTCACGCCCGAGGTGACCGAAGCCTTGGCGCAGGCGACCGATGTCGTGGGCTACATTCCCTATGTCGCCCGCGTCGCCCTGCGCCCGGGCCTGACCCTCCACCCCTCCGACAACCGCGTGGAACTCGACCGCGCCTGCGCCGCACTTGAAATGGCCGCCGAGGGCCGCCGCGTCGTCGTTGTCTCCTCCGGCGACCCCGGCGTCTTCGCGATGGCCTCGGCCGTGTTCGAGGCGCTGGAAGGACGGGCGGACTGGCAGGCGCTGGACATCCGCGTCCTGCCCGGCATCACCGCCATGCTTGCTGCCGCTGCTGCTGCGGGTGCGCCGCTGGGCCACGACTTCGCTTGCATCAACCTGTCGGACAACCTGAAACCCTGGGAGGTGATCGAGACCCGCCTCCGCCACGCCGCCCGCGCCGATTTCGCGATGGCCTTCTACAACCCGCGTTCGGCCTCGCGGCCCGAGGGGTTCGTGAAAGCCCTGGCAACCTTGCGCGAAGAATGTGGCCGTGACCGCCTGATCACCTTCGCCCGCGCCGTCAGCACCCCCGATCAGCACCTGACCACCGTCACCCTTGGCGAAGCCACCCCCGAGATGGCCGACATGCGCACCATGGTGATCGTCGGCAACTCCGCCACCCGCCGGGTCGGGCGCTGGGTCTACTCCCCCAGGAGCGTGAAATGACCCGCGAAGCCCTCGTCGTTCCCTTCGGTTCCTCCTCGGTGCGCCCCAGCGAGGAGTGCACGAAGTGCTCGACGAGCGGCTGTTCAGAAGCCCAGCCAGGCCATGACCTCGGCCACTGTCCGGGCCACACGGCGCTCTGGCAGCCATGGCCGGTCGATCATTACCACCGGCAAGCCCAAAGCCCGTGCCGCCGCGATCTTTGCCACCGCGCCCTTGCCGCCCGCGTTCTTGGCGACGATGACCTCGGATCCATGCGCCTGCATCAGGGCGGTGTCGCCCGCCACGTCGAACGGCCCCCGTGCGACCACCACTTCGGCCTGCGGCAAGGGCAGAGGGTCGGTCGGGGCGTCCACCAGCCGCAAAAGGTAGTGGTGCTGCGGTTGGGCGGCAAAGGCATCGACATGCTGCCGCCCGATGGCCAGGAACACCCGACGCGGCGGTCCGGCCAGCGCCGCGACGGCGGCAGGGATGTCCGACACCTGCGTCCAGCGGTCGCCCTCGCCCGACACCCAGGGCGCGCGTTCCAGCGCGATCAGGGGGATGCCTTCCGCCCCGCAGGCGGCGACGGCATTCCTGCTCATCTGCGCGGCGAAGGGGTGGGTCGCGTCGATGACATGCGTGATCCCCTCGGCCTGAAGGTAGGCCCGCAGCCCGTCGACCCCGCCGAAGCCGCCGACGCGCATGTGTATCGGCTGGCCCATCGGTGCCTCGGTGCGCCCGGCATAGGAATAGACTGCCGCCAGTCCGGCCTTCGCGATGGCCTGCACCACAAGGTTCGCCTCGGTCGTGCCGCCCAGAAGCAGGATGCGTGTCATGGCTGAACCTTGGCTGACGATCATTGGTCTGGGCGAAGATGGACCGGAGGGCCTGTCGCCCGCAAGCCAAGCCGCTTTGTCCGCTGCAAGCGTCATCTTCGGCGGCCCCCGGCATCTGGACCTGATCGGGGCCGGAGACAAGCGCAAACCCTGGCCCATCCCGTTCGACCCCACCCCCGTCCTCGCGTTCCGGGGCCAGCCCACTGTCGTCCTGGCCTCGGGCGATCCGCTCTGGTTCGGCGCGGGTGGCAGCCTGATGCCTCACCTTCAGCCCGGCGAATGGGTGTCGCATCCCACGCCTTCCACCTTCCAGCTTGCCGCGAACCGCCTCGGCTGGCGGCTGGAGGAGGTGCATTGCCTTGGCCTGCACGCCGCCCCCTTTGCCCGCCTGCGTCAGGTTCTTGGCAAGGGGGTGCGGGTGATCTGCACGCTGCGGGACGGGGCAGCGGTGGCTGATCTGGCCCGTTGGTTGCAGGAGAACGGCCACCCCAATGCCCGCCTTACGGTTCTCGAACGCCTCGGCGGTCGCCACGAACGTCTCACCCACGGACTGCCCGTTACCGTTACCGCCATCGCCGCCCCCGTTTCCGCAGCGATCGAGGCCACCGATCCCGGCCTCCCCCGCGCTTCGGGCCTGCCGGACGATCTCTTCCAGCACGACGGCCAGATCACCAAGCGCCCGGTCCGCGCGCTGACCCTGTCGGCCCTCGCCCCACGCCCCGGCGGAACTCTGTGGGACATCGGCGCGGGGTCGGGGTCGGTCGGCATCGAGTGGCTGCTGGCCGGAGGTGCGCGGACCCTTGCGCTGGAGGCTGACCCCACCCGGGCCGCCCGCGCGCGGGGGAATGTCGATGCCTTCGGCCTGTCGCACCGCCATCGCCTGATCGAGGCCCGCGCGCCCGAAGGCCTGGAAGACCTGCCCACACCCGACGCCGTCTTCATCGGGGGAGGGGCGTCCGAAGCCCTGCTGACGGCGATCTGGGATCTGGTTCCTCCCGGAACCCGGCTGGTGCTGAACGCGGTGACGATCGAAACCGAGGCGCTGGTGCTTGACTGGTCCGCCCGCCATGGCGGCCAGCTTCTGAAGATCGAGCTGTCGGAGCCGGTCGCCGTCGGCCGCAAGCGCGGCTGGAAGGCTGCGCTGCCGATCCTGCAATGGAGCGTCGCCCGATGATTGTCGCGGGGTTCGGATTCCGGTCGGAGGTGACGCTGGCCGCGCTGCAGGACGCGCTGGCGCGGGCCGGAGGGGCGGCGGGTCTGACGCATCTTTCGACGCTGGCCGGGAAGTCGAAGGGACTGGAGCCGCTGGCAATGGCACTAGGCCTGCCGCTGCTGGCGCTGGAACCCGAGGCGCTGCGGGATCAGCCGACGATGACCCGCTCTGGCCGGGTGGACGCGATGTTCGGCACCGGGTCAGTTGCCGAAGCGGCGGCGCTGGCGGCGGCGGGTCGGGGGGCTGTCCTGCGGGGCCCGCGCGCGGTTTCGGCGGACGGGACCGCGACGGCGGCGATTGCGGAGGGCCCGGGATGACGGCGGGGTGCATGATGACAGGCGGCAATCAGAATGAGCGGCTTGCGCCGCAGGTCTTTTGTCTCGCCTCTGCGCGCGAAGGGCGCGCTACCGGCTCGGCCATGCCTCCGGCGGGAGTATTTGGGAAAAGCGCAAACGCAGGGGCGGATCCTTGCGAGGGGGCTGAATGACCGTCCATTTCATCGGGGCCGGACCGGGTGCGCCGGACTTGCTGACGCTGCGGGGGCGGGATCTGATCGCGGCCTCTCCGGTCTGTCTGTATGCGGGCTCGCTGGTGCCGGAGGGCGTGCTTTCGCATTGCCCGCCCGGCTGCCGGATCGTCAATACCGCTCCCCTGTCGCTGGACGAGATCATCGCCGAAATCACCGCCGCGCATAAGGCCGGGCAGGACGTGGCGCGGCTTCATTCCGGGGACCTGTCGGTCTGGTCGGCGATGGGGGAACAGCTTCGGCGGCTGCGGGATCTGGACATCCCCTATGACGTGACGCCGGGAGTGCCGTCCTTTGCGGCGGCAGCGGCGGCGCTGGGGGTGGAGCTGACGCTGCCGGGACTTGCGCAGTCGGTGGTCCTGACCCGGACCAAGGGCCGGGCGACGCAGATGCCGGACCGCGAGACGCTGGCCGCCTTCGGAGCGACGGGGGCGACGCTGGCACTGCATCTGTCGATCCATCTGACCGAAAAGCTGGTGACGGAACTGGTTCCCCATTACGGCGCGGACTGCCCGGTGGCGGTGGTCTGGCGCGCAAGCTGGCCGGACCAGAGGATCATCCGGGCGACGCTTGCAACACTTGTCGAAAGCGTCCCCGCCGAGGTGGAGCGCACGGCGCTGATCCTGGTCGGGCGGTCGCTGGCGCAGGAAGGCTTCGACGAAAGCCGCCTTTACGCCGGGGACTACGACCGCCGCTACCGCCCGGTCGGCACGCATCCGCGCTTTCCCGGCACGGGCGGATGACCCCCGGACTGATCATTGCCGCCCCGGCCTCGGGCACGGGCAAGACCACGGTCATGCTGGGGCTTCTGGCTGCGTTGCGCGCGCGCGGGCTGGTGGTGCAGCCCTGCAAGAACGGACCGGACTACATCGATCCGGCGTTCCACCGGGCAGCGTCGGGGCGAGAATCCTTCAACCTCGACAGCTGGGCCATGCCGGAGGCCATGCTGGAGGGGATGCTTGCGGCCCCGGAGCCGGCGGACCTGATCCTGGCGGAAGGCTCGATGGGCCTGTTCGACGGGGTTGCGGCATCTGGTGCTGCGGGGACCGGCGCGACGGCGGACCTGGCGCAGCGGATGGGCTGGCCCGTGGTGCTGGTGATCGACGCCAGCGGGCAGGCGCAGACGGCCGCAGCCGTGGCACTGGGCCTGGCGCGGTTCCGGGTTGGCGTGACCGTGGCCGGGGTGATCCTGAACCGGATCGCCAGCCCCCGGCATGAGGCGCTGGTGCGGGTGGGGATGGCCGAGGCGGGGATCACCGTCTTCGGGGTCTTGCCGAAACGGGCGGCCATCGCGATGCCGGAACGCCATCTGGGGCTGGTCCAGGCCGAAGAGCAGCCCTTGCTTCAGGCGCTGATCGCGGAGGCCGCGGGCCTGATGCGCGAGGGCGTGGACCTTGACGCGCTGGTCGCGGCGGCGGGAAGCCATGCGAGGACGGCCGCGTCCCCGGGGCCGAAAGTCACCCCGCCCGGCCAGCGCATCGCCCTGGCGCGGGATGCGGCGTTCAGCTTTGTCTACCCGCATCTTCTGCACGGCTGGCGCGCGGCCGGTGCCGAGGTCCTGCCCTTCTCGCCGCTGGCCGATGAAGCGCCGGACCCCGGTGCCGACATCTGCTGGCTGCCGGGCGGCTATCCGGAACTGCACGGTGCCACGCTGGCTGGTGCCGACCGCTTCCGCAGGGGCCTGCGGTCCTTTGCCGAAACCCGCCCGGTCCATGGCGAGTGCGGAGGCTACATGGCGATGGGAGAAGCGATCATCGGCAAGGATGGCACGCGCTTTCAGATGGCGGGGCTTCTGGGTCTGGTGACCAGCTTCGAGACCCGGAGGATGCACCTTGGCTACCGGCAGGCCCGGTTGCTTCAGGCCCTTCCCGGTCACCCCGCCGGAACCGCGCTGCGCGGCCACGAATTCCACTATTCCACCATTCTGGAGCAACCCGATGCGCCCCTGGCCGATGTGACCGATGCCACGGGCGCTGCGGTGCCGGAAACCGGTTCCTATCGACTTCAGCCCGGCGGCGGGCTATCGACCGGCACCTTCTTCCACCTGATCGCAGGCGCCCGATGACCGGCTTTGTCACCTTCGTTTCTGCCGGGCCCGGCGACCCGGACCTGCTGACCGTCAAGGCCGTGAAGGCGCTGGCCGCTGCCGATGCGGTCCTGTTCGACGACCTGTCGTCGGGTCCGATCCTGGCGCTGGCCAGGCCGGGGGCGGACATGGTCGGCGTCGGCAAGCGGGCGGGCCGTGCCTCGCCGAAGCAGGACCACGTCAGCCGGCTTCTGGTGGACTACGCCCTGAGCGGGGCCAATGTCGTGCGGCTGAAGTCCGGCGACAGCGGCATCTTCGGTCGCCTGGAGGAAGAGCTGACAGCTGTCCGCGCCGCCGGCATCGCCTGCGAGATCATCCCGGGCGTGACATCGGCCTCGGCGGCGGCGGCGGCGGCAGGCATCCCCCTCACGAGACGCCAGCACGCGCAGCGCATCCAGTTCATCACCGCCGCCGACGTGACCGGCAACCTGCCCCCGGGGCTCAACATCGCGGCGCTGGCCGATCCGGCGGCCACGACCGTGATCTACATGGGCAAGCGCACCTTCCCGGCGCTGGTGGAAAAGCTGATCGCGGCGGGTCTGTCGCCCGACACGCCCGCGCTTCTGGCCGAGGCCGTCTCGACGCCCGAGCAGCATCTGCACCGCTCGACCATCGCCGCGCTTGCCGGGATGCTGTCCGAAGACCGCTCGCCCCGCCCCGGCCTGATCATCTTCGGCGCGCTGGCCGAGGGCACGGCATGAAGGTCACGCTATGCGCCAGTTGCGAGCTTGGCCAGTCGGGCTTTGCCGACCCGCTGCGCGAGGCCTTGCTGACCGGGGGGCTGACGGCCAGTGTCACCACCACCGACTGCATGTCCGGCTGCACCCGCCCCTCGACCTGCGCCTTCCGCGCTCCCGGCAAGACCGCCTATCTTTTCGGCGACCTCACCGCCGCTGACCTGCCCGACCTCGTGACCTTCGCGCGCGATTACGCCGCCTCGCCCGACGGCACGCTGGCCGATGCCCGTGTCCTTGGACCGCTGCGGATGAAGGCAATCGCCCGCATTCCCGGCTGATCCGTCGCAAACCGCCCGAGAGGGGCGCAATTGCGCCTTGACCGGACCCGGCCCGTGGTGGCAACTGAAGGGGCACGGCGTCCGCAAAGACGCAAAGCGTTCGGACTGAAACGGGAATGGGCAAAGGCGGACTGATCACAGCGCCCGAAACCCAACCGCCCCCGCGACTGTATGCGGCGAGCGGCTTTCCAGCGGCCACTGGGTCCTTCGGGACCTGGGAAGGCGGAAAGCAGCTTTGACCCGCGAGTCAGGAGACCGGCCATGCGAAGGAAACTGAACTGCCGTCGGGTGTGACGGCTAGGAGCACATGATGAACACGACGATCAACTCGACCACGATCCGCGCTTCCGACAGGACCACCTCGCTCTTGTCGGTGCTTGGCATGGCCCTTCTGGGCCTGGCGATCTTCTTCTCGGCCGGCCTTGCGCAGTCTGACACGCTGCATGCCGCCGCGCATGACGTGCGGCACGCGACCGGCTTTCCGTGCCACTGACCCGCTGACCCCATGATCCGGAAAATGCTGACCAGCGCGCTTGTCGCTGGTTGTGCGGCATGGCTGCTTGCGGCCCTGCTGCACTTCGCTTTCGTCCAGAAATACATCCTTCTGGCCGAAGATTATGAAACCGGGGTGCGCGTCCATTTTGCGGGACTTGCCGCCCCCGAGAGCAGCGCCGATGCCGCCGAACCGGCACCCGCAGCCGCGCAGGAAGGAACCGGCGACGCCACCATCTCCATGCCCGCCGAGGCCAGCGAGCCGCCCTCGACGCTGACCCGCAACCTCTGGACCGCCGTGTTCTTCGGACTGGTCTATGTCGGCTACGCGATCTTCCTCGTCGCGGGCTTCGGTCTGGCACGGATCTACGGCAAGGTGATCACGGCGCGCGAGGGCCTGCTCTGGGGCCTCGCGGGCTATGCGGTGTTCCAGATCGTTCCCGCCATGGGACTGGCACCGGAACTGCCGGGCGTCCCGGCCGCCGATCTCGGCGCGCGCCAGATCTGGTGGTGGGGCACGGCGATTTCGACCGCCGCCGCCCTTGTGCTGATCGGCTATGTCCAGCGCCCCGCCGCCCTTGGTCTGGCGGTGATCCTGCTGGCCGCACCGCATGTCATCGGCGCACCCGAGCTTGAAGGCTTCGGCGGGATCGTGCCGCCCGAGGCCGCCGCCGCCTTCGCCTCGCGCGTGCTGGGCATGGGCCTTGCCGTGTGGTTGGTGATGGGCTGGGTGGCTGGCTATGTCTGGGCCAAAGGCGCTGACACGCCTGCCTGACTGCGATAACCAAGGCTGCGGCCCGGCGCTTCGGGCCGCAGCCCCTGAAAGACCGCGATGATCACCCTTTTCCTCATCGGTATCGGCACCGGTAACCCGGATCACCTGACCGCGCAGGCGGTGAAGGCGCTGAACCGGGCCGATCTCATCCTGCTGCCACGGAAGGGCGCCGAGAAATCCGACCTCGCCGACATCCGCCGCGAGATCCTGGGCCAGGTCCTGACCGCCCCGGTCCCGGTCGCCGAATATGACGTGCCGACCCGTGCCGACCAGCAGGACTACCTTGGCGCGGTGAACGAGTGGCATGATGCCATCGCCCGGGTCTGGACCGACACCATCACCGCCCGCCTGCCGCACGGCGGATCGGTCGCGCTGATGGTCTGGGGCGACCCTTCGCTTTACGACAGCACGCTGCGCATCGCCGCCCGCCTGCCCGATCTGACGGTAAGGGTTGTCCCCGGCATCACCTCGCTGCAAGTCCTGACCGCGGCCCATGCCATTCCGCTCAACACCCTCGCCGAACCCGTCACCATCACCACCGGGCGGCAACTGCGCGATCATGGCTGGCCCGGGGGAACGACCACCCTCGCCGTGATGCTGGACAAGGGCGGCGCCTTCACCTCGATTGACCCCGCCGACACGTCGATCTGGTGGGGCGCCTATGTCGGGATGCCCGAGGAAACCCTGATCCACGGCCCCCTTGCCGAAGTCGCGGACGACATCCTCGCCACCCGCGCCCGCCTGCGGGCGGAACACGGCTGGATCATGGATATCTACCTGCTGCGCCGGGGCGGCGATGGCTGACCTGATCGCCCGCGCATTGCCCCTTTACGGCTTGGCCGAGGACACGCCCCTCTCTCTGCTCAACCGCTCCGAAAACGAGACCTGGCGGGCAGGCGGGCTGATCCTCCGCCTGCACCGCCATGGCTACCACACCCGTCAGGAGATCGCTTCCGAACTCGCCTGGCTGTCCGCGCTGCAAGGCCTTCCCGGCCTCAACGCCGTGCGGCCCGTCGCCGGGCAACAGGGCCTTGTGACCGAGATCGGCGGACGTTTCATCGTGGGTTTCGCCCCGATCTCCGGTCAGGAACTGCAACCCGGTGATGACCTTGGCAAATGGTTCGCGCCTCTGGGCGAGATCACCGCCCGCCTCCACCTCCACGCCCGTCAATGGACACCACCGCCGGGGTTCACCCGCAAACGCTGGGACGTGGAGACGATCCTCGGGCCGAAACCGCATTGGGGCCACTGGCGCGACGCGCAGGGGCTGGATGTGGCTGGCGAGGCGCTGCTGGCCCGCGCAACCGGCCGTCTGGCGCGGGCGCTGAACGCCTACGGTACCGGCCCCAGGACCTTCGGCCTGATCCACGCCGACCTCCGCCTCGCCAATCTGATGGTGGACGGCGACCGCCTCATCGCCATCGACTTCGACGACTGCGGCTTCGGCTGGTGGGCCTATGACCTTGCGTCGGCGCTGAGCTTCATCGAGACCGACCCTCGCCTGCCCGATCTCATCGCCTGCTGGGTCGAAGGCTACTCCCGCATCGCCCCCCTTCGCACCGAAGACCGCGCGATGATCCCGTCGCTGATCTTTCTGCGCCGCGTCCTCCTCACCGCCTGGCTTGCCACCCGCGCGGACAGCGACACCGCGCAGGCGCTTGGCGGCCCGGCTTACACGCAGGGAACACTGGACCTGGCCGGGCGTTACTTGACGGACGGACTCAGCGCCTTTCGCACCTGAGCTATTCCTTCAGCAGCAGCCACAGGGCCAGCGCCGTCAGCCCGACACCGACAAGCACCAGCCCCGGCGGCACCGCGCCGTGCAGGGCGATCTCCCACAGGATCACCCAGCTGGGGACAAGATAGGTGTAGGCCATGACCTTCGCCGCCGGCAGCCGCAGGGTGGCGTATTGCAGAAGAACAAAGGTCAGCGCGCTGGCGGCGACGGCGACATAGACCAGCGTGACCCAGACCACCCCCGGCAAGGCCGCCCAGTCCGTCGCCAGCACCGCCGGTGCGGCGTAGATCGCCAGGAGCAAGGTCCCTGCCACCATCATCCCGAAGGTGAAGACCACCGCAGGCTCGCCCCGGTTCAGCTTGCGCACCAAGGGCGCATAGGCCGCATGGGCGATGCAGCCGACGAAATAGATCACCTCGCCTCGCCCGATCTCCAGCGCCCGAAGCGCGGCGAGGTCGGCGCGGAAGATCACCCACAGCGCGCCCAGCCCGCCGATGGCCAGCGCCACCGCCATCCGCCCCGTCAGCCGCTGCCGCAAGGTCAGCCAGCCGAACCCGGCGGCCATGATCGGGGTCAGCGTGAAGACCGCCGCCGCCGATACCGGCGGGGCGGTCTTCAACCCCTCGAACATCAGCACGAAATACGCGGCCAGCAGTCCGCCCAGCACCAGATAGCGCCAGGGCGCGACCCAGGCCGACCGCGGTATGCCGGTCGTCGCCAGCGCGACTGCCCCCACCAGCACTCCCGCCAGCACGAAGCGCACGACAGACAGGGCCCCGGGGTCGATGAACGGGGCGGCAAGCACCCCAAGCGAGAACGACCCCGCGACCAGCGCCGAAAAGGCCAACATCGCCAGGTGCCCGCGCATCGGCTGTGACAGGCCCGAAAGCATCAGGCGCAGAACTTCCACTCTTTCGCGGCGTCCTTCAGATGGGTCAGGAAGGCCTGCACCTTCCGCGTCCGGTGCAGGTCGACATGCGTGACGATCCGCAAGGCCGATTCCCAGTCCGGGCGCGACGGCAGGATTTCCACCAGGTCCGGATCATCCGCTGCCCGAATGGTCATGATGAAGCCCATTCCGGCCCCGTGCCGCACGGCATGTTCCAGCGCCGCAGGCTCGGTCGCGGCATAGACAATCTGGTCCGGCTGCACGGTCGCCCGCAGCCAGCGATGGAACGGCGCCCGCGTGGCCTCGTTGTCGGTGCAGACAAACCGGTGCCCGGCGAACTCGGCCTCTGACGCGGGCTTGCCGAAGCGTTCGACATAGGCCCGCGACGCGTAAAGCCCGGCTTTCATCCGGGTCAGCGGCTGCACGACATTGTCCGGCTCTTCCGGACCGTTGCCCGCGCGGATCGCGACATGCGCTTCGCCGTAGTCCAGCCGGAACACGCGCATGTCGGTCAGGAACCGCACCCGCACGTCCGGCCACTTCACCTGGAAACTGGCCATCACCGGGGTCAGAAGATCGGCGATCCCGGCAATCGAGGTCACCACCAGCTCGCCCGAGACCGTTTCGCCCTGACCCTTGATCCGGCTGACCAGATGGGCGAACTGCTCTTCGGTGGTCTGCGCCACCGACAGAAGATCGCGCCCCGATTCCGTCGGCGTATAGCCCCGGGCATGACGCTGGAACAGCCTGACCCCCAGCCGCTTTTCCAGCGCGTCGATGTGGCGGATCACGGTCGCATGATGCACGCCAAGGACATCCGCCGCACCCGACACCGTGCCCAGCCGCGCCACCTGAAACGCCGTGCGAATCTCGTCCCAGTTTTCCATCCCTGCCTCATCTCCTGTGCGCTGACGCACATCAGCCGGTTTTGTCCCGCCATGCAAGGGTCCGCCGTGGCCTGGCCTCTGCCGCCTTGACTTGGCCCGCAAGACCGTCGCTTTTGTCCGAAAGGCAAAGCGAAAGGTGCAAGCGGTGTTTGAACAGCGTGCGATCTACGGTCATATCCGGTTCTCGTTCTACGGTCTTACCGACACGCGCACCCAGCCGGACGAAGACGGCGCCGCACTCGCCAGGCTTTACGACGAAACCCGCATGGCCCGGCGCTTCTTCCTGTTCGAGAACCTGACCCTACCCAGCCTGATGCACCAGACCGACCGCGACTTCCGCACCGTCATCATGTCGTCGGAAGTGATGCCCGACCGGTTCAAGGAACGGCTCAGCGCCATCGCCGCCAAGCTGCCCGGCGCCGTGGTCGAGTATTCGCATCATCAGCGTGGTGACCTCGCGTTCCACAAGTATATGGCCGAGGCCTCGGGCTACAAGGGACGGGCGAATTCGGTGCATTTCCGTCTGGACGACGACGACGCGGTATCGGTGAACTACATAGCCCGCCTGCGCGAGATCACCCGGATCCTGTCGCCGTCGACCCATATCACCTTTCCGACCGGCGTTTTCGTCTTCCCTGTCAGCCCCACCGAGGCCGTGGGCGTGTCGATGGTGCAGCAGCGGTTCCTGACCGCCATCGGCCTGGCCACCGTGAACGGGCCCAGTTTCCAGAAGAATCCGTTCCAGATGATGCATGGCAACGTCTGGACCCGCTGGCCGGTGGTGTCGGACCCGGGCTTCTGCGCGCATATCCGCAGCCAGCATTTCGAGAACGACTCCGGCGCATTGCAGGACCGAATTCTCGGCGCGGTGCAGCGGGAACGCAACAGCCGGCGGGGGAAGCGCCATGCTTCGGTCGTGGACCGGCGGCTGGCCGAAACCTTTCCCTGGATCGACCGCGCGACGCTGGACGGGCTGATCGGGCGCTGCGAGGCGGTGAAGTCGATGGCGGACCTGCCACCGGTCACCTGACCAACTGCTTGACTTGGCGGCCCCGCAGGCGTATCCGCCCCGGAATTCCCGGAGGCTTGTGCTTCCGGTCCCGCAGGCATTGCCCGGGATCGCCATCCGTCAGCGCGCTTGCGCCCACGGGTGTCCTTCCGCTTTGCGCTCAGGTTTCGCCGCCCCATATCGGGGCAAACGCATGGATGAGGTGACGCGATGTTCGAAAGTCTTTCCGAACGCCTTGGCGGCGTCTTCGACCGTCTGACCAAGGCGGGCGCCCTTTCGGAAGCCGACGTCATCACCGCGCTGCGCGAAGTGCGCGTGGCCCTGCTGGAGGCCGATGTCTCCCTTCCCGTCGCCCGCGATTTCATCAAGCGCGTGACCGAAAAGGCCACCGGGGCCGCCGTCACCAAGTCGATCACTCCCGGCCAGATGGTGGTCAAGATCGTCCATGACGAGCTGATCCGCGTCCTTGCCGGTGACGGCCCGGCGGATGCGCTGAAGATCGACAACCCGCCAAGCGTCATCCTTATGGTCGGCCTGCAAGGCTCGGGCAAGACCACGACGACCGCCAAGCTGGCCAAGCGGCTGAAGGAAAAGAACGGCAAGAAGGTGCTGCTGGCGTCGCTCGACACCAACCGCCCCGCCGCGATGGAACAACTGGCGATCCTAGGGCTCCAGATCGGCGTCGACAGCCTGCCCATCGTCAAGGGCGAGACGGCGGTGCAAATCGCCAAGCGCGCCAAGACGCAAGGAAACCTCGGCGGCTATGACGTCGTCTTCCTCGACACCGCCGGACGCCTCCACATCGACGAAGTCCTGATGGACGAGGTCCAGTCCGTCCGCGACATCGCCCAACCGCGTGAGACGCTGCTGGTGGTCGATGGCCTCACCGGACAGGACGCCGTCAACGTCGCCACCGAGTTCGACGGCAAGGTCGGCATTTCGGGCGTCGTCCTGACGCGGATGGACGGCGATGGTCGTGGCGGTGCCGCCCTGTCCATGCGCGCCGTCACCGGCAAGCCGATCCGCTTCGTCGGCCTTGGCGAAAAGATGGACGCGATCGAAGTCTTCGAGGCCGAGCGTGTCGCAGGCCGCATCCTCGGCATGGGCGACATCGTTGCCCTTGTCGAAAGGGCGCAGGAAACCTTCGAGGCCGAGCAGGCCGAACGCATGGCCAAGCGATTTGCCAAGGGCCTGTTCAACATGAACGACCTGAAGATGCAGCTGGACCAGATGCTGAAGATGGGCGGGATGCAGGGCCTGATGGGCATGATGCCCGGCATGGGCAAGATGGCGGGTCAGGCCGAGGCCGCGGGCCTCAACGACAAGATGCTGCATCACCAGATTGCCCTGATCAATTCGATGACCCGGAAGGAACGCGCCAACCCCGACCTTCTGGCCGCCTCCCGCAAGAAGCGCATCGCCGCCGGGGCAGGCCTCGACGTTGCCGATCTCAACCGCCTGTTGAAACAGCACAAGCAGATGGCGGACATGATGAAGAAGATGGGCAAGGGCGGCATGATGAAGAACATGATCAAGCAGTTCCTTGGCAAGGGTGGCATGCCCGACCCGTCCAAGATGTCCCCCGAACAACTCGCGGACCTTGCCAAGGGCGTCCAGCAGGGCGCAGGCGGCATGGGCGGCGGCCTGCCCCCCGGCATGGGCGGCCTGCCGCGCGGGATCACTCTGCCTGCAGGACTGTCGGGGCTGATGCGGAAGAAGTGATGTCCCACCCCGCGCACCAGATCAGCCTGACGATCCCGGTCATCGAGACCGAGCGTCTGCTGCTGCGCGAACCGCGCGAGGCCGATTTCCCGGCCATGCTCACCTTCAACGACAGCCCCCGGTCCGCTTTCGTGGGCGGAGGCGTCCCGCGTCAGCAGGTCTGGCGCGGGCTTCTTGCCAACATCGGCCACTGGGCGCTGCGCGGGCATGGCTTCTTTTCGGTCGACACCAAGGCAGGCGATTTCATCGGCCGCATCGGCGTGATCTACCACGACGGCTGGGACGAACCTGAACTTGGCTGGCACCTCTTCGACGGCCACGAAGGCCACGGCTACTGCATCGAAGCCGCCCGCGCCGCCAAGGCCGACTACCACGCCCGCCTCTCGCCCGCGCCCCTGATCAGCTACATCGACCCCGCAAACCCGAAGTCCGAGGCGGTTGCAAGACGTCTGGGCGCAGCCCCGGAGCGCGAGACGGTGTTCTTCGACAAGACGGTCAACCTCTGGCGGCACCCCGGACCGGAGGCGCGCGCATGATGGTTCTGGCCCATGAACGACCCCCCGAGCCCGGCCTTCTGGCTGACCGTGCCGCTGCCTTGCGGGGAGCCTTGCCTGTTCTGAAAACCGACCGTCTGCGCCTTGATGTGCCGGACCTGAACGACTTCCCGGCCTGGGCCGAAATCCTGTGCAGCCCCCGGGCCCGCTACATGGACGGCCCCTACAGCCGCGCCGAGGCTTACGCCGAGTTCGCAGCCATGCTGGGCACCTGGATGCTGCACGGCCACGGCGTCTTCGCCCTGCGCCTGGGTGAGTCCGGCATGGCCGTAGGCTTCGTCTGTCTCAACATTGAGCCGGACGACCAGGAGCCGGAACTGGGCTTCTTCCTCATCGAGGCGGCCGAAAGCCGGGGGCTTGCCGCCGAGGCCGCCGCTGCCGTCAGGAACTGGGCGCACGGTCAGGGGATGGCGTCGCTGGTAAGCTACATCGATCCCGACAACCATCGCTCCATGCGTCTGGCCACCCGGCTTGGCGCAGTCCGCGACCCGGTGGCCGAAGCCGCCTTTGCCGAAACGCCGGACGCCGGCGTCGCCGTTTACCGCCATTGGGGAGTGTCACGGGCATGACGCCAGACAACGCCGCAACCCGCGCAGCCGAGCTTCTGAAGCACCATCGCGCCTCGATCGACCGGCTCGATGCGATCCTCGTCTATACCCTGGCCGAGCGGTTCAAGCAGACCCAGGCCGTCGGACGGCTGAAGGCTGACCATGGCCTTCCGCCCTCCGACCCCGACCGTGAGGCCCGCCAGATGGCGCGGCTTCACCAGCTGGCAACCGAGGCCGACCTCGACCCCGAGCTGGCCCAGAAATTCCTGACCTTCATCATCTCGGAAGTCATCAGGCATCACGAAACCTTCCAGAAATAACAGGGGCTTGCCCCGTTGACCTGCCATTCAAAGGAGAAAACCAAATGGCCATGAAAATCCGTCTTGCTCGCGGTGGTTCCAAGAAGCGCCCGTTCTATTCCATCGTCGCTACCGACAGCCGCATGCCGCGCGACGGTCGCTTCCTCGAGAAGCTCGGCACCTACAACCCGCTGCTCGCCAAGGACGACGAGAAGCGCGTGGTATTGAACCTCGAGCGCGTGCAGCACTGGCTGGGTCAGGGCGCACAGCCGACCGACCGCGTCGCTCGCTTCCTGGAAGCCGCCGGTGCGCGCCCCAAGGCCGCCCGCTCGAACCTCAAGTCCGGCACCCCGGGCAAGGCCATGGCCGAGCGCGCCGCCAAGAAGGCCGCCCGCGCCGCCGAACCGGCTGCCGAGTGACCCTGTGAGCGGCCAGTTCAGCCCTGCCTTCCGGGACGAGCTGGCCATGCTCATGCGGTGGCGGCGCGACGTGCGCCGCTTCCGCTCCGATCCCGTGCCCGAAGACCTGCTGGCCCGCGGCCTGCAGGCCTTTGCGCTGGCCCCGTCCGTGGGCCTGAGCGAACCCTGGCGCATCCTGCGGATCGGCAGCCCCGAGCGCCGCGCCGCCTGCCTGTCCAATTTCCGCGACTGCAACGCCCGCGCGCTTGACGGCTACGACGACGACCGCGCCGCGACCTACAGCCGCCTCAAGCTTTCGGGCATGGCCGAAGCCCCTGTCCACCTTGCCGTCTTCTGCGATGATGCCACGCCCAAGGGCGCGGGTCTTGGCGCGGCGACGATGCCCGAAACCCGCGCCTATTCCGTTGTCGGCGCCATCACCCATCTCTGGCTCGCGCTGCGGGCGGATGGTCTTGGCCTTGGCTGGGTCTCGATCCTTGACCAGAGCCGTTTGCACAGCGACCTTGACGTGCCCGCCAGCTGGCGATTCATCGGCTATCTCTGCATCGGCTGGCCGGAGGAGGAGGATACCGTGCCCGAACTGGAACGCGCCGGGTGGGAGACCCGCGCCCCCGCCCTGCATCTGGAGACACGCTGATGTCCGATCTGATCTGTGTCGGGGCCATCGCCGGGGCCTTTGGCGTGGCCGGGGAAGTCCGGCTGAAGTCCTTCTGCTCGGAACCGACCGACATCGCCGCTTATGGTCCGCTGATGTCGGAAGACGGCAGCCGCGACTATCATGTCACCCTGACTCGCCCGGTCGCCGGCGGGCTTGGCGCGCGCATCCAGGGGGTTTCGACCAAGGAGCAGGCCGATGCCCTGCGTGGAACCAGCCTCTATGTGCCCCGCGACCGGCTGCCCAGACTGCCGGACGACGAGTTCTACCATGCTGATCTGATTGGCCTTTCCGCCTATGACCCCGGCGGAGCAATGATTGGCAAGGTTACAGCCGTCTACAACCACGGGGCGGGGGATATCCTCGAAATATCGCCTGCTGGTCATAAATCGGCCCTGCTTTTGCCCTTTACACTGGCAATCGTGCCCAATGTCGATCTGGCGGCAGGGCGCATTGTAGTAGACCTGCCGGACGAGACTGACTGATCCCGGCACCCGTCAGGGTCGCGGGCTGGTGAGTAGGAGGGTAAGGGACATGCTGACCCGCATGCGCCTGGTCAAGGGTGCGACGGCACTGCTTTATATCGGTCCGCTGATCGCCGGGCTCTGCGGCTTTGGCTGGAGCATGGCTGTCCCCTTCACCGGAATTTTCGTCGTCTGGCTGATGGTCCTGCGGCCCGAACAATGGCCCACCACGCCCGAGGAATGGTTGACCGCGCCAGCCTGGCTGGCAGCCCTGGCGCAGGTCCTGTCGCAGATCGTGCTTGTCGCCATCCTGTTCGGCGTCGGACGCGGTCTTGGCGGCCTTGCCGACATTGGCGCGGTCAACATCAATCCGATGCTGCCCCTGTCGATCTCCTTCGTCTCGATCCCGCTGTGCCGCATGCTCTGGGATGCCGACGAGGCGGCAAGCCAGGGCTATTACCTGGATGAAGAGGCCAAATACGCCTATGCCGACAACGCTGCGGGGCAGGCGGCGACGGCGATCGTTCCGCTCCTGAACCTGCCCGACACCGCGCCCGATGCCGAGGTCGCCCGTGCGGTTGCCGCAGCACTTGACGTGCCCGCAGCCGAACTTCGCCTCAACGCGCTGAGTGCTGCCCTTGCCAACCCGAACCGCAGTCACGCCGCCCTGCGACAGGCCCTTGTGATCTGGGCGACCGAGCCGGAAATCGTCGCCCCCGGTCTGGTGTCCGGCAGCATGGCCAGCGCCTTCAGCATTGCCGGAGGCAACTTCGATCTTCTGCGCCTTTATGTGCCGCGCGCTATGGCGTTGATCGCGGCCTTCCCGAACCGCGCTGCCGATTTTCCGCCGCCCTCGCAGCTGATCGAGGCCGCCGACAAGACACCGGAGTCGGACCTGCCCGCCCATCTTCAGGCCGACCTGCGTGATGGCCTGCGGGCTCTTGCCCGGTCGGTCGAGGCGGCGCTTGCCGGCGCGCCCGTGCCTGCCGCTGCGGTCGCCGACCCAGCACCCCTGGTTGCCCGGGTCCGGCGCACCGCCTGACGCAGGGCTTTTCCGCCCTGGCATTTCGCGGTAAGCCCGGCCCATGTCCGATACCGCTGACACACCGAAAAGCCACGGCCGCCTGTCGATCCGGGCCAGCCTGACACCCCGCGACCTGATGGAGGAGCCCCGGGTCGTGAAGGGAGCCTTCTTGGCCAGGGTCATCACCCTTTTCCCCGAAGCGTTTCCCGGCACGCTGGGCCTGTCGCTGACCGGCAAGGCGCTGGACATCGGTCTCTGGCGGCTGGATGCCGTCGATCTGCGCGCGTTTGGCGAGGGCCGGCACCGCAACGTCGACGACACCCCGGCCGGCGGCGGCGCGGGTATGGTCCTGCGACCCGACGTGGTGGATGCCGCCCTGCGCCATGCCCGCGATGGCGTGCCCGCCGATCCCTCCCGCTGGCCCGTCATCTACCTTTCGCCGCGCGGAAAGCCCTTCGATCAGGCCATGGCGCGCCGCTTTGCTTCGGGCGACGGCATCACCCTTCTGTGTGGCCGGTTCGAGGGCGTGGACCAGCGCGTTCTTGACCACCACCAGGTCGAAGAGGTCAGTCTGGGCGACTTCGTTCTGACCGGGGGCGAGATCGCGGCGCAGGCGATGCTGGATGCCACCGTCCGGTTGATCCCCGGCGTTCTGGGCAACGCCGCATCGACAGAAGAGGAAAGCTTTTCCGACGGGCTCCTGGAACACCCGCAGTATACCCGCCCCGCGGTCTGGGAAGGCCGCGAGATCCCCGCCGTCCTGCAATCGGGCAACCACGCCGAGATCGCCAGATGGCGGAGGGCCGAGGCCGAGGCGCTGACCCGGGCCCGCAGGCCGGATCTCTGGGACAAGCGCAAGCCCTGACACCCCGGCGGGCCTTGACCCGAAGCCCCCTTCCCCCTATACGCGCCCGGTCCGGGGCAGTCTGCCCATCGGACCCGATTCCCTTTGCCTGCCTGCCTTCTTCCGCAGGGTCATCGCACGGGGCGCGGACACCACAAAAGCAGGCGCCACCTGCGGCGGGCTTCCTGGGCAACCAGGAGGGACCCGATCGAAGACCGGAAGCTCTGGCGCGGCATCACCTCTGCGGGAAACACCGCAGGCTAGATAAGGAACCGCGCATGAACCTCATCGCGCAGATCGAGGCGGAGCAGATCGCTTCCCTCGGCAAGACCATCCCCGACTTCAAGGCTGGCGACACCATCCGCGTCGGCTACAAAGTGACCGAAGGCACCCGTTCGCGCGTGCAGGCCTATGAAGGCGTCTGCATCGGCCGCAAGGGGGGCGCGACCATCGCCGCCTCGTTCACCGTCCGCAAGATTTCCTTCGGCGAAGGCGTGGAGCGGGTGTTCCCGCTCTACTCGACCAACATCGACACGATCGAGGTGGTGCGCCGCGGCAAGGTTCGTCGCGCCAAGCTCTACTACCTCCGCGCGCGTCGCGGCAAATCCGCCCGGATCGCCGAAGACGCCACCTACAAAGCCAAAGCCGAATAAGGAGCGGGATGATGAAAGCCGATACCCACCCCGAATACCACACGATCACCATCAAGATGACCGATGGCTCGACCTACACCACGCGCTCGACCTGGGGAAAGGAAGGCGACCAGATGTCGCTGGACATCGACCCGCTGGCGCATCCGGCCTGGACCGGCCAGCAGGCGAAACTGCTGGACACTGGCGGTCGTGTGTCGAAGTTCAAGAACAAATACGCCGGTCTGGGCTTCTGATCCCATCCGACATTCGTACAAGGGGCGCGTGGCAACACGCGCCCTTTCTCTTTGCCGGATCAGCGGATCTTCGCTTCCCGCTTTCCCCCCGTGGCCTTCCCGCATAAGAAAGCGCCGGGACAGGACAAGGGGCAACCATGGCGCGGATCATCGTCGTCGGGAACGAGAAGGGCGGCTCGGGCAAGTCCACGACCTGCATGCACGTCGCGACCGCCCTGGCCCGGCTTGGCAAGAAGGTTGGCGCGCTTGACCTTGACCTGCGCCAGCGCTCGTTCGGCCGCTATATCGAGAACCGCCGCGCCTTTCTGGCCCAGGCGGGCCTGACCCTGCCGACCCCCGATTACCGCGAGCTGCCCGAGATCGACCCCGCAACTGTGGCCGAGGGCGAGAATGCCCAGGACCTGCGCCTGTCGCGCGCGATCGAGGCGATGGACGCCGAGATGGACTATATCGTCATCGACTGTCCGGGCAGCCACACCCGACTGTCGCAGGTTGCCCATACCCTTGCCGACACGCTGATCACGCCGCTCAACGACAGCTTTGTCGATTTCGACCTTCTGGCGCGCGTCGACGGGCTGACCGGCAAGATCAAGGGCCCGTCGATCTATTCGGAAATGGTCTGGGGCGCGCGGCAGATGCGGGCGCAGGCCGGGCTGCAGCCGATCGACTGGATCGTGGTCCGCAACCGGCTGGGCGCACAGGCCATGCACAACAAGAAGAAGGTTGGCGCCGCACTGGAGGAGTTGTCCCGGCGCATCGGCTTTCGCGTGCTGAACGGGTTCTCGGAACGGGTGATCTTCCGCGAGCTTTTTCCGCGGGGGCTGACGCTTCTGGACCTCAAGGACACCGGCGTCGATCAGCTGAACCTGTCGAACATCGCTGCCCGTCAGGAACTGCGCGATCTGATGACAGGCCTCAGACTTCCGTCTCTGGCTGTCGGCTTTTGAACACCGGGCCGCCAAGGCCATGCTGGTTGACCACGCGGATGCGCGTCACCTTTTTCAGGCGCTTGTCGAACGGAGTGTCGGCTTCGGTCTTGCGCGTGCGGCCAAGACCCAGTTTCTTCAGAATTCGGATCGTTTTATTCATCTTGGGCGTCCCTTGATCGATGCCCGATTCTGGAAAGCAAGCAGGGCAGGACTAAGGCATGCTACGACAAATGCTGCGTCGGGTCTGTGCTCATTTGGCGACAGATTGTATCTGTTTTCGCCATATATAGGGCAATCTGGGGTTGAATGTCATAGGGATCGTAGCCGAAGCCAGTCCGCCCAGGCCTGCCGCGACCCGGCGAAGACGTTGAGATCGACCAGCCCGGCCGTGCCCGGCACCAGCCCGGTCGAGGTATATTGCCAGAAGCTCCAGGCCTTGCCGTCATAGACGCCGCTGGGATGATCCGCGACGGATCGCAGCCAGAACTCGACGCCGGACAGCCGCCAAAGCTCGGTGTCCTCGAAGAAATCGACCGTGGTGTAGATCAGCGGACGCTGGCCGTAATGGCGCTCCAGGATGTCGAGGAAGATCTTCGCCTCGGAGCGGATCGTGGCCCCGTCCCGGCGAAGGGTGCATGTCGGGCTTGTCGGCGTCCATTCCATATCCAGGACCGGAGGCAGCGCACCCGGAGTGCGGGGGACATTGCGGATGAACCAGCGCGCCTGCTCGGCTGCCGGACGGCAGTGGTAGAAGAAGTGGTAGGCGCCCCGCCTGACCCCCGCAGCCCCGGCACCGCGCCAATGGTCCTCGAACATCGGGTCGACCATGTCGGCCCCTTCGGTCGCCTTGATGAAGGCAAAGTTCACCCCGTTCGCCCGCGCCGTGGTCCAGTCGACACTGGTCTGGAACCGCGACAGGTCGATCCCATGCACCGGATAGCGGGCGGGCGAGCGTCCCGGCCAGTCGGTCGGATCACGATCATCGAAGTTGGCGCTCATCACCGTCACTTCGTCCGGGACAGCCGTCGCGGCTTCGCGAATGGACCCTCCGCATGCGGAAAGCACGACGAGGGCAAGGAGAGACAGCACACGGTTCATGAGCGAATGCTGCCAAGCCCTGCCCGGCCTGTCACGCGCGATCTTCCGGCCTCGGCGGAAAGCCCTCAGCCAAAGCGCGCCGGGGCCAGCGCGGCGACGAGTCCCGCATCCAGCTCGGGCATCCGCCCGCCGATCACATCCGCCGCCAGACGGCTTGCCGCAGGGCAGGTCTGAAAGCCGTAGCCGCCCTGGCCCGCAAGCCAGAAGAACGACGGCTCCCGCAGATCCGGCCCGATCACCAGCACCCGGTCCGGCGAAAAGGTGCGCAATCCCGCCCAGCTGGCCAGAAGCCGCGTCACGGGTTCCGTCACCATCTCCTCATAGCGTGCCAGTCCTTCAGCCAGGACCATGTCGTCGGCCCAGGCGTCATGCGGCTCCATCAGGTCTTCCTCGGCCGGAGAGACGATCAGTGCCCCTGCGTCGGGCTTGGCATACCAGTCCTCGCCCGGCCCGAAGACCATCGGCCAGCGGCTGACGTCATGCCCACCGGGGGCCGGAATCCGCGCCATTGACCGCCGATGGGGCGTAAAGCCCAAAGGCCTGACCCCCGCCATCGCCGCCACCTGATCTGCCCAGGCCCCCGCTGCGTTGACGATCATCCGGGCGGTGAACAGCCCCGCCGCTGATGTCACCCGCCACCCCGACCCTTCCTTCCCAATCGCCGTCACCTTTGCCTTGGTCACGATCCGCGCCCCGCGCCCCCTGGCTTCACGCGCGAAGCCCTGCACCAGAAGGTCGGTGTCCACGTCCTCGGCATGGGCGGCATAGCCCGCCATCGTCACAACCTCAGGGTTTAGGATCGGCACCATCCCCTGCGCCTCGGCCACGCTGATCCGGTCAAAGGCCATCTCCACCAGATCATGCTCAAAAGCCTCGGCCCCCTCGGCCTTGCCCACCAAGAGCAACCCGCGCGGCGACAATACCCCCGGCAGGGACCGGAAATACGCTTCCGACGCCATCGACAGCCCGACGACAGCCGGCGCCCCATAGCGCGGCTCGAACAGCGCCGCCGACCGGCCCGAGGCGTGGTGCGCCAGCGCCTCCTCGGCCTCCAGCAGGATCACCGACCCCAGCTCCGACATCCGCGCCGCCGCCGAGATCCCGGCGATCCCGCCGCCGATGATCAGAAAATCCGCATCCATCCTGAATCCCTCCGCACAAGAAAGGGCATGGAAATCCCATGCCCTTTCTCTTCCACAAATATCCCACAGGGGTGTGGGGGTGTGAAACCCCCGCTTTTTGGCGCGTGTCGGGGGGCTTGTCCCCTCGCGCGCGCCAAAAAACCCTTACTGCGGAATGTCGCCGACGACGCCTTCGACGTAGAAGTTCATCCCCAGAAGGTCACCATCCGGAGCCGTCGCGCCCTCAGCCAGCCAGGGCGAGCCGTCCTGCTTGTTGATCGGCCCGGTGAACGGATGCACCGTCCCCGCCGCGATGTCATCGCGCAGCTTCTCGGCTTCCGCCTTCACCTCGGCCGGCACCTTGTCGGTGATGTCGCCAATCAGAACTTCGCCCCCGGCGATCCCGGCCCAGGTGTCCTTCTGCTCGTAGGTGCCATCCAGCAGCGCACCGACGCGCTCCACATAATACGGCCCCCAGTTGTCGATGATCGACGTTACCCGCGGTCCGTCCTTGTATTCCGCCATGTCCGAGGCCTGGCCAAAGCCGATCACTTTGCCCTCGGTCTTTGCGGCCTCGGCCAGCGGAGCGGTGGAATCGGTGTGCGAGGCGATGACATCGACGCCCTGGTCGATCAGCGCCTTGGCTGCATCGGCCTCTTTCGCGGGATCGAACCAGGTGAAGGCCCAGACGATCGAAAGCTCGACCGCCGGGTTCACCTTCTTGGCGTTGAGATAATAGCTGTTGATCCCCATGATGACCTCGGGGATCGGGAACGAGGCGATGTAGCCGATCTTGTTCGACTTGGTCATGCGGCCCGCGATCAGCCCTTCGACAGCGCGGCCTTCGTAGAAGCGGGCGTTGTAGGTGGACACGTTCGGATAGTCGCGCTTGAAGCCGGTCGCATGTTCGAACTTCACATCCGGGAATTTGGCCGCGACCGCGTTCGTCGCGTCCATGTAGCCGAAGGAGGTGGTGAAGATGATGTTGCAGCCGCCCAGCGCCATCTGGGTCAGCACCCGCTCGGCGTCGGCGCCTTCCGGCACACTTTCCTGATACTGGATCTCGACCTTGTCGCCGAAGGCCTTCTGCACGTCCAGTGCGCCCTGATGGTGCTGGTAGGTCCAGCCGCCGTCGCCGATCGGGCCGACATAGACGAAGCACGCCTTCACCTTGTCCATGCCCTGCGCGAAGGCCCCGCCGCTTGCCAGCATCAGCCCCATCGCGGCGCTTGCCAGCAGATTTCTCCGTTTCATTCCGTTACTCCCCTTGGTGGCAAGGCCATTTGCGGCCCTGCAGTTATGTGCCTCAACGCGAGGCATGAAAGTTTTGGCCCAGCGCAGCCGGAGCGCCATTGGCCTTGCGCCCCGCCGACATGATGACCAGCACAAGGATGGTTATCAGATAGGGGGCCATGGACAAGTACTCGACCGGGATGACCGACCCGGCGACCTGCAGGTTCAGCTGCAACACGGTGATGCCGCCGAAAAGATAGGCGCCGATCAACACGCGCCAGGGCTTCCAGCTGGCGAAGACCACGATCGCCAGCGCAATCCACCCCGCCCCCGCCGTGATCCCATCCACCCATTGCGGCACCCTTGCCAGCGAAACATAGGCCCCGCCCATCCCCGCCATCGCCCCGCCAAAGGCGATGCATGCAAGGCGGATGCGGTTGACCTTGTAGCCCAGTGCATGCGCCGCCTCATGGCTTTCCCCCACCGCGCGGATGATCAGCCCGACCCGGGTGAATTTCAGCATCCACCACAGCACCGCCGTCATGAGGATACTGAAATAGACCACCCAGTCATGCCCGAACAGGATCGGCCCCACCACCGGCAGGTCCGCCAGCGCATCGGGCAAAAGCTGCGTCGTCGGCGGCGGCTTGACCCCGTTATAGCCCTGCCCGCCAAGACTGGAGACGCCCAGCCCGAACAGCGTCAGCGCCAACCCCGTCGCCACCTGGTTCGCCAGGAACACTTGCGTCAACAGCGCAAAGATCAAACTCAACGCCGCCCCTGCCACCGCCCCGCCGAAGAACCCCAGCACCGGGCTTCCCGTCTCGACCGCCACCACGAACCCGCCCAGGGCCCCGATGACCATCATCCCCTCGACGCCCAGATTCAGCACCCCTGCGCGCTCCACCACCGTCTCGCCCAGCGCCGCCATGAGGATCGGCACCGCCGAGGCCATCAGCGTCGCGATCAGGATGACCGGATTGATGCCACCAAGATCCATCATTTCGCTCCCAGGCTTGCGCCGCCGACCCAAAGCCGGAAGCGGTAATTGGTCAGCACATCCACCGCGAGAAGGAAGAACAGCAGCATCCCCTGGAACACCTGGATCGCCGCGTCGGGCAGGCCAAGGTTGGTCGACGCCATCTCACCCCCGACATATGTCAGCGCCATCAGGAACCCGGCCAGCACGATCCCCAGCGGGTTCAACCGCCCGAGGAAGGCCACGATGATCGCCGTGAACCCATACCCGGTGTTGAAGTCGATGCTGATCTGCCCCGCCGGACCCGTTACCTCGAACAGCCCCGCCATCCCGGCCAAAGCACCCGAAATGCCCATGCACATCACCACCAGCCGCGCCGGGTTGACACCGTGGAACCGCGCCGCCCTGGGGGCCTGCCCCGCCAGCTTGATCTGGAATCCGGCCTGATGCCGGGTCAGCAGGATATAGGCCAGCACCGCCGTCACCAGCGCCGCCACGCCACCCCAGTGCAAGCCAAGAGTGTCACTCAGGAACCCGTTCTGCGCCGCCGGATAGCTGGAGAAGTTCCGGCTGCCCGGAAAGCCCATTCCCTCGGGGTTCTTCAGGAACCCGGTCGAGGCCTTGGCCAGGATCGTCTCGGCCACATAGACCAGCATCAGGCTGACAAGGATTTCGTTCGTATTGAACCGCGTCTTCAGGATCGCCGGGATCATCGCCCAGGCCCAGCCACCAAAGGCTCCGGCGACAATCATCACCGGAAAGATCCAGCGGCTCTCGGTCGGAAACACCGCCAGCCCCACACCCGCGCCAAAGATCGCGCCCATGATGTATTGCCCCTCCGCCCCGATGTTCCAGATCCCCGCCCGGAAGCCCAGCGCAAGGCCAATGGCGATCAGGATCAGCGGCCCCGCCTTCACCAGAAGCTGCCCGCGCAGATAGAAGGCGAACTCGCCGAAGACCGGGTCCCAGAAGATCGTGCGGATCACCTCGAACGGGTTCTTGCCCATCGCGGCAAACAGGATGCCGCCTGCGATCATCGTCAGGATCACCGCCACCGGCGGCGTTGCATACAGCCAGAACTTGCTGGGTGTCGGGCGCTTCTCAAGCCTCAGCATGATGCGCCACCTCCATGCCATGCGCCCCGCCCATCATCAGCCCGATCTCGTCCATCGTCAGACCTTCCGTTGAGCGCGGCTTGGTCAACCGCCCCTCGTTCAACACCGCAAAGCTGTCCGACACCTCCAGAAGTTCATCAAGGTCCTGACTGATCACCACCACCGCAGCACCCTCTCCGGCGCGGTCGAGGATCGACTGCCGGATCTGCGCCGCCGCCGCCGCGTCCACCCCCCAGGTCGGCTGGTTGATGACAATGACACTCGCCCCCTGCATCAGCTCGCGCCCCATCAGGAACTTCTGCAGGTTGCCGCCCGACAAGGCCCGCGCCGCGACGTCCGGCCCGGGAGTGCGAACGTCATAGGCCGCGATGATCTCCTCGGCGAACTTGCGCGCCCCCGCCCAGTCGACAAAACCACGCTTCGTCAACCCCTTGCGCACTCCCGCCGTGAGAAAGGCATTCTCGACCAGCGACATGTCCGGTGCCGCCGCGTGGCCATACCGATCCTCCGGCGCGGCCACCAGCCCGGCTTTGCGCCGGTCCGTCGGCCCAAGGTCGCCCACTGCCTGCCCCGCGATCCGCACCTTGTCCGCAGCCGCCTTCAGCTCTCCGGACAAGGCGAGCAAAAGCTCATCTTGTCCATTCCCGGCCACCCCCGCGATGCCCAGAACCTCGCCTATCGCCACCGTGAAACTGACCCCTTTCAGCGCGGTCCCGAACGCAATCGGCGATTCGACCGACAGGTCCGACACGCCCAGCGCCACCTCGCCCTTCGCCACCGTCCGCCGCTCCGGAGTCTTCAGCGCCTGGCCGACCATCAGCTCCGCCATCTCCCGTGCAGTCCGCTCGCGCGGAGTGCAGGTCGCAACCACCTTTCCACGCCGCAGGATCGTCGCCTCGTCGCAGAGGCTTTTGATCTCTTCCAGCTTGTGGGAAATATACAGGATCGCGGTCCCTTCGGAGGACAACTGCCGCAGCGTCCGGAACAGGATTTCCACCTCCTGCGGTGTCAGAACGCTCGTCGGCTCATCCATGATCAACAGCTTGGGGTCCTGCAGCAGGCACCGGATGATCTCCACCCGCTGCCGCTCCCCGGCGGACAGATCGCCCACCATCCGCGATGGGTCCAGCGGCAGCCCGTATTCCTCCGACACCGCCCTGATCCGCGCCGCCAGCTCCCGCATCGGTGGCGGGTTCTCCATCCCCAGCGCCACGTTCTCGGCCACGTTCAGCGCCTCGAACAGGCTGAAGTGCTGGAACACCATCGCCACGCCCAGCCGCCGCGCCTCGGCCGGCTTGCCCGGCTGATACGCCGCCTCGTGCAGGGTCATCGCGCCGCTGTCGGGGCGGATCAGGCCATAGATCATCTTGACCATGGTCGACTTGCCAGCCCCGTTTTCCCCCAGAAGGGCATGAATTTCCCCCTCGCCGATGGAGAAGGTGACATCGCTGTTCGCCACCACTCCGGGATAGGCCTTGGTGATCCCCTCCACCCGCAGCAATTCCGGTCGTGTCATGCCCGCTTCTCCCCCACCGCCATCTTCGGCGGACGGAGCAACTCCGCCACCACACCGACCGCAATCGCCTGCGGATGCTTGCCAAGCGCAGGATCACCGATCGGGCACCTGATCCGCCCGATGTCCGCCGCCCCATGCCCCAGCGCCCCCAGCCTCGACCGGAACCGCGCCCATTTCGTCGCCGACCCGATCAGCCCGCAGGACCGGAAACCGCTCCGCAACAGCCGATGACACAGCTCCAGGTCCAAGGCATGCGAATAGGTCAGCACCAGATGCTCCGCGCCGATCGGAGCATGATCCGCCAGCACCGCCGGATCGCTGGCCGGAACCACCGTCACCCCCTCCGGCACCACGTCCGGAAACCGCTCTGGCGCCACATCCACCCAGGTCAATGCGATCCCCGGCAGCGGTGCCAGCACCGACACCAGCGCCCGCCCTACATGCCCCGCGCCCCAGACCCAGACCTGGCGGCCCGCCTCGGCCACCGGCTCCACCAGCCAGCCCCCGACCAACCCGGCCACAGGCCGCACCCCCTGCCCCCGCGCCGCCGCCAGCATCCGCTTGACGGCCAGAGGCATCAGGTCCGGCCCGCGCGCGACGACACCCGCCACTGCCTCCGGCAAGGCGTCGAACACTTCCGTCCACAGCGTCACCGCCCCGCCGCAGCACTGGCCCAGCGACGGCCCGAGCGCGACCCGCTCCACCGCCCGGCCTCCTGTCACCAGCATGGCCCGAGCCTTCGCAGCCGCCTCATACTCCAGCGCCCCGCCGCCAATCGTCCCCGACTGCCCGTCCGCCCAGACAATCATCGACGCCCCGACCTCACGCGGCGACGACCCCTCCACGCCAGCGATCACCACCCGGGCGACCCGTCCCTGCGCCGCCAAAGCCGCCGACAATGCCCCAAGGTCAAACATGACGCTCAACTCTCCGCACCGCCATCAGCACCCGCTCTGCCGTCGCCGGGGCGTCCAGCGCCGGATAGACCGATCCATCCCCACAGGCCGCCACCGCATCCGACAGCGCATACAGCGCCGAGATCCCCAGCATGAACGGCGGTTCCCCCACCGCCTTGGACTTGCCCACCGCGTCCTCGCGGTTCGGCTTGCCCCAAAGTGCCACGTTGAACACCGCAGGCCGGTCCGAACATGCCGGGATCTTGTATGTCGACGGCGCATGCGTCGAAAGCCGCCCCTTCCCGTCCCAGACCAGCTCCTCTGTCGTCAGCCAGCCCGCCCCCTGCACATAGGCCCCTTCCACCTGCCCGATATCCAGGGCCGGGTTCAGCGAGGTTCCCGTGTCATGCAGCAAATCCGCCCGCAGAATCCGGTTCTCGCCGGTCAGCCGGTCGATCACCACCTCGGTCACCGCCGCGCCATAGGCGAAGTAGAAGAACGGCCGACCGGTCCCCTTCACCCGGTCCCAGATGATCTTCGGCGTTGCGTAATACCCGGTCGAGGACATCGACACCCGCGCCTGATAGGCCCAGGCCACCACCCGCGCCCAGTCATAGACCTCGCCCGCGGCCTTCACGGTTCCATCCACAAACCGAACGGATGAAGGCTTCACCTGATGCTTTTCGGCAATGAACTCCGCCAGCCGCCCGCGAATGGTCTCCGCCGCCGCCTTCGCTGCCATGCCGTTCAGGTCTGCCCCCGAACTGGCCGCCGTGGCGCTGGTATTCGGCACCTTCCCGGTATCCGTCGCGGTGATCTTCACGACCGAGGCATCCACCCCGAAGACCGAAGCCGTCACTTGCGCCACCTTCTGGAACAGCCCCTGTCCCATCTCGGTCCCGCCATGGTTCAGCGCAATCGACCCGTCCTGATAGACATGCACCAGCGCCCCGGCCTGGTTCAGCCAGGTCAGCGTGAACGAGATCCCGAACTTCACCGGCGTCAGCGCGATCCCCCGCTTCAGCACCGGCGAGTGACGGTTCCACTTCGCAATCGCCGCCTTCCGCGCAGCATAGCCCGAGGTCCGCTCAAGCTCGGCCACCAGCTCATGCCCGATGAAATCCTCGACCGGCATGTGGTAGGGCGTCGTCTGCACGCGCCCGTCCGCAGACAGGTCGTGCGAGCCCACCGGGCCCGCCGCGCCACGCGAGGTCAGATCAACCTCCCCCATTTTCTGTCCAGAAATATCCTCTGGGGGTCCGGGGGGCGAAGCGCCCCCGGGGCCTGCCAACCCGCGATAGAAGTTGGCCTTGCGCACTTCCAGCGGTTCCCGCCCGACAACGAACGCCACATGATCGAGAACCCGCTCGATCCCCACCATCCCCTGCGGCCCGCCAAACCCCCGGTATGCCGTGGCACTACAGGTGTTGGTCTTCAGCCGATGCGACTCAATCCGGATATGCGGCAGATGATAGCAGTTGTCCGCATGCAGCATCGCCCGGTCCGCGACCGGCAGGCTCAGATCCTGCGACCAACCGCAGCGGAACAGATGGGTGAACTCCAGCCCAAGGATCCGGCCCTGATCATCCACCCCCGCCCGGTACACAATCCGCAGATCATGCCGCTTGCCCGTGATGACCATGTCGTCATCCCGGTCATACCGCATCCGGCACGGCCGCCCCGTCAGACGCGCCGCCACCGCACAGGCAATCGCCAAAGCGTTGCCCTGGGATTCCTTGCCCCCGAACCCTCCGCCCATCCGCCGCACTTCCACCCGCACCGCCGACATCGGCAGATGCAACGCATGGGCCACCTTGTGCTGCACCTCGGTCGGATGCTGGGTCGAGGAGTGGACAACCATGTCCCCCCCCTCTTGCGGCAGACAAGCCGCGACCTGGCCCTCAAGGTAAAAGTGCTCCTGCCCCCCCACCTCGAAAGACCCTTCCACGACCTTCAAAGCCGACGAAATCGCCCGCGAAGCATCCCCCTTCGCCCAGACCACCGGCCCCTGCTCGAACCGGCTGTTCGCCGCCAGCGCCTCGTCCACCGTCAAAAGCGCGGGCAGTTCGCGGTACGAAATCTTCCCCAACCGCGCCGCCTTCCGCGCCGCAAGGTGGCTGTCGGCAATCACCAGAAACACCGGCTGCCCGACGTAATGCACCTTGCCCACCGCCAACAAAGGCTCGTCATGCGCCGAAGGGCTGCAATCCGGCATGTCCGGCAGATCCTCTGCCGACATCACCGCCACGACGCCTGGCGCAGCCCGCACCGCCGAAAGGTCGATCCCGGTAATCTCGCCATGCGCCACAGTGGACAACCCGAACGCCAGATGCAGCGCATTGGCCGGGAACGACAGATCGTCGATATACCGTGCCTGCCCCGTCACATGCAGGGGTGCTGCATCATGCGGCAGCGGTTTACCCATGCTCATGCCGACACCTCCAGCACCGACACCGGCACCCCCGCAAGGTCATGGAAATACCGCCGCAACAGGTTCTGCGCCGTCAGCATCCGATACCCGGCAGAGGCGCGCATATCCGACATCGGCGTGAAATCCCCCGCCATCGCCTCCGCCGCAGCTTCCACCACCGCCTCGGTCCAAGCCTTGCCGACCAGCGCCGCCTCGGCCAAAGACGCCCGCTTCGGCACCCCCGCCATGCCTCCGAACGCGATCCGGGCTGACGTCACCACGCCCCCCTCGACCACCACATTGAAACACCCGCAGACCGCCGAGATGTCCTGATCGAACCGCTTGGATATCTTGTAGCACCGCAGCGCCTCGGCCCGGTCCGGGAACGACACCCCCGCCACGAACTCGCCCGGCTTCCGGTCCTGCTTGCGATACTCCAGAAAGAAGTCCTCCAGCGGCATCGACCGCATCTCATCCCCGCGCCGCAGATGCAGCGTCGCCCCCAGCGCGATCAGCGCCGGCGGACCGTCGCCGATGGGCGAGCCGTTGGCGATGTTCCCCCCAATCGTCGCCGCATTGCGCACCTGCACCGAGGCGTAGCGCCGCAAAAGCTCGCCAAACGACGGCAACCGCTCTGCCACCGCCTCGCGCAGCGCAGAAATCGTCACGCAAGCGCCGACATGCAGCTGCCCGCCCTGCACCTCGATCTCCTTCAGGTCCGCGACCCCGCCAAGGAAAGCGACCGGCTTCAGGTCGCGCAGCTGCTTGGTCACCCAAAGCCCCACGTCCGTCGCCCCGGCCACCAGCACGGCATCGGGGTTGGCCAGATACCACTCCGCCAATTCGTCACTGTCGCGCGGGCTGAAAGCACCGGGGGCCGCCTGCCCCCGGACCCCCGGGGATATTTGGGGAAGAGAAAGCGCATCAGAGGTCATCCACTCCGGCACTGCCTCGCCAGCCGCCGCCGCCGCCGCCCGCACGATGGGAGCGTAGCCCGTGCAGCGGCACAGGTTCCCCGCCAGCTGGTCGTCGTGATCCACAGCGCCGTTCAGATGCGCCACCGCCATGCTGACGACAAACCCGGGAGTGCAGAACCCGCACTGCGACCCATGATGCGCCACCATCGCCGCCTGCACCGGATGCATCTCGCCCTTCGGCCCAGACACCCCCTCGACAGTCCGCACAGCCTTCCCGTGCAACTGCGGCAGGAACAGGATGCACGCGTTCAGCGCCCTGGAGCCTTCCGCATCGGTAACCATCACCGTGCAGGCCCCACAGTCGCCCTCGTTGCAGCCTTCCTTGGTCCCGGTATGACCGCCAGCGCGCAGCCAATCCAGCAGGGTCCGCGTCGGGGCTTCCCCCTCAACGCGAACCGGCGTTCCGTTCAACAGAAACGCTACAGTCATTCGTCAGCCCGCCGCGGTCTCCCCGGTTGGAGCAGTCTGCGTGGTCGCCCGATGCGGCGTAAAGCGACCCACGCGCCCCTTTTCTGTTTATCAGCCCATCAAGCGCGGCCCTGCGATTCAAGGCAAGAACAAACTCGTCGGGAAAAGACGAAGCTGTATGCAGGATTTGCCGAAAATTCCGGCGCCCGGGCCTGCGGTTTGTTCCACACCGCCAACGCACCTTTCCCACCCCGGAAGGCCGCGCTAGACTCTCCCCATGCCCGGCGCACATCCCAGATACGTCCACCTTCGCACCCATACCGAACACTCGCTTCTCGAAGGCGCTGTGCCGGTGAAAAAGCTGGTCGAACTCTGCGTCAAGGCATCCATGCCTGCCGTTGCCGTGACCGACACCAACAACATGTTCGCCGCGCTGGAGTTTTCTGTGACCGCCGAAGGTGCGGGCCTCCAGCCCCTTGTCGGCTGCCAGGTCAGCATTGCCCACGACCCTGCTCAAGCTGGCGAACGCCCCCGCGCGCCCGCTCCCATCGTCCTGTTGGCCCAGACCGAACAGGGCTACTTGAACCTGATGCGGCTCAACACCCGGCTTTACATCGACGGGTCGATGACCGGCTCGGCAAACCTGCCGCAAGTCACCCTCGACGAACTGGCGCAAAACGCCGAGGGCCTGATCTGCCTGACCGGAGGCCCCGACGGCCCCCTCGGCCGCTTCCACGCCACCGGCCAGCACGCCAAGGCCCGCGCCCTTCTGGACCGCCTTGCCGCCATCTACCCCGACCGCCTCTACATCGAGTTGCAGCGCCATCCCGGCCCCGGCGGCGCGCTCCCGGAACACGAGGCGCTGGCCGAACGCGGGGCCATCGATCTGGCCTATGAGCTGAACCTTCCCATCGTCGCCACCAACGACGTCTACTTCCCCAAGACCGAGATGTATGAGGCGCATGACGCCCTGATCTGCATTGCCGAAGGGGCCTATGTCGACCAGCAGCAGCCCCGCCGCCGCCTGACCCCGCAGCACTATTTCAAGTCCGAAGCCGAAATGGCGGCGCTTTTCGCCGACCTGCCCGAGGCGCTGGAGAACACCGTCGAAATCGCCCGCCGCTGTGCCTATGCCGCGCAGAAGCGCAAGCCGATCCTGCCGCGTTTCGCCGATGACGAGGTGAACGAGCTTCGCCGTCAGGCCAACGAAGGCCTGCAAGCCCGCCTCAAGATCATTTCCCATTCCGCCACGCCCGAGGAGTATCAGGCCCGTCTGGATTTCGAGCTGGGGATCATCGAAAAGATGGGCTTCCCCGGCTACTTCCTGATCGTGGCCGACTTCATCAAATGGGCCAAGGACCACAATATTCCCGTCGGGCCGGGCCGGGGTTCGGGCGCTGGCTCCCTTGTCGCCTATGCGCTGACGATCACCGACCTTGACCCCCTGCGCTATGCGCTCCTGTTCGAGCGCTTTCTCAACCCCGAACGAGTCTCGATGCCCGACTTCGACATCGACTTCTGCATGGACCGCCGGGAAGAGGTCATCACCTACGTCCAGAACCGCTATGGCCGTGACAAGGTCGCCCAGATCATCACCTTCGGCGCGCTGCTGTCGAAGGCCGCCGTCCGCGACGTGGGCCGGGTGTTGCAGATGTCCTACGGCCAGGTCGACAAGCTGTCGAAGATGATCCCGCTGGAAGGCGTGAAGCCGGTCAGCATCACCAAGGCCCTTGCCGACGAACCCCGCCTGCGAGAGGCGAAGAAGGAAGAGGTCGTCGCCCGGCTTCTGGACTACGCCGAAAAGATCGAAGGCCTCTACCGCAACGCCTCGACCCACGCCGCCGGGGTGGTGATCGGCGACCGCCCGCTGGACCAGCTGGTGCCGCTCTATCAGGACCCAAGGTCCGACATGCCGGCGACCCAGTTCAACATGAAATGGGTCGAAGCCGCCGGTCTGGTGAAGTTCGACTTCCTCGGTCTGAAGACCCTGACCGTGATCCAGAACGCGATGGACCTTCTGGCCCTGCGCGGCATCAGCTTTGACATCAACCTGATCCCCCTGGACGACAAGCCCAGCTACGACCTCTACGCCAGCGCGAAAACCGTCGCCGTCTTCCAGGTCGAAAGCTCGGGGATGATGGACGCCTTGCGCCGGATGAAGCCGACCTGCATCGAGGATATCGTCGCCCTTGTGGCCCTCTATCGCCCCGGACCGATGGAAAACATCCCGACCTATTGCGAGGTGAAAAACGGCCTCCGCGATCTTGAATCGATCCACCCGACCATCGACCACATCCTTGCCGAAACCCAGGGCATCATCGTCTACCAGGAACAGGTGATGCAGATCGCGCAGGTCATGGCCGGGTATTCGCTGGGTGGTGCCGACCTCCTCCGCCGCGCGATGGGCAAGAAGAACCCCGAGGAAATGGCCCGCGAACGCCCGAAGTTCATCGAAGGCGCCAAGGCCACCCACAACATCCCCGCTGCCAAGGCGGGTGAAGTCTTCGACCTGCTGGAGAAATTCGCCAACTACGGCTTCAACAAGTCCCAC
Source organism: Pseudomonadota bacterium (assembly GCA_040385165.1). Classification (GTDB taxonomy): domain Bacteria; phylum Pseudomonadota; class Alphaproteobacteria; order Rhodobacterales; family Rhodobacteraceae; genus Tabrizicola. The sequence goes on along the minus strand of JAZKHX010000001.1, from coordinate 235,456 downwards.
GCCGCCGCCTATGCGGTGGTCAGCTACCAGACCGCCTACCTCAAGGCCAACTACCCGGCCGAATTCATGGCCGCCGTGATGAACTGCGACATCCACCTCACCGACAAGCTGGCCGTCTACAAGCGCGAGGTCGACAAGCTTGGCCTCGCCACCATCGCGCCCTGCGTCAACGCCAGCCTCGCCACGTTCACCGTCCGCGATGGTGCCATCGTCTACGGCCTCGGTGCGCTGAAGAACGTCGGCGTCGACGCCATGCAGCTGATCGTCCAGGCCCGCCAGGACAAACCCTTCGCCACCGTCTTCGATTTCGCCCGGCGCGTGGACCTGAAACGCATCGGCAAGCGCCCGCTCGAAATGCTTGCCCGTGCCGGCTGCTTCGACCAGCTTGACCCCAACCGCGCCCGCGTATTCGAGGCTCTGGATGCCCTGGGGGCCTACTCCGCTGCCATTCACGAAGCCACCGCCTCCTCCCAGGTCTCGCTCTTCGGCAGCGCCGGGGCCGACATCCCCGAACCCCGCCTGCCGTTCCGCGACGACTGGCTTCCTGCGGAACGCCTGTCGCAGGAACACCTGGCGGTCGGCTTCTACCTGTCCGGCCATCCCCTCGACGACTACATGTCCGCCCTGAAACGCAAGGGCATCGAAACCCTTGCCCAGGTCACTCTCAAGGCCGAGCGCGGTCCCTGCATCGCCAAACTTGCCGGATCGGTGTCGTCACGGCAGGAACGCAAATCTGCCCGGGGCAACCGCTTTGCTTTCGTCCAGCTGTCCGACCCGACCGGACTTTACGAGGTCACCTGCTTCTCCGAAGTCCTCGAAGCCTCCCGCGATTTTCTCGATGCCGGACAGAATGTCGTCCTGACCGTCAAGGCGGAACTGGAAGGCGAAAGCCTCAAGCTGCTTGCGCATTCGGTCGCGCCTATCGATACCGTCGCCGCCCAGGCCGGGGCCCCTGATCTGCGAATCCACCTCAGCCGACCCGAGGCTGTCGTTTCGCTGGCCGCCCTTCTTGCCCGTGTCGAAGGCCCCTCGCGCGCCGCGATCACGCTTTGCGTCACCGACGCCCAGGGTCGCGAAGTCGACATCGCGCTTCCTGACACCTACCCGATCACCCCGCAGATCAAGGGCGCGATCAAGGCCGTGCAGGGTGTCGTGGCGGTCGAGGAACTCTGACAGACTTGTGCTAGCGAACAGCCCTGGCCTCCGACGCCAAGGCCTGTTGCATTTCATCGAGACTTGATGTAGACAATTTGTATTATGGAAGGTTCAATGTCTCGGACCTGAAAGGCAAGGCACCCTTGGACACCGATTCCCGCAGCAAGAAGACCCAGTGCATCGAAGACCTGCGTCGCAAGGTCCTGACCGAGGCGTTGGAGCCTGGGGCCTATCTGGACGAGGTGGAACTTGCGGAGGTCTACGGCATCTCCCGCCCGCCCCTGCGCGAGGTGCTGCGCCAGTTGGCGGGTGAGGGTTATCTGGTCCTGCACGAAAACCGGGGGGCGCAGGTCGCGCCGATGACCCACAAGACCATGCGCAACTTCTTCGTCGCGGCCCCGATGATCTATGCCGCCACGACCCGGCTCGCGGCCGAAAACGCCACGCCCGCGCAGATCGTGAAGCTGAAGGAATGCCAGTGGGCGTTTCGGCAGGCGATCAAGTCCGGCGACGCGGCGGAGCGTGCCTTGGGCAACGAACGCTTCCATTCCATCATCGGCGAGATGGCCGACAACGAGTTCCTGACGCCCTCGCTCCGCCGCCTTCTCATCGACCACACCCGGATCGGGATGACCTTCTACAACCCGCGCAAGCTGCACCTTGCCCCGCAACGCGAGCTTGCCGCCGACCAGCATGACCAGTTCATCACTCTGATCGAAGTCGGCGACGCCGACGCCGCCGCCGATCTGGCCGTGGCACATTGGGAGCTGTCCCGCGCCCAGATCGAAAGCTTCGTCACCCCCGACAGCATCACCATTCCGCTTGGCCGCGCGCCGGGCGTTTCCGAGACACGAGGAGCCTCATGAAATTCGAAGGCATCTACACCCCCGCCATCACGCCGCACCGCGCTGACGGCAGCATCGACCGCGACGCCTTTGTCGCCCAGCTGGAATGGCTGATCGCCGCAGGCGTTCACGGCATCATCAACGGCGGCTCGACCGGCGAATACTACGCCCAGTCGATGCAAGAGCGGCTGGAGATGGCGAGCCTTGCCCGCGACGTGACCAAGGGCCGCACGCATCTGATGGTCGGGACCGTGGCAATCCGGCTGGAGGACAGCCTGACCATGGCCGAACATGCAGCGTCGATCGGCGCTGACAGCATCCTCGTCGGCTCGCCGCCCTATTCGGTCCCGACCGAACAGGAAAACGCCCTGAACGCGCTGGCCATCGACCGCGCTGCCGATCTGCCGATCATGCTTTACAACTACCCGGGCCGGATGGGCATCAACATGGGCGAGGCGTTTCTCGACCGCGTCGGTCGGTCCGCCAACTTCTGCGCGATCAAGGAATCCTCGGGCGACATCAACCGCGTCCACCTTCTGGCCCGCGACTACCCGCATATCCAGATGTCCTGCGGCATGGACGACCAGGCTCTGGAGTTCTTCGCCTGGGGCGCGCGCAGCTGGGTCTGCGGCGGCTCGAACTTCCTGCCCGCCGAGCATCTTGCACTGTGGAAGGCCTGCGCCGTCGAGGGCGACTTCCAGAAGGGCCGCCGGATCATGTCGGCGCTGATGCCCTTGATGCGGGTCCTGGAACAGGGCGGCAAGTTCATCCAGTGCATCAAGCACGGCTGCGAGATGATGGGCAACTACGCCGGTCCCCCGCGCCCGCCGCTGAAAGGCCTGAACAAGGACGACAAGCGCCAGCTGGAGCAGACCGTCCGCGTGCTGAAAACCACCATCGCCCAGATCGTAGCGGAGTAAGCCGATGTCCCTTCTGACCACCGAAGACTACAAGGCGATCGCCGCCGGTCTGACCTTCCCCACGACCGCCTTCATCGACGGCCACTTCCGCCCCGCGATCAGCGGCAAGACCTTCGACACCATCAACCCGGCCACCCGTCAGGTCCTCGCCCAGGTCGCTGCCTGCGGGCCGGATGACGTGAACCTTGCGGTGCAGAAGGCCCGCGACGCCTTCGAGGACGGCCGCTGGTCGCGCCTGCATCCGAAGGAACGCAAGGAAACCCTGATCCGGCTTGCCAAACTGGTGAAGCGCAATGCCCGCGAACTGGCCGTGCTGGAAAGCCTCGACTCTGGCAAGACGATCTACGACTGCGAACAGGTCGATGTCCCCGAGACGATCAACTGCCTGACCTGGCACGCCGAGCTGATCGACAAGATCTATGACCAGGTCGCCCCGGCCAGTGACAACCACATCGCCCTGGTGGTCCGCGAGCCCGTCGGAGTCGTCGGCCTCGTGCTGCCCTGGAACTTCCCGCTCCTCATGCTCGCCTGGAAGATCGGCCCCGCGCTTGCCGCTGGCTGCTCGGTCATCGTCAAACCCGCCGAGGAAACCCCGCTCACCACCCTTCGCATGGCCGAGCTGGCGATGGAGGCGGGCATCCCCGCAGGCGTCTTCAACGTCGTCCCCGGCACCGGCCCCGACGTGGGCGAACCCATCGGCCGCCACATGGACATCGACGCGGTGTCCTTCACCGGCAGCACGGAAACCGGCCGCCGCTTCCTGCGCTATGCGGCCGAGTCCAACCTCAAGGAAATCACGCTGGAGATGGGCGGCAAGAACCCCGCCGTGGTCCTTGACGATGCCGAGAACCTCGACCGCGTCGCCGCCCATATCGTCAACGGCGCCTTCTGGAACATGGGCGAGAACTGCTCCGCCGCCTCGCGCCTGATCGTGCAGAAGGGCGTGAAGGACGACCTTCTGAAACGCATCGTCGCCCACGCCCGCGAATGGCCGATGGGCGACCCGCTGGACCCCGCGAACCGCGTCGGGGCGCTGGTGTCGAAGCAGCACTTCGAGAAGGTCGCGAGCTATCTGGAGAAAGGCCCCAAGGTCATCCTCGGCGGCAAGGCCGACAAGGGCTTCGTCGAACCGACCATCCTCGACGTCGCGCGCGATGCGAAACAGGCCCGCGAAGAAATCTTCGGCCCCGTCCTCTCGGTCCTCACCGTCGACAGCTTCGACGAGGCCATCGCGCTGGCCAACGACACCGAATACGGCCTTGCCGCGTCGATCTTCACCGCCAACGTCAAGCGCGCGATCCGCGGTGCCCGCGCCCTCCGCGCCGGGACCGTCACGGTGAACTCCTTCGGCGAGGGCGACATCTCTACCCCCTTCGGCGGCTTCAAGGCCTCGGGCTTTGGCGGCCGCGACAACGGCATCCACGCCCATGACCAGTATACCCAGGTGAAAACCATCTGGGTCGACCTCGCCGACGACGCGGACGAAGCCGTTGACTGATGGCACGCATCGGCTTTCTCGGCACGGGTGAAATCACCGCCGCCATGGTGCGGGGCCTCAAGGGCCAGGGTCACAGGGTCCTGGTCTCGCCCCGCAACGCCGCCACTGCCGCGACCCTTGCCGCAGAAGTCGAAGGCGTCACCATCGCCCCGAACGAAGACCTCGTCGCCACCTCCGACGTCGTCTTCCTCTGCCTCCTCGCCCGCGTCGCCGAACAGGTGCTTCCCACCCTCCCGTTCCGCGCCGACCACAGTGTGATCTCGGTCATGGTCGATGCGCCCCTCGCCAGACTCCGCACCCTCTGCGCCCCCGCTGCCGACATCGCGATCACCATCCCGCTGCCGCCCATTGCGCAAGGCGGTTGCCCGCTTCCGGTCTACCCCGCCTCCCGCGTTCTCGACGCCCTGTTCGGTGCCCGCAACCTGATCCTCCCCCAACCCTCCGAAGCCGCGCTGAACGCCCATCTCGGGGCCTCCGCGCTCTGCTCGCCGATCCTCGACCAGCTTCTTGTTGCGACCGACTGGCTTGCAGGCCACACCGGCAACCCCGCCGCTGCCGAGGCCTACATCGCCGCGATGATCCGCGCCTACTTGCCGGAACGTGCCGCGGAAGGCGACCTTGCCGCTGCCCTGAAAAAGCTTTCCACCGAGGGTGGCCTCAATGCCACCCTGCGCGCCGCGATGGCACCGGCGAAGGAGACGCTGCGCAACGGACTAGACGGTTTCCACACCCGGCTTGGGCTGGACACCAGGACAAAGAGACCGACATGACCACCTTCACCGCCCGCCGCACGCCCGTCCACAAGGGCCCCGCCGCCTGGTCCGCGATCCTGCCCGGCCAGCCCGCCCCCGTGCCGCTACCCGGCGACCAGACCGTCGATGTCGCCATCATCGGCGGCGGCTTTGCCGGCCTTGCCGCCGCGCGCCGGTTGCGACAGCTGGACCCGACGCTCACCATCGCTGTCGTTGAGGCTTCTCTCCTCGCCGAGGGTGCGTCTGGCCGCAACTCGGGCTTCATGATCGACCTGCCGCACGAACTGACCTCGGACGACTACGCGGGCCACGGCGACGACCGGGGCATGATCGCGCTGAACCGCCAGGCCATAGCTTTCGCAAAGGGGGCGGTGCAGGACTACGGCATCAACCCAAATTACTTCGACCCTGTCGGCAAGGTGAACGGTGCGGCCTCGGACGTGGCCGACGCGCTGAACCGCTCCTACGCCGACCACCTGACCAGCCTTGGCGAACCGAACACCCGCCTCGACGCGCAAGGCATGTATCATTTGACCGGCAGCCGCCACTACGTCTCGGGCCTCTACACCCCCGGCACCGTCATGCTTCAACCGGCAGGCTTCGTCCGGGGTTTCGGCGAAGGCCTGCGCGCGGCAGGCGTCGGCGTCTGGGAACAGACCCCCGTCACCGCAATCGAGCGCACCGGCAGCAGTTGGACTGTGACCACGCCACAAGGCCGCGTCAGCGCAGGCAAGGTCATCCTCGCCAACAACGGCCATCTCGAAAGCTTCGGCTTCGCGGCAAACCGGCTGATGCACGTCTTCCTCTACGCCTCGATGACCGTGGACCTGCCGCCCGAGACGCTGAAGGCGTTGGGAGGCCAGCCGCGCTGGGGCGTCACCCCCTCCGATCCCATGGGCACCACCATGCGCCGGATCGACACCGCGCTGGGGGGCAACCGCATCATCACCCGCACCTGCGCCAGCTTCCTGCCGGGGATGCAGCCCTCGGACGCCGACCTGCGCCGCTCCGCCGCCGTCCACGCCCGCAAGTTCGCCGACCGCTTCCCCCAACTTGCCGGGATCAGACAGGAATATACCTGGGCCGGGCACCTCTGCCTGACCCGCAACGCCGTCTCCATCGCCCGCGAACTGGAACCCGGCCTTTACGCCGCCACCGTCTGCAACGGCCTCGGCACTGCGCGCAGCACCCTGACCGGCATCGCTGCCGCAGAGCTGGCAATGGACCTGGACACCGATACCACCCGGCACTTCGCCACCGAAGCCCAGCCCACCAAGCTCCCCCCGAAACCCTTTTCCACCCTCGGCGCCAACATCTTCCTCCGCTTCAAGGAGTGGCGCGCGGGGGCAGAGTGACGTTGACTCCTCAACCTCGACGCCCATTCGCGCGACGTTGAAACACTGCTGCCCCCCGGTGGGGCGACGTGCGGCATCCGGCCGCGACGCGGTTTTCCGCCAAGCCGCTTGCGGTCGTCGGCATTCCGCGCCACCTTCCCGCGATGACCGACACAACCGACCTCCTCCCCCCCGGCCGCCTGACCGCTCTCGATACCGCGCGGACGCTGGCCATTGTCGCCATGGTGATCTTCCACTTCACCTTCGACCTCGGGCTCTTCGGCTTCATCCCGCCTGATACGATCTATCAGCCATTCTGGTATTACTTCGCCCGCACCATCGCGGGCAGTTTCCTGTTCATGGTCGGTATCAGCCTATGGCTGTCGCATCGCCAGGGCATCCGCTGGCGGGTATTCTGGTGGCGCCTTGCCAAGGTCGGGTCGGCGGCGGCGCTGGTGACGGTGGCGAGCATCTGGCTGGTGCCGGGCGGGCCGATCTGGTTCGGCATCCTGCATGCGATCGCCGTCACCAGCCTGATCGGACTTCTGGTCCTGCGCCTGCCCTGGCCCATCACGCTGCTTCTGGCCATCGCGATCTTTGCCGCCGCCTGGGGCCCGCGCTTTGCCGCGCTCGACCCGCTCTGGCTGGTCTGGACTGGCCTGGCCGAAAGCCGCCCGGCGATGGGCGACTATGTGCCGCTGATCCCCTGGACCGCCCCGGTGCTTGCGGGCGTCGCCTTCGCCCGCGCCCTGCGGGTGGATCAGTGGCCGCGGCAGGTTCCTTCCCGGCGGATGACCCTGCTGACTTTTCCCAGCCGGCACAGCCTGTTGATCTACCTTTTGCACCAGCCGATCATGATCAGTCTGTTCAGCGCCTATGTCTGGCTGACCGCGCCCTGACCCCGCTTCCCCTTCGCCGCCCTTTGCGCTAAGCCCGGTCCCGCACCGTTCAGGGACCACTTCCGATGAAATTCACCCTCGCCTGGCTGAAAGATCACCTCGACACCGGGGCCACCGTCGACGCCCTTGCCGAGGCGCTGACCGACCTGGGGCTGGAGGTGGAGGGCGTCGAAGACCCGACCGCACAACTGAGCGTCTTCCGCATCTGCCGGGTGATCGAGGCCGTGCAGCACCCGAACGCCGACCGCCTGCGCGTCTGCCGGGTGGAGACCTGGCCCGATGGCCCCGGTGGCCGGACCGAGGAGGTGCAGGTCGTCTGCGGCGCTCCCAATGCAAAAACCGGCCTCGTCGGCGTCTTCGCACCCCCCGGCACCCATGTCCCCGGCACCGGCGTCGACCTGAAGCCCGGCAATATCCGGGGCGTCGACAGCAACGGCATGCTCTGCTCGGAACGCGAACTGATGCTGTCCGACAACCACGACGGCATCGTCGAGCTGCCTTCAGACGCACCGTTGGGCGTGCGCTACATCGACTATCGCGGCCTCAACGACCCGGTCATCGAGATCAAGGTCACCCCCAACCGCCCCGACGCCCTCGGCATCCACGGCATCGCCCGCGACCTCGCCGCGCGCGGCATGGGTAAACTGAAACCCGTCACCGCCACCCCGGTCACCGGCAGCTTCCCCACCCCCATCGGCATCCATATCGCCCCCGAACTGAAAGCCAAAGGTTGCCCCCACTTCGCCGGTCGCCTGATCCGTGGCGTGAAGAACGGCCCCTCGCCCGACTGGATGCAGGCGCGGCTCAAGGCCATCGGCCTCCGCCCCATCTCGGCGCTCGTCGACATCACCAACTACTTCACCTTCGGCCTGAACCGCCCCCTGCACGTCTTCGACGCCGCCAAGGTGACGGGTGACCTCCACATCCGCCCGGCGCGCGAAAGCGAAACCCTTCTGGCGCTGGACGGCAAGACCTACTCCCTGACCCCCGGCCAGATGGTCATCGCCGACGACCACGGCCCGGAATCGCTCGCCGGCATCATGGGCGGCGAGGCCTCCGGCTGCACCCCGGAAACGACCGAGGTCTTCCTCGAATCCGCCTGGTGGGACCCGATCACCATCGCCGCCACCGGCCGCGCGCTGAAGATCAACTCCGACGCCCGCTACCGCTTTGAACGCGGCGTGGACCCGGCCTTCACCCTTCCCGGCCTGGAACTGGCAACGCAGATGATCCTCGACCTCTGCGGTGGCGAGGCTGGGACCGTCGTGCAGGACGGCACCCCCATCGACCCGACCCGAACCTACCAGCTGAACCCCGCCCGCGTCGTCAGCCTCGTCGGAATGGACATCCCCGAACCCACCCAGCGCGCCACGCTGGAAGCCCTCGGTTTCACCCTGAGCGGCAACGCAGTGACCCCGCCCTCCTGGCGGCCCGACATCCTCGGCGACGCCGACCTGATCGAGGAAGTCGCCCGCATCGCCAGCCTGACCAAACTGCAAGGCGCTCCGATGGCCCGCCAGCTTCCCGGCGTGCCCCGCCCGATTCTCACCCCGCTCCAGGTCCGCGAACGCACCGCCCGCCGCACCATCGCGGCCTTGGGCTACAACGAGGCCGTCACCTACAGCTTCATCGACGCCAAGTCCGCTGCCCTTTTCGGTGGCGGAACCGAGGCCGTCCGCGTCGAAAATCCCATCTCGTCCGAGATGACGCACCTTCGCCCCGACCTCCTCCCCGGCCTTCTGGCCGCCGCCGCCCGCAATCAGGCACGCGGTTTCATGGACCTGTCGCTGTTCGAGATCGGCCCGGTCTTCCAAGGCGGCGAACCCGGCGATCAGCACTTGCAAGCCGCAGGCCTTCTGGTCGGAGCCGCCGCGCAACGCGACCCCCACGGCTCCCGCCGGATGGTCGATATCTTCGATGCCAAAGCCGATGCCGAAGCGGTTCTGTCAGCCCTCGGCGCTCCGTCCCGCGTCCAGATCACCCGTAAGGTCGCGGACTGGTGGCACCCCGGCCGTTCGGGCGTCATCGGCCTTGGCCCCAACACCATGGCGACCTTCGGCGAGGTCCACCCCCGCGTCCTGCAAGCCATGGACGTCAAAGGCCCAGCCGTCGCCTTCACCATCCTGATTGCCAACATCCCCGCGCCCAAGGTAAAAACCCCCACCCGCCCGGCGCTTGCGATCAGCGACCTGCAAGCCGTGGACCGCGACTTCGCCTTCGTCGTCGATGCCAAGGTCGAAGCCCTCACCGCCGTCAACGCCGCACAAGGTGCCGACAAGGCCCTGATCGAATCAGTCCGCGTGTTCGACCAGTTCACCGGCGACAAGGCCGAGGCTCAGATGGGCGCAGGCAAGAAGTCCATCGCCCTGACCGTCCGCCTGCAGCCGGTGACCGCGACCCTGACCGAAGCCGAGATCGACGCCGTGTCGGCCAAGATCATCGAGAAGGTGATGAAAGCGACGGGTGGCACTCTGCGGGCTTAGGCAGGACACCCGCCCCGGGCTTGATCCGGGGCCTCCATTCACCACACGAGGCCCCGGATCAAGTTCGGGGCGCGTTCACTTCTTCGCCCGCCACGTTCCGAACCACGCCCCGATCCGCCCGAAGAACCCCCGCGCCTCTTTCCGCGCCGCGTCCATCCGCTGACCCGCCGCATCGAACGTCTCGCCCACGTCGGCCAAAGCCGGGTCGACCATCCGTTCGCGGAACTGCAGCCACATCCTGCGGATCATGAAGATCACGAAGGCCAGGAAAGACAGGATGATGATGTTGACCCAGGGGATCAGCGTCACCTCCGGCCCCTCGACCGGAGTGATCGAGACCGCGTTCGGGAAGATCGAAAAGATTGGCAGCCGCCAGCCGTAATGCGTCACCGCCACCCATTGCGGGTTGGCCTTGTCCGACTTCAGGTTCTGCGCCTCAGCCTGCAAGGTGCTGCTGTCCCACTTGAAGTAGGGCGGCCAGAACCAGCCGGTGTCCTCGTTCCGGTAGACCATCACGCTGGTCCCGTCCGCATAGACCGCGTCGATGAAGCGGATATCGCGGACCGTGGCTGTCGTCTCGACCCCTGTCCCGGTGTCCTCGATCGAATAGAACATCCAGTTCGCCCCGATCGGCGTGTTCTTGTTGTAGGTGTTGATGATCTGCACCACATCGCGCTGCGGCAGGGTGTAGTGCAGGAAGAGGCCGACGATCACCAGCGCCAGAATCCGCAGCCCCCATTTGATCTTGGTCCACATGGGTCAGCCCTTTCAGTACCAGTTGATGTAATAGATCGTCAGCGCAAACCCGATGGTCGGCAGGATATAGATAAGCCACAAGAGGCGCTTTTTCAGCCCCTTGTCGTAATGCACCATCCCGGCCTCGATGAAAGCTGACCGCTCCTGCACGGTCAGTCCCTCCCGCGCCGGGTCGGTGTCCCATTCCTTTTCCAGCTTCTCGCGCCGGACAGAGCGGGAATAAATGCCGGTGACGAAGTAGATGATCGTAAGCCCCACATACATGAAGAACGCAAGGCGCAGCCAACCCATCTAGCGTCTCCCTCCCCAGGGCCCCACGACCGGCCCGCGCCCTGCCGTCCGGGCCGGCTTCGGCCCTTCGGCCATCTGCGGCCGGTGCAGCTCATCCATCGACGGCTCGGGTCCGAACAGCGCCGTCCGCGCGCCTTCCCGGTCCACCTGATACTCCCGCGCCAGGAAATCCGCCACATAGGTCTTCTTGCGGTCCGACCACGTCGCGTATTGCGCGTAGAACAGCTCCTTGTGGGTGATGAACATCTGCCGCACGTCCATCGCCGACAGCTCCGACAACAGCATGTTCACCAGGTCCCGGTCCGGGCCTTTTCCCCGCAGCGTGTAGAAATACGCCGGATGCTCGGACGTGATCTTCGGCCAGGGCCCCCCCGCCTCCACCCACCGCAGCAAATCCGCCAGCCCCAGAAACTCCTGCGGCAGCGACGTTCCCAGCTTGTAGGCCACCTTCCGCAACTCCGTCCGCCGCGCATCCCCGACCTCGATCCCCAGCCGATCCGCCGCATCGACCAGGATGAAATCCATCTTCTGCCGCAGGATGGCCGAGGCATCCGCCCCCCGCGCCTGCACGATCGGCTCGGTCAGCCCATTCCGCTCCAGCCAGTCGGCGATCTGGTTCCTGTGCGTCAGGTCCATCACCTGCGCCACCGGCACCTCGCCCAGCGACTTCCAGTCCAGCGTCGAGATCGCCGCCGGATAGCGCACGCCCTGAAAGATGTAGACCCCGCCGAAATGGCTGGTCCAGAAGTTCTGCTGCTGGAACGTCATCGCGGGCAGGCTGATCGGCACCCGCGTCACGTCGCCGGTCTTCTTCGCCAGCCCGATCATCTCGGCCACCAGCACATCATCGCGCCACCCGTCCGGCTCCTGCCGGAACCGCTCGATCAGCTTCGCCAGCTTCCCCGCATCCGCCACATGCCCGCCGATCGTATCCGCCTCGACCGTCACCTGCCTTATGTCGAACAGCTTCGCCGGCGTGTCGAACGCGTAGACCGAGTTCTGCAACTCTCCCGCCACCGCATCCCGCGCGGTCAGCGCAAACAACTGCGCCTCGTTCTTCTCGATGAACTGCGTCAGGATCCCCCGGCTGGTGGAGAACTTGATGTTGAGCAAAGGCGCATCCTTCTGCGCCGTGGTCAGCAAGATGAACTGCCGGTTCGCCCCGTTGGGGTTGAGGTAGAGGTCGTCGTTAAGCTCATCCCCGATCTCGGGCGAATAGCCGGACAGGTCGATGTGGAAATCGTCGAGCTTGGTGGTCTTGCCGGTCAGATGCTTGAGCGCGCGGTTGTAGCGTTCGACGAGGGCCGGAGAGGAGACCTCGATCAGGTTCCCGAACATGAGGCCGCGTTGGATGAGGCGTTTCATGGTTTCTTACCAAAACGCTTAAGCTTTGCCTCTCTTGAACCCTCTCCGCCGTGCAAACGGCAGAACCCCGCATCGGATTGGAGCCAATCATGGAGTCCTCTTTGGACGCCACCGCTGACAGGATTCTTGCATCGCTCCCCGTTCTTTAAGGACGCCCCACAGCGCGGAAGGCCATCCGCATTTATCCAGTTAAGGTAGTCTTCCTTTGAGACTCCTTCACTTCGCGCATACCAGTCCTCAGGGTCGTTCAGGAAGTCCTCGATCTCGCCTCTCTTGGGAAATGCGGATAAACCTCCCCAAGGTGCACGCAGAGTGGCAACTATCTCCAGCGGGGCCGCGAAGATTGCATCGAGAGTCTGCTGATCAAACGTCCGTCTCAAAGCTCTGCGCTTCCTCTCTAAAAGTCCGTTTCAGGATCGGTCGACCAACCCTTAAGTATTCCGGCAAGCTCGGCAATTTCTTGACTTGCATCGACTCGATAGTTCTCAAGGTCAACGCCGAGAAACGTGTAGAGGTCATCAATCGTTATCTCATATTTCCAGATTAGCTTAGCGACGGCCATTAGCACGTCCTCGCGTTCAGCTTTCATCGTCTTCACCCCTTCCCCCCTTCACCATCCACCATCCGCATCCCCAACCGCCGGTTCAACTCCTGCGCCTTCACCAGCCAGACGAAGCCCAAGATCGGCCCCCACAGCAGCGCGAACAACGCCGAGCGCCCCAGGAAGAACCCCGCCCGCTCCAGCGGCGCCGCCAGGACCCCCGCCCAGACCCCCTCGTTGATCGCCGCATAAAGCCCGGCCGCAAGCACGGCCCCCACGGCCAAAGCCACCAAAGCCGTCACCCCCACCGCCCGCGAAAGCCTCGCCTGCGACAGGTTCCCCCGCCCCACCAGCCACCCCGGCAACCACGCCACCAACGCGCACAACCCCGCCAGCGGCAGGATCGCGTTCCACAGGGTCAGGGTCAGCGGTTCGTTCACTTCCCCTCCAGATACCTTCTCTTCGCCTCTTCCGTCCGCCCAAAGTCGCGTACCATCCCCTGAATGGCCACCTCATCCGACTTGTCCGCATAGCGGAACTCCGAATCCGCGTAGCGGTTGATCTCCTGGATCACCATGTCCACCGTGATCGGCGTCATCAGCCCCCGGATCATCGCCAGCTTCTCGTCATAGGGCTTGAAAAGGAACAGGTCCGGCTCCTCCATCCACTCATCCGGCAGCTCAAAGTCCATCGCCCGGACCTTCACCGCGTCGGTGATGTTCTTGATCGCCCGCCCCGTGAACCGCTCATCCGCCTGCTGGATCGCCTTGAGGTAAGCCCCAATTTTGGCGAGGGTATCCAGCTTGCCGATCTCGCCGGACACCCGGTCCCAGACCTTCAGCAACCCATCCTCATGCGGCTTCGAGTATCCCTCGAACGAAGCCGCCACCGCTTTCCTGATCTCCTGCGCGGCAAACAACTCATGCTCGCCAACCGGGATCGCATGGTTCTTCCCCAGCAGCAGTGAGAGGATATCAATGTAATCCTCCTTCGACTGCGGCCCGTCGACCAAAAACCGCGCCCCGGCCCTTTGCCGCAACGCGTCGTCCACATTCTCCGGGTAGTTACTGAACATCCCGAAGGTGCAGTTTCCCCGCACCACCGTCCCCGCCCCGGCAAAGGCCTGCATGAAGACCGCCGTCACCTCCTGCTGCCCGGCCGAGGACTGCCGGTCCCCCCGTTTCCCCGCCACCTGGTCGATGTCGTCGATGGTCCCGAAGCCGATCACACTCGGATCAATCACCGCGTCGATAAACGCCTTCGCGTTCTGCCCCGACTTGCCCTGATAGCTGTCGATCTGGTCGATACTGAAGTTCTGATAGCGGAACGGATACCCGGCCACCTTGCAATAGCCGTCCAGAAGCCCCGCCATCATCTGGATCAGCGTGGTCTTGCCCGTGCCGGGCTTGCCATCCCCCATGAAGGTGAAGATGAACCCGCCCAGCTCCGCAAACGGGTTCAGCCGCCGCTCGAAATCATAGGCCATCAGCATCTTCGCCAGCCTAAGGCTCTGGTACTTGGCGATGTGGTTCCCCACCACCTCATGCGGCGCCTTGAAGGCCATGGCGATCATGCCGCCCTTCGCCGCCTTGGCCGGCTTGAACCCCGCGATGGTCAGCCCGTCCGCCTCGACCTTCCACGAGGCCCCCGTGAACACGCTTACCCGCGCCCCGTTCTCCGCCCGGATCTGCACCTTCTTCATCAGCGCCTCGGCAAAGGCCGACACCACCGCCACCAGGCGCGCGTCATCCGTCGCCAACGCCCCGATGTCCTGATCCAGCTCCCACAACGCCCCCTGCAACGCCAGCGGGGCGTTGTCGGTCAGCACCTCCTCCACCTCCCCAAGTTCCACCGTCCCCGGCCCCACATGCGGCGCGATGAGATACGCCAAAGCATTGGCAAAGGTGAACAGCACCACCAGCGCCTCGCCCTGCAACAGCTCACCGAACTCCGCCCGCCGCGCATCCGGCACCCGACCCTCAAGGTTGGCCTTCTTCAACTCCGCCAACCCGGATTGAGCCGAAAACGTCTCCCCCATCGCCAGCGCAATCGCCATGGCGCGCCGCAACGCGTTCAGACAAGCCGCCTGCACCGGCGAGACCAACCCATCCCCCAGCCCCTCGATCCGCTCACTGAGCCGCACCCCACCCGGCCGCGCCGTAGACCGAGTCGCCATCCCCGGCACCGTCGACCGGAACGTGGGCCGCGTCCCCACACCGGGAGACCGCTCCGCCACCGAGGCCACCACCAAAGGCTTCGCCAACCGCGGCGCATGATCAAAGCCGAAGACCATCCCCAGCGCCGCCTCATATTGCGCCCGGATCGTCTCTTCCTTCAGCTCCATCGTGTCGCGCGTGCTCATGCGATAAGCCCTTTCATCTGTCCAAAAATATCCCGGGGGTCCGGGGGCTGGCCCCCGGACGCATCCACCCCTCACAACGTCGGAATCAACCGCCCCCCGGCCCCCACGACGAACTTCCGCAATCCCTGAAGCCCCCGCGGGTTCTGCTCCGCCAGCACCTGATAGGGCTTCTCCGGCAGGATGATCATCCGGTCCTGCCGCGCGGCCCCCAACTCGGCCCCCGCCACCGGGTCCAGCTTGTAGACCTGCCGCTGCGACGACGAGAACCACCCGTCCTTCACCTCTTCCTCGCGGTCGGAAACCAGATCCTCTACCGTCCAGACCAGCGCCCAATCCTCGCCTTCGGGGGCCTTCGCGCCCTCCAGCACCTTGGAAATCGGCCCCGACTGCAATGTGAAACTCGCCGAATACATCGGCCCCAGAATGACCCGCCGCAGCCGTTTCGGGTGCAGGTCGGCGAAATCCTTGTCGAACCCGGTGGCAATCGTCAGCAGCTTCAGCCCGCCCACCGACTGCGCCATCAGCGCCGCCTGCGCCTGCGGCCAGCGGTAGGCGTCGTTCAGGATCGGCCGTTTGCCGCTATCCTCCAGATCCATCAGATAGACCACCGGCAGGTTGACCTGGGTGTCCCAGACCGCCCAATGCACCAGGAAATGCCGCCGCTCCCCCAGATCCTCGATCCACTGCGCATCCGGGTCGTTCCGGGCCCAGAAGATGCCCCCCGCCGCCAGGGCCTCATAGTAATACCGCTGCGACAGGGCGAACTGCAGCGCCGTCGGGATCGTCAGATCCCCCACGATCTGCCGCACCATCCGGTCCTTCAGCTCGGCTTCAGAGGGCATCCCGGCCAGATGCTTCTCGGCCTGCTGGGCATCGACCGCCATGGTCATCAGTTCCTGCGCCACCGGAAACCCGCTCTCATGCCGGTCGATGGTCAGCCGCGGAGCCCCCTCGCCCCGCCCCGTCATAAGGTACTTGTGGTTCAACGCCCGGAACGTCCCCGCCACCGCCGCCAGGTACTTCCCCAGCACCCGAGCTTCTGTCCGCGTGAGCCGCCCCTCGGTCTCCATCTCCGCCGCCACGCGGCCCAGATGCCCGGTGATCCGGACGAACTTGGCAAAGTAGCGCCGGGCGACGAGCGTGTCGTAAAGCTCGTGGTGGTCCGAGGTAAGGACGTCTTTGACGGTGGGGTCAGGCATCGCGATCCTTGCCGTTCCGATCTACCCAATAGTACCAACGTCTGTACCGCGTCCAGGTCGCAAAGGGATGGATCAGGCCAAGCCTGAACCGTTGTTCCCGGGCAACTGCTCTGAAGATCGCCGTGAGGAACACGTAAAAACCGGAAACCACCAGAGCCCAGGCAGCGGTGATCACCCAGCTATCACTTGGTAGGGCCGCAGCCTGCGAACCCAACCAAAACATAACCCCCAGGCTGAACATCCCCGCGCCGACAAAGACTGTCCAGACGATCTGGTCCTTGAACCTCATTCCCCATACGCGTTCTTGTCGTGCTTCTCGACAATTGCCGCGAACCTCCGGGCGAAGCGTTCATCCGCCTTCGCCTTCTGCTCCAGGATCTGCCGGGCGAACACCATGTGCCCCTCATGCGCTTCCAGCATGTCGGCCATCTTGTCATTCGTGGCCGCCCCAATCGCCGCCATCGCGGTCTGGGCCTCCTGGTCGGTCTTCACCCCGATCTCGTTGATCCGGTGCGCCACGTCCTGCTGCTGGGCGGTCTTCAACGACGAGGTCAGCGCATCATACAGCACCACCCGCTGCTTGGTGTCCGTCTGCAGCTTGTTGATCAGCACCAGCTGCGTCGCCGCCTGGTTCTGCAGGCTGTCGACCCAGGTCTTGCCCTTCTCGATATACCGCTCCAGCGTCTGGCTTTTCGCCAGCTTCACCTGCTCATCTTGCACCAGCGCGTTGTACTGCGCGTTCAGGTTGGCCAGTTCCGTCTCAAGCTTCGTCCGCGCCGCCGCGTCCTGTTCGACCGAAATCTTGTTCTCCAGCTCGATGATCTTCGGGTCCAGGGACGCGACTTCCTTCCGCACCGCCTCCAAAGCCCCCACCGTCTCCTCGCGCTCGGTCAAGGTCGAGGACAGGTTCCCCTCCACCCGCGTCTTCTGCACGTTCAGAAGGTCCAGCTGCCCCTGCAACAGCTTCACGATCACGTCCGACTTCGAGATCAGGTCCTGCAGCTTGTCATCGACCGTCGCCGCCCGCATCCGCTCCTGCCGCATCGATTCCGCCTTGGCAGACGAGAAGATGCCGATGAAACTTTCCATCCCGGTCTTCGACCGCATCTCGGCGAACTCTGCCGAAAAGCCCGCCGTCACGTCGTCCAGACCCATGATCAGTTCCGCGATGTTCGCGTTCATCAGGTCGGTGTGCTTGTTCACATCCTCCAGCGTGGCGTTTTCCACGTCCAGCGTGACGCCCTGGTCGATCTTCGACCGCGCTTCCTCGATCCGGCTGGTGATGGCGGAAATCTTCGCCTGCGCCTCGGCGACCTGAGCCTGGCTTTCCTTGATCTGCGTCTCGAAATCGGCCATGCCGTCCTCCGTTGAACCACGTTTGCATCACATAGTGATGTAACAGGGAATTACATCATCGCAGCGCCGGTTTTTCGGACACCGCTGAATGGCCCAAGTCTTGCAGCAACTGACCCCGCTCGCCAAGTGCGGAATCCACTGCACCTGCATTTGCTCTTTTCCCAAATACTCTGGGGGTTTGGGGGTGAAACCCCCATCAGCCGAGGAGGAGGGCGAAGGCCCGCCGACGAGACAAAAGCCTCGCGCGCCATCGCTCCGCCAGAAATCCGCCCGTCACACGGGGATGTTGTCGATCAGCCGCACGCCATCGACCCAGGCCGCCGCCAGCATCCGGCGCGGGCGGCGCGGGTCGTCCGACGGCATCAGCGTCTCGGCATCGCGCAGCTCGATGTATTCCACCCGCTCGAACCCCGCCTCCCGCATCGTCTCCGCCGCTTCGCGGATCGCCATCCGGTCGGCGTGACCCACGCGGATATCCTGCGCCGCCCGCGTGATCGCGGCATACAGCACCGGAGCCTTCTCCCGCCCCGCCGCCGTCAGCCGCACGTTGCGCGACGACATCGCCAGCCCGTCGACCTCGCGGATCGTCTCGCAGCCCACCACCTCGACGGCCAGGTTCAGATCGCGCACCAGCCGCAAGACCACCTGCAACTGCTGCCAGTCCTTCTGGCCGAAATAGCCCCTGTCGGCGAGGGACATGCCGAACAGCTTCGTCACCACCGTCGCAACCCCGTCGAAATGCCCGGGCCGCATGTAGCCCTCCAGTGGCTGCGCCACCCCCTGCATCGTCACGTTGGTGATGAAGCCCTCCGGGTAGACCTCCTCCACCGAGGGCGCGAAGATCGCATCGACCGGCACAGTCGCCAGAAGCGCTGCATCCGCTTCCTCGCTGCGGGGGTATTTCTTCAGGTCCTCGGGGTTGTTGAATTGCCTTGGGTTCACGAAGATCGTCGTGATCACCCGGTCGCATTCCGCCCGCGCTGCCCGTGCCAGCGACAGGTGCCCTTCATGCAGCGCCCCCATCGTCGGGACCACGCCAATCACCTCACCCGCCGCCCGCCAGCCCCGCGCCACCGCCCGCACGTCGGCCACTGTCCTCAGGATCATTTCTTCACCGGGATCACATCGGGAAACGAATGCTCCGCCGCCGGGAAAGCCCGCGACCGCACCTCCGCCGCATAGCCAGCAATCGCCTCATCCGCCGCTTTGCCCAACTCGGCATAGCGCTTGACGAACTTGGGCCGGAAGTCGGTAAAAAGCCCTAGCATGTCATCCACCACCAGCACCTGACCGTCGCAATCCACCCCGGCCCCGATCCCGATGGTCGGAATCGCCAAAGCCGCCGTGATCCGCCCCGCGAGGCCCTCGGGCACCTTCTCGACGACCACCGCGAAGGCCCCGGCCTCGTCGATCGCCCGGGCGTCGGCCATCACCTTCTCGGCCTCCTCGGCCCGTCCCACCACCTTGTAGCCGCCCAGCGTGTTCACCGACTGCGGCGTCAGGCCGACATGTGCCATCACCGGCACCCCGCGCGCGGTCAGAAAGGCAATCGTCTCGGCCATATGCACCCCGCCCTCCAGCTTGACGGCCGGGGCGCCCGTCTCGGCCATCAACCGGCTGGCATTGCGGAAGGCCTGTTGCGGCCCCTCCTCGTAAGACCCGAACGGCATGTCGATCACCGGCATCGCCTTCTGCGCGCCCCTAACCACCGCGCGCCCGTGCAGGATCATCATCTCCATCGTCACGCCCAGGGTCGAAGGCAACCCGTGGATCACCATCCCGACCGAATCCCCCACCAGCACGATGTCGCAATGCGCATCGACCAGCCGGGCCACGGGGGTCGAATAGGCCGTCAGCACCACCAGCGGCGTGCCACCCTTGCGGGCGCGGATATCGGGGGGAAGCACAGGCCGGACCGGGGAAGTCGCGCTCATCTTCAGGGCCTCGCTCAGGGGGGCGCTTTCACATTCTGCCCGCCATATGGGCACAACCGCACCCCCATCGCAACAGATTTGCGCCGCAGCGCAGCACCGCCGACCGCAGCCTCACCGGGTTGACCCCGAACCGGCCTTCGCCCTGAATACCGCCGAAGGAGACCGCCATGACCCTGATCCAGCGCCTCAGCCGCGACGGCACTGCACCCGACGTCACCCGTCCCGATCCGGCCAAGGTGATCTCGGGCGATCCGGTGCATAGCACCTGGAACCTCGAAGATCGCGACGGCCTCTATGCCGGGCTCTGGCAATCCACTCCCGGCAAGTGGCGCGTCAGCTATTCGGAGTGGGAATATTTCCGCATCCTGTCCGGCTATTCCCTGCTGACCGGCGCGGATGGACGTCTCACCCAGCTGCATCCGGGCGACAGCATGATCATCCGCCCCGGTTTCGAGGGCACCTGGGAGGTCGTGCAGACCACCCTGAAGGACTACGTCATCCGGCTCTAGTCGAGGTGCCCAGTGTCAACACCGCTTCGGGCGGGGCCGGGCGCGGGCAATCCTCGGGCTCGATTCCGCGGCGCGCGCAAGAGGACAGGCGCTTCTTTTCGGCCTTTTCGGTCGCGACGCGATCCTTCTGCTCCTGCTTCGTGATCAGCGCCTGGTCCTTTTCCTTCCGGGCGCTGTTCTCCGGCGTGGCCGGAACCGTGCGTCCATAGGCGTCCAGCATCTGCGGGCCTTCCATGGCCAGGCTTTCCTCCTGCGTCCGCACCTTGACCAGGGTCCCGCTCGGCACCTTGTTGTAAAGGTCGATGGCGTCCTGGTTGAACAGGCGGATGCAGCCCGCGCTGGTCGCATACCCGATAGAGGCCGGATCCGAGGTTCCGTGGATGCGGAACATCGTGTCGCGGCCACCCCGGTAAAGATACAGCGCCCGCGCGCCCAGAGGATTCGTCAGCCCGCCCGGCAGACCACCGGCATAGGCTGCGTAAAGGTCGGGCCGCGTGCGGACCATGTTCGCGGTCGGCGTCCACGACGGCCATTCCGCCTTGCGGCCGATCACCCCGGTGCCGCGGAACGACAAACCTTCGCGCCCGACCGCGATGGCATAGCGCGTTGCCCGTCCGCCCTCGCCGATGAGGTAGAGCTTGCGCGCATAGGTGTCGACCACAATGCTCCCCGGGGGCTCATCGCCGTGATAGGCCACTTCGGTGCGGCGGTTCGCGTCGAAAAGATACTGCGCCGGGACCGGTTCGATGAAGAACTCACCGTCCTGCAAGCCCTCATAGCCGGGAACGGCCAAGGGCGTTTCCTGCTGCGGGGCACTCGCACAGGCGGCAAGCAAGGGAAGCGCGAGGATCGCAACGATCCGGGCAAGGGAATGGGACACTTGGCAGACTCGGGGTTAAGGAAAGCTGTATCACTTGCGCCACGGCGGTGCCGATGCGTCAAGCCCAAAAACACAAGCTTTTCCGAATCTTCTCGGTCGAAGCTGGCTCGTCCGGCGATTCCTGTTCGATTCTGCGCAATCGGCCCCAGACTCAGGGAACCCGGCGGATTTCCGCGCGTTATGCCATACCGCCCGCAACAGAGGCGGCAGCAAAGGGGACCTCCATGGCCATTGAAGCACTCATCATCACCCTCATCATCGGCGCCATCGCTGGCTGGCTCGCTGGCCTGATCGTCAAGGGCTACGGCTTCGGCCTTCTCGGCAACATCGTCGTCGGCATCGTCGGCGCGTTCATCGCCAGCTTTCTGTTTCCCTACGCCGGCCTCAACCTTGGCGCAGGTTACGCGGGCGCGATCATTTCCGCCACGATCGGAGCGGTCATCCTGCTGTTCCTGATCCGCGTCATCAAGCGGGCCTGAATCAAGCGGGCCGGGGACGTTCCCCGGCCCTCTGCCTTATCCCACGACGTTGAACGCAGGCCCGTAGGGGTAGTGCGTGATGTCCTCGGGTTCGTCCTCGGTCACGACGAAGATGTCATGCTCGCGGTAGCCCCCCGCCCCCGGCATCCCCTCGGGGATCGTCAGCATCGGCTCCATCGAGATCACCATCCCCGGCTCCAGCACCGTGTCGATATCCTCGCGCAACTCCAGCGCCGCCTCGCGGCCATAGTAGTGCGACAACACCCCGAAGCTGTGCCCATAGCCGAAGGTCCGGTATTGCAGCATCTGCCGCTCGGCCAGGAACTCGTTGATCTTCATGGTGATCTCGGCGCAGGACGCCCCCGGCCGCAGAAGCTTCATCCCGAACTCGTGGCTGTCGATGTTGGTCTGCCAGACCCGCATCGACGCATCATCCACCTCGCCCACGAACAGCGTCCGCTCCAGCGCGGTGTAATAGCCCGAGATCATCGGAAAGCAGTTGAGGCTGAGAATATCCCCATGCTTCAGCTTGCGGTTGGTCACCGGGTTATGCGCGCCGTCGGTGTTGATCCCCGACTGGAACCAGACCCAGGTGTCGCGATACTCGGCATCCGGGAACCGCTTGGCGATCTCCCGCTCCATCGCGTCCCGGCCCGCAATCGACACTTCCAGCTCGGTCGCCCCCACCGCAATCGCCTCGCGGATCGCATAGCCGCCCACATCGGCGACATTCGCCCCGTGCTTGATCAGCGCGATCTCGGCCTCGGACTTCATCATCCGCTGGTGCATGGTCGCCGGGGCGATATCCATCCCCCGCTTCGGGCGCAGGAAGGCGTTGAACTTCTCTGCCCGCTCCATCGTCAGATGGTCCGCCTCGCAGCCCACCGCCTTCCCCAGCCCCGTGACCGAGGCCACCGCCCGCCACATGTTGTCGCGCGCCCAGTCGGTGTAGGTGATGTTGTCGGCAATCGACCGCCGCCAGGGCTGCCCCGCGTCGATCCCGGCGCTGATGGTCACGCATTCGGCCTTGGTCACCACGCAGGCGTAAGGCCGCCCAAAGCTGCAATACAGAAAGCCCGAATAGTAGGCCACATTGTGCATCGAGGTCAGCACCACCGCGTCCAGCTCGTGCAGCTCCATGATGTCACGCAGGCCCGCCAGCCGGTCATGGTATTCCTGATCGGCGAAGGGCAGCGTGTCCTTCTTCCCGCCATTGTGAAAGCGGTACATCTCGGGACGGTTCAACGACATTTCCAGACCTCATGTTCAGGGGTCGGGACTCATGCCCAGGGGACCCCGAAAGGTCCCGGCGTGCAGGACGGAAGCGCCCCCGACTCGATCGGGGTCCGCAAGCGTCGGGGCAAAACCCCTGCGGCGACGCCATCGCCACGGCTCCCGCCCTGAATGCGCCTTCGCGACATTTCGCGCAAGAGCGTTTGCGACCCTTGCGAGCAGCATTTGCGACCCCAAATAACGCCCTGACACATGGAATGGAGAGAAACATGCGCTGTCCGGTCGACAACGAAACCCTGGTGATGGCCGATCGTGGCGGAGTCGAGATCGATTATTGCCCGAAGTGCCGTGGCGTCTGGCTCGACCGTGGAGAGCTGGACAAGATCATCGAACGCTCGCTCGGCGGCCCCGCTGCCGCCCCCGCTCCCACGCCGCAGCAGGCGGCCCAGCACCACGCTGCCCCCGTCTACCAGGCGGAACCCCAGCGCGCGCCCCAAGGCTACCGTGGAGATGACCGCCCGCGCTACCGGGACGACGACGACGATCATCGTCACGGCTACAAGAAAAGGCGCAAGGACAGCTTCCTGAGCGACATCTTCGACTTCTGACACCCGCTCCCCGGCGACTTCGTCTCTCGTCGCTTCCCTTTCGCGACGAGAGGTTGAAGCCGCGTGGGACGCATCCCCCGGACTACCCGGAGCTTGCACGGGGCCGGCAGACCGCTACTCTGCCGACATGCGCCCCGGCACCTTGAACCTGATCACCGACATTACCGGCCTTCGCGTGGGCAATTCCGATGACTCCCGCCTGAAGTCCGGCGTCACGGTCCTGACCGCCAACCGTCCGTTCGTGGCTGCGGTTCACGTCATGGGCGGCTCTCCCGGCACGCGGGAAACCGATCTACTCGCCCCGGACCGTATGGTGCAGGACATCGACGCGATCTTCCTTGCGGGCGGCTCCGCCTTCGGCCTCGACGCGGGGCAGGGCGTCATGCAGGGCCTGCGCGCGGCTGGCCGGGGCTTCGCCGTCGGTCCGGTCCGGGTGCCCATCGTCCCCGGAGCCATCGTCTTTGACCTTCTGAACGGCGGCGAAAAGGACTGGACGGACAGCCCCTACCCCTCACTTGGCCGCCGCGCCCTTGACACTGCTACACGCGATTTCGCCCTCGGCACCGCAGGCGCGGGCTACGGAGCGATGACCGGCAGCCTGAAGGGCGGCCTCGGCTCGGCCTCCTGCGTCCTGCCCTCCGGTCTGACCGTGGGCGCGCTTGTCGTGGTCAACGCGCTTGGGCAGGCGACCGTCGGCGAAACCCCCCACTTCTGGGCTGCCCCATGGGAGGAAGGCACCGAATTCGGCGGCCTCGGCCCGGCACCCATGATCCCGCAGGACGCGCCCTTGCCCCGCAAACGGCTGGGCGAAGCGACAACCATCGCCATCGTTGCCACCGATGCGACGCTCTCCAAGGCGCAGGCGCAGCGCATGGCCGTGGCCGCCCACGATGGCATGGCCCGCGCTTTGGTCCCCTCACACACGCCCTTGGACGGGGATCTCGTCTTCGCCGTCGCGACCGGCCAACGCCCGCTGTCGGACCCCCTGACCGACCCCTTCCAGCTTGGCCACGCCGCCGCGACCTGCCTCGCCCGCGCCATCGCCCGGGCAATCTACCTGGCGCGGAGCGAACCCCTGGACCTGCAACCCACTTGGCAGTCCCGCTTTGGATTGAAAGACATCGCCGGCTGACCCGGGCGTCCCGTCCACCCTCGAACCAGTGGGTCGGGAGAGCAGGCACAACTGTTAAGAAAAGCTGAACGCCCGCAGACAAGACATTGATACAATGAAGTAAACCGATTTTGTCCACCGTGGACACTACCACCGCTTCAGGGCGTCCTCATCGGCATCTTTCGCGGCCACCCATTCCGCCCCGTCGGCCCCGACTTCCTTTTTCCAGAACGGAGCCCGCGATTTCAGGTAGTCCATCAGGAACTCGGCCGCCGCGAAAGCGTCCCCCCGGTGCGGTGCCGCCGTCGCGACCATCATGATCGCCTCTCCCGGACCCAGCCGCCCATGCCGGTGGATGACCAGCACGTCGATCAAGGCCCAGCGCCGGATCGCATCCTCGACGATCCCCAGGATCGCCCTTTCGGTCATGCCGGGGTAATGCTCGATCTCCATGGCGGAAAGCGTCCCCGCCTCGTCCCGCACCAGCCCGGTAAAGCTGACCACCGCCCCCGCCCCCCGGACCCCCGCCCCCCGGACCCCCGCCGTGAAGGTCGACACCTCGGCCCCCACGTCGAACGGGGCGGACTGGACCGAGACGCGCATCTCAGCCCCCCGTCATCGGTGGAAAGAAGGCAACCTCCCGCACCCCGGCCAGCGGAGCATCGAACGAGGCCAGTTCCTGATCCAGCGCCACCCGCAGCGCCGAGAGGTCGGCAAAGGCCGCCGCATAGCGGTCTTCCCGGGACCGAAGCTCCTCGACCAGATCGGCCACCGTCGCCGCCCCGGTTTCAAGCCGCTCGCGCGGGACCCCGATCCGTTCCCGGACCCAGGCGAAGTACAGAACGTCGATCACTTGTCTTCTCGCAAGAATGGCAGCGACTTGACGAAGTATTCCCAGCCGGTGACCACGGTCAGAAGGGCCGCCACCCACAGCAGCCAGATCCCCACCAGGTTCGCATAGGACGCGCAGTCCCGCTTGCCACAGGCTCGGATCGGGTCCGCCGTTCCGGCCTTCACGGCCTCGACATACTGGTCAGGGGTCATTCCCTGCATCGCCACGCCGTTCAGGTATTCGAACCCGGTCCCAAGAAACAGGACCGCAATCGCGATCATCTGCGCCGTGGTCTTCCACTTGGCCAGCTTCGTCACTTTCAGCAAGCCACTTTTCTGACCCAGGTATTCCCGCAGGCCGCCGACAAAGACCTCGCGGAAAAGGATCAGGGTCGCGGGCAGGATCAGCCAGGGGTTCATCCCGTTGTAGCCGGTGATGACCATGATCGCGATCACCACCATCGCCTTGTCGGCAATCGGGTCCAGCATCGCGCCGAACTTGGATTCCTGTTTCCACAGCCGGGCGAGGTAGCCATCGAACCAGTCGGTGATCGCGGCGCCCACGAAAAGGGTCAGCGCCAGCCAGTCGGCCCAGGGGCGATGAAAATAGAGAAACATGATCGCCACGCCTGGGGCGGCGAACAACCGAAGCACGGTCAGCGTGTTTGGGATCGTCCAGCGCATGTCGAATTGGTAGACGAAGGGTCAGACCGGCGAAAGGGGCTTGTTGGTGAACCCCTTCGCCCTGCCGCGTCGTCACATCCCTTCAGGTTGGCCCACCACGACGAACTGCAACGCCTCGGGTCTGAACAGACGGGCCGCGACTCGCCGGATGTCGTCCATCGTCACCGCCTCGATCTTCGCGTTCCGCGTCGTGATGTAGTCCAGCGGCATCCCGTCCATCTGCATCCCCACCAGGATGCTGGCGATCGGCCCGTTCCCGTCGAACCGCAAGGGGAACGACCCGGTCAGATAGGTCTTCGTCGCCTCCAGCTCGTCGGCTGCGACGCCTTCGCTGACGATCCGGCCCCATTCCGAGCGAACCACCTCGATCGCCTCGGCAACCTTGTCGTTCGAGGCCGAGAACTGGCCAAGGATCATGTCGGCCTGGTCCATGTTCACGATGTAGGTTCCGATCCCGTAGGTCAGGCCGCGCTTTTCCCGCACCTCGGTCATCAGCCGGGCCGTGAACCGCCCGCCGCCGACTACCTCGTTCAGGATGAAGGCGGGAAAGAAATCCGGATCGTCGCGCGGAATTCCCTTCTGTCCGAAGAACACCGTCGACTGCGGCGTCGGGAAGTCCACCACCGTCACCCCCGGCGGTAACAGCCACGGCGCCGCACCCGGCAGCGGGGCTCCGGTGGCAGGCAGATCCCCCAGCAGCCGGTCCAGCAGCACGCCCAGCTCCTCGGGCGTGATGTCGCCCGACGCCGCGACGAACACCCTGTCGCGCGCCAGCGCCGCTTTGTGCGCGGCCACCACGTCGTCCCGGGTCAGTGCCGTGACCGTCTGGATCGTCCCGTCGCCGCTTGATCCGTAGGGATGATCCCCGAAGGCCAGGGCGTCAAACTTCTCCGAGGCAATCGTCCCGGGGTCCTTCTCGTTCGAGCGCAGGTTCGACAGCACCTGCTCGCGCACACGGTCAACCGCGTCCTGATCGAATCGCGGGTTCACCAGCGCCTCGCGCAGGAGGCCGATCGCCTGATCGCGGTTCTCGGTCAGGAACTTCGCCGAAACCCCGACCGAATCCGTCCCCGAGTCAAAGCTGAAATTCGCCGCCAGCGCATCCCGCGCCTCGGCAAAGCCCTTGCTGTCCAGCGCACCCGCGCCTTCCTCCAGCGTGGCGGTCATCAGGTTCACCACCCCGCGCTTGTCCGGGGCCTCCAGCGAGGTGCCGCCCTTGAACTGGATCTCCAGCGCCGCGAAGGGGATGTTGTGGTCCTCGACCAGCCAGGCGGTGATCCCGCCAGGCGAGGTGACTTCCTTGATCTCGATTTCGGCCCATGCCGGGGCTGCGAGGAAAAGAACGGTAGCGAACAGCGCGCGGATCATTCCTTGGCCCCCTCTTCGACGGCAGGCCGGGTCAGCCAGCCGGTCACCGCGTTCCTGCGGTCCAGCACCAGACGGGCGGCCTCCATCACATCCGCCTCGGTCACCGCGGACAGCGCCTCGTCCCACCCCTCGATGTCCGCGACGGTCAGACCGATGCTCAGACCCTGGCCATAGCGTTGCGCGAGGTTTTCCACGCTGTCGCGCGCATAGATCTCGCCCGCGCGGACCTGGGTCCGGATCCGCTCCAGCGCCGCAGGGTCGGGGCCTTCCGCCAGGAAGGTTTCCAGCACTGCGTCCAGGTCACTTTCGATCGTCTCCAGGCTGACGCCGGGCGCGGGCACGACGGCAATCCCGAAGGTTCCGTCGTCGATACTGCTCCCGTCGTAGAAGGCCGAGGCATAGACCGCCACCTGCCGGTCAAACTGCAAGGCCCGCGCCAGCACCGAAGTCTGGCCATTGCCGCCCAGAAGATCGGCCAGCACGGTCAGCGCAGCCGCCCGTTTCTGGTCACCGGGGTCGCGTTCCTGCGCAAGGTAGGTGCGCATGACATAGGGCTCGGAAACGCGTTCATCCGCCAGCGCAAGCCGCCGTTCCGACAGTTGCGGCGGTTCCTGCGGACGCATCCGCGGGACGATGCCGTCCGAGGGCGCAAGCGCACCATAGTATTTCTCCGCAAGGGCCTTCACATCATCGGGATCGACATCGCCCGCAATGATCAGCGTCGCATTGTTCGGGGCGTAGAATCGCTCGTAGTAGGACAGGGCATCCTCCCGGCTCAGCTCTTCGATCTCGTGCCGCCAACCGATCACCGGGATGCCGTAGGGGCTGTTCTGGAACTGTGCCGCGCGCATCTGTTCGGACAAAAGCGCATCCGGGTTGCTGTCCGTCCGCTGTGCGCGTTCCTCCAGGATGACCTGCCGCTCGGTCGTCACGTCCTCTTCGGTCAGGCGCAGGTTGCGCATGCGGTCGGCTTCCATCTCCATCACCAGCTCCAGCCGGTCGGCGCTGATCCGCTGGAAATAGGCGGTGTAGTCCCAGCTGGTGAACGCATTGTCATCGCCACCCTGCGCCTCGACGATGCCGGAAAAGGCGTTCGGCGCGACCTTCTCGGTGCCCTTGAACATCAGATGCTCCAGGAAATGCGCGATGCCGGAACTGCCCGGGGGTTCATCTGCGGCCCCGACCCGATACCAGACCATCTGCACCACGACCGGCGCGCGATGATCCTCGATCACCACGACCTGCAGGCCATTGTCCAGATTGAAGGTGGTGACCGGCTCTTCCGCGACAGCGGGCAGCGCCAGAACCACGATGGCAGCCACGCCAGCGCCATATCGTCCGAACATCGGCTTCTCCAGGTCAGGTCATGTGCGGGAAACTGAGGCGCGGCCAATGGACAATCAAGTCCGGGCGAGCCGTCGCCACGCGCTTGTTACTCTTCGCCCGGATTGCGGGGCGGGGCCGACGGGTTGCGAAGCCCCAGTGCCCGCCACCGAGCAAGTTCCGCCTGCTGGTCCAGCCGCTGCTTGCGATAGGCCTTGTAGTAGACGTTCACGCTGAACAGCCGCTCCAGGATGCGGCCATTGTTGTCGCGGCGCCATTCCAGATCTTCCGAGGCGAGCGTCGCCCGGATGCCGCCATCCACGCCAAAGCGCGCGGCATGGGCGTAAAGGGCAGAATCCGCAGACGGAATTCCCCCGGCCGCCGAAGGCTTGCCGCCCAGCGCAATCACGGCATCCGCCTCGGGGTTCGGGTCCGAGCGGTTGAACCCGCCGGGCGTCGGCTCGGGAAGTTCGGCCAGATTCTCCGGCATTTCCAATGGCTTCGGCGGAACGATGGCGAATTCGTCCGGGCCGGGGCCTGACCGCAGGTTCATCAGCTGGGGATCGCCCTTGCCGCCGCAGGCCGCCAGCGTGATCATCGTCGCAATCACGATGACCGCCCTGCCTTTCTGTGCCTGCATACCTGCCTCCGAACCGTCTTTTGCCCGTCTTAGCCTAAAGCCGCGCGGTCGTCACGCCCGTTTAGCGCAGCTTGTCCTTGGGCTTTCCCGCTCTTGCCGATCCGCCACGGTCGCCCTTGGCGAAGAACACCAGCCCAAGTGCCCCGGCGAAGACCGCGATGTCGGCGACGTTGAAGGCATAGGGATTCTCGATCCCGCAGCAGGACATGTTCAGGAAATCCGCAACGGCGCCATAGACGAATCGGTCGATGATGTTGCCAAAGGCACCTCCGACCAGGAAGCCGCCCGCCAGTTCCGCCTTCCAGTTGCCGGTTTCGCGCCGCATCCACCAGATGACCCAGGCCGAGATCACCAGCGCCAGCACGATAAGCCCCCAGCGCGCCAGATTCGATCCGTTCGACAGCAGGCCGAAGTTGATCCCGTAGTTCCAGGCCATGCGGAACGTGAGGTACGGCGGCAGCACGTCGATTTCGCCCCGTTCCAGCAGGTTCAGGCCCTGCACCACGCCCAGCTTGGTCAGCTGGTCGATACCGAAGACTGCGACGGCGGTGATCCAGAAGCGGCGCATCATCAATGCCGGAAATGACGTTGGCCGGTGAAGACCATGGCAAGCCCGCGGTCATCGGCTGCCGCGATCACCTCGTCGTCGCGCATCGACCCGCCCGGCTGGATGATCGCCGTCGCCCCGGCCTCGGCCGCCGCGATCAGGCCATCCGCAAAGGGAAAGAATGCATCCGACGCGACCACCGAGCCCCTGGTCGGCGGCCCCCCAAGTCCCAGCGCCTCGGCCATGTCCTGCGCCTTGCGGGCTGCGATCCGCGTCGAATCCACCCGGCTCATCTGTCCCGCACCTAGACCCACGGTCGCCCCGTCCTTCACATAGATGATCGCGTTCGACTTGACGTGCTTTGCCACTGTCCAGGCAAACATCAGATCGCGCATTTCGGCATCCGACGGAGCGCGCTTGGTCACCACCTTC
Organism: Pseudomonadota bacterium; assembly: GCA_040385165.1. Lineage (GTDB taxonomy): Bacteria > Pseudomonadota > Alphaproteobacteria > Rhodobacterales > Rhodobacteraceae > Tabrizicola. Next base: position 205,121 of record JAZKHX010000001.1, on the reverse strand, counting down.
AGGTCGCTGGCCGAGACGTGGCCCGCATCCCGGTCCTGCACCAGGAACCCGCCCGCGACCTGCTTGAACGCCAGCCCCCCGGCCTTGGGGTCCGGCAGTGCCCCGGTGGTCAGAAGCCGCAGGTTCTTCTTGCCCGCAAACACCGCCTTGGCTTCGTCCGTGGCATCCGGAGCAATGACGACCTCGGTGAAGATCTTCACGATCTCTTCCGCCGTCGCCCCGTCAAGCACCTGATTCAGCGCGACAATCCCACCAAACGCCGAGGTCTGATCACACTGGTAGGCCCGGATGTAAGCCTCGACCAACGACCCCGCCGTCGCCACGCCGCAAGGGTTCGCATGCTTGATGATCGCGCAGGCCGGGGCACCGCCCGCGAACTCCGCCACCAGCTCGAACGCCGCATCGGTGTCGTTGATGTTGTTGTAGGACAACTCCTTGCCCTGCCACTGCCGCGCCGTCGCCACGCCGGGGCGACGCGAGCCATCCGTATAAAACGCCGCCGCCTGATGCGGGTTCTCGCCATAGCGCAGGGGCTGCGCCAGACGGCCCGCAAAACTGCGATAGCGCGGGTTCGGCTCCTTGATCTCGTCGGCCAGCCAGGTGCTGACGGCGGTGTCATAGGCCGCAGTCCGGGAATAGGCCGTCAGCGCCAGCTTTTGCCGGAAGGCCATCGTCGTCGCCCCGTCATTGGCCTTGAGCTGGGTCAACAGAACATCGTAATCCCGCGGATCCGTCACCACTGTCACGAAGCGATGGTTCTTCGCCGCCGCCCGGATCATCGCAGGACCGCCGATGTCGATGTTCTCGATGCAGGTCGCATGATCCGCACCCCGCGCCACCGCCTCCTCGAACGGATAGAGGTTCACCACCAGAAGGTCGATCGGCTCGATCCCGTGCGCGGCCATCGCCACCAGATGCTCGTCATCGTCGCGCAGCGCCAGCAGCCCGCCATGCACGTTCGGGTGCAGCGTCTTCACCCGCCCGTCCATCATCTCGGGGAACCCGGTCACATCGGCCACATCGCGCACCGACAGCCCCGCCGCCCGCAGCATGCCGCTGGTCCCGCCAGTCGAGATCAGCTCCACCCCAAAGCTCGCCAGCGCCCGCGCCAGATCCAGAAGCCCGGTCTTGTCGGATACGGAAATCAGCGCGCGGCCGATGGGGACGAGGTTGGTCATGGCATTACCCTGTCAATCTGGCAGCGGGTCCTCGGGCTCCACGCCCTCCAGGTCCCGGATCGCCAGCGGAGTATCCTTTGCCTTCGCCAAGGTCCAGCCTATCCGTGTCTCGAACCCCCGCGCCTCGCTTCGCAGCACGATCTGCAACGATGGCCGGGGCTTCAGCCGCCCCTTTTCCAGATAGGCCGACGGCTCCAGTCCCAGCTCCGCCGGGCCGGTAAAGCGGAAGATCCAGATCTCGCCACTGCGCAGGACCAGCGACACCGCTGCGCCGCCCATGTCCAGTTCCGCGTCGACATCCGGGTGCAGATGGAACCGGATCGCGAACCGCCCGCCCGCCATTGCCGTCGCGGTCATCGCATCCTCGAACCGCCGCCGCGCCTCTGCCGTCATCGCGGTCAGCGCATCCACCCCCGACAGCCGCCGCCCGTCATGCGCCAGCGTCAGGCTGCGGCTTGCGGTCAGCCCGTGACTGCGCAGCCAGCCGTCATGCGCGATGAACAGGTCCGTCCCTTCCGTGCCCAGCGTCAGCCGTGACGACGTCACCTGCGCCCGGTGCCCCAGTCCGTCGCCGGTCGCCGCAAGCCGCGAGGACGACACCCCGTCCAGCCCAAGCGCGGAATGCGAGGCGGTCGCCCGCGCCGCCCGCCGCCACTCGGCCCCGAAGGCGATGCCCGACCCGCAGTTGACCACCAGCGCCCGGCGACCCGAGGTCAGCTCGAAGGCCGAGGTCGAGGCATGTGCCGTTTCCGCCGCACCCCCCCCCGGCGGGGCCGAGGCATCGACGATGACCGAGGTCCGTCCCCCCGCCAGCCGGGCATAACCCATCGCGATGGCCGGGGTCGCCCCCGTCCGGGTACCGGCCGCCGCCAGGGCCTGATCCAGCCGCCCGACCGCGCCCGCGCCGCCGCCGTGGAACCGCGCCAGATCGCCATCCGCATGGCGCAGCGCCCGCAGCGCCGGGGCAATCCGCAGGATCGCCGACGACACCGCCGGGGGCACCGTCAGACTGGCCTCGCTCATCGCGCTCGTCGACCAGGTCAGCAGCGTCAGCACCTCCAGCAGTTCCTCGGGGTTCCGCGTCGGGATGCCGCCTTCCGGGTCGATGTCGGTTTCGCAGGCCGCTGCCAGGGCGGCCATCGCCGGAGCCGCCAGCGCCTCCATCCCGATCAGCGAGATCCCGGCATAGATCAGCCCCGTCAGCGCCTCGAACCGCGGCAATCCCGCCGCCGCACTGCGCCAGCGCCGGGCCAGATAGGCCGCTTGCCGCGACAGCGAACGATAGAAGGCCTCGCTCTGCGCCCGGTCGCGCCCGTTCAGCAAAAGCGCGGCGTGATGCACCCAAGAGATGATCCGGCGTCCGGTCAGGTCCGGGGTCCAGCCAGGCCCCCGACCACCGCCGAACCGCGCGATCCAGCCCCAGGTCCAGTCCTGCGCCCGGCTTTGCGCCTCTTTCGTTCCCAGCGCGGCAAGATCATCCAGCCAGCCGAACCCCTGCGCTTCGACGGCAAAACCCCGGTCCGGCGCGGCGATGTCCCACAGGCTTGTGTCCGGCGCCTCGGCAAGATGCCCGGCCAGAAGCACGTTGCCCAGAACCAGCTGCTTGCCGCGCGTGTAAAGCCCGATCGACCGGGGTTCCGGCTGCGAGACAAATCCGCCCGCCACCCGCGACCGGCGCGCAGCAAAGACCGCCAGCCGGTCGGCCAGCCGGTCAAAACGCCTCGACGTGCTGCCAGTGCCGCCCACGTCCTGCCTCGCTGCCCAGTGTCCGGTAGCCCCGGAACGTAACAGGATGATAGGCAAAACCGGTCCGCTCGTCGATGACTTCGTCACTCCTCGCTGTCCTCCAGCGACGAGAAGCCGAAGGCGCACGAGGAGCCGTCACCCCAGATGGTCGATCCGCCGCAGGAACTGCGCCAGATGCCCGACCTGCTCCAGCCACCGCGCCAGCAGCTTCGGGTCATGCGGCGCGCCATGCACCCCCGCCGGGATCTCGCGCGTCAGGACCGCCTCGATGGCCATGGACACCGGCACCGACACCAGCCGCCCCATCGCCGTCCCGCGCACATCGCCCCAGGCATCCATCGCCCAGGTCTCGTGGAACACCGGCCTGCCCTCGCGTTCGGCCTTCAGCGCGACGAAAAGGACCACGCGGTCTGGCTCGCCCTCGGCATAGGAGTTGTCCTTGAGCAGGGCCGTCGCCCGCGCCTCCAAAGCCGCGTTGATCTCGGGCAAGGGTTTCCCTTCCAGCCCCTCGATCTCGCGGAAGATCGGCGCCCAGGCATCGGCCCAGCCGTTCAGCCGGATCGTGCCCCGGACAAAATCCTTGACCTTCCAGTGGGTCTCGAACCGGTATTCCTCCATGAACGGATAGCTGTCGCGGTTCGGATAGACCTCAAAGCTTTCCGGGACCGGCAGCGGAGCATCATACCGGCTGATCGCATCCCAGGGCCGCGCCACCCGCAACTCGGTGAAATGCCGCAAGGACCGCGAGGGCGACCGCAGCGCCTTCAGCACCCCCGCCGGGGCCCACGAGAACTTGTAGCGGAAGGCGTTCGCCTCTTTCGGCACCCCGCCGCAATAGCTGGTGAAGCTCAGGACGTTGTCGTTGTGATAGGCCTTCGACGCCCGGTAGCGCGCCACCAGGTCATGCGCCATCAGGTGATCGATGCCGGGGTCGAGGCCCACTTCGTTGATCGACACCAGCCCCGCCTCGCGGAACGCCTCGTCCAGCGCCCGCATCTCGGGCGCGATGTAGCTGGAGGAACAGAAGTTCGCCCCCTTCTCCAGGCAAAGCTTGGCAATCCCGACATGCTGATCGGCGGGCAGCATCGACACCGCGATGTCGCCCGGCTGCAGCGCCGCCGCCAAAGCCTCCAGCGAAAACGCCCGGATGTCCTGCGCAATGTCGCCGACCTCGGTCCGCGCCTTTTCAACCGTGCGGTTCCAGACCACGACCGGATGCCCCGCCTCGATCAGCCGCCGCAGCCCCGGAATCGACGACAGCCCCGTGCCACACCAATGGATCGTCATGGTCTTCCTCCCCTCCGCTTGGCCCACCCGGGACCAAGAATTTTCGAAAATTCTTGGCAAATTTCTTCGAAGAAATTTGTCCGCTCTCACACGCCCGCGACGTGCCTGTCGAATTCCACCTTCGCCCGCCCCCAGACACCCGACCCCAGGTCCGTCAGAGTCAACAACGACGGCAACAACTGCGCCGCATAGTCCTGCGAGGACTCCACCGGCATCAGCGACGGCAAATTGTCGATCGCCGTGACGTCCAGCGGCGGGTCGACATGCGCCCGCAGCGCCGGGGCGTCCCAGTCCGTCGCGCGATCATAGACCTTGATCGGCGAGAAATCCGAGGTCGGATCGCAGGCAATGTCCCCGATCACCGTCAGCGTCCGCGCACCGGACTTCGCCGAGGCCGGGACGAACACCGGGCACCCCGGTCGCGCGAGGATGCAGTTCAGGAAGATCTCGTGCTGCAACACTTCCGGGAACGGCCCGCCGGAAGCCGTCTCGGCCATGTCCCACTTGGTGACACTGACACCCATCGCCGCGCACAAATCCGCCGCCCCGGTCCCCACCCGCCCCAGCGCCCCGATGATGATCGCCCGTGGCCGCGACAGACCTGCCAGCTCCTCACTCAACTGCGCCAAAAGCGCATCCTTCGACGGCACCTTCCGCACCGGCCCCGCGATCCCGCCGCGCTGCTGCGCCGCCCAGCATTTCAGCGCAACCGCCGCCCCGGCATAGCCAGCCCAATAGCCGAACGCCGCTACCCGGCGACCGTCCTCACCCACCAGATACTCCAGGTCGTACAGCACCCCGCCCCCGGCCTTGAACCGCTGCAACAGCACCCGCCCCGCCTGTTGCCCCTTGTAGGCATGCCCGAACATGATGTGCCGATGGGTCAGAGGCGTCCCATCCTCTGGCAGTTCCTTCAGCCCGAAAATGATCGCATCGGCAGGAGCGTTCAGCCAAAGGTTCTCCTCGGCTATCTCGCACCCAGCCGCCTCATACCCCTCCAACGGAATCGCCCGGACTGACGAGCGTTCCACCGTCACCCGGATCCCCGCCCTGACCAGCGCCGCCGCGCCCTCGGGCGTCAGCCCCACGCGCTCCTCGTTCGGCCGCTGTTCGGCCCGCACCCAAAGATGGGTCATCGTCCCCGTCCTTCCCCCAAGTCTTCCTCTCCTGATAGCGCAGGTCGCACCCCGGCAAAACCCCGCAAACAAACTGTTTCCCGGTCCTCCCGGCTTGCATTGCCCAGCCGTTCGTCGCAACTCTGCACCGGCACCCATGACGAGTTTCGCCCATGCAGATTGAACCCACCACTTTGCCCGATGTCCTGATCCTGACCCCCCGCCGCTTTGGCGACGCGCGCGGCTGGTTCATGGAAACCTGGAACGCAGCGCGGATGGCCGACGCCGGCCTCGACCTGCCCTGGGTGCAGGACAACCACTCCTTTTCCGCCGCCAAGGGCACCCTGCGCGGATTGCATTTCCAGTCACCGCCCCGCGCGCAGGACAAGCTGGTGCGCTGCACCCGGGGCGCACTACTGGACGTTGCCGTCGATATCCGCACCGGCTCACCGACCTACGGGAGCCACATCGCCGTCGAACTGACCCCCGACAACGGCCGCCAGCTTTTCGTTCCCAAGGGCTTCCTGCACGGCTTCGTCACCCTGACCGACGACACCGAGATCCAGTACAAATGCACCGACCTCTACGCCCCCGACCATGACGGTGCCGTCCGCTGGGACGACCCGACGCTTGGCATCGACTGGGGCACCACCACCCCCATCCTGTCGGACAAGGACGCCCGCGCGCCGCTTCTTGCCGACATCGGCCAACCCTTCCGCTACGGAACCACCGAATGAAGCTCCTCGTCACCGGAGGCTGCGGCTTCATCGGCTCCGCCGTCGTCCGCCTCGCCGTCGCGCGCGGCCATGAGGTCGTCAACCTCGACGCCATGACCTACGCTGCCAATGCCGAAAACGTCGCCTCAGTCTCCAACTCCAACCTTTACAGTTTCGAACAAGCCGACATCCGCGACCGTGCGGCCCTTGACCGCATCTTCGCGCTGCACAAGCCCGACGCCGTGATGCACCTCGCCGCCGAAAGCCACGTCGACCGCTCCATCGACGGCCCCGCGGACTTCATCGAGACGAACATCACCGGCACATTCAACCTTCTGGAAGCCGCCCGCACCCACTGGGCGGCCCAAGGCAAGCCGGAAACCTTCCGCTTCCACCACATCTCTACCGACGAAGTCTTCGGCTCCCTCGGCGCGCACGGCCAGTTCACCGAACACACCCCCTACGACCCCCGTTCGCCCTATTCCGCCTCCAAGGCCGCCTCCGACCATCTGGTCCGCGCCTGGGCCGAGACCTACGGCCTGCCCACCGTCCTCACCAACTGCTCGAACAACTACGGCCCCTACCACTTCCCCGAGAAGCTGATCCCCGTCACCATCCTGAACGCCCTCCATGGAAAACCCATTCCAGTCTACGGCAATGGCGAGAACATCCGCGACTGGCTCTATGTCGAAGACCACGCCGACGCCCTCCTCCTCGTCCTGGAAAAGGGCGCGCTCAACCGCAGCTACAACATCGGTGGCGAGAATGAGCTTCGCAACATCGACCTCGTCCGCACCATCTGCGCGCTTCTCGACGAAATGGCCCCCAAACCCACCCCATACGCCGATCAGATCACCTTCGTCACCGACCGCCCCGGCCACGACGCCCGCTACGCCATCGACCCCACCCGCATCCGGGATGAGCTTGGCTGGCGACCCAGCGTGACCGTCGAAGAAGGCCTGCGCCGCACCGTCCGCTGGTATCTCGACAATCAGGCGTGGTGGCAGCCCCTCCTGAACCGCCAGGGCGTCGGCGAACGGCTGGGCAAGACATGAAACTCCTCGTCTTCGGCAAGACCGGCCAGGTCGCCCGCGAACTGCAGCGCCTCGCCCCCGACGCGACCTACCTTGGTCGGGATGAGGCGGACTTGATGAACCCCGCCGCCTGCGCCGCCGCCATCGCGGCCAGTGACGCCGACGCCGTGATCAACGCCGCCGCATGGACCGCCGTCGACAAGGCCGAAACCGAAGAAGTCGCCGCCACCGTGGTCAACGGCGACGCCCCCGCCGCCATGGCCGGTGCCGCCGCCGCGAAGGCCATTCCCTTTCTCCACATCTCCACCGACTACGTCTTCGACGGCACCGGCGACCAGCCCTTCGCCCCCGACCACCCCGCCGGCCCGCTCGGTGCCTATGGACGCTCCAAACTTGTTGGCGAAGAGGGCGTCCGCGCCGCAAATGGCACTCACCTGATCCTCCGCACCTCCTGGGTCGTCTCGGCCCATGGTGCGAACTTCGTCAAGACCATGCTCCGCCTCGGGACCGAGCGCGAAAGCCTGAACGTCGTCGCCGACCAGATCGGCGGCCCAACCCCCGCCGCCGCCATCGCGCAGGCCCTGCTGACCGCCGCCAAAGCCATGACCCAAGGCGCAGCGGGAGGCACCCACCACTTCTCCGGCACCCCCGACACCAGCTGGGCCGACTTCGCCCGCGCGATCATGGCCGAGGGCAACCTCCCCTGCCAGATCCACGACATCCCGACTAGCGAATACCCCACCCCGGCCAAACGCCCGCTGAATTCCCGCCTTGATTGCCGGGCATTTACCGCCGCGTTCGGCATCCCGCGCCCCGACTGGCGCGAGGGCCTCGCCGCGATCGTGAAGGAGTTGCGCCCATGACCCGAAAAGGCATCCTCCTCGCCGGGGGAACCGGCTCGCGCCTCTGGCCGATCACGCTGGGAGTCTCGAAGCAGCTTTTGCCGATCTACGACAAGCCGATGGTCTACTACCCGATCTCGGTCCTGATGCTCTCCGGCATCCGCGAGATCGCCATCATCACCACCCCCGAGGACCAGATACAGTTCCAGCGCCTTCTGGGCGACGGCAGCCAATGGGGCGTCAGCTTCACCTGGGTCATCCAGAAAAAGCCCGAAGGGCTGGCCCAGGCCTACCTTCTGACCCGCGATTTCCTGAACGGTGCGCCCTCGGCGATGGTGCTGGGCGACAACATCTTCTTCGGCCACGGCCTGCCCGAAATCCTGCACCGCGCCAACGCGCAACCCTCGGGCGGGACGGTCTTCGGCTACCATGTCTCCGACCCCGAGCGCTACGGCGTGGCGGCCTTTGACGCGACCGGCAAGGTCACCCAGATCGTCGAAAAACCGAAAGTCCCGCCGTCGAACTTCGCCATCACCGGCCTCTACTTCCTCGACGGTCGCGCGCCCGACATCGCCGCCGATATCAAGCCTTCGCCCCGGGGCGAGCTGGAGATCGTCGATGTCCTCGAACATTATCGCGCCGAAGGTTCGCTCCAGGTCGAACGCATGGGCCGCGGCTTTGCATGGCTGGACACCGGCACCCCCGGCAGCCTCCTCGACGCGGGGAACTTCGTCCGCACCCTGCAGGACCGGCAGGGGATGCAGGTCGGCTCTCCGGACGAGATCGCCTTCCGGCAGGGCTGGATCGACCACGCGGGCCTTGAAAGACAGGCGGAGGTCTTCGGCAAGTCCAGTTACGGCGCGCATCTGGCGGGCGTGTTGAAGGAGTAGCCGATCGCTTCGCGGAAACCCATGCCAGAGGCTCCAGGGGCTCCGGTTCGTCGCGGAGGGCGCAGGTTAAGAAACCCCTAACGTCCGCAGCCAACTCATTGAAATCAGGCCTTGATCAGATCTTGTCCACCGTGGACATCCTCAGGCCACCGGCTCTGTCGCAGGCCGCCGGATCGCCCCGGCCGCGTCCATCACCAGGGGCCGCAACCCTTCGCCACCCCGGTCGATCACCGCGAACAGCTGCCGCCGCATCCGCGGCTCCCAGAAGTCGTTGATATGGGAGGCCAGCAACGCCACCCCCTCGACATGCGGCTTCGATTCCATGAATTTCGCGATGTCATTCGCCATGCGAACGATCTTGTCAGCCGACATGGGCCCCCTCCGTCAAAATCCGATCCGTATGCGAGAAGACCTCGAACCGGTCCCCCTTTGCCAGCGCGACCAGCGTGATCCCGGCCCGCTCCGCCAGCTCCACCGCCGCCACCGTCGGCGCCGACACCGCGATGATCATCGGTGCGCCAAGCATGGCGACCTTCTGGACCATGTCGGTCGAGACGCGGGAGGTCAGGACAACCGCCCCCGTGGGCGGCAGGCCTGCACGCACCATCGCCCCCACCAGCTTGTCCAGCGCATTGTGCCGACCCACGTCTTCCCTGGCCAGGAGACCCCGCCCGTTCCAGAACGCTGCACCATGCACTGCCCGCGTCGCGTCGTGCAGCCGCTGCTCGTCCGGCAAGGCCGCCACCGCCACCAGCACCTGAGCCGGGCTCATCCGGAACGCCGATGGAGCCACCACCGGCACCTCGCGCAGGGCCTGCTCGATGCTGTCGATCCCGCACAGCCCGCAGCCCACAGGCCCAGTCATCGTCCGCCTGCGGTCAGCCAGCCGGGCCTCGGCCTCCGGTTTCAGCCAGACCTGCACGTCCATCCCGCGCGGCAACGTCTCGACCGCGACCGACAGGATATCGTCCGGCCCGGCGATGCCCTCGGTCAAGGCAAAGCCCACGCCGAAATCCTCCAGGTCCACAGGCGTCGCCATCATCACCGCCTGCGTCGTCCCGTTGAACGACAGCGCGACGGCCACCTCTTCGGGCAGCACCCGATCCCCCGGCGTCACCGAGGGGCCGAAGGCAAGCCGGGGAGTGGCCCGCGCGCCCTTCATTCCGCCGCCAGAATCCGGCGCGACAGGGCGGCCTGGGCGTTGTATTCCTCCTGCCACTCGGACGGCCCGTTGGACGGCGACACCTGCACCGCCGTCACCTTGTATTCCGGGCAGTTCGTCGCCCAATCGCTGAAGTCGGTGGTGATGACGTTGGCCTGCGTGTCCGGGTGGTGGAAGGTCGTGTAGACCACGCCGGGCGAGACCTTGTCTGTCACCGTCGCCCGCAACGTCGTGTCGCCGGACCGGCTGGCCAGCCGGACCCAGTCGCCCTCTTTCACACCCCGGTTCTCGGCGTCGTGCGGGTGGATCTCCAGCACATCCTCTTCATGCCAGACCACGTTCGCCGTCCGCCGGGTCTGCGCGCCGACGTTGTATTGCGACAGGATGCGCCCGGTCGTCAGCAAGAGCGGGAAGCGCGGGCCGGTCTTTTCGTCCGTCGCGACATATTCGGTGCGGATGAACTTGCCCTTGCCGCGCACGAAGCCGTCGATGTGCATCAGCGGAGTGCCTTCGGGTGCGGCATCGTTGCATGGCCACTGGATCGATCCCATCGTCTCGATCTTCTCGTAGCTCACCCCTGCGAAGCTGGGCGTCGTCAGGGCGATTTCCTCCATGATCTGCGAGGGATGCGTGTAGCCCCAGTTCGCGCCCCCCGTGTCTTTGAGCATCGCGTTCGCGAAAAGTTGGGTCACTTCCCAGTCGGCATAGCCCTGCTTCGGCGCCATCACCTTGCGGACCATGTTGATCCGCCGCTCGGCGTTGGTGAACGTCCCGTCCTTCTCCAGGAACGAAGACCCCGGGAAGAAGACGTGGGCATAGTTCGCCGTCTCGTTCAGGAACAGGTCGTGGACGATCACGCATTCCATCGCCGCCAGACCCGCCGCGACGTGGTGGGTGTCGGGGTCGGATTGCAGGATGTCCTCACCCTGGCAATACAGGCCCTTGAAGGTGCCCTCGACCGCCGCGTCCAGCATGTTCGGGATACGCAGACCCGGCTCGGGGTCGATCTTCACGCCCCAGAGGTTTTCATAGATCGCCCGCACTTCCGGGTTCTTCACATGGCGGTAGCCCGGCAACTCATGCGGGAACGACCCCATGTCGCAAGAGCCCTGCACGTTGTTCTGGCCGCGCAGCGGGTTCACCCCCACGCCCTGCCGCCCGATGTTGCCGGTCAGCATGGCAAGGTTGGCGATGCCGATGACGGTGGTGGAGCCTTGGCTGTGTTCCGTCACCCCCAGCCCGTAATAGATCGCCGCGTTGCCGCCGGTCGCGTAAAGCCGCGCGGCCTGACGGATTTCCTCGGCCGGGACGCCGGTCACCATCTGCACCGCTTCCGGCGAGTGGTTCGGCAGGCTGATGAACTCGGCATAGTCTTGGAATTCATCCCAGTCGCAGCGGGTGCGGATGAACTCTTCGTCGTAAAGCTTTTCCGTCACGATCACATGCGCGATGGCGCTGACGACGGCAACGTTCGTGCCCGGCGTCAAGGCCAGGTGGTGCGCCGCCTTGTAATGCGGGCCTTCCACCGTTTCCGTGCGGCGCGGGTCGACGACGATCAGCTTCGCGCCCTTCCGCAGCCGCTTCTTCATCCGGCTTGCGAACACCGGATGCCCGGCATGCGGGTTCGCGCCGATCACCATGATCACGTCGGCTTGCTCGACGCTGTCGAAGTCCTGCGTCCCGGCGCTGGTCCCGAAGGTCTGGCCCAAACCGTAGCCGGTTGGCGAATGGCAGACGCGGGCGCAGGTATCCGTATTGTTGTTCATGAACACCGCACGGGTCAGCTTCTGAACAAGGTAGGTTTCTTCGTTCGTGCAGCGGGAGGAAGTGATCACGCCGACGGAGGTCCGCCCGTATTTGGCCTGGACCCCCTTCATCTTCGCCGCCGCGAACTCCATCGCTTCGGCCCAGCTGACTTCCTGCCACGGGTCGGAGATGTTGTCGCGGATCATCGGCTTCAAGATGCGGTCCTGGTGGCTGGCATAGCCATAGGCAAAGCGGCCCTTGACGCAGGAATGGCCCCGGTTGGCCTTGCCGTGCTTGTAGGGCGTCATACGCACCAGCTCGTCGCCACGCATCTCGGCCTTGAACTGGCAGCCGACGCCGCAATAGGCGCAGGTCGTGATCACCGCATGAGACGGTGTGCCGATCTCGATGATCGATTTTTCCTGCAGGGTCGCGGTCGGGCAGGCCTGCACGCAGGCTCCGCAGGACACGCAATCCGAGGCCAGAGCATTGTCGGTCTTCGCGCCAAAGGACACGCGGCTGTCAAAGCCCCGGCCCTCGATTGTCAGCGCGAAGGTGCCCTGCACTTCTTCACACGCCCGCACACAACGTGAGCAGACGATGCACTTCTGCGGATCATAGCTGAAATACGGGTTGGAATCGTCGCGCGGTATATACAGCGGGTTCGCTTCGCCCGAGGTGTTGCGCGCCTTGAAGTGTGTATCTACAGCCTCATACCGCACATCGCGCAGGCCCACCGCGCCCGCCATATCCTGCAACTCGCAGTCGCCGTTTGCGCTGCAAGTCAGGCAGTCAAGCGGGTGGTCCGATATATACAGCTCCATCACCCCGCGCCGCAGCTGCTTCAGCTTGGCGTTCTGGGTGTGGACCTTCAGGCCGGGAGCAACTGGAGTGGTGCAGGAGGCCGGAGTGCCATTCCGCCCCTCGATCTCCACCAGGCACAACCGGCAGGACCCGAAGGCATCGACGCTGTCCGTGGCGCACAGCTTCGGCACCTGGATGCCCGCCTCAGCCGCCGCACGCATGATGCTGGTGCCTTCCGGCACCGTCACGTCAAAGCCGTCGATGGTCAGCGTGATCATCGTCTTGGACTTCGCGGCAGGGGTGCCGAAATCGCGGTCGGGGATGATGAAGTCTTTCATCTGATTAGCCTTTCCGTGCGGCAAGCTGATGGGCGACCACTGCGTTGGCGTGGCCATGTCCCAAGGCGTGGGTGTCTTTGAGATATGCGACAATCTGCATATGCGGCAGGTCGAGCTTGTCCTTGATCTGGTCGAACCAATGGCTCATCGGCTGGCCATAGGTCTTCTCGATGGACGGGAAATACGAAGCCGGTCCTTTGACTTTCTCGGTCATTCGGCAGCCTCCTTCGCGCGGGCGAAGTCATCCGGGAAATGCGTGATCGCCGACATCACCGGATAGGGCGTGAACCCGCCCAGCGCGCAGAGCGAACCCAGCTTCATCGTGTTGCAAAGGTCGGTCAGGATCGGCATCGCGCTGGCATCGCCCCGCGCCAGCCGGTCGATGGTCTCAACCCCACGGGTCGAGCCGATCCGGCACGGCGTGCACTTGCCGCAGGATTCAATCGCGCAGAACTCCATCGCAAAGCGCGCCATCTGCAGCATGTCGGTGCTGTCGTCAGCAATCGTCAGACCGGCGTGACCGATCAGCCCGTCCTTCGCGCCGAACTCCTCATACCCGAACGGCGTGTCGAACAGCGACGGCGGGAACCAGGCGCCCAGCGGCCCGCCGACCTGCACCGCCTTGACCGGACGACCCGAGGCCGTGCCCCCGCCGATCTCATTCACGATCTGGCCCAGCGTCAGGCCGAACGCCACCTCATACAGCCCGCCGCGCTTTACGTTCCCGGCGATCTGCAGCGGGATCGTGCCGCGCGACCGGCCCAGACCGAAGTCCTTGTAGAACGCCGCGCCCTTGGCCATGATCACCGGCACCGAGGCCAGCGAGATCACGTTGTTGACCACCGTCGGCCGCCCCATGAACCCTTGCAGCGCTGGCAGCGGCGGCTTGGCACGAACCACGCCGCGTTTCCCCTCAAGCGAGTTCAGCAGCGAGGTCTCCTCACCGCAGACATAGGCCCCCGCGCCGACGCGGATTTCCATGTCGAACTGCGGCCCCAGCACGCCAGCATCGCGGGCCACCACAACGGCGGCCTCCATCACCCGGATCGCCACCGGATATTCGGACCGTATATACACATACCCCTTGGTCGCCCCGCAGGCCAACCCGGCAATCGCCATGCCCTCGATCAGCGTGAAGGGGTCGCCCTCCATCAGCATCCGGTCGGCGAAAGTGGCGCTGTCGCCCTCGTCCGCGTTGCAGACGATGTATTTCTGTTCGCCCGGCGCTTCCGAGACGGTCTTCCACTTGATCCCCGTCGGGAAGCCCGCACCCCCACGGCCCCGCAGCCCCGACTCCGTCACTTCGGCCACGATCTGAGCTTTGGTCATCGCCTTGGCACGGTCCAGCCCCACCAGCCCGCCCTGCGCGCGGTAGTCGTCCAGCGACAAGGGGTCGATCACCCCCACCCGGGCAAAGGTCAGCCGGGTCTGACCCTTCATCCAGGGCAGCTCCTCGACCACACCATGCGCCTTCGGATGCACGGCCAGATCGCCGAACAGCCCCGGCACATCGGCCACGGTCATCGGACCAAAGCCCAGCCGACCAGCGTCTGCAACGACTTCAACCAGCGGCTCCAGCCAGACCATCCCGCGACTTCCGTTGCGGACGATCTCGACGGCAACCCCGCGATTTGCAGCCTCAGCCTCAATGGCTGCCACCAGCGCATCCGCGCCCAAGGCGACCGCGACCGAATCCAGCGGAACGAAGATCTTCATTTCGCCACCTCTGCGCACACGCCTTCATCCACGCGGGCCACCAGCCGCCCGTCGACTATCGCGGCGGGTCCGCAGGCACACAGGCCGAGGCAGAACACCGGCTCCAGCGTCACGCGGCCATCCGCCGTGGTTTCATGCCAATCAATCCCCAGCGCCTTCTTGATCCGGTCCGCAACCGCATCCGCGCCCATCGTCTGGCACGCCTCGGCCCGGCAGAGTTTCAGCACATGACGCCCGGCAGGCGCCGAGCGGAAGTCATGGTAGAAACTGATCACCCCATGCACTTCGGCCTTCGACAAAGTCAGGGCCGCCGCGATCTGCGGGATGGCGCTGTCGGGCACATAGCCGAACTCGCCCTGAATCGCGTGGAGGATCGGCAGCAACGGCCCCTCAAGCCCAAGATGGGCCGCAAGGATCTCGGCGATCCGGTCGGATTGGATTTGGGAATCGAGCATGCGGGCAAACCTCTGGCTGGCATGCCGAGGTATACGCGGATTGATAGGATTTTCAATCCAGATATGCCGTTGATCAATAGACAGCGCCTATCGAAACAGCCGCACCGCCTCATCCACCAGCGCCTGCAACACCGGGGTCTGCGGGTCGCGCCGCGCGGCGATCAGACCGACGGTATGTTCGGCCTCCGGCTCGACGATAGGGATCGAGTGCAACCGCCCATCCGCCACGAACATGTCCGCCAGCTTTTTCGGCACCACCGACGCCCAGCGCCCGGTCAGCACATGGCTTACCAGCGCCATTGTCGAGTTCGACTCGATCATCGGCGCGGCAGCCACCCCCGCCTCGCCCAGATGCTGATTGACGATCCGGCGGTTCTGCATGTCCGAGGTCAGAAGGCACAAGGGAACCGCCGACAGCTCCCCCCAAGTCACATGCCGACGCGACGCCAGGTCCGACCCCGGCGCGATAAGCAGGCGGTAAAACTCGGTGTACAGCGGCACCTGAGACACCCGGCCCAGCGGCTCGTTGTCCAGATAGGTGATCCCCGCCTCAAGGTCCAAGGCCTCGATCCCGGTCAGGATCTCGACGCTGGTCCGCGACAGGATCGAGACGCGCACATTCGGATGCTTCTGCGTGAAAGGCCCGGTCAGGTCGGCCACCATCGGCAAGGCCGTCGGGATGACCCCTAGCCGCAAGTTGCCCGACAGACCGGACCGCACCACCCGCATCTCGTCCTTCAAGGCCCGCACGTCTCCGACGATACCCAGCGCCCGGTCCAGCACCCGCTGCCCTTCCGGCGTCAGACCCTGAAACCGGCTGCCCCGGAACACCAGCTGCACCCCCAGCTGATCCTCCAGCTGCCGGATCGCGCTGGACAGCGACGGCTGCGTCACCCCGCAAGCCTCAGCCGCGCGGCCGAAGTGCCTCTCCTTCGCCAGCGCGATGAACATTTCCAGCTTGTCGATCATCGCGCCAGCCTGCCCCGCGCCGCCCTTGCCCGCAAGCCCCGCACGGCTTACCTCTGCTGCATGAGACGCTTCCTCCCCTTCCTGCCGAAACCGCCCCTTGTCCCGGTGATCCGCCTTTCCGGCACCATCGGCAGCGGCTCCCGATCCCTCAACGACGAAGGCCTTGCCGCGCTGATCGACAAGGCCTTCAAGCTGAAGCCCGCCGCCGTGGCGCTTCAGGTCAACTCGCCCGGCGGGTCAGCGGTGCAATCCAGCCTGGTCGCCGCCCGCATCCGGCGGCTGGCGGACGAAAAGAACATCCCCGTCCATGCCTTTGTCGAGGATGTCGCGGCCTCCGGCGGCTACTGGCTCGCCTGCGCGGCGGATGACATCTGGGTCGACCCCAGCAGCATCGTCGGGTCCATCGGCGTGATCTTCGCCAGCTTCGGCTTCCCCGAACTGATGGCCCGACAGGGCGTCGAACGCCGCGTCGTCACCGCAGGCCGGTCCAAAAGCTTTGCCGACCCGTTCCTGCCGCAAAAGCCCGAGGACGTGGACCGCCTGAAGGCCCTGCAAACCCCGATCCACCAGGCCTTCATCGACCATGTGAAACAGTCGCGCGGCAAGCGGCTGAACGAAACGGCAGACCTCTTCAACGCCGACATCTGGGTCGGGCAGCAGTCTGTCGACCTTGGGCTGTCCGATGGCGTCGCCCACATGGTGCCGAAGCTCAAGGCCCTTTACGGTGAGAAGGTCCGGCTCCTGCCGCTTGGCCGCAAGCGAAGCCTGTTCCAGCGCCTTGGCCTGTCGCTGGTCGACGAAACCCTGGGCGCGGTCGAGGATCGGGCCCTCTGGGCAACGTATGGTCTGTAGATGCTGGTCAAGATCATCATCCTCTTCCTTGGCGCCATGGTCTTGGTTGCCATTGTTGGCCGAGCGCTGTTCCCCTCGGCGCTGCCCCGCGTGATGCGAAAACGGCAAAGCCCCCCTCGCTGCGGCAAATGCGGGCGCTACCTCATCGGTCAAAAGACATGCGACTGCGGGGGCAAGGCGAAATGACCGTACTGGTGACGGGGGCAAGCAAGCGGCTGGGCCGGTCGATGGCGCTCTATCTGGCAGGCCGCGGTCACGACGTCGCTGTCCATTACGCCTCCTCCGCCGCCGAGGCCGAAGCTGTCGTGGCCGAGATCCGCGCGATGGGCCGCCACGCGCAGGCCTTCAAGGCCGACCTTCTGGATGAGGCGCAGGTCCAGGCCCTGATCCCCGCCGCGACCGCTGCGCTTGGCCCGCTGACTGTCCTGGTCAACAACGCCTCGATCTTCGAATACGACAGGATCGACACCTCGACGCGCCAAAGCTGGGACCGCCACATCGAATCGAACCTGCGCGCGCCCTATGTCCTGACGCAGGCCTTTGCGCGGCAATGCCCGCCTGCGATCACGGACGATCGCGGCGAACCCTTCGCCCAGGGCCTGATCGTCAACATGATCGACCAGCGCATTCTGAAACTGACGCCCGAGTTCTCGACCTACACGATAGCCAAGATGGGCCTCTGGGCCCTGACGCAGACCGCTGCTCAAGGCCTTGCCCCCCACGTCCGCGTCAATGCCATCGGCCCCGGGCCCACCCTGCAAGGGGCGCGGCAAAGCACGGACCACTTCACGCGCCAGCGCACCGCAACCGTGCTGGGGCGCGGCGCCAACCCCGCGGACATCACCGCTGCGCTGGGGTTCTTCCTCGACAGTCCCGCCGTCACTGGCCAGTTCATCGCGGTGGATGGAGGCCAGCATCTCGGCTGGAAAACGCCGGACGTTCTAGGCGTGGAATAGTCCTTCCAGAACGATCCCGCAGCAACTTGTCCACTTCTCACGTCACCGTCACAGCATCGTCATAATTCGCTTGGAATTTCAGGGATTTGCGACGCCAAAGAAAATCTTTCCAGCGAAATCAAATAGTTAAAAAACCGCCCAAAAAATAGGCATCCTCACGAAAGGGGCTTAAAACAAAGAGAATTCCGCACTCGGTAAATCTTCTCCGCAGAGTTATCCCCAGAAACCGTGGACAGCTTTGCTCTTGCCAGCACCCCGGTTCAGTGGCAGCCCGGACCGAGAATCGACATAGTGTAAACCATGCCCGACCCCGCCGATCCAAAACCCCGCACCGGACATGAGGTGATTCAGGATTACCTGAAGACGCTCGACGGTAGCCCCGGCGTCTACCGGATGCTGAACGCCGCGTCCGAGGTGCTTTACGTTGGCAAGGCGCGCAACCTGAAGGCCCGCGTGTCGAACTATGCCCGCCCCTCAGGCCATTCCGGCCGCATCGCCCGGATGATCTTCGAAACTGCCGCGATGATGTTCCTGACCACGCGGACAGAGCTTGAGGCGCTTCTCCTCGAACAGAACCTCATCAAGCAGCTGAAACCGCGCTACAACGTCCTTCTGCGCGACGACAAGTCTTTTCCGAACATCCTGATCTCGGCCGAACACCCCTATCCGCAGATCAAGAAACATCGCGGCAAGAAGTCCGAGAAAGGCGCCTACTTCGGCCCCTTCGCTTCCGCCGGGGCCGTCAATCGCACCCTGAACCAGCTGCAGAAAGTCTTCCTCCTCCGCAACTGCTCGGATTCGATGTTCGAGACCCGAACCCGCCCCTGCCTGCAATTCCAGATCAAGCGCTGTTCGGCCCCCTGCGTCGGCAAGATCACCCCCGAGGGCTACGCCACCCTCGTCGACGACGCCAAACGCTTCCTGGAAGGCAAGTCCACCTCGGTCCAGGCCGACCTCGCGAAAGCGATGACCGAGGCCTCCGATGCGATGGAATTCGAACGCGCCGCCGCCCTCCGCGACCGGATCAAATCGCTGACCCAGGTCCAGCAGACCCAGGGCATCAACCCGCAAGGCGTGGCCGAAGCCGATGTTGTCGCGCTTCACCTCGAACACGGGCAGGCCTGCGTCCAGGTCTTCTTCATCCGCGCCAACCAGTCCTGGGGCAACCGCGACTTCTACCCCAAGACCGGGGCTGGGGCGGAAGCGCCCGAGATAATGGAGGCCTTCCTCACCCAGTTCTACGACGACAAGGACCCGCCCCGCCTGATCCTCCTCTCCCACCCCGTCGAAAACCCCGACCTGGTGACCGAGGCCCTGACCGCGCGCGCCAACCGCAAAGTCGAACTCGCCGTCCCCCAGCGCGGCGAAAAGGCCGAACTGGTCGAAAACGCCACCCGCAACGCCCGCGAAAGCCTCGCCCGCCGCATGGCCGAGTCGACCACCCAGAACAAGCTCCTCACCGGCCTCGCCGAAGCCTTCGACCTCGACGCCCCGCCGCAGCGGATCGAGGTCTACGACAACTCCCACATCCAGGGCACCAACGCCGTCGGCGGGATGATCGTCGCCGGGGCCGACGGCTTCCTCAAATCCCAATACCGCAAGTTCAACATCAAGTCCGAGGCCGGGGCCAACTCCGACGACTTCGGCATGATGAAGGAAGTCCTGACCCGCCGCTTCGAGCGCCTCTTGAAGGAAGACCCCGACCGCAAGACCGACATGTGGCCCGACCTCCTGCTGATCGACGGCGGCGCGGGGCAGGTGTCCGCCGTGGCCGAGATCATGTCCGAGCTTGGCGTCGAAGACATCCCGATGGTCGGCGTCGCCAAAGGCATCGACCGCGACGCCGGGAAAGAGGAATTCCACCGCCCCGGCGAACGCCCCTTCGCCCTGCAAAGGAACGACCCCGTCCTCTACTTCATCCAGCGCCTGCGGGATGAGGCCCACCGCTGGGCCATCGGCGCCCACCGCGCCAAACGGGCAAAGGCCGTGAGCCTCACCCCCCTCGACGACATCCCCGGCATCGGAGCCACCCGCAAACGCGCCCTCCTCCAGCACTTCGGGTCAGCGAAGGCTGTGGCCCGGGCGGGGGTCGAGGACCTGCAAGCCGTGGACGGCATTTCCCAGGCCATGGCCAAAACCATCGCGGACTACTTCTCCGCGAAGGGGTAAGTTTTGGTGGGTGGGGTTCCACCCCACCGTTTTGTCTCGGAGTTGCGGGTTTGAACCCGATCCTACTACACACGCAGGCTCACTCAAATAGCTCGGTAGAAAACTGTAACGGAGTAATCATGTAGATTGTGGGATCAGGTTGATCGCTAACTAACCCGGACGCGGGTCGGCCAATCAGGTTTGCTTGTTCGCGTCCCACCTTCTCCAGCCAAGGCAACACTGCCTCAACCCGCCCCTCCGTCACCGATTCATCCGTGATCTTCAGCGTCACTGCCTTCAACCGCACCCCCTCGCCGAACACCGCCGCGAGGTCCTCCGGATTCACCCTCCGCACCGTCTCGGGCTTGGCGATGTCGTCGAAGGTCACCAGCATGGGCCATCCCTCGGGCGGCACCAGAACCGGCGTGTCGTAAGGCTTTGACTGCAGCTTCATCATTGCGCCGCCATAGCTGCCAGCCTCGCTCAACTGATAGGCCGGATAGACCCAATGCGTTGCATCGCGTTTCTCTTCATTCGTCCCGCTCAGCAGCGCAAACAGAAACTTGCCGGGCGCAACTTCGACAACCACCGCCTCTCCAGTAACCTTCGACCGCACCCCGCGCGCCTCCGGCAGAACAAGCGACCCACTCGTCTCCGTCTTGGTGACCCGAGTCACCGCCGACCCCCGCACCTCGCCCTGCGGCGTCTCGATCACCAGCGTCAACCGCTGGTTCCAGCTGATCGTCCGTCCGCCAAAACACCCCCGCAACGCCAGAAACGCCACCGCAATAATCGCCGCAATAACCAGAACCTTCTTCATCCCAAATCACCCAACCTCAACCTTACCACCTCACCCTACCACACCCCCGCTCCCCCGCCCCCTCCGAAACCCCGTACCATTCATCTGTCCCCAAATATCCCCGCCGGAGGCATCCGCCGCCAACCCCAGGGGCTCCCCCAACCCCCTCAGCGCACCAGAAGCCACAAGCGCCTCCCCTCCCCCTCCGTGGGGAGGGGCTGGGGGTGGGGGGTACCCGGACAGCCCGGATTCGTGACGAATGGTTAATGCCCCAAAACCCATACGCGCGTATGGACGCTTGCCATACGCAATCCATACGGTTTCCAGACGCAAAAACCCTAGCTAACCCCCCGATCTAACCCACCGAACGCCTGACCAGGCGTCACTTCACCACGAACCCATGCGCAAACGGATCGCGGTCGTCGATGAAGATCGTGTTGATCCCAGTCTGCCGCGCCCACCCGGCGATCGAGGGCACAATCGCCTCCCGCCCCGCAACCGTCGCCGCCGCCTCGACCCGCCCCTTGAAGATCGACCCGATGATGCTCTCATGGTGGAACTCGTCCCCCACGGACAGCTTCCCTTTCGCCGCCAGCTGCGCCATCCGGGCCGAGGTCCCCGTCCCGCAAGGGCTGCGGTCAATCGCTTTTTCCCCATAAAACACAGCGTTACGCGCATGCGCCCCCGGCACCGTCGGCTTGCCCGTCCACAGGATATGACTCAGCCCCTGGATCGCAGGATGCTCTGGATGCACGAACTCGTACTTCGCATTCAGCGCCGCCCGCAGCTTCGGCGACCACCCCACCAGCTCCCCCGCCGTATGGTCCGCCATGTCGCGGAAGGCCTTCTGCGGCTCGACGATGGCATAGAAGTTGCCGCCATAGGCCACATCCACCACGACCTCGCCCAGACCTTCGACCTCGGCCGTAAGCCCTTCAGCATAAAGGAAACCCGGCACGTTGGTCAGCCGCACTTCCTCGACAAACCGCCCCTCCTGTATATACGAAACCTCGACCTTCCCAGCCGGAGCATCCACCGCCAACCGCCCCGGTTCACGCGGAGAGATCAGCCCATTCTCCAGCCCCATCGTGACCGTCCCGATCAGCCCATGCCCGCACATCGGCAGGCAGCCCGAGGTCTCGATGAACAGCACCCCCACGTCACAATCGGCCCGTGTTGGCGGGTAAAGGATCGACCCCGACATCATGTCATGCCCCCGGGGTTCGAACATCAGCCCGGTCCGGATCCAGTCGTAATCCTTCAGGAAATGCGCCCGGCGTTCCAGCATCGTCGCCCCCTCCAGCCGGGGGCCGCCACCCGACACCAGCCGCACCGGATTGCCGCAGGTATGCCCGTCGAGGCAGGAAAACGTATATACGGCCATGTCAGAACCTCTGCGGAGAGAACGGGGTCAGGTTGATCGCAGGCGGCGCATCGGTCAACAGGTCCGCCACGATCCGCGCCGTTCCCGCACTTTGGGTCAGGCCAAGATGACCGTGGCCGAATGCATATACCACGTTGGATGAGGCCTTGGCCCGCCCGATGGCCGGCAGACTGTCGGGCAGCGACGGTCGGAAGCCCATCCACTGCCGCCCGCCTTCGGTCTTCAGGGCAGGCAGAAAAGTCTTTGCTTTCCGCAACATCGCCTCGGACCGCTTGAAGTTCGGCGGCAGGGACAAACCGCCCAGTTCCACCGCCCCACCGACCCGGATGCCGGTGGACAGGCGCGAGACGACGAAGCCGTGACCGCCGAACGTGACCTGGCAGCGCAGATCAAACGCATCCGAGGGAAGCGTCGTGTTGTAGCCACGTTCGGTTTCCAGCGGGATACGCTCACCCAGTGTTGCGGCGATGCGGTGCGAAAAGGCCCCGGCAGCAAGCACGACCTTGTCGGCCTCCAGAGGGTCGCCCGTTGTCTGTATATACACCTTCCCGTCGCGTGGCGTCAGCCCCGTGACCTCGGCCCGCAGGATCGTTCCGCCCTGGGCCTGGAACCGCGCTGCCAGCGCCAGCACATAGTCCTTCGGGTCGGCGATGGACCACCATCCGGGGGTGAAGGTGCCGCGCGTGAAACGCGGGGAAAGGCCAGGTTGCACCTCGGCCATCTCCTCTGCGTTCATGTGCCGGTATTCGATCCCATGCGCGGTTCGCGCCTCCCATCCCGGCAGCGCGGCACGGAACTCGGCCTCGGTCTCATAGACTTGCAGGTTGCCGTATTTCTGCAGCATGGCATGCGTGCCGGTCGCGGCCAGAAACGGCTCTAACTCGGCCCGGGACAGGTCCATCATCGCCGTTTGCGCGGCGGCCGAAGCCGCCACCATGCGCGGCGAACAGGCCCGCCAGAAACGGTAAAGCCAGGGGGCGATCTGCAGCGCGTAGGCGGGCGGGATGGTCAGCGGACCCAGCGGGTCCAGAAGCCACTTCGGCGCCTTCCGCAGGATGCCGGGCGAGGCCAGCGGCAGGATGTCGGTAAACGCAAACGCCCCGGCATTGCCTGCCGAGGCACCCGCTGCCGGACCTTCGCGATCCACGACCACGACCGAAAGACCCCGCGCTTGCGCCATCAGCGCGGCGGAAAGACCGACAACTCCGGCCCCGATGACAATGACTTTCATCTCAGGCGGCGTATTTTCGCACCTCCGGCTGCTTTGCCCAGTCGGCATACCAGGCGTCGAACATGCGCAGTTGCGCTTCGATAAAGCCCTTCTGGCTGGCCGACAGCTCGTCGCCCTCGGTGAAGTGGTGGGTATAGGCCGCCTCGCCGCGCAGGACCATCATGTGCTTGAAGAACAACACCAGATCCGGCCCTGCGTCGACTTCGGACAGGACCTGCATCGCGCTGTCCAGCTCGAACGCCAGCCGCCGCGCCTCGGCGTCGCCCTTCTGGGCGGCCTTGCAGAGGGACACCAGGTGCAGCACCTCGCGCGGAAGAACGTTGCCGATCCCGGTGATCGCGCCATCGGCGTTGCAGTTGACATAGCCGTGGTAGACCGCCGTATCGACTCCGATCATCAGCTTCAGGTCAGCGTCCGCCCCGGTGATCGCATTGGCGGCGTAGGACAGGTCGTCATACCCGCCGAACTCCTTGAAGCCGACCAGGTTCGGATGCTCGGCCCGGATCTGGAAGAACAGGTCGGCCTTCGTCGAATAACCGTAGTAGGGGCTGTTGTAGATCACCGCCGGAAGGTTCGGCGCGGCTGATAGGACGGCCTTGAAATGCGCCCGCTGCGCCGCGACCACAGTGCCGCGAGACAGCAGGCGCGGGATCACCATCAGCCCATGCGCGCCGACTTTCTGGGCGTGCGCGGCAATGGCGGCGGAGGTGGCGGTGTTCACGGCGCCGGTGCCAACAACGACCCTGATGCCAGCCTTCACCAGACGCTCTACCCCCTCCATCCGCTGTTCAGTCGCAAGCAGGGGCCAGTCCCCCATGGACCCACAATAGACCACCGCCGACATGCCGATGCCGACCAGTTCCTTCGCCTTGGCGACCAGCGTGTCGAAATCGGGCGAGCGGTCGGCCTTGCAGGGGGTCATGAGGGCCGGGATCGTGCCCGAGAAGATCTCTGATTTCATGATGCAATCCTTTGTTGGCGGCCGAGTCTGCTGGGTTGTCCGCGGCAGCATAGGTGTTGTATTTAGTTTGTCGACAAGATTCTCACAGCGCGATCTCCTGCCTCAAGTCGCGAGCCATCATCTGCTGGATCTGCTGTACGATCTTGTCGGCATGGTCTTTCGCAAGCCGGTCGCACGTATCTACATCCCGCGCTGCAATGGCTGCGATGATCGCCTCATGCTCCTGTATATACGGGTGCGGCAGGCGCGGTTCGAAGGTCGGGTAATAGTAAAGCCGCAGGATGCGTCGACCCTCGTCAAGCAAGCGCGAGAAAAGCTGGAGGTAATAGGGGTTCCGCCCCGCCTCGGCGATGGCGACGTGGAAATTTCGATTCAGCTGGATCATGCCCGCCGTGTCCCCGGCAAGGACGGCCCTGGCAAACGCCTCCTGCCGGGTGCGGATTTCGGAAAGCCCATCCCCGTCATGGAACTGCGCGGCCTGGCGCGTCGTCACGCGATACATCAGCGTCAACGCATCAAGGAAGTGGTGCAGGTTCGGGAAGTCGATCTGCGACACCATCGTCGACCGGTTCGGCAGCAGCGTCACCAGACCATCTCCTGCCAGCCGGACCAGAGCTTCGCGGATCGGGGTCCGGGACATTGACAGCCGGTCGGCAAGGCTGATTTCATCAATCGGCTCACCGGGTTGCAGCACAAGGCTCAGAATCTCTTCCCGAAGCGTGTCATAGACAAACCGCGCGCCGGTTCCACGCTTGCGTTCGTGCTGCTCATCGCTGTCGGTCATCCCGCCTCCCTGTCGACAGAAGGAATACAGATGCCGGACAACAGGGCAACCGTTTTGTCCGCTTCGGGTGCGCCGACAGATGACGGCAATCGCAAGATATTGAAATAAAGTGAGTTTCTAACCAGTATATATGCGCGTATCCACGCATCGTATATACCACTCAGTCAGGGATCGACGCCAGCCATCCGGCAGATGATCGCCCATTCCTCGGCACTCACCGGCTGCACCGAAAGCCGCGTGTTGTTGACCAGCACCATGCGTTCCAACCCCGGCGTGACCTTGCATTCTTCAAGACTGATTGCACGCGCCAGGGGCTTCACGGCCCTGATCATCACGCAGTCCCAGCGCGGGTCATCCGTTGTCGAATCCGGCAGGCTTTCGCGGCAAACCTCAACGATTCCAACGATCTCCTTGCCGATGTTCGAGTGGTAGAAGAATCCTCTGTCACCAACCCGCATGGCCCGCATGTTGTTGCGCGCCTGGTAGTTGCGCACTCCATGCCATTCTTCGCCGGCCTCTCCCTTCGCGACCTGGTGGTCCCAACCCCAGACGTCGGGTTCCGACTTGAACAGCCAGTGGGTCATCCGATCACCCGCTTCCATTCCTGGACCATCACCGACTGGAACAGCCCCGCCTTGCCATAGGGATCATCCGCTACCCACGCCTCGGCCTCGGCCTTGGACCCAACGCCCAGGATCACGAGGCTGCCGCACATCTGCCCGGCGGCATCGATGAAGGGCCCGGCCTGCTCAACCACGCCGGTATCTTGTATATACGCCAGATGCGCCGCGCGGTTTTCGACCCGTGTCTGCAGGGCATTCGGTTTGTCGAGGCAAATCAAGGCATAGCGCATGGTCATTCCTGTTTCAGGGGTCGGCTCATCAGCTGGCCGATGGCATCATTCAGCGCGATGCGGCCAGACGCAAGGGCATCGACCATCGCTGTCACCGGCATGTCGATCCGCAGGTCCGTGGCAAGACGCACCACGGCGCCGGCCGTCGCCACACCTTCGACGGTGACGCGGGGATCGAAGGACTCGCCCGTTCCCAGCGCACAGCCATAGCGAAAGTTGCGCGACTGCGCGGAAGTGCAGGTCAGCACCAGATCGCCCAGGCCCGACAGACCTGCCAGGGTCTCGGGACGCGCGCCCAAGGCGACGGCCAGCCGGAGCATCTCGGCATAGCCCCGGGTCATCAGCGCCGCCCGCGCACTGTCGCCCAGGCCCGCGCCGATGACCGTGCCTGCGGCGATGGCGATGACATTCTTCAGCGCCCCACCAAGTTCGGCACCGGTGATGTCGTCGGTCCGGTAAAGCCGCAGCGTCGGAGTGGACAGCAATTCCTGCAGCCGGGCACCCTCGGTCGTCGTGGCCAGGGTCAGGGCTGTGGGCAGGCCCTTGGCGATGTCGACCGCAAAGCTCGGTCCGGTCAGGATGGCGGCGTCCGCCCCCGGTCGCCGGTCGCGGATCAGCGCGACCGGCCCACGCAGGCTGGCAAGGTCTACCCCCTTGCAGCAGGCGACAAGCGTCTGGCCCGATCCGATCTCGGGGAAGCTGTCGAGGACTGCACCCAGCGCCTGCATCGGAACGGCCAGGAGAAGAACCTTTTCTCCGACCATTTCCACGATTTCGGCGTGAATAGACACGTTTTCCGGCAGGTTGACCCCGGGAAGCGCCCGGTCGTTCCGCCGGGTGTCGCGCATCGACTGAACCTGATCCGCGTCGCGCGCCCAGAGCCGGACGTTGCGGCCGGCCCGTGCCAGTGCCACGGCGAGGGCCGTGCCGAAAGCTCCGGCTCCGACGATTCCGATCATGCCTTGGCCCCCTTCTTCCCTGAACCCAGCAGTGCCGGAGCAGACAGGTCCAGCGGCCAGCGCGGACGGGCGACAAAGTCAGTCGACGGTAGCACGCCTGCCCGCAGACGCTCGATCCCCGCCCAGGCGATCATTGCGGCATTGTCGGTGCAAAGCCGCAGCGGCGGTGCCAGGAAGGGCACCCCTACCTGTGCCGAAACAGTCTCTAACATGGCCCTAATGGCCTTGTTTGCCGCCACGCCCCCCGCCACGGCAAGCGCGGTCGGTCGTGCGTCCGTCATCGCCAGTGCGCGTGCCGTCTTTATCGCCAGCACCTCGGCCACGGCGGCCTGGAATCCGGCGCAAAGGTCGCGTCGGTCCTGCACCGTGATCCCGCCCTTTTCGGCCACCAGCGCATCTCGCGCCCGCAAAAGCGCAGTCTTCAGCCCCGAGAATGACATGTCGCAGCCTTCGCGATCCAGAAGCGGTCGGGGAAACCGGAACCGCAGCGGATCGCCCAGGGCGGCCTCGGCCTCGACCGAGGGTCCGCCCGGTTGCGGCAAGCCCAGAAGCTTGGCGGTCTTGTCGAAGGCCTCGCCCGGGGCATCGTCGATCGTGCCGCCCAACCGCGCAAAGCTGTCCGGTCCTTGAACCAGCAGGAACTGGCAGTGCCCGCCCGAAACCAGCAGCATCAGGTAGGGAAAGGGGGTTGCTTCGGTAAGCCGTGGTGTCAGGGCATGGCCCGCCAGATGGTTGACCGCCACAAGCGGAAGGCCCCGCGCCGCTGCAAGGCCGCGCGCCAGCATCACACCGGACAGGACCCCGCCGATCAATCCCGGTCCCGCAGTCACCGCGATCGCGTCAAGGTCGCCCAGACCGACCCCCGCCTGTGCCAGCGCGGCCTCGACCACGCCGTCCAGCCGTTCGGCATGGGCGCGTGCGGCGATTTCCGGCACCACACCGCCAAAGGCCTCGTGCAGCCCGGTCTGACCCAGCACTTCCGACGAAAGGATCACCGGCATGCCTGTCGCGGCTGCGCGAACGACCGCGGCGGCGGTGTCGTCGCAGCTCGATTCGATGCCGAGAAGGGTAAGCGTCCGGTCCATGGCCGCCGTTGCGTGAAGGGTCCCCGGCAGGTAACACCATGGGCATGGCGAGACAATCCGATCCGTCACGACAGGCTTCGCCCGGCATCCCGGTGCTGGTCACGCGCCCCCGGGCGCAGGCGGAAATTTTCGCGCACAAGCTAACAGCGCGCTTTGGGTCCAGGGTGCGTCCCTATGTTGCCCCGCTCATGGCGCCGCAGTTCCTGTCGCCCCCGGTTCCAGAAGGGCGCTTTGCCGCTGTCATCTTCACTTCGGCGCATGGGGTGGAAGGCGCAGTCCGGCTTGGGACCCAACTGCCCCGCCTGGCCTATTGCGTCGGCCGGGCAACTGCGGCGGCGGCGGCGGCGGCAGGGTTCGACGCGCGGTCGTCCGATGGCGACGTATCGGATCTGGCGGCGACACTTCTCTCCGGCCCGAAAGCAGGTCGATTTCTGTATCTACGGGGCGTAGATACGGTAGGAGAGCTTGAGAACCGGTTGATTTCAAACGATATTCCAGTGCTATCTTTACAAGTGTATTTACAGAAAGACCTACCGCTTGAAGGCGAGTCCTTCCTGCTTTTGCGCCATCCCGGACTTGTGATCCTGCCGCTTTTCTCGCCGCGCAGCGCCCGGATCTTCCGGGATGCCAGACCTGCGGATACCGTCGCCGACCTCGCCATTGCCGCGATGAGCAAGCCCGTCGCGTCCGCTGCGACCGGGATCCCGCACCGCGCGCTCGTCATTGCCGAACGCCCCGATGCCGAGGCGATGCTCGACGCCGTCGAAAGCTTGCTTGCCGCAGCCCCACTGCCTTGAACCGGCGCCCTGCGAGTGCTTAGGTTGCGGGAACAGGACAAAAGGGCTGCCGCATGACCAGACGCAAGGACCCCCAGCCTGAAACAGCGACTCCGCGGGACGAACCGGTCGCCACAGATGTCGCCGAGCCTGCGCCCCAGGACGGTTCGGCCGAGGAGCCGGTCGCCAGCCCAGTGCCTGTGGCGACGCCCACGCCGCCTCGTCGCAGCCCTGGCCTTCTTGCCCCGCTGCTTGGCGGCGCTCTCGCCGCGCTTGGCGGCTTCGCGGTCGCGCAATTCAATCTGCTCGGCCTTTCCGCACCTGACCAAACTGCTGAACTGGCGGCGCTTTCCGGCCGTGTCGCTGCGGTCGAGGCAGATCAGACCAGGGCTCTTGACGCGATCGGCGGCGACATTTCCGCCCTGAACAACCGCCTTTCCGCTCTCGAATCCATGCCTGTGCCACAGATTCCAGACCTCTCCGGCCTTGATGCGCTGGAAAAGCGGCTGGCCGCGATCGAGGCAGTGCCGCTCGATCCCTCCGTGGCCAACCCCGCGCTGGCCGCAAAAGTCGCCGAGCTGGAGCGCCGCCTGGCAGCCTTGCCCTCGACGGAAGCCGGTGCCGGGGTCCAGGCCCGGCTGGACGAGGCGCTTGCCCGGCTTGATGCCGCTGAAGCCGCTGCCAAGACCCGGGCCGCCGAGGCAGAAGCCGCTGCCGCCGATGCCCGTCGCGCCCAGTCGCTCGATGCCCTTTCCCGGGCGGTGACCGAGGGTCGCCCCTTTGCTGCTGAACTGCAGGCGCTGGCGGACCCCGCCGTGTCGTCGGCGCTTGGGCCGCTGGCCGAAGCCGGAACCCCGACCTTGGCTGCTTTGCAGGCCGATTTCCCTGAAGCGGCTCGCGAGGCGCTTCGCATCGCCCGGGAGATCAGCGTGGAAGATGGCTGGTCGGACCGCCTCGTCGATTTTCTTGCGGCGCAAACCGGTGCCCGGCCAGTGACCCCGCGCGACGGCACGACGCCCGTCGCCATCCTGTCCCGCGCCGAATTCGCCTTGTCCGAAGGCCGCGTGGCCGACGCCCTCGTCGAGCTTGCACCGCTGGAAGACGCCGTGAAGGCCCCGCTTGCCGGCTGGATTGCCGCTGCAAGCAACCACGTCGCTGCCACCGCCGCCTTGCAATCGGCACGGGGGGAATGATGCTCTGGTCGCTGACAAAGGTCATCCTGTTCGTCGTCCTGGTTGCCGCGCTGGCCTTGGGGGCCGGACTTCTGTCCGAAACCGGCGAGACTCTGCGCCTGACCGTCGCCGGGTGGGAGTTCACCATCGGCCCCGTGCAGGCCGTTGTCCTTGCCCTCGTGACCATCGTCGCCGTCTGGCTTTTCTTGAAGGCGCTTGGCCTTCTCGGGGCCATGTTCCGCTTTCTGAACGGCGACGAGACGGCGATCTCGCGCTATTTCGACCGCAACCGGGAACGGAAAGGCTATCGTGCGCTGTCCGAGGGCCTGATGGCCCTGGCATCGGGCGAGCCGCGCCTCGCTCTCGTGCGCGCCCAGACGGCCGAGCGTTTGCTCGGCAAGCCCGAACTGACCACACTGCTCGTCGCGCAGGCTGCCGAAGCCGCTGGTGACCGCAAGCGCGCGACCGAGGCCTACAAGACCCTGCTGAAGGATGATGCCACCCGCTTTGTCGGGGTGCGTGGCCTCCTGCAGCAGAGACTGGCCGACGGTGACCGCGAAGTGGCGCTGAAACTGGCCGAAAAGGCCTTCGAGCTGCGGCCAAAGCATACCGAAACGCAGGACATCCTGCTGAAATTGCAGTCTGATTCCGGCGACTGGTCCGGAGCGCGCACGACCCTCGGTGCCAAGCTGCGGGCGGGGACATTGCCGAAGGACGTCTACCGCCGTCGCGATGCCGTTCTGGCCCTGCAACAGGCCCGCACCGTGGTCGACGACACCGCCAGCATCGAGGCGCGCGAGGCCGCCATCGAGGCGAACAAGCTCTCGCCCGACCTGATCCCCGCCGCCGCCATGGCTGCGCGCGGCTATCTGGCCAAGGGCGACCGCAAGAACGCGACCCGGGTTCTGAAGAAGGCCTGGGAGGTCATGCCACATCCCGATCTTGCCGCCGCCTTCGCCGAGATCGAGCCGGAGGAATCGCCCCAGGACCGGCTGAAACGCTTCCGCACCCTGACCAACCTGCGCCCGGACAATGACGAAACCCGGATGCTGCTCGCCGAACTCATGCTTGCGGCCGAAGACTTCCCGGGCGCCCGTCGCGCCCTGGACGATGTTGCCACCCGCGCTCCAACCCAGCGCTCTCTGGCGATTCTGGCGGCAATCGCACGGGGTGAGGGGGCCGATAGTTTTATCGTGCGCGATCTTATTGCGCGCGCAATCGCTGCCCCGCGTGGCCCGCAATGGGTATGCGACAAGTGCCACGCCATTCATGACGGATGGCAGCCGGTCTGCGACAACTGCGGCAGCTTCGACACGTTGTCCTGGAAGACGCCGCCTGCCACATCAGCCGCTTCACCCGCCCTGGCCGAACTTCTGCCCTTGATGGACTCGCGCCCCGAGCCGGAACCGATCCCGGAACCGGAGGAAGAGCCTCTCCCCCCGGACGAGATTGCCCGCCGCGCAAATTAGGGCTACACACTTCGGATGGCCGGTGCTAAGAGCGCCGCGCAGAGAAGAATGCCGGTGTAGCTCAGCTGGTAGAGCACGTCATTCGTAATGATGGGGTCGGGGGTTCGAGTCCCTTCTCCGGCACCATTCTTCTCTGACTGCTCCCGACAAACGCAAAAGCCGCCGGTCCATTCGGACCCGGCGGCTTTGCTGTTTTCCGCCTGCTGCGGCGTGCGAGACGGCTTCACCCGACCAATGTAGATGTTCAGCGTTTCGGGCCTTTGGGCGGCACGAACCGCTTCGACGTGTCCTTGGCATCTGCGCGCGGCTTTGCAGGACGATCCGATGCGCCTGCCCGGTCAAAGGGCTTCTTGGCCCCCGGTCCGGCGCTTTTGAACCCGCCCGGCTTGCCTGCACCTTCACGTTTCACGAAGGGCCGCGCGTCATCGCCCTTCGAGGCATAGGTCTTCTTCGGACGGTCGCCTTCCTCTCGCGGACGGAAGCCCTCGGTCTTGGGCGCATAGGGCTTGCGGGCCGGGCGTTCGCCATCTTCCCGGGGTTTGAACCCCTCGGCGCGTGGCTTGTAACCTTCGGATTTTCCAGCATAAGGCTTGCGGGCCGCGCGGTCCCCCTCGGCTCGCGGCGCATACTCGCCCCGGGGCTTGTAGCCTTCGGTCTTGGCCGCATAGGGCTTGCGCGCCGGGCGATCCGCCTCGGCACGGGGTACAGCTCCTTCGCCGCGCGGCTTGAAGTTCTCGGGCTTGCCCTTGTAGCCACCGCCTTCCGACGCATGGCTCTTGTAGCCCACCGCCCGCGCCGGACGGTCTGCCGACCCGCCATGGCTCTTGAAACCGGCCGAACGCGGCGCAGACTTCTGATCCGGCGACCAGCGCGGCTTCTTCGGGGCATCTTCAGCCGCCTCGGGACGCGGGGCGCGGTCTGCATGGGCCGGACGGTCGTCCTGGCGCTTGTCCTTCCACTCCGGCCGCGCTTCGACGGGCGCAACGCGGGGACGGTCCTCATATTTCGGCTTTGGCTTCGGCGTATATTCCCGCGCCGGGGCGTCCGAGCCCTCTTCCTCGACCACCCGCGGCGGCTTAGGCACATAGGCAGGCTTTTCGCGGCGTTCGGCACGCTCGGGTTTCACGAAACGCGGCTTGTCCAGGTCCGGCTCGCCCTCGATCCGCTCCATCGTCAGGCCCTTGTCCAGCTCGACCGTGCCGCCGAACCGCGACGCCAGGGCTTCGGAGATCTGCACGAATGTCTCGTCCTCGCGCACCCGGATCGCGCCGATGCCGTCTTTCGCAATGCTGCCCGCGTCGCAGATCTTCGGCAAAAGCCAGCGCGCCTCGGCCCGGCCAGCCCGGCCGACACTGATGCGGAACCAGACCGAAGGCCCGAACTCGCCCCGCTCGCGCGGAGCGGACGGCGGAGGAACCGGCAGGTCTGTCGACAGCACTTCTGGCGCGGACCTCCCCTCGCGCCAGAGCCGCACGAAAGCCGCGGCCAGCGCCTCAGGCCCGAACTGTTCCAGCAGGTCGCCCGCAATCCCGGCATCATCGCCCAGCGGGGCGGTCAGCGCCGGATGCTCCAGAATCCGCAGGTCGTCCTTGGCCTGCACGTCATCGGCCCCCGGTGCCGCACCCCATTCCGCCACCACCTTGGCCCCGGACAAAAGCCGTTGCGCCTTCTTGAACTCGGCAGGCGTCACCACAAGCGCTGAAACGCCCTTCTTCCCGGCCCGTCCCGTCCGGCCCGACCTGTGCAACAAGGTCTCGGAATTCGACGGCAGATCGGCATGGATCACCAGCTCCAGCCCCGGCAGGTCGATCCCGCGCGCCGCCACGTCCGTCGCGATGCAGACCCGCGCCCGCCCGTCCCGCAAGGCTTGCAGGGCATGGGTGCGTTCCTGTTGCGAAAGCTCTCCCGAGAGCGCCACGACCTGAAAGCCCCGGTTCCCCATCCGCGCCAGCAGATGATTCACGTTCACCCGTGTCTTGCAGAACACGATGGCTGTCCGTGCCTCGTAGAAGCGCAAAAGGTTGAAGATCGCATGTTCCCGGTCGCGCACCGCCACGCTGACCGCACGATACTCGATATCGACGTGCTGCTTGGCCTCGCCCTGCGCCGCGATCCGCAAGGCGTCCTTCTGGAACTCCCCCGCGAGCTTTTCGATTTCCTTCGGCACCGTGGCCGAAAACATCAGCGTCCGGCGTTCCGGCGGGGCAGCGGCCAGGATGAATTCCAGATCCTCGGCGAATCCGAGGTCCAGCATCTCGTCCGCTTCGTCCAGCACCACGGCCCGCAGGCCCGACAGGTCCAGCGAGCCGCGCTCGATATGGTCGCGCAACCGCCCCGGCGTGCCCACCACGATATGCGCCCCACGGTCCAGCGCCCGGCGTTCCGTGCGATAGTCCATCCCGCCGACACAGGTGGCCAGCTTCGCCGAAGCGCCCGCATAGAGCCACTCCAGCTCGCGCGCGACCTGCAAGGCCAGCTCGCGCGTCGGCGCGATGGCCAAGGCAATCGGCTTGTCGGCATACAGAAGCACGTCCTGCCCGCCCAGAATTTCCGGCGCGATCGCCAGCCCGAAGGCCACCGTCTTGCCCGACCCGGTCTGCGCCGACACCAGAAGGTCACGCCCGGCAACGCCGTCAACCAACACCGCGTCCTGCACCGAGGTCAGCGTCTCATAGCCCTTGGCGGCCAAAGCCTGCGCCAGCGGCGCGGCCACGTTTTCAATCGTCATGATGTCTTTCCAAAGGGGGGCGGCCCATGCGCCCGATAAGCCAGACGGCCCCTGTCCCTTTGGTGCGGGCCTCCTCGCCCACAGTCCCGGAATCCTGACCGTTGGGGGGCCAGTATCCGAAAGCAGGCGGAGTGTATAGGGCCTAAGCCGCCGTCAGCTTCGACATGGCTTCGGCATGCAGTTTTGGCGGCAAGGCCAGCACCCCCGCAGACAGGGCCGAGGGCGTATTGAACCGCAACGCCGCCCCCAGCCGGTCCGTCACCACCGCCCCCGCCCGTTCAGCGATCAGGCTGCCGGCAGCGATGTCCCATTCCCAGGCATCGCGCAGGGTCAGCATCCCGTCAAACCGCCCTTCCGCCGCCAGACACAGCCGATAGGCCAGCGATGCGCGAAAGCTGCGGGTGATCTCCGGCACGCCGCCCGGCCACTTCTCGGGCACCATGTTGGCTTTGGTGGTCAGGATATTGGCGTCGGTCAGCACGTCCCGCCGACTGGCCGCTATCGACTGCCCATCCTTCATCGGCGGCGAGCCTTCCGAAACCGTGTATATACGGTCCAGCGCCGGCAGATACACCACCCCCGCTGTAACCCGGCCCTTGTGCGCCACCGCCAGCGAATGCGCCCAGGTTTCCTCTCCCGCCACGAAAGCCCGCGTCCCGTCGATGGGGTCCACGATGAACACTGTATCTACAGCCAGCCGGTCGGCACTGTCCGGCGTTTCTTCAGACAGCCAGCCATAGCCGGGCCTTGCCGCCAGAAGCCGCGCCTTCAGCATGTCATTGACCGCAAGGTCGGCCTCGGTCACCGGCCCATGTTCGCCGCCCTTGTCCCAGACCTGCGGGTCGCGGCGCCAATAGCGCAGCGCGATCCGCCCCGCCTCGCGCGCGGCGTCGGTCAAAAGGGCCAGATCACGCACCGGCAAGGGTCATCCCGTCGATCAGGATCGACGGCACCCGCGTCGAAAGATGTGCCCGCGCGTCATTTGCCGGGACGATCCGCAGCAGCATGTCGCGCAGGTTCCCCGCGATGGTGCATTCATGCACCGGATAGGCCAGCTGGCCGTTTTCCACCCAGAAGCCCGCAGCCCCGCGCGAATAGTCCCCGGTCGTCGGATTGATGGTCGACCCGATCATCGACGTGACCAGAAGCCCGGTTCCCATCTGCGAAATCAGGTCGTTGCGCGACAGTGTCCCCTGCGTCAGATCAAGGTTCGTCGTCGAAGGCGACGGCGGCGCGCTTGTCCCGCGCGAGGCATTTCCGGTCGATGGCATCCCCAGCTTCCGTCCTGTCGCCAGGTCCAGCACCCAGCCGGTCAGCACGCCGTCCGCCACGATCTCGCGCCGCACAGTGGGCAACCCCTCGCCATCGAACGGCCGCGACGACCCGATGCGGCTGCGATGCGGGTCCTCGACCACCGAAATCCCCGCAGGCAGCACCTGCTTGCCCAGCAAATCCCGCGCCCAGGACGACCCCCGTGCAATCGACGACCCGTTGATCGCCGACAACAGATGCCCGATCAGGGACGCCGCCACCCGTTCATCATAGACCACCGCAAATGTCCCGGTCTTCGGCTTCACCGACCCGACCCGGGCCAAGGTCCGCTCCGCCGCCAGCTGCCCGATCTCCTCCGCCGAGGGCATGTCAGAGGCGTATATACGCCCTTCGCCCGCGTAATCCCGCTGCATCTCGGTGCCCGAGCCTGTGAAGGCCACCGCCGACAACGAGGTCGAGGTCCTGCCATATCCGCCTGAAAACCCGTTCGTCGCCGCCATGTGCAGTGCGCGCTGGCTATAGGCTGCCGAGGCTTCGACCTGCGTTATTCCCTTTGCTTCCAGCGTCGCCGCCTCGACCGCCCGCGCGCTGGCCTCCAGCACCGCCGCTCCCGGCTCATCCGCCGGATCGGCGAGGTCCAGACCGGCCAGGTCCCAGCCTGTCGCCAGCTGTCCCGCTTCGGCCAGACCCGCCGTCGAATCCTCGGGTGCTTCACGGGCCATCGCAACGGCGCGTTCCGCCAGCGCCTGAATTGTCGCCGCCGAGGTGTCCGAGGCCGACACGCAGGCCTGCCGCCGCCCGATCAGCACCCGTAGGCCGATCTCCACGCCCTCGGACCGCTCCGCCTGCTCCAGCGCCCGCTTGCGGATTTCGATGGACAGTGCAGTGCCCGAAACCGCCAGCGCATCGGCACTGTCGGCCCCGGCTTTTCGCGCTGCATCCAGAAGGGCATGGCTCAGATCGGCTAGGCTGGGGGTCATCACATCGTCCCGTATCATCTGCCGATGTCAGGTAGCCCTGCCGAAGACCCTTCGCAAGGTCACCGCTACTGCAACCGCTGCCCGTTCGCGAAGAGCCCGCCTTCCTTGAACTCGATTTCCGAGGTCAGCTCATCCGGCCCCGCGCCGGGACGTGCAAACATCGCCATCCCCATGCGGAAGCCCATCGCGTCGTCCTCGCTCAGGATGCCCAGCGCAATCAGGTTGTCGACCAGCTGGTTCGCGCCCTTGATCCCGACGGTGATCTTGCCATCGGGACGCGGCATCCCGGCAAAGGTCTGCAGATCCGTATTGTCGAAGGTCAGGCCGCCGGTCGCCGACACTTCGGCCCCTGCGACCTTGGCCAGCACCTGCACCAGGTCCAGGCTGTTCAGCTGGCCCGGAGGCTCGGCCCCGTCCATCTGCACGGATGGGTCCATGATGTCCTGGGTCCAGAACCCGGTGCCTTTCAGGTCCACAACGACCGTCGCCGGTTCCCGCGAAAGCGAGCCCGCCGGATCGAACAGCCCCCAGACATCCTCGGACACCGTGAAGTCCACCACCTTGGTCAGGAACGAGAAATCCTGTGGCGTGTCCGATTTCGTCACTGGCATCAGAAGGTTGAACCCGCTTTCCGCAAAAGCCACTTCCACTTGCGGGAACGGGATCTGTTCACCGGACAGCGTGAACTTCGCGCCGTTCAGCGAGCTGCCATAATTCATCCGCGTCTTGTCCATCGCCAGCACGAACCCGCCGCCCGTGGCCGTTGCCGCCAGTTTGGTCGGGCCGCTTGCATCGGTGATGTCGAGGTCTGCCGTCATCGCGCCGAAGCTGAAGGCCGAATCCATCGTGAAGCCGGAATTCAGCGCCATGGCCATGTTCGCCATCATGTCGGCGCTCAGGAAATTGCCCTTCGTGGTGCCGGTCAGGTCGGACAGCGAGATCGTTCCCCGACCCTGCCCGACGCCACCCTCGCTGTTGTCCGAGCCCGAGACATTCAGCACCAGCCCCTTGGACGTATAGCTCATGTCCAGCACGGTCTTGTCGCCACCCTGGCTGACGAGATATTTGCCCGTCGCCCCGGTCATCGCCAGGTCGGCCTCGGTGTCCAGTACCTTGCCGCTCGCGTCGGTGATCTCGTCCAGTTTGATCGACAGAGAGGGCGCGGTGAAGTCATAGCTCGTCTCGGTCGCGCTGCCGCCCGCCACGATGGTCATGCCGGGCTGGACCACGGTCAGCTTCATCGATCCGGGCCCATCCGCCTCGGCCGGGAAGGCCATCTGCACCGGATAGGTTTCCGGCATCGTCACGGTCACCGTGCCGTCGCCATTGTCCTTGAACGTCAGCTTGTCGAAGCTGACACTGGCACTGCCGCCCAACTCATCCTTGTAGGTCACGCCGACATCCGAAACCTCAAGCACCCCGCCGCTGTCAGACGTGGCGCCGACGGCCAGTTCTTGCCCGGACGAGGTCAGCATGGCCTGCCAGCTGTCCCACACTTCTTTCGGGGTCACTTCGGCGCCTGCGCCGGAAGCAAGAAACACCGTAGCAATCGCAGATGAACAGAGAAGCGCGCGCGTCATGGCAACAGCCTTTCGGGTTGAATTCGGTCGCGCAACCTTTCTATCTCGTCCCGAGGGCGTCAAGGGTTTCCGGGACCGAGGTGGGGAAAGTCGGATGAGACAATCATGATAAGGGTTCAGAACGCAGGTGACTGCTGCACGATCACGCTCGCCCGCCCGGACAAGGCCAACGCGCTGACCGAAGCGATGCTGGAAAGTCTCGCCTCCGCAGCCAGCGACGCTGCCCGCTGTGCCAGTGTCCTGATCCTGACCGGCGAGGGCAAGGTCTTCTCGGCCGGGGCCGATCTGGACGAGATGAAGGCAGGCCTCGGCCTCTCGCCGGCTTGGGAGGCGGCCTCGACCGCCGTCTCCGCCTTCCCCGGCCTGTCGATCGCCGCGCTGAACGGCACCCTTGCGGGCGGCGCGATGGGCTTGGCCCTTGCCTGCGACCTGCGCATTGCTGTCCCTTCCGCCAGTTTCTTCTACCCCGTCATGCGCCTTGGATACCGTCCGCAGCCGTCCGACCCCGCTCGTCTTGCCGCCCTGATCGGCCCTTCGCGTGCGAAGATGATCCTCCTTGCCGGGCAAAGGATCGACGCCGAAGACGCCCTTTCATGGGGCCTGATCGACCGTATCGTGGCCGCCGAGGCGGTGCTGGACACCGCCATGTCGCTGGCCGAACATGCACTTGCGGCCGATCCGGGGCATGTTGCCGCCCTGAAACGCATGACCAACGGGGAACTGCCATGACCAACGCCTACGACAAAGGCCGCCTGAACCTGCCCTTCGTCGGCATCGCGACCTTCGGCAAGAACCCCTATCAGCCCGACTGGTCCAAGATCGACGCCGACTTCGCCATCCTCGGCGCCCCCTTCGACTTTGGCACCCAGTTCCGCGCCGGGGCCCGCTTTGGGCCAAGGGGCATCCGTGAGGCCTCCACCCTCTTCTCCTTCGGCCACGCCGGGGCCTACGACCACGAAGACGACGTGACCTACCTCGACGGCGTCCGCATCCTGGATATCGGCGATGCCGACATCGTCCACACCGACACCGAAACCTCTCACGCCAACATCGAAACCGGCGTCCGCGCCATCCTCGCCGCCGGAGCGATCCCGGTGGTCCTTGGCGGCGACCACTCCATCAACATCCCCTGCATCCGCGCCTTCGCAGGCCGCCCGCTGCATATCGTCCAGATCGACGCCCACCTCGATTTCGTCGACGTCCGCCACGGCGTCCGCCACGGCCACGGCAACCCGATGCGCCGCGCCGCCGAACAGGACCACGTCAAGGGCATCACCGCCCTCGGCATCCGCAACGTCAGTTCTACCGCCAAGGACGGATATGAGGCAGCGCGGAAGATGGGCGACGACATCCTCTCTGTCCGCCAGATCCGCAAACTGGGGATCGAGGCGACCCTCGCCCGCATCCCGAAGGGCGTCGACTACTACCTGACCATCGACATCGACGGCTTCGACCCCTCCATCGCCCCCGGCACCGGCACCCCCTCGCACGGCGGATTCCTGTATTACGAGGTCCTCGAACTGATCGACGGCCTTACCAAACAGGGCAACGTCATCGGGATCGACCTGGTCGAGGTCGCACCCGACTACGACCACTCCGGCACCACGACGATCCTCGCTGCGCAGATCCTGCTCAACACCATCGGGCGCATCGCCCACAATCGAGGGTAAGGCGTGGAGCAGCTGAATCGCTGGTTTAGAGACGCATATGACACCGCGCTGGGCTGGCTCTCCTCCCCCGCTGCCCTGATGCAGTTCGGCCTCCTCATTGCCGCGTATATACTCGCCCGCCTCCTCGCCCGCCGCCTTGCGCCAATCGTGGAAAAGACCCTGACGCCAAAGCCCGAGGCGGTGCACATCCTCGCCCGCCTCCGCCGCTTTGCCCTCCTCTTCCTGCCGCTCCTCCTCCCGCTCCTCGCCTACGCCCTGACTGCCGTGGGTGAGGGCCTGACCCGCGCCACTTTCGGCTCGGGTGAAGTCATCGCCTTCGGCAAACGCGTCTTCCTGCTTCTTGCCGCCGTCGAGCTTGTCCGCAAAGTCCTGCCCCCCGGCTTCCTGAAACTGATGGGCCGCTACGTCCTCCTCCCCGTCATGGCGCTGCACGCGCTGGGTGTCCTGGACGAGGTCACCACCCGCCTCGACGCCGCCCAGGTCAACCTCGGCAACATCCAGTTCACCGCTCTGGCTCTGATCCGCGGTCTGATCGCCGGATCGCTCCTCTTCTGGCTCGGCAGCTGGTCCAACCGCCAGTCCGCCGGCTACCTCAAGGCACAGCCCGACCTGCGCCCCGCCACCCGCGAACTGGCCATCAAGGCCAGCGAGGTCGCCATCTTCGGCGCATCCTTCCTGCTCCTCATGTCGATCATGGGCATCGACCTTACCGCCGTCGCCGTGCTGGGCGGTGCGCTGGGTGTCGGCATCGGCCTTGGCCTGCAACAGATCGCCGCCAACTTCGTCTCCGGGATCATCCTCCTCCTCGAAGGCCAGACCACCGTCGGCGACTACGTCGAACTCGACGGCGGCGAAAAGGGCACCATCGTCAAGATGACCGCCCGCGCCTGTATTCTGGAGACGTTCGACGGCAAATGGATCGTCGTCCCGAACGAACATTTCATCACCACCCGGGTCGTCAACTACTCGGATCAGGGCAGCGCCAACCGATATGAGGCCCTGTTTTCAGTCAGTTACGAGACAGACATAAACATCGTGCCCGATCTGATCGAACGCGCTGTATCGAAGCTCCCGTTCGTGCTGCAAGCGCCCGACGGCCCGGACTGCGAATTGCGAGGCTTCGGCGAAAGCAGCGTCGACTTTGCCGTCGAGTACTGGGTATCGGGCATCGACGACGGCAAGAACAAGTATGGCTCCCCCGTCCTCTTCGCCGTCTGGAACGCGCTGAAAGAGGCCGGGATCGACATGCCCTACCCCCACCGCGTCGTCGAACTGCGCAATGCCGCAACCTGAGGCCCTCGTCATCGGCGCAGGTCCCGCAGGCCTGATGGCAGCCGAGGAGCTGGCCAAGGCGGGCGTCCGAACCCTTGTCGTCGAGGCCAAACCCACCGTCGCCCGCAAGTTCCTGATGGCCGGAAAATCCGGCCTGAACGTCACCAAGGACGAAGCGTGGGACACCTTCGTCTCCCGCTACGACGCCCCGCAACTCCTTTCGATCCTTAAGGAATTTGGCCCAAGGGAAGTGCAGGACTGGTGCCGCGACCTCGGTCAGGACGTATATACAGGCTCCTCCGGCCGCATCTTCCCTGTGGCGACGAAAGCCTCACCCCTTCTCCGCGCATGGCTCCAACGCCTGACCACGCAAGGCGTGGAAATCCGCACCCGCTGGCGCTGGACCGGCTTCGACGGGGCCGCCTTCGCCTTCGACACCCCCACCGGCCCGCAAAGCCTCACCCCCAAAGTCACCATTCTCGCCCTTGGTGGGGCAAGCTGGCAACGTCTCGGCTCGGACGGTGCCTGGGTCCCCTGGCTGCGCGAAAGGGGCATGGAAATCACCGACTGGAAACCCGCCAACATGGGCTTCCGCGTCGACTGGTCGCCTCACATGGCCCCGTTTTTCGGAAGTCCTGTCAAAGGCATAGCCCTTATTGCCGGTCCCCACCGCGAGCGCGGTGAGTTCGTCATTTCGGCCAAAGGCGTCGAGGGCGGCGGTATATACAGTATATACAAGTATCTACGCGACGCATATACACTCGCCCTCGACCTCCTCCCCGACCTCGCGCAAGAGGAAATCACCCGCCGCCTGTCCAGGATGAAACCCGGCGACAGCACCACAAACAAACTCCGCAAGCTTGGCCTCGACCGCGCCCAGATCGCCCTGGTGATGGAATTCGCCCGCGCAAAGCCCTTCGCCCATCTCAAGCACCTGCCGATCCCGCTCCAAGGCCCCCGCCCCCTCGACGAAGCCATCTCTGTCGCCGGAGGCATCGCCTGGGACGCCGTCACCCCTGATCTGGAACTGAAAGCCCTCCCGGGCACCTTCGTCGCCGGGGAAATGCTGGATTGGGAGGCCCCGACCGGCGGCTACCTCCTCACCGCCTCATGGGCGACCGGTCGCTGGGCCGGGCGGGCGGCAGCCAAACGATTCAGTCTCTAACCCTGCGGAAAATGCAGTGCATCGAACCACGGCAGCACCTGCTCGCGCAGGATCGTCACCGCCACCGCCAGGCACTCCGGCCGGTCCAGCACATCGACGAACGCCAGCGTGCCCGGATCGCGCTCTGCCCGCTCGAAGAACGCGGCCAGCGTCACATCCTCGCCACCCGGCCAGTCGGGATGATCCGGCACCCCACCTTCCGGGGTCACGAACCGCAGGATGATCTGCACATCCCAGCCATAGCGGTTGCGCTGAAGATGCACCGCAGACCTTCCCTGCGGGGAAGGCCTGCTCCAGGTCGTTCCGCTTAACGCATAGCCCTCCGGCCCCAGCACCCCGTCCAGCGCCGAGACGATCCGCCCCCAGGCTTCTTCGCGCTGCGCCGGAAAGGCCGGGTCATTGGCGGCCTTGTGCTGGCGAAAGGCGACCTCGTCATCGTCCATTCAGGCCGACAACCCCCCCGCAAGGTCCGGCACGTCCAGCGCCGAGAACCCATAGTGGCGCAGCCAGCGCAGGTCGGCCTCGAAGAACGCCCGCAGGTCCGGGATCCCGTATTTCAGCATCGCGATCCGGTCGATCCCCATACCGAAGGCAAAGCCCTGCCATTGGGTCGGGTCCACCCCCGCCGCCTGCAACACCCTGGGATGCACCATGCCCGAGCCCAGGATCTCCATCCACTTGTCGCCCTCGCCGATCTTCAGCTGACCGCCGACGGATGAATAGCGGATGTCGACCTCGGCCGAGGGTTCCGTGAACGGGAAGTGCGAGGCGCGGAACCGCAATTCCACCTTGTCCACCTCGAAGAACGCCCGGCAGAACTCCTCCAGCGTCCACTTGAGGTTCGCCATCGAGATGCTGCGATCAATCGCCAGCCCCTCGACCTGATGGAACATCGGCGTGTGCGTCTGGTCCATGTCCATCCGGTAGACCCGACCGGGAGCGATCACCCGGATCGGCGCGCCCTGCGCCATCATCGCCCGGATCTGCACCGGGCTGGTATGCGTCCGCAAAACATGCGGCGGGCGGGTGTCGCCCTCGGCCCGCGCCATGAAGAACGTGTCATGCTCTTGCCGGGCCGGGTGTTCCGGCGGGATGTTCAGCGCGTCGAAATTGTACCAGTCGGATTCAACCTGCGGCCCTTCGGCCACGGAAAACCCCATGTCGGCAAAGATCGCCGTCAGCTCTTCCATGACCTGGCTCACCGGATGCACCGTCCCGCGCGGGCGGGGCCGCCCCGGCAGGGTCACGTCCAGCCACTCGGTCTTCAGCCGCTCATCCAGTGCCGCATCGCCCAGCGCGACTTTCCGCGCCCGCAACGCCGCGTCGATCTCATCTTTCAGCGAGTTCAGGCTGGCCCCAGCCGCCTTCCGAGCCTCGGGGTCCATCTTGCCCAGACCGGCCATCAGGCCCGAAATCTCGCCCTTCTTGCCAAGCGCGCCGACGCGGACCTCTTCCAGCCCGGCCTCGTCCGCAGCGCCAGCAACCGCCGCGAGGTACTTTGCCTTCAGCGTGTCGATCCCGTCCATCCATCGTCTCCCGGGGCTAAAACCGGGTTCCGTGCTACCGGCGAAGGCCCCGCGATGCAAGGCGGTCAGAGAGGGCAGGGCAACCTTGAAGGCCGCCGGTGTCCTTACATGATCGGCGCTTCCGTCGTCTCGAAGACCAGTGAAGCTGCTGCGCCCCGGCCATCCTCGCCAGCTGTCCGGCTGGCGATCAGTCGCTGGCTCCAGATCGTCGTATGGTCGGACTGGGCTACCAGACGCAGCTTGAGATGCGCCCGGTCGCCGCTCCAGGCACCTTCGACATGCAGGTCCAGCCCCTCCGGCAAGGGGTTTGCCGCAGAGCCAAAACCTTCCGGCCCGTCGCGCAGCAGGTATTCGGCCGTCAGCCGCGCAATTGCCCCGGCAAGATCACGGGCGATGGCCGCCTCGGTTCCCTCGGGCAGCGCCGCCAGCCGCAGCCGGAATGGCCGCCCGACAGATCGCGCCGCGTGACCAAGGTCCACGACCACGCGCCGCCGCTCTTCGGCCAGCCATTCACCGAAAGCGGGGTCAAGAATGTCGATCCCTTCCAGGAATTCGCGCCCACCGGCCAGCGCCAGCCGCGCCGCTTCGGGATCACGATCCAGATCGGTCTCGAACCGCACAAGCCGGACGCAATCGCGGTCGCTTTGCAGATGGTCGGCCAGAGTTCCCAGCGCTTTGCGCAATTCCGACAGCGCCTGCCGCAGACTGCCCGAGGCCTGTTCCTGCCCTCGGTCCGACCACAATCGGTTTTCCAGCCAGCGGCGGGGGCGGCAATGATCTTCGGTCCTGCCCAGCAGGGCCAGCAGGGCCCGCGCCTTCGCCCCACGCGGTGTGCAGTCCGTGCCCGAGGCGTCCAGCACCTGAAACAGCCCCACCAACCGGATGAACATCGGAAAGCCCTGCCTATCGCTGCCTGTCGTCGTCAGGAACAATCGGACTCCTTCCGTGAAATTAGCGTCAATCGGGCCGGGCGCCCCGACTTAAGCGAGAGAAAATCGTGAAATCGCGTGAAAGACGGCCCGCTGACCCGTCCCGACTATGGCTGATTCGACCGCGATTCCCGCCGCAGATGCCGCAGGGACAGGACATTTGGCGTTTTCACGGGGAATTAACGCGCGGTTCTC
This sequence comes from Pseudomonadota bacterium, assembly GCA_040385165.1. Classification (GTDB taxonomy): domain Bacteria; phylum Pseudomonadota; class Alphaproteobacteria; order Rhodobacterales; family Rhodobacteraceae; genus Tabrizicola. The sequence goes on along the minus strand of JAZKHX010000001.1, from coordinate 160,377 downwards.
CCCCCTAGGCACACGCTGAACCCGACGCCGCTCTCGGTGCCCCTCCAAGGCCCGGTCCGGACACCCGCGAAAGGTCGAACGATGCCCGGACCTGGCAAGCCTGTCCCCTCTCTGACCGGAACCTCCGCCAGGCGGGCGGACGGCGATCGCGCCGACAGTCTCGCCCAGCTCTTGAACGGCGGATTGCTTGGCACCGACCCGTCCACCGGTGTCGCCACAGGTAGGCCAGGCCTGAATTTCGCCGCGCAGGACTACCTTGGCCTTGCCGACCATCCTGCCGTGCGGGCAGCGGCCAACTCAGCCCAAGGTCAGCGCCTCGCTGACGACAGGGGTCGGGCGATTGAAGCCCGCCTCGCTGCGACCCTGAACCTGCCGTGCGCCGCAACCTTCGCGTCCGGGTCTGACGCCATCCGGCAAACGCTGGCGGCGATCCTGGCCCCAGACGACGATGTTCTGATCGATTCCGCCGCTCCGTCCGCCATGTTCGACACTGTTCTGGCTTGTCGTGCAGGCCTGTACCGCTTTTCGTCCGGCTCGATCGCAGCGGTCGAGCGGCGTCTGGTCCGCCTTGCCCGGCAAAGGCGGCGCGGGCGACTGGTGATCGCGGTTCCCGCCGTGTCGGCCCATGGCTCGAAGGTTGCCGATCTTGCGGACCTGACCCAGTTGGCCCGCCTGCACGATGCACGGCTGGTCGTCGATGTCTCGCACGACGTCGGTGCCATGGGCCAGGACGGCGGCGGAGTGATGGAGGTCCAGGGTTGCCTCGGTCGCATCGACATCGTCGTCGGCAGTCTGGTGAAATGCTTCGGCGCGAACGGAGGGTTTGCCGCCTTTCGTGACCCGGACTTCGGCGCCGATATCCGGCGTGGTGCAAGCCCCCTGGCACCGCCGAATGCCAGCGCCATCCTTGCCGCATCCGAAATCGCCTTCGGACCCGAGGGTCGACGCCGCCGTCGCAACCTGCATGGCATGTCGCTCAGGCTGCGCAATCACCTGATGGCGGATGGTGCCCGCGTCATGGGAGCGGCCTCTCCACTGGTCCCGGTTCTTTTGCCGGCCGGGACCGCGCTGCCCCGCACCGCGCTTCTGGAAAGCGCCGGGCCGCGCGTGGCCCTCTTGCAGGCACCGACAGTGCCGCTTCACGCCCCTCGCTGGCGAATTCAGCTGAACGCGATGCACGGCCCGGCCGACATCGACGACCTTGCCGAACTGATCCGGGACGTCAGCCGCGCCTTCGACCGGCGGCCCGCACGCATGGTCGTCACCGCCTAGCGTTTCACCGACGCGGTGACATAGTTGCAGCTCAGATCCCGGTCCGACAGGCTCCAGCGCCAGGACACCGGGTTGAAGACCATGCCCTTGCGGTCCACCGGGCGCAGGCCGGCCTTCTCGATCAGCGCGAAAAGCTCGTCGGGGGTGATGAACTTCGCCCAGTCATGCGTGCCCTTCGGCAGCCAGCGCATCACCCATTCCGCGCCGATGATCGCCATCACAAACGACTTCGGATTCCGGTTCAGCGTCGAGCAAATCATCAGCCCGCCGGGTTTCAGCAACTGCTGGCAGGCAGTCAGATAGGCCTGCGGGTCGGCCACATGCTCCACGACTTCCATGTTCAGGACGGCATCGAACTGCTCGCCGGCTTCCGCCAGCGCCTCGGCGGTCGTGTGCCGGTAGTCGATGGCAAGCCCCGACTGCTCGGCATGCAGCTGCGCGACGGGGATATTCCGGGGGGCCGCATCCGCCCCCACGACCTCGGCCCCCAGCCGCGCCATCGGCTCGGACAGAAGGCCGCCCCCGCAGCCGATGTCCAGGATCCGCAGGCCCTTGAACGGCAACGGTCCTGAAAGATCCCGCCCGAACTCGGCAGCGATCTGGCTGGTGATGTAGTCCAGCCGACAGGGGTTCAGCATGTGCAGGGGCTTGAACTTGCCCTCCGGGTTCCACCATTCCGCGGCCATCGCCTCGAACTTGGCGACCTCTTGCGGGTCCACCGTATCCACTGCCATCACAGCCTCCTGCCCTTCCTCGGAATGCCCTTCGACTCCGGGCATTCCCGTGGCTATATAGGGTGAATATGGATCAGAGATCAGGTCAAAAGCGCGCAGTCGAATACCTTTACCCGCCGATCGACCCGTTCGATCAGCGCGTGATCGACATGGGCGACGGGCACCGGGTCTATGTCGAACAATGCGGCAATCCCTCTGGCATCCCGGTCATCGTGTTTCATGGCGGGCCCGGAGGCGGCTGCTCCCCGGCGATGCGCCGCTATTTCGACCCGCGCGCCTTCCGCGTCATCCTGTTTGACCAGCGCGGTTGCGGCCGGTCCCGTCCGCATGCCTCGGTCACCACCAACACCACCTGGCATCTCGTCGAAGATGTCGAGACCATCCGCACCGAGCTTGGCATCGACCGGTTCATCGGCTTTGGCGGCAGCTGGGGTGCGACGCTTGCGCTGGTCTATGCGATCTCCCACCCCGACCGGGTCGCGCACCTTGTCCTGCGCGGAGTCTTCCTTGCGACCAAGGCCGAGCTTGCCTGGTTCTACGGCGGCGGGGCAGGGGCCTTCTTCCCGGATCTCTGGTCGCACTTTGTCCAGGTCATCCCCGAAGCGGAACGCGGCGACCTTATCGCCGCCTACCACCGCCGCCTCTTTTCCGGCAATCTGGTCGAGGAAACCCGCTATGGCCGCATCTGGGCCAACTGGGAAAACGCTCTCGCCTCGATCCAGAACGAAGGTGCCTTGGGCGAAAGCCCCTCCGACTACGCCCGCGCCTTCGCGCGGCTGGAAAACCACTACTTCCAGAACGCGGGCTTTCTGGAATGCGACGGCTGGATCCTGCGCGAACGCGCACGCATCGAGCATCTGTCCGCCACCATCGTCCAGGGCCGCTACGACATGATCTGCCCGCCGATGGCTGCCTGGTCCCTGGCCCAAGGCTGGGCGAAATGCGACCTGAAGATGGTCCCGATGGCCGGCCACGCCCTGTCGGAACCGGGCATATCCGAGGCCCTGGTCCGCGTCATGGACGGGCTGCGATAGGTCGGGGTTCACCCCGACTCCCTCACGCCCGCTTCCCCACCACCGCGACGCCCAAGGCCTGCAGCACCTTGGCCTCTATATGCCCCGCGTCCAGTCCCGCGACCCGGTACATCGCCTCAGGTGAGGCCTGGTCGATGAAGATATCCGGCAGCACCAGCGACCGGAACTTCAGCCCCCTGTCGAACACCCCTTCTTCGGCCAAGGTTTGCGCGACATGGCTGCCGAAGCCCCCGATCGCGCCTTCCTCCACCGTCACCAGCGCCTCATGCCCCCGCGCAAGCCGCAGGACCAGATCCCGATCCAGCGGCTTCGCAAACCGCGCATCCGCCACCGTCACCGACACCCCGCGCGAGGCCAGGGCCTCCGCCGCCTTAAGGCTTTCCGCCAGCCGGGTGCCAAATGACAGCAGAGCCACCCGCGATCCTTCGCGCAAGACCCGTCCCCGCCCGATCTCCAGCGGCACGCCGCGCGCGGGCATCTCCACCCCCACGCCTTCCCCGCGCGGATAGCGGAACGCAATCGGACCCTGATCCCAGGCCGCCGCCGTGGCCACCATATGCACCAGTTCGGCCTCGTCCGCCGCCGCCATCACCACCATCCCCGGAAGGCTGGACATGAATCCCACATCGAACGCCCCCGCATGGGTCGCCCCATCCGCCCCCACCAGCCCGGCCCGGTCGATGGCAAACCGCACCGGCAGCCGCTGGATCGCCACATCGTGCACGACCTGATCGTAGCCGCGCTGAAGAAAGGTGGAGTAGATCGCGCAGAACGGCTTCATCCCCCCCGCCGCCAGCCCGGCACTGAATGTCACCGCGTGCTGTTCCGCGATCCCCACGTCGAAGCAGCGTTTCGGGAAGCGGCCCGCGAACAGGTCCAGCCCCGTCCCGTCCGGCATCGCCGCGGTGACCGCGACAATCCGCTCGTCGCGTTCCGCCTCGGCAATCAGGCTCTGCGCGAAGACTTTGGTGTAGCTGGGAGCATTTGAAGCCGCCTTCGCCTGGACACCGGTCTGCACGTCGAACTTGCCCGTCGCGTGCCCCTTGTCCCGTGCGGCTTCTGCCGGGGCGTAGCCCTTGCCCTTTTTGGTCAGCACATGGATCAGCACCGGCCCCGTCGCCCGCGCCTTCACCGTCCGCAGCACCGGCAAAAGCTGGTCCAGGTCATGCCCGTCGATGGGCCCCACATACTCGAACCCGAGCGATTCAAACAGGGTCCCGCCCACGGCCATGCCCTTAAACATGTCCTTGGCCCGCTTCGCCCCCTCCTGGAACGGCGACGGCAACAGGCTGACGAAGCCCTTCGCCACCTGCTTCAGGTCCTGCATCGGCGCGGCTGCATAAAGCCCGCTCAGATAGGCCGACAGCGCCCCCACCGGGGGAGCGATCGACATCTCGTTGTCGTTCAGGATCACGAACAGCCGCTTGCCCAGGTGACCGGCATTGTTCATCGCCTCGAAGGCCATGCCCGCCGACATCGCCCCATCGCCGATCACCGCAATCGCATCGCCCGGATCGCCGCCGAGGTCTGCCGCCATGGCAAAGCCCAGCGCCGCCGAGATCGAGGTCGACGAATGCGCCGCCCCGAACGGGTCATAGGGGCTTTCCGACCGCTTGGTGAACCCCGACAACCCGCCCTCCATCCGCAAGGTCCGGATCCGGTCGCGCCGCCCGGTCAGGATCTTGTGCGGATAGCACTGGTGGCCCACGTCCCATATCAGCTTGTCGCGCGGGGTGTCAAAGACGGCATGGATCGCAACCGTCAGCTCGACGACGCCCAACCCGGCCCCCAGATGCCCGCCAGTCACGCTGACTGCGGCAATCGTCTCCGCCCGCAACTCGTCGGCCAGATGATGCAGTTCCCTGTCCGACAGTCCCTTCAGGTCCGAGGGCAGCTTCACCCGGTCAAGCAGCGGCGTCTGGGGTCGGTCGGTCATCATGCCTGCCTTTGCGCGTCAACTGTCCCGCGCGATAACGAAGCGCGCCGCCGCGATCAAGTTGGCAGCGCCTTTTCCATACCCGACAAGCGCCGCCTCGGCCTCCCGGACCAGTTCCGCCGCCCGAGCCCGCGCACCTTCCAGCCCCAGCAGAGAAACGAACGTCGCCTTCCCCGCCTCGGCATCCTTGTGCAGCCGCTTGCCCGTTTTCGCCTCGTCGCCGGTCACGTCCAGAATGTCATCCGCGATCTGAAACGCCAGTCCCAGCGCAGCGGCATAGCGCCGCAACGGCCCGCGATCCGCCCCGGCAATGACCGCCCCCGCTTCGGCTGCGAAGCCGATCAAGGCTCCGGTCTTGCCCGCCTGCAACGCAGTGATCTCCGCCAGAGTCAGGCTACGCCCCGCCGTCTCCGCCGCGATGTCCAGCGCCTGACCCAGCACCATCCCGTCGATCCCCGACGCCCGCGCCAGCCCCGAAACCAGTTCCATGCGCACCTCGGCTGTCCCCAACGCAGGATCACACAGCAGGTCGAACGCCAGCGTCTGCAAGGCATCCCCTGCCAGCACCGCCGTCGCCTCATCCCACTTCTTGTGCACCGTCGGCTGCCCGCGCCGCAGGTCGTCGTCGTCCATGCAGGGCAGATCATCGTGGATCAGGGAATAGGCATGCAGCGCCTCGATCGCCGCCGCCGCCGATACTGCCCGATCCTCCGGCACCCCCAGCATCCGCGCACTTTCCAGCACCAGGAACCCGCGCAGCCGCTTGCCCCCGCGCACCGCATAGCGCATCGCATCAGTCACCGGCTGGTCAGCCCGACCCGCCAAAGCAGCCAACAGCCGGGCCTCGCACAGCGCCGCATCCGCCGCCAACCGCTGCGAGAAACTCACATCCCCTCCGCCGGAGTCGTGCCCACCGCCCGGCCTTCCTGCGCCCGGATCAGCTCCACCTTCTCCTCGGCCTCGGCCAGCTTCTTCGCGCAATGCGCCTTCAGCGCCGCCCCGCGTTCATACAGCGCAATCGACTGCTCCAGCGGGACTTCGCCCCGTTCCAGCGCCCCCACGACCTGCTCCAGAGCGGCCATCGCCTCCTCGAAACTCATCGCATCAACCGGCTTGTCACTCATCGGCCCCGCTCCTCCAGCACATCCACATGCGCGGCCACGGAAGCCGCCAGCGCGTCCAGATCATAGCCACCCTCCAGCGACGATACCACCCGCCCCCCGGCGAAATCGCACAGGCGATCCGTCAGCCACCGATAATCCTCCGCCTGCCACTCCAGCCCCGCCAGGGGATCGTCGGCATGGGCATCGAACCCGGCAGATATGAGCAGCAACTCAGGTTCCCAGGCCGCCAAGGCCGGGAACACCACGCCCTCATAGACCTCCCGCATCGCCCGCCCTCCGGAACCGGCCCGCAAAGGCACATTCAGGATCTGCCCGTGCGCCCCGCGCTCCTCCGGTCGCCCACTGCCGGGATAGAGCGGCATCTGATGGCTGGAAACGAACAGACACCGCCCCTCGTCCCACAACAGATCCTGCGTCCCGTTGCCGTGATGCACGTCGAAATCCACCACGGCGACGCGGGCCAACCCATGATGATCCAAAGCCCGCTTCGCCCCGATGGCCACCGTCCCGAACAGACAGAACCCCATCGCCGTCTCGCGTTCCGCATGGTGCCCTGGGGGTCGCCCGGCGACAAAGGCCGTCTTCGCCTCGCCCGCCACCACCGCATCGACCGCCGCGCAAATCCCCCCGACCGCCCGCATCGCCGCGTCATACGACCCCGAGGACAGGAACGTATCCCCATCCAGCTGTGCCCACCCCGCACTGGGAACGGCAGACTTCACCCGCGTCAGATACCCCGCCGGATGGCACCGCAGCACCTCTGCCTCCTCGCCAACGGGACAATCCCGCCGCTCCACCGGCAACCCGGCAAGCCCGCGCTCAACCGCCGCCAGCCGTGCGACCCGCTCCGGATGCCCGGGCGGGGTCACATGTCGCGCACAGTCCGGATGCGTGAAAACCAGCATGGTCTTGCTCTTTTCGGAAATACTCCACGGGGGTGCGGGGGTGAAACCCCCGCTCGCTTGCCAAACTCAGTCCGGCTGAAGCATGTATCCCTCGCCCCGCACCGTCTGCAGATAGCGCGGCACCTTCGGGTCGTCCTCGATCTTCCGACGCAGCCGGGTGATCTGCACGTCCACCGCCCGCTCCTGCGCCGCGTCCTCGCCCCCGGTCTCGCTGACCAGCCTTTCCCGGCTGATCGGCACGCCGGGAGCCGCCGCAAAGACCCGCATCAGCTGCGCTTCGGTTGCCGTCAGCCGGACCGGAGCCTCGCCGCGCCACATCTCGCCCCGGTCGAGGTCATAGCGCACGGCCCCCAGATGGATGACCTGCCGCACCGGCTCGGCCGCCTTGACAGCAGGCACCCGCCGCAGGATCGCGTTGATCCGCAGCAGCAATTCCTTCGGCTCGAACGGCTTGACCAGATAGTCATCCGCCCCCGCCTCCAGCCCTTCGATCCGGTTCGCCGCCTCGCCCCGCGCCGTCAGCAAAAGGATCGGAGTCGCCATCTTCTTCCGCAGATCACGCGTCAGCGTCACCCCGTCCTCGCCCGGCATCATCACGTCCATAACGATCAGGTCGAACTCCAGCCCGCCCAGGATCCGCCTTGCCTGAGACGCATCGCGCGCGACAGAAACCAGAAATCCGTTCCGCACCAGGAACTTCTGCAACAGCCCCCGGATACGCTCGTCATCGTCGACGATCAGCAGATGCGCGTCCGGTCCCATCAGCCGCCGTCCTTCAGCCGGTTGAACTGTCGGCGCATCTCCGGGTCCATCATTGCCTCCAGCACCTGCCGAAAGCCCTGCACCGCCTGCGGCCCCGCTGCCCGGTACGCCGCCCGCATTCGCGCCCGCTGCGCGTCCGACAATTCCCGTTCCAGCATCTGTCCCTTGTCCGTCAAATGCAGATGCCGTTCCCGCGCATCCACTTTGCCCTTCTCGCTGCGAACGAGACCATCCTCGATCATGGTGCGCAACACACGATTCAACGACTGCTTTGTAACACCAAGGATCGACAAGAGGTTTGAAACCGTCGTCCCGGGGGAACGATGGATGAAATGGATCGCCCGGTGATGCGCCCGGCCATAATCCTTGCCCTCCAGAATCCGGTCCGGGTCGGCCGTGAAGCCGCGATAGGCAAAGAACATCGCCTCGATGCCCTTGCGCAACTGCTCGTCCGTCAGGAACAGCAGGTTCTCCCCGCCCGGTGTCTCGGCCATCGCACCCTCCATTTCATCGGAATTTACGTCAGCCTTGTTGACTTTCCAAGCACGAACCCGTAACTCCTGTCCGATTTCGCGCAAGAATCTGTCCGAAGCGGACCTTTCAGGCGCAACATTCGCAAAGCGGGAGGCCGGAATGGCGGGATACGACGATCGCGACGGGTTCATCTGGATGGATGGCAAGCTGGTGGAATGGCGTTCGGCGAACGTCCACATCCTGACCCACGCCCTGCACTATGCCTCCTCGGTCTTCGAGGGGGAACGCTGCTACAATGGCAAGATCTTCAAGGGCCACGAACATTCGCTGCGCCTCCTTGAATCCGGCCGCCTCCTCGACATGCCGATCCCCTACACCGCCGAACAGATCGACGCCACCAAGGAAAAGGTGCTGAAGGCCAACGGGTTGACCGACGCCTACATCCGTGCCGTGGCCTTCCGGGGTGCCGGGGACGAGATGGGGGTCGCCTCGCTTGGCAACCCGGTCCGCCTCGCCATCGCCTGCTGGTCCTGGGGTGCATACTACGGCGACGCCAAGATGAAGGGTGCCAAGCTCGACATCGCCAAATGGAAACGGCCCTCGCCGGAAACCATCCCCACCGCCGCCAAGGCCGCCGGGCTATACATGATCTGCACCATGTCCAAGCACGCCGCCATGGCCAAGGGCTGCTCTGATGCGCTGTTCTACGACTTCCGCGGCTATGTGGCCGAGGCGACCGGGGCGAACATCTTCTTCGTCAAGGACGGCGAGGTCCACACCCCGAACCCGGACTGCATCCTGAACGGCATCACCCGGCAGACCGTGATCGGCATGCTGAAAGACATGCAGATCAAGGTCCACGAACGTTACATCATGCCCGAGGAACTGGCGACGTTCGAGCAGTGCTGGCTGACCGGCACCGCCGCCGAGGTGACCCCCGTGGGCCAGATCGGCGACTACATGTTCGAGGTGGGCGATCTGACCAAGCGTGTCGCGACCGAATACGAGAAGCTGGTTCGGGCCTGACGGCACCCCTTGGAACTGCACAAAGGCCGGACGCATAGGTCCGGCCTTTTTCCATTCGTTCAGTCGGCATTAGACCACTTCGGTCACAACCTCGATGTTGCCCTTGGTCGCGTTCGAGTACGGGCAGATGTGGTGCCCACGCTCGGCGATCTTTTCCGCAACCGCCCGATCAAGGCCCGGCAGGCTGACGACCAGCCGGACCTTCAGGCCAAAACCGCCATCGGACCGACCGCCGATGCCGACATGCGCATTGACCGTCGCAGTGTCCGGCACGGTGCCAAGCTTTTCGCTGGCTGCCGCAAAGCGCATCGCACCCAGGTAGCAGGCCGAATAGCCCACCGCGAACAGCTCTTCCGGGTTGTGGCCCAAACCGGATCCCCCCAGCTCTTTCGGGCTGGCATGGGTCACGGTCAGCTGGCCGTTCACCAGCCCAGAAACCCCGTTCCGCCCGCCGCCCGTTGCCTTGGCCTCGGTCCAGTACTTCACATCCACCGTCATCGGATTCTCCACATATAAGCGATTAAATCGTGCGCGATCTGAATGCAGCCGAATCGCGGCCCTGTCAACCGCTTGTGTTTCCATCGCCCGCGATATAAAATTCTCCCATGGCTCTCGCTCCGCCGGACATGCTGTGTTTCGCACTGCACTCCACCGCCCATGCGGTGCATGCGGCCTATGCTCCGCTGCTGCAGCCCTTGGGTCTGACCTATCCGCAATATCTTGTGCTTGCCGCGCTGAACGCTCAGGGTGACCGGACTGTCGGTCAGCTTGGGTCCGAGCTTCGGCTGGACACCAACACGCTGACCCCGCTCCTCAAGCGCATGGAGAAATCGGGCTGGCTCGCCCGCAGCCGCAATCCGCAGGACGAACGTCAGGTCCGGCTTTCGCTGACCGAGGCGGGTCGCGCCCTCGCCGGTCGCGCCGCGACCGTTCCGCGCGCCTTTGCCGAAAAGACCGGCCTGCAACTGACCGATCTCGCCGACCTGCGCGACATCCTGACGGCCCTGCGTGACCGTCTGAAGCCGACCAAAGCCTGACAGATCCTTAACGCCCAACCGCAAGTTGTTGATTTCGTTTCGGTCGCAAACCTGTCCACGGTGCGCAGGTCAGGCCGAACGGCCTTTCTCGATCCGCAGGAACTGAACCAGCCGGGCGGACCCCGATGCCCCCCGCGCGCGCAGCCAGGTAACCCGCGGTGTCCGGGCCAGGCGCAGGAAATGCTTGACCCGGGCCCCGGTCGTCCGGGTGCGGTGGTCGGCAAGATGACGGCTCATACTCTCCTCCCGAGAATGCTGGCCGCAAAGTCTGCGCCCGAATCGACGATCCGCCAACCCCTTTGCAAAGTCCGTCCGCGTGATCTTGCCAGTCCCACGCCTGCGCGCCTAGTCTGTCGCCCGAACCGGGGGGACAAAGATGCGACTGAAGGACAAGACGATCCTGATCACGGCGGCAGGCCAGGGCATCGGCCGCGCCAGCGCCCTTGCCTGCGCCGCCGAAGGCGCGACCGTCATCGCAACCGACCGCGACGCCGCGTTGCTCCAGGGCCTCGACATGGAAAGCCACGCCCTCGACGTCACCGATCCCGCTGCCATCCTTGCCCTGCGCGACCGCCTGCCCAAGCTGGACGGCCTTTTCAACTGCGCGGGCTTCGTCGCTCACGGCACGATCCTTGACGTGACCGATCGCGACTGGGACTTCTCGTTCGACCTCAACGTCAAGTCGATGCTGCACACCTGCCGGGCATTTGTCCCCGGCATGCTGGACAGGGCCCAGGAAACGGGCACCGTCTCGATCCTGAACATGGCCTCGATGGCCTCCTCGATCAAAGGCTTCGTGAACCGCGCCGCCTATGGCGCGACCAAGGCCGCCGTCATCGGCCTGACCAAGGCCATTGCCGCCGATTTCGTGAAAACCGGCCTGCGCTGCAACGCCCTCTGCCCCGGAACCGTCGATACTCCAAGCCTCCGTGGCCGCATCGCCGCCGCCGCCGACCCGGTCCAGGCCGAAAAGGACTTCATCGCCCGACAGCCGATGGGCCGCCTTGCCACCACCGACGACATCACCCCGATGGTCGTCTTCCTCCTCTCCGACGAAAGCCGCTTCGTCACAGGTCAGGCTTGCCTGGTCGACGGCGGCGTCACGATCTGATCATCCAGGAAGGACATTCCATGAAACTGCTGCGCTACGGGGCCAAGGGCACCGAAAAACCCGGGCTTCTTGACGCCAACGGTCAGGTCCGCGACCTGTCGGCCCATGTCCCTGACATCGGCGGTGCCGCCCTTTCGCCCGATACCATCAAGCGCCTCGCCGCCATTGACCCGACGACGCTCCCCCTCGTCCCGGGCACTCCGCAGCAGGACCTCCGCCTTGGCCCCTGCGTCGGCGGGACCCGCAAGTTCATCTGCATCGGCCTCAACTACGCCGACCACGCCGCCGAAACCGGCGCTGCTATCCCGACCGAACCCGTCGTCTTCAACAAATGGATCACCGCCATGTGCGGCCCCGATGACGACGTCGAGATGCCCCGCGGATCGGTCAAGACCGACTGGGAAGTCGAGTTGGGCGTCGTGATCGGCACCGGCGGCAAATACATCGACGAGGCAAACGCCCTCGACCACGTCGCCGGCTACTGCGTGATCAACGACGTCTCGGAACGCGCATACCAGAACGAACGCGGCGGCACCTGGGACAAGGGCAAGGGCTGTGACACCTTCGGCCCCACCGGCCCCTGGCTGGTGACCAAGGATGAAGCGGGCGACATCGGCAACCTCAAGATGTGGCTCGACGTCGACGACCACCGCTACCAGAACGGCACCACGGCCACGATGATCTTCGGCGTCGCTCACATCATCTCCTACCTCTCCCGCTTCATGTCGCTGGAACCCGGCGATGTCATCTCGACCGGCACCCCGCCCGGCGTCGGCTTTGGCCAGAAGCCCCCGGTCTACCTCAAGGGCGGCGAGATCATGCGCCTGGGGATCGATGGCCTCGGCACCCAGACCCAGCGCGTCGTCAAGACCTGACATGGACCTCGGCCTCACGGACAAGGTCGTCATCGTCACTGGCGGAGGCTCCGGCATCGGGGCCGCCGTCAGCGATGTGCTGGCCGAAGAGGGCGCGATCCCCGTGATCCTGACCCGCCGCGCACCTGACGCCGCCTGGCTGGCCGACGTGCCACGGGCGGATGTGATCCTCGCAGACCTCTCCAACGACAACCAATGCCGCCGCGCCGTCGCGGAGATCCGGGCGAAACACGGCCGCATCGACGGCCTGGTAAACAACGCGGGGGCCAATGACTCCGTGGGGATCGAGGCCGGACCGGACGCCTTCCGCCAAAGCCTCGACCGAAACCTCGTTCACTACTACACCCTCGTCCACCTCCTTGCCGACGACCTCCGTGCAACCAAGGGTGCCATCGTCAACGTCGCCTCGAAAACCGCGCTGACGGGGCAGGGCGCGACCTCCGCCTACGTTGCCGCCAAGGCCGCCCAACTGGGCCTGACCCGCGAATGGGCCGCCGCGTTCCTCAAGGACGGTGTCCGCGTCAATGCCGTCATCCCGGCCGAGGTGATGACGCCGCTTTACGCCAACTGGCTGAAAACCTTCGACAATCCCGAGGAGCGCTTGGCCGGGATAACGCGCCGCATCCCCCTCGGCCAGCGCATGACCACCCCGCGCGAGATCGCGGATACCGTGGTCTTCCTGCTCTCGCCAAGGTCATCGCACACCACCGGGCAATGGGTCTTCCCGGACGGCGGTTATACCCACCTTGACCGGGCCATCGCCGGTTAGACCGCCGAGAACCCGTTATCGACGAACAGCTGCGTTCCATTCACGAACTCCGCATCGTCCGACGCAAGGTAAAGCGCCGCCCGCGCGACATCCTCGGGCTTGCCCATCCGGCCCTGCGCCGCCGCAATCGCCGCGTCCGAGACGTCGACGCCCAGCTTCGCCAGCCCCTCCACTTCGCGGTTGCCATGCGGCGTCTCGATGAACCCGGGACAGACCGCATTGCAGCGGATGCCCCGATCCCGAAACTCCACCGCAATCGCCCGCGCGAACATGTGGCAGGCACCCTTCGTCGCGTCATACAGCACTTCGTTCGGCGTCGCGTAGACCGCCGAGATCGACGAGGTGCAGACGATCGACCCGCCGCCGGCCGCCAGCATCTGCGGCAGCACGGCGCGGGTCATCAGGTACATCGACTTGACGTTGACGTCGAAAAGGAAGTCCCAATCCGCCTCCTCCGTGTCCAGGAACGGCTTGATGACGATTGTTCCCGCATGGTTGAACAGCACGTTCACCGGCCCCAAAGCCGTATTCACCGCCGCCACTGCCGCCTCGACCTCAGCCTTCGACGACACATCGGCGCGCGCAAACGCTGCCCGGTGCCCCGCCGCCCTCAGCTCGGCCACCAGCGCCTCGCCCGCCTTCTCGTTCCGGTCGATCACCCCGACAGCCGCCCCTTCCGCCGCAAACAGCCGGGCCGAGGCCGCGCCCATCCCCGTCGCCCCGCCCGAGATGATCGCCGTCTTGCCTTTCAGCCTGTCCATCTATGCCCCTTCAGCCTGTCCACCGCCCAGCGCGCCGCATCCGCGACCACTGGGTCGGCATCCTCCACCAGTGCCTTCGCCGCCGCGCCAAGCTGCGGCAGGCCAGAGTTTCCGATCGCATAAAGCACATTGCGGACAAACCTGTCCCGCCCGACCCGCTTGATCGGCGAACCGGCGAACCTCGTCCGGAACCCGGCATCATCCAGCATGGCCAGCTCGGCGAGTTCGGGCAGGCCGACTTTCGGCTGATAGCCGACCTCCCGCGCCGCAACGGCATATTTGTTCCAGGGACAGATGGCCAGGCAGTCATCACAGCCGTAGATACGATTGCCCATACTGGCGCGAAGCTCCGTATCAACAGGCCCGCGATGCTCGATTGTCAGATACGAAATACATCGCCGCGCATCCAGTTGATAAGGCGCGGGAAAAGCCTTGGTCGGGCAGATGTCCAGGCAGGCCGTGCAGCTGCCGCAACGGCTGACCTCGGGCGTGTCCGGCTCCAGCTCCAGCGTGGTGAACACCGCCCCAAGGAACACCCAGTTCCCCAGATCCCGCCCCAGAAGATTGGTGTGCTTGCCCTGCCACCCCAACCCTGCCGCCTGCGCCAGGGGCTTCTCCATGACCGGAGCCGTATCGACGAAGACCTTGATTTCGCCGCCCCCCGCCTCGATCAGCCATCGCCCCAGCCGCTTCAGCCGCCGCTTCACCAGATCGTGGTAATCCTTCCCCTGCGCATAGACCGACACGACCCCCCGGTCCCTCTGTGCCAACCCCGCCATCGGGTCGCTTTCCGGGGAATAGCTCTCCGCCAGCATGATCACCGACCGCGCCTCGGGCCACAGCGCCACCGGGCTCCCGCGCCAAGCCTCGCGGTCCGCCATCCAGCCCATCTGTCCATGCCGCCCCGCCCCCAGATACGCCCGCAGCCGCCCCGCTGTCTCCGGCACCGCATCCGGCCGACAGACCCCCACCTTCGCAAACCCCTCTTCCAGGGCTCGAGCTTGAAGATCCTCCTTCAAAGCCCTCATGGACTTGCTCTTTTGAAAAATACTCCACGGGGGTCCGGGGGTGTGAAACCCCCGGGGCCGGGCTCAGAAATCCAGGTCGGCATAATGCGCCGAGGGCGGAAAGCCCGAGATCTGGTCGGCCAGGAGCGGACGGAACGACGGCCGCGACTTTATCTTCGCGTACCAGTCCTTCAACACCGCATGCCGGTGCCAGTCCACGTCGCTGATGTAGTCAAGGCAACTCAGATGAGCGGCAGCCGTGAAATCCGCCAGAGTCATGACATCGCCCGCAAGCCAGCGGCGCTGATCCAGAAGCCACGCCATGTAATCCAGGTGATACTTGATCTGGGTCGACCCGAGCTTGACGTTCTTCGAATCCGGATAGCCTTGGCCGGTGACCTTCTTGTTGACCCGTTCGTACAGCAGCTTCGACGTCACTTCGTTGTGGAATTTGTCGTCAAACCAGGCGCATAGGCGACGAACTTCATATCGCCCTTCCGGATCCTTCGGCATCAGCGGCACCTGCGGCGCGACCTCCTCCAGGTATTCGCAGATCGCCTGGCTTTCGCTCATCACCCGGTTGCCCATCTTCAGGATCGGCACCTTTCCGGCGGGGTTGCGGCGCAGGAAGTCCGGTGTCGGCTCCCAATAGCGCTCTTCCACCAGCTCTGCCTCGATCCTCTTCTCCGCCAGCGTCAAACGAACCTTGCGGCAAAAGGGTGAAAGCGGAACGTGGTACAGGCGGTTCGAGGGGCGGTTCATCGGGCGGCGGCCTCCGGTCTTCTCCCTCATAGCCGCGCCGGGGACCGAAATTCAATCCCTGCTTGGCGTCAGCCTTCGAAACAAGCAGATCTTCCGTCCGCGGCAATGGTCTCGGCACCCGAGATGATGCTCCGGGCCCGGCTGCGGACAAAGCTGGACGGCTCCGACGCGCTGCGGCCCTTCGGGTCGGGCAGAACCGCCGCCAGCCGCGCCGCCTGCAAGGCCGTCAGATCGCGCGCATCCACGCCAAAGTGGTGCTGAGCCGCGGCCTGAATACCAAACACGCCCTCATCGAACTCGGCAACATTGAGATAGACCTCAAGAATTCGTCTCTTGGACCAGAAGATCTCGACGGCGGGGGTCAGGACCGCCTCCATCGACTTGCGCACCCAGCTGCGGCCCTGCCAGAGAAAGACGTTCTTCGCGACCTGCTGGCTGATCGTCGAGGCGCCGCGGTTGCTGCCGTCTTCGATCGCCTGCCGGATCGCGGCCATGTCAAAGCCCCAGTGGTTGCAGAAATTCGCGTCCTCGGCCGCAACCGCAGATCGCCCCATGACCGGGGCGATCTCTTCCCAGCTGACCCAGTCCTTCTTGATCCCGCCCAGCCGCCAGTATTCCCCAAGCTGGTAAAGGTTGATCGGAGGCGGCAGGAACGCAAAGAGCAGGATCAGGGCAGCGTATCCGGCCGCAACGAAGGTTGCGGCCCGCCCCAGCCACCTGAGGACCAGCCGCCGCCGGGGTGACCGGGCTTGCGGCGCGGCGTCAGCCTTCGCCTTCCGCTTTCGTGCGGAGCCAGCGGGCTTGGTGGGCGGCTTTTCGGCAGGTTTCTCGGTCATCCCGTCACATGGACGCAGGCACAGCGCCCTCGTCAAGCCGGAAGTCCATCACGACTCGCCGAAAGCCTGGGCCCGGCTCAGGGCCGGCACGGGAATCTGGTCCTGCATGCCGGAAAGCGACGCTTCCGCATCGGGACCAAGGCGGGTCCACAGGATCCTGGGGGTTCCCGGCACTCTGTTCAAGGTATCGACGACCCGATCCCTGCCCAGAAGACGCACCCGCAATCCGACTGCCGCGCCCTGTTTGGTCAGGCTGCGACCGACCTCTTGCAGAAAGCGGTCCTCCAGACCTGCCGCGCGGAACAGCGCGCCAAGGCCCCTGCCATTCGGATGCGGCTTCTTGAGCGGGTCCAGGAACAGCATGCCGATCAGGGCACCCCAGCGCCCCCCCGCCAGCGGTTCGCCGGTCGCAAGGCTGATCGACTGGTTGATCCTGACGCGACCGGATGGGTCCCGCATGACCACGACGATGTCTTCCGGCTCGGTCCCGGCGGTCTGTTGCAGTGCGGCCAGGGTTTGACCGGCCGAGAAGGCGGCGGTCTGGTCGCGGTAGACGGCGATGATCAGGTCGGACACGTCCCATACTCCACGGTCAGGTCGTCGCGCTTCAGTCTAGGCGCGGCGGCAAATTCGCAACAAGAGGATTCGGCAAAGCCGGTCAATTCCATATGGCTCCCGGGCCGGACTCTGCCCCGGGGTTGCGAAAGGGCAGGGTTCGTCCTATTCCCCATGCGGTCCCGCGGGCGCGGTGTGACGACAGGTGCCACGCTTTCCGGCAGGACGGTTGCGACCGGAGCATCCCTTGTGACCAAATGGCAAAGGCCCAGCCCTTGATCCCGCACAGCCTGATCTCGCGCAGTTTCACCAAGGGGGATGCGGCCTCCGAAGCGGTCTATTCCTACTGCGAATCCTACCGCTATCTCCTGACCAGAACCTGGGGTCCGGGGCGCAAGGCATTGTTTGTCATGTTGAATCCGTCGACGGCGACCGAGGTGCAGAATGACCCGACGGTCGAGCGTTGCGAAAGGCGGGCCCGCGCGCTCGGGTTTGGGGGGTTTCGGGTGACGAACATCTTTGCCTTTCGGGCGACCGACCCCAGGGTAATGCGCGCGGCGACGGATCCGGTGGGGCCGGAGAATGACCAAGCGATCCTCAGCAGCGTTGCCTGGGCCGACATGGTCGTCTGCGCCTGGGGCAATCACGGCCTGCATCTGGATCGCGGGGCGGCGGTCACCGGCCTTTTGCACAAGACCGGAGTGCCACTCTGGCATTTCGGCCTGACCGGGCACAACCAGCCCCGCCATCCGCTTTACGTCGGATAC
The DNA here is from genome assembly GCA_040385165.1 of Pseudomonadota bacterium. GTDB lineage: Bacteria > Pseudomonadota > Alphaproteobacteria > Rhodobacterales > Rhodobacteraceae > Tabrizicola. Next base: position 142,630 of record JAZKHX010000001.1, on the reverse strand, counting down.
GACCAGCAACCCACGCCCTGGTAGCCGTCATTCCGCGGCCAGCCGGATATCAGACAGTTCGACCGGAGCGCCGTTGACCACCGCGATCCTTGCGCCGTCAAGGTAGATCACCTGACCTGTTCCGCCTTCATTGGGACCGATGCTCAGCACCGGATCGGTGTGAACCGTGGGATCATAGACGATCACCAGCTGATCCTCACTGGGGTTGTAGTCGGCAATCTGGGTCACTGCGGTTTCGCCTGTCCACTCCTGCAGGGTGAATTCATCCTCTCCGTCGCCGCCAGTCGCGTAGTCGCCCGCCCCAAGGACAAGACGGTCATTGCCATTGCCGCCATTCAGGTAGTCGGTTGCCGGATCGTCGGCGCCATCCTCGAGCCCGGAAAGCCAGTCATCGCCCCCGTCCCCGTCGATCGTGTCGCCGCCTTGCCCGCCAACGAGACTGTCATTGCCCGCGCCCCCGGAAAGCCAGTCGTCCTCCGCTTCTCCGTCAAGCCGGTCGTCGCCTTCGCCGCCAAGCAGCGTGTCGTTGCCGGTTCCCCCGGTCAGGCTGTCGTCACCCTCGCACCCGGCCAGGCTGTCGTTGCCTGCATCGCCGGACAGATGGTCGTCGCCGGCCTGCCCCAGGATGCTGTCGTTTCCATCGTGGCCCCAGATGTCGTCGTCGCCATCGCCAGCCCAGACGGCGTCATTGCCATCCCCGGCCTCGATCCGGTCGTCACCTGCACGGCCATCGATCAGGTCAGACCCGGCACCGCCGCTGATCGTGTCACTGCCCCCGCCACCTGACAGCACATCGGCCTTGTCACCGCCGTCCAGCGTGACCGGGGCGTCGACCGGGTCCGGTATGTCATCCGACACCGGCACACCGGGTTCGATCGACACGTCGTCAAGAAGATTGCCGTCGGCAAGCGAGTCTTCATCCTCCTCCGGCGGCGGATCGTCCGGGTCCCCGTCATCCCCCGGGCGCCCGGACAGCAGCGCATCGGCGGCAATCCCGGCCATCAGCGCACCAAAAAGACCAAACATCGCAAGCAATCGAAGGCTCCCAAACACACAAGCAGGCAAGGCCCGACATAGAAATCCTTCGGTTAACCATCTGTTAGCGAAAGAAAATCCTGTCGAAACATACCACGGCTGCAAGCGATGCCAAAGCATAGACCGTGCCGCTTCACCCGGAATCTGCGCGCATGGTTAAGGCGGGTTTACCCTGCGCTTGGCAAACCCTCTTTCCTCCGCCGCGGTTTCCGCCTATACGCCCGCATCCGCCCCACAGGCGGAGCCTCCAAGGGCCCTGCTGGACGACATCCCGGCTTGTGCCATGACCTTTCAAACCGAAGGAGACCCCGATGTCGATTACCGTTGAAGAAAAAGCGAAGGTGATCAAGGACTACGCGACCAAGGAAGGCGACACCGGCTCGCCCGAAGTCCAGGTTGCGATCCTGTCCTCGCGTATCGCCACCCTGACCGAGCATTTCAAGAGCCACAAGAACGACAATCACTCGCGTCGTGGGCTTCTGATGCTGGTCGCCCAGCGCCGCAAGCTGCTGGACTACCTGAAAAAGACGGACGAAGCGCGGTATTCCTCGCTGATCACCCGCCTCGGCCTGCGCCGCTGATCCCGGCCACAGTCTGCGCAACGCCCGCGCCGGAAGGTGCGGGCGTTTTGCGTTGCTCTTGAGCCCGCGCCCCGCCCCCGCCATATAGATGCAAACGGAGAGCATCATGGCCGACGACAGATTCCCCGGCTGGCACGGCACGACGATCCTCGCGGTCCGCCGGGGCGGCGAGGTCGTGGTCGCGGGCGATGGTCAGGTTTCGCTTGGCCAGACCGTGATCAAGGGCACCGCCCGCAAGGTCCGCCGCCTGTCCCCCGGGGGACACGACGTCGTCTGCGGCTTTGCCGGATCCACCGCTGACGCCTTCACCCTGATTGAACGGCTGGAGAAAAAGCTCGAATCCGCCCCCGGCCAGCTCGCCCGCGCCTGCGTCGATCTGGCGAAGGACTGGCGGATGGACAAGTATCTTCGCAACCTCGAAGCCATGCTCATCGTCACCGACGGTTCGGCGCTTTACGTCATCACCGGTGCCGGCGATGTGCTTGAGCCCGAACACGACGTTGCCGCCATCGGCTCTGGCGGCAACTTCGCGCTGGCCGCAGCCCGCGGACTCATGGCCACCGACCGCGATGCCGAGGACATCGCCCGCCGCGCCATGGCCATCGCTGCCGACATCTGCGTCTATACGAACGGAAACCTGACGGTCGAGCGGATCGCTGCCAGAGCCTAGCCCTGGCCCATCTCTTTCTTGACCTGCATGTAGGCCTGCAGCACGGCATTCATCCGGGTCTGATATCCGGGCCCCTGCGCCTTGAAGAAGTCCAGCACTTCCGGGTCCACCCGCAACGAGATCAGCTTCTTCCGCGACTGCTCGGGCAGCACCGCGTTGGTCCAGTGATCCGCCGACAGCGCCTCGACTGCAAGCTCCTCGACCTGATCGTCGGCATCCAGCATCAGCGGGCCGTTCAGCGCGCGCTTCTCGGCGATGCTCAGACGCTTTGGGACTTCGTCCACCATTCACCCATTCCCTCCCGGACGCCCGGCTTTCCTGTTATTCTTGTCTTGTCAGTTTGTTGCAGTCCGAAGCGCACATATACACGCGCAATATATACAAGCCATTGAATGTATATACGCGCGGCAGATACCAATTTAGCTCACTTGGTTTACCGCCTCAAACCGATTATCTCTGCATGAACAAATTCCTGCCGAGAGATCAAAAACATGACCCCGGAAGACCTGCGCGCCGCCGTTGCTGCCGGAATTCTCAGCGAAGCGCAGGCCGCGTCGCTCTCGGCGCTCGCCAATGATCGCGCGGGCAAGCGCGCGTCCTTGCCGGCCGAGGATGAGCCGTTCGAGTTCTTCCGCGGCTTCTCCGAGATCTTCATTTCGATCGGCCTGGTGATCCTGCTGACCGGAGTGACCGCTCTCCTCGCAGCCTTCGGCGGCTTTGCCCTTCTGACGCTGGTGCCCCTCGCGACCTCGCTGATGGCCTGGTGGTGGGCGGGATACTTCACGCTCAAGCGGCGGATGACCTTGCCGTCGATGGTGCTTGCCACCGCCTTCGGGGCCGGGATCGTGATCTTCGCCTTCGCGCTGTTGCAACAGGTCGGGATGGACGCCCGCGCTCTCAGCATCGTTGGCTTCCTCGCCTCTGCGGGGGCCATGGTGCTTTGGTATCGCCGGTTCCGCCTCCCGTTCGCGGCCTTCCTGACCGGGGCGGCCCTTCTGGGTGCGATCTACTCGATCACGGCTTCGGCAGCCAACGTTGTCGGGCTTGTCGGGGCTGGCGGCTATCAGGCGCTTTTCGATCTTGGCGAAAGCCCCGCCTTTGCCACGGCCACGCTGATCTTCGGCATCGGCGCCTTCCTTATCGGCATGTGGTTCGACACCCGCGACCCCTACCGCCTCGGTCGCCATTCGGCCACCGCCTTCTGGTGCCACCTGCTTGCGGCCCCCGCGCTGGTCAACACCGTGGCCGTAACGCTGATGAACGGGGGCGGGACCGGCTTCCTGGCCATCGCCCTTGTGCTGATCACCGTGCTTGCCCTGGTCATCGACCGCCGCTCTTTCCTGACCGCCGCCATCGCCTACATTGCCATCGTCATCGCCTGGCTGATGGGCGAGGGCGACGGCACCAGCTGGATCTTCGTTCTTCTGGTTCTGGGCGGCTTCATCACCGCCATCGGCACCTGGTGGGTGCAACTGCGCGCCAAGGTGATGTCGGTCCTGCCGGACTTCCCCGGAAAGTCCCGGCTTCCTCCTTATGGATCAACGGAATGACCAGCCTTACCCCGCGCGAGATCGTCTCGGAACTTGACCGCTTCATCATCGGCCAGAAAGAGGCCAAGCGTGCCGTGGCCGTCGCCCTGCGCAATCGCTGGCGGCGGAAACGCCTGGGCGACGACCTTCGGGACGAGGTCTATCCGAAGAACATCCTGATGATAGGCCCCACCGGTGTCGGCAAGACCGAGATCAGCCGCCGCCTGGCGAAGCTTGCCAAAGCACCCTTTCTCAAGGTCGAGGCGACCAAGTTCACCGAGGTCGGCTATGTCGGTCGCGATGTCGACAGCATCATCCGTGACCTTGTCGATGTCGCCATCACCGATACCCGTGCCGTGATGCGGGAAGAGGTGAAGGCCCGCGCCCACAAGGCCGCCGAGGATCGCGTGGTCGAGGCGCTGGCCGGCAAGGACGCCCGCGAGCAGACGCGCGATCTGTTCCGGGGCAAGCTGAAACGCGGCGAACTTGACGACACGATGATCGAGATCGACGTGCAGGACTCTGCGCCGATGCCGATGGGCTTCGGCATGCCGGGCATGGAACAGCAGATGCAGGGGTTGCAGGACCTGTTCAAGGCCTTTGGTGGCCGCACCAACCGCAAGCGCATGACGGTTGCACAAAGTTACGAGGTGTTGATCGGCCAAGAAGCCGACAAGCTTCTGGATGACGAGGCCGTCCGCGCCGTGGCGCTCGAAGCCGTACAGGAAAACGGCATCGTCTTTCTCGACGAGATCGACAAGATCTGCGCCCGGTCCGACGCGCGCGGGGCCGATGTCTCCCGCGAGGGGGTCCAGCGCGACCTCTTGCCGCTGATTGAAGGCACGACGGTTTCGACAAAGCACGGCCCGGTGAAGACCGACCATATTCTCTTTATCGCCTCCGGCGCCTTCCACATCGCCAAACCCTCGGACCTTTTGCCGGAACTTCAGGGCCGCTTGCCGATCCGCGTCGAACTCGCGCCCCTGACCGAGGACGATTTCGTCCGCATCCTGACCGAAACCGACAACGCCCTGACCCGCCAGTACAGCGCCCTGATGGCAACCGAAGAAGTGCAGGTCACCTTCACCGTCGACGGCATCGCAGCCCTGGCCCGCATCGCGGCAGACGTGAACCGTTCGGTGGAAAACATCGGTGCGCGCCGCCTCTACACCGTGATGGAGCGGGTTTTCGAGGAGCTGTCCTTCAACGCCCCCGACCGCTCGGGCCAGAAGGTGACCGTCGATGCCGGATTCGTCGAGACAAACCTCGGCGCGCTGGCCCGTTCAGCGGATATCTCCAGGTATGTCCTGTAGGTCGGGGCCAGCCGCGACTTCACACCCCGTCAGCGCCTTGCTCTTTTCCCAAATACTCCCGCCGGAGGCATCCGACGGCAGGGCCATGCAGCAGCGCACCGGAACAGCGTGCCGCCCATGCCATGCGCCTCCGCTTCCCCTTTGTGGGGAGCGGGGCGGGGATGGGGGCACCCCGGAAATCAAATTCCTAACACCCGGTTAATGCCCGCGACTAACCATTTGATCCAAAGCGATATCCTGGCTTTGTCCACCGTGGACAGCCCCCTTCCCCGACCGCCCCTCACCCGATACTCTCTCCCCAGAACAGGGGGACCGAAGTGACCGAAGACATCGTCACGCCGATGATGGCGCAGTATCTGGAGATCAAGGCCCAGAACCCCGGCGCGCTCCTCTTCTACCGGATGGGCGATTTCTACGAGATGTTCTTCGACGACGCCGTCGCCGCCTCCGCCGCCCTCGACATCGCCCTCACCAAGCGCGGCTTCCATCTCGGCGAACCCATCGCCATGTGCGGCGTCCCGGTCCATTCAGCCGAAGGCTACCTCCTCACCCTGATCCGGAAAGGCTTCCGCGTCGCCATTGCCGAACAGCTGGAAGACCCGGCGGAGGCGAAAAAGCGCGGCTCCAAATCCGTCGTCAAACGCGACGTCGTCCGCCTCGTCACCCCCGGCACCTTGACCGAGGACTCGCTCCTCGAAGCCCGCCGCCACAACTTCCTCGCCGCCTTCGCCGAGGTCCGCGACCAGTCCGCCCTCGCCTGGGCCGACATTTCCACGGGCGAGCTCCGGGTGATGCCCTCCTCCCTCACCCGCCTTTCCCCCGACCTCGCCCGCATCGCCCCGCGCGAGCTTCTCCTGTCCGAAGCCCGCGAAACCGAGATTACCGCCACGCTCGACCCGGGCCTTTCCATCACCCCCCTCTCGCGCGGCAGCTTCGATTCCACCAACGCCGAGAAACGCCTCTGCGACCTCTTCCACGTCGCCTCCCTCGACGCCTTCGGCACCTTCGACCGCGCCGAAGTCTCCGCGATGGGCGCGCTCGTCGACTACCTCCACCTTACCCAGCGCGGCCGGATGCCGCTCCTCCGCCCGCCCGTCCGCGAACCCGCAGGCGGCACGATGCAGATCGACGCCGCAACCCGCCGCAACCTCGAACTCACCCAGGCCCTGTCTGGGGGCCGCGACGGCTCGCTCCTCGCCGCCATCGACCGCACCGTCACCGCCGGCGGCGCGCGCCTCCTCGAACGCCGCCTCTCCTCCCCCTCCCTCGACCTCCATGTGATCCACGCCCGCCAAGCGGCCCTCGACCACCTCCTCGAAGCCCCCTCCCTTCGCGACCAACTGCGCGAATCCCTGCGCCGCGTCCCCGACATCGACCGCGCCCTCTCCCGCCTTGCGCTCGACCGCGACGGTCCCCGCGACATGACCGCCATTCGCGCGGGCCTGGAACAAGCGGGCCGCATCGCCACCTCTATGACCGACGCCCCGCCGCTCCTGACCGAAGCCGCACAAGCCCTCACCGGCCACGACGCCCTCGTCGCCCTCCTCACCCAGGCCCTTGTCGCCGAACCCCCGCTGCTGACCCGCGACGGCGGCTACATCGCCCCCGGCTACGATCCCGAACTCGACGACACCCGCGCGCTGCGCGATGAAGGCCGGGGCGTGATCGCCCGGATGCAGGCGGACTACATCGAGGCCACCGGCATCGCCTCGCTCAAGATCAAGCACAACAACGTGCTGGGCTACTTCATCGAGACCACCACGGCCCACGAAGACCGCATGCGCGCCATGCCCCAGCTTTTCATCCACCGCCAGACGACCGCCGGTCAGGTCCGCTTCACGACGCTTGCCCTCAGCGACCTCGAAACCCGCATCCTGAACTCCGCCAACCACGCGCTCGAAATCGAAAAGCGTCACTATTCCGGCCTGAAAGCCCAGATTCTCGACGCCTCCACCCCCATTGCCCTTGCCGCCCGCGCGCTGGCCGAGATCGACCTCGCAGCCGCATTTGCCGACCTTTCCGCCGAAGAAAACTGGTGTGTCCCGACCGTCGATGACAGCCGCGCCTTCCAGATCACGGGCGGTCGGCACCCCGTGGTCGAGCGCTCGCTGCGTCGCGACGGCCAGCCCTTCGTCGCCAACGACTGCGCCCTGACCGACAAGGACACCCCCGCGATCTGGCTGCTGACCGGCCCGAACATGGCGGGCAAATCCACCTTTTTGCGCCAGAACGCCCTGATCGCCCTGCTGGCCCAGGCAGGCTCCCACGTCCCGGCCACCAACGCCCGCATCGGCCTTGTGTCCCAGCTTTTCAGCCGCGTTGGTGCCTCGGACGACCTTGCCCGGGGCCGGTCGACCTTCATGGTCGAGATGGTGGAAACCGCCGCGATCCTGAACCAGGCCGACGACCGCGCGCTGGTGATCCTGGACGAGATCGGCCGCGGCACCGCCACCTATGACGGCCTCTCGATCGCCTGGGCCACGCTGGAGCATCTGCACGAGGTCAACCGCTCCCGTGCCCTATTCGCCACGCACTACCACGAGATGACGGCCCTTGCGGGCAAGCTGCCGGGCGTGAAGAACGCGACGGTCACCGTCAAGGAATGGGAAGGCGAGGTCATCTTCCTGCACGAGGTCCGTGAAGGTGCCGCCGACCGCAGCTACGGCGTGCAGGTCGCACGGCTGGCGGGCCTGCCGCACACGGTCATCGAACGGGCCAAAGTCGTGCTGGAGGCGTTGGAGAAGGGCGACCGCGAGGGCGGCAAGCAGGCCACGCTGATCGACGACCTCCCCCTCTTCCGCGCAGCACCACCGCCACCGCCGTTGCAAAAGCAGAAGACCTCGGCGGTGGAAGAGCGGCTTAAAGGCATCCACCCCGACGAGCTGACGCCGATGGAGGCGCTAAAGCTCGTCTATGAAATCAAGGGGTTGGTGTAGAGTGGGTAATCTGCCCACGCCGCAAGGTGGGCCGGCGGCCCACCCTACTGGGTGTTCGACGACACCCCGACCTGCGCCGGGCGCAGCAGGCGGTCGTGCAACAGGAACCCTTCGGTCGCGACCTGAATGATCTGGCCGGCTTTCGTGCCCGGCAACGCCGCCTCGAACATCGCCTGATGCAGCTGCGGGTCGAACATGTCACCGACCGCCGGAGAAATCATCGTGATCCCGTGTTTGGACATCACATTCGACAGCTCGCGCAAAGTGAGTTCGACGCCTTCGATCAAGGCTGACGAGGCCGCGCGGCTTTCCTCGGGGATCGCCTGCAAGGCGCGACTGAGATTGTCGTAGACCGGCAAGAGATCGCGCGCGAGCCGCGTCCCGCCATACATCTCGGCCTCTTTCCGGTCCCGCTCGGCCCGCTTGCGCGAGTTTTCGGCATCGGCCAGCACCCGCATGAACTTGTCGCGCAACTCGTCACGCTCGGCCCGCAGGGCCTCAAGCTCACCATCTTCCGGGGTTTCAAACTCTTCCAGTTCCACCTGCGAGGCGGTGGTTTCTTCCTGCGACATTCGCACGTCCTCTTGTCACGCCTTGCCGCGGTCACTGACCAGGCGGCCCACCAGCTGGGCGGTGTAGTCGACGATCGGAACGATGCGGCCATAGTTCAGCCGAGTCGGTCCGATGACGCCCACCGCGCCGATGATCTTCCGATCTGCGTTCATATAGGGAGAAACGACCAGACTTGAACCGGAAAGTGAGAAAAGCTTGTTCTCGGAACCGATAAAAATGCGCACACCTTCGCCCGCCTCGGTCAGGTTCAGGAATTCGGCGATGTCCCGCTTGCGCTCCAGATCGTCGAAAAGCACCCGGATGCGGTCGATTTCCATCTGATCCGCCGCTTCGCCGATCAGGTTCGACCGTCCGCGCACGATCAGGCGCTCGGATGGCTCGCCCGCGTTCTCCCACAGGGCAAAGCCGCTTTCGACCATCTCGCGCGCCAGAGAATCGATCTCTTGCCGACGTCTGGCGATTTCCGACACGATATTGGCCCGAAGCTCTGACAGAGTCCGGCCCTCGGCCAGCGCATTCAGGAAGTTGGCCGCTTCCCGCATCGAGGACGGCGTCTGTCCCGGCGGCGGCACGAAAACCCGGTTCTCGACTTGCCCGTCGGCAAAGACCAGCACCACCAGCGCCCGGTCCGGGGCAAGGCTGACAAATTCGATATGCCGGATCGCCGCTTCCCGCTTCGGCGCCAGCACAACACTGGCGCCCCGGGTGATGACCGACAGCGCGGCCCCCACCTCATCCAGCAGGGTCGTGACATCCTGGTCATTTGCGCCCGTGGTGGCGTCGATCTTCTCCTGATCCTCGGGCGCGACCTGGCCGACCTCCAGCAGGCTGTCGACAAAGATCCGCAGGCCCGCCTGGGTGGGAATCCGCCCGGCCGAGATATGCGGGCTGTCCAGCAGTCCCAGATACTCCAGATCCTGCATGACATTGCGCACCGTCGCCGCCGAGACCTTTTCCGACAGCGTGCGGGTCAGCGTGCGGGAGCCCACCGGCTCGCCGGACGTCAGATAACCTTCCACCACGCGGCGGAAAACCTCGCGCGTGCGGTCATTCATGTCGCTGAGGATGGGCTGCGGCGTCGTCATCGGTTCAGCAATCGGCCTTGCATCCGGTGCCTGTGGTTGCATATGTGGCCGCATTCCAGCGAAAGGTCCAGCAATGCGCCCGTCAGGCAGAAAATTAAGCGATCTTCGGGCGGTTTCAATCGAAACCAACGTGATGAAGCATGCCGAGGGCTCCTGCCTGATCAAGATGGGCGAGACGCATGTGCTGTGTTCCGCCACGATCGAAGACAAGGCGCCTCCGTTCCTGAAGAACTCCGGCCAGGGCTGGGTCACGGCGGAATACGGGATGCTGCCGCGCGCCACCAACAGCCGCACCCGGCGTGAGGCGGCGGCGGGCAAGCAGTCGGGCCGGACGCAAGAAATTCAACGGCTTATCGGACGCTCACTGCGCGCAGGCGTGGACCGGCAGGCCCTGGGCGAACGGCAGATCGTGGTGGACTGCGATGTGATCCAGGCCGACGGCGGCACCCGCTGCGCCTCGATCACCGGCGGCTGGGTCGCGTTGCGGCTGGCGATGAACAGGCTTCTGACTACGGGCGTGATCGCATCGGACCCGCTGCTGGACCACGTCTCGGCCGTCTCTTGCGGCATCTATGCCGGCCAGCCGGTGCTGGACCTCGATTATATCGAAGACTCCGCCGCAGGAACGGACGGCAACTTCGTGATGACCGGTGGCGGCAAGCTGATCGAGGTGCAGATGTCCGCCGAAGGCTCGGCCTTCAGCCAGGACGAGCTTCTGCAGCTCCTCGACCTCGCCCGTCAGGGCAACGCGGCGTTGGTGGCGGCGCAACGGGCCGCTCTGGGCCTCTAGAATGCTGAAGCGCGGGGATCGTCTGCTGGTCGCCACGCACAACCGTGGCAAGCTGGAAGAGATCGCCGATCTTCTGGCGCCCTTCGACGTGACTGTCGTCGGCGCGGGCGACCTTGGCCTCCCCGAGCCCGAGGAAACCGAAACCACATTCGTCGGCAACGCCCGCCTAAAGGCCCACGCCGCCGCGAAGGCCTCGGGCGTGCTGGCACTCGCCGACGACTCTGGGTTGGCGGTCGACGCCCTCCACGGCGCTCCGGGTGTCTTTACAGCCGACTGGGCCACCACCTCCAAAGGCCGCGACTTCGCCGTTGGGATGGAGCGCGTCTGGCGCGAGCTTGAGGCCGCGAACGCCCCCGAACCCCGCACCGCCCAATTCTGCTGCACCCTCGTCCTCGCCGCACCTGATGGCCAAGACCTTGTCCTTGAAGGAAAATCCCCAGGGCGTCTTGTCTGGCCCGGGCGCGGCGAGCAAGGCCACGGCTTCGACCCGATCTTCCTGCCCGACGGCTACTCTCAGACCTTCGGCGAGATGGATCGCTGGGAAAAGAACCGCCTCTCCCACCGCGCCGACGCCTTTCGCAAGCTCGTCGCGGCTCTGTTCCTGTAGATGGAGGATTGGCGCCACGCCGGCTTCGGCCTGTATATACACTGGCCCTTCTGCCAGTCGAAATGTCCCTATTGCGACTTCAACAGCCACGTTGCCGCCCGCATCGACCAGTCCCGCTGGCTGACCGCGTTCCAGCATGAAATCGACCGCGTCGGTGCCCTCACCCAAGGCCGCATCCTCAGCACCGTCTTCTTCGGCGGCGGCACGCCGTCGCTGATGGAGGCCGCAACCGTCCAGGGCATCCTTGACCGCATCCGCGCGACCTGGACTTTGGCGAATGACATCGAGATCACCCTGGAGGCCAACCCCGGTTCTGTCGAAGCTGCGCGGTTCGAGGCCTACGCCACGGCCGGAATCAACCGGGTTTCCCTTGGAATTCAATCGCTTGATCCAGAAGACCTCCGCCGCCTCGGCCGGATGCACACAGTCGACGAGGCCGCAAAGGCCATAGCCATCGCCCAGTCCACCTTCGACCGCGTCTCCATCGATCTGATCTACGCGCGCCAGAACCAGACCCTCGCCGCCTGGCGCGACGAGCTTCGCCGCGCGCTCGACTTCGGCACGTCGCACCTTTCGCTCTACCAGCTGACCATCGAGGACGGCACCGTCTTCGGCCAGATGCAGGCCAAGAACCTCCTGCGTGGCCTGCCCGGGGAAGATCTTTCCGCCGACATGTTCGAGCTGACGCAACAGATCACGCGCGACGCGGGCCTCCCGGCCTACGAGGTGTCGAATCACGCACATCCTGGCGACGAATCACGCCACAATCTGATCTACTGGCGCATGGGAGACTATGCGGGAATCGGCCCGGGCGCGCATGGCCGACTCACCCTCGATTCGGTCCGAATCGCAACCGAGGCCGAACGCCAGCCGATCCCCTGGCTGGACCGCACGCTCGCCCGCCCCGGCTCTGCCGAAGTCGCGGAGCGCCTCTCGTCTCAGGACCGCGCTTCCGAATACCTGATGTTCGCCCTGCGCCTGAGGGAGGGTGCCTCGCTCAGCCGGTTTGCCGGTCTCGCGGGCAGCCCGCTCTCGACCGGCGCACTGTCCGAAATGATCTCGCTTGGCTTGCTTCAGCAGGACGCCGATTGCATCCGAACGACCGAAACCGGCGTGATGATGCTGAACGGCATTCTGCGCGCCTTGCTGGCAGACCGGCAAAGCGCGGGTTGATCAACCTTCATCTGGTAGCTGCGACAGGATTCGGCACAACCTGTCGAGGTCATCCAGCGAAGCATAGCGGATCGTCAGCTCTCCGCTTTCACCGCCGGCGAGATGGTCAATCCGGACTGGCAGCTTCAGGTTGGCCGACAGATCGGATTCCAGCGCCCGGGTGTCTGCATCCCGCTCCGGACTCCGGGCAGGTTTCGGAGCATTCGGTCTGGTCGAGTCCTGCGCCTTCATCAGCCTCTCGGTTTCCCGCACCGACAGGCCCTTGGCGACGATCTGCGCAGCAAGGTCCGCCGCTTTGGCGCTGCCGATCAAGGCGCGCGCATGACCGGCAGTCAGCGCACCGTCGCGGACCATATCCTGCACCTCGGCGGGCAGTGTCAGAAGTCGAAGCAAGTTGGCGACATGGCTCCGGCTTTTGCTCAGCGCCTCCGCCAGCTTTTCCTGCGTGTGACCGAATCGGGTCATCAGCTGGCGGAACCCCAGGGCTTCTTCGATCGCATTCAGGTCTTCGCGCTGGATGTTTTCGATGATGGCGACTTCCAGGACCTCCGTGTCGCTAAGCTCCCGCACGACAACGGGAACTTCGTGCAGTTGGGCCAGTTGCGCCGCCCGCCAGCGCCTCTCGCCAGCCACGATTTCGTAGACATCACGACCGGGCTTGCGACGAACGATCAGGGGCTGGATCACGCCCTTTTGCCGAATCGAATCGGCCAGGCTTTCCAGCTCGTCCTGCTTGAAGTCCATGCGCGGCTGCTGGGGGTTAGGTTCCAGCTTTTCGACCGGCAAATGCTGCTCTGCCCTGCGAGGTGAATGCAGTTGGTCCGGGCCGGCCAGGTGGACGTCCGCCATCAAGGCAGACAACCCACGCCCCAGCCCGCGCTTTTCATTCTTGCTGCTCATCGATCAAGCCTCTGATTCTGCATGCATTTTGCGCCGCTCGGCGATTTCCTTGGCCAGGGCGCGGTAAGCCTCGGCCCCCTTGGAGGCCGGATCATACGTCAGGACAGGAAGCGCGTAGGATGGAGCTTCGCTGATTCTCACGTTCCGGGGAATCGTAGTGCGCAGGACAAGCTCGCCCATGTTTGCCCGCGCATCCGCCTCGACCTGGGCAGTCAATCTGTTGCGGCGGTCATGCATGGTCAACACAACCCCTTCGATGCGCAGGTCAGGATTGGCAGATCGCCGCACATCGCGAATCGTCAGCATCAGCTGCGACAGGCCTTCCAGTGCGAAGAACTCGCATTGCAGCGGAACAAGGACCGAATCGCAGGCGACAAGGGCGTTCACTGTCAAAAGGCTCAGGGCGGGCGGACAGTCGATCAGGATGTAGTCAAAGCCGTAGGCGTCCATTTCCGGTCGACGAAGTGCGTCATGCAGCAGGAAGCTGCGCTTTTCCTTCGAGACAATGTCAAGATCGGCCGAGGACAGGTCCGCGTTGGCGGGAATGATCATCACATCAGGAAGCCCGGTTTCGATAACTACATCCTGTAGGCCCGCTCCATCGACTATCAAGTCATAGCTCGTCTTCTTCCGAACTTCCGGTCGGATCCCCAGACCTGTCGACGAGTTGCCCTGCGGATCAATATCGACGAGCAGCACTTTCCTGCCAAGCTCGGCAAGGCCTGCGGCCAGATTGATCGCTGTCGTTGTCTTGCCAACGCCGCCCTTCTGGTTCGCGAGCGCAAGAATGTGCGGCCGCGCGGAATCAGTCCTGTTTTGCACGATGGATCTTCCTGATCTCTAGAATTGCTGCCGCAGCGTCTGACTGGCTCGTATGGATGACTGCGTCGAAGCCCCAGGCTTTCCGCGCTTCAGCAATTTCTTCTGCGAATCGCACGCCCTTTGGAAAGAGCGCCACGCCGTCGGGCTTCAAGTGCCTGTCGGCATAGGGCAGAAGCTCGATCAAGGCAGCCAGGGCGCGCGCTGACAGCACATCGGCTTGCGCTGGTTCGATTGTTTCGACTCGCTCGCTGCGAACGGCGACATCCAGACCAAGCGTCTGCGCTGCCTGGCGCAGGAATGTTGCCTTTCGCTGATCGGACTCTACAAGTGCAACACGAAGGGCGGGCAGTTTCTCGCGTGCAAGCACTGCGACGACGAGGCCCGGAAAGCCGCCACCCGAACCAATGTCCAGCCACGAACGCGCTTCGGTCGGGCAGAACGCAAAAAGTTGCGCAGAATCTACAATGTGTCGCTGCCACAAGTCAGCAAGTGTTGCCTTGCTGACTAAGTTGACAGCCGTAGTCCAGCGTCGGACAAGCTGTTCCAGCTGTTCGAGTGCTGCAAATGTTTCACGTGAAACACTCAAGCGCGCTATTGTAGCTGTGTCTGCCAGAGTCATCCTGCCAATCGCTCGCCTTGGAGCCTGCGCAGCTGCGCAAGCAACAAAAGAAGAGCAGCGGGCGTTACGCCTTCGATTCGGGATGCGCTTAGAATTGTGTCCGGCTGCGCTCTTGCCAGCTTCTGCTTAAGCTCGTTCGACAGGCCAGAAATGAGCGTGTAATCGAAGCCGGCAGGGATGCGCTGCGATTCCTGGCGCTGCAAATCGGCAACTTCCTTCGCTTGCCTGTCCGAATACTGCGCATAGGTCGCGTCGATCTGCAGCTGCTCCAGGACCGCGGCCTCAATGCCCTGATAAGCCGCTACTGCCGGGACAAGCGTAGCCAGGTCTGCGCCCGGCAAGGACAGGGCTTCGTATGCCGACCGTTTCGCCCCGGATTGACTTGCGCTTACTCCCGCAGCGACCAATTGCTTCGCGCTTACCCAAGTGGCCGACAAGGACGTGCTGGCAGCCTCCAGCGACTCGCGTTTGGTCTCGAATGCGCGCCGACGCGACTCACTCACGCAGCCCGCTGCAATCCCCGTGGGTGTCAAGCGGCGGTCGGCGTTGTCAGCGCGGACCGTCAGGCGGAACTCGGCGCGCGAGGTGAACATCCTGTAGGGTTCCGTCACGCCGCGAGAGGTCAAGTCATCGATCATGACGCCAATGTAGCTGCCAGTCCGGCTGAACTCGACGGGCTCACGCTTTCTAGCAGCAGCGGCTGCATTCAGGCCCGCTACTACACCTTGTGCCGCCGCTTCTTCGTATCCTGTCGTGCCGTTGATCTGCCCGGCAAAATACAAGCCGACCACCGCGCGGGTTTCCAGAGTTCGAAGAAGGCCGCGAGGATCGAAGTAGTCGTATTCGATGGCATAGCCCGGTTGGAGAATCACAGTCCGCTCCAGCCCCGGAATCGTCCGGATATAGGCGTGCTGAACCTCTTCGGGCAACGAGGTGCTGAGGCCGTTCGGATAGATCGTGTGATCGTCCAGCCCCTCCGGCTCCAGGAAAACCTGGTGCGAGGTCTTGTCGGCGAACCGCACGACCTTGTCCTCGATCGAGGGGCAATAGCGCGGGCCGACACCCTCGATGTGACCACCATACATAGCGGAGCGGCTTAGGTTGTCCCGCACGATCTGGTGAGTCGCTTCCGATGTATGGGTGATCCCGCAAGAGATCTGCCGTGCCTGCGGCCCCGTGTTCAGGAAGGAAAACACCGACGGAACCTCGTCCCCGGGCTGGCTTTCCAGCCGCGCCCAGTCAATCGTCCTGCCGTCCAGCCTGGGCGGAGTGCCCGTCTTCAGCCGCCCCACTGGCAAAGCCAGCTCGGCAAGTTGCGCCGCCAGCAAGCGTGACGGGGCATCGCCCATCCGCCCACCCGACATCCGCCGGTCGCCAATGTGGATCACGCCATTCAGGAACGTCCCCGCCGTCAGCACCACGCGTCCCGAGGCCAGTTCAACGCCCGAAGCCATCACGACCCCGGCCACTGCGCCGCCGACCAGCCGCAGCCCGGCGACTTCGCCTTCGATCACATCCAGACCCGGGATCGCCAAAAGCTCGGCCCGCATCGCCTCACGGTACAGCCGCCGGTCGATCTGCGCCCGCGGGCCCTGCACAGCGGGCCCCTTGCGCCGGTTCAGCAGGCGGAACTGAATCCCCGCACGGTCCGCCATCCGTCCCATGACACCGTCCAGCGCGTCAATTTCTCGAACAAGGTGACCCTTGCCAAGGCCGCCAATCGCCGGGTTGCAGGACATCGCGCCCAGCGTCTCGATCCGCAGCGTCACCAGCGCTGTCGACACGCCCATCCGGGCCGCAGCCGCAGCAGCCTCGGCGCCCGCATGGCCGCCGCCGATCACGATGACGTCGTAGTGTTTCACGTGAAACCCTCACTTACCGATGCAGAAGCTGGCGAAAATCTCGCCCAGAAGGTCGTCGACATCCACCCGGCCGACCAGGGCATCCAGTGCCCGGACGGCCTGCCGCAGATGTTCCGCCGCCAGCTCGACGCGCGAGTCGGCTCTTACCACTTCCGCCCGTGACTCGACCAGAGCGGCAATCGCTGTTGTGACAGCCACGCGATGCCGTTCGCGCACCAAAGCCCCGGCCGAGCCGACGCGTTCACCCAGGATTTCCCCGATCCGGGCCATCAACTCCGGCACGCCCTGCCCGGTCTTGCCCGACACCGCCAGCCCAGACCACCCAGATATGGTATCCGCCTTACCATGAACCACCAGATCATCGCCCTCTGGTTCCAAAGGCAGCGGTGAGCCATCCGTCAGGAACAGTCGCAGATCCGCCGCTTCGGCGCGCGCCAAGGCCCGGTCGATCCCGGCGCGTTCCAGCCGATCCTCGGTATCCCGCAGCCCTGCTGTGTCCAGAAAGGTCACCGGCAGCCCGGCAATCTCCATCCGCACCTCGATCACGTCACGGGTCGTCCCGGCAATCTCGGACGTGATCGCGGCCTCGCGCCCCGCAAGCTGGTTCAACAGCGTGGACTTGCCCGCGTTCGGAGCACCGACAATCGCCACCTCGAACCCGTCGCGGATGCGTTCAGCTGCTGTCACTCCCGCCGCCTGAAGCCCCAGGTCGGCCATCAGCCCGTCAATGAGCGACAGCACCTCGGGCGAGACGTCGACCGGCACGTCCTCGTCGGCAAAATCAATCGTGGCTTCCAGCAGCGCCCCGGCCCGGATCAGGTCGCGTCGCCAGCCATCGACCTTTTGCCCGACCGACCCCGACAGCACCCGCACCGCCTGACGCCGCTGCGCCTCGGTCTCGGCGTCGATCAGGTCCGCCAGGCCTTCGACCTGCGCCAGGTCCAGCACACCATTCTCCAGCGCGCGGCGGGTGAACTCCCCCGGCTCGGCCAGCCGCAGCCCCGGCTGGTCCGCCAAGGCCCGCAGCACTGCGCCCACGACCGCCGGGCCACCGTGGCAGTGCAGCTCCACCACCGCTTCGCCGGTAAAGCTGGCCCTCTCGGCGAAAGGGACCACCAGCGCCTCGTCCAGCAGCTCTCCGCCCCAGACCAGCCGCCGCAAGCCCGCCACCCGCGCCGCAGGCAGCGACCCGCAAAGCGCAAGACCGGTCGCATGCGCCGCCGGTCCCGAGATCCGTACCACGGCGAGGCCCGACCGACCCCGCGCCGTGGCGAGGGCATAGATCGTGTCCATCGCCGCCGCCTATCAGGTGTTCATCGACTCGAAGAAGTCCGAGTTGGACTTGGTCTGCTTCAGCTTGCCGATCAGGAACTCGATGGCATCCGTCGTGCCCATCGGGTTCAGGATGCGGCGCAGGACGTAAGTCTTCTGCAGGTCCATCTTGTCGACCAGAAGGTCCTCTTTCCGGGTGCCGGACTTGAGGATATCCATCGCCGGGAAGACGCGCTTGTCGGCGACCTTGCGGTCCAGCACGATCTCAGAGTTGCCCGTGCCCTTGAATTCTTCAAAGATCACTTCGTCCATCCGGCTGCCGGTGTCGATCAGCGCGGTCGCGATGATGGTCAGCGACCCGCCTTCCTCGATGTTCCGGGCGGCCCCGAAGAACCGCTTCGGGCGTTGCAGGGCGTTCGCGTCCACACCGCCGGTGAGCACCTTGCCCGACGACGGCACCACGGTGTTGAACGCGCGGCCCAGACGGGTGATCGAGTCGAGCAGGATCACCACGTCGCGCTTGTGTTCGACCAGGCGCTTGGCCTTTTCGATCACCATTTCCGCCACCGCCACGTGCCGCGTTGCCGGTTCGTCAAAGGTCGAGGCGACAACCTCGCCCTTCACCGTGCGCTGCATGTCGGTGACTTCCTCGGGACGTTCGTCGATCAGAAGGACGATCAGATAGCATTCAGGGTGGTTCTGCGCGATCGAGTTGGCGATGTTCTGCAATAGCACCGTCTTACCCGTGCGGGGCGGGGCGACGATCAGGCCGCGCTGGCCTTTGCCGATGGGCGCGACCAGGTCGATGATCCGGGCCGAGCGGTCCTTGATCGTCGGGTCCTCGACCTCCATCTTCAGCCGCTCGTCGGGATACAGCGGCGTGAGGTTGTCGAAGTGGACCTTGTGCTTGGCCTTTTCCGGGTCGTCGAAGTTGATCCGCGTGACCTTGGTCATGCTGAAATACTTCTCGTTATCCTTCGGCGCCTGCATCAGGCCTTCGATCGTATCCCCGGTGCGCAAGCTGAACTGGCGCAGGATTTCGGGGCCGACGTAGATGTCATCCGGGCCGGGCAGGTAGTTGGCGGACGGCGAGCGAAGGAACCCGAACCCGTCCTGCAACACTTCCAGCACACCATCGCCGCCGATCTCCCAGCCTTCCTCGGCGTGTTCCTTCAACAGCGAGAACATCATCTCGCCCTTGCGCATGCTGGGGGCGTTCTCGATCTCCCATTCCTCGGCCATGGCCAGCAGGTCGGCCGGGGTCTTGGCCTTGAGTTCGGAGAGGTTCAAGCGTTCGACGGTCATGGAATACCTTTGGACGGATCAACCCCGTGAGGGCGGATCATCGGAAGTGTGGGACGGGAAGTGCGATGGGCCGGACGGCCCTGCAAAGCCGCACTTATGCGCGGGCTCCGCAAAAGTCAATCAGAAGCGGGTGATGACCGCGAAGACAATGACCAGCATCAGGATGGTCGGCACCTCGTTCATCAGCCGGTAGGTCCGCCCGCTGCGGGTGTTGGTCCCGGCCAGGAAGTCCTTGCGGCGCAGCCCAAGCCAGTGGTGGAACCAGGTCATCACCAGCACCGCCCCCGCCTTGACCCAGGGCCAGACAAAGGACCAGTCCACCACCCCGGGCGTGAACACCAGCGCCAGGCCAAAGACCCAGGTCGCCACCATCGCCGGATTCATGATCCCCCGCAGCAGACGCCGCTCCATGGTCTGGAACATCTTGTCCGTCGCCGACCCGGCCTCCACCTGCTCGACATGGTAGACGAACAGCCTTGGCAGATAGAAGATCCCCGCCATCCATGAAATCACCGAGACGACATGCAGCGACTTCGTCACCAGGTACCATTCGGTCAGGAAATTCGTGATCGTCTCAAGCATCCTGTCCACCAAAAGCCCATTGGCTTCTCTTCTATAAAAAAAGAATGAAAGAAGGAATGTGGTTGATGTAGAGCCTGTGCAGAACGGGATTGCCCTGTGCGCCCCCAGAGTGTTCCACAAGGAACATGCTGGGGACAGAACGGGGAAAAGTCCCGACCTGCCAGAAGTGTTGAAATATAGTCTTTTTATATCAACACCTTGGAAGATTATACCATGCAATGCAATCCACAGGCCAACATCGTCCACACCCCCGGCACAAGAAATTCTCCCGCCTCGCGTGACAATCCTCTGCACAGCGGGATATCTCTGCCCGAAGTGGCCTGGATTCGACGAGGTGCCCACAGACCGGCCGAAACCCTTGCCTTTGCCCGGAACTGCACCCCGGAACAAACCGCGGATATCCACAGCCCCCATGATCCTCGCCTCCACTTCGCCCGCCCGCCTCCAGATGCTCCGCGCCGCGGGCCTTGACCCGACCCCCGTCGCGCCCCGCGTGGATGAGGCCGCCATCCGCGACGCCCTTGTGGCCGACGGCGCCCACCCGCGCGACATCGCCGACGCGCTTGCCGAGATGAAGGCCCGCAAGGTCGCCGAAAAGCACCCGACCGAACTTGTCCTCGGCTGTGACCAAGTCCTCGCCCTCGATCGCCAGACCTTCGCCAAGCCCGAAACCCCCGACGATGCCCGCGCCCAGCTGCGCCAGCTTCGGGGCAAGACCCACAAGCTCCTCTCCGCCCTTGTCGTCTATGAAAACGCCGAACCCGTCTGGCGCTATGTCGGCGAAGCCCGCATGACCATGCACCCGATCTCGGACGCCTACCTTGACGCCTATGTCACCCGGAACTGGGACAGCGTCCGCCACTCCGTCGGCTGCTACAAGGTCGAGGAAGAAGGCGTCCGCCTGTTCTCGGCCATGGTCGGCGACCACTTCACCATTCTCGGCCTGCCGCTTCTGCCCCTGTTGGCATACCTCGGCAACCGGGGCATGATCGCCACATGACCGACCATCCCCGCATCCCGCTTGCCGCTGTCCTTGGCCATCCGATCGCCCACAGCCGCAGCCCCGCCCTGCACGGCTACTGGCTCCGGCGCTACGGCATCCAGGGCCACTACATCCCCATCGACATCGCCCCGGTCGAGCTGCGGGAGCTGATCCGGACCCTCCCCCGCCTTGGCTTTGTCGGCGCGAACGTGACCATTCCGCACAAGGAGGCCATTCTCCAGATCGCCGATGTCGTCACCGACCGGGCAGCCCTGATCGGGGCCGCCAACACGCTGATCTTCAGGAAGGACGGCAAGATCCACGCCGACAATACCGACGGTTCC
The DNA here is from genome assembly GCA_040385165.1 of Pseudomonadota bacterium. Taxonomy (GTDB): domain Bacteria; phylum Pseudomonadota; class Alphaproteobacteria; order Rhodobacterales; family Rhodobacteraceae; genus Tabrizicola. Next base: position 121,650 of record JAZKHX010000001.1, on the reverse strand, counting down.
GGCTTCATCTCCAACCTGCGCCAGCATGCCCCGACCTGGGCGCCGGCCTCGGGCTCCGCTCTGGTTCTGGGGGCCGGGGGAGCGGCCCGCGCCGTCATTGCCGCCCTGATCGAGGTTGGGGTCCCCGAGATCCATCTGGTCAACCGCACCCGCACCCGGGCCGACGCCCTGCGCGCGGATTTCGGCGCCAAGATTCATGTGCATGAATGGGTGCAGGCCGCTGAGCTGATGGAAGACGCAGTCACGGTCGTCAACACCACCGCGCTTGGCATGACCGGAAAGCCGGATTTCCGGGTTCCGCTTGACCGACTGAACCCGAAGGCGCTGGTGAACGATCTGGTCTACACGCCGCTGCGCACCCAGTTCCTGATCGAGGCCGAAGCCCGTGGCTGCCAGACTGTCGATGGTCTTGGCATGCTTCTGCACCAGGCGGCACCGGGCTTCGAGAGATGGTTCGGCGTCCGCCCCGAGGTTGACGAAGCCAGCCGCCGGGCCGCGCTTTCGGCATGAGCGCCCCAAAACGATTCATCCTGGGCCTGACCGGATCGATCGGCATGGGCAAGTCGACCACCGCTCGGATGTTCGCCGACGAAGGCATCCCCGTCTGGGACGCCGACGCCACCGTCCACCGGCTTTACCAACCCGGACAATCCGCCGCGCTTGCCATCGGCACGCTTTTTCCCACGGCCATCGATCCTGACGGCAGCGTCAATCGCGCCGCGCTGCGCGCGTTGATCCAGTCCGACCCTACCGTCCTTGACAGCGTCAATGCCGCCGTCCACCCAATCGTGGCCCGCGACCGCGCCGCCTTTCTTCAGGCCAACGAAACAGCCGAGATCATCCTTCTCGACGTGCCTCTCCTTTACGAAATCGGCCTCGACAAGGCCTGCGACGCTGTCGCTGTCGTCTCTGCCCCAGCCGAGGTTCAGCGGGACCGCGTCCTTGCCCGCGGCGAAATGACCAAGGCCGAATTCCAGACCATCCTGTCGCGTCAGATGCCCGATGCGGACAAGCGCGCGCGGGCCGATTACATCATCCCGACGACCAGCCTTGAAGCCGCCGGTCAGGCGGTGAAAGATGTGCTGGCAGACATTCGGCGGATCCTTGATGCGTGAAATCGTCCTCGACACCGAAACCACCGGCTTCGAGCCCGCCGAGGGCCACCGCATCGTCGAAATCGGCGCGCTGGAGCTGTTCAACCACCTGCCGACGGGCCGGACCTATCACCAGTACATCAACCCCGAACGCGGGATGCCGGCCGGCGCCTTCGAGGTGCATGGCATCGGCCACGACATCCTGGAACCGCCCGGCCAGCCGGTTCCGGGCGGTGTCACCCTGCGCGACAAGCCGGTCTTTGCCCGGATCGGCAAGGCTTTTCTGGATTTCATCGGCGAGGCGCAGCTGGTGATCCACAACGCCGCCTTCGACATGAAATTCCTGAACGCCGAGCTTGAGCGTGCGGGCCTTCCGGGCCTGCCCTTCTCGCGCGCCATCGACACGTTGGCCATGGCGCGGACCAGGTTCCCGGGCTCGCCCGCGTCACTGGACGCGCTCTGCCGCCGCTTCAACGTCGACAACTCGATGCGCGAAAAGCACGGGGCGCTGCTCGACAGCGAAATTCTGGCCGAGGTGTATCTGGAGCTGATTGGCGGTCGCCAGCCCGACCTTGTTCTCAACGCCGCCCCTCCCGCCCCGGTCAAGGGCGCGGCGGGCGACACCATCTGGCGGCCCCGGCCCCGGCCCGAACCCCTGCCCCCCCGGATCACCGAGGCGGAAGAAGCTGCACATCTGGCGATGATCGCCAACCTTGGCGACGCTGCGATCTGGAAGAAGGGTCTGTAGCGCGGCGGCCCAAGAAGGACTACCCGTCCCGGGCTTGACCCGGGACCTCTTGCCTGCAGCGCCGAAGACGAAGAGGCCCCGGCTCAATGCCGGGGCGGCGAACCTGAAAGCGGCGCCCGGTCAGGCGCCCCGCCGCAAGTCAGTTGACCTGTTCGCTCGGCGCCGCCTGCTGCGCCTGAGCCTGCGCACGCCGCGCAAGTTCCTGGCGATACAACGCCATGAAATCGACCGTATCGACGTTCAGCGGCGGGAAGCCGCCATCGCGGGTGACGTCAGAAATGATCCGGCGCACGAAGGGGAACATCAGGCGCGGACACTCGATCAGCAGGAAGGGGTGAATCTGGTCTTCGGCCACGCCCTCGATGTGGAAGGTCGAGCCATATTCAAGTTCCAGCACGAACAGGACGTCGCCGTTGACCTTGTTCTTCGAGGTCACCTTGTATTTGGTGATCACCTCGAACTGGTTCGCGACCGGGCGTTTGCGGGCGTCCAGGCTGACCGCGACCTGGATGTCGGGTTGCACTTCGCCCGCCGTCAGGCCTTTCTGCACCACAAGGTTCTCAAAGGACAGATCGCGCACATATTGCGCCAGCACCTGCATCTTGATCTGCGGCGGGGTAGTGGCCGCGCCGTTCCCGGCCGGGGTTTCGTCTGCCATATCCGGGTCTCCTTGGTCGGATTTGCAGCTTTCCTAGCAGGTCGGGCTTCCGCTCTCAATGCTGCGTCTATAGGGCTGCGGTGTCAGGACGAAAATGGCCGACCCAAGGGCCGGCCATTTCTTAAGAAACACTGAACGAAAAAAGTCAAGTCATTGACATCACATGGATAAATGAAAATGTCCACCGTGGACACTTTCGCCTGACGGCGTCACAGAACCTCGGTCATCTTCACGACCCGGCCCTCGGCGACCGACTTCAGCGCCGCCTCGGCCAGCGCCAGCGCCAAAAGCCCGTCCTCGCCCGAAGGGCTCGCCTTGGCCTTGCCCGCCATCGCGTCGATGAAGGCCGCAATCTCGGCCGCATAGGCCTCGGTATAGCGGGTCATGAAGAAGTCATGCAGCGGAGGCCGGGTATATCCCGCCCCGGTAGCGACCTCGATCGACACCGGCCGCTGGTTCTCCGCCGACGCAACCCCCTTCGACCCATGCACCTCGATCCGCTGATCGTAGCCATAGGTCGCCCGGCGCGAGTTCGAGATCACCGCCATCTTCCCCGTCGCCGTCTTCAGCATCACCTGAACGGAATCGCTGTCCCCCGCCGTGCCGATCGCCGGGTCCACCAGAACCGCAGCCATCGCCGAGACTTCGGACACTTCCTCGCCCAGCAGGAACCGCGCCATGTCGAAGTCATGGATCGTCATGTCCCGGAAGATCCCGCCCGACCGCGCGATGTAGTCCAGGGGCGGCGCGCCCGGATCGCGGCTGGTGATCGTCACCATTTCCACGGTCCCGATGGTCCCCTTGTCGATCTCACTCCGCACCGCCATGAAATGCGGATCGAAGCGGCGGTTGAAGCCGACCATCAGCGTGCCCTTGTTGGCGCGGACGACCTCCAGGCACTGCTTCACCCGGGCCAGCGACAGGTCGATCGGCTTTTCGCAGAACACGGCTTTCCCGGCTTTCACGAACTGCTCGATCAGATCGGCGTGGGTATCGGTCGGCGTGCAGATCACCACCGCGTCGATATCCTTGGCCGCCGCAATCGCGTCGATGGTCCGCACGTCGCAGCCATACTGATCCGCAATCGCCTGCGCCGCTGCCGGCATCGCATCGCTCACCGCCACCAGCTTTGCGGCCGGATTGCCCGTCACCGCCTTCGAATGAACCTTCCCGATGCGCCCCGCACCCAGAAGCCCGAACCTGATCGTCATCTTCTCTCCTTGTCCCGGGCTCGCCCCGGCGATTGTCAAACTCTAGGCGTAAGCGGTGTCAGACGTGCCCTTCACGCCAGTGATGTAGCTCACGATGTCATTGCCGTCGGTCTCGTCCTTCCGCAAGGAGGCGACGATGCGGCCCCGGCGGAAAACCACGATCCGGTCGACCAGATCGAAAACCTGCCGCAGGTTGTGGCTGATCAGGATCATCGGGATGCCGCGTTCTTTCAGCCCCCGGATGATGTTTTCCACCTGCGCCGTTTCCTGCACCCCAAGGGCCGCCGTCGGTTCATCCATGATGACCAGCTTCGAGGCAAAAGCCGCCGTCCGCGCGATGGAGACACACTGCCGCTGCCCGCCCGACATGTTGCGGATCGGGTTGTCGACGTTCGGGATCTTTACTGCCGTCGTCTTCAGCGCCTCCAGCGTCCGGTCGCGCATCGTCTTGCGGTCCAGCCAGGAAAATGGCCCCAGCTTGAACTTGAACAGCTCGCGACCCAGGAACAGGTTCGACGGCACATCCAGATCGTCGGCCAGCGCCAGGGTCTGAAAGACGGTCTCGATCCCGGCCTGACGCGCCTCCAGCGGACCGGAGAAGTGAACCGGCTCACCGTCAAAGACGACCTCTCCGGCTGATCGCTGCTCGACCGCCGTCACTTGCCGGACGAAGGTGGATTTCCCCGCCCCGTTGTCGCCCACGACAGCCACATGCTCGCCCTCATGCAGGACGAAGTTGGCGTCTTCCAGTGCATGAACACCGCCGTAGTGCTTGGTCAGGCCCCGGGTTTCCAGAATGATCTTCGACATGGCCGTTACCCCCGGATCCGTTTGCGTTGACGCCACTGGTCCAGCACCACTGCGCCGACGATGATCGCGCCCTTGACCATCTCTTGATAGTAGGCGTCCAGCTTGATCGAGGTGAAGCCGGAGATGATCACCGAAAAGATCGCGGCACCCAGCACGGTTCCCAGAATCGATCCCCGCCCCCCTGCCAGCGAGACCCCGCCGATCACGGCCATGGCGATGGCGTCGAGTTCATACATCACCCCCATCCCGGCCTGCGCCGTCAGGTTCTTTGACGTCAGCAGCACCGCTGCCACAGCCGCCAGCACCCCGGCGATGGCATAGACCAGCACCTTGTGGCGGTCGACGTTGATCCCCGACATCCTGGCGGCGGCTTCGTTCGATCCGATGGCATAGCTGCGCTTGCCGTAAAGGGTGTAGGCCATGATGACGTGAAACAGGATCGCCAGCAGAACGAAGACCACGGCAGGGTTCTGGCCGGGCCAGGACAGAAGGCCGAAGGTCATCCCGCCCAGTAAGTCGCCATTGGCCAGCGTGCCGTATTCTGCGGTCGGAAAGCTGACCGGCTGTCCGTTCGACCACCAGCGCGCCGCACCCCTGGCCGAAACCATCATGCCCAGCGTGGCGATGAAGGGCGGGATCTTGGTGTAGGCGACCAGAAGTCCGTTCACCAACCCGGCAAACAAGCCGCAGGCCAGGCCGATCACGATCGGCACGATCACCGGCAGGTCCATCGCCCAGTCGCCAAAGATCGCCTTCGGGTTCGGGTTGCCGTTCACCAGTGCGGTCTGGGCAAAGCTCATCACCACCATCGCGGTCACGCCGACGACCGAGCCGGAGGACAGGTCGATCCCGCCGATGATGATGACCTGGGTCACGCCAAGCGCGATGATCCCGATGATCGCGACTTGCAGGATCATGATGTCCAGCCGTTGCTGGTTGAAAATCGTATCCAGATTGTCGCGCATGTTGAACAGGAACGACCCGCCCTGCAGGCGGTTCAGGATCTCGAAGATCAGGACGATCAGAACAAGGGCGCCGAACACGTTCCACTCCGGTGCCCGGGTGCGCTTTGTCGGATCGTATTTCAAGCCGCCCAGGCCATGCGCTGCTTCTGCCACGTCGCCGTCCTCCCCCAAGATGCGATACAGTTAGACTGGCTGATGTTGCCTCATCCGCGCCAGCAAAAACGGGGCGACTGTTGCCAGCCGCCCCGAGGTGCCCGGAAGGGCTTAGTTCTTCGACAGGTAGCCGTCGATATTTGCCGGGGTCACCAGCTCGAACGGGACATACACCTTCTGCTCGACCGCTTCGCCAGCAGCCAGCTTGACCGCCGCGTCCAATGCGCCGCCGCCCTGGGCCGCTGCGTTCTGGAACACGGTGATGTCCAGCTCGCCCGCCTGCATCGAGGCCAGCGCGTCCTGGGTCGCGTCGACGCCCGACACGATGACCGAAGCCATGTCGATCCCGGCGGCCTTCATCGCCTGGATCGCGCCAAGTGCCATCTCGTCGTTGTTGGCCAGCACGCCGTCGAACGCCGTGCCGGTCGACAGCCAGTTGGTCATCAGCGACTGCGCCTGGTCACGCGACCAGTTTGCGGTCTGCTGGTCGATCACGTTGACCTTCACCGCGCAGAGGCCCTCATTGACCACGTCGGTGTAGTTCTGCGTGCGCTGCACAGCGGCCTGGTTCGACAGTTCGCCCTGCATGACATAGACGCTGACTTCTTCCTTGCCGGCGGCCTTCCACTGGTTGCACTGCTCGATGAAGCCCTGGCGCGAGGATTCAGATTCGTTCGATGCGACGAAAGCCTGGTTGTCAGGCAGCGTGTCGACGTTGATCGGCTGGCGGTTCACATAGACCAGCGGGATGTTCGCAGCGGCAGCGGCGTCCGACATCGCCTGGGTAGCCGAGGTGTCGACCGGGTTCACGATGATTGCATCAACACCCGAGGCGATGAAATTGTTGATCTGGTCCAGCTGCTTGGCCACGTCGTTCTGGGCGTCTTCGATCTGCACCGACAAGCCGGCCGCATCAGCCTGGGCCTGGATGCCGTTGCGCAGAACGGTCAGGAAGTTGTCGTCGAACAGTGCCATCGATACGCCGATGCCTTCCGCCATGGCGGTCGTGGTCATAAGCGAGGCGAAGCCTGCTGCGATTAGGGTCTTCTTCATGGGTCACTCCTCCCAGTGATTGCCCGCTGTCCATTACAGCGGGTCAAATTTCGTGGCTGTCCCGGCGCGTCTCATCTGCGCGCCGTAGACGTTTCGCTCGGCCCCCGACGGGAGACTGAGGCGTTACCTGCAGGGCGTCAATCGAATCTTGCAACCGGTTGCAACACCGAACCGAGCCCCGAACCAAGCCGGGTCACGCCTCGACCCGTGCGATGTGATCCATGCTGGCCCGCAGCGCCGCGGCCGGGTCCGACAGGGCGTGAACCTCGGGCGAAAAGGCCTCGAAGCTGACGGGGCCATTCCATCCGGTGGCCTGCAGGGCCGCGATCTGCTCGACGTTGCCCAGACGGTCGCCCTTCGTCACCAGCACGCGATGCGGATCGCGCATGTCGTTGATGCCGACGTCCTGATCGACCACCCCCGAGATGTGGACGATCCCGGTATGATCGGGGAACAGCGGACCACCATGGGCCAGAGTGTGGTGGAAGGTGTCGTGGACCAGCTTGAACCGGCCCTTGCCGCCCACCGCCTCGATCCCCTCGACCGCTTCCGCCTTGTAGCGCAGCGCGCAGATCTCGAAGCCCAGCGGCTCGACCATGCCGACGAGGCCGTGATCCTCCAGCATCGGCTTCAACGCCTTCAATGCGACGCGCAGGTTCGCCTGACGCTCGCCGTTGCCCATCCCGAGATTGTCGTTGCGCGGGATCAGGCTGACCGCTTCGGCCCCTGCGGCCCTGGCGATCTTCATCAGAGCCCGCGCCTCGGCCTCCTTGTCCGCAGACCAGTCGTTGAAACGCTTGACCTCGGCCACAGCCAAAAGACGCATCCCGCTGTCGCGGATGAAAGCCCCGGCCGCCGCCGGGTCCATCCCGTCGAACAGCGGCTGGGGCAGGTCGTTGCGGACCTCGATGCCGACACAGCCAAGGTTCTTCGACAAGGCAACAAGCTCGCGGAACGTGAGCCGGGCCACCGTCATGTGGTTCAAAGCGAAGTGGATCATTCCCGGCCTCCCCAGCCGCGACAAATTCGTTGGCCGGACCATCCCCGAGACAGCGGCGTCGCGTCAATCCGTCGCGGGCCGAACACATCATCCCTGACGAAGTCGCCCGCAGCAGCATGAGTTTTTTTCGTCAGACACTCTCGGGGAGGTGCAGGTCGGGCCGCAGGAAATGCTGGCCCTGAACCGGGATCATCCCACCGCTGACGGCTTCGGTCGCGAGGCGCACAAGATCGTCGCACAGCCGTTGCAAGGGGGTGGCGATGACCATGGTGACATGGCGGCTGATCAGGGCAGCGCGGCTTTCCGGCGTCAGTTCGTTTACCACCAGGGCAACCTCGCCCAATCCGCGCGCCTCTCGCACGGCAGCGATGGCACCCTCCATCCCGCCACCCGCGCAGTAGATGCCGCGCAGGTCCGGGTGCCGCGACAGAAGGTCGAGCGTTGCCTCATAGGTCAACTGTCGGGTCTCCAGGTTGATAAGCGTGTCCAGAACCTGAAACTGCGGGGCGTGTTCGCGGAAGTAGCTGCGGACGCCGGTTTCGCGCAGTTCGTGCCCATGCCAACGATAACCGCCGACGAAGACCGCGATCTTTCCGGCGTGATGTGAGGCGGTCGCTATCATGTGCGCAGCGATGCGACCGACCTTCAAGTTGTTGAGTCCAAGATAATTTTGCCGGACGCCCTGCCCGAAATCATTCAGCAGCGAAAAGCAGGGAATACCCTTGGAGTTCAGCCGGATCACCGCCTCCGTGACCTCGGGATGGGTAACGGCCGTCGCGGCAATCGCGTCGACCCGACTGGCCATTCCTTCCATCAGTTCGGTGAAATCCTTCGGGGATTGCGAGGACGCGAACGCCACCTGCAAGGACGCCCGGACCCCGACGGCCTGGGACACGGCCCGCTCGGCCTCGACCTTGAACTGCTGATAGAAGGCCTGTCGTTCCTTGTGAAGGACAAGACCCAGCCGCAAGCGGGGCTGGTCGGCATGAACGCGCTGTCCGATCAACGGAGCGGCGTGGTAACCGATCAGGCGGGCCGCCTCGTAGACTTTCCGCGCCGTCTCTTCGCGCACCTTCTCACGCCCGTTCAGAACGCGGTCAACCGTCGCACTGGAAACGCCGGCTTCGCGTGCGACATCGTGGATCGTAGGACGGTTTGCCATCTATGCCTGACGAAAAGTCATCAAAGTCATGCCAAAGCATGATGGATCATGACGAAACCTGCAAGGTCGGGTATTGGCGATCGTCCCGATACGGCCTTATCCACGACTCACGGCGGGACGACGGCAATGGACGAACGCGCGGTTGTCGGCGGCAATCGGCAGGCACAGGGGAGGCAAGGCATGAGCAGGCGTGATTACAGCCCTTTCGGCGCAGATGCGAAGCGCGCGGTCGAAAGCGGGCTGACAGCGGCAGAATGGTATCACACCGAGGTGCCGCGCAAGGTGATGAAGGACCTGATGGGGCGCAGCGACAGCCCTGCCATTCGCGACACCATCATCCTTTACGCTAGCATGATCGTCCTGGCCGTGATTGGCATCACGCTCTGGCCCTCGTGGTGGTCGGCGCCGTTCTGGTTGGCTTACGGAGTCCTTTACGGCTCGGCCTCCGACTCGCGCTGGCATGAGTGTGGCCATGGCACGGCGTTCAAGACGCCCTGGATGAACAATGCGGTCTACCAGATCGCCAGCTTCATGATCATGCGCAACTCCGCCACGTGGCGCTGGAGCCACGCGCGGCACCATTCCGAAACCTACCTCGTCGGTCGTGATCCGGAAATCGCCGTGATGCGCCCACCGGAAGTGGCCAAGCTGATCCTGAACTTCTTCGGCGTGATCGACGTCATTAGGTTTTTCCCGACCATCCTCCGCAACGCATTTTCGGGCCCGACGCCGGACGAAAAGACCTTTGTCCCCGAAAGCGAATGGGGGAAGGTGCGGAAGGTTGCGATTGTCCACGTCGCTATCTATGCGGTGACCGTCATTTCGGCGCTCGCCTGGGGCTCGATCCTCCCGCTGATGGTGATCGGCCTGCCGCGGATGTATGGGGCCTGGCATCACGTCATGACCGGCCTTCTTCAGCACGGGGGTCTTGCGGACAACGTCATCGACCACCGGCTGAACAGCCGCACGGTCTATATGAACCCGGTCAGTCGCTTCATCTACTGGAACATGAACTACCACGTAGAACATCACATGTTTCCGATGGTGCCCTATCACGCGCTGCCCCGGCTGCACGAGATCATGAAAGCCGACCTGCCGCCGCCGAACCGCTCCATCGCCGAGGCCTTTGGCGAGATGTGGCCGGCGATCAAGCGGCAGGTGATGAACGAGGACTACTTCATCAAGCGCGACTTGCCGCCGACGGCCAAACCCTACCGCGAGGATTTCCATCAATTTGTGCCGGGAATGATGCGTCCCGCCGCAGCTGAATGAGGTAACAGAATGCCCTGGATTGACGCCTGCGCCACCGACGACATCGACGAGGAAGACCTGATCCGCTGGGATCACGCGGGAAAGACCTTCGCGATCTACCACTCGCCCGAGGGGGAGTTCTTCGCGACCGCCGGGCTTTGCTCCCATGAGAACGTCCACCTCTGCGACGGGCTGGTGATGGGCAACCTGATCGAGTGCCCCAAGCACAACGGCCAGTTCGACTATCGCACGGGTGAGGCGATGCGGGCCCCGGTCTGCGTGAACCTGAAGGTTTTCCCGGTGAAGGTCGAAGGCGACCGCGTTTTCGTCGAGGTCGCGTGATGGCGCGGCTGACTGTCAAGGACCTGATGGACCAACGCGGCAAGCACCAGTTTGCGATGTTGCGGGTCGAGACCCTGGAAGAAGCCGAGGCGGCTACTAAGGCTGGGGTCGAGCTTTTGTCGGTGCCGCCGTCGATGGTGATGGACCGCCGTTTCCGCGAAGTCGCCCCCGATGCATTCGCCTTTCCCGGAGATAACTTCTATGAGATCGGCGGCACGGACGATTTCCTGCGCTGGGCCTTTCCCCTTTTCAAGCACGGGGCCGACGGCTTTTACTGCTCGGGCTCGCTGGCGACGGTGAGGGCGATGGCTGACCACGCGCTGCCGGTGTGCGGCCATGTCGGCCTGATCCCGTCGAAACGCACCTGGACGGGTGGGTTCAAGGCGGTTGGCAAGACGTTGGAGACGGCGCAGCTGGTCTGGCACCAGTGCAAGGCGCTGGAGGAGGCCGGGGCCTTCGCCGTCGAGATCGAGGTCGTCCCGCATTCCATCACCCGGCTGATCGCCGAGAAGACGAACCTCTTCCTGATCTCGATGGGTGCCGGTGCCGCAGGTCATGCGCAGTATCTGTTCAGCGATGATGTGCTGGGCCAGAACCGGGGCAGAGTCCCGCGCCACGCCAAGGTCTACGCAGACTTCGCCGCCGAACAGTACCGCCTGCAAGCCATGCGCATTGACGCGATGGGGCGCTTTGCCAAAGACGTTCACGACGGCGACTACCCCGCCCCGCAATACCTGGTGGACTGCGATCCCGACGTTGTCGCAGCCTTCGCGGACTGGCTGGACCAGACCGCCTAGACGGCAAGAACGGCGTCGATCAGCCGCTGGGCCGAGGGCGTCATCTGCGCCCCGGCCCGCGTGACCAGACTGAACGGTGCGACCGACAGTCCAAGGTCGATCGGCAAGGAAACAAAGGGCACCGACGGATTTCCGGCAAAGCTGTCCACGACGGGGGTTGCCAGGGGCGCGATAGCGTCGGTCTGGTTCAAAAGCGCCAGCGTGAACAGGAAGGACGAGGTCGATATCCGGCGCTGGGGCACCGGCAAACCCAACTCGGCAAGCCGGTTGACCACGGTCTGGGTCAAGAGCGTCTCGTCATCGCCCATCACCCAGTCGAACTTCAAAAGGTCATCCACTGCGATTTGCGGCTGCACCAGCAGCGGATGCCCACGACGCACCACCAGGGACAACGGCTCAACTGCGATGACCCGGGCCTCCAGCTGCGTTTCGCCCAGGCTTGGGCGGGCCAGCACAAAGTCGAGGCGCCCCTCGCGCAACTGGTCGCAGAGCGTGATCGAGGTCCCGACGGTCACTTCGGCCCGAAAATCGGGAAACTCTCGTTGCAACGCGATCAGCGTCGGCATCACCAGGCTTAGAGCCGGGCCGGTCACAGCCCCTACCCGAACCACCCCCGCGCGACCTGTCACCGCCTCGGCAATGTCCCGCGCCGCATCCGACAGCTCGATCTCGATCCGTGCGGCGCGGCGGGCCAGCGCCTTGCCGACTTCCGTCATCCGCAGACCCCGGCCCTGCCGTTCATGCAGTGACAGGCCCAGCTGTTCTTCCATCTCGGCAAGAAGACGGGACGCCGCCGGTTGCGCCACTCCGATCCGCGCCGCGGCCACCCCAAGTGCGCCGGAATGGTCAAGCTCGGCCAGCAACCGCAGCTGCAGGGGTTTCAAGCGTCGCAACTGCGCGGCAAGGCTGGAAGGGGCGGTATTCATGGCAAAATTGTTATGAATCTGTCATCAAACCCTATTTGACAGATATGGGTCCCCTGCGCAATCTGCGCCGCATCCGTAGCCAAGGGCCGCATAAGCGCGCTCAAATCGGATGCACATTAAGAATCATCGGGAGGAAACAAGATGATCTTGACCCGCCGCGGCCTTATGGCCCTTGCCGGAACCACTGCCGCCCTTTCGGCTCTGCCAGCCTTTGCCCAGGACAAGGGCGCTGTTGGCATTGCGATGCCGACCAAATCCTCGTCGCGCTGGATTTCGGACGGCGAATCGATGGTGAAGGCGTTCACCGACGCCGGTTACACCGCCGATCTTCAGTACGCTGAAGACGACATCCCGACGCAGCTTGCCCAGATCGAGAACATGATCACCTCGGGCGTCAAGGCGCTGGTGATCGCGGCCATCGACGGCACCACCCTGTCGAACGCGCTGGACAACGCTGCTGCCGCCGGGATTAAGGTCATCGCCTATGACCGCCTGATCCGGGATTCGGGTTCGGTCGACTACTATGCGACCTTCGACAACTTCAAGGTCGGCGTGCAACAGGCGGAATCGCTGGTTACGGGCCTGAAGGAACGCTTCGCCGACGTGAAGCCCTGGAACGTCGAGCTGTTCGGCGGCTCGCCCGACGACAACAATGCGTTCTTCTTCTACAATGGCGCGATGTCAGTCCTGCAGCCGATGATCGACAGCGGCGACATCGCCATTCCGTCCGGCCAGGTGGGCATGGACGTGGTGGGAACCCTGCGCTGGGACGGCGCCGTCGCTCAGGCCCGCATGGACAACCTCTTGTCCTCGAACTACGGCGACAAGCAGCTGCATGGCGCGCTGTCCCCCTATGACGGGCTGTCCATCGGCATCCTGTCGTCGGTCAAGGGCGTGGGCTACGGCTCGGGCGACCTGAAGATGCCGATCGTCACCGGCCAGGACGCGGAAATCCCGTCGGTCAAGTCGATGATCGCCGGCGAGCAGTACTCGACCATCTTCAAGGACACCCGGGAACTGGCCAAGGTCACGGTCAAGATGGTGGACGCGGTCCTTGCGGGCGGCGAGCCGGAGATCAACGACACCGAAACCTACGACAACGGTGTCAAGGTTGTTCCGTCCTACCTTCTTGAGCCGGTTTCGGTGAACCTGACGAACTATGAAGAGATCCTCGTCGGTTCGGGCTACTACACTGCCGACCAGCTGAAGTAAGCTGATCCGAAGGGCCTGCCTGCGCCGCTCCCGCGCAGGCGGGTTCCCTTGGGGGGGGGACCATGTCGACACTTCTGGAAATGCGGGAGATCACCAAGGTCTTCCCGGGCGTAAAGGCGCTTGACCGGGTCAGCCTGACCGTCGAAGCGGGTGAAATTCACGCGATCTGCGGCGAGAACGGTGCCGGAAAATCCACGTTGATGAAGGTCCTGTCGGGCGTCTACCCGCATGGCACCTATGACGGTGAAATCATCTATGACGGACAACCCCTTGCCAATCGCGGCATCCGCGACAGCGAGGAAAAGGGCATCATCATCATTCACCAGGAACTTGCGCTGATCCCGCTGTTGTCGATCGCCGAGAACCTGTTCATGGGCAACGAAGTCGCGACCAACGGCGTGATCTCCTGGCCGATGGCAATGCAGAAGACCGGCGAGCTGCTTCGTCAGGTCGGCCTCAACGAACCCCCCAGCGCCGTCGTCGGCAAGTTGGGCGTCGGCAAGCAGCAGCTGATCGAGATTGCCAAGGCCCTGTCGAAGAACGTGCGTCTGCTGATCCTGGACGAGCCCACCGCCGCCCTGCAGGAGGCCGACGCCGACCGTCTGCTCGACCTGATGCTGGAGCTGAAGGCCCGGGGCGTCACCCAGATCATGATCAGCCACAAGCTGAATGAAATCAGCCGCGTCGCCGACCGGATCACCGTGATCCGGGACGGCACGTCAGTTTCGACATTGAACAAGTCCGAAATCTCGGAAGACCGCATCATTCGCGACATGGTCGGCCGCGACATGGCGCACCGCTATCCCGAACGTGCGCCCAACCCCGGCGAAGTGCTGTTCGAGGTCGAAGGCTGGACCTGCTGGCACCCCGAACAAGCGGGCCGCCAGATGATCAAGGGGGTCTCGCTGAACGTCCGCAAGGGCGAGATCGTTGGCATCGCGGGATTGATGGGCACCGGCCGCACCGAACTTGCCATGTCGATCTTCGGCCGCAGCTACGGCAAGGGTCAGGCGGGCGCTGTGAAGATGCATGGCAAGCCGGTCGATGTCTCGAACGTGACCAAAGCCATCGATGCCGGGATTTCTTACGTCACCGAGGATCGCAAGGCGCTGGGCCTGATCCTGGAAGAACCGATCCTGAAGAACATCAGCCTGGCGAACCTTTTCGGCATCGCCAAGCGGTCGGTCCTGGACAAACGGCGTGAGGCGCAAGTGGCCGAGGGCTACCGCAAGCAACTGGCGATCCGGACGCCGGGGGTGCATCAGAAGGTGGTGAACCTGTCCGGCGGCAACCAGCAGAAGGTTGTCCTGTCGAAATGGCTGTTCACCGAGCCGCAGCTGCTGATCCTCGACGAACCGACGCGCGGCATCGACGTGGGCGCGAAGTTCGAGATCTACACGATCATGAAGGACCTCGCCGAACAGGGACGCGGTGTTCTGATGATCAGCAGCGAGATGCCCGAACTTCTGGGCATGTGCGACCGCATCTATGTGATGAACGAGGGCCGGATCGTGGGCGAACTTTCCCGCGACGAGGCCAGCCAGGAAAAGATCATGGCGCTGATCGTCAAGGACGTTGGAAGGGACGGCGGCAAGACCGCAGGAAAGGTGGCGTAAATGGCTGACAAGCAAAGCTCTTTGGGCGGACACCTGCGCGAGAATGGGATGCTTCTGGCTCTGGTCGCCATCGTGGCGCTGTTCTCGGTCCTGGTAGGAATGCAGGGCAAGCCGATGTTCCTGCAAGCCCCGAACATCACCAACATCTTCCTGCAGAACGGCCATGTGATCATCCTGGCCCTCGGGATGCTGCTGATCATCGTCGCCGGGCACATCGACCTGTCGGTCGGATCGGTTGCCGCGTTTACCGGAGCCGTCGCCGCCTGGCTGACCGTCGATGTCGGCCTGCCGTTCTGGGCGGTCATTCCCCTGACCCTGATCGTCGGCGGGATGATCGGCGCGGCCCAAGGCTACTGGGTCGCCTTCTGGCGCATCCCTTCGTTCATCGTGACGTTGGCCGGGATGATGGTCTTCCGGGGGGCCACGATGCTTCTGCTGGGCGGGCAGAACATCGGCCCCTTCCCCAAGGCGTTTCAGTCCATGTCTTCGGGCTTTATCCCCGACCTGACCGGCCTGATGAAACCCCACGGCCTGACGCTGATCATCACCGCGCTGGCGATTGGCGTCATCACCTGGATCGGCGTGCGCGCCCGCCGCCGCGACATGGAATTCGGGATCACCCCCGAACCCACCGGCCTGTTCTGGGGCCGCACCGCGATCATCGCGGCCGCGACGGCCTTTGTCGGCTGGCAGCTTGCCAGCTTCCGGGGCTTGCCGAACGTGCTGATCATGGTCACCGTTCTGACCGTCCTTTACGCTTTCTTCACCGAAAACACCGTCCAGGGCCGCCGCATCTATGCCGTCGGCGGCAACGAGAAGGCCGCCAAGCTTTCTGGCATCCGCACCGACCGGCTGGTGTTCTTCTGCTTTGTCAACATGGGCGTGCTGGCGGCGCTGGCGGGGATGATGGTCACGGCCCGCCTGAACTCCGCCACCCCCAAGGCCGGGACGGGTTTCGAGCTTGATGCCATCGCCGCCGTTTTCATTGGCGGGGCCTCGATGGCGGGCGGGTCCGGCAAGATCATCGGCGTGGTGATCGGGGCGCTGATCATGGGCGTGATGAACATGGGGATGTCCATCCTGGGGATCGGCATCGACTACCAGCAGATGATCAAGGGCCTGGTCCTTTTGGCCGCCGTCATCTTCGACGTCTACAACAAGAACAAGTGAGCCTCGCCATGCACCTTTCTACCGTCAAGGGCGTGGGCCCGGTCGTACGTCAGGGTGCTGAAGCCCGCGCGCTTCGGAACACCCCATCGGTCTATGAACTTGCAGCCTCTGCCGTCAACGCGGGTCACAGCCTTGCCAACGAGATTGCCAGGCGTGGCCTTGGCGAAACCGTCGACCTCTCCCGCGCCGCCTTCGACCTGCCGGTGATGCACCCCGATCCGGCCCACCTGCACCTGACCGGCACTGGTCTGACCCACCTCGGCTCGGCTTCCGCCCGCGACGCGATGCACGCCAAGCTTGAGGGCGCGGAAACCCTGACTGACAGCATGAAGATGTTTCGCATGGGCCTGGAAGGTGGTCGCCCGACTGCCGGAGACGTCGGTGCACAGCCGGAGTGGTTCTACAAAGGCAACGGTTATGCTGCTGTCGCCCCCGGCGCGGCGCTGCAAGCGCCCGGCTTTGCTGAAGATGGCGGCGAGGAACCCGAAATCGCCGGCATCTACCTGATCGGCCCCACCGGCACCCCGCACCGGATTGGCTGGGCGCTGGGCAACGAGTTCTCTGACCACATCACCGAGCGGGTGAACTACCTCTGGCTCGCCCATTCCAAACTGCGCGTCGCCTCTTTCGGGCCTGAGATTCTGGTGGGCGACCTTCCGTCAGACGTGCGCGGCCACTCCCGCATCCTTCGCGACGGCAAGACCCTGTGGGAAAAGCCGTTCCTGTCGGGTGAGGCGAACATGTCCCACACGCTAGCGAACCTGGAACACCACCACTTCAAATACGCCATCTTCCGCCAGCCCGGCGACCTGCATGTCCACTACTTCGGCACCGCCACGCTGTCTTTCGCGGACGGAATCAAGACCCAAGCAGGCGACACGTTCGAGATCGAGGTTGCCGACTTTGGCCAACCGCTCCGCAACTCCCTTGCTTTCGCGCCGAAGACCCAAGGCGCGACCCGCGTCCAACCCCTGTAAAAGGCCAGTTCCATGACCAAGTTCAAACCCGCCCCCTGGCCCCGCAAACTTCGCAGCCAGGAATGGTTCGCCGGAACCTCGAAGGATGCGATCTATCACCGCAGCTGGATGAAAAACCAGGGCCTGCCCGCCGACCTGTTCGACGGGCGTCCGGTGATCGGCATCCTGAACACCTTCTCTGAACTCAACCCCTGCAACGCCCACCTCAACGACCTGGCCGAGCGGGTGAAGCACGGCGTCTATGAGGCGGGCGGTTTCCCGGTCATCGTCCCCGTTTTCTCCGTTTCGGAATCCGGCTTTCGTCCCACCGCCATGATGTTTCGCAACCTTGCTGCGATGGCGGTCGAGGAAACCATCCGGGGTCAGCAGATGGATGGCGTCGTCTGCCTTGTCGGCTGCGACAAGACCACGCCCAGCCTCTTGATGGGCGCGGCCAGCGTCGACTTACCCACGATTATGGTCTCCGGCGGGCCGATGCTGAACGGCTACTACAAGGGCGAACGCGTCGGCTCCGGCACCCACCTCTGGAAGTTCTCCGAGGCCGTCAAAGCTGGTGAAATGACCGCCGAGGAGTTCGTCGAGGCCGAGGCGTCGATGTCCCGCTCGCCGGGTTCGTGCAACACGATGGGCACCGCCTCCACCATGGCGAGCATGGTCGAGGCGCTTGGCATGACCCTTTCCGGCAACGCCGCGATCCCCGCCGTCGACAGCCGCCGCCGCGTCATGGCGCACCTCACCGGCCGCCGCATCGTGCAGATGGTGAAGGACGACCTCAAACCGTCGGACATCCTGACGCGCGAAGCCTTCCAGAACGCCATCCGCGCCAATGCCGCTATCGGCGGGTCCACCAATGCCGTGATCCACCTTCTTGCCATTGCGGGCCGCTGCGGGATCGACCTCACCCTGAACGACTGGGACGAATGGGGCCGCAACGTCCCGACCATCGTCAACCTGATGCCGTCGGGCAAATACCTGATGGAGGAATTCTTCTACGCCGGCGGCCTGCCCGCCGTCATGAAGCGGCTCGGTGAGGCGGGCCTTCTGAACAAGGACTCGCTGACCGTTTCGGGCGGCGCTGTCTGGGATGAAGTGAAGGACGTCCGCAGCCACAACGACGACGTGATCCTTCCTGCCGAAAAGGCCCTGACCCAATCGGGTGGCATCGTCGTGGTCAAGGGAAACCTTGCCCCCGATGGCGCGGTCCTCAAACCCTCCGCCGCGACGCGCGCCCTGATGCAGCACCGGGGCCGCGCCGTCGTGTTCGAAGACATCGACGACTACAAGGCCCGGATCGAGGATGAGGCGCTGGACATCGACGAAACCTGCGTCATGGTCCTGAAAAACTGCGGCCCGCGCGGCTATCCCGGCATGGCCGAGGTCGGCAACATGGGCCTGCCGCCGAAGGTTCTGCGCAAGGGCATCACCGACATGGTCCGCATCTCCGACGCTCGCATGTCCGGCACCGCTTATGGCACCGTGGTCCTGCACACCTCTCCCGAAGCCGCCCGGGGTGGACCACTGGCGGTGGTGAGGAACGGCGACATGATCGAACTCGACGTTGCCAACCGCCGCCTGCACCTCGATATTTCTGATCAGGAACTGGCAGCCCGCCTCGCCGCCTGGAAACCCGCTGTCGAACCTCCGACCGGCGGTTATTCGAAGCTTTACCACGACCATGTGCAGGGAGCGGACAAAGGGGCCGACATGGACTTCCTCGTCGGCTGCCGTGGCAACGCCGTCGCGCGGGAGAGCCACTGATGGCCCGCGCGAAGGTCGCCCTCGTCGGCATCGGCAAGATCGCCATCGACCAGCATGTTCCGGCCCTGACCGCCTCGCCGGATTGGGAGCTGGCGGCCACGGTCAGCCGCAAGGGATCGGTCCCCGGTGTCCCGGCCTTCACCGACTTCGCCACCTTTCTGGCCGAGAGCCCCGACGTCCCCGTCGTCTCGCTCTGCCTGCCGCCGGTCCCGCGCTTCGACTATGCCGAGGCGGCGCTCAGGGCGGGTCGTCATGTCATGCTGGAAAAACCGCCCGGAGCGACCCTCGCCGAGGTCCATGTGCTCGAGGCGATGGCCCGGGAAAGGGGCCTGACGCTTTACGCCACTTGGCACAGCCGCATGGCCCATGCCGTCGCCCCTGCGAAAGCCTGGCTAAGGGACAAGGTGGTCCACGAGGCCCACATCACCTGGCGCGAGGATGTCCGCAAATGGCACCCCGGCCAGGACTGGGTCTTCGAGCCCGGCGGCATGGGCGTCTTCGATCCCGGCATCAATGCGCTGTCGATCCTCACCGAGATCCTGCCGAAGCCCGTCCACCTGACCCGCGCCAAGCTGGCGTTCCCGGCGAACCGCCAGACCCCCATCGCCGCGCAACTGACCTTCTCTAGCAATGTCACGGCGGATTTCGACTGGCGTCAGGAAGGCCCGCAGACCTGGGACATCACCGTCCGAACGGAAAGAGGCACTCTCGCCCTCCGCATGGGTGGCAACGTGCTTGAAATCGATGGCAGGCCAACCGTAGGCGAGAACTCGATCATGGGCGAGTATCCTGCGCTGTATGCACGGATGGCCAGCCTGGTGCGCGAGGGCACATCCGATGTCGACCTTGCACCAATGGTTCATGTCGCGGATGCGCTTACCCTGGGCGAGCGCGTGACGACCGCCGAGTTTCACTTCTAACGGCTCCCGGGCCCCTGGCTCTTGAAGAAAGACAACCGATGCTGACCGGAAAACATCTGATTGCTGGCGAATGGATCGGGGCTGCCCAGACATTCCAGTCGTCGCCCGCAACTGGCCCGGCCCGATCATTTTCGGCCGGCACATCCGGCCATGCCGATGCGGCCTGCGAGGCCGCCGAAGCGGCCTTTCCGGCATATGCGAACACGCCGCGATCGGCGCGGGCGGGGCTGCTGAACCGCATTGCGGATGAAATCGAGGCGCGCGGGCCAGAGATCACCGAGATCGGCACTCAGGAGACCGGTCTGCCCGCGGCCCGGCTGGAAGGAGAACGCGGTCGAACGACCCTCCAGCTCCGGCTTTTCGCGTCTCACATTCTCAAGGACGACTGGCTGGACCGCCGCCACGATACGGCTTTGCCGGATCGCCAGCCAGCTCCACGGCCCGACCTGAAGCTGATCCAGCGCCCCATCGGCCCGGTCGCGGTCTTCGGGGCGTCGAATTTTCCGCTCGCCTTCTCGGTGGCGGGAGGCGACACGGCATCGGCACTTGCCGCCGGCTGCCCGGTCGTGGTCAAGGGCCATTCGGCGCATCCCGGGACGGGCGAAATCGTCGCCCAGGCCGTCTCTGCCGCCATCGCCGCCTGCAACATGCCCGCCGGACTGTTCAGCCTGGTGCAGGGTGGCAAGCGGGATGTGGGTGAGGCGCTTGTCCAGCATCCCTACATCAAGGCTGTCGGGTTCACCGGATCGCTGACAGGGGGCCGAGCCCTTTTCAACCTCTGCGCGGCACGGCCAGAGCCGATCCCGTTTTTTGGCGAGCTTGGGTCAGTCAATCCGATGTTCCTGTTGCCTGCGGCCCTGGCTGCCAGGGGCCGGGCAATCGCGCAGGGCTGGGCTGCGTCGCTGACCCTTGGCGCCGGCCAGTTCTGCACCAATCCAGGGATTGCCATCGTCATTGACGGGCCGGACGCCGATGCTTTCGTCGTTGCGGCCAAGGCTGCCCTTGAACCGATCGGGCCACAGACGATGCTGACGGACGGCATCGCTTTGGCCTATAGGGACGGGCGGGATCGGGTGGCGCGGGGGACGGGTGTCCGGTCGGTCGTGACCACCACCTGCGACCTGCGCAACGCAACTCCCTATCTTTTCGAGGTTTCCGGGACGGATTGGCTGGCGGACCACTCGCTGTCCGAAGAGGTCTTCGGCCCCCTGGGCTTGATCATTCGCGTCCGCCACGCAGCCGAGATGCAGTTGGTCGCCCGCAGCCTGCAGGGTCAGCTGACCTGCACGATGCATCTCGACCACGACGACTTGGAGCTTGGCCGTGCGCTGATGCCGGTGCTGGAGCGAAAGGCGGGCAGGGTTCTCGCGAATGGCTTTCCGACGGGCGTCGAAGTGGTGGACTCCCAGGTTCATGGCGGTCCCTATCCTGCCTCGACCAACTTCGGGGCGACCTCGGTCGGGACCATGTCCATCCGCCGCTGGCTGCGCCCGGTGGCCTATCAGAACATGCCCGACGCCCTGCTACCGCAGGACTGGGCAAGCTAGAAGATGGCTGGACTGGAAACCCTCGGGCAGACAGATGGACGGGAGGTCCTGCGCATCACATTGGCAGGTGCGAACGGATTTCGGGCGGACCTTCTGACCTATGGTGCAAGGTTGGCCGGGTTGTGGGCTCCGGATCGAAAGGGAACGCTGGCAGACGTCGTCCTGGGGTGCGACAGCCTTTCAGGGTGGCGCGAAGCGGGCCGCTACATGGGTGCCACCTGCGGGCGTTACGCCAACCGGAT
Organism: Pseudomonadota bacterium; assembly: GCA_040385165.1. Taxonomy (GTDB): domain Bacteria; phylum Pseudomonadota; class Alphaproteobacteria; order Rhodobacterales; family Rhodobacteraceae; genus Tabrizicola. The sequence goes on along the minus strand of JAZKHX010000001.1, from coordinate 100,038 downwards.
CGCCAATGGCCGTTTTCACCTGGATGGCCGTGAGGTGCAGGTTGACCGCAACGAAGGCCGACAACATCTTCATGGCGGCAGCGCAGGCCTTGATGTCAGACACTGGCAGGTCGAGGAGCATTCAGAAAGCCACGCAGCTCTGGTCATCACCTCGACCGACGGTGACATGGGGTTTCCCGGCACACTGACAGCCCGCGTGACCTACCGGATCATAGGATTACAGCTATCGATCGAGATGGAGGCCCGGACCGATGCGCCAACCGTGGTCAATCTCGTCAACCATGCCTACTTCAATCTGGCAGGACATGGGTCGGGCGACGTTTTGGCACAGGATCTGCAGATCGACGCTGGATTCTACCTGCCGGTGGATGAAACCCTGATACCCACTGGCGAAATCCGTTCGGTGGCCGGCACGGTCTTCGATTTCCGGGTGTCGCGCAAGATTGGCGAGCAGATGCCGGGGCCGGGAGGGTTTGACCACAACCTCTGCCTTTCCCCGCCGCCCGATGCAACCGGATTGCGTCCGTGCCTGCGGGCGCGTGACCCAGTTTCCGGCCGAAGCATGCGGCTTTCAACGACCGAACCAGGGGTGCAGCTTTACACCGGGGCGCATTTTTCCGGGATGCCAGGCAAGGCGGGCGCGCAATATCCGCGCTTTGCCGGCTTTGCTGCCGAGACGCAGCGCTTTCCGAACGCGCCGAACATGCAACACTTCCCGTCGCCACGGCTGGATCCTGGCCAGACCTATCGACACGAAATGCGGTTCGACTTCACGCCCGATCCTTGAGGCACGTCGAGAGATTGCACTTCTGCACTGCGGAAGCCGATCTGGCCGAAGGGCTCCAGAGGATCGAAATCAGACGTGCCGGGTCAGGCCGCCATCGGCGCGCAGGGTCTGGCCCGTGATGTAGCTCGAGTCGTCGGTCAGGAGAAACGCAGCCGCCTTGGCCTGTTCCTGAACCGTGCCGATCCGTTTCAGTGCGGCAAGCTCACCATACTTCGCGACATCGAGACTGTCGGTAAAGCCCGGCGCGAGGCAGTTCATCCGGATGTTCTGCGGACCATAGCGGTCCGAGTAAAGCTTGGTGAATGTCGACACGGCAGCCCGGTAGGTACACGACGCCGGAAACCAGAGCGAAGGTTCAAGGCTGGCGAAGGTGGTGACGTTGACGATGGAGCCGCCCTTCTGTGCCTCCATCACCGGGGTCACAAGGCGCGACATGCGGATGACTGAAGTCAGGATCATGTCATGCGCAAGCTCCCAGCCTTCGTCCGGGATCCCAAGTAGGTCGCCCTTCGGCGGGTGGCCGGTGTGGTTCAGGACAGCGTCGATTCGTCCATGGGTGCTTAAGGCAAGCTCTACGACACCCTTGAGATCATCGGCACTTTGCGCCACGCCGCGCCGGGCGACACCGCCAAGTTCGGCTGCGAGTTTCTCGCAGGTGTCGGACGGCGACATAAGCACGAGAGCATAGCCTCGGAAGTGCATTTCCCGGGCGACGGCGGCACCGATGCCGCGCCCGCCTCCGGTGACAAGACATACCTTGCGGGTCATGGAGCGATCCTTAGAAACGGTTGACGCAATCGGGCCGGAGACCGATCAGAGGCTTGCCTCCGGTGACCGGACCCTTCACCTGTCGCACAGGGGGGGGACGGCGGAGGTCATCCCAGGATGCCCCTGTCCGGCGGCGTAGAACAGCCCTTTCGTGCCCATGATTTCCTGCGGGGCGGGGCTGCATCCCTATGACAGTTCTGGCCGTGTTTCATTTCCACGCAAGGATCGGCTGCATCGCCGCTGCGAACTCGGCCTTTTCGGCCTCGGTCAAAGGTCCGAACGGCATTCGGCATTCGCCAACCGGATTGCCCTGTATTTGGCAGCCGTACTTGAGCTTCTGCACGAACTTGCCTGATTCCAGCACGTTCATCGCTGGCCAGATCGCCTGCATGATCTCTTTCGCGCGGGCATGGTCGCCCTTCCGGAACGCCGCATCCATCTCGCAGACCGGCCGTGCCATGCAGTTCGCCGGACCGCAGATCCAGCTGTCCGCCCCCCAGAGCATGAAATCCCACGCGATGTCGTCCGAGCCCGAGACCAGCTGGATACGGCCGGCATAGCGCGTGGAAATCCCGATCGCGCGCTGCATCACGCCACTGCTTTCCTTGATCCCGATGATCCGGGGATTGTCGGCCAGCGCATCCAGCGCTTCATACCCGATCTCGACGCCGTCCTTTCCGGGGTAGGAGTAAAGCACGACGTTCATGTCGGTCGCCTCGATCACCGCGTTGAAATGCCTTGTGATCTCGGCCTGGGTCGGCTTGGTGTAGAACGGCACTGCCAGGAGGGCCGCGTGATAGCCCATTGCCTTGGCGCGTCTGGTATTGGCGATGACACCGGCGGTCGAAGGCGCATTTGTTCCGGCGATCAGTGTTTCGTCTGCCGAGGCAAAGTCCTTGACGAAGCGCAACACCTCGTCGCGCTCCTCATCGCTCATCAGGCTGTATTCCCCGGATGATCCGCAGGGAACCCAGCCGGAAACCCCCGCCGCGCGAAGGGCGGCCATGTGCCTTTCCAAAGCAGGAAAATCGATCTGCCCGCCGGGACCGAAGGGTGTGACCAGGGCGGGCATGACGCCGGACAGCTTCAACATGACAGGTCCTTCCGCATCCGGCGGCGCCCATCGGATCCGGGCCCGCCATGGGTCGCCGATCATGACGACAGTGTGACGACACGTCAACTTGAAAATGGACCGTGTCGACATGTTGGTGCCGAAGGGTCTAAGGTGCGGCAGTCGATCGTCCGGAAAGGTTTGGCATGCGCGAAGAGGTTGAACCAAGACGAGTGAAGGGCACCGGCGTGAAATTCGCTTACGAGACGCTGCGGGATGAAATCCTGGCGCTCGAGTTACTGCCTGGAGCCGTTCTCGACGAGACCTCACTTGCCGAGCGATTCTCGATGTCTCGGTCGCCCGTCCGCGAGGCGCTGATCCGGCTGGCAGGGGATGATCTGGTCGTGACGCTGTCCAACCGCTCGACAGTCGTGGCCCCGATCGATGTCCAAAGCTTTCCGAAATACGTCGAGGCACTGGATGTCGCGCAAAGGATGAACACGCGGCTTGCTGCCGAACTGCGCACCGAGGCGGATCTCAAGGCGATTGCCCGGCGGCAAAAAGATTTCGTCGCAGCGGCGCACAAAGGCGAGCATCTTGCGATGTCCGAAACAAACAAGGACTTCCACTTGGCCATCGCCAGTGCCGGCCGGAATCCCTATCTGGCTGCCTTTTACGAACGTTTGCTGAACCAGGGCCGCCGGATGCTGCACCTGCATTTTGCCTATCTGGAACAGGGCAAGGAAGAGATCCTCCTGACGGACGAACATGACGAAATGCTTGCGGCAATCCGTGATCGGGACGTGGCGCGGGCCGATGCCCTGGCGCACGCCCATACCCGGCAATTCCGCGACAACTTCATCACCTACATGAAGCAGAACTATCTGCAGGACGTGCCCTTCGTGCCGCTGGGTCCAGTGACGTGAGACCCCCAAGGACGACGAAAAACTTTCGGGACATTCAGCCTCAGGGCCTCTGACGGTGGCGCGGTGACCTGCCCAGGTTACGGCACTGGACTTGAAGGATCGCGACTTATCCTTGCGGGCTTCGCAACGCAGTGACTCTGGTGGTCAGAACCTCGATGCCGCCCTCCAGAAGAAGTGACGTGCCATTGGTTCCGCCGCCCCGGGCCTCGACCACGCGGGAGTAATGTTCGACTGGTCGCGAATCGATCACCGTTTCTCCGTTCAGGCTTTCCAGCGAAACCGAGTAAATCCCGGACGGGAGCGGCGCTCCATCCATCCCGGCCCCAAGCCATTGATAGGGCTCGGTGCTGACCGGTATCTCCTCGCGCGAGACAAGGTTTCCGGCCATGTCGCGAACCGCAAGGACCGCACGGGTTGCACCGACCGCCGGGTTCGGCGAAAGGGTCACAGGCGTGCCCTGATACAGCACCGGCGCATCCGAACGCGCCTCCTTTCCGATCCAGCTGGCCATCTCCGCCATGCCCAACTGCTGGAACCGACCCTGAAGGTCGGCAAGCAACTGATTCGTGCGCACCTGTTGTTCAACCCCGGAAAAGGTGGCGAGTTGAACGGCATAGTCAGCCGAGTCGATCGGGTTCATCGGATCCTGGTTCTGCATCTGAACTGTGAGCATGCGCAGGAACGTATTGAAATCCGACGTGATCTTCGATGGAGCCGCAGCGGGTGTCGTGGGGCTTGCAACCGAAGTTACTGGAGAGATATCCATGATCATGCCTCAGAGTCTAAGGTCCAGGGTGGTGCCGACAACTTCGCGCCGGGCAGGAGAGACAGGCGCATGGTCTTCAGCAGGCCGTTCCGGTCCGGGGGCATTTCCCCCGGGCCTTTGATCAGGACTGCTGCCCTGGCCTTGCTGCCCAAAGCCGATGTCGGCCCCGGAATAGCCCGCCGCCCTGATTGCGTCGGCAAGCTCGCCGGCGTGACGCCGGAAAAGATCCAGCGTCTCGGGTCGTTCGACGTTGATGAGGATTGTCATCCGGTCAGGATTCGTGGCGTCGGGCTCAAGCCGCAAGCTCACCCGCCCCAGTTCTTCCGGGGCCAGCGCAAGCTCGGTTGCCTTGTCGGAGACATCCACCAGCACTGAGGCAAGCTGCCCGGCGACCTGCTGGACCGGCAAGGGCATCGGGATTTGCGGACCCGACGCGGCGCTGAAACTGGAGCCAGGCTGCAACGCAGGACCTGAAAGCAGCGCAAGATCGAGTTGCTCACGGCTCACCAGAAGGCCCTTGTCCCATCCTGACAGAAGCATCAATGGCGTCGGCAGTATCTGCCTCTCAGGGAGAGGCAGCGGCGGACCCGCATCCTGGAGCGAACGTTCTTTGGTCGGAAGTTCGCTAAGGACCACCGTCCTGGACCGTTCGGGCGACGGATCGACTGTCTGATTGCTGATCGGGTCCGCCGGAGTTTTCACCGGCAGGAAATCGGTGGCCGAAGCCACCATGGCGTCCAGCGGAAAGGCGCGCGGATCAGGACCGGCACCTTGATCCGCCTGAAGTCCCGTGGCGGCCCGCGGAGCAGTCAGCCCGGCAAAGAATCGCTCCCAGAAACTCGCAGGCTGGCTCTGATGTCCCGAAAGCTCTCTCGGCAACAGGGTGAATGCAGGATCGGGGGGGCTCTCAACGTCCTCGACGCTGCCGGACCACCCTGGAGTTTGGGCAAGCTCGGGGTCCGAGGAGACATCGAGCGTGACCCGGACGTGCGGGTCAATATCTGTCCGGTCGATATCTCGCCCCTTCGCCCCCAGGTGGCTTAGCGAAGGTTCACTACCCGAGAACTTGTCATCTTTCTCTGAGTCAAACTGGTCCACTCTCGCAGTCTGGACGCGATCAGAATTTTCGGGTTCCACAGAAGCCTTTCTGGCGCTCTTCTCAACCGGGTCTCCGTCGACACCTTCTGCGGCAGACATTGTCGGAACCGTCACCGTTCCGGCGGAGTCGTCGGCAACGCGTGTCGTTCCCGGCGCAGCGTCTGTGGCAGCCACGCTCATGAATCGTGCTGGCGCAGGCGGAGCCTGAGTTTCCTTTGGCAACGATCCCGCAGGCCCAAGGCCGGAACTCGAATCGGGCGGCGGATCAGGTTGAAGCGCGCGATCTGACGGCATTCCTGCGAGGTCGGCAATGATCTTGCCCGGGAGGCCGGGACCTGCTGCGTCATCCAGCCCCGCTGAGATTGCGACCTGCGGCTTGGGGTGACCTTCTGCCGCCCCCGGATCAGGGATTTCAGGCGCGGCAACTGTCTGCGAAAGGTCGGAGACAGCCAAGTTCGCGCCGAGAACCGCCATTGAACCTGGGTCAAAGTCGGGTGCCTTGACGTCATCCTCAATCCCCGGCGGAAGGACTGCAGCAATCGGCGGGACCGGACCCGCCCATAGCGGCGGCAACAGCGGCGCGACGGCCAAGGCCTCCAACTTGGGACTGTCTCCCTCGGGCAGAACCAGGTCTTCATCGAAGGCCAAAGCGAAACCCTGATCGGTCGTCTCCGCGCTGGGAGGCGGTGCATCGACCATAGCCAGGGGGAAGGGAAAGATAGTCAGCGCGTTTTGCATTGTTCCAGGACTTCTGCCGCAACGACCAAGGTATCTCAGCCAGAAGTTACCTATTCTTTACCCGCCTGGAGGATCGTTGCGGAAAATCCGACTGATCCGGAGCACAGAATGGACATCTCCCCGATTGCGGCCCAATCCCCTGGACGTCAGCAGCAACTGATGCAGAAGGCAGAGGAGCTTGAAGCGAGCTTCCTCTCCGAAATGCTGGCCTATTCCGGTCTGGGTGAATTGCAGGGCGCCTTTGGCGGCGGTCAGGGCGAGGCACAGTTCTCCTCGTTTCTGCGCCAGGAACAAGCCCGGCTCATGGTGGAAAGCGGTGGCATCGGGCTGGCGGAGCTGATCTTCAATTCCATGGCGAGGGCCGAAGATGAAACAGCTTGAACTGCTGCTTGACGATGCGGCGAAGGCGCTGCTCTCCGGCAACCTGGCGGCGCTGGCACGGCTGTCCCCCCAGATCGAGGCGATCGACCTGAAGGCAACGGATCGCGCCTCAGCGGAGAGGCTGCGGACCAAGGCCGAACGAAACGCCCGGTTGCTTGAGGCAGCAACCCGCGGAGTGAAAGCGGCGCGACTACGTGTGGCCGAGATTGTGCGCGGTCCGGAGCTGACCACCTATGACGTCCGTGGACGGAAAGCCCTTATCCCACCCATCGGGAGCGAACCGGCACGTCGCGTCTGAACTTGTTCAAATGCGGCGTAATTCACCTAAGCCGATTAGGGAATGATTAGCTGGTTTGCCGCTTCAATGGCTTCGCGCCTCATGACGGGGCGGCACCATCGGAACAACCGGCGGTAGGGACAGAATGCCAATTCCGCCACAGACTGTGGCTTCTCGGCCGTGAAATCTGCGGCCCACTCGTGAAGGACTGAATAATGTCGTCGATCCTGACCAATACCAGTGCGATGGTTGCCCTGCAGACCATGAAGGGCATCAACGCCAACCTCAACAAGACCCAGGCCGACATCTCGACCGGCAAGTCGGTCGCCACCGCCAAGGACAACGCGGCCGTCTGGTCGATCTCGAAAGTGATGGAATCGGATGTCCAGGGCTTCAAGGGTATCTCCGACAGCCTGTCCGTCGGCTCGGCTACCCTGACCGTCGCTCGCCAGGCGTCCGAATCGGTCACCAAGCTCTTGACCGAGATGAAGGGCAAGATCGTTGCCGCACAGGCTCAAAACGTCGACCGCAACAAGATCCAGACGGATGTCGACGCGCTGACCGCCCAGATCGAATCGGTCGTCGGTGCGGCGCAGTTCAACGGGTTGAACCTGGTGGATGGTTCGCAGACCTCGGTCAACGTGCTGGCCTCGCTTGACCGCAGCCAGACCGGCGTCACCTCGTCGAACATCACCGTCGCAGCCCAGAACCTGTCGACCAACGCAGGTGCGGCACTGACCGCAGGTGGCGGAACGCTGTCGGCGGCCAACGTCGTCACCGGCACTCCGGTGACCTTGAACGGCTTCACGCTGCAAGGCGGTGCCGGGGCGCTGGCGTCCAACGCTCCGACTGCGGCTCCTGCCACGCTGACCGGGATCATTGCCGGCGACAAGATCTCGCTGAACATCGGATCGGTGTCGGGCAACTATGTGGTGAAAGAGGGCGATACGGCCGATTCTCTCGTGTCCGGACTGAAGAACTCGCTTACCGAGAATGGTCTTTCGGACAGCGACTTCACCCTGACTCTCGCGTCCGGGGCACTTTCCGTGGCGAACAACACCAACCAGTCGGCCGCGATTTCGGTTGGCACCACCCGCGGCACTGGCGGTTTGGCGGCGCTCAACACCGTCGACGTGGTGAACCAGCCGGCGAGCGCGCTGAACGCGATCGAAGGCATGCTGCAGACCTCTATCGATGCCGCTGCATCTTTCGGTTCCTCGCAGAAACGGATCGAAATCCAGAACGAGTTCGTCGGGAATCTGACCGACTCGCTCAAGACCGGCATCGGCGTGATGGTCGATACCGACATGGAGGAAGCCTCGGCCCGACTGCAGGCGCTTCAGGTGCAACAGCAGTTGGCCACCCAGGCGCTGTCGATCGCCAACCAGCAGCCGCAGGGTCTCCTGTCCTTGTTCCGCTAAGCAAAACGGGCCGCGAGGTGATCCTCGCGGCCCAACTCACCCCTTCGCTTCCGAACAGATGGACACCCCATGACCTATCATTCCGCCATCAGCTACGCCCAACGTGAGGCTCCGACGCGTTCGCTCCGCTCCGTCGAATATGAACTTCTGGCGCAAGTGACGCAGCACCTGCGTGCTTCCTGGGCCAACCGTGCCGCAGATTTCCCTGCACTTGTCCGCGCGGTCACGGACAATACCCAGCTCTGGTCGACGCTCGCCTCCGACGTGGCGCTTCCGGGAAACGCCCTGCCCGCCGCCCTGCGCGCCCGGCTGTTCTACCTCTACGAATTCACGGCAAAGCACAGCCGAGCTGTTCTCGATGACACGGCAAGTGTCGAAGTCCTCGCCGACATCAACATGGCCGTGATGCGCGGCCTGCGCGGTGACGGGGGGACAGCGTGACCGGCCTCGTCCTCAAGCTCGGGCCCCACGAAAGGGTGCTGATCAATGGTGCCGTGATCGAGAACGGCGACAAGCGATCCCGCCTTGCGATCATGACCCCGAACGCCAATATCCTGCGCCTGCGCGACGCAATCCATCCCGAAGCGGTCAATACCCCCGTTCGCCGGGTCTGCTACATCGCCCAACTCGTGCTGACCGGCGACGCCGATGCAGAGGAGGCCAAGCTCCAGTTGCTCCGCGGCATCGAACAACTCAGCCAAGTGCTGACCGACTATGACAGCCGCACGCAATTGACCGTAGCAAGCCGGGCGGTGATGGAGAACCAGCACTATCAGGCCTTGAAATCCCTCCGGTCGCTGCTTCCGCGCGAGGAGCGGCTCTTCGCCGCCAGCCGCGCGTGAGCTTCGCCCCTGTCCTTCCGATGTCTGGCCTCAACGGATGGGGTTTCTTGAAGCGAACGATGGCGCGGCAGCAGGCTGTGCAGCAGGCGCTTCCCGCTCAACAACGGGACGCGGCCTACTTTCGCGACAGGGTCGGCAAGGCTGACACCGCCGAAAAGCTGGTGAACGATAAGCGACTTCTCCGCATCGCCCTCACGGCCTTCGGGCTTGAAGGGGATCTGAACAGCAAGGCTTTCATCCAGAAGATCCTCGAAGGTGGCACACTGAAGGAAGGCAGTCTGGCGAACAAGCTGGCCGACAAGCAGTATCAGAAGTTCGCCGCCGCCTTCGGGTACGGGGACTATTCTGTTCCCCGGACGAAGGTTACCACCTTCCCTGACGAGATTCTTGAACAATTCCGTGCTCGTAGCTTCGAGACGGCGGTCGGTGAACAGAACAACACCTTTCGCCTCGCCATGAATGCCGAGCGTGAAATCGCGGCCTTGGCCGGGAAACCAATCAGCGAGGCAGCGAAGTGGTATACGCTGCTTGGCAATGCTCCGATGCGTGAAGTGATGCAGACGGCGCTTGGGCTGCCAAAGAGCTTCTCGTCAATCGACATAGATCAGCAAGTCGGGGTTCTCAGAACGAGAGCAGCGGCTGCGTTCGGATCAACCGACCTTGGACAATTCAAGGAGCCGACCAAGATGGAGTCACTGGTAAAGCGGTTTCTTCTGCAATCGGAAATTCAAACACAGGCCTCGGCCAGTCCGCCCGGGGCCACCGCGCTTTCACTCCTACAGAGCCGTGCCTGATTTCCCCGCGAGGAATCCGATTGACTCGCTCCGTATCCATGGTCCCGGGTTGACCGAACTTGTGGATCGTCTCGATCAGGGCCTCGATGCTCAAGTCCCTCTTGGAAGTGCGTGCTACCGGATGATTGAGCGGCCAGAAACAGGGATGCCGCGTCGTCAGCCCGACACCGTCATTGAGGTGCGGAAGCGCAGGAGTGCGATCAGGAAGAAGGCGATGCCGATCGTTGCCATCCCGACGAGCTTCATCCAGACCTGCGACAGGTCGGCCGCGCGGAACAGCACCGCCTGGGCGAACGAGGTGAAATGGCTGGACGGCACGGCAAGCATGATCGTCTGCAGCCATTCCGGGCTGCTTTCCAGCGGCGTGCGCGCCCCCGACAGGAGCGACATCGACACCAGCACCGGAATCGCCAGAAGGCCGAACTGCTGCATCGAATTGGTGAAGGTGGCCAGGAGCACGCCCAACGCCATGACCGAAAGCTGGTATAGCAGGGCGCCGGTCGCGAACAGCCAGAGCGAGCCGGCCAGCGGAGCCCCCAAAAGCCAGCCCGCGACGACGACCAGCGAAGCCAGCGCCGCCGAAACGACCACCAGCCCGTTGGCAAGGATCTTCGACAGCATGATCTCGGCCGGCGTCACCGGCATCACCAGAAGATGCTCGATGGTGCCGTGGTCGCGCTCGCGGATCACGGCGGCGCCGGCGAGGATCACCGACAGCATCGTCATCATGTTGATGATCTCCATGACCGAGGTGAACCAGGCCGAGGTGGTATTTGGGTTGTACAGGAGCCGCACCACCGCATCGACCGGCGCCGGCGGCGCGCGGACGCCCTGCCAGTCGCGGATCTCGCGAGACAGGATCTCCTGCAGGAAGGCCGCGCCGTTGCCGGCCTGCGACATCGCGGTGGCATCGACGTTGATCTGCACCTCCGTCGGCTGCGATGCGGCCAGGTCGGCCTCGAAACCGGGGGGGATCTCGATCACGAAGACATAGCGGCCAAGCTCCATCGCGCGATCGACCTGCCCGGCATCAAGCAGCACCGGCGGCTGGAACATCGGTTCCTGCAAGGCCCCAACCAGGCGCCGCGACAGGGCTGAGCGGTCGTCATCGACCACGGCGACCGCGGCCCGCTCGACATCGAAATTCTCGTCTGTAGCGGCGGAATAGACCGCATAGGTGAACGCATAGGCGATCAGCGCCAGCATTACGACATCACGGTGCAGGCTGTGCGCCTCCTTGCCGCAAAGCCGCAGGACACTTCGGAGGAAACGGCGCATGTCAGCGCTCCTGCTTGGGCAGCGCGGCGGCGGCTGCAAGGATGTAAAGGGTCGCAAACAGTGCAAGCACCACGGGCACCTGCCAGAGGTCGGCAAAGCCGAGGCCCTTGGTGATCGCACCCACGCTCGCATCCTGGAACCAGGCCGCCGGGAAGGCGCGGCCGACATACCACGATTGCGCCCCCAGCGCCGAGGCCGGCGTCAGCATCCCCGAAAAGTTCATCGCCGGGGGGATCAGCGAGATCGGCGTCAGGAACAGCGCCACCGCCTGCGAGCGGGTGAAGGACGACATCAAGAGCCCGTAGCCCGTGGTGGCGGTGACGTAGAGCAGGCCGCTGACCATCAGCGCGGGCAGCGACCCCCTGACCGGCACATCGAAGACCAGCCAGCCCATCGCCACGAGGGATAGGAAACTGGCAAAGGCAAGGGCTACGTAGGGTGCCTGCTTGCCCAGCAGGAATTCGACCCGAGTGACCGGCGTGGCGCGGAAGTTGGTGATCGAGCCGGTCTCCTTTTCGCGCACCACGCCGATCGCGGTCATCATAGCCGGGATCAGGATCATCATCAGCATGATGATGCCCGGCACGATGGCGGCGCTGCTGCGGAAGTCCTGATTGTAGCGGAAGCGCGCGCCGATCTCGACCCTGGCATCGGTGCCGACGAATGCGGGATCGGTCCTTGCCAGGCGCGCGACCATTGCCCCCATGACACCCGCGACATATCCGCGCGCGGTTTCGGCGCGGAACGGCGCCGCCCCGTCGATCGACACCGCAACCTCGGTCGGCCGCCCGGCCCGAAGGTCACGGCCGAAGCCCGCGGGGATCTCGACCAAGAGCACCAGCTTTCCGCGTCGCATGGTCCGTTCGGCCTCGGCCAGATCGGTCGGGTCGGCGACGCGGGCAAAGTTGCGCGACCCCTCGAAACTTTCCAGAAACAGGTGGCTTTCCGGTGTGCGGTCCTGGTCGATCACCGCATAGGAGAGGTTCTCCACGTCGAAACTGATGCCGAAGCCGAAGGCCAGCATCAGGATCAGCGGCCCTGCCAGCGCAAAGGTAATGCGGATCGGATCGCGCAGGATCTCGACCGTCTCTCGGCGCGCATAGGCCCAGAGGCGGGACGGGTCGAAAACCGACCGCGCCGACCGCGCGGATCGTGCTTCGGGTGCGGCGGCAGGTTCGGGGACGGGCGCGGCGGGGGTGGCCTCTGTCACCCCGGACGCATCCTCAAGATAGGCGATGAAGGCGGCTTCCAGAGAGCCTCCACCTCTGGTCGCCGCCAACTCGGCAGGTGACCCCACCGCCAGCACCCGCCCGGCATGCATCAGGGACACGCGGTCGCAGCGTTCGGCCTCGTTCATGAAATGGGTGGACAGGAAGATGGTGATCCGGTCGCGCCGCGACAGCGTGACGAGATAGCGCCAGAAAGCATCGCGCGCCACCGGATCGACGCCCGAGGTCGGCTCGTCCAGGATCAGCACCTCGGGCCGGTGCAGCACCGCGACTGCAAGCTGCAACCGCTGGCGCACCCCGAGCGGCAGGGCTTCGGGCAGGCTGTCGGCCACCTCGACCAGATCGAAATCGGTCAGGAGCTCGGCCACCCGTGGTCCGCATTCGGCCTGCGGCAACTCGAAGATCCCGGCGTGCAGCACCAGGTTCTGGCGGATCGTCATCTCGCCGTAGAGCGAGAAGGACTGCGACATGTAGCCGACGCGCCGGCGCACTCCAAGATCGTTCGCATCGACCGGCTGGCCGAGCAGCAGCGCGCGGCCGGCGCTTGCCGGAACCAGCCCGGTCAGCATCTTCATCGTTGTGGACTTGCCGCAGCCGTTCGAGCCGAGAAAGCCGAAGATCTCGCCCCGCCCGATGCGAAAGCTGACATCGTCCACCGCGGTAAAGCTGCCGAAGGTCTTGGTCAGGCCAAAGGCCTCGATCGCCGCCGGGCCGTCGATCTCCTCGCGCGGGGGGACCACCAGCCCGCCATAGCCGCGCCGGCGCGGCTCGGGCAAGAGCGCGACGAAGGCCTCCTCCAGGGTTGCCATTCCCGTGAGGGCCAGAAGTTCGGCAGGCGCACCCTCGGCGGCAATGCGGCCGGAATCGACCGCAACCAGCCAGTCGAACCGTTGCGCCTCGTCCATGTAGGCGGTGGCGACGATCACGCTCATGCCCGCCCGTCGGGCGCGGATGCGCGCGATCAGATCCCAGAACTGCCGCCGTGACAGCGGATCAACTCCGGTGGTCGGTTCGTCCAGGATCAGAAGGTCGGGGTCGTGTAGAAGGCTCGCGCACAGGGACAGCTTCTGCTTCATGCCGCCCGACAGCTTGCCCGCCGGGCGGTCGGTAAACGGGTCGAGCCCGGTCGCCGCGAGAAGCTCGGCAATGCGCGACTGGCGCTCTGCCGCCGGAAGGCCGTAAAGGCGGGCGAAGAAATCGAGGTTCTCGCGCACGCTGAGGGTGGGATAGAGGTTCCGCCCCAGCCCCTGCGGCATATAGGCAATGCGCCGCACGATGTCCTGCCGCGCGCGCCGGTTGCGCAGATCGCCGCCCAACGCCGACACCTGGCCCGACTGGGCGCGACGGACTCCGGCGATCAGCGCGAGCAGGGTGGACTTGCCGACCCCGTCAGGGCCGATCAGCCCGACCATCCGCCCGGCCGGAAAGCTGACCGTCACATTGTCAAGCGCCAGGACCTTTCCATAGCGGTGCGTCACCTCCGTCAGATTGGCGGTTGCGATTTCCATCGCTTCGGACCCGTCCGGCAGGGTCATTCCGTCGCCGCGTCTGCGACCGCCAGCCGATCGGGCCAGACAGCACCCGGATCGGTGCGCAGATAGGCGACGCCGCGCAGTCCGCTGACCGGGCGACCGCCCAGCCGTTCGCCCAGATCGGCGGGGGCGCGCAGCTCGATGCGGAACATCAGCCGCTCGCGTTCGGCGTCGGTCTCGACCGTCTTTGGCGTGAACTGCGCATCGGGCGAGACAAAGCTGACCGTCATCGGCACCACGGTCTCGGGCATCGCATCAAGGATAACGCGCGCCTCGTCGCCGAGAACCAGCCGACCGGCGTCTCCGGCAGGCAGGAATACGGTCATCGTGACATCGCTGAGGTCAAGCAGCGTGACGATCCGTCCGCCGGCCGGAATGACAGCGCCGGTTTCGACCAGCCGATAAAGCACGGTTCCCGCGACCGGTGCCGCGATCACGGTTCGCCCCAGCGCGATGCGGGTGCTGTCAAGTGCGGCCTCGGCGGCGCGCACGGCGGCGGTAGCCTCCGCCACCCCGGCAGTGCGGCTGGCCAGGCCTGCCTCTGCGGCGGCTAGAGCCTGCTGTGAAAGCTGGTGCGCGCGGTGCGAGGCGACATCCGCGTCGGCAAGTGCGGCAGTGCGGTCGAATTCCAGCCGGGCGAAGGTCAGGTCGGCCTCTTGCGCGGCTAGCGCCGCCTCGGCGACGGCAACTGCCTGTCCGGCGCGCTCGGCCTCGGCCTCGGCGCGGTTGACGGCGGCCTCGGCAGTCGCGGCGTCCAGCCGGGCAACGATCTGGTCGCGCGCGACCCGGTCGCCCTCGTTGACCGCGATCTCGGTCACGCGTCCCGCAATTTCGGTTGCCACATCCACGCCTGCCGCTTCAATCCGGCCGTTCGAGCTGACAAGCCCTGCCGGAAGCCTGTCGTTTGCCGCAGCGGTCCAGGCGGTCCAGGCCGCCCATCCGCCCAGGCCGAGCGCCGCCACGACCACAATTCCGAGCAGTTTGTTCCTGGTGCTTGGCACGATGTCCCTCTCAATATCTGTCTACCGCCGTCCGTCCGTCTGTTGCAAGCGCGGCTCTGGCCAAGGTCTATGCCGACTGCACCATGCGCGGCGTCGAATACTGACGCGCGGAGGGGCAATGCGTTACAACGAGCGCGACGACGTCGGCTTGATGTCCCGGCGACTGCACCGGGTCCCGACCCCGGATCAGCTCGATGTTCAGGCCGCGGAGCCGATTACCGCACGGACGCCCCACGCTCCACCAGTTGTCCCGGCAGCCACAGGCCTGGCCAGACCGCAAGAGCGATGACGCCGGAGGTCAGCACAAAGGCGGCATTCGGCAGCCAGGTCACGTCGTAGAGCAGCCCGCCCGCCGCCGACCCCAGCGCCGCGCCCAGGCTTGCGGCTGCGGTCTGCTTGCCAAGTTCCGCCCCGGACTTGTGCCCGGCATGGCTGGCAACCCAGTAGGTTAGGATTGGCGACAGGATTCCGGCACTGGCCGCCACGGCTCCGACCACCATCAGCATCAGCCGGAAATCGGTGGTCAGGGGCACGGTGATCAGGGCCGCGGCCATGATGGCAAACGCGGGTGCAATGAGCCAGCGGGTGATCTCCGGCCGGACCAGCGGCGAAAAGACCACCGCCTGCACGACGATCATCACGCCCGAGCACAGCGTGAACATCATGGCGATCTGCGACGGGTCGAGGCCAAGGTCCTGTCTGCCGCGCAGGGCCAGCCCGACCTCGAACACCGCGACCCCGGCCGAGACGACAAAGCCCAGGGCCAGCAGCCAGCGCACCACTTGCGGCGCTGTCTTTCGGGCGGACTTCCGGGCTTCCTCGGGGCGGGCTGAGGGCAAATGGCGCACCGTCAGCGCGACAGCCAGTGCTGCGACAAGTGCCAGCCCCCCAGTCGCCGCCAAAGGCACCATCATGGCACCGCCGGATCCTCCGGATGCCCGGGTCAGGGCAACGCCCAGGGCCGGGCCCAGAAGAAAGCCCGAAACGCCCGCCAGAGAGACGAAGGTCAGACGGCGGCCCAGATCGGCCCTGGTCGCCGAAAAATCCGTTAGGGTTGCAAGTGCAACAGGCGTCACGGCCGCAGCAAAGAGACCGCTGAGAGCCCGTTCCATGTAAAGCGCGGGAAGCGACTCGAGGAAAGCAAAGACCAGCATGGTCGCACCAAACCCGGTCAGCCCGATCAGCAGCACCGGACGCCGTCCCCAGCGGTCCGATAGCTGCCCCCAGACCGGTGCGCACAGGAACAGGGCGAACATGTAGAGTGCGGTCAGAAACCCGGTCGCGCGGGAAACCCTGGCCGCTGAAGTGCCTGCACCCAGCATCTGGCCGACCAGATCGGGCAGTTCCGGCAACAGGACCCCGAAGCCGACCGAAATGGCAAAGACCGCCAGCATCAGGGACAGAAGCATCCGCCACTTGCGCGGAGTGTTGGCGTCCACGGGAAACTGGCCGGTCATTCAGATCGCTGCGACGACATCGGCCAGCAGATCGCGCACCTGCCCGGCCACCAGATGCAGTGCCGGGTTGTCGATCGCCGCCATCGAGGCGACCGGGTCGATGGCGCTGACCTCAACCCCGCCGTCAACCGCCCGCAGGATCACGTTGCAGGGCAGCATCGCCCCCACGCGTGGCTCCAGCCCGATGGCCTGATGCGCCATTTTCGGATTGCAGGCGCCGAGGATGCGGTAGGGCGCCATCTCGACATCCAGTTTCTTCTTCATCGTCGCGGCAACATCGATTTCGGTCAGAATGCCGAAGCCGCCGTCGGCCAGCGCCTTGCGGGTGCGGGCGTCAACCGCATCAAAACCGGCCCCGGCAATCTGCCGGTTTATCGTATAGTCCATTGCGATATCCTTCCGTCGTGCTACCTGCGCAGACAATTGAGCCAGGCCGCGATGACCAGGACGGCGACAACCAGACCTGTCGTCATCAACAGCCAGCCGAACCCCATGCCCAACCCGTAACCGTTCATCATGTCCGGTCTCCGATCATGCGGCGGAGTGCCCCCGGCGTCGCGCCTGCGGCCGGGGGAGGATGGGATCAGTTCCCGTCCATCATGCCCGCCCCCATGCCCGACATGCCGTCCTGCGATCCGGCCATCCGGCCCTGCATCATTGCCGCCATCGCCGCCATTTCGGCCTTTGTCACCGCAGCATCGCCATTACTGTCGTGCATCTGGAACATCCGCACCGTCATGGGCCGCATCATGGCCGCGTGGAAGGCGGCGAACTCGTCCAGCGAAAGGCTGCCGCTGGCATCCGTATCATAGGTCTTGAGCGCAGTCTCGACCCCGGCCGTCGTTTCCTCTGGGCTGGTGGTTCCGTCGCCGTTGGTGTCGAGGCCGGCCATAGCCTCGCGCATGGCCCCGTCCATCATCATGGCCATCATACCCTTCATGCCATCCTGATCGCCCATCATTCCCATGGCCGTGTCAGGCTTGCCGTCATGATGACCCTGGGTCTGCTGAGCAAGCGCAGGCATCGTCCCGATGGCCAACGCAATGGCCGAAACGGCGGTGAAGGTGACGTTTCTCGAAACATTCATGGCGTATCTCCCAAAGTGATTGGCCAGTCTGGCCGGGTCCAGAGCCGTGACCCGGATTTGACCGCTGATCCCTGCCGGGATCGGATCTCCAATTGCCGGAATGGATACAGGATACTCCTTCCAGGTCAGATCGTTGCCGTTGCGGACGCCTTTGCGGGCCGAGGTCATGGCATCGGTTCCGCAGCGGGCACCCGAGCATCGATCGCGTCGTAGTCGGCTGCCGTCATCTCGGGCAGTGTGGTCAGGAACGCAGTGATGTCCCAGATCTCGGCATCTGTCAGCGACGGCCCCCAGGCGGGCATGCCGGTGAAGCGGATGCCATTCTTGGTTACCCAGAACAGGTCCGTCTCGTCCATGTCGTCGGCATCCGCCCCGAAGCCGGGGGCCTGCGGGTTGAACCCGACGGCCATCGGTTCGGGTGTGCGTCCGATCGGGGTGTGGCACATGACGCATTGCTGACGGTAAAGACGAAAACCGTTGTCGCGGTTCGCCACATAATCCGCCGGCGGCGGTGCCACATCCCGCGAATGGGTCGCGACCGAGGCTTCGCGGACCGTGATCAGCGCCCAGCTCAACAGGGGCGAATCCACCACCGAGGCCGCGACGTTGAAGACGCCGGAATACATCAGCACGGCGCCGCCGATCACGCCGGCCACCACCAGCCCTCCGACGATGAGCAGAAGATGCCGCGTCAGGTGGACGCAGGTTTCAAACCACGAAGACATTCCAGCCCCCATAAGAGTTGCGGATGGAGCCGCGCGGGATCGACAGCGCGACGATCAACAGCCCGGTTGCCGCCCCCGCCCATGTTGCCAGCGGCGAGCCTGCCCCATCCAGCACGAACGGGGCTACCGCCAGCCACAGTCCGGCCGGCACGATCAGGAAGCGGACAGCGCGGGCGACTTCGGCAAAGGCGATGATGGCAAAGGTGACGATCAGAAGCCCGGTCAGATGGTCGCTGTTGGTCAGCGACCCCGAATTGCCGTAGGTCAGCCGGGTGAAGGTCAGCCAGATGCCGATGGCACAGAGCGCCAGCAAGTTTGGCGGGAAGTTCACCCCGCGGCCGCCCTGGGTAAACATCTGCGCCTTGCTGGCCAGCACGCCCCTGGCGTGGTCGTCGCTGCCCCCCTCCATCGCGCCGCCCGTCCAGAAGGTGCGCCAGAACGGCTTGCCGGCCCGGTGAGAAGCGGTCAGGAACTGCCCCATCGCCACGAATTCGTCCAGCGAGTAGGGGATCATCAGCGCCATCGCCAAAGCCGCGATCAGGCACAGGCTGCACCAGGTTCCGATCTCGATCGGCTGGATGATCACGAAATAGATGCTGACCACTCCCAGCGGCACGATCAGGAGCGCAAGCGCCAGCACCATCCAGGGCATCGTGCGCCACCGGTCGCGCCCGCCCATGAAGGTCATCACGATTTCCAGTGCATAGACCACCGCCCCAAGGCCCGCATCGGCCACCGGCCAGGCCTTCGACATGTCGGAAGTGATAATGGTTTCGGTGCCGTTCAGGCCGCTTGCGGGATCGGTGCCGGCAAAGAAGGGTTCCCAAACCCCGTCGATATGGCCCATCTGGTAGGCGGCCATGTAGCGCGAGATCAAAAGCCCGAACAGCGCAAGCGCGGCGATCGGCACCCTTTGCAGCCAGCTTGCCGGGTTGTAACCCCATTCAGGGGGAATGTCGGGCTTGCCCATCATGCCCTCCATGCTCATTCCCGGCATCATCGGGATCAGCACCGCCATCGCGATCACCAGAAGGCCGACCAGCGTGGAATTGGCATAGGCTTCGGGCAGCGGGGTCCAGAACACCAGGGGCGCCAGCAACAGCCAGCCGCCGGCAAAGGCATTGGCCCATTGCGCCCAAGGGTAACGCCGCTGTGCATTGGCCGAAAGGTAGCCGAAGAAAACGATCAGCACGCCGCTGATCACGTCATTCAGCGTCATCAGCATGGCCCGGTGGGCAAAGGGCGTGAGCCCGCGGTCCGCCATCACCGCAAGCTGGTTGGCATCGGGGGCGAAATCGCTGAGATACCCCAGGGTGAACGGGGCGGTGATCATCCAGAAGCCCAGCATCATCGCCACGTAATGCGGCCAGAGCATCGCGCGATGCGCGTCCCCCATCATGTCGCCGGTGCCCGCCCCGGCCATGCCATGCGACATCCCCGACATGGAATGGCCCGACATGGATTGACCGGACATGGCATGACCCGTCACCGGCGCGGCTGGGGGCGACGCGGCGGGGGCTGGCCCCGCTGAAGCCTCGGGCATCAGGGTCATGCCGCACTTGAGACAACTTCCGGGCGAATCCTGACGAATCTCGGGATGCATCGGGCAAGTATAGGTGACCGGGGGCGCTCCGGCGGCAGCGGGCGGCGCGGCCCCTGCCCCGCCGCTGTGCCCGGAATGTCCGCCGCTCATGTTTTCTGCCCCGCCGCTGCGGCCAGGGGAACCAGCGTCATGCCACAGATCGGGCATTTGCCGGGCTCGGGCCGGACGACCTCGGGATGCATCGGGCAGGTAAAGCTGCCAGAGGCCGCATGGCCGTGCCCGTCGGCACCGCCGTGGCTGTGATCGTGGGGGGTCATCGTGTCTTCTCCTCTGCCTTGGCCTTGGCGTTTTCCAGCATCCATTCGGTCGGCTCCAGGCCGTTTTCGCGGTAGAACTCCACGTCGTCCGCCTTTAGCGCGGCCACCATCTTCGGGATCGTCTTGCGCAGCGTGTGCTGCGGCTCCCAGCCCAGCATCTCCTTGGCGCGGCTGACATCCAGCGCGTAGTGGTCACTGGCCCGGTCGATCATCCAGGGTTTGATGAATGGCTTGGTGCCAAGAACCTTGTCCTCCACCCAGGCCCCGATCTTGGCAATCGGCCCGGGAACGTTGAAGGCTTCGTAGGATTCGTTATGGATCTGGCGCATGAATGTATGCTGCAACTCGTCATAGCTCAGAGCCTCGGGCTCGCCGATCAGCAGCACCGTTTCTGCCGGCAGGCTGGCACGCTTGTCGACGGTGCGCAGGATCGCATCGACCACATCGTCCATGTGAACATAGGACGTGCCATGCGAGGTGGAGCCGGCATAAAGATGCGATTCAAGCTGGCGCTCGTAGATCCGCTGGATCTGATGCGCCAGGGGGGGCGAATGGCATCCGTCATCGTAGACCCCGGCAAAGCGCAGCATCACCGTCGGAACGTTGCCGCGTTCCTCGCGGATCATCGCTTCGGTGCGGACCTTGGATTCAGGGTATGCCCAGGTCGGGCCGATCGGCCAGTCCTCGTTGAAGAAGATCCCCGGTTCGCCGGGCTTGTGCACCAGCATGGTGCTGGAAAACACGAACTGTTGCACCTCGAACGCGGCCTTCAGGCCGGTGAGAAGGCGTTTCGTCCCGTTCACCGTCACGCTGTCGTAGCGCGGATCGGGTTTGCCATCAAAGCTGTAGAATGCCGCCAGATGGATCACCGAAGCCACACGCGATCCATGATGCGCAAGCAGCACCCTGAGCCCCTCGGCCACGCTCTGGTCCGAGGTGATGTCGACCGGGATCCGGGTGCAGCCCTCGGGCGGGTTATGCTCGGCCTTGGTGTCAAACCCCACGACATTCGTGTAGGTCTTGCGCAGTTCGCGCATCACCTCCGTTCCGATCCGGCCGTTTGAGCCCGTGATCAGGATGATATCGCCTTCTGGTTTCATACTGGTTCTCCCACTACAGCGGCTGCGGCGTTCGGCGCAGTTTCCAGGTCATCTGCCCATGAAGTTGGTACAGTATCTTGACAGACAATAGCTGGGTGCGCGTGTCGTCCGTCTCTCGACCGCATCCTGATCTCGTGCCCTCGGCAGACGGCGGAACGTCATACGCCCGGACCGCCATGCCGCGGGGCGAGCTTGTGTTGATTATTCGGCATCCGGACAGCGCCCTTTGCATGGCGATCGACTGTCCGGTATCGCAGTCATTCCGAACCGGAAAGCACTCCTGAGCCGGTTCCACATCATGCTGTGCAAAAGGCGTGTCAAAGACCGACTTCAGCAGATTGGGCGCTGCAGGGCAAGGGCAGTGATCGGGCATGCAGCTATTCTCCTTCGACACTGCGGGGCCATTGCAGAAGAAGCGACCGTTCGCATGTCTTGATCTCAAAGACGCGCGCGCCTGCGGATCATTACATGGTCGGCTGACAGAACGCTCGCCATGCCAGCTTCCTGGTGGTTGCAGAGTTAGAGATCTCGAAGTCAGCTTTGGGGCGGGATACGCGGTCGACCAACCCAGCGATGATTTCGCGCCGTTCCGGACGACATCGGGCGCGACTGCACTCGAATCGTTGATCCGACTTGCCAGACAAGGGACGCAGTCAATCTTGCGCTGACGAGCGCAGCATATGTATTGCAAAGACTTGGTTAGCCGCGTGGCGAGAACAGGCGATCGCGAGATTCAAGCAGATGACGGTGCATCAGTTCTCTTGCCATGTCGGTATTGGAAGATTTGATCGCATCCAAAATTGCCGTGTGTTCCGCAAGCACGCGTCTGAGACCGTCTGAAGTGCTGCGCAGAGACAGACCATGCAGCCGCATGCCAACAGCGATGTGCTCTTCGAGCGCCTGCATCGCCGTGACAAAATAGGGATTGAACGATGCCTGCGCGATGCTGAGATGAAACATGAAGTCAGCATCCGCACGGTGGGCCTGCCGGTTGGTGGCGTCACGCAACAGGTTCAATGCCTGCTTGATCCTTTCAAGCGCCTCAGAGGTATGGCGCTTGGCCGCCATGGCAGCGGCTTCCGGCTCAATCGTCAGGCGAAAATCGTAGCAGTGCTGGAGATCGGCGAGATTTTCCATCTGACCGAAGCCTAGCGGCTCACGGACGCCTTGCTCGAGCACGAAGCTGCCGGCACCCCGACGCGAATAGATCAGACCCTGTTCTCGCAAACGATGCAGGGCGTCACGGATGACCGGACGGGAAACCTGGAACTCGGTTGCCAAAGCGTGCTCTGTCGGCAATCGCTCGTCGACAGCGTAAGCACCGGACTTGATCGACCGCTGAATGCGTTCAAAAACAGTATCGGAAAGGCTGCGTCGGCCAGCAATGTTATTCGTCATTGGATTGCAGAAGCTTCATTTCACCAGGTTCCGGGGCGAACAGGCGGGACAGACCGTCCGGTTCGCCAAAGCCGCCCGATTTCGTCACCACAGTCAAGCTGCCTCCGCGTGCAATCGGAAGTCCTGGTTGAATTTCCCCCAGAACCTCAAGCATTTCGATACCCAGCATTTGCAGGATCGCTTGTGCTGTCGCCCCGCCGGAGATGACCAGAAGAGAACCCGGTGGCGGCGACAGTCGTTGCAGCGAAGCGCCCAACGCAGCGGCGACGGACGGTCCAGTCGCCTGCGCCGTGTCCGGGACCGCCTGGATCAAGACTATGCCGGAGGGTGCGACCACCAGCGGAGCGATGCCGTTGGGTGCCCTGATGTCGGTCAATCCCGGCAAACTGTGGCGCATGTGGTCAAGTTGCGCCAGCGTGATCGGATCTGTCGATCCGACAATGCAATACCTCGCCGACGGAGAAAGCGTGAAGCCGGATGCCGTAGCGCCCGGTGTCATTCTTCTGGCTATCGCTTCGGCAAGGCCGAGCGCTCCAACGTCAAGGTCATGCGGTTGGGACAGCGCCCGATCAAGGTCAGCCGGGCTTTCGACATCCGGGATGAGAGCGGCTTCGGCGTGATGTCCAAGACTTGTCTTCACGTTCACCGGGCCGGACAGGCCGAAGCCGGTAATCTGACCGTTGCGCGTGATCCGCCCGAACTTGGGAATGGCGGGAGCAACCAGGCTGCGTTTGTACGCGATTGCGTCAAGCTCGGCCGCGATATTGCCCTTGAGACGGGAGTCCACCTTCTTGAACAGGGGCGTGCCGGTCGGAAACCTGTTGAGCGCAAGCCGCACGGCCCTGGTGGCCGCATCCGGCGTCATTTCGCGGCTGTCGGTCGAAACGCCAACTACCCGCGCGCCTGTGCCAAGCGCCTGGGGCAGCGCGGACGGGGTCAGGGCAACAACCGTCGGGATGCCGCGCATGGCAAAGGGCGCTGCCGCATCCAGCGCCCCGGTCAGGTCATCGGCGATGATGGCCAGATCAACCATCGCTGGCGTGGGTCCGCCTTTGGGCCTGAACGTCGGGATCGGGGTCCAGGTTGGCGGCCAGCAATTTCTGTGTGTAGGGGTGTTGCGGCGCCGAGAATATCTGGCCCGTCGACCCGCTTTCCACGATCCGGCCCGCCTTCATCACCAGCACGGTATCGGCAAAGTCCCGCACGACGCCAAGATCATGCGCGATGAACAGGAAAGAGATGCCCAGGCGCTGCCGCAGCCCGTCCAGCAGCGCAATGACCTGCGCCTGGATCGACACGTCCAGCGCCGAAACCGCCTCGTCACAGATGATCAGTTCCGGCTGCAGCGCCAGCGCGCGGGCAATGGCGATGCGCTGACGCTGGCCGCCGGAAAACTGGTGCGGGTAACGTCGGGCATGTTCGGGGGCAAGCCCGACCTGCTCCAAGAGCTCGGCCACCTTGGCTTGTCTGGTGGTCCAGTCCGGCATCAGGCCGTGAATGTCCCAGCCTTCCGAGATGATCTGATAGACCGACATGCGCGGGTTCAGCGATTGGGTCGGGTCCTGAAACACCATCTGGATTTCGCGGCGCATCCCCAGCACGTCGCGGGGATTCATGCCAATCAGATCGCGCCCTTTCCAGACCGCCTGTCCGCTGTCGACCCCTTCCAGACGCAGGATGGCGCGCGCCAGTGTGGATTTGCCCGAGCCGCTTTCGCCAACCACCGCAAGGCTTTGGCCACGGTGCAAGGTCAGCGATACATCGTTCAATGCCGTGAACGCGCCGTAGGTTTTGCACAGGCTCCTGACCTCCAGCAGAACTGGCGAAGCGCTGTCCAGAAGGTTGATCTCGCCCTTTCCCGGGGCCGCGCCAATCAGCTGGCGCGTGTAGGGGTGTTTCGCCGCATGATAGACCTCGCGCGGGGTGCCTTGTTCGACGATTTCGCCCTTGCTCATCACCACAACGCGGTCGGCTATTTCGGCGACCACGCCAAGATCATGCGTGATCAGCACCAGACCCATGCCGGTTTCGCGCTGCAGTTCCTTGAGCAGGGCAAGCACTTCGGCCTGGATTGTCACGTCAAGCGCGGTCGTCGGCTCGTCCGCGATCAGGATGTCCGGCTTCAGCATCAGGGCCATGGCGATCATCAGCCGCTGCCGCTGGCCCCCGGAAAACTGGTGCGGGTATTTGTGCAGCGCCGCTTCGGAGTCGGGAATGCCGACCCGCGCGATCAATTCCAGCGCCCGTGCCCGCGCCTGATCAGCGGGTCGGCCATGGGCGGTCATCGTCTCGATGATCTGCCAGCCAACGCTGTAAACCGGGTTGAAGTGGCTTAGCGGGTCCTGGAAGATCATGGCGATGCGCTTGCCGTTCAGGGCGCGATGCTCTTCGTAGCTGACCTTCAGAAGGTCCTGGCCCCCGAACAGGATTTCACCCTCGACGATACGGGCTGGCGGCATGTCGAGCAGGTTCATCACCGCCGACGCCGACACCGATTTCCCCGATCCGCTTTCGCCCAGGATCGCCAGGGTTTCGCCGCGCCCGACACTCCACGATACCTTCTTCACCGCATGGACGGTGCCGCGCGCGGTGTGAAAGTCGACGGACAGGTTTCGAACTTCAAGCAGAGCGTCATTCATCGGTGGTGCTCCGGGCTTCCAGACGCCAACGCTGGGCGGGGTCAAGGGCAACGCGCATCCAGTTTGACAGCAGGTTCAACGCCAGCGTGGTGATGACGATGCAAAGCCCCGGCCAGAACGCCAGCCACCAGGCATTGCCAAGGTAGGGCCGACCCTGACTGACCATCAGGCCCCAGGTCACGTCGGGCGGCTGAATGCCGATGCCAAGAAACGACAGCGAGGATTCCGCCAGCATGACAAAGGCGAAATCCAGCGTGGCAATCGTGATCAGGGTCGGCGCGACCTGCGGCAGGATGTGGCGGCCGATGATGCGCCAGTGCGACGCACCCATGACGATGGCCGCCTGCACGAACATCCGCTCACGCACTTCCAGAACCTCGGCCCGGGTGGTCCGCAGGTAGATCGGGATACGGGTGATGGCAAGCACCAGGATCATGTTCAGAATCGACGGCCCAAGCACATAAAGAACCACCACCGCGATCAGCAGCGACGGGAACGACATGATGACATCGGCCAGGCGCATAATGACCTGCGACACGGTCTTGCCCATGTATCCGGCAACAAGGCCGAACAGGGCGCCGACGACAAGTGAGGCGATGACGGCTCCGGCGGCCACCAGCATCGTGCTGCGCGCCGCGTAGATCAGCCGGGCGAGCATGGGCCGGCCCAGAGCGTCGCCCCCCAGCACGAAAGCCCAGCCGCGAGACAGGTCGAAGGGCGGGCTGTTGCGGCCACGCAGGTTCTGGTCGATTGCCAGGTCACCCAGCAAAGCGGGCCCCAATAAAGCGCAGAGGAAGACGAACAACAGGACAATGACCGAGATGAAGGCCAGCTTGTCGCGCCAAAGCATCGACAGAACGGTCGCGGTGGCTGACTTTTCGGCGGAACGGGGCGGCTTGGCCAGGGATGCTTGGGACATGATGTGCTTCTATTGCCGGATCCGCGGATCAAGCAGGCCATAGGCGATGTCGATCAGGATGTTCATCAGGAAGATGGCGACAGCGGTGACCAGGATAGCAGCCAGCACCACGTTGAAATCGCGCTGCAGGATGCTGTCGATCATCAGCTTGCCGACGCCCGGAAAGCCGAAGATCGTCTCGACGATGACCGCTCCGTTCAGCATGGCGGCGGCCTGGTCGCCGATCACCGTGATGACCGGAAGCATTCCGTTGCGCAGCGTGTGCACAAAGATCAGCCGCAGGTTCTTGACCCCTTTGGCCCGCGCGGTTTTCACATAGGCCGAGGACAAGGCCGACAGCATCGAGCTGCGCACCACCTGAACGATCAGCCCGAAGGGCCGGATGAACAACACCGCCATCGGCAGGATCCAATGCGCAACGGAACCGACGCCAGAGGTTGGCAGCCAACCCAGACTAAGCGAAAACACCATGATGGCGACGATGGCGATCCAGAAGTCCGGCGCCGATGCGCCGACCAGGGACACGATGGACACCAACCGATCGAAAAAGCCGCCGACCTTGAACGCGGCCAGCGAGCCCAGGATGATCGCCGCAGTGATGACAAGGGTCATGGTAAGCAGCGCCAGAGGCAGCGTCCAGGCATAGGCTTCAAGCACCAGGTCAAGCGCGGGTCGCGCCTTGCGCAGGCTGTCACCGAAATCGAACTGCAGAACGTCAAGCACATACTGGCCGAACTGCTCGATCAGCGGGCGATCAAGCCCGTGCAGCACCCGGAACTGTTCCTTCATCTCTTCCGTGGCGTCGATCGGAAGGAACAGGACAGCGGGATCCCCCGTCAGGCGCGACAGGAAAAACACCAGCACCATCAGCACAAGAAGCGACAGAAGGCTTGCCACCGCGCGCTGTCCGATCAGTTTGGTCATGGGACGGCTCCTTGGGGCAAGAACGGGCGATGCCGACTGGATCCGGCATCGCCCTGCTTGTCAGGTCTGCTTATTTGAAGTTGATCTCGCTCAACTGCAATTGGGCATTCGTCGCGATGGTGGGCGTGAAGTCCAGCCGTTCGCTGACCCGGCTGAGACCGACCATGTGGAACAGCAGGACATCCGCGACGATGGTGTCATGGACATAGGCAAAGGTCTCTGACCAGAGGGCGGCACGTTCGTCGCCCGTCGCGGCCGATGCCTTGGCGATCATCTCGTCAAGAGCCGGGTCAGCAACACCCGACTGGGTTCCGTCGCTGGCATACTTGAAGAACATCGAGAACACCGGATCGCCGCGGCTGTTGTCATGCTGAGCAACCACCAGGCGGGTGCCTTCAAACTCCGGGTAGGGCTTGGAATAGAACTGCTCGTGTTCAGCGACTTCCACCATCCGCAGGCTGGCGTTGAAGCCGACATCGGTCAGCATCTGGGTCAGAGCTTCGGCAACTTCGGTCACGTTCGGGAAGTTTTCGGTCCGGGCGATGATCTCGATCGGCAGGCTGGTGTCGACGCCATCGGCTTTCGCTTCGGCGATCAGCTGCTTGGCAAGTTCCGGGTCAAAGGCTGGCGGCTTCAGGTTCGGGTTCCAGCCAAGCGTTGTGGGCGGAACCATTGCGACCGCCAGTTCCGTGCCTGCAGGCAGTAGCGTGCCGATGAAGGCTTCACGGTCGATGGCGGCGTTCAGCGCCTTGCGGATGCGGATGTCGCTGGTCGGGGCGTCAAGGTTCTCAATGCGCAGATAGACGGTTTCAGAGTTGGGATACGCGAAGTCGGTTGACGGATTGTCCGCCGCTTCAGCCGTGATCTGCGGGGCAATGTCCGCTTCGCCTGCGGCGACCATACCGGCGCGAACGGCCGGTTCGGACCGGAATACATAGGTGGCCTTGGTAACAGCTGGCTGCGCGCCCCAATAGCCGTCCCGACGATCCAGGACGATCTGCTGGCCCGCAGTCCATTCGGTCATCACATAGGGGCCGGTGCCGATCGGATCGCGTACAAACTCCATCGGGGTCTCGGACGGCACGATGGTCACCAGCGACATCAAAAGCGGCAGGATCGGTTGGGCCGGCTCGGCAGTGATGTTGATGGTGGTGTCGTCCACCACATCGAAGGTCAGCTTCGTGTCAGCGAAGTAGCGCTTGCTTTCACAGGTGATGGCTTCGGAAAACACCCGGTCGAACGAATGCTTGACGTCGCCCGCGTCAAACGCCGACCCGTCCGAGAACGTGACGCCTTGGCGCAACTTGAACTGCCAGGTCCCGTTGCCCTTGTCTTCCCAGCTTTCGGCCAGGCGCGGCATCAGACCGGCGTCGCCGCGCACGTCCAGCTCTGTCAGCGTTTCGCTGATGTTCTGCATGATGACGCGACCGATGTTGGACCGCGTCGCCATGCAGGGCTCTACCAGGTCCAGCTCTTCGCTCAGCACCACAGTGATGTCGGTGCTGGTCTGCGCAAGGGCAGACGTGACCGATGTCGACGCCAGTAGTGCGCCAACCAAAAGGGGCTTCATATACACAGTATCCTCCCATCGCAGCTTTGCAGAAGCACGAGCAACGCTGCAGGTTACGCTCATGCCGCATTTGCAAGGAGTGCCAGCCGCACGCCATGGCTTAGCAATATTTCCGTTTGAGGCAATGTTGTCAAATTAAAAAAGAAGGTCCAACTCGCAGTCATGGAGGACACGCTTTAAACACATGATAAAACTATATATTTTTGAACTACACTTGCGAAATCAGCTGTCGTTCCAGATTTTCTAACTTGACAACTTGTTGGGATCGGTGAAGTTTGAGGCAAGTTCCAGCAGGAAGATTCATGTCACCGGAAGAGATCGCAGCGCGGATGGACGGGATGCTGAGGCACCAGTCCGATGGTCGGGTCGAGGCCCTGCTTCCCTCGCCAATGGTGCAGAACCATGCCGCATTCATCGAGCGGCTTGAGGGCGATGCGCTGGCCTGCCTGTGGTTTGGCGGCACGCTGGAAGGCAAGTCGGACATATCAATCTACGGCTCTGTTCTGGTTCCCGGCGCCAACGGCTGGACCGCCAGCACGCGCCTGAGCGACGACCCAGACAGGTCAGAGCAGAACCCCGTGCTATGGCGCAACGGCGCTGGAAACTGGCAGCTTTTCCACACCGCGCAACCGTCCGGCAACCAGGACGAATGCGTGATCCGTGCCCGTCCGATCACGTTTGACGGCTCGCTTCGCGGCGGCGCACCGCGCGAAATCGGGTTGCCCAAGGGCAGCTTCATCCGTGGGCGGTTCGTTCGGCGGCAAGACGGCGCATGGATGATGCCGGTGTTTCGCTGCATCTCGCGTCCGGGGCAGCGCTGGAACGGCAGTCACGACACTGCCGCTGTCGCGCTCAGCCAGGACGATGGGCAAACCTGGAATCTGAACGAAGTTCCGGAATCTATCGGGTCGGTTCACATGACGATCGTTCCCCTGGACGGGGACCACATGGTCGCGTTCTACCGACGGCGTCAGTCCGATTTTGTCCACCGCTCGCAAAGCACGGACGGCGGGTTCACCTGGTCTTCCCCGGTGCCGACGGATGTGCCGAACAACAACTCCTCGATCAACGTCATCCGCCTTGGGGATGGCAGGCTTGCGATGGTCTGCAATCCGGTTTCCGCCGCAACCTCGACCGACCGGCGCGTGTCGCTGTATGACGAGATCGAGGAAGGCGACGACCGGCCGGACGCAACGGGCGGCTGTGCCCCGATCTGGGGGGTTCCGCGCGCCCCGCTGACGCTTTGCGTGTCTTCGGATGGCGGCAAGACCTGGCCCTTGCGGTCCATCATCGACGACAGCTCCGGCAGCTGCCTTTCGAACAATTCGGTTGATGGACGCAACAAGGAGCTGTCCTACCCCTATCTGCTGGAAGGTCAGGACGGCGCGCTTCATGTCGCCTACACCTACTTCCGGCGCGCCATCAAATACGTCCGGCTTCCGGCAGGTGGGATCGACAGAGGACAGGCATGAGCAAAATCATCGGCATCACCATGGGCGACCCGACAGGCGTCGGGCCCGAGATCGCCATCAAGGCGGTTGCGGAAATGAGCTCTGAAGATCGTGCCCACACCCGGATCTACGGCAACCTCGCCACGCTAGACCTGGCGCGCAAGGCCGTAGGGCTGGATGTCGACCTTGACGGGCTTGTCGTCGATCTGCCCATCGAAGGCGGGCCGCTGCCCTGGGGCAAGCTTGATCCGCGCGGCGGCGACGCTGCATTCCGCTGCATCGAAAAGGCCGTGCGCGACGCCGAGGCCGGGACCATCGGCTGCATCGTCACAGCGCCGATCAACAAAGAGGCGCTGAACCTCGCAGGCCATCACTACGATGGCCATACCGGCATGCTGGCCGCGCTGACCGGGCAGAAATCCGCCTTCATGCTGCTGGCGTCGGATCGGCTGAAGATCATCCACGTCTCGACCCATGTGTCGCTCAAGACGGCCATTGATCGCGCAACGCCCGAACGCATCCTTGCGACGATCCGCGCCGGCCACCAGCATCTGAGGCGGATCGGCTATGACGCACCCCGCATCGCCGTCGCAGGCATCAACCCGCATTGCGGCGAAGGCGGCCTGTTCGGCAGCGAAGACGATCTGCAGGTGGTGCCCGCCGTGGCCATGGCCCGCGCCGAGGGGATCGATGCGGTCGGGCCGATTTCGGCAGATACGGTCTATTACCGCGCCTATAGCGGCGTCTTCGACCTTGTCGTGGCCCAGTACCATGACCAGGGCCATATCCCGATCAAGCTTGTGGCCTTCGACACGGCCGTCAACGTGTCGTTGGGCCTGCCCATCGACCGGACCTCGGTCGACCATGGCACCGCATTTGACATCGCGGGAACGGGCAAGGCCAACCACGTCAACATGATCTCTGCCATCGCCTATGCCCGGCGGCTGGTTGCGGGGGCCAGGTCATGAACCCTGCGTCCAGACTGCCGGTCTCGGGCGTATTCTGCGCCTCGGCGACGCCAGTCCTTGCCGATGGCTTGCCGGATCTTGCGGCCTTCGCCGCACATTGCCACGCGCTGCTCGGTGAAGGCTGCGACGGAATTGCGCTGCTTGGCACCACGGGCGAGGCCAATTCCTTCAGCATCGCTCAGCGACAGGCGCTGCTGGACCATGTCATCACCTCGGGCCTTGATCCGCGGTGCCTTTTGCCGGGGACGTCGCAGACCAACGTTCCCGACAGCATCACCCTTGTCAGGCACGCCGTGGACGCGGGCGTGAAGGCTTGTGTCGTGCTGCCGCCCTTCTACTACAAGGGTGTCAGCGACGAGGGCCTGTTCCGCTTTTATGCCGAAGTGATCGAGGGCGTCGGTCGCGACGCTTTGCGGGTCATCCTGTACCACATCCCCCCCATCGCCCAGATCGGCATCTCGCTTGACCTGACCAACCGGCTGCGCGAGGCGTTTCCCGGCGTCGTCGTCGGGGTCAAGGACAGCTCTGGCAAGATCGAAAGCATGAAGGCCTTCGCCAGCGCGTTCGAGGATTTCTCTGTCTTCGCCGGCGCGGACCCGTTCATGCTGCCGCTGCTGCAGGAAGGCGGGGCGGGATGCATCACCTCCAGTTCCAACCTGATCGGCCGCCACCTGCGCGTGGTCTTCGACAACTGGTTCGATGCGACCCAGTCCGATCGCGTGGCGGCGGCCCAGGGCCGCATCAATGCCTGGCGGGATCTGTCCAACGCCTATGTCCAGTTGCCGACGATCAAGGCGATGCTGGCGCGCCGTCGCAACCATCCCGGCTGGACGCGCGTTCGCCCGCCGCTGGTCGAGTTGAGCGCAGAGGAGATCACCTCGGTCTGGGCCGAGATGGACAAACTGGAGGCGGCCGACAATGACTGAGACTCTGCAATCCGTAGCGCGGGCCATCACGCTCTTGCAGCCCCCCCGGCTTGAGATCGGCGCCGGATCTATCGCCCGACTGGGGGAATGGGCCGCCCCGTTCAAGCGCATCCTCGTCATCGCCATGCCGCCAACCGCCGGTTTCATCGACCGCGCCGGTCTGCTGGGCGAGGTGCAGACCTATGTGAACGTGCCGCCAGAGCCGGACCTTCCCGCGGTCGAGGCGGTATTGGCGGCGGCACGGGCCTTCAGGCCGGACCTCGTGATCGGATTGGGCGGCGGCTCTGTTCTGGACGTCGCCAAGCTTGTCGCCGTTCTGTGGGATTCCGGCCAGACCGTGCTGGACGTCGTGGGCGTCGGCAAGGTCAATGGACGCCGCACCGCTTTGGCGCAAGTGCCGACGACATCTGGCACCGGGTCTGAGGCAGGCATTCGCGCGCTTGTCACGGCACCGGATACGCTAGCCAAGATGGCAGTGGAAAGCGCATTCATGCTGGCCGATCTGGCCGTGCTTGATCCTGAACTGACCTACACGGTTCCGGCCGCCGTCACGGCTGCAACCGGGGTCGATGCGCTTGCTCATTGCGTGGAAGCCTTCACGAACATCAAGGCGCATCCGGTGATCGACGGCTATGCGACGCTGGGCATCACCCTTGTCGGTCGCTTCCTCGCCCGCGCTGTCGCCGACGGAACGGATACCGAAGCCCGCGGCGGCATGATGATGGCCTCCTTCTTCGGCGGCCTATGTCTCGGGCCGGTCAATACTGCTGGCGGCCACGCGTTGGCTTACCCTCTGAGCACGCGCCTCAAGTTGCCTCATGGATTGGCAAACGCTATCATCTTTCCGCATGTTCTGGCGTTCAATGTCACCGCACGACCGGAAAAGACCGAGACCATCATGCGGCTCCTTGGTCTTTCAGCATCGACGGTAGAAGATACAGTTCTTGCCGAGGCGTTTGGCTACTGCGAGTCTCTGGGTCTCGGTCTGCACCTGACACAATACGGTGCCTTGCGGCAAGATTTGCCGAGGTGGGCCGATGAGGCATTTGCAATCAAGCGCCTCATTGACAACAACCCTCGCCTGCTGACGGAGTCTGACATCCTTTCGATCTATGAAAACGCACTCTGACACGCAGGGTGAATCGACGGAAGAATATCGCAGGATGATCGCGCCGGACCCGCAGCCCGGCATCCAAGAGTCTTTGTTGCGCTCCGACGAAGACAGATCCTGTGGTCGTCAGGTCGGCGGGGATGATCAGACCGGCCCATCCCTCGACAACGCCGCCGCGCTCCCGACAGACCCGCCGCTGTCCCCGGGCACGGGCACAGGGCCGGTGTCCGACCCGGGATGGCCACAGGTATCGACGCCGCAGCAGGCATTGGGAACCGGCACATCTCGCGCCGCGTTGTGGCCATGTGAAACATTGAACGCAACTGGGGCTTGGAACAGATCATGTCGCTAAGGACGGTCATCATTCCGGCCGCGGGACTCGGTACCCGCTTGATGCCGGCCACCAAGGTCACGGCAAAGGAGTTGATGCCGGTCTTTGATCGCGTCGTGATCGATTTTGCCATCAAGGAGGCGCTCGGCGTGGGTGCCGAGCGGATCATCATCGTGATCAGCCCGTCGAAGACTACAATCCGAACCTACCTTGGAACGCACGCCGGGGCCGCCGGATCCGGCGACGCCAGGACCGGGCTGCGGCAAACTGACATCGAGATCGCCTATGTTCACCAGGATCAGCCCCTCGGCCTGGGTCACGCGATCCTGTGCTGCCGGGATCTGGTGCTTCCGGGGCCGGTCGGGGTGATCTTGCCCGACGACATCATCATGCGGCAGAACGCATTGGCCGAGATGGCCCGACATTATCGGGCCGGCCACATGGTTGCGGGCATGCCGGTCCGCCCGGAAGCTACGGCGCAATATGGGATCTTCCGGGTCAGCGGCCTGGCAGTCGATCGCTGCATTCCGGTGTCCGGCATGGTAGAAAAACCTGCACCCGGCACGGCGCCATCTGCGATCGCTGCAGTTGGACGCTACATCCTGGATCCGACGATCTTTGACGTGCTGTCCCGCACCCCGCCTGGCAAGGGGGGCGAGGTGCAGTTGACCGATGCCATCTCAATTGCCGGGCTGGCGGTGCGGCTCACGGCGTTCCGGTTCTCGGGCATCCGCCATGATTGCGGCCATCATGACGGGCTTCTGGCCGCCGCCAATGCCCGACAGTCCGAGGTGCGAGGTGAACGCAGCGCGCAAACCGAAGAGCAGGCGCATTCTGTTGCGATATCCAGAACAATCCATGCTAGAAACGGTATGTCGAACCGTGCAGCAAGATCTGTAGACGCCAAGGCAATCGGACGTTAGCGCAGCAACAAGCAGACCTAGGCAACCCGGGGCCGACAGGCCACGGTGTCCTGGGCCATTCTACAGATTTCGTCCCGATCATCGTGACAGGCAATCCGGCTCGGGGATCGGACCAGCGGACGGAACCTGCTGTCCTGCCGCTGCGTTTGTGCCTGTCGGACATGTGAATGGTCCGGCCACTGCCATGATCGGAAGGGGGTGTATTGATGAACTGGGATCAGATCGAAACCAAATGGGCGGCGATGACGCGCCGCGTGCGCGCGGACTGGCCCATCGAGCGTCCGGATCCGTCGTCGAAAGCCTCTCGCGGACCTGCACGGGGTGAGGTCAGTCAGGGGGTTCTCGCCGACCTAACCTCCGGTCGTGCTGAAATCACCCGGCAAAAGACAGCAAACGAGTGACCTTTCTCTCACGGCGGATCGCACTGCTTGGGCGGCGCCTTTGGTCTGGCCGGACCGGACTGCCCGATGTCTGGCGCGACGGTGCGCCCATTCGCGCGGATCTGTTCGGCACCGAGCGGCTTGAGCATCATGCGCGGACGCTGGCTGAGGCACAGGCTGTAGCCACCGGCAAACCGCCTTCGGTGCCCAAACTGAGCGCGCGGGTGGCCGAAAATGCTGAGGTGCTCCTGCGGGCCTACCGCACCTGCGCCAAGGCGCTGCAGGCCGGACAGACCGTCGTTCCGGCTGCCGAATGGCTGCTGGACAACTTCCACCTTGTCGAACAGCAGCTGCGCCAGATCCGTGACGATCTGCCGCCCGGATATTACCAGCAGTTGCCCAAGATCGCTGAAGGACCGTTTGTCGGATATCCGCGGGTCTTCGGTCTGGCCTGGGCGTATGTCGCCCATACCGACAGCCTGATGTCCGGTCCGGTGCTGGCCCGCTACGTCCGCGCCTACCAAGAGATCCAGCCACTGATGATCGGCGAGCTTTGGGCCGTGGCGATCACCTTGCGGATCGTGCTGGTGGAGAACATGCGTCGTCTGGTGCAGCAGATCGTGGACGGCCACGCGCTGCGGTTGCAGGCCGATGCCATCGTCGATTCGCTGCTGACTGCTGGACAAGGTTTGGGCCAGTCGCAGCTGTCGGCCATGCAGCGCGCCGTCGCGCCTTTCGAGACTACCCCGCTCTCCGAAATACTTGCAGCGCAGATCGCCAAGCGCCTGCGCGGGTTCGACCCGGTGCAGACCCCGCTCTTTGGTTGGCTGGAGGAGCGGCTACAACGGCAGGGCACAACGATTGATGAGGTGGTGTCCAACACGCAGACCCGGCTTGGCGCCTCGAACGTCACGATGCGCAACATCGTCACCTCGATGCGGCTAGTGTCCGAAATGGATTGGGCCGATTTCTTCGAGGAGGTCAGTCTGGTCGACGCGCGACTGCGCAAGAATCCGACCTATGCCACGATGGATTTCGCAACGCGCAACCGCTACCGGACCGAGATCGAGATCCTGGGCCGAGGCTCGAACCTCACCGAGGATGCTGTGACCGAGGCCAGCCTCAGGCTTGCCGAAACGGGCGCTGGCGACCACGAGCGGGACCCTGGCTTCTGGCTAATTGGCGATGGGCGCCAGGCGCTGGAGGCGGCTGTCGCATTTCGCCCGCCAGTGCGGATGGCTTTGCTACGCAGGATGGGCCGGGTCGGGCTGGTGGGGTATCTAGTGGCCATTGGCGGGGTAGCATTGGCGGTTCTCGCACTGGCGCTGGCGCTGATGGGCACGGCGGGGGCGGGGCCGGTGACTCTGGTCCTGCTTGGCCTTGCCGGGGTCTTTCTGGCTGCAGACCTTTCGACGGCCATCGTGAACACCATCGTCACTCGCACGGTGCCACCGAAGCCGCTGCCAGGGCTGGACCTTGCCAAGGGCATCCCGCCGCATCTTCGCACGCTGGTCGCCGTTCCGGTCCTTCTGCACGACGTCGCCGACATCGAAGCGATGATAGAACGGCTGGAGGTGCACCATCTGTCCAGCACCGCCGGGGCGGTGCACTATGCGCTGCTGTCTGATACTGTCGATGGCCAGACCGAAACCGATACTGCGGACACGGACCTGATCGCCACGGCGACCGAGGCTATCGGACGGCTAAACAGGCGGTATCCGGGCGAGGGCGGAGACCGGTTCTTCTTTCTGCACCGCCGCCGCAATTGGAACCTGGCGGAAGGCGTCTGGATGGGGTGGGAGCGCAAGCGCGGCAAGCTGACCGAGCTTAACCGCCTCTTGCGCGGTGCCACGGACACCAGCTTTGTCGTGATCAGCAGCCCGTTGCCGCAGGATGTCCGCCATGTCATCACGCTGGACGCGGACACGCGTCTGTTGCGCGGAACGGTGGCGCAGATGGTGGGCAAGATGGGCCACCCGCTAAACCGCGCCCGGTTCGACGCCGTCCTCCAGCGCGTCACCGGCGGCTACGGCATCCTGCAGCCTCGTGTCAGCCCCAGCCTGCCCTCAGACGAGGAGGGGTCGATCTACCGTCGGCTCTTCTCCAGTCCCGGGGGGATAGAGCCGTATGCGGCGGCGACATCGGACGTCTATCAGGACCTTTTCGGCGAGGGATCGTTTACCGGCAAGGGCATCTATGACGTCGATGCGTTCGAGGCTGCGCTGGCGGGGCGAGTGCCGGAAAACACCATGCTCAGTCATGACCTCTTCGAGGGGATGTTCGCCCGCGCGGCACTGGTGTCGGACATCGAGGTGGTCGAAGATTTCCCGGCCCGCCATGATGTCGACATCCGCCGCCAGCACCGCTGGGCGCGGGGGGACTGGCAGCTGCTGCCATGGATCTTCGGGCGGCGGCGCGGCGAGCGAGGCGGAGTGCCGGCAATCGGGCGCTGGAAGATGATCGACAACCTGCGACGGTCGCTGCTGGCCCCCGTGGCGCTGCTGGCCCTGTTCGCGGGCTGGACACTGCCCTTGCCGCTTTCGGTGCTGTGGACGGTGCTGGTCGTCACCATGCTGGCCCTCCCGCGCGTCCTGGCCCTGCCGTTCGGCCTGCTGCCTGCCCGCGCCGGGGTGACCTTGCGCAGCCATTTCGCCGCCCTCGCCGCCGATGCGTTGACGGCGCTCGGCCAGATCGCCGTTTCGCTGGTGTTTCTAGCCGACACGGCGGCCACGATGCTGGACGCCATCCTGCGCACCGCCTGGCGGCTTGGGGTGTCGCGGCGGAACCTTTTGGAATGGATGACGGCAGCACAGGCAGGCAGGGGAGTGCTTCCTTCGGTCCCGCGCCAGTATCTGCGGATGCTGCCAGGCCTGGTCCTCGGCCTGGGCACCAGCGTTGCGGCGTTTCTGTTGAATCCGGTCGCGTGGCCCCTGCCGCTGGTCTTTGCTGTGGCGTGGCTTTCCGCCCCAGCTGTGGCGCTCTGGATCAGCCTGCCACGGGCACCCCTGCCCGACGCCGTCCTTTCCGAGGTCGAAGCGACGGTGATGCGCCTGATCGCCCGACGCACGTGGCGCTACTTCGAAACCTTTGTGACCCCGGACGAAAACCATTTGCCACCGGACAACTACCAGGAAACGCCAAAGCCCGCCGTTGCTACTCGGACCTCGCCCACCAACATCGGGCTTTACCTGCTGTCGACGGTCGCCGCCCATGACATGGGCTGGATCGGTCGACGTGCTGCGCTGCGGCGACTGTCGGACACATTGCAGACAATCCAAAAGATGCCCCGCCATCGCGGGCATCTTTTCAACTGGCACGACACGCGTGACTTGCGGGTGCTGGACCCGGCCTATGTCTCGTCGGTCGACAGCGGCAATCTGGCCGGTCATCTGATCGCTGTCGCGCAGGCCTGTCGCGCGTGGGGACTGTCCGCGCAGTCCGACAACTGGCCTGTCGTGCGTCGTGCGCTTCTCGACACCCTAGCCCTTGCGCGGCTGGCGTCGCCGGAGAGTGCGGCCCGCGCGGACATCGGGCAGGCGATGGATGATCTTGCACAAAAGCTGTCAGCTCCATCTTCCGCCTTGGCCGCGTCCGTGTCTGGCCTTTTGCTGCTTGTCCAGTCATGCGGCGATGCCGAATCAGAGCTGATCTTCTGGGTCGGCGCTTTGCAGACCACCTTGGCCGACTATATGGCCGACCATTCCTATCCTCTGGATCTGGCAGAACTGGCCGAAGTCGGGGCGCAGTGTCGCGCCATCGCGATGGAGATGGATTTCAGCTTCCTTATCGACCCCGAGAAAAAACTCCTTTCTATCGGCTTCAACTTCGCCGCCAACAGGCTTGACAGCAATTGTTACGACCTTCTTGCCTCCGAGGCGAGGCTGGCAAGCCTGTTCGCCATTGCGAAGGGCGACGTGGAAACCCGGCACTGGTTCCGCCTTGGCCGTCCGGCGACGCCCATAGGTGCAGGGTCGGCGTTGATCTCGTGGTCGGGCAGCATGTTCGAATACCTTATGCCATCGCTGGTGATGCGGGCCCCAGCGGGGTCGGTGCTGGAGCAGACGACCCGGGCCATCGTTGCGCGGCAACAGGCCTATGCGGCGGGTCTGGGCATTCCCTGGGGAATCTCGGAGTCGTCCTACAACGCTCGGGATCTGGAGATGACCTATCAGTATTCCAATTTCGGCGTTCCGGGGTTGGGGCTGAAGCGGGGCCTCAGCGAGAACCGAGTGATCGCGCCGTATGCAACCGGTCTGGCGGCGATGATCGATCCCGGGGCGGCAGTGCGGAATTTTGTGCGCCTCGCGCGGCTTGGTGCCGAGGGGCGCTACGGCTTTTTCGAGGCGATCGACTTCACCGCGACCCGGCTGCAGGAAGGCGAAGGCTATGCCATTGTGCGCAGTTTCATGGCGCACCATCAG
Organism: Pseudomonadota bacterium; assembly: GCA_040385165.1. GTDB lineage: Bacteria > Pseudomonadota > Alphaproteobacteria > Rhodobacterales > Rhodobacteraceae > Tabrizicola. Next base: position 60,959 of record JAZKHX010000001.1, on the reverse strand, counting down.
GGCATGACGATCACGGCTATCGCCAACGCGCTTCAGGACGGCCGTCTTCGCGACCGCTTTCATGCCGAGCCTATGATCCAGGGGGCTGAACTTCTGTTGCAAGAGCGCATCCCGCGGGACGTCGCCAGCGCGCCGCCACGCGCGACCGAGGTGCTGGTCGCCGCCGTCGAACAGACCGACGCGCCAGCCGTCCGCAGTTTCTTCAGCCCCGAAACCAGGACCCCGACCGCGCATCTGTTATCGAACGGCAATTACGGCGTGATGTTGACGCCAACCGGTGAAGGCTTCAGCCGCTGGCGAGAATTGGCAATCACCCGCTGGCGTGCGGACCCTACCGCGGCAGCTCTCGGGTCCTTCATCCTTCTGCGTGACGCTGCGACGGGAGAGGTGTGGTCCTCAGCCGTGCAACCCACCGGCGCTGGCCCGGACAGCCACAGTGCCGTCTTTTGCGAGCATCATGCGGCGTTTACGCACACGGCTCGGACGCTTACCACTACCACCGAGGTTGTCGTCTCGGCAGAGGATGATGCCGAAGCGCGGCGCGTGAGCTTTACAAACAGCGGGCGGCGCGCGCGGGAGATCGACGTCACTTCCTATGCCGAACTGGTGCTGGCTCCGGCTGCAGCAGACCAGGCACATCCGGCGTTTTCCAAGATGTTTGTCGTGACGGATTACCTGCCCGAGCTTGGCGTCATCATCGCCACTCGCCGCCGAAGGTCGCCGCAGGACCCGGAGGTCTGGGCCGCACATGTAGCCGTCGTCGAGGGGGAGGAGACAGCTCCGATACAAGTCGAGACCGACCGTGCCCGGTTCATCGGGCGTGGGCGGGACGCGGGCGCGGCGGCGATGACCGGCGCGCCCTTGTCGGGTAGCGTGGGCACGGTGCTAGACCCGATCTTTTCCATCCGTCGCCGGGTGAGCATCCCGGCCGGCGGGGTAGTGCGGGTGACATTCTGGACGATGGTCGCGGGTTCGCCAGACGCACTTCTAGATCTCGTCGACCGGCACCGCGACCCGTCGGCCTTTGCCCGCGCCGCGACTCTGGCCTGGACGCAGGCACAGGTTCAGTTGCGCCATCTTGGCATTTCTCACGGCGATGCTGCAGATTTCCAGTCTCTTGGTGGCATGGTGATGCGGGGCGACCCCCGGCTGCGCGCTCCACCAGTGCAAATCACGGCCGGGGCCGCGCCGCAGTCGGCGCTTTGGGCGCAGGGAATATCGGGCGACCTGCCGATCGTACTTCTCCAGATCGAGGATGCCGAGGATATCTCCGTCCTGCATCAAGTGCTGAGCGCCCATGAGTATTGGGAGATGCGTCAGCTGGCCGTCGATCTGGTGATCCTGAACGATCGTTCGTCTTCTTATGTGCAGGACCTGCAGATCGCCATTGACAGCGCAGTTCGGGCGGCCCGGTCGAGGCCGCGCGCGGAGGGAATCCATGCACCGGTAAAGGGCACTGTCCACGCCCTGCGGACGGATCTCATGACCCCCGGAGCAAGGGCGCAACTTATGGCGGCGGCACAGGTCATTCTTGTCGCCAGCCGAGGCGATGTGGGCCAGCAGATGGCGATCTTGACGACATCACCGGCCCAGGCAGAATCGCCACCGACGCCTATTCCGCCCTCGCGAGCGCAGGAATCCCGGCCTTTGCCAGAGCTGGAGTTCTTCAACGGCACTGGAGGCTTTGCCGACAACGGACGAGAATATGTCACGGTATTGCAGGACGGGCGGACGACGCCAGCGCCCTGGATCAACGTCATCGCAAACCCTGGCTTCGGCTTTCAGGTTTCGACCGAGGGCAGCGGGCATGTCTGGGCGGAAAACAGCCGCGAGAACCAGTTGACGCCTTGGTCGAACGACCCCGTGACCGATCCGTCGGGCGAGGCGATCTATCTGCAGGACCTTGACTCTGGTCATGTCTGGACACCAACCGCCCTGCCGATCCGCGGCCCTGGCACCTATGTCGCGCGGCATGGGTTCGGCTATTCGACCTTTCAGCATGACTCGCACGGCATCTCTGTAGACATGACACAGTTCGTCCCGCTGGACGCGCCGGTCAAGATCTCGCGCCTTCGCCTGTGCAACACGGGCCTGTCCGCACGAAACCTGTCGGTCACCGCCTACGCAGAGTGGGTGCTCGGCACTCATCGGGGAGTTTCGCTGCCCTATATCACCACGAGGATAGACCCCGCCACGGGGGCAATTCTGGCGCAGAACACGTTCAGCACCGCCTTTCCCGGACGCATCGCCTTTGCCGATTTCGGCGCGAACCCCAGCAGCCTGACCGCCGACCGTGCAGAGTTCATCGGTCCGGGGCGCAGGCTGAAATGCCCGGCAGGGATCCGTGCCGCCGCGTTATCAGGCCGCACCGGACCGGCGCTGGACCCCTGCGCAGCCCTGCAGCGCCGCCTGACCCTTCGCCCGGGAGAGACGGTGGAACTGACCTTCCTTCTGGGTCAGGCCGCCAGCGACGCCGACGCCAGCGCGTTGATCCTGCGCTTTCGCGCCGCCGACCCAGCCAAGGTTCTGGCAGGGATAAAGAAGCACTGGTCCGACCTTCTGGGCACCGTTCAGATCACTTCGCCCGACCGCTCAATGGACATCCTGCTGAACGGCTGGCTTCTGTACCAGACACTCGCCTGCCGAATATGGGCCCGGGCCGGCTTCTATCAGGCGAGCGGCGCCTACGGCTTTCGCGATCAGTTGCAGGACAACATGGCGCTGACCTTTGCGCAGCCAGAGATGACACGCGCCCATCTACTGCGTGCAGCCGCGCGGCAGTTCCCCGAAGGTGATGTCCAGCACTGGTGGCTGCCTCATTCCGGGCAGGGCGTGCGCACGCGGATTTCGGACGACCGGCTGTGGCTGGGCTATGGAGTGGCAGAATATGTTGCGGTGTCGGGTGACAGTGCAATCCTGGACGAGGCGGTGCCGTTCCTGACTGGCCCTGACATTCCCCCTGGCGCGCATGACGACTTTTTCCAGCCGCAGGTGTCCGAGACGACCGCGACGCTTTTTGAGCACTGCGCGCGCGGGCTGGATCAGGCAATTCTTCTGACCGGCGACAACGGGATGCCGCTGATCGGCACGGGCGACTGGAACGACGGCATGAACCGGGTGGGCGAAGGCGGTCGCGGGACAAGCGTCTGGCTTGGCTGGCTGCTGATCGCGACCGTCAACCGGATGGCCCCATTGGCGGACAAGCGCGACCCCCAACGGGCGGCCAGCTGGCGCGCGCACGCCAATGCAGTGCTGGAGGCGATCGAGGCAAAGGGCTGGGACGGAGCCTGGTATCGGCGAGGGACGTTCGATGACGGCACGGTTCTGGGTTCGACCACGTCCGACGAATGCCGGATCGACAGCATCGCGCAATCCTGGGCGGTCCTGTCCGATGCCGCTGACCCAGACCGCGCGCGGGCGGCGATGGCCTCTATGACCAGGCATCTGGTGCGCCCCGACCCCGGGATTGCACTTCTCTTCGCCCCACCTTTCGACCAGACGCCGCTCGACCCGGGGTACATCAAGGGCTATCCACCCGGTCTGCGTGAAAACGGAGGGCAGTACAGCCACGCGGCAATGTGGGCGGTGATCGCACAGGCACGACTGGGCGATGGCGACGCGGCCCACCAGATGTTCGCGATGCTGAACCCGATCAACCACGCGCTGACCCCGGCGGATGCCAAGCGGTACAAGGTGGAGCCCTATGTCGTGGCTGCCGATGTCTATTCCACCGCTCCTCACGCCGGACGTGGCGGCTGGACCTGGTACACCGGGTCGGCGGGATGGATGTATCGGGCGGGGATAGAGGGCATCCTAGGCCTGACCCGTGCGGGGGACGTGCTGCACCTCAACCCATGCATTCCCAAGGTCTGGCCCGAGGTCACTGTCATGGTCCGGCTGGGCGATGCGGAGTATGCGATCACCATCCGTAACCCCGAAGCAATGGCACAAGGCATCCGGTCGGCCGAACTTGACGGCCTCGCCTTGAAGCCGGATGACGCGGGCCTGACCATTCCGATCCGGAGCGGCTCTCACCACCTGACCGTCCTGATCGGGTCGGCCAAGACGGATGCGGACCGGCAACACATTGGCTGATTCCCTGGGTTCGCCCGCACAAAACGAGACCGATGGCCACGGTTTCCGCGCGCCGGCCGACTGCGACGCCGCCGGGCCAGTTGGAGGGCCTCGATCGCCCCGCCGAACCGCGGCGGGCGTCAAGAAGAAAGGCGGAGTCCCCGTGCCGAAAGGCCTGAGCGGGTTGCCGCCGCCAGACCGACAGGTGCCACCCACGGGTCGGAACCGCGCTTTGGCCTGGACGTTTCCCGCACGAGCCTTTGCGCTTGTTGTCCAATCAAGGAGATTGACGGATGGATCACACCTTGCACTCCCCGCTCGACGCTACCGAAATAAACGAATCGAACCTGACCGGCGCGGTCATCTATGGGCCCAACGACGAACGGATCGGCACAGTGTCGCAGGTCCAGGTCTTTGGCCCGGTGACGAAGGTCCTTGTCGATGTCGGCGGCTTTCTCGGGATCGGGACCAGGCCGGTTTCGCTGGACGCCAACCAGATGACCTTCAGGCGCGACGAGACCGGCGAAGTGCATGCAACGACAACTTGGACGAGGGATCAGGTCAACGACTTGCCGGAACATCGGCACTGATCAGTAACGGCAGTGCGGGCGCGGGGAACCAACGTGCCTTGTTTGGCGTTGCCCTTGATGCAGATATGCGCCGTTGGCGCAGAGAGTCGCTGAACTGACGGTGCGGAGCAGCATGAAGGAACGAAGCGAGCCACCAGCCCAGCATGGGGCCCAGCATGGGGCGATGTATGGCGGGGGCGGCACGATGTCGCCCCGGCGTGTCACCTGGTCCTCGGCAATCGCTATCTTTCTTGGTGCCGCGATCCTGCATTTCGGGGCCGAGGTGTTCCTGCCTCTCGCAATCGCGACGCTCGTGGCATTTGCCTTGTCTCCGCTGGTATCGGCGCTGCGTCGGCGAGGTGTGCCGCGCCTTCTGGCGGTGCTCATCGCCGTCACCTTCGCATTCTCGAGTGTCGGGGCTGTGCTCGCGGTCATGGCGGGTCAGGTCAGCATGGTCGTTGAAAGCCTGCCCGGCTACCAGTCGAACATCATAGCCAAGCTTGACGCCTGGACCCCGGAGGAGGGGTCGACCAACATGCTCGGCCGCAGTGTCGAGATGATGTCCCGAATCAATGACGAGATCAGCAGTGCGCTGTCCGCCGGGTCCGAATCCGGCGGCGCGGTCGCGGGGGCTCCGGTGACGGTCGCGGTGGTGGAGGACCAGAACCTCTGGCGGATGCTGCAGGACGTTCTGTTCCCGATCATCAGCCCTATCGTGACTGCAGGCCTGATCGTCGTAGTGGTGATCTTCATGCTTCTGGAACGAGAAGAGCTGCGCGACCGCTTCATCCGCCTGACCGGCGCAAACGATCTGCACCGCACGACCGAAATGCTCGAGGATGCGGGATCACGGGTCGCGAGCTACCTGCTCATCCAGATCCTCGTGAACGTGATATATGCGGTGCCGATAGGTCTTGGCCTCTGGCTGATCGGGGTTCCGAACCCGACACTTTGGGCACTGCTGACCCTGATCCTGCGCTTTGTGCCCTATATCGGCCCGATCATCGCTGCCGCAATTCCGCTGTTCCTGGCTTTTGCCGTTTCGCCGGACTGGTCGATGGTGCTGTGGACTGCCGCGCTCTTCGGGGTGGTGGAACTGGTCACATCCAACATTGTCGAGCCGCGGCTTTACGGGTCGCGCACCGGGTTGTCACCCTTGGCGGTGATTATCGCGGCGATTGTCTGGACCTGGATCTGGGGGCCGATGGGGCTGATCCTGTCCACGCCAATGACCGTGTGCCTTGTGGTGCTTGGCCGCTATCTGCCGCAGTTCGAGGTGTTCGACATCCTCTTTGGCGATGAACCGGTGCTGGCCGCACATGCCCGGCTGTACCAGCGCCTCCTGTCCGGCGATACGGTCGAGTCCGTCACCCGTGCAGAAGAAGCGCTGGAGACCGATTTTCTTGCCGACTACTACCAGTCGGTCGGTATTCCGGCACTGCTTCTGGCGCAGACCGACTATGACAGGGGAGTGCTGTCCCAGGGCCAAGAGGAAGGGATCGCCCGGGCGGCCGCGCGCTTTGTCGAGGCGCTGGAACCTGCCATCGCCGAGGAACGGGCGGAACACGACGTGCAGTCGGAGGCCGCCGATGCGGCGGCGGTCCGGGTCGTGGTGGCGGGCGGGCGCAGCAATCTTGACGACGTCGCGGCGCGCATGCTGGGACAGGCTCTGGCGGCTGAAGGGGCCGAGGTGACTGCGTTGCCCCGTGCCGACCTGATGGTGATGACGGTCCTAACCGCCGAAGGGCCAAGGCCGAACTGCCTTATCCTGAGCTTTCTTGACCCTAACCCGGCCCGGGCCTCGCTGCTAATCGTGCGGCGGATCAAACGGGCGGTCCCCGGCCTGCGGGTTGGCGCGGTAATCTGGGAGCTGCCGGGCCAATCGCGCGCGCCAAACCGGACTATTGCCCTGGCCCGCCAACAACTGGACGAGATCGGGGCGGATTTCGTGGCCACCACCATGGATGAGGCGATGGCGCTGGCCTTTGCGGAGGCGACGGCCAAGCCTTTGCCCGAACCGCAGAAACGCCCGCCGCGCAAGGCGGTCAGGCGTCCTGCAGAAACAGTAGCGGGATAGCGGCCCCCGCCCGCCGGGGGGAAAGGGCCCGGGCCGGTCAGGCAGCAGCGGCGTTGACACTGCCTTCGGCGAGCAACGTCAGCGTCGCATCTGCCGTCACTTCCTGCTGAAGGATACGGCCGAGCTTCGTGGCGACCTCGGCATGGCCCAGAACCTTGGCATAGGCCTGCATCGATCCGTAGCGCGTGATCTCGTAGTGTTCGACCGCCTGGGCGGAAAATATGATCGCCGCGTCGATGGCCGCGCTGCCGTAGAAACCTTCGAGCAACGAGGTGCATTCGTCGAGAATGCCGTCGATCGCATCGCATTTTTCGGCCTTGGCGCGCTTGCCGAGGGCGGCGAAGATATCTTCGAGGGATTCGATCTGGGTTGCGGTTTCTTCACGGTGCGTCGTCAGACCCTCTTTCAGCGAAGGGTTTTGCGCGGCGCGGATCATCTTGGGCAGAGATTTGTGGATCTTCTTCTCCGCGTAATACATGTCCTTCAGGGCGTGTTCCAACAGATCAGATAGATCCATTGTCCGCGCATCGGCGCGGGCCGTCGTCTTGGCCTTCGGTTTGCTGGTCTTGTCCATCTTGAGTCCTTTCCAGTCGAAAAACGCGACCTGCAGGGTGGCCGGCCGCAGTGGCAGAGCAACGTGCGGCGGCGGCACATGGTTCCTGCTCTGGACAGGGAACCCGGACCCTGCTCGGGCGTTTGCCGGGCATAGGGCAGACATGGCCCGAAGAAAGAACCGACCATGCAGTCAAGAGATCCCGACCGTGTCCTTGCCAATACGCTGATTCCAGCGGAAAGGCGTGACGTCGCTGCAGCGCTGATCGCTCTTCACGACCGCAGCGTGGATTCCTTGAAAGGGTTTGCCATGATGGTCGAGAAGGCGGAGCCCTCTTTCCGCGAAACGGCCGAACGATTTCGCGCGCTGCATGCAAGGCACGCCGAAACGCTTGCCCGACTTTTGTCCGATCTCGGGATTCGGGCCGAAGAAAAAGGCGGCGTGATGGGCTTGGTCAATCAGGCCGTGGTGACCTTTCGCGTTTTCTTTGACGACATCGACGAAGACGTGATGGACCAGGTGCGCAGTGGGGAAGACTGGGTCCTGCAGGCCTTCGATGCAGCCATCGCCGAACAGCGCGAGGCCACCCCTGCTCTACGCCAGATGCAGGCCGAACTGACCGATCTTCTGGCCGAGACCTGCGATCCGGGGCTACCCCACCCGATAGTCTGACTTCAACCGAATGGAGACCGAAATGACCACGACCGATCTGAAGGATAAACTTGCCGCCACTGCCGACAAGGCTCGCGAAACCGCCTCTGCTGCGCTGGACGTTGCGACCGAAGCCGGCCGCACGGTGACGACTGAAGTGAAGGCACATGCCATCGACACGCTTCAAGCGGTGCGCGAGGCGGCTGGAGAACGCACCGAGGCCGCGCGCGACACGTTGGTCGACGCGGGCGAGCGGCTGGCCGCAAAACTGGAGACAGAAGCGCAGTCGGTTCAGGGCGTTTCGTCCCGGCTATTGACCGGGCTTGCCGGCGGGGTGACGACCGTGACCGACGGTCTGCGCGGCAGGACGCTTGGCGATCTTCTGGCCGAAGCACAAGGCTACGCACGGCGCAATCCTGGCACCTTTGCCGTCGGCGCTGCAGTCGCCGGCTTTGCCCTGGCGCGGTTTCTGCGCGCATCGGGGAACCGGATGACTGCGGAAGCTCGCGCTGCCGACGCAACCGACCGAATCTACCGCGACGCCGCACGCCGCACTGTCGACACGCTTGGCCACGGCGGTGACCGGGGGCCGCTTGCATGACAGGCACCGAGAACGGCCAGACACCGGAAAAAGGGCCAGGCGCATTGCTCGCCGATGTGCTTGCCGGGATGACCCGGCTGGTGCAGGGCGAGCTGGCGCTGGCGCGGGCCGAAGCTGCCGAGCGCCTTGACGCGGGGCGCCGCGCGGCTCTGCAGGTGGCAGTCGCGGTCGTGCTGGGCATCACCGCGATCAACGTTCTCGCAGCGGCGGCGGTTGCGGCTGTCGCCAGGTTGGGCCTTGGCCCGGCCTGGGCATCGGTCGTGGTGGGCGGGATCGCCCTTTTGCTGGCGCTTGGCATCGCGGGGCAAGCCGTCCGCCTTCTGCGCGAAGCGGCTCGCGGCCCCGGACGCAGCGCCGCTTCTATCCGGCGCGACATTGAAACCCTTCAGACAATGGTGAGACGCGATGCCACCACTTGAGATGAAAAACCAGACCCCGGACGATATCGCTGCGACTCTTGAGCGTGAGCGTCAGGAACTTGCGATATCGCTGGACGGTTTGCGCAGCCGTCTGTCGGCCGAGATGCTGATCGGCGATGCGTTAGGCTACGCCAAGGCGAACCTTGGTCCCTATGCCCGCGCGTTGGACGGCGCGGTTCGGGCCAACCCGATGGCCGCCGTCATGGCTGGGGTGGGGCTGGCCTGGCTGGTGTTGGGCCGCAGGAACGTAGCCTCGATGCCCCCCGAGGCCCCGCTTGCCGGCACGAAGTTCGAGGCGCTGTCGCGTTGGGAAGATGAAGGCGGGCCAGTTGCGCCACTGCCCGACCCGGCGGAAACGGCCTGGATTTCCGAGGCCGATGTCGTCCGGAACCGGGCATCAAGGGCGCTTGCGCGGATCGACGCCGCCGCCCGCCAGACGCTGCGTCCGGCGGCCGAGCTTGCCTCGGACCGGGCCAGAGTATTGGCAGACCTGGCCAGGGCCACGCAGGCGGTGATGCTGCGCGGGCTGGATACGCTGAGTGCCGAGGCCCGCGACCGGGTGTTGGCCCTGCGCGAAGAGGCCTACGCTGCCCGCATTGCGGCGCTGCGGCAAGGAACGCGCCTGATCGAACAGCGGCCCCTGACGACCGGGGCAATCAGCATGGCCATTGGCGTTGCGGTCGCGGCAGCATTCCCTGGTACCGCAACCGAAGACCGGCTTTTCGGCCAAGAGCGCGACCGACTTCTGGTAAAGGCGCAGGATGCGCTGCGTCAGGAAAGGCGGCGCGTCGGCAAGACCGCTGCGCGCCTGGCCGCCACAGTCGCGACAGAGGTGAAGGACAGCGCGCTGGACCTGATGGCACAGCCAGGCTGAGCCAATCGGTGCGACTGGAACCCATGAAAAAGGCCCGCGAAATGCGGGCCTTCCTGTTTTCTACCGGAACAATCACTTCTTCGCGGCTGGCAGAGTCTCCAACTGGGCCTGGGTCATCTGGATATATGCACGCAGGGCACCGCCTTCCCCTGCCTGCAGGACCTGCAGCTGGGACAGGTCGATCGCCACCGGTTTTTCGCCCATTCCTAAAAAGCCGCCGACATCGACGATCACCTGCGTCGGCGCGCTGTTCGCATCCAGCACCACTTCCGAGATCTCGCCCACGTCCTCATCCTTCGGACCGAAGACCCGCACGCCCTTCAGTTGATCGGCGGAGATGCTGGCGGGCTCGACCGCAGTATAGCCATCAACCACCCGTTCCGCGCCGGCCGCAGTGCCGTCGGTCGCGTTCGGCATGGAGTCCGTCCACATGAATTCCGGCGCGTCTTCAAGAATCGTCCGGTCGGCATTGACGACAAAGAAGTAGTCGCTCGGATCTTCGGCGGTGGCGCTGTCGGACACGAAGCGGATGTTCTCCATTCCAAGTGCGACCTGACGCTCGCCCATGCCAAGGAAGCCGCCAATGTCGACCAGCACCGCATCGACGCGACCGTCACGGGTCAGGACGACATCATTGATCTCTCCGATGTCTTTCCAGCCGTCCTGAATGCCTGCATATTCGCTGGCATCCACGGCAGTCTCGGTCGCGTAGACGCGTTTGCCGATGAAGTCCGAAGCCGCAATGGCGACTGGATCCATTTCGGTGCGGAACATGTCCTGCGCGCTGGCCGAGGACCCGAGGACGAGGGCCATTGCAGTACCAAGCATAAGATTTTTCATCGTTTTCTCCTAAGTTCGGACAAGGGCGTCCGTTGTGGACGCATAACGGGAGAACGTTGGGAAAAGTCAGGGGTTCCGATCTGACGTGGCGGAACGGAGGGGACACTCGCCGGTGTCGGCGGGTTCTTGCTACCGGCGCCGAACGAAAAATCTTTGCGCGCGGGGAACCTTTGGGGCAGCAAGATCGTTCTACGGGTGACCAGCCCGTGGGATGTCCCTCCCTGCTGTCGGTCTGCGGATCTTTCCCTGTCCGCACACGACTCTGCCCGCCGATGGTTCCCGGTCCAGATTCGGGTGCCATCGGCGGCTTTTTCACATGAGGGGGCGCTTTTCCAGCGGTTCGGGGGCCGATCCGGCATAGGACGCAAGCCGGACGCGATCCTGGATTTCGAGCGATCCGTCGCTCCAACGCGCCAGTCCCGCTTTGCGAAGGTGCATCAGCGTCTTGTTGGTGTGGACGAGCGACAGCCCAAGCGCATCAGCCAGATCCTGCTGGCGAAAGGCGAGCGGGACCGCGCCCGCCTTCTCCATGCCCACAGCGCGCAACCGGTGATGGATGCGCAGCAACGCCCAGGCCACCCGCTGCCCCGCACGGCGTTGACCGACAGCGGCAAGGGTTTCGCCCAGGAAATGTTCTTCCACCGCCGCGATCCAGGTCAGGTCATAGGCCCGTGCGGGGTGAGCCTTGAACATGCTCCACAGGTCGGTCCGGTTGAAGACGCACAGCACCATCGGTGCGCTTGCCTCAACCGAGTGCTTCATCTCGCCCATGATCCCGGCCTGCAGGCCGATGAAATCGCCGGGAAAAAGGAAGTTGATCACCTGACGTCGGCCGTCCTCCAGAGTCTTGTAGCGGGTGCCCATGCCCGAGAGAACCGTATAGACCTGCGGGCTGTTCGCGCCTTCCATAAGCACGGTTGTGCCGGCCGATACAGTTAGCTCGCCTGCCTTGAAGCGGCGCATGAAGGCCAGCTCCTCCTCGGTCATCGGCAGAAAATAGTCGCAGCGGCGCAGTGGACACTGATCGCAGGGAATGGGCATTTTTCGCGCCTCTCTATGTCACAGTTTAATGCAGCTCGGGGCGATTGGTTCCAGAACGGCGCGGCAAAGTGGAAGGAACGCGCATGCAGGCCAAACGCATCAAGGACCCGACTGCAATCATAGTCATCATCCTGAAAGAGGTTCTGGTCGCTCGCGACATCGAAATGACCGTGCGGGAGTCGCGTCCCGAGGCGAGCGTCTTCGTAGCCCGGACGCTCCACGAGGCGGTGGACGCCCTGCCGTTGGGCCGGATCGAGGTCGCCTTCGTGCAGTCCGACCCCAGGACCATTGCGACCTCGCCCCTTGGCCGCCGGATTGCGGCCGAAGGCGGGCGGGTGGTGGTCTTGTCCGAAGATATTCGCGGAGCGTTGCCTGTGGGCTGGGCGGCACTGCCGTTTCCCTTTTCCAGCAAGGCCGTGGCGGAGCTGCTCTCCGCAGGTCCTTGAGAAAAGGCCCCCGACGCCAGCGCCGGGGGCCTTCGGATCAAGCGCGGAGCGCCCGGCTTACTTCAGGCGGTCAACCACGCCTTGCGCAAAGGCCTGAATCATCGCGTCATAGTAGACACGCGTATCGGCAGGCAAGGACACAAGTTCGACGTCTGTCGGCATCAGCGGCATTGCCGCGTTGACGTCTACTGTCAAGGTGTAGGCCCCGAACCGCGAATTGTCGGTGGCGTGGATCATCACCACGTCGCCCACGAGGCGGGTTTCCGAAAGGCCCATCGCTTCGTCGAAGCCGCCCGACAGTTCCACCTCTTCAAGGTCGATCTTCACGTCGACGCCATCGTCGGCGATCTGATCGGTCAGCCGCATGACAATGGCGTTCTCCAGGTCGTCCGCGATCGAAGTCCAGTAAGCCGCAGCCTTCGGGTTCTCGATGGCATCAAGTTCAACATCGACGTCGATGGTCTTTACGGTGGGCGCAGTGGCGGTCAGTGCCGCTGTCGACAGGGTAAGCGCCGCAAAGGCGCCAATTGCTATGGTGCGATACATGAATATCTCCCGCGTTGAAGGGTGCTGCGGAAGGATCCCGCAGCTCACAAGGACGAACGCGGCAGGCGCGGAATGGTTCCCGATCAGGCGTGCAGCGTTTCGGTGCTTGCAAAGAACATTGCCTGCGACACGGCCGACCGGACCTGTTCCTCGTGGTAGGGTTTTGTGATCAGGAAAGCAGGTTCCGGGCGCTTTCCGGTAAGCAGCCGTTCAGGGAAAGCGGTGATGAATATTACCGGGACCTGATCCACCAGCCTCAGGATGTCGTTTACCGCGTCGATGCCCGAGGACCGGTCCGCAAGCTGGATGTCGGCCAGGATCAGGTCAGGACGCGCGCGGGCGCCCAGCTCCACCGCTTCGGCTCTGGTCGCGGCAATGCCTGTCACCTCATGCCCCATTTCCCGCACGATGGCAGCGATGTCCATCGAGATGATGGCCTCATCTTCGATGATCATCACCCGGCCTGCGACCGATGACTGCATTTCGCGGTTTGCCGTGGCAAGAAGATCGACCACATGATCGGCATCGGTCTGCATGATGCGGGCGATTTCCGACTGTGTGAAACCTTCGATCGCGTGCAGAAGCAGTGCCTCTCGCGTGTTCGGAGTGAGATTTGCCATATGCCCCTGCGCCACTGCGGAAAACCGGGTGTCGGGTTCGCCGACGGGGGCGCCGGCGCTGGACCAGACCAGATGAAACGCATGAAACAGGCCGACCTTTGCGTCGGGATCACTGGCCAGAACGTTCATGTCCTCGAGGATCGCCTCCAGTGTCGCGGCGGCAAAGCTGTCGCCGGTCCCTTGATTGCCGGTCAACGCGCGCGCGTAGCGACGCAGGAACGGCAGGTTGTGGCTGATGACATCAACCTGATCCGTCGGGACCTGAGCTTGCATCGATTTATTCTCCCTCGACCGAAGACATCCGGGAACCAAACACTTGGTTCAAGCGTTCGGTTCCATGATAAACGAGGTGAGCGCAAAAAAAGATGTATTCCGACATGGCCGAAAACGATCCAAAATCGAAGATCCGCCGCCACATCGATGAAAACCTGCGGCGCATCTACAATGAAACGCTGAACGAGCAGATACCGGACAAGCTGACCCAGCTTCTGGAGCAGTTGCGCCAGAAGGCTGGCCGGCCAGCGGGGGACAATGACGAGGGGGGGCAATCATGACCGGCCCGGCCCAGATTGATTCGCGTGACGCGCTGCTGCAGTTCCTGCCTTCGTTGCGCGCCTTTGCAATCAGCCTGACGCGAAACAGGTCGGCGGCCGACGATCTTGTGCAGGACACCATCGTCAAGGCTTGGACCAACTTCGAGAAGTATACGGCTGGAACCAATCTGCAGGCCTGGCTGTTTACCATACTGCGCAACACTTATTATTCATCGCTCCGCAAGGTCCGCCGCGAAGTGGCCGATCCGGATGGCATCCATGCGCAAGGCCTGTTTGTGAATCCGGACCATGACGGACGCCTGGCCTATCGGGATTTTCAGCGAGCGTTCGACCAGTTGTCCGATGAGCACCGCGAAGTGTTGACGCTGGTGGGTGCTTCTGGGTTTTCCTGTGAGGAGGCCGCGCATACGATGGGCGTGGCGGTCGGGACGGTCAAAAGTCGCGCCAGCCGGGCACGCAAGCGGCTGGCCGACCTGATGGGGCTCGCCGAGGGCGAAGATGCGTTTCCGGGGATCGATCAGGCCTCGGTGGCGTCGATGGGCCGGACGGGGATGCAGGCTGCATGACGTCGGGCGTGAACCGACCCTACCTTTCGCGTTTGGCGATCCGGTTCGCGATCATACTGGCGCTGGCGCTGCTTCCAGCCGGGTTCGTCGCTTTCGTCCAAACCAGCGCGCTGGAGAACGAAGTCCAGGCTCGCAGCGAGATTGCGCTGATGGGGGCAACGGTGCAGTCGGCACTGGCCGAAACCGGCCTGATCCGCAAGATCCGCGGGATGGTCGGCAGCCTTGCGGCAGCCGTGCCGGACGTCGTGGACGACCCGCAGGCCTGCACTGCGCTGATGCGGAGCGTCCAGGGGGTGGAGCCGTCGGCCTCGCTGGTCGCGTTCATTCCGACAAGCGGCGTGATGACTTGCTCCACCGCGGAGAAGGACTTCGACTTTTCCGCCATGCCACGCTTCCAGAAGGTCTTGCAGGCGCGGGCACCAGCTTTTTCGGTCAATCCCCGGGGCCCGATTTCGGGAACCTCGGTGCTGGGGATTTCGCATCCGGTCTTTGACCGGGACGGGACTTATCTTGGGTTCGCGTCGATCTCTCTGCCGCACAACGTCCTGAAGGAGCTGCGTTTCGGAGCTTTCGAGGCACGGGATGACTTCTCGAGGTCGGTTCTGTTCTGGACCTTGGACGGAGAAGGGACGGTGCTGACAGCGAACATCGATCTTGCGGCAGTCCCTGCACAGCTGCCCGGTGACCGGCCGCTGACGTCGGTCTTGGGCGACGACTCGGCGGTGTTTCAGGCCAGGTCAACCAGCGGATTGCAGATGACCTACGCCATTGTGCCCATAGTGCAGGGCGAGCTATACCTTATGAGCGGCTTCTTGCGGGAACAGCAGTCGTTCATCGCGATCCTGTCCCCCTACCTTCCCACGATGCTAATGTGGGTGGCCGGGCTGATGGGGGCGGGGCTTGCGGCCGAGTTTCTGGTCACGCGCTATGTCCGAACTCTGCACAGGTCGATCGTCAGCTTCGCCCGGGGTGACCGGCGGCTGTTGACGCTGGATCTCAAGAGCGCGCCGTTCGAGCTTGACGAACTGGCCTCGGCCTATTCTTCGATGACCGAAAGCATCACGCGCAGCGAGGCCGAGCTGGAAGACTTGGTGCACCAAAAGGAAGTTCTTCTGCGAGAAGTGCATCATCGGGTGAAGAACAACCTGCAACTGATCTCGTCGATCATCAACATCCAGATCCGCAGCACGCGAAGCAGCGAGGCTCGCGATCTTCTGAAGAATCTGCAGGAGCGGATCATGAGCCTGGCCACCGTACACCGCGGCCTCTATCAGACCAGCGGTCTGGCCGATGTGCGCGCACGCGAACTGATCCCCGATATCGTGCGGCAGATCATGGCCATGTCTTCGGGCCCAGAGAAACCTTTCCTCGCGCAGAATGACATCGACGACCTGCGGCTGGTGCCTGACCAGGCGGTGCCGCTGTCGCTGTTGCTGGCCGAAGCCCTGACCAATGCCATGAAGCACTCGGGTGCCAGCCGCGACCATCCGGGAAGGCTTGTCGTGCGGCTGAAACGGTCGGGTGGCAGCGACGCGGTCTTTGAAGTGGTGAACAGCCTGCAGGCGGATGTGCCGACGCCGGGCGCCCCGCCGGAAACGGGCATCGGCTCACAACTCATCATGGCCTTCGTGCAGCAACTCGGAGGCAGACTCGAAGTCGGTCTGAGCGAAGCGGGATACTCGCTGAAGGTGACATTCGAGGTGTCGCCACTTTCCACAGCCGAAGATCGCCAGATCGAGCGGCTTTCTCTTGCTGCGGAGGGGAACGCGGAAGACGCGTGACGCGTTTATTGCCCATGCAGCACCGGATCAGGGACTGACAATGCCAAACTCAAAGCGGTCGTTCCGAATCCTGCTGACCGCTTCGGAAGCCTATCCGGCTCTGGAACGTGCATTTCTGGCGGCAACCTCCGAAATCTGGGCCAGCTTCATGGTCTTCGACCTGAGCACCTGCCTGCGGTCATCCGAGGCGCTGGTCATCGGTCGGACCTGGTTCGACCTTGTGGTGCATACGCTGAACCGGGGGGTGGCATTGCATGTGTCGATCAGCGATGTCGATCCGATTGCGCGAGCGGCAATGCACCGGTCCGCAACACGACAGATGCGCATGTTCAGCGCCGCCGCAGCTGTCGCAAAACCGGGCGCGAAGCTGCGGGTGCTGCGCGCGCGCCATCCGGCCGAAACAGGCGCGCTGACCCGGCTGACGATCTGGCCTTATATCATGAAAAAGGTGTTCCGGACAGCAAGCTGGCTGAATGGTCTGTCTGCGGAACAACGCGCTGCGGCCCTGCGCGATATGGATGGGGTGGTTCGGAACCTGCGCATTCGTGCAGACGGTACGGTCACGCCCCGGCTCTGGTCGCTGCCGCGACTTTTCCCCGCCGTGCATCACCAGAAACTGGCCGTGATCGACCGCAAGAGTCTCTACATTGGCGGGCTGGACTTGGACGAACGGCGCTATGACACGCCAAACCATGGCAGGGCCGGCAACCAGACGTGGCACGACGTCCAGTTGATGATCGAAGGCCCCGTCGTCGCCGAGGCACAGCAGCATCTGGAAAGCTTCCATGACGTGATCGACGGCAAGATTGCAGCTCCAAGAACGCGGCGATTGTTGCGCACGCTGTCCCGACCGCGCCGGGCCAGCCTCTGGCACTTTGGCCCTGACCCGCTGGTCAACGAACTACAGACGGCTCATCTGGTGCTGTCGCGCCGATCCGGCAGCTTCATCTATATGGAAAGCCAGTACTTCCGCGACATCGGCCTTGCCCGCGCTCTGGCAGAAACGGCGCGCGCGAAGCCCGGGCTTCAGATGATCCTGATCCTGCCCGCTGCGCCGGACGACGTGGCCTTCGACCGCAAGCGCGGTCTTGATGCCCGGTTTGGCGAAGCGATGCAGGCCCGCGCGCTCCGTGCGCTGAGCAGGGGATTCGGGGCAAGGCTTTTCGTCGGATCGCCCGCGCAGCCACGCCCTGCCCTGCCCGACGGCAACGGCGATCCCGGGACGCGGCGCGACCGGCTGCATGGTGCCCCCCTGATCTACGTCCACGCCAAAGTCTCGGTGTTTGACGATGCTGCGGCCATTGTTTCCTCGGCCAACCTGAATGGGCGCAGCCTGCGCTGGGATACAGAGGCGGGGGTTTATCTTTCGAACGAGAACGACGTGATCGACCTGCGCCACCGGGTGATGGCACATTGGCTGCCGGACGATGTCGCCTCCGAGGCGTTCGAGCCGGGCACGGCTGTGCGCA
Organism: Pseudomonadota bacterium; assembly: GCA_040385165.1. Taxonomy (GTDB): domain Bacteria; phylum Pseudomonadota; class Alphaproteobacteria; order Rhodobacterales; family Rhodobacteraceae; genus Tabrizicola. The sequence goes on along the minus strand of JAZKHX010000001.1, from coordinate 43,278 downwards.
ACTGGGCCCGTATTGCCTGGACCAACGCCAGAAAACTCCCGGCGGAACGCGAAGGCTTTCTGTTGCCACATGACTTTGCCGCCGCCGAGGCATTCGGCCGAAACCTGCCGATCCTGCCGCCCGAATTCGTCTGACCCGCCCCGCCCTGCGGAACCGGCAGCGCCTCCCGGCGTTCCTTCTTCACCATGGCGCCACCGCGCACCGCAACCTATGAAGGAGACGGCAATGAACTGGGACCAGATCGAAGGAAAATGGAAACAGTACAAGGGCAGGGCCCGGGAAGCCTGGGGTGACCTGACGGACGACGAGTTCGATCGCGTCGCGGGCAAGCGCGATCAGATGGTCGGCCTCATTCAGGAGAAATACGGCAAGGCCAAGTCCGAGGCCGAGCGCGAAGTCGATGACTGGTTCGCAAAGCTCTGAGGGGCTGCGCCAAGAGACTTCTGCACAGCGTCGCGGTCCACCTGCGCCGCCTTGGGTTGTTCCCTCACCAGTCGACCAACGAAACCTCTGCCAATCAAAGGAGATCCCCATGTTGGGTTGGGCCCTAACCTTCCTCGTGATCGCATTGATCGCAGCCGCTCTTGGCTTCGGCGGCATCGCAGGCACCTCGGCCGGGATTGCGCAAATCCTGTTCTTCGTCTTTATCGTTCTGTTCGTGGTAGCAATGATCGCCCGCGCCCTTCGTGGGCGTCCGCCGGTCTGATACCGCTCGATTGCATGACATCCAAAGCTCGGGGCCCGATGGAAACGTCGGGCTTCGTTCCAAAATTCCGGCTGCTCGTTCGTCAGGCAAAACGAAGGCCGCTCTCCTGCGTCGCGTCAGCGGGAACGCGTGTCGACCGGATAGGCAGTGGTGAACTTCATCCGTTCCATCGAGAAATGGCTGGTCACATTCTTGATCGGCACGGCATCGGTGAGGCGCTTGTACAGAGCGTCGTAGGCCGCCATGTCCGACACTGACACCCGCAGCAGGTAGTCCAGCTCTCCGGCCATGCGGTAAACTTCCATGATCTCGGGGATGTCCTCGACCGCGCGAGCGAAGGTCTCGCGCCAATCTGCAGAGTGATCCGCTGCCTCGATGCCGACGAAGACGGTCAGGCCGAAACCGAGTTTGGCCGGATCGGCCAGCGCCACGCGACCAGCAAGGACGCCCGAGGCTTCAAGCTTCTGGATGCGCTTCCAGGCCGGGGTCTGCGACAGTCCCGCCCTGGCGGCGATCTGGGCGATGGGCAGCGTGGCGTCCCGCATCAGTTCCGCGACGATCTTGCGGTCGATCAGGTCAAGGTCGGTCATGGAGCTTCCCTTCGGTCGGTCGCGGAGAAGCATGACCGAAATCCTCTAAATGTCTACAGTGTTTATCGTGTATAGGCGAAGCCTTGTTTTTCAAGGATTTCGACCTGCGGTTTTCAAGTGGCGTGCTGAAGTCTTCGCCCTGTTTGAGGGAATCGCGACATTGATTCTCGACATTTCCGGGCGTAGCCTTCGCCCATGATCACGCAGAAGATGAAATACGCGCTGAAGGCGCTTCTGGTCCTGGGCGATGAGGCCGCAAAGGACCAACCGCATGCGTTGACCATCGAGGAGATCGCCAAGCGTTCAGGCACGCCGAAGCGGTTCCTCGAGCATATCCTGCTGGAAGTGCGGAATGCCGGGGTGATTGCTTCGACCCGGGGTCGATCAGGGGGCTACAGCCTTCTGAAGCGACCTGCCGAGATCTCGATCTCGGAACTATTGCGCACCATCGACGGGCCGATCGCGCCGCTGCCCTGCCTCTCTCGCCGGGCCTACCAGCGTTGCGAGGATTGCACCGACGAAGCAACCTGCCGAATCCGAAAGGTCTTTGCCGAGGTGTTCTGGTCCTATCTGGTGATCATCGACTCGCTGACGCTGGAGGACATGCTGCGCTCCGGCGCAGTGGCCGACCAGGTGATGGGCGCGGCCCAGTAGGCAGCAAGTCCTTTCTCTTGCATCATTTTTCTGCCGCTGCCCGCTCGCAGGCGGGGCTGGGGGTGGAGAAAATCATTCTCTAATCACGACTTACTTTGGCGTGAATTTTCCTTTGCAATACTCGACTTTCTCTGTCGTTATTTAGGCATCGGCGGGGCATGCGGCCCAGCCAAAGCCGCGAAGGAGATGGAAGATGACCGCAGCTGCGTTCCCCCCAAGTCTGGCCAATCAAGCACTGGTCGCCATGACCAACCCCTTTCGCCGGGCCTGTGCCGTCCGCCTGGTGGACCGCCGCACCGGTCTGACCCACCGGCTCAATGGCAGCCCGCTGGTCCTGTTCACCAGGAACCCGGTCGAAGCGGTAGCCGAGCTTTTGTCCGGTCGTGATGCCCACGTCTGGAAAGCGCGGATCGAGCCGATCGGGGGTGCCGAATGACCCCATTGACCCTGCCGCATACCATCCTGGGCCTGATGCCCTATCGCCCCCTTCCGATGTCCAAGGAGAAGACCATGTTCGCCACCATCTCGCTTGCCGGTTCCATCTCGGCGCAAGGCCCGGTGACCGCCGCCAATGAGGACGGCCGCATCATCATCGCCGACAAGCTTCGCCGCCTGACCCGTTGGCCGGTTGGCCGCCTGCGCAACCTTTTGGCCGGGGCTGCGCTGGCGGTTCTTGGCCTGGGCGTCTCCTCCGCCCAGGTCCGGACCGAGACGCTCTTGAACGTCAGCTACGACCCGACCCGAGAGCTCTACCGCGAGATCAACGAGGCCTTCACCGCCTTCTGGACCGCCCAAGGGAACGCCGCGCCCGAGATCGAGGTCAGCCATGGCGGCTCGGGGTCGCAGGCCCGCGCCGTGATCGACGGCTTGGAGGCCCAGGTGGTGACGCTGGCGCTCGCCTCGGACATCGACAAGATCGCTGAGGCCGGAAAGTTGCCCGCCGACTGGCAGACCAAGCTGCCGAACAACTCGTCGCCCTATACTTCGACTATCGTGTTCCTCGTGCGAGAGGGCAACCCGAAGGGCATCAAGGACTGGGGTGATCTGGTAGCCGAAGGCGTGCAGGTGATCACGCCGAACCCCAAGACCTCCGGCGGGGCGCGGTGGAACTACCTCGCCGCCTGGGCCTGGGCCGAGAAGAACGGCAAGGACCCGAAGGAATTCGTCGGTGCTCTTTACAAGAACGTCCCGGTGCTGGATCAGGGCGCACGGGGTTCGACCACTACCTTCGCCCAGCGCGGGATCGGTGACGTGCTGCTGGCCTGGGAGAACGAGGCCTACCTCGCGCTGAAGGAAATCGGCGAGGATCAGTTCGACATCGTCGTTCCGTCGGTCAGCGTGCTGGCCGAACCTCCGGTGGCGCTGGTGGAGGGCAACATCAAGACGGACGAGCAGCGCAAGCTGGCCGAGGCCTACCTGAACTTCCTTTATTCGCCGGAAGGTCAGGCAATCGCCTTCAAGAACTTCTACCGCGCCTGGGATACCACGAAGGCCGCGCCGGAAGACGTCGCCCGCTTCCCGCAACTGCAGCTTGTCGACATCGCAAGCTTCGGCGGCTGGGCCAAGGTGCAGCCCGAGCATTTCGGCGACGGCGGTATCTTCGACCAGATCTACGTGCCGAAATGAAGCCCCAGAAGCGGCCGATGATCCAACGGTCCCCAATGCCCGGCCTCGGCCTCAGTTTGGGCATCACCCTGACGATGCTGTCGCTCGTCGTCCTGATCCCGATCGGCGCCCTACTTCTGAAGGGTGCCAATTTCGGTTTGGCAGGCATCTGGGAGACGGTGAACCGCGAGCGGGTCTGGGCCGCTCTGTTCCTGTCCTTCCGTCTGTCGCTGATCGCGGCGCTGTTCAACCTGGTCTTCGGTGTGCTTCTTGCCTGGGTGCTGGTGCGCTACCGCTTTCCCGGCCGTCGTCTCTTGGACGCAGCCGTGGACTTGCCCTTCGCGCTGCCAACGGCGGTGGCGGGCATCTCGCTGACCGCGCTTTATGCGCCCAACGGGGCCTTCGGGGCGTTGGCGGCCGAGATCGGCTGGAAGATCGCCTACACCCAGTGGGGAATCCTGATCGCGCTGATCTTCGTGGGCCTGCCCTTCGTCGCCCGCACCGTCCAGCCTGTGATCGAAGAGATCGAGCGCGAGGTCGAGGAGGCTTCGGCCACTCTGGGCGCGACCCGTCCGCATACCCTGCGCCATGTGATCCTGCCGATGCTCATGCCCGCCGCGCTGACCGGCTTCGCGCTGGCCCTGGCACGGGCGGTGGGGGAGTACGGGTCGGTCATCTTTATCGCAGGGAACATTCCGCTGGTGACCGAGATCGCGCCGCTGCTGATCGTGATCCAGCTGGAAGAGTTTGACTACGACGCGGCCGCCGCCATCGGGATCGCTATGCTGCTGATCAGTTTCGTCATGCTGCTGGTGATCAACCTGATCCAGGTCTGGAGCCGCAGGAGGATCGGCCATGTCTGACGCAACCTTCCGTGCCGCGACCGAGGAAACGCCCCTCGCCCGCCGCCTGCTGATCGGGATTGCGGTCCTGGGACTTGGCACACTGGTGTTCGCTCCACTGGTCGCGGTCTTTGTCGAGGCCCTGCGCGACGGGATCATGGCCTCGCTGGAAAGCCTTGGCAGTCGCGATGCCTGGGCGGCGATCAAGCTGACGCTGACCATCGCGGCGATCTCGGTGCCCTTGAACGCCATCTTCGGCTTGGCGGCGGCATGGCTCATCACCAAGTTCGACTTCCGAGGGAAAGCCTTCCTGATCACGTTGATCGACCTGCCGTTCAGCGTCTCTCCCGTCGTGGCGGGCCTGTGCATCGTGTTGACCTTCGGCGCGAATTCCGCGATGGGCGTCTGGCTGGTAGGCAACGGCTATCCCGTCGTCTTCGCCATGCCGGGGATCATCCTGGCCACGATGTTCGTGACCTTCCCCTTCGTCGCGCGGGAACTGATCCCGGTGATGATCGAACAGGGCCGGGCCGAGGAAGAGGCCGCGCTGACCCTTGGTGCGAGCGGCTGGCGGGTGTTCTGGACGGTGACGCTGCCCAACATCCGCTGGGCGCTGCTGTATGGTGTCCTTCTCTGCAACGCCCGCGCGATGGGCGAGTTCGGGGCCGTGGCTGTCGTGTCGGGCAAGATCCGCGGCCAGACCGCGACGATCCCGACCACGATCGAGATGCTCTACCAGGAATATCTTTCCGTCGCCGCCTTCACCCTGGCGGCCGTGCTGGCGCTCTTGGCGCTCCTGACGCTTGTCCTGAAAACTCTGCTGGAACTGCGCCACGCCGACCAGCTGGCCGCCACCCATCGCCATTGAGGTCCCCCATGCACATCGAAATCGACGAGATCTCCAAGTCCTTCGGCGCCACGGCGGCCCTTCATCCGGTGTCGCTGGCCATCCCTTCGGGTGCGCTGGTGGCGTTGCTGGGACCTTCGGGATCGGGCAAGACGACGCTGCTACGCATCCTTGGGGGCCTTGAATACCCGACCTCGGGCCGAGTCCTTTTCGACGGGCAAGATGCGACCGGCCTGACCGTGCAGGAACGCCGGGCGGGCTTTGTCTTCCAGTCCTACGCGCTCTTCCGCCACATGACCGTCTTTGACAATATCGCCTACGGCTTGAATGCCCGCCCCCGCGCCACCCGACTCCAGAAGGCCGAAATCGCCAGGCGGGTGACCAAGCTCCTCGACCTGATCCAGCTGCCTGACATCGGCGCGCGTTATCCCAGCCAGCTCTCCGGTGGCCAGCGTCAGCGTGTGGCGCTTGCCAGGGCGCTTGCCATCGAACCGCGGATGCTTCTCCTGGATGAGCCGTTCGGTGCGCTGGATGCCAAGGTCCGGAAAGAATTGCGACAGGGCCTGCGCGACATCCACGACACCACTGGCCTGACCACTGTCTTCGTCACCCACGACCAGGACGAGGCAATGGAGCTGGCCGACCTGGTCGTGGTGATGTCAATGGGTCGGATCGAACAGATCGGCAAACCCCAAGACATCCGCGCCCGCCCGGCCACACCATTCGTGCGAGAGTTCATCACCGCTTGAAGGCGAGATGCGATCGGCCCAGCGGACGCGCCACCGCCATGTATGGGCGCGGTCGCCCGTCGGCGGAAGTCGATGAGCGGCGATTGGTCCGACCCCTCGGCTGCCGATTCGCCGGACGTGGGATGGAACCATGGTGGCACTCATGCCGTTTCACTCCAAGGACAGGATCTGTGGCGGCTACGTGTCGGCCTGGCCGTCCGGCAATCGTCGAACAAACAAGGAGAATGAAATGAAGAAGATCGTAGCTGGAACCGTGCTTGCCGCCCTGCTGGCGGGGGGCACCTATGTCTATGCCGAATCCGACATGGGCGTGATGAAGATGGATGGCATGATGAGCCACGCCTCGCTGATCCCGCCGGAACTGGCCGATGATCCAGCGACCAAGGCCTATGCCGCCGCGATGGACAAGATGATGGCGTCGATGATTACTCCCTATACAGGTGATCCGGATGTGGATTTCGTGAAGGGCATGATCCCGCATCACCAGGCAGCAATCGACATGGCGAAAGTGCAGCTGGAGTTCGGCAAGGATCCCGAAATTCGCAAGCTGGCCGAAGCGGTGATCGCCGCGCAGGAGGCAGAGATCGCCAAGATGAACGCCTGGCTTGCCGCCAAGGGCATGTAGCTCCGGATGCCCTCGGCGCGCTTGGCCGGGGCCCGTGGCGCGCCTGTCGATCCAGGACACAAGGAACCGCCCGCTTCGAAAGGAACATGCGGATTCCGGGCAGCGTCCCGCCAGTGACAAGGATGATTCACGCCGCCATCGTTCATTTGCTGTAGCGGGTGGCAGCCAAGCGGGACACGGCGACATGCTGGCAAACTTTCGGAATTGAGTCCGGGTGTGCCATGCCCTGACCATTCCAGTCCTCATCCGGTCACCGATAATGTGCGATTTCGCTGGTCAGGGGATGGCCGCGCTGTTTGTCGAAGGTGAATGAATGACGGTCGCCCTAACAGCGGTGATCAAATTCTGCGGCAGATGGCCGGTCGCTGCGGGCGAGATCCGATGGTTGAGCCGAGAAGGTGGACGTGGCGGCACTTGTCGCAGGTGATCGCGTCGTGATCCGGCCCTGGGCCAATGAGTCGGTGGACGACGATACCACAGAAGGCACCTAGTCCATCAACAAGGCGGTGCTGACGCTGAAATCGAAGCCCGTGAGCCGAAGCGCGCGCGAAACCGCAATCGGCGACGCTGTCAGCAGTAACGGTGCCATGACCATGGCTGCCAACGCGACTGGCGATGCCTCCTAGGCTCAGGTCCAGTATCGCGCTTAGCCCATTCCGTGCAGCCCGTGGAAGCCGCCGGTCAGCAGGACCGGCAGGACCACCGGCGTTGCGACGGCCACGACAAGCGCCCGCTCCCACAGATGGGTCAGACGCCAGCAGAGCCAGGCGGTCAGGACAAGGACCAGACCGAACTCGAACATCGCGAACTCGGTGCCGTAAAACCGTCGGTCCCAGTAGCTGACGGGGCTTTGAAACACCCAGTCCGACACCGGCCAGAACTGGCGGCGTGCGTCGTCGTTGTGGGTCAGGAAATCCGCGGCTGCATGCAGAAGGCCCGAACCGGCAAAAGCGCGCAGCAGGGCATTGCCGCGCCAGACCGCCAGCGCCAGGACCCCGCCCCAGACGAAGAACCCATGATCGATCGAGAAAATCGCCTGCCAACTGTCGGAAAAATACAGCTCGCCAAAAACCTGCGCGTCGGTCATGCCCAGCACCCGGGTTGACCAAAGGATCATCACGAACATCGGAAGGTCCGGCACCAGCCCGCCCGCCAGAGCCCCCAAGAGAAGGAGGGGAGGCAGGGGCCGCGCAAAGACGGCAGCCCCCACCAGCATGTGGGTGGGCGTGTTCATCCTCCAGCCAGTCGCCGTGCCATGGCCGCTACAGGATTACAGTCACCGGCGTTCCGATCGCCACCTGCTCGTAAAGCGCAATGACATGCTCATTGACCATCCGGATACAACCGTTCGATACAGACTGTCCGATTGACCATGGCTCGGTCGTGCCATGGATGCGGTAGTAGGTGTCGATTCCGTTCTGGTAGAGATAGAGAGCGCGCGCTCCGAGCGGGTTGTTCGGCCCGCCCGGAACGCCGTTGGCGAACTTGGCATAGCGGTCGGGGTTCCGGCGGATCATGGCATTAGTCGGCCGCCAGGAGGGCCACTCCGCCTTGCGCTCTATGATCGCGGAGCCCGTGAACTCAAGACCCGCCTTGCCGACACCGACCCCATAGCGGATCGCGCGTTCGGAATCGAACACATGGTAGAGAAAGTAGTTTCTCGGAAATACGAGAATCTGTCCTGGTGCATACTGATCGCGGACACGCACTTCGCGGGGCTGAAACTCGTCGGCAAGGACGAAGGGCTCCTTGGTATGAGCCTTCAGGATAGTGGGCGCGGACAACATCGCAAAGGCGGCCCCGCCAAAAAGGGTACGTCGAGAAATCATGCTGGCTCCTGAGAGAAACGAGTGGGATGAAGTTCGCTCAGACCGCATGTCGCGGTGGAGGCGTGTGGGGGGCAAGACTGCGGCCGTCGGCCACTTCAGGCTTGATTTCGTAATGGGACGATTCGATATCCACCCTCAGGCCAAACAGCACGGGCGGACCGCCGGCCACAAGCTGACAGGTGCCGTGGCCCGAGCCTTCCCCACACATGCTGTCCTGAAGCAAAGGCACAGTCTGAACTGCATCGGCGTGCAGCCCTTGGGACAACCCCTCGGGCACCGCCAAGCCAATAACGGTGGCGAGCAACAGAGAACTGAAGACGAGACTCATGAATATGCGCATGGACCAAGCATAGCCACTTGCACCTCAATGCAGAGTGATCACATCAGAGTGAGCCCCATGATTCCTTGCGAAACTGGCGAAAACGCAACGCATTCACCTGTTTGTGACCCGTCGAGAGGCAAAGCCATTTGACCTTCCCATATTGGAAGGACGCAGATACTAGAAAAAAAGGAGCAGACGATGCGATTCAGTCGACGACTTCTCGTTGCCGGAGCACTTGCCGCACCCTTTGTGGCGGGCCGGTCAGCCTTTGCGGCAGAGGACACCCAAGGCTCTGTCCGCAACAACATCTCGGCCTTCCGGATACACCAGTGGCAGGACCACTTCGATTCGCTGGGGCTTGGGATCATCATTGCCGACACGACTGCTAGGGCCCTTCAGCACTGGACAAGCGATGGGCAGATGTATCTCTATCCCACGTCGGTGCCTGTGTCCGAGGAACTGACCCGCCGGGGCTATACCGAAGTGGTCGAAAAGAAAGTGAACCCAAGCTGGGCCCCGACGCCTTCGATGCGTAAACGCAACCCCGAATGGCCCGCATTCGTGCCGGGCGGCGATCCAACCAACCCACTTGGCACCCGCGCCCTGTATCTGTCTTGGCAGTATTACCGCATCCATGGTACCCAAGACACGCGGAAGATCGGTCGGCGCGCGTCAAACGGCTGCATCGGGCTTTACAACGAGCATATCGAGGAGGTCTTCGACCGGACACCGGTCGGGACTCAAGTTAAGCTGATCTGACGAGATGACAGAACCGCCGACCCCACGCACAGCTCGTGAAATCCTGCGTGAACGCGAGTATGTGCGGTGCGTGGGGACGTGGTTTCTGTCGCTCGTGTTGGTGATTGGTCTGGTCCTGGGACAATCGGCCCAGGCCGCCGGGCCAGCTGACGATTATCAGACCGAAATCCTGGGCGTGATCGCGGACATCGCGGGACAGCAAACTGCGCCCGTGCCCGCGTGCGATCCGGGCGTCACCTGTTTTGGCTTCGTTCTTCTGGCTGGTCAGTCGGCGGTACGCTCTCTGGTCGGCGCTAGCGTCATGCGACCTGCCTTGACGCGGCCCCAACGTCGCATCGGTGGTCCATCCGTCACTCTGCCACCCCCCCGAACGCTGACCTGACGGTCAGACCGGACAACTGTCCTGCGACGTTGCGGCTCAGCCCCCAGCACTCCTGGCACTCCGATCTTTCCACACCACTCAGGTGCGCAAGCCGCGCAACCCGTCGGAATGGCGGGATGCGGCGATCGAAAAGACCAAAAAACCAAGGGCAGTCAGGCAGATGAAACCACAATGGACGGGCGCGATGGCGCCGGTCGCAGCTACAGTTGCGGCAACGGCGCTGGCGCATACGGGAGCGACGGGAGTCGTTCTCACGAACGGATGAAAGGGATGACCGCGTTGAAGGACACGGTGGCGGAACTCGCGCCGATGATGCAGGGCGTGGTCCTTTACGACACATACATTGTGTCGGAGGGCACAAGCGTCATTGCAAGCCACGCCGGCGAGACGGTGCTTTCGCTCTTCCCGAAAAACAGCCTGGAGGGCGTGACCTATGCCAAGCCGGAAAACTGGTCGAACTGGCAGAGCTTCGCGGCGCTGGCAGATGAGTTGAAGACCTGCGCAGAAGCGTTGGCCGAAGCGGCCCCGAACGGTCTTGAGCCTGTGGCACCGTCCTCCGACGACATGGCCGGGATGAGCCCTTCAGACATGGTCATGCCGGAGCCTTCGACGCAGTCAGAAGGCTTCACGGTTGCCGAGTTGATGGGATATGTTGAGCGGCCGGACGCGGTTGCGGTCGCGCGCGGAACATTCAATCCGGCCGAACTTGCGGTCGATCTGACGGCGCTTTCGGTCGACGATCTCTTTACCCGGATCAGCGCCACCTGTTCGTTTTGCCACGCGCAATTCCATGCGGGCCGGAACTGACGATGCGGGATATGGTCCGCTTTGCGTTCGTCGTCCCGACCGCAGAAGCGCGAGTCGGTACCGACATCCTTTCTCCGTGGTCCCTCGGTGCGCCAGAGTCCGACACATTCCCGCCGGGTGATGCCGCGCGCGGTGCCTATCTTGCCCGCGCCAGCGGCTGCGTATCCTGCCACACCAATGCAGCGGCGCAGCGACCGGCGCTGGCGGAGGTGGAACCGCTGGATACGCCGTTCGGCACTTTCGTGCCTCCGAACATCACCCCGCATTCCGACGCCGGGATCTGGAGTTGGACCATCCAGGATTTTGCCAAGGCCGTCCGCCAAGGGATCTCGCCGGACGGTGCCCCCTGCTATCCAGTCTTCACATATCTATTCTATGCCGGTTTCACCGATCAGGACATTGCCGACCTTTGGGAGGCCTTCCGCACCGTCCCGCCCGTTGAGGAAACAGCCCAGGCGCATGACCTCGGGTTACCCTTCAGCTTCCGGTCCGGGCCGAAGCTGTGGCGCGCCGCCTACCTTGACGCGCCGAACTCGGATGTGCTGATAGATACTTCCTCGCCTTGGAACCGCGGACGCGTTCTCGTCGAAGGCGCGGCGCATTTCTCGGCATGCCATTCCGGTCGGACACCTTTCGGGGGACTGGACGACGGTGACCGGTTTGCGGGGAACGTCAGTCTTCCGGGCGGCCGCAAGGCCCCTTCGATCCTGGCCGCCGATCTGGTGGCGGGCGGCTGGACAGTCGCGAACCTGGCCTATTCTCTCAAATCTGGGGTGCTGCCCAACGGCGATGCCTTTGGCGACTGCAAGGCCGAAGTCGTTGCCGAAGGCACTTCCTTTCTGACCGATGCCGACCGCACGGCCATTGCGACCTATCCGCTCGATCCCGAAGGCACCGGCGCGTTGCCGTCGCCCTCCCCGACCGCCGCGCCATCGGCTGTCGTGGACCATTCGAATATGGACATGACAAATGAAAACTAGAGTTCTGGCACTTCTTGCGGCACTTGGCATCGTCGGTTTCGTGGGAATGTTCATTTGGGCGGCCGTTCGGCCTCCGCCGACGTGGCAGACGCCTGCCGGGGGTGCCGCGCCAACCGCTTCCGTGTCCGAAAGGCTCTCGCTCGGGCGCCTTGACGTTCAGGTCTACGCCGTCGGCAACCGCAATGTCCGGCTGGACATCCAGTTCATGCCCGACGCTGGCATGGCCAACATGAACGGGATGGGCGGGATGGGCGGGATGGCTGACATGGACAGCATGCGTCCCGACGTCAACTTCGCGATGGTCGAGATGCACATGAACGAAGTCGATCCACCGCTTAAACTGGTCGAACCCGGCGTATGGAGGGCCGAAGTCGAGCTGCCGATGGCCGGTCGGTGGATCGTGAACGTCGGCTTCAGCGAAGAATTCGTGGAGATCGAGTTTGATGCGAAGTAATGCCACATGGAAACAGGCAACGCAGGTTGATGCGCTGCGTCGGGGCCTTCGCGGCACGGCCGCCGGTCTTGCGCTTTTCGCTCTGCTCGGCACGGTTACGGCGGTCTGGGCGAACCCCCTGTTTGTCCGCATGACGCCGGTTGGACCCTGGGAGTTCGGGGCGACCGTCCTGACAGCAGTGTTTGCCGGGGTGACAGTCGCATTCTGGGTTCCCAGATGCAGACTGCGCACGTCGGGGGCGGGCGGATTGGCGAGCTTTCTCGGGATCGCCTGCCCAACCTGCAATAAGATTCTCATGCTGATTTTCGGCGGGCCTGCCCTGCTGGCCTGGTTCGACCCGGTCCGGCCGTGGCTCGCGGCGGCCGGCGTCATTGTCATGGGCATCGCTGCGTTGCGCACCTGGCGGGCGTTTCGCGAAGCCCAATCCGGCCCGGCAGCTTCGCTTGGTATTGAACCCACCGTGACAGGAGAACCGCAGTGACACCTTCAACTGGAACGTTGCAGGCGATACGCCGGCTTACCAGAAGCACGCTTGTCCGACATGCTCTCGTGGCTATGCTTGCGACGGGTCTGGTGTTCGGCTTTGCCGCTGTCCACGCACAATGGAGCCCGATGCACCGCTGGAACCGCGCGTTCGGGGATGCCTCGCTGGTATTGGTCGCGGCATCGATGGGCCTGGGACCACTCAGCCGTTTCCTCCGGGCCACATTGCCGTTGCTGCCGTTCCGTCGCGAGCTGGGAATCCATGCCTGCCTGCTGGCAATCGTTCATGCGACAATAATCCTTGTCGGCTGGGTTCAATGGGACCTGATGCGGCTTTTCGGGTTCGAATGGCATCCCGAGCTTCTAACCTATGTGATGTTCCAGCACGGCTTCGGGCTTGGCAATGCCATCGGGATCGCAGCTCTTGTCCTGGCGATACTGCTGGCGGCCACATCCAGCGATCTTGCGATGCGCCGTCTTGGCGTTTCCGGCTGGAAGTTCCTGCAGATGGGCGTGCTGCCGCTCTGGTGGCTTACGGTTGCACATGTTGCCTACTTCCTGTTTATGCACTTCCTGAGCTTTCATCAGGCGACGCCGGAGCCGAACGTGCTACAGCCATGGTTCATTGGACTGGTGCTTCTGGTTGCTGTGCTGCGCGCCGCAGCCTTCTTGCGGACTGTGCGAGCCAGGCGCAGTTCCGAACTTCCGGGGGAGGAGGCAAACCATGCGCCGGTCTGAACGTGACCTCAACCTGGCAGCGCGAACGACCACGCGACGGTCGGTTTTGCTTGGGGGGGCGATGGCATCGGTGGTCGGCGCACTTGGTTTCCGGATGTGGCAACTGGGCGTCCGCGATGCAGAGCAATATTACCTTCTGGCCGAGGAAAACCGGATCAGCCTGCGGCTGGTGCGACCCGAACGGGGGCGCATCTTCGACCGGACCGGCAAGATCATCGCAGACAATGAACAGGCCTACCGCATCACTCTCGTGCGGGAAGGAGTCCAGGATGTTGAAAGCACACTCGAGAAACTGCGCCTGCTGCTCGGATTGGACGACGAGACCATGACAAAGGCCCGGGATCAGATCGAGCGCGGGCGCGCCTTCGATCCGATCACAGTGAAAGATCGTGTGACCTGGGACGAGCTTTCCATCGTGGCCCTGAACTCTCCGGTGCTTCCTGGCGTGCAGCCTGAAATGGTCCTGTCGCGCATCTATCCGTTCGGTCCCGATTTTGCCCATCAGATCGGCTATGTGGGACCGGTCAGCGACAGCGATCTTGAGGAAGGAGCGGTCGATGATGAACCGCTGCTTCGTCTTCCGGATTTCGAGGTCGGGAAAACCGGTGTCGAGCGGAACCACGAACGTGATCTGCGCGGCTTGCCGGGAACGCAGCGCGTCGAGGTCAACGTGTCGGGCCGCACGATGCGCGAACTGGAACTGGACCCTGCGACGCCGGGGCCAGACATGCAGATCACGGTGGACCACCACTTGCAGAACTTCATGCGCGTCCGCCTTGAGGGCCAAAGCGCCGCCGCGATCGTGATGGATGTGACAAACGGCGATCTGCTCGGCTGCACCTCGGCACCATCCTTCGATCCGAACCTCTTTGTGCGCGGGATCTCAAGCCGTGACTATGGCGCGCTGCGGGAAAACGAATTTCGTCCGCTCTCAGACAAGTCGGTGCAAGGCGCATATCCGCCTGGCTCGACGATCAAGATGTCGAACGCACTCGCCGCACTGGAAACCGGATTGATGGATCCGGAAGAAACCGTGACCTGCAATGGCTATATCGAGATTTCTGGCCGCCGGTTCCATTGCTGGAAGAAGGGCGGGCATGGACGCGTGAACATGATCGGCGCATTGCGTGAATCCTGCGATGTCTATTTCTACGAAGTCGCGCAGCGCATAGGCATCGATGGCATCTTTGCGATGAATGACCGGCTGGGGCTTGGCCAGAAGTATGACCTGCCGCTGTCGGGCATGGTGCATGGCAGCAACCCGTCGCGCGCCTGGAAGCAGGCAAAATATGGCGAGGAATGGCTGATCGGCGACACGATTAACGCCTCGATCGGCCAGGGCTTCACGCTGGCATCGCCGATTCAGCTTGCAACCATGACGGCGCGCCTGGCCTCGGGAACGGCGGTGCTGCCCCGTTTGGTGCGACCGGTCGGCGGGACAGCCCCGGATGAGGCCGTTCCGGCGGCGCTTGACCTGTCGCCTGAAGCACTGGCTATCGTGCGGCAGGGGATGTTTGAAGTGTCGAACCACGAGCGCGGCACCGCCTACAGTTCGAGGATTGCCGACCCGACGAAAGCCATGGGGGGCAAGACCGGGACCAGCCAGGTCTTCTCGATCTCGGCGGCCGAGCGGGCATCAGGCGTCAGGGCGCAGGATGAACTGCCCTGGAACCAGCGCGATCACGCGCTGTTCGTCGCCTTCGCACCCTATGACGCGCCACGCTATGCCGTCACGGTTGTGGTGGAACACGGAGGTGGCGGGTCGACCGCCGCCGCGCCGATCGCGCGGGACATCATGCTGTTTGCGCAGCATGGAGGACTGCCGCCGGAGGATTCCTATCCGACATCGCAAAGGGCACGTGTCCGTGAGGACATGGCCCTGCTGTCCGAACGTATCCTGCCGCCGGATGGCATGACGACAACCACAGTGAGCCGGACATGATGCACCACCTCAGAAGGATGTCCTGCCAAAGCATTCACTGGGGCGTTGTCGCCACCACCGCCCTCGTCCTGCAGCCGATTGCCGCCCGTGCGTTCTTTCATGCCGCGCCCGACATCGAAGGCGGACGTGCCGTCTATGTGGCCAAGTGTGCCACCTGTCATGGCGCAAACCTTGAAGGGCAGCCAAACTGGCAGTCGCCGAACGAGGACAGTACTTATCCGGCCCCGCCCCACGACGAGACAGGCCACACGTGGCACCACGGTGACACCATGCTGCTGGACTACATCCGGCGCGGCGGACAGGCGGTACTGGACGATATGGGGGTCGCCTTCTCCTCTGGTATGCCCGGGTTTGGCGACAAGCTGACCGAAGACGACATTGAAGCCGTCCTTGCCTACATCCAGTCAACCTGGCCGGACCGAATCCGCGCTGACCAGGCCGAACGCAGTCGATTGGAAACAGGCTCACCATGAATCCACGCGCAAGGCCGCAGGTCTGCCGATTCTCGCTTGCCTCTGTCGCGGCCAGAGGGCGCATACTTCCTGAAACCTTTCATCCGTCACACAAGGCACTTCCCATGCGCATTGCTTCGATCCTGCTTGCCGCCGCGTTGGCTTTCACCCCTGGGCTGTCCCCGGCGCAGGAGATTTCCGAAGACCGGATCAAGGAGCTGGTTGCAGAAACCCTGCGCGAGAACCCGGAGCTTGTGCTTGAGGCGCTGCAAGCACTGGAGGCCCGGCAGGCCGAAGCTCAGGCTGCGGCTGTCGCTGCAATCCTGACCAACGAACGGACCTTGCTGGAGCGCGACCCCAATGCGGAGGTCCTGGGCAACCCGGACGGCGATGTGACCGTGATCGAATTTTTCGACTACAACTGTCCATACTGCAAGCGCGTCATGCCCGAGCTTGATGCTCTGCTGGCCGATGACAGCAAAGTCAGGCTGGTGCTGCGGGAGTGGCCCATTCTCAGCGAGGGGTCGGTGATCGCGGCGCGGGCAGCGCTCGCGTCGCGCAAGCAGGGCAAGTATGCAGAGATGCACGAGGCCCTGATGGGCGCCCGTGCCAAGCTGGACGAACAGACCGTCCTGCGCATCGCGGCTGAGGTCGGCCTCGACACCGTGAAGCTGAAGGCGGAGATGCAGTCGCCCGAGGTTGAAGAGCATATCGCCACGTCGATGCGTCTGGCCGAGGCACTTGGTTTCGATGGCACTCCCGCCTTTATCGTGGGCGACCAGTTGATCCCGGGCTTCGTCGAAAAGGCGCAGCTTGTCGAACTGGTGAATTCCGCGCGTGCGCCTGATTGAAACGCGCGTCGGCGTGAGAGATCGCGATGGAGCGTCTTTCGCGCGAACTGGTGCGCTGGTCCTGCGACTGGTGCGACGGCGCCGTCACAAAGGCCCGCGCGCCACGAATCAGGGAGCCTGCTGGATCGATGTCGCGATGGCCTCATGAGATCCTCGACCGGGTGGTCGTTCCTGAAGCCGCCCCGCAGGATTGATCCGGATCAGGCGGCCGGATAGCTGGTGAAGATGCTGCCGGTGCCGTCCATCCCGACAAGGATGACGTCATAGGCCTCGCGCTCTGTCTCGGGTCCCATACCGGGCGAGCCGACGACCATCCCCGGAACGGACAGACCGACGGCGGCAGGCCGCTCGGCAAGAAGTCGGCGAATGTCGACGGCGGGAACGTGCCCTTCGATCGTGTAGTCGCCGATCGTGGCGGTGTGGCAGGAGACAAGATTATCCGGGATTCCGCGCTCGCGCTTGAATGCCGCAAGGTCCTCGACGCTGCGCTCTTCGACGGTGACGGGAAATCCGCTGTCGCGCAAATGGCCGATCCAACCGTTGCAGCACGGACAGCCCGGATCCTTTATGACATGGATCGCTTCATCCTGCCCGGCAAACAGAGGTGTGGCAGCGATGGCGAGGATGCCGGTTCCTGCCCCAAGAAGGGTACGTCGCGTCATGTGCATGCTGGCCTCGCTATGCTGCTGCGCCATGATCCTAGCGCCGGAAGCGGGGCATGGCGAGCGAGGACCGGCTGCGTGACGGGTCCATCACAAGGAAATTACCGCCCCGCAGATCGTAGCCCGCGCAGCGAACGATTCTGTCAGGTGACGGGGTCAGGACATCCTGCTAAGATAAACCCCATGTCAATTTCGGCCCTTCGCATGCGCGCCTTGATACTTGCTGCATTCCTGCTTGCAATGTTGGTGCCCGTGCTGGGATTGGGTGAAGGGCGTCAGCAGTCGCAGAGCGACCATGAGCAGATGATGGCTATGGCTGGCCACACGGCGCAGATGCCGGGGATGGACAGTGAAGACGTTGGTGTGCAGATGGCACTTTGCCAGCAGCACTGTCTGTTCGCAGTTGCGGCCTTGCCGATGCCGGACCGTGTCGCCGAAATGGTGATGCGCGCCGCGGAAACCGAGATCGGCGTATCCCTGCCCGCCGCTTTGCTGGCCATTCCGCCGCCAGGGCCACCTCCCAAAGTCGCCGTGATCTGACCCTGCGGTTCCGGCTGGTGCCGGAGACCGTTTGTCCAATACATGTTGCGATACAGGAGAATTCGCATGATTTCGCTCTCTCGCCGCGGCTTTCTGGCCGCATCTGCGGCCGTGGCTGCATCTCTGACACTGCCGGCACGCGCACGTGCGGCTGGCGATGTCCTGTCGCTGCGCGCGACAACGCGCGTGCTCGACATCGGCGGCCGTGCCGCCACGGTCAAGGGCGCGGTGAACGCCGCTGGGGGCATCGGTTTGGTGCTCGACCCCGGCCAGCGCTTCCGCGTCGATCTGACGAACGAGTTTGATGAACCCACGATCATGCATTGGCACGGGCAGATCCCGCCCAATGCGCAGGACGGCGTGCCTGACATTCCGCTGGCCGCCCTCAAACCTGGTGAGATGCGATCATTCGATTTTGCCGCGCGGCCCGGCACGCACTGGATGCACAGCCACCTCGCGGTGCAGGAGATGGAACTTCTCGCCGCCCCCCTGATCGTGCGCACCGCCGAGGATGTGGCGGCCGACCGGCAGGAGGTGGTGATGTTCTTGCACGACTTCTCATTTCGCCCGGCGGAGGAGGTGCTGGCCGAAATCCTCGGAGCCAAGGTGATGGAGGGCATGGAGGGCATGGACATGGGCCAGCCCGCGACCGGTGCGATGTCGATGCCCGAAGGCCAAGGCATGGCCGGAATGGACATGAGCAACATGCAGGGCATGGGCAACATGCAGGGTATCGGTGGCATGGCCGGGATGGAGATGGACATCAACGACTTCAACTTCGACGCCTACCTCGCCAACGACCGAACGCTCGATGACCCCGAGGTTGTGCAGGTCGACAAGGGCGGGCGGGTGCTGATCCGTGTCATCAACGCCGCCGCGGCGACAGCGTTCTGGATCGACACCGGAGCCTTGCCGGGCCGACTTGTCGCGGTGGACGGCGAACCCGTGCAGCCCCTGCCCGGCAGCCGCTTCGGCCTGGCCATGGGCCAGCGGCTCGACATCGAGGTGGATGTGCCGGGCGAGGGCGGAGCCTTCCCGGTCCTCGCGCTGCGCGAGGACGAGCGCGAGCGCACCGGACTGATCCTCGCGACACCGGGCGCGACGGTGGTCAAGGTGGCCGGCCTGTCGGATGCCGAAGCGCCGGCCTTCAGCGCCGATCTGGCGCAAGAAGCCTTGTTGCGCGCCGTGACGCCCTTGGCGCAACGCACGCCGACGTCGCAGCCGATGCTGATGCTGAACGGCTCGATGATGCCCTATGTCTGGACGATCAACGGCCAGACCTGGGGCACCCATGTGCCGGTGACGGCAAAGACCGGCGAGCGGGTCGAGATCACCTTCCACAACATGTCGATGATGGCGCATCCGATGCACCTGCACGGCCATGCCTTCCAGGTGGTTGGCGTCGGCATGGACCGGATCGCGGGCGCGGTGCGTGACACCGTGCACGTGCCGCCGATGGGGATGGTGACAATTGCGGTGGATGCTGGCGAGGCGGCGCGGTGGATGCTGCACTGCCACCACATGCCGCACTTGGCGAGCGGCATGATGACCGAGTTCGCCGTTTCGGCCTGAACTCAGCCCGGACCCGCGGACTGTCTGCGGGTCCGGGCAAGCTTGTGGGACGCACGCCAATGCCCATCGCCATCGGACGCCGCACGGTTCTTGGCGGTCTAGCCTTGCCGCTTTTCGCAGGTCCGGCAGTGGCCCGCCCGCCGTTCCGGCTGCGCAAGGAACCGAAGCCGTTACTGTCCCCCCCGATCCTGGACGAGGCCGGGAATACCCGCACGCTCGCTGACTTCGCCGGTCGAGTGCTTCTGCTGAACATCTGGGCGACGTGGTGCCCTCCATGCCGCGCGGAGATGCCGACGCTCGATCGACTGGAGGTGCAGCTCGGCGGTGCCGATTTTGCGGTGCTGCCGCTGTGCATCGACGAGGCCGGCATCGAACGGGGGCGGCAGTTCTATGACGAGATCGGCCTGGTCAACCTGCCGCTCCTCTGGGCCGAGCCGCTTCGGGTGCAGCTTGCCCTGTCCTTCGTCGGGCTGCCGACCACGCTGCTGATCGACCGGCAATCCCGCGAGATCGCGCGGCTTCAAGGCCCCTTCGCTTGGGACAGCGACGCCGCTATCGAACAGATCGCGGGAACCCTGTAGCCTGGGCGGAAGTCGCCGTCACGACGTCGTCCGGCCGTTGTCGGGTCAGCCTCAGGTCAGGATGCGAGAGATCCTCGGAACTGCAAAGCGCCGGTCCTCCTGGAAATCGATGATGCCGCCAAAGCGTCCGTCCGGGTGGCACAGGAACACTCGGGCGGAGTTGTCCATCCTGTAGTCACCTTCGTCGCGCGGCACTTTCCGAAAGGACATACGGGCTTCGGCTGCTGCCCGGGCAAGGGCGGGACGGAGTTGGCTGCGGGCACGGCCCGACTGCTCCAGGCGCCGAGGCCCAGCATGAAGACTGCCGCCCCCGCCGCCCCCTGCCAAGACCGAGGGCTACTGCCCGGCGTCGCCGCAATCCGGTCCCTCCGCCCGCAACGGCAGGACTTCGACATTGATCGTGATGTCGCCCGCCTTCTCGAAGGTCAGCGTGGCGGGAAACCGGTCACCATCCTTGAGGGCTGCAGTCAGTCCCATCAGCATTCCGTGATAGCCACCCGGCGCCAGCACTACTGACGCCCCCGCCGGGATCGGGACTTTCATCGCATGGGGCATTGAGGCGACGCCATCAGTAACGACGGTTTCGTGCAGCATCGGCAAGCTGGCGACAGGAGTTGCCACCCCGACCAGAGCGTCATCGGTGTTGCCCTTGTTGGTGATCCCGACGTAGAGAACGCCCGGGCGGTCTGCACCGATGCTCACCTTGGACCAGGCGCGCCAGACGGTCACATCGCCACTGGTGACGCTGTCGCAGGCAAAAGCAGCCGGCGCGGTCAGCGTCAGGATGGCGGAAAGGATCAGCGGCTTCATGGCTCAGAATCTTGATTGGAGGTCGGACAGGATGTCGGCGGCGGGCGTGCCATAGGCGAACTGCCGCAACCATGCCCCATCCGGCCCGATCAGGTACAGCCCCGGGCTGTGCGACATTGTGTAGCCGTCCGGGGCGGCGGCATCGGCCTCGCGCTCGAAGAAGATCTTGAAGCTGGCGGCGGCGGCCCGGGTTTGCGCGTCGGTTCCGGCAAGGCCCAGGATCGCCGGATGGAAGGCTTCGGTATAGTCCCGCAACCCAAGCCGCCGGTCCCGCCCGGGGTCGATCGAAATGAAGATCGGCTGCACCCGTGCCGCGTCCTCCCCCAGATCGTCCATGACCTGAGCGACCTCCGACAGCGTCGTCGGGCAAACGTCCGGGCAACTGGTAAAGCCGAAGAACACCAGCTGGAACTTGCCACCGAACTCGTCAGAGCTTCGCATCGCTCCCGTGGCGTCGGCGAGGTCAAAGGACGGCATGAACGCCACCCCGGTCTCCTCGGACGGGCCGACGGGCAACCAGCGCAGCGCAACGAAGGCGATCGATGCGGCCAGCGCCATGGTCCAGAGGGCAATCTGCAGGTTTCTTAGGCGCATGCGTGGGTTTCCGGTCGGTGCTGTCGGCGGCGTGCCTTCGTCTATCCGAATGCTGCGCGGAATCCAGCCACAAACCCGCGATCAGGGCCGCCCGGATCAGACCTTGATCAAGGCCGCCGTCACATACATGAAGGCGACGCCGCCCAGGAACCCGCCCAACACCGCAGGCGAGAACAGCACCGCCTGCCGGTCGACGTTCTGGCGTTGCAGATAGGCCGCAACCTCGACCATCACCTGCAGGATCGCCCCGCCGCCGACCGCCAGCGCGAAGGCCGACCACTGCGGCGCATAGGCCAGGCTGCCCACCCAGATACCCAGCACCGCCGGGCCCCCCGCCAGCAGCGTCAGCGCGGCAAAGGTCCAGAGCGGCGGCTTGATGCGCAGGATCGGGGCGGCGATGCCGATGCCTTCGGTCACGTTGTGCAACGCGAAGCCGAGGACAAGGAAGGTGCCCAAGCCCGCCGCCCCGGCGGCAAAGGCCCCACCGATCGCCAGCCCTTCGCCGAAGTTGTGCAGCCCGATGCCAAGCGCGATGTAGAACGCAAGTGCCAGCCCCTCGGGCCGCCCGCGCCAGCGCCCGATGGCCATCAGCAGAAGGAAACTGGCCAGCGCCGAAAGCCAGACCATTGCCGAGCCCTGGAACATCGCCGCCGCGCCTGCGGCAAGCTCCGTCGCCTCGCCCATCATGTCGAGCAGCAGGAACCCCAGCATTCCCACGGTCAGCGCGAGGACGAAGTTCATTCCGTCGCGCCCGAAATCGCGCATCGCCGGGTAGAAAATCAGGCCAAGCGCCACCGGCAACAGGCCAACGATGGCCCCGACGATGGCCTGCAACTGCAACTGGCCCGCCGTCGCCTTCGGCGTCGGAACCGCCACCGCGATGGGATGGTCGAAGGTTGCGCCGGTCTTGGTGATGAAACGCACGACATGCGCCTCGCCCAGCACCCAGGGGTAGGGGAGCTGGATCCAGACCGCAGCGCCGCGCGGGATGTCGCCGGCGGGGTCCTGGGTGAAGGTCCAGTAGGCGTCGTCCACCGCCACCTGGGCGATGGTCACGGGTTCAGAGCCGCCGGCGCGGACCGACAGGCCGATGCCCCGCTCGTCCAGGATGGTGCGTTCGACAGTCAGAGACTCGACCGGCGGCGCGCCGTTGTTGAAGCCGCGCAACGGATCGAGCGAGGCAATCCAGACGAAAGAGCCGAGGATCGCAGCCAAAGGCAGCAGCACCAGCAGCAGCCGGGACAGCGCGGGGCGGGCGGGTTGGCTCTGGTCGCTCATGCCCCCGGCCCCCGCACGTCGAACATGCCGACCCAGCCCAGTTCGGTGAATTCGGACTGATGGGCGTGGAACATGTACATGCCGTCCTCATGTTCGCTGAAGTTGAATTCGAGGATGCCGCGCTGTGCCTGGCATTGCATGATGATGTCCACGGTTCTCAGAGTCGGTGCCAGCGTGGTGCCGGTGTCGTAGTAATCGAAGAAATTGCCGTGCAGGTGGAACGAGTTGATCGGATCGAACTCGGTCACGTTCACGAGGTAGACGCGGACGGGCCGCGTCTTGTCGATGCGGATCGGGTCGTTCATGTAGGCCTGGCCGACGGTATTGGCGGCGTAGATTTCGTTTGCCCCGTCGAAATTGGTGTCGAAGGCGTTCATCACCATCGCCAGCTCCTGCCAGCCCGCATTCTCGGGGCTGCCCAGCACCCGCGACGTAGCGACGGCGGCCAACGCCGGATCGGTCTGGCGTGCGGGATCCGGGTCGATCACGAAGAGGCCGTACATGCCCTTGTGAATGTGCCGCTTCAGCGGCAGGGCGTGGCAATGGTACAGGTGGCAACCGAAGGGTTTGGCGTCGAATTCATAGACGAACTCCTCGCCGGGGCCGATCAGCCCGGCCCCGGGAATGCCGTCCATCCGGGCTGCATGGATGCCGTGGAAGTGCATCGAATGCGGGTGCGAGCCGTTGTTGCGGAAGACGATCCGCAGCTTTTCGCCTTCCTTGGCGCGCAGCGCCGGTCCGGGCACGCGACCGTTGAAGGTCCAGGCGGGAAAGAAGACGCCGGGGGCAATCTCGATCTCCTTGTCGATGGCCTCGACCTCGAAAGTCCGAAGGGTCCGTCCGTCGGGCAAAAGTTCGGTGCGCCCCGTGTCCCAGTCGGTCAGCATGGCAGTGGGGTCAAAGCCGTTGCGGGCATGATCCACGTTGCCGACCGTGGTCATGTTGCCATGGGCCATGCCGGGCATTGGCGCGGCATAGGGATCGACCGCCATCGCCGACATGTCATGTCCCGCCATCGGGTCGGGAGCGGACTGCGACCGCGCCGTCCCGGCGGCAAGTCCGGCACCGCTTGCGGCGGCAAGGCCGGCGACCAGCAATGCGCGTCGGGAGGGATCAACCGAAGTGTCGGCGTCGGCAGGCATATGGCTTCCCCGGGTCAGGCGCCAAAGACTTGGCACCAAAAGTTAGACGATGCTAACAATCTGTGGCGCGACTTTACTTGTCAACCCTCCTCGTGCGACACTTGGCCGATGACACAGCCCGAAACTGAGACGCAGGTGCCTGCTCTGACCGAAAATCGCCCCGCCGATACCCGTGCCGAGGCGTTTCAGGGCGTACGCGCGGCGCGGCGGAGCGAACTGGCGGAAGACTATGTCGAACTGATCGCCGAACTGATCCAGATTCAGGGCGAGGCGCGACCTGTCGACATCGCCAGCCGGATGGGTGTCACCGCGCCGACCGTCGCCAAGACGCTGGACCGGCTTGCCCGAGACGGTCTTATCACCCGGGCAAAATACCGGTCGATCTTCCTGACCGATGAAGGCCGGGCGCTGGCCAAGGAGTGCCGCCACCGGCACGAGATCGTGCTGCGGTTCCTGCTGGGCCTGGGGCTCGACCCCGAGACGGCCGAGCGGGACGCCGAAGGGATCGAGCATTATGTCAGCGAGCGGACGCTTGAACTATTCGCGGCCTTTGTCGCCCGAAGCTGACCCGGGCGGGTCAGCTGCCTTCTACAGCGCGGCGGACATCCTCGACGAACTTTTCAGCCGAGACGATCTCAAGCTTCTTGCCTTGCAGGTAGAAGGTCGGTGTCCTGTCCACGCCAAGCGCTTCCACATCGGCCATGTCCTGGTTGATGGTGGCCGTGATCCCCGGGAACATCTTGTCGGTTTCGGCCTTGGCCAGATCCAGTCCGACGGCGCCCGCAGCTTGCCAGGCCAGGTCCAGTTGCGGGGCCCCGTCCTTCGCCCATTCCGGCTGCTTCTCCATAAGCGCTTCAAGCACCTGTTCAAACTTGTCCTGCATCCGCGCCACTTCAAGGATGCGCGCGGCTTCGTCGGACCCTTTGTGGAACAGCGTGTAGCGCATGACGATCCTTACCTGTGTCGGGAACTGGCGGCGAATTTCGCCAAGGATCGGGTGGAAGGCGCGGCAAGCCTCACACGAAGGATCGAAGAACTCTACCAGCGTAACGGGCGCGTCGACCGGGCCGAGGATCGGGGAGTGCGGCCGGATCAGCAAAGACTGATCGGCCGCTGGCGCCGCTGCCGCTGCCGCTGCCGTCTCAGCTTCGCGGCGGCGGGTTAAGACGTAGGCACCGCCGACAAAGGCGGCGGCTCCGGTAGCAGAAGCCCCGATAAGAAGGGTGCGGCGGTTCATGAGCGGTTTCCTTTCGGCAGGATGAGACAGGCAAGGATCGCGGCAAAGGCTGCCAGCGACAGGTAGGGAATGGGCAGGCCCAGGATCATCTGCGCCTCGCCGGTACAGGACGGCCCGTTCTGGGTGCAGGGCACGATGGGCGCGGGGAGTATGCCGGCGTAAAGCCCTGAATGCCACCCGGCCAGCGCCAGACCCGCCAGCGCCAGCGGCAGGGCGTAAAGCCGCGCGCTGCCATCACCGCGCCAGAGCGACAGGCCAAGGATCGGCACCAGCGGGAACATTGCGATGCGCTGATACCAGCACATGGTGCAGGGCATCTGTCCCAGCACCTCGCCGATGAACAGCGCGCCAAGCGTTGCAGCCAGGGCGATGACGAAGGCCGCCGTCAGCGGCAGGTCGTCTTGGGAGAGGGCAGGGGCGTCAGAGTTGGTCAAGAGCAGGCTCCTTGCGGCGACGGGTCGGCAGCGCGGCGAAAAGCACGCTGAGCGCGCCAAGCGTGATGGCAATATCCGCGCCATTGAAGGTGGGCCAGTGCCAGTCGCGCCAGTAGAGGTCAAGAAAATCCGTCACCGCGCCCTGCCGCAGCCGGTCGGTGATGTTGCCAAGCGCCCCGCCAACGATCAGCGCAAGGCCGGCGCGCTCCAGCGGATGACGCGCCCGGAATGCCATGATGGCAAAGGCCAGCGTCAGCACCGCCGTCAGGGCGACCATCGCCAGCGGTCTGCCGGCCATCCAGCCCGAGAGCATGCCGAAGCTTGCCCCCTCGTTGTAGCCAAGCGTCAGGTTGAAGCCGGGCACGACCGGAATCAGCCGTGGCGGCTGCATCACCACCGCGACCATCAGCCATTTGGTCAGCTGGTCCAGGGCAAGCGCCGCCGCGATGATCGCGACCAGGGCGGCGGGACGGACCTTCGGTTGCGGGCTATGTGCCGGGTCAGTCAAAGAGATCTCTCAGCCAGGACCGAAGCCGGTGCTTGCCATGGCCTGATGAGGTGTGGCTTCCGTCATGCCCGCCAGCCGGTCGGCCTTGCGCCGCCGGATAGCCCTGCTGCGGCGGCGGATCGGGATAGCGCGCAGCGCGCGGGACTTCCAGCGCCAGGCTGCGCTCGACGATCTTGTCGATTTCGCCCCGGTCCAGCCAAATGCCGCGGCATTTCGGGCAATAGTCGATCTCGACGCCCTGCCGGTCGGCCATCACCAGATCGACGCGGCAGACCGGACACAGCATCCCGGCGGGCCCTCCGCCAGGTTCACGCAGGCAGACAGTTGGTTCAGACATGGTTCATCCTTCTGGCCTGGCCGTGGCAGCCGGGGCACCATGTGTCGCGATGACAGTACCGGGGGGGTCGACCTGCACGGTCACATGATCGATATCGTAGCGCTCGTGAAGCCGCCTCACGACAAGTTCAGGCAGCGCCAGCGGGTCGGCCCCCGGCGCGGGCGCGACATGCACGGTCGCCACGGTGGAATTGTCGGTCAGCACCCAGGCATGGAAATGCCCGGCCGTGGCGATGCCCGGCAGGGTGGCGAGATCGGCCTCGGCGGCGCGCGCGTCCACGCCCTGCGGCACCGCCTGCAACAGCACCCGCAGCGACTCTGACACCAGCGTCCAGGCCGACCGCACCACCAGCGCCGCCACCAGCACCGAAAGCAGAGGATCCAGGATCAGCCAGCCGGTCAGCATGATGCCTACCGCCGCCGAAATCGCGCCGACCGAGCCCAAGAGGTCGCCAATCACATGCAGGAAGGCACCCTTCAGGTTGGTGTCGCGCCTGTCGCCCTTCGACAGATACCAGGCGCCGAACAGGTTGACCGACAGGCCGACCATGGCGACGGCCAGCATCGGCCCGGCGAGGATCTCGACCGGCCGACCGATCCGCCCGACCGCTTCCCAGGTGATCCAGGCCACCAGCAGCAAGAGCGACGCGCCATTGGCGAGCGCCGCCAGCACGCGGACGCGGTGAAAGCCGTAGGTCCGCGTCGCATCCGCCGCCCGTGCCGCCACCCGGTAGGCGATCAGCGCCAGCAGGAGGGCAGCGGCATCCGAAACCATGTGCCCGCTGTCGGCGATGAGCGCCAGCGAGCCGGAGAACCACCCGCCAACTGCCTGCACCGCCGCGTAGCCTGCGGTGAGGAAGAACACCGCCCGAACCCGGCCCACATTGCCGGTGTCCAGCCCGCCGCCATGCGCGTGGCTGTCGGCCATCGCTTCAGCCCTCGCGTTCCGGGTTGAAGCGTAGAAGGCGCAGCGCGTTCAGCGTGACCAGCACGGTCGCCCCTGTATCGGCCAGGATGGCGAGCCAGAGGCCGGTCAGCCCCAGGACCGAGGTCACCAGGAACACCGCCTTCAGACCAAGCGCGATGGTCACGTTCTGGCGGATATTGGCCATCGCGGCGCGCGCCAGCCGGATCGTCGCCGGAATGTCGGTCACGCGGTCGCGCAGGATCGCCGCATCGGCGGTTTCCAGCGCCACATCGGTGCCCGACCCCATCGCGACGCCGACATTCGCCTGCTTCAGCGCGGGGGCATCGTTGATGCCGTCGCCGATCATCATGACGCCGCCCTCGTCGTGCATCGTCCGGATGAACTTCAGCTTCTCTTCAGGCATCATGTCGGCCTGAAACTCCAGGCCAAGGCCCCCCGCGATGGCGGCGGCGGTGCGCGGGTTGTCCCCGGTCAGCATGACCGGCGTCATGCCCATCGCCTTGAGCTGGCGCACGGCCTCGGGTGCATCGGCGCGCGGCTCGTCACGCATGGCGATCAGTCCGAGCGGAGTCTTTTCGCGGTAGACCGCCACGGCGGTCTTGCCGTCTTCCTCGAACACCGTCGCCTGGCGCAGGCCGACGCCGTCCAGCCCGCCGTTTTCCATCGCAAAGCGCGGCGAGGCGACCCAGGCGGGCGCGTTGTCGACGGTGGCAATCACGCCCTTGCCCAAAAGGGCCTTTGCGTCTTTCGACGGCAGCGCCTCGACGCCCGCCTCCTTCGCCTTGTTCAGGATGGCCAGGGCAAGCGGGTGGCTCGATCCGGTTTCGACACCGGCGGCAACGGCCAGCAGTTCGGCCTCGGTCGTGGTGCCGAAGGTGACGACATCGGTGACCTTGGGGCGCCCATGCGTCAGCGTCCCGGTCTTGTCGAACGCAATGCGGCTGACCTTGGACGCGGCTTCGATGACGACACCGCCTTTCATCAGAAGCCCGCGCCGAGCGCCCGTCGACATGGCCGAAGCGATGGAGGCGGGCACCGAGATGACCAGCGCACAGGGGCAGCCGATGAGAAGCAGCGTCAGGCCGCGATAGATCCAGGTGTTCCAGTCCGCGCCAGTGGCCAGCGGCGGCACCAGGATCACCAGCACCGACAGCACCACGATCAGCGGCATGTACCAGCGGCTGAAACGGTCGATGAAGCGTTCGGTCGGCGCGCGCGCCTCCTCGGCCTCTTCCACCAGCCGGATGATCCGGGAGATGGTGTTGTCTTCCGGCCCCTTGGTCACTTTCACCCTCAGGACGGCCTCGGTGTTGATCGAGCCCGCGAAAACCGTGTCGCCCGGCCCCTTGTTGACCGGCACGCTTTCGCCCGTCACCGGGCTGTCGTCGACGCCGCTGTTGCCTTCGGAAATCTCGCCATCCGCCGGGATGCGGTCGCCGGGCCGGACAAGGACGGTCTGCCCGACCGCCAGGCTGGCCGCCGGGACCTCCTGCGTCTTGCCGTCGATTTCCAGCAGCGCCGTCTTGGGCACAAGGTTGGCCAAGGCCCGGATGCCGTCGCGCGCCTTGCCCGCCGCCACGCCCTCCAGCACCTCGCCCACGGCGAACAGGAAGACGACCAGCGCCGCCTCTTCCGCCGCGTCGATGAACAGGGCACCGACGGCCGCGATGGTCATCAGGCTTTCGATGGTAAAGGGCTGGCCCACGCGCAGCGCCGCAAAGGCCCGCTGCGCGACCGGGGCGACCCCGATCAGACAGGCCGCGATGAAGGCCCATCTGCCGACCTGCGGCACAACAAGCTCGGCGGCCCAGGCGGCGGCGAGCAGCGCGGCCGTGAAGATGACATGCTTGCCCTTGCCGGTCTGATACCAGCGCTTGCCGCGGTCGGCGGGGTCGTCATGCACATGGCCGGGGCTGCCATGCCCGCTGTCGTCGGCCTTTGCGGCTTTCGCCGCCTTCGGGCCGTGGTCGTGGCCCGAATGATCATGGCCCGAATGATCATGTCCGGCATGCTCGTCGCCAGGCTTGTTCGCCGGGGCGGCGTCGGGCAGCACGAAGTCCTTTTTCACTGCCGCCCCAGCAGCCCCTGCCGCGCGCGGGGTCACGCCATAGCCCAGTGACTTGACGACCTTTTCCACCTTGTCACGGCTGGTCTTGCTTTCGTCCAGCGTCAGGCGCAGCCGTTCCGACATCAGCCCGATCTCGACACCGCTGACCCCCGGAAGGCGGGCCACCGCATCCTTGATCTTGTTTGCGCAGGAGCCGCAATCCATGCCCGAGACGGTCCAGTCGCATGCGGCTCCGTTGTCCGCGTCAATTTTGGTCATTGGAATCCTTCGCGCCCCGACGGACGCCATTGTCTTCATCGAATCAGATATCTAATGTCTCTAGCAACTATAGCTTCAAGAGGAATGTGATGCTGACGATCGGAAAGCTGGGCACCTCCGCTGGGGTCAAGGTGCCGACCATCCGCTACTACGAACAGATCGGCCTTTTGCCCGAGGCCGAACGCAGCGCCGGGAACCAGCGGCTTTACAGCCGCAAGGCACTGGAACGGTTGGCCTTCATCCGCCACGCCCGCGATCTCGGCTTCACGCTCGAGGCGATCCGCGACCTGCTCAGCCTGTCGGACAAGCCCGACCAATCCTGTGCCGCCGCCGACGCCATCGCAAAAGCACAACTTCTTGAGGTGGAAAGCCGCCTCGCCCGGCTGACCGCGCTCAAGGCGGAACTGGAGCGCATGGTGGAACAATGCGCAGGCGGCTGCATCGCCGATTGCCGGGTGATCGAGGTGCTGGGGGATCACTCGCTTTGTGCGACCGATCATCGTCACGGCGCACACGAGACCGCCGCATGACCGTTCCGGCCACGCTTGGCATCTATGCCGCCGCCGCGCTGGCCGAAATCGCGGGCTGTTTTGCAGTCTGGGCCTGGATGCGGCAAGGAGCGAGTGCGCTATGGCTCGCGCCGGGTCTTGTCAGTCTTGCCGCTTTTGCCTGGCTTTTGACCCTCGCCCCCTCCGACTATGCCGGGCGAGCCTATGCGGCCTATGGCGGGGTCTACGTCGCCGCCTCGCTGGCCTGGCTTTGGCTGGCCGAAGGGCGCAGGCCCGACCAGTGGGACATGATGGGGACGATCATCGTGCTGGTTGGCGCGGCCATCATCCTGTGGGCTCCCCGGGCAGGCTAACGGGTGCGACACCCATAGCCCTGGCGACCCGCGCACAGGCCGGGCAAGGTCCGTCAGGCGGCTTTCGGCCAGCTGCGGTGCAGGTCGTCGATCTGGTAGGGGTGGCGGTGGGCAGACCCTCCGTGTTCGCGCAGGTGCGGGTGGTCGGGCGGCAGGTCGGCATGGTCATGTGCAAGGGTTTGCGGGTCTTTTGACGGCCAAAGCACCATGACCGCGACAAGCGCCACGGCCCCGACCATCGCAAGGGCCAAAGCGGCTGCGGGCAGCCCATAGGCTGACCCGATCCACCCGGCGAGCGGATAGGTGACAAGCCAGGCCGCATGTGACAGCGCGAACTGCGCGGCAAAGACGGCAGGCCGGTCCTCGGCCCGTGCCGAGCGGTTCAGAATGCGGCCAATGGGGGTCTGGGTCAGCGAGAACCCGAAACCGACGAGCGCCCAGAGCGCCAGCAGAAAGCCAAGGCTTCCGGCAAGCGATGTGACCGCGACGCCAACCACCATCAGCACGGCACCCCCGATCATCACCGGCCGGTCGGCAAAGCGGTCAAGGATGCGCGGCAACAGGAAGGCCGCCAGCATCGACCCGGCCCCGAAGGCCGCGAAAGCCAGCGCCACCTGCGGCGCGCCCAGCCCAAGCCTGGCCTGCACCAGAACCACAGTGTTGACATAGACCATCGCCCCCGCTGCGGCGACAGACATCTCCATCACCATCAGCCCGCGCAGGCGTGGTGTCGCCAGATAGATGCGCGCGCCCTTGGTGACAGAGGCCCAGAACGCCTGCGGTTCGCCCACCGCGCGGGCGGGCAGCGCGACCGTCGCCACCAGCAGGGCCGAGACGACGAACCCGGCAACCGTGCCGCCGAAGAGGACGGGGAAGGTCACGATGGTCAGCAGGGCGGCGGCCAGCATCGGGCTGACAAGCTGCTCCAGATCTTCGGTCAGCCGCATCAGCGACAGCGCGTTGGTATAGTCCTTCTCCTCGGGCAGCACGTCGGGGATCGTCGCCTGAAACGCCGGGGTAAACCCTGCCGAGGCCGCCTGCAGAAAGAAGATCAGCACATAGATCTGCAGGACCTCGGTGACGAAGGGCAGGAAAAGAACAACTCCGGCGCGCACCAGATCCAGCGCCACAAGAAAAGCCCGGCGCGGCAGGCGTTCAGCCACCGCAGCAGCGACCGGAGCCAGCGTGACATAGGCCACCATCTTGATCGCAAGTGCTGTGCCCAGCACCAGACCAGCATCATCGCCCGCAAGCTGCCAGGCCAGCAGGCCAAGCGCCACCGTAGCAAGGCCGGTGCCGATCAGCGCGATCAGCTGGGCCGCGAAAAGGTGCCGGAAGGTGCGGTTGGCAAGAACTTTCAGCATGACGGCGTTTTCCGGAACAGTTTCGTCCTTGCCTCGATGTCGGCCAGATCGCCCGCCTCGCCGGTGCCAGGGCCCTGGTCCGTTCAGTCATGAATCCGGCCGCACGTTGTCCTGCTCGCCGCACGTTCAATGATCAGGAGGTACGTAGACCTGTTCCGGAGACATGCTGCGACACTAACTCTACGAGGGGGATAGAACAACATCCGTTGCCGGCCCTATGCCAACAAAATCAGCCGCTTCGCCGTCGGCCATCCGGCGACGGTGCCGGAAACATTTGAGACGTTCTCGACAGTTCGATTTTCGGGCGCGACGGCATTCCATGACCCCGGATGGATGGGTATCGCCACGCGGCATTTAGGTGTTTGATCCCACGGTTTGATGGTTCGATCCTTTCAACGGAATGGAAGGAAGCAACATGGGACAAGTTCGTCACGGGAGCGCCACGACCACGCACGCCGTCAGAGCAGCAATACAGCGATCGCAAGCTTCGCTCGCGCAGCTGAGCCGGGAGTTGGGGATAAACCCAAAGACTGTGGCCAAGTGGCGTAGGCGCGCGACGGTCGAGGATATGAAGACCGGGCCGTCGGAACCGCGGTCGACGGTGCTGACCGAGGCCGAAGAAGCGATGGTCGTCGCCTTCCGGCGCCACACGTTGCTGCCACTGGATGACTGCCTCTATGCCCTGCAGTCATCGATCCCTCACCTCACGCGGTCAGCGCTGCATCGGTGCTTGCAACGACACGGCATCTCGCGTTTGCCGGACGTCGAGGGCGACAAACCAAAACGCCAGAAGTTCAAACGCTACCCGATCGGGTTCTTCCACATCGACATTGCCGAGGTGCAAACCGCTGAGGGAAAGCTCTATCTTGTCGTTGGCATCGACCGCACGGCCAAGTTCGCTGTGGCCCAACTGGTTGATACGGCCGACAGAAAGACGGCTTGGGAGTTCCTCCAGCACATGCTTGAAGCTGTGCCCTACCAGGTCCACACGGTTCTGACGGATAACGGCATTCAATTCGCAGAGCAGCCTCGGAACCGGAACACCATCTATTCCCGGCCAATGCGCTTCGACATGATCTGCGAGGCCAACGGCATCGAGCACCGACTGACCAAGCCGAACCACCCCTGGACGAACGGCCAGGTCGAACGAATGAACCGGACGATCAAGGACGCAACTGTGAAACGGTTCCATTACGACAGCCACGACCAGTTGCGCGTGCACCTCGCCGACTTCCTCGCAGCATACAACTTCGCCCGAAGGCTAAAGACCCTCAACGGGCTCACGCCCTACGAATACATCTGCAAAATCTGGACATCAGAGCCAGATCGATTCATCCTCGACCCGATCCACCAGATGCCGGGACTGAACACCTAGGTCAGACCATGGCCTATGATGAAATGCTCAGTTGGGCGCTGTTCTACGCGTCGATTTTCGACACCCGGAAAGCCCCCATGGTCGACGTTGCCGACCCTGACGGTCTGGTGCGCAGCCAGGCGGTGCAGTCGGGCGGCCTCCGCATCACCTTGAATGGTGCTGAGGCGCGGCGCACCCTTGCCGGGCGATTTGTCGAGGAAACCTTCGGTGCCTCGGTGCAGCACGTTGCGTTTGCGACCGATGATATTTTCGCCACTGCCACGGAACTGGCACAGCGCGACTTTCCGCTGCTGCAGATCGGCGACAACTACTATGACGACGTCGAGGCCCGTTTTGGCCTGGACCCTGCTCTGGTCGCCCGGATGCGCGCCGCCAAGGTGCTATATGATGAAGACGCTGGCGGTCAGTTCTTTCAGCTCTATTCCGCCCCGCGCCGTGACGGGTTCTTCTTCGAAATCGTCCAGCGGCAGGGCAACTATCAGGGCTACGGCGCGCCCAATGCGCCCTTCCGCATCGCAGCGCAGAAACGCAGCGCCCGCCCGGCCGGGATGCCCCGACTCTAGCGGGACTCCGTATGGCGGCCCAGCCGCTGCTGCAGGTCCTGACCCCACCTGCCTGCGAGTGATGCACGACGCACCCGATGGATGCCGCAGTC
Source organism: Pseudomonadota bacterium (assembly GCA_040385165.1). GTDB lineage: Bacteria > Pseudomonadota > Alphaproteobacteria > Rhodobacterales > Rhodobacteraceae > Tabrizicola. The sequence goes on along the minus strand of JAZKHX010000001.1, from coordinate 9,457 downwards.
AACCGGTCGAGACACTCGCCGACGGCCCCTCCTCCCGGTAGAGCCGCTGGGTACGTTTTCGGTTCGGAAAAGTTAGAAGCGCCGGGCAAGCTCTGGCTTCTTCGTGGTTGCCCGCCATTCGAAAGACCCGAAACCACTTTTGTCGGACGGGCTTGGCGGACAACTGCGCTGGAAAGGCTAAGCACTGTCAAGGATGTGCGATCAATGCCCGGCGTTACGATTTACCTTTGCCATAACGAAGGCTTTGCCTAGGTTATGGCAAAACAAGAGTCCAAGGGAACCTGAAGAGTGGCGCATTCCGCAATCGCTTCGTCTCGGCATCGCGGCATGTCGATGGAAGCCTCGACCTTGCGAACGCTGAATCAGTTTGCGGTCGACCTCATCCAGATTCCCAGCGTCGAGGATCTGTTCTGGTACGTCGCGCAGAACGTGGTGGGCAGGCTGAATTTCGTCGATTGCGTGATCTATCAGGCCAATGACGAACAGACCGACCTTCTCCAGGTCGCGGCATGGGGCGAAAAGAATCCGTTCGGACGGAACATCCTGAATCCGCTGATCATTCCCTTCGGACGCGGAATCACCGGACAAGTGGCGCAGACTGGGAAGGCAATCATCGTCGATGATCTGTTGAGCGATCAGAACTACATCCCGGACACCCGACCGGCGCGGTCGGAAATCTGCGTTCCTCTGATGTTTCGCGGTCGCGTCGTCGGTGTGATCGACAGCGAACACCCGGACCCTCAGGCTTTCGGCGAGGTCGAGCTTGAGATTCTGGACACGGTTGCCGCGATGACCGGGGCCAAGCTGGAACTTCTGGCGGAAGCGCAACGCTCGGCCCAGAGGTATCGCGACCTCTTGGTGTCGCATGATCAGTTGAATCAGGAGATCACCGCGCGAAAGGCATTGGAAGCACGGCTTTTCGAAGCGCGGAGGCTGGAGTCGATCGGCAAGCTGACCGGGCGGTTCGCGCATGAGTTCAACAATCTTCTGACAGTGGTGCTGGGCAATCTGGACATGGTCGAGGCCGAACCATCGGCACCGGAGGCCCGGCAAAGCCTGCAGGATGCTCGCATTGCGGGCGAAAGGGGCGCAAAGCTGGTGCGCGACATGCTCTCCTTTGCGCAGCGCACGCGGCTAAGCCCGGTGGATGCAGATCTGAACCTGATGATCGCCGGATTTGCGGACCGCCAACCAGCCACGCGTGCCGACCGCCTCGCGTTTGATCTTCAGGACGGGTTGTGGCCGGTGTCAGTCGACGCCAAGGCCTTCGAGCAGATCCTGTCCAGTCTGGTCGAAAACGCGCTGGATGCGATGGGGCCAGAGGGAAAGGCCGTGATCCGCGCCGAGAATGTCCAGAAGATGATGACCGAGGACCAGGCCGCCCTGTCCGGTCCGCCTCCGGGGCGCTATGTGCGGCTGAGCGTCGAGGATGCGGGTGTCGGGATCCCGGCCGACCGTCTGTCGCAGATATTTGACCCGTTCTTCACCACCAAACCCGTGGGATCGGGAACCGGGCTGGGCCTTTCGATCGTCCGCGGGCTGACGCAGCAGATGGGGGGAACGGTGTCGGTCGTTTCCGAACTGGAAAAAGGCACCACCTTCCGACTGCTATTTCCTGCGGTCCGGTGATCTGGGAACACTTTGTTAACCATGAATTCGTAGCTTCGTCCTCCCATAAAAACGGAGGATTCGATGGCTGCTTCCTTGGCATTTGCACCAGTTTCGGCAGACGACCTGCCCTTGATCGATGTCGGCGTCCTGCGACGCGGATCGCCTGCCGAGGTCGGGCGCGTCGCCGGACGGATCGGGGCGGCCGCGCGTGACATCGGGTTTTTTCGGGTCTGCAATCACGGCGTCCATCTCGATCTCATTCAGGCGACCTACCGCGCGGCAGAAGCGTTCTTTTCGCGGCCCGAGGACGAGAAGCTGCAGCTCTACATCGGCCAAAGCCCGAACCATCGCGGCTATGTGCCGTTCTCGGAAAAGGGCGACTATGCCGACGAGGTTCACCGCAATTACGAGGCCTTCGATCTGGGTCTGGACCTGCCGCAGGACGACCCGGACTTTCTTGCCGGGAACCCGGTGCTGGGACCGAACGTCTGGCCCGAGCTTGCCGGGTTCCGCGCGACCGTTTCGCGCTATTACGCGGAAGTTGCGCAGCTTGGCCGCTTGATCTGTTCGGCGCTGGAGCTTTTCCTCGGCCTGCCGAAGGGGGCGATCACCGACCACATGACCAAACCGGTGTCGCAGCTGCGGCTGTTGCATTATGTTCGGCCAGATGTGACGACGGACCACGGCTCGGTCAACATGGGCGCGCATACGGATTACGAATGTCTCACGCTGCTGCACACCCGGAACGAAGGCCTGCAGGTCATGGCCCAGGATGACCGCTGGATCGACGTGCCGGTGGATCAGGGCGTCTATGTGGTCAACATCGGCGACATGCTGGAGGCCTGGACGAACGGCATCCTGCGTTCGACGCCGCACCGGGTTGTCAATCGCAGCCGCGAGCGGTTCTCGATGCCCTATTTCGTAGCTGCCAACCACGACACCGTGATCCGGCCCTTTCCGCAGCTTCTGCTGGACGGAAGGCGCGCGAAATACGAACCGTTTCAGGCGGGCGCACATCTGGAGCGCATGCTTCTGCGCGACTTCCCCTATTTGCGCCGCAAACAGCGGCTGGTTGTGACGGACGCGCTTGAAGGTGCCGGGATGACCGTCTCGAATCCGTTCGAGGGCCGCATCCTGCGGACCGGTGTGTAGACTATGCCCCCGCTCGACTCGATTCTTGCTGTCGCACTTGCCGGAGTTGCCTTGAGCGCCACGCCCGGGCCGTCCATGCTCTACGTCCTCTCGCGCACGGTCGGGCAAAGCCGCTCGGCCGGGGTTGCCTCGGCGCTCGGCCTCTGTTTGGGTGGCGTGCTGCTTGCAATAGCGACGGCGTGGGGCCTCGGCTCGGTGTTCATGACCTTCGACGCGCTGGTTCTGGCGCTGAAATACCTGGGCGCAGCTTACCTGGTCTGGCTGGGTCTGGGCATGATCCGCGAGGCGCATGCCAGCGCCCGGCAAGACCTTGCCGCAACCAAGGTTGACCAGAGACCCCTGGCGCAGGTCATGTGGCAGGGGATGCTGGTCGAGCTTTTGAACCCGAAGACCGTGCTGTTCTTCGCCCTGTTCCTGCCGCCCTTCGTGGTGCCGGATCCGGGTGCGGCGGGCACAGGCGATGTCACGGCGCAGCTTCTTCTTCTGGGGATTCTGGTGCCTCTTACCGCGATACCGGCCGATCTGGTCGTGGCCTGGATGGGTGGTGCCATGGCACGGACGCTGAATGAAAACCGAAAGGCGCGCGAGGCGATGGCCTGGGCCGGAGGGCTGGTGCTGATCGGGATCGCGGCAAGCCTCGTGTGGGAGAGCCTGCGAACCGCCCTGATGTGACTAGAGTCTGTCCGACGCAGACAGAAGCGCCGGACAGGCTTCAGACGGACAGACTGGCCTTCAACCGTTCAAAGCTCCCCGCCACACCGGACGCGGGGGACGGCTCTGCCAGAAAGCCGTCCAGCCGCGGCCAGACCTTGATCGCCCGGTCGATGGCCGGGTCCGACCCGCCGGCATATAGCCCGGCCTGGATCATCATCTCGGCCCGGTCATAGGCACCAAGCAGCCGCCGCGCTTCGCCGATGAGGGTGTTCTCGTCTTCGGTCGCTGCCTCGGGCAGGGACCGCGAGACCGAGCGGAGAAGATCGATGGCGGGAAACCGGCCGCGTTCGGCGATCCGGCGATCCATCACGACATGGCCGTCCAGCACCCCGCGCAGGATGTCAGCCACCGGCTCCTCCATGTCGGACCCCGCGACCAGCACCGAAAAGACCGCCGTGATGTCACCCTTGCCTTCGGGCCCGGGCCCGGCGCGTTCCGCCAGGCCCATGATCGCCTGGGTCAGGGATGGCGGGAAGCCACGCAAGCTTGCCCCTTCCCCCCCCGCCAGGGCGACCTCGCGATGCGCCTCGGCGAAACGGGTGACGCTGTCGACCAGCAAGAGGACATGCTTGCCCTGGTCGCGGAAGTGTTCGGCCACGGCCATCGCCGTCAGCGCGCACATCCGCCGCATCAGGGGCGACTGGTCCGAGGTCGCGGTGACAACGACGCTGCGCGCCATGCCTGCCGGGCCGAGAACCCGTTCGGTGAACTCGCGCAGTTCGCGCCCGCGTTCGCCGACAAGCGCGATAACGACGACATCCGCCGCGACTCCACGGGCGAACTTGGCCAGCAGCGAGGATTTTCCGACGCCCGAGCCCGCGAAAAGACCGATCCGCTGGCCGCGCACGAGGGGAAGGAGCGTGTCGAAAACCGCGACACCGGTTTCAAGACGTGCCCCGAGTCGGCGACGACCTGCAGCAGGCGGGGCGGGCGCACGCAAGGCGCGCGTGTGGGGGCCGCGCAGCAGGGGTCGTCCGTCGAGGGGTTGCCCTGTCGCGTCGATGACCCGTCCGACCCAACTGTCATCGGGGGCCACCTCGGCCTTGCCCAGAAGCTCGACCCGGTCGCCGATAGCCATGCCGTCGCCCGAGGCGTCGGGCAACACGCTCGCGCGGCCGGGAACGAGACGCAGAACCTCGCCTCCGGCGGCTCCATCGCGGCTGTGGATCAAGACCCTGTCACCGATGGTCGCGGTTTCGAGGCCCGTGACATCGACCAGCCCGCGCCGGGTTTCGACCACGCGCCCCACCCGCCGCACCGGCGCGCTGGTTGCAATCTCGGCAAGAAGACCATCGAAAAGTCCAGCCATGGGATTCTCCCTTTGTTCGCTCTCAACCGTTTCTAAAGGAATCACTCTTAAGCCTTGGTGAAGTTGGTCGAGGGAGAAGCCCCGATGTTCGAGAAACTGGAACTTACCCGGATGGCGCAGTCGCTTGCTGCGCATTCCGGGGCACGCATGGCGGTGATCGCGGAGAATGTCGCGAACGCCGACACGCCTGGCTACAAGGCCAAGGACATGCCTGCTTTCTCCGAGGTCTATTCCGATCCCGGCGGCGACATGCGCGCCACCCGGGCAGGTCATCTGACCCAAGCTGCGACAGCCTCTTTGCCGAAGCCGGATCTGGCACGCGGTCGTGGATCGCCGAATGGCAACTCGGTCTCGCTGGAGGCCGAGATGGTGAAATCGGTCGAGGCGCGCCAAAGCCACGACATGGCGCTGGCGATCTACCGGGCGACATCGGACGTGATCCGGGCCAGCCTTGGCCGGCCGCGGTAGGGGTAAGTCATGGGCAATGACCTGATCTCGTCCCTTTCTTTCGCGGCCTCCGGCATGGAGACGCAGGCGATGCGACTTCGGCATGTGTCCGAGAACATCGCCAATGCCGATACTCCAGGCTACCGCCGCAAGGTGATGACTTTCGAACAGGCGATGGATACCGGCCTGGTCGAAGCTGGTCCGGTGAAACTGGACCAAAGCGACCTGACGAAGGTCTACGATCCCGGGCACCCGCTCGCGGATGAAACCGGTTACTACGACGGCTCGAATGTCGATCTAGTGATCGAAATCGCTGACGCGCGCGAAGCGCAGCGCAGCTATGAGGCGAACCTTCGGATGTTCGATCAGACGCGTCAGATGACGCAGAACCTGTTCGACCTTCTGCGACGGTAAGGGAGTTCCAGAATGGACGTGAAGACCTCATTTGTCAGCCAGGCCTACGCGAATGCCCGCAGTGCCGCCGCCCCTTTGCCAAAAGCAGGGGCGGCGGCCGAGGGCTTTGCGAAACTGGCTGGAAACTTCATGGGCGCGCTTCAGGAACAGGAAGCAACCGCCCGCGCGGCGATGACCGGAAACGCCGATCCGCAGGCTCTCGTTCAGGCGCTGGCCTCTTCGCAGTTGGCGGTCGAGACGGTGGCGACTGTCCGTGACCGCGTCGTCGAGGCCTATCAGGAAATCCTGAGGATGCCGGTATGACCGAAGCGATGATCTTTGACCTGACGCGTCAGGGACTTTGGGTGTCAGTCGTGATCTCGGCACCTTTGCTGACTGTGGCGCTGGTCGTCGGCGTGGTGATCGGCCTCTTCCAGGCGCTGACATCGGTGCAGGAAATGACGCTGACTTTCGTTCCGAAGGCCGGGGCGATGATTGCGGTGTTCTGGCTGTCGATGAGCTTCATGACCGGGACACTGGTGTCGTTCTTCACCGAAACGCTGATCCCCCAGATCGCTGGAGGCTGACATGGAAACCGCAGGCTATGCAACTCTGAACCGCCAGTCCGGCCTGATGCGCGAAATGGCCGTCGTCGCCAACAACATCGCCAACGCCTCGACCACCGGTTTCCGGCGTGAAGGCGTGGTATTCTCGGAATATGTCGTGGCGCTGGACCAGGACCCGTCGCTCTCGATGGCCTATGCCAGCGGACGCCAGGTGGACCTTTCGCAATCCACCCTCAGCCAGACCGGCGGACAGTTCGATCTTGCCATTCAGGGAGAGGGATTTTTCCTGATCGAAACGCCCCAGGGCGAACGTTTGACCCGCGCGGGCAGCTTTACGCCATCCGCCGAAGGCGAGCTGGTGACTCCGGATGGTTACCGGCTACTGGATGCCGGCGGTGCGCCGGTCTTCGTGCCGCCGGACGCCAGAGGCGTGGCCATCGCCCCCGATGGCACGCTGTCGGCCGAGGGCCAGCCGATCGCCCAGGTCGGCCTCTGGAAGCCATCCGACCCGCTGTCGCTGCGGCATCAGTCCGGCACGCTGTTCTCGGCAGGTGATCTGGAACCGGTCGAGGGCGCGACGGTACTGCAAGGCATGCTCGAAGACAGCAACGTGGAGCCTGTCTCCGAGATCGCCCGCATGATCGAGGTCCAGCGCGCCTACGAACTTGGCCAGAAATTCCTTGATGCCGAGGACCAACGCGTCCGCGGCGTGATCACGACGCTTGGTCGATAGGAGGGTCCGATGAAAGCACTTCAGATAGCAGCGACCGGCATGGCGGCCCAGCAGATGAAGGTGGATGTTGTCTCGAACAACCTCGCCAACATGTCGACCACCGGCTACAACCCCCGACGCGCCGATTTTGCCGACCTCACCTATCAGCAGATGGCCCGACCCGGCAGCGTTTCATCCGCCGATGGCAGCATGCTGCCGACCGGCGTGCAGATCGGCCTTGGGGTGCGACCGGCCTCGGTGTCGGTCGTCGTCGGCCAAGGATCGCTGGAGGCTACGGGTGCGGACCTTGACGTCGCCATCGACGGCAACGGCTACATCGAGGTGCAGATGCCGACAGGTCTGGTCGGATATACCCGCGATGGCGCGCTGAAGCGGTCGGCGGAGGGGCTGATCGTCACGTCGGACGGCTATCCGGTGGTGCCGGGGATCACAATACCTTCCGACGCGCGCGGACTGACTATCAGCCCGTCGGGCGAAGTCTGGGCCGACTTCGCCGATCGCGTCGATCCTGAACTGATTGGCCAGCTGACGATCTCGTCCTTCCCGAACGAAAAGGGGCTGGAGGCGATCGGGTCGAACCTGTTCCTCGAAAGTCCCGCCTCGGGCGCGGCGTTTTCGGGAACGCCGGGCGAGGCCGGCCTCGGGACGCTCCGCAATGGCTACCTCGAGGGCAGCTCGGTCGATGCGGTCCGCGAGGTGACCGAATTGATCAAGGCACAGCGTGGATACGAGCTGAATGCCAAGGTGATCACGGCCGCCGACCAGATGCTTGCTGCAACGACGCAGGTGCGCTGATGTGGCGGTGCCTACTGATCCTGATGCTTGCCTCGCCGGTTTCGGCCGAAAGCGTGGTCGCGACCCGGACGATCCGGGCCAAGTCGCTGATTGCACCGGAAGATCTGACGCTGGTCAGCGCCGAATTGCCCGGCGCCCTCAACGACCCCGAAGCGGCGGTCGGCCAGGAAGCCCGGGTCGCGATCTATGCGGGCAAGCCGGTCAGGTCCGGCGATCTTGGGCCCCCGACGCTTGTCGCCCGCAATCAGGTGGTCCGGCTGGTCTATGTGACGGGCTGGCTTGCGATCTCGACCGAGGGTCGGGCGCTGGGCCGAGGGTCGGAAGGCGACGAGATCCGGGTGATGAACCTCGGCTCACGGAACACGGTCTCGGGCCGCATCGGCCCGGACGGAGCAGTCTATGTCGGATGGAATGAGTGAAATGATGATGCGATGCCTGATGGTGGCGGTTCTGGCTTTGGCCAGTTGCGGCAAACTGGAACAGGTGGGCCGTGCGCCGGAATTCTCGGGGCTGGAAGGCACCAACCAGAACTACGCGTTGTACTCGGCCGCATTGCCCGAAGATACGCCGGCCGCAACAGCGACGGATGCCTCGTCGCTCTGGACGGCGGGCAACGAATCCCTGTTCGGCGACCGGCGCGCGGCGCGGCGGGGTGACATCCTGACCGTGGTGATCGAGATCGATGACAGCGCCTCGATCTCGAACTCTACCGGACGCAGCCGCAGCGGAGAGCAGAGCGGCGGCATTCCCGATCTCCTCGGCATCCCGCAGCGGCTGAACGAAAGTCTGCCCGAAGGGGCCAGCATGGGCGACGCTTTCGACATGGACTCTTCGTCGACTTTCAAGGGCCAGGGTTCGGTGTCGCGGAAGGAGAAGCTGACTCTGCGGGTCGCCGCGACCGTGGTCGAGGAATTGCCAAATGGCGTCCTCAAGGTCGAGGGGCAGCAGGAAGTCCGGGTGAACTTCGAGATGCGCGAGTTGATCGTGACCGGATATGTCCGACCCAGCGACATCTCGCGCGACAACGAGATCACCTATGACAAGATCGCGGGTGCCCGGATTGCCTATGGCGGACGCGGGCAGATCACCGACATGCAGCAGCCGACTTATGGCCAGCAGGTCGCCGACATCGTGATGCCGTTCTGATCATGCTGGGCAAGATTTTTCCCCTTTTGCTCGCATTGGTCGGTCTTGGCGGAGGCGTGGGTGCCGGGTTGTTCCTGCGCCCGGCTGCGGAGGCCGCCACCCAGGCGACCGAGGCCGGGGGTGGCAACCCCAAGACAGCGGAGATCGGCGAAGACGGCGCGGTAGAGGAGGCAGAGCCGGAAGCGGGCGCTCCGGAATATGTCAAGATGAACAACCAGTTCGTCGTGCCGGTGGTCGAAGGCGGACGCGTCTCGGCGATGGTTGTCCTGTCCCTGTCGCTGGAGGTCCAGGCTGGGAACACCGAAGCGGTCTACCAGCGCGAGCCCAAGCTGCGTGACGCCTTCCTGCAGGTGCTGTTCGATCATGCCAATGTCGGCGGCTTCTCGGGTTCGTTCACCGATGGCTCTAACCTTGTCGTTCTGCGCACCAGCCTGAAGGAGGCGGCATCTCTCGTCCTGGGGACGATCGTCACCGATATTCTGATCACCGACATTGCCCGTCAGGATGGTTGACGACGTCGGGGTTCCCTTGCGGGCGGTGACCTGCCACGGGATTTTTCCTCCACCTGCGACTAGAGTCCGCCCCAAGGAA